>NZ_QPJJ01000001.1 GCF_003337485.1 Saliterribacillus persicus
CTGAAAACCATTCGTCAAAAAAAGGTTCCGATTATCAAATAACGATAATTGGAACCTTTTTTTATTATTTTAGGCTAGTTATGTCCCAGCCCCTTTAAGTTTTACTTATGTTATGCAACTTTTTTCTGTTTATCTTTACAATTGCATGTGGTTATTGTATAACCCACGACTTCAAATCCTTTGTGTTTCAGGAACCTAATACCAATATTTTTTTCCATGTGATCTGAGGCAATAACATGAATCCGACAACATTCTAATTCATTATGATGCCTTTTCAAATAAGCGACAGGTAACACTTTAGCATCTACAACAGGATCTTTTGAAGCTATATTATAATCTCTAATATCGAGTTTTAGAATATCATTCTTACAGGTTTTTGATTTTGTATCAATACAAGGTACACCTTTAATAGGAGCGTATCTTGCATAAAATGTATAAGCAATGAGACTAAGCAATCCAACAGTGACAGTGACTAAAATTGCCATAGCTGCCTCCTTCATAAATAGTTAAACTTTTATTCTTTAACTATAATATACCCCTAAAGGTATACTTGTCAAGGTGAAAGTTTCTCACTTATCATGAAGGAATAATAAATTTTGTTCAAGTATTTAGCTCATTTTCACATTCGATATAAAATGAACGATTGTTTCCATACCTTTTTCATAATTATTTAAAGGGAAGCTCTCATTTGGTGAATGTAAACGATCTTCTGGCGTACCAAAGCCTAATAACACAATTGGCATATTATAAATCGAGTCTATCCATTCAACCACAGGAATTGATCCACCCATGCGAACAAATACGACATCTTTATCAAAACTTTCCTGATAGCTTTTTGCAGCAATTTGCATTAATGGATGATCCGGGTTAACTTTATATGCTTTTGCTGATAGGGCTTCCCTTTTTATTTCTAAATTAACACCTGCTGGAACATGCTCCTCTAAATGACGCACCAGTAAATCTTGTATTGTTTGTGGATCTTGTCCTGGTACTAGGCGGCATGTTAATTTTGCTGTAGCAAATGAAGGAATAATCGTTTTCGTCCCTTCTCCTTGATAGCCACTGTACAATCCATTAATTTCTAATGTAGGACGTGCCATAGTATGTTCCTGTGCGGTATATCCTTTTTCAGATATAACTTCAGGAGCTCCCGTTGATAATTTAAAATCTTCACTAGGAGCTTCTTTTATTAATTTGCGCTCTTCTTCGTCTAATGCTTCTACATCATCATAAAAGCCATCTATCGTTACTACTTCTTCTTCATTTTTCAAAGAAGATAAAAGGTGTGACATTGCCATTGCTGGGTTTTTGATGGCACCTCCATAAATTCCTGAGTGTAAATCATTATCAGGACCAGTTAGTGTAAATTCAAGGCCGGTAAATCCTTTTAATCCATAAAGAATTGTTGGCTGTCCTGTTTTTACCATTCCTGAATCTGAAATAACTGCAAAATCTGCATTAAATTGCTCTTTTCTTTTTTGTAGCAAGTTATATAGATGCTCACTACCAATTTCCTCTTCTCCTTCAATACAAACCTTCACATTGATCGGCAATTCTCCGTGAGTTTGTAAAAATGCTTCTAAAACTGCCAAATGCATAAATACTTGTCCTTTATCATCACTAGCACCTCTAGCATATATGCGCCCTTCTCTGATATCCGCTTCAAACGGTTTACTTTTCCATTGTTCTAGTGGTTCAGCTGGCTGCACATCATAATGTCCATAAAATAACATCGTCGGTGCATCTTCTCCTGCTCCAAGCCATTCAGCAAATACAAGTGGATGTCCTTCTGTCTCTATTACTTCCGTTTTCTTGAAACCACTTTTCTTTAAATAATTTAAAACAAAAGAAGCTGCATCTTTCACATCTTCTTGATGACCTGGGTCAGTACTAACACTTGGGATACTCAAAAATTCCTTTAAGCTCTCTAAATTTCTATCATAATTCTTCTTTAAATATTCCACTACTTCATTCGACATCATCGTTCTTCCCTTCTTGTTTTGTTTATCTTCTTATTCTATCACTTTTTCAAACATAGAAAAAAGCAACACTCCTAATGTCTATAGAGTGTTGCTTTTTATATCGTTTATACCAAAGCGTTTGTAAGATCTTCGATTAAGTCATCTGCATCTTCAATTCCAACCGAGATACGAATTAATCCATCTAGAATACCTAATTCTTCTCTTCTATCTTTTGGTATCGAAGCATGTGTCATTTTGGCAGGGATAGAAATTAAGCTTTCCACTGCTCCAAGACTCTCGGCTAAGGTAAAGTATTGACATTTTTTTAATACCTCTTCTGCCTTTTGACCGTCTTTGACCACAAATGAAATCATTCCTCCAAAACCATCTGCTTGCTCTTGTGATAAAGTATGCTGGGGATGGCTAGAAAGGCCAGGGTAATATACTTTTTCTACTAAAGAATGGTTTTCTAAGAAATCAGCAAGTTTTCGACTATTCTTTTCGATCGCTTCCATTCTTAATCCTAGGGTTTTGATTCCTCTTAGTAAGAGCCAAGAATCCTGCGGTCCAAGTATGGCACCAACTGAATTTTGAATGAAATGAATATCATCCCCCAGTTTATCATCCTTCACTACCGCAATACCGCTGACAACATCACTGTGTCCACCGATATACTTTGTGGCGCTATGAAGAACGATATCTGCACCTAAATCAAGTGGCGTTTGAAAATATGGGGTTGCAAAGGTATTATCAACTACTAAAAGCAAATCATGCTTCTTTGCGATTTCCGACATTTTCTTGATATCAGTCACTTTTAATAAAGGGTTAGTCGGTGTTTCAATATAGAGCATCTTTGTTTCTGGTTTAATTGCAGCTTCTACTTGTTCTGGACTGCTGGAATCAACAAATGTATGGCCTAGCTCAAATCGGTTTAGTACCTTCGTTGTTAAACGATAGGAGCCCCCATAAACGTCATCTGTTAGAATAATATGATCGCCACTTTTTAGTAACATCATCACAGAAGTAATCGCCGCCATGCCTGAAGCAAATGCAAAACCTCTATTTCCATTCTCAAGCTCTGCCATTACTGACTCTAACGCATGTCTTGTTGGATTACCAGTTCTTGAATACTCATAACCTGTATGCTGCCCAGCTGCAGGTTGTTTATAGGTACTCACTTGGTAAATAGGGACAGATACTGCACCGGTTTCTTTATCACCTGTAATACCACCGTGAACCATTTTAGTCTTCTTATGCATACTTTTCCTCCTATACATCTACATTACTTAGGAATAAATATTTTTACTCAAATACCGATCACTTCCGTCAGGGAATATGGTAACAATTGTTGTACCCTCTTCAGCAATTTCAGCCTCTTTTAAAGCACCACAAAGGGCAGAGCCAGAAGAACTACCTACCAATAATCCTTCTTTTCTTGCAAGCTGTCCCACCATATAAAAAGCATCCTGATCGGAAATTGTTTGGATCGAATCAAAATAACTCTTATCCATATAAGAAGGCAGAAATTCCATTCCAATTCCCTCGGTACGGTGTGGTCCTGCTTCTCCACCGGCAATGATAGATCCTTCTGGTTCCACAATTACTGTTTTTATTTGCTTATTTTTCTCTTTAAAATACCTCGCGCACCCCATAAAGGTACCACCTGTACCAGCACCCGCTACAAAGGTCGAGAGCTTCCCATCTAATTCATTCCAAATTTCTGGTGCTACAGTTTTCATGTATGCATTCGGATTAGCTATATTTGAAAATTGTCTGGGTGAAAAGCTATTTGGGATCACTTTCAATAATTCCTCTGCCTTTTCAATCGCACCCTTCATGCCCGCTTCTCTAGGAGTAGAAACAATTTCTGCTCCTAAAGCTTTCATTAACTGTTGTTTTTCACTACTAAAATGATCAGGCACACAAAATATAACATTAAACCCTTTATTAATTGCTGCGATAGCTATACCTATACCTGTATTACCAGCTGTAGGCTCAATAATTGTTCCGCCTGGCAACAATTCTCTTGTTGCAATTGCTTCTTCAATAAAGGCTTTTCCTAAACGATCTTTTATACTTCCACCGGGATTAAAATATTCTAATTTAGCCAAAATTCGCACGTTATTTGGTATTTTTATATGACTTATTTCAAAGAGTGGTGTGTGACCAATTAAATCTTGCACATTACTAATTACTGACATAAGCGATTCCTCACTCAGCAAATACGATGTGCCACTCGTCTTTTCCTTCTAACATTTTTGATGCAATTTCTTTTGCACCCTCTAAGCTATGGTTGGCTGCCCAGCCACATTGTACCTCATTACATGCAGGAACTTCTTGTGCAGCTAATACATCCTTTAACGTATTTTCAAGTGCTTCCACTACCTCATCATAGCTATCATTATTAATTACCGCTAAATAAAATCCGGTTTGACATCCCATTGGACCTATATCTAAAACATTATCCATATGATTACGAATATTTTCTGCCATTAAATGCTCAATTGAATGTAGTCCTGCCATTTCCATATGGTCCTTATTCGGCTGGCAAAAACGGATATCGTATTTATATACTTTGTCATTATTTGCTCCTGTTGTTACCCCTACTAAGCGCACGTACGGTGCTTTTACTTTTGTATGGTCAAGATTAAAGCTTTCCACGTTCATTTTTTTTACCATGTTTTACTCACTCCTTTGGTTTAATTGCTTCCATTATCCATACAAATTGATTCCTTTGTTTACTTTCAAAAGAAAAACCTGCTTCTTCAAAATATCGCTTTAAATCTTCCAAGAAAGGATAGTACTCTGTCTGAAGATCTTTTAATAAATCCAAATGACCATTTTTCTTTGCTGAAGCATGAATTTCTTTTTTTGTTTGTTCATTTTCATATGCTGTATCGGCAAAAACAACCTTACCCCCAGCCGGTAAAACTTTATAAAAATTCGCAATAGCTGTTTGTTTTTCTTGTTCATTTAAGTGATGAAAAGCATACGTACTTGTTATTGTATTAATTTCTTTATGAAGTGGAGGATAAGAAAGAAAATCACCTTCTAACACAGTAAGTGTTGGATACTTTTCTTTTGCAAGTTTTCGCATTGGATCTGATGGTTCAATGCCAATCACCTCATGCTTGAGTTCGATTAGCTTCCTAGACAGGTTTCCTGTGCCTACACCAAACTCTAAGACAGTACCTACTGACTTTATTGCCACTTCATCTAATATTGTATCATAATCCTTAAAAACTTCGCGATACTGCGGATCTTCTCCAGTTACAGCTTGATCATAAGAAGTTGCCCAGCTTTCAAATACCTCTAAAAATTCTCTACCCAAAAGCACTCCACTCCCACAGATATATTTTAATTCATACTATTAAGGTATGTTTTATCGGGTTTATATGTGAAATATAGCATAATCACAGAGTTGTTGCAAGCTTCATATATGTATAAGTGAGGGAAAACCCTCACTTATTTTTACCTTATTACCTTTCCATATCTGGGAAAACTCGTTCGATCATATTGCCCATTCTTCTAAATAAACCTTCTACCGGATTACCTTCATCAACATCATTGACATATCTATCAGTTAAATTAAAGAAATCTGGATTAGTGGAGATATAGACCTGATCTATATCTGGGTTTACAGATTTTACGACATCCTTGATCTTATCTTTAACATCTTCACTTAATTCTTCTTCTTTATTATTATTCGTGTTATTTTTATCCTTGTCCCAACCTGCTGCAACGTAAGCATTATTATCTGTCGTTAGCACATAAGCACGACCAACTTCAGGAATTTTTTCAGTAATAGCATCAGCAGCTTTATCTGCTACTTCATAATTGTTTTCATCCTGGTTTACATTGCCAGTATTTCTAGTATTTTCATTGGTGTTTCTGTTGTTTGTATTTCGTGTGTTCTCTGTTTTGCCATCAAATAAAAAGGAGTTATCTCGATCGCCCCCGTCATTTTGATATCGATTTTGCATTTCGTTCTGTTTAGCGCGATTATTTTCCTCGCTTATCGGATAGTCTGAAGTTTGATTAAATCTTGTTTGTTCAATTCCGTCATTATTGTTACGGTTTGCATCGTCATTCACATTACCGCAAGCAGATAAGGTTAAGACTGCTGCTGTGGAAATAGCAAGACTTGTTCGTTTAAGGTCCATTTTTTTACCTCCTTTCTTTTAGACATCTTTAGTATGCTTTTTTAAAAAATGATTTATCCGATTATCGCCTTGATAAATGTTGGTAATTAGACCAAGCATTCAAGCGTTTTATTTACTCCAGTTCGTAGAAGCTAAGAACGATACTTTTTCCTACTAATTAAATGAGGAACCTGTAGAAAAGAGGGGAAATATGCTTTCAGCTGATTATGATAAAGCACTTTTTTTTACGATATGGGGACAGTGGGACGATCTTTTGGTTCTAATGGTGCGCACGAACGATGATTTTCTTTCTAAAAAGATTGAAACCTTGCTTCATGCTTATTACTTTAAACATGACGATTCCATTGTAGGAGAAGCTCATGAGAACCTTATGCATTATATTGACCATGCCCACAGTTATCCTGTCAGTAAAATATAAAAAAGAGATGCACTGCACTGTGCATCTCCATAAATCATTCAATATTATTATAACTAATTTCAAAAAGATCTTTACGACGGTCAGTCAGCTGCCTTACAGTACCAGATTTCCGTTGTCTTCTCAGAATTTCCAAATCCACATCACCCACAACCACTGTTTCAATATTTGGATTACATTCTCCAATGATTCCATCACGAGCAAATTCAAAATCTGATGGGGTAAAGATTCCAGATTGTGCATACTGAATATCCATATTTTCTACTTGAGTTAAATTACCAACTGTTCCAGCAATAACTGTATATACTTGATTTTCTACTGCTCTCGCCTGTGCACAATAGCGCACTCTTAGATAGCCTTGTCGATCATCTGTACAAAATGGAACAAAAATAATATTTGCTCCTTGATCTACGGCATAACGAGCTAATTCTGGAAATTGAATATCATAACAAATCTGAATGGCTATTTTTCCACAATCAGTGTCAAATACTTTTACTTTGTCACCTGGCTGAATGCCCCACCATTTACGTTCATTTGGTGTCACATGAATTTTATATTGCTTTTCAATTGTTCCATCTCTTCTAAATAAATAAGCGATGTTATACACATGATCTCCTTCCTCTACAAAGTGAGATCCTCCAATAATATTTACATTATATTTAACAGCCAAATCTGTAAATAGTTCAATATAGTCTTCGGTATATTCCGCTAATTTGCGAATCGATTTTGATGGAATCTTTTCATCAAGAAAACTCATGAGCTGCGTCGTAAATATTTCTGGAAATACCGCAAAGTCAGATCCAAAATCATATGCAACATCAACATAATATTCTACTTGTTTTGCAAATTCTTCAAAGGATTGGATTTTTTTCATCATGTATTGAATCACAGTAATCCTAACTGGAAAAGCCGTTTTAAAATGACGCTTTGTTTTAGGTCGATAATCAATATTGTTCCATTCCATTAATGTGGCGTATCGTGCTGATTGTTTATCATCAGGAAGATAACCCGGGTTAATCCGCATTACCGTGAATCCATTCATGATTTGAAAGGTCAATACAGGATCATAAATCGTTTTATTGCTAACCTCTTTTACATATTCCCTTGGTGTCATCTCATCCTGATATTTATGGTAATTAGGTATCCTTCCACCAATAATGATACTTTTAAGGTTATATTCTCTAGCAAGTTCCTTTCTTGCTTCATACAAACGTTTCCCAATTTTCATTCCTTGGAAATCCGGATGCACCATTACTTCAATTCCATACAAATTATAGCCTTCCGGATTATGATTCGTTATGTACCCTTCATCCGTAATGTCATCCCATGTATGTTTGTCATCATATTCATCAAAATTAATAAGGAGGCTGGCACAACTCCCTATTATATCTCCATCATACTCGACACAAAATTGACCTTCTGAAAACATCTTCAAATGGCTTCTTAAGTGCGCTTCTTTCCATGGTTGCATATTCGGAAAGCATACTTTTTGTAATTTTAAAATTTGAGGGAAGTCCTCTTCCTTTATATTTCTGACAATCATCTTTTTTTCGAAATTCGATAAATCTAGTTTATCCATTATATAAATTCCTTTCTCTAATTAAGTCATTGCTGAAGCTTATTTTTAATCATTACTTTAGGCTAGTATAATGGAAATCGTTTATTCAGAAAAGCAAACGCATTTTTAAATACCTACTCATATCCTAACTCACAATAAACATAGTATCCAAAACTAGAGTACTTTAAGTACTCAAAGTTAAGGGTTTTTTAAATTCAACACTTTAACTAATGAATGTATATAGGTATTATTTATAGTAGTTAAAGATGGTGGAGAAATAAAAGTTCAAAAAGTAGTTGTTGAGGAAAAATCATATCCATTACACATACTACTAGACAAAAATTTTGAATTGGTAGAACCGATTAAGAGATATATAAAATACTTGGATAATTCAGGGAAAGCGCCAAATACGATTAAAACATATCGTTATCATCTCAAGCTGTTTTATGAATTTATGAGCCAGAGAGGAATTGGATTAGAAGAATTGAAATTCAAGGAAATGTCAAACTTTGTGGGATGGTTAAGTAATCCAACGGAGGAGGTAAAGGTAATAGATTTAAAACCAAAGAAGGCTAAATTGGTGACCAATAACGGTAGCATTCTGGATTTAACCGAAGAAAATACTGAAGCTGACAATACAGATCTTCAATGATTTAAAAAGAATATCAATGCACAAGCACTTCCTAATGGCTATAATTGCGGGACCCTGTCCTCATGCAAATGCTTGTTTAGATTGTACGAACTTCTGTACAAGTAAGCAATTTCTAAATGAACATAAAGAGCACTTACACCGCACTAAAGAAATATTAAATAGGACTAAGCAGAACCAATGACAGCGTCAGATTGAAACTAACGAACGTGTTAAAAATAGAATAGAGTAAATTATTCATTCGTTAAAGGAGACGAATGCAGATGACTAGCAAGAGTAACACAACTGCTATAATTCAACTATCCTAAGAAAAGTCAGAGAAGACAAGAATTAGGGTTGAAAAGACAATTTCAGAGATGGCATTGAAAAAAGAGAAGGTAAATTTTAATTCCGTTGCACAAAAAGCAAAGGTTTCAAAGTCATGACTTTACAAACAAAAGGATATTAGAACTATATTGTAGACATTAAGAGGGATCCAAATAAGTGAGTTAAGTCCTCGTAAAAATAGTATAAGTGTCCGTTCAAAGTAAGCATTAATAAAGACCTTTAAAAACCGTATAAAGGCGCTAGAAGAAGAGAACAAACAATTAAAAGGTCAAGTTCAAAAATTACATGGCAAGTTGTTTTAGCTTTTTCGGTTTTCTTACTTTTAAATAGAAATTCAATGAATAGCTAATGTTTTTAGTATTACTTTAAAATAAATTTATTTCCATATAGAGGTGGATTCTATGGCTAAAATTGACAATGTACTTGCTATTCTGTGGATGCTTAGTTCAGGTGAGAAAATTACTGCAAAACAAATTTCAGAAAAGTTAGAGATGAATATAAGGACTGTGTATCGTTATATTGATACACTTTCAATAAGTGGTGTACCTATAATTTCAGACGCAGGACATAACGGTGGATACACTTTATTGAACAATTTTATTGAAGCTCCTCTTTTTTTTGATTTTGAGGAACAAACCTCGCTATTTCACGCTGCTGTTTTTGCAGAAGAAGCGGGTTATTATGGAGGTGAAGCACTAAATAGAGCTATTTCAAAGCTAAGAAAATATTCGAATCAAGAGCAGGAAACAAATATAAATCAACATGTAACTAGTCTCGAAGTAATAAGTCGATTAAGTTCCCTCGCTATGGAACCTTTTTTGAAGAAGTTGGATCAGGCCGTAGCTGAGGGATACTCTGTAAAAGTTCTATACCATAAAAGTGCTGAAGGGCAATCAAAGTATAGATTGCTGGATCCGTACAGAATTATTTATTGGAATAATAAATGGTATGTGATTGGCTTTTGTCATCTTAGGAATGCTATCCGTAGTTTTAGAGTAGATCGAATGGAAAGTCTAATGTTAACCGAAAATAAGTTTAACCGACCAGAAAATTTTTCAGCGCGTGACTTTTTTATGAAAAATCTTGTTCCAACTATAGATGATAAGGAAGGGATTATTTCTTTGGTTATTAATGGAGATAAAAGTTCATTGAGTGATCTTTGCCAACATTGGTTTTTAGGAAATTATTTACAAGAGTGGACTTCAAATCAAGCAGTATTTCTTCTTGAGAAAGATATGATACATACATATGTACCTTATTTACTTTTACCGTACGGTAAATCTATTCGAGTTATTGAGCCAATCAGTCTTAAGAAAAGAATGATCGAAGTTTTGTCGGAATTAATAAAATTTCATCAAATTTGAATACTTCCCTGACGCTAGGTGTCAGGGAAGTTATGTTATCTTTGGCTATATTAAATGTGATTGGAGTGTTATTAGATGCAAACAAAAAAAGTTTTTCTTTATGTATTTAATACAATGTCGGACTGGGAATATGGATATTTAATTGCGGAACTAAACTCAGGGAGATATTTCAAAAAAGATTTAGCACCTTTAAAAGTAATTGGAGTAGGAGCTAATAAAGAAATTATTACTACAATGGGAGGACTGAGCATAAAACCAGATATTTCTCTTGATGAATGTACCCTTGAGCGTACGGATCTTATAATTTTACCTGGAGGGAATACTTGGGGAGAAGATATTCATCAACCTATTTTGAAAAAAATTGGTGAGGCTTTAAAGCTGGGCACTATTGTTGCTGCAATTTGTGGTGCGATTGAGGGACTAGCGAATGTTGGATACCTAGATTCTAGAAAGCATACAAGCAATGACTTAGAGTATATTAAAATGGTCTGTCCTAATTATAAAGGGGGAAAATTTTATGAGATGGGACCTGTAGTATCTGGTGAGAATTTAGTTACTGCATCAGGAGTAGCTCCTCTGGAATTTGCGATGGAAGTAATGAAAAAATTAGATGTATTTGCACCAGATACATTACATTCATGGTATAACCTAAATAAAAGTCATAAACCCGAATATTTTTTCCAGTTAATGGACTCAATAAGTAGATGAGCTAAAAAAATCAACTTAGTAGTTTGATATTAATTTAAATAATTACCATGCTTTAGACGATGGCTAAAGCATGGTTTTTGTATATAACTTAAAATAAAGACCTTAAATAGCAGTATAAATGCACCTTGATCTTTCATTTTTTTACCTGTTTTTCATAAAATAAGTAATTTAGTTATGCCGTCTTTGAAGACACGTACTCAAAGCAAAGAGGTTGCTGTCATAATGTTTTTTTCACTTTACTCTTTATATGATATATATTCTCAGCATGAGGAGATTTGACTTTCCCACCTCTGTGAAGGTGAACATTTCCTAATTAAAAAATCACATCCTTTACAATAAGATGTGATTTTATGATTATCTCTCATAATATTTATAATTGCTTTTACCATTATCATGTATAAATTTATTATTTCTATTATCGCTATTGTTTTTTAGTTGCTTTGAATTCGAAATATTAGATCGGTCAGAACTTTTTTCTTTTACCTTTCCATTGTTAGCTTTACTATTTTCCTTTTTTTCCTTCTGTTTGTCTTTATGACTTTGTATCCAAGCTTTTTTCTCTTCTTTTTTGTCGCTTATTTGTTGTTTTTTATCTTCTACTTTCTCTTTCACAGCTTCTTTCTTACCATCCGTTTTTTCTTTTTTACGTTCTTTATCTTTGTTTTTTTCTTGGTTTTGTTCTTGGTTATTTTCTTGCTTTTTCTTTTCTTTCTTTTTATCCTTTTGTTCATTAGCAGGCTTTACATTAGGTTGATTTGTTTCTTCAGAATCCAGTTCTTGTTCACCACTATTTTTTTGTGAGTCATTCTCTTCTTCTGAATCATTATAATAAAAATTTTGAATAATTTCTCTTTCCTCATCATTTAAAGATGTATTTTCAGAATTAGTGTTTTTTACTTTATTTTCATGGATTTCTGAAGCTAATATTTCATTCATCGATTTCTTTTGCTCCATAGCAGTCTCTCGAATGGAGCTTGACACCTCAAATATTGCAAGTTCATAAGATTTCTCAGAAAAATAGGCATCTAACTCTTCTAACATTTCACTTCCATTGTCTAAATAACTAACACCCATTAATATTGCTCGGTTATTATTTAAATCGTATTGATCAGATGCTCTTTCTACTAATAGATCCATCCCATTTGTAATCGTTTGATCCATCAGTTCTAAATTTTGGATCAAAATCTTTCCGTCTTCATTAAGAGGATCTACTTCAATAATCCTCATTTCTTTATCCACCATCAATTCCACACTAGGATTAATATCTAAACTAACCACAGCATATGCTTCTTCCTCATTCGTCCACAAATATAAAGGTGTAATAAACAAGGCGAAAATGATTGCCATTGTCGCTACTTTCCATCTATAATTTTGCAAAGAGAAAAAAGACAAAAAAGCTTCTTCTTGTTTTTTTTCAAAAACTACTTCCATTCCAATATCTTCGTTTGATATCGGTTTTGCTTTGTGGAATTGACCTTGGTGGTCCATTACAACGATATACCGCTTCTTTTGTTCCACAATAACTCCTTTGTTCACAGATCTACCTCCTTTAGGTAATCCTTTAGATACACGTAGTCACCAGATAAAATAAGAAAAATTGCTAACGTATATTTTCGATTGCGTTCTAGAGTTTTCTTACTTACCTCCACATGATTTAATAGAGCTTTAATTGGTATTTTTTTCTTCTTAAACACATATTCTCGCAACTTAGCATCATTGTACAAAACTTTCGCCACCCGAATAGCTGATTCTCTGGCATCCTGATGCTTTGGCGATATTACCGTTAACTCTGAAAAAGATAAGTGATATTCTTTCAGTTTTTTTGAAAATTCTTGAATTTCTTGCTTTCTATTCCAAGAATCTTCTTCAGCTTTAAACTGTGTTTTTGAAGCCTGGATTTCCATGGGATTTTCCAATTGCTCATCATGTTCTTGCATATCTAAAGAAGTTGTTACAAGCTGTCTTTTTTCTTTGCGGATAAAATCAATCACTTTTCGTTTAATTACTAAACGAGCAAATGATAAAAACGTAGCTCCTTTATTCGGAGAATAATCATGCATTGCCTCATTAAAAGCCATCAATCCTATGCTAAATTCATCATCTGTGGTTCGATATATATAACGTTTACACACTTCTGATACACATTTAGCAATAAAGGGTTGATAATTTTTTAATAATTGATTCTCTAAGTCCTTATCGCCTTGCTGGATTGCTTCTATCTGTTCTTCTAAAGTTATCGACTCGTCTGCTAACTGGCTATTTAACATCATCTATCACCACCAGCACTATATTTTTCGTACGTATATATAGTTTTTCGACTCTATTACATTTATTTTTAATTAAATTTATATTCATTTTCATTCTACTTCACCATCTATCATTGTCATTTTTAACGCTTAATACCTATGGTAAAGGAAGTCCTATCTATCATCTACCATTATTGTTTTACACTTTTTTAAGTTTCGTTATCAAAGTTTGGGTAAAAATAATCATTTTTTCATACTTTTGTAACAAAGTTGTTACATATTGCTAAATACCCTTACACATCAATTTGAAACCTTTGGATTAGACGTTAAAAAGCTTGCGGGCTAATCCGCAAGCTTCACTCATTATTCATTTGATAATAATAATCTATTGGAACTGCGAGCCCCACTTTGCCGTGTGTATTATTATTTTGAGTGGCGAAAATGACTGCTATTACTTCTCCGGCTTTATTTATAACTGGGCTCCCACTATTCCCGCGATATACCGGTGCATTCAGCATAAGAACAGGCATTTCCCACGAGTCTAATTCTTGATAACCAATAATTTTTCCTTCATTTGCAATTCCGTTAAACTGTAGCGGATTACCTATAAAATTTATTGCTTCATTGTTTTCAAATGTCGTTTCTTTGGCTAACGTCAAAAAGGGTAAATTATCACCTTCTACTTTTAAAACTGCTAAATCTATATTAGGATAGGTTTCTTCTACAGTTGCTTGAAATAAGCCATCTTCCGGATAACCTACTGAAAGTTGGGTTTGATCTTCTATTACGTGATAATTTGTTAGGATTCTTCCATCTACTGAAATAGAAAATCCAGTTCCTTTGTTATCATCGCCCTCTATCACAACAACGCTTTCTCTATATTCTTGAATAACAGGATCATTGTAGAGCTTTGTTGAGGTTATTAAAAAATCAATTGCAGGAATAGAAAATGTTCTAGGAATAACTGCAATTACTTGTATTACCATGGCAAAGGCAACTAACCAAAAAATCCACTTTGGAAATGGGCGTTTTGTTTTTGGCTCTTTCTCTTGTTCTTCTTTTTCCAATACTTTTCTTTTTTCTTCTTCCAAGATTTCTAATAGCTCATCCTGGTCTATCTCTTCGTATAAATCTTCATCTATAATATCAGGCTTATCCTGGTTTGATTTGAACATAAAGCACCTCATTAACAAGAAAATTAATTATCTTATTATTATAGCATGTGAAATGGGAATTTCAGAATGATCGTTATTTATACGATTTGAAAAGAATATTCTTTTACATTATATTTAATATTGAAAGAAAAAATATAAATGGAGTGAATATTATGTTATTAGATGAAATATTATCCTTTAACGAAAAATTTGTAGAAGAAAAAAACTATCAAGCCTTTGAGACTGATAAATTTCCAAATAAACGTGCGGTTGTTTTTACTTGTATGGATACTAGGTTAGTCGAGCTTTTACCAAATGCCCTTAATTTAAAGAATGGCGATGTGAAAATGGTTAAGAATGCTGGAGCTATCTTAACTGATCCCTATGATAGTATTATGAAAAGTATCCTTGTTGCAGTGCATGCTTTGCAAGCAGATGAAGTATTTGTAATTGCTCATCACGGTTGTGGAATGAATAAATTTGATACAGAAGGTTTCTTAGAAGCAGTTAAAGATCATGGTATCGACGAAAATACAGTTAATAACATGGATCATGATCCAAAAGAATGGTTGGTTGGCTTTAATGATGTAACTAAATCAGTTGAACAGTCCGTTCGAGTTATAGAAAATCACCCATTATTACCAGAAAGCATCCCTGTACATGGACTTGTAATTGATCCAAGTACTGGAAAACTAGATCTAGTTACAAAAGGGTATTAATTATTAGTGACACAAAAATTCTCGAATACAAAACCCTGTACCTCAATACTTCGTTAAGTATTGAGGTACAGGGTTTACCTTTACTTACTTTTCCTATTAATTATCATAATCAAACTCATCAGGATGAGGCCCGATTCGCTTTTCTTTGTTTATGGTTGCCATTTTTTCTAAATCTTCGTTAGACAGTTCAAAATCAAAAATATTTACATTCTCTTCTTGTCTATTTTTATGAACAGATTTAGGAATGGTAATAATCTCAGTTTGATATTGCCAGCGTATAATAATTTGAGCAGGTGTTTTACTGTGTTTTGCAGCTAATTCCTGTAAAACAGGATTATCAAAATATCGTGCTTTACCCAGTGGGGCCCATGCTTCTACTAAAATATCATTTTCAGTACAATATTTCCTCGTTTCATCCTGTTGTAATTCCGGATGTAGCTCAATTTGATTAATCATCGGTTTAATTTTAGCATGCTTCATCAATTCAATTAAATGGTGTGGCATGAAATTACTTACCCCAATAGCCTTTGCTCTTCCCTCTTCATAAATATCCTCTAATGCTCTGTAAGTTTCCACAAATTTTCCTGGTACTGGCCAGTGTACTAAATATAGATCTACATAATCCATATGTAGACGTTTAAGACTTCTATCAAAAGCTTTTTTCGTATCCTCATAACCTTGCTCATCATTCCAAACCTTTGTCGTAACAAATATTTCTTCACGCGGAATGCCACTGTCTTTTATTGCTTGTCCTACGTCTTCTTCATTTGCATACAAGGAAGCAGTATCAATATGGCGATACCCAATTTCTAATGATGATTTCACCGCTTGATATACTTCTTCGCCAGGCTCAGCTTTATAAACACCTAAGCCAATTGCGGGAATCTTTGTACCATTGTGCATATTTCTAGTCGTAGTTAAACTCATAAAAATTGCCTCCTTTTAATTTTTCACCGCTTCGATTTAATTTTAACGAATAAGCAAAGAGAATAAAAATATTTGAATTGACAAAAAAGAAAAGCAATTTAACCATTTTCCAATATCAAGCTAAGTCACGGATTATTCACTGTAAATTAAAAATAGAGTTGTTTAATTTTTATGCGTCTTGGAACAAAATCGTTCATTTACCATTCGGAGTAACTTCAGACTTTTTCCTTCCCACAGTAGCAATTATCTAGAGCTTACTTAATTTTTTCTAATATATATTGTTGAAAAATCAGGATAACAATAGCGGAAATTGTGACTTCGGAATGAGCACGCATGCAGTGATCCACTTGGTAAAGTGTGTTTCTTTACCAAGTGACCTGAAGTAGTACTCGCGAAAAGCAATTGTGTGTAACAAGAATACATCTAAAAAATGTATAGAAGCTAATTTAGCAAAATCTATAAATGAAGCAAATAACAAAAAATGTGGGAATCATTCTAAGGAAGGGTTGCAAGGAAAGTAAAATGATTTCTTAGCAAGATAAAGTATTTTCATAACTCCTTTGTAACTTATATCGAATTTCTAAATTGTAAAGCTAGTCTAATATTAATTGATGAAGATAGCGTATTACTATTAAGCATTTTATAAACTTATAATCAATAAGGTCGTAAGTGTTATTTTTATTCTTCTTTTAAAAATTCTGACGATTGTCTGTATTTAATCTCATATGGAACGATAATTCGTTTAGCAGGTTCTTCCTTATCCTTCGCTTTTTCAATTAAACAACGAGTAGCGTGCATGCCTAACATATAAATTTGGATGTCTACGGTGGTGAGCGGAGGGTTAATAAATGCTGATAAATATAAATTGTTAAAACTTGTAATCGAAACATCATCCGGGCACTTTAAGCCTATTTCTTCCAACGTATTAATAACACCCAAACTCATCAAGTCATCGGCGATAACTAGGCCAGTTGGTGGTGCTTCTAAGGCAAAAAGCTGTTCTACAGCATCTCTACCACCAGAAGTTAAAAATTCGGCATGAACAACATAATCTAGTGGAGCCGGAAGATTAGCAGCTTCTATTGCAGTTTTATATCCTTGCAGACGGTCTGTGGTCACCGTAAGTTTAGGGGATCCGCCGATAAAAGCAATGCGCTCATGCCCAAGCTCTATTAAATGGTTGGTAAGTTCCTTGCTCGCCTTTACATTATCATTATCTACATAAGTGATTTCACTTTCTCGTTCCTTGGGCTTTCCAACAATCACAAATGGGAATTTAACATCGATGAGAAATTGCTGAACTGGATCAGCTACTCTTGAATAAAGTAAAATGATACCATCCACACGGTTACCATGCACCATTCCTTGAACTTCTTCATAGACCTCTTGCTCGTTACCTCCCGTTGATATATAAAGAGAATATTTCATTTCATGAGCACATGCACCAATCCCTCTTAATATTTCAGGAAAAAATGGATTTTGCAAGGCATTGTCTGCTGAAGAAGGCATAATAACGCCAATTGCTTGAGAGGACCGAGCAACTAAGTTACGCGCATTGACATTGGGATGATAACCTAAATCTTTCATTGCCTTACGTACACGGATTTTTGTGTTCATACTAATTCGAGGATTATCAGCAATTACTCTTGATACTGTTGAAGGTGCCACTCCTGCAACTTTTGCTACATCTTTAATTGTTACTGCCATATCCCTCACCCTTTATATTTAATATTCAACTTGTAATTTCAACCTTTTATTCGTGATAGATATCGAGTACTTTATTGGAAATATTCACGTTATAGTTTTTTACAAAATCGAGAAAGGAATGATTACCTTTCTCGATTAATAAATCTAACCTTTATCATTACTGCTATACCTCCACCAATAAGATAAGGTTATAATATCTAGCATAAAACGCACAATTGATATTGAGCTTATAACAAATCACTTTTTAAATAGTTGAAAATTGTCTATTAATAGAAATGCAGCTTCCTAAGACAGGTTATAATTACATGTCAGTGAATGTCTTATTAAAATTTTCAATTCTTAAAACGACTATATAAAACTGAAATGCTGCATTCTTATTTATACTGGATTTTTATTATTTAGAGCCGATTTTATGAAGATTTAGCCTTTAGTACCACCAGCAGTTAAGCCTGAAATTAAATACCGTTGCAAAAAGAGATAAACAGTTGCAACAGGTATAGCAATTAATATTGACCCAGCTGCGAATCTAGTAAAGTTATTAGCAAATTGGTCATTAATAAAATTAAAGAGTCCAACAGCTAAAGTGTAGTTATCCTGACTCGTTAGTACAATGGATGGTAAAAGAAAATCAAATAGAGGCATCATAAAATTAAATAAGGCAACTACTGCCAATATCGGTTTAGCTAGAGGAAGCATTATACTCCAAAATACTCGCAAATGACCTGCGCCATCAATTTTTGCTGCCTCATCTAGCTCACGAGGAATTGTGTCAAAATAACCTTTAACTAACCACGCATTAAATGGAATTTGTCCTCCCAGATATACAAATATTAAACCTGTTAAAGTATCAAGCATTCCAATCATATTTAAAAATATATATAACGCTACCATCGCCATCATAACTGGAAACATTTGTAACAACAAGAAGATGTATAACGCATTCTTTTTACCTACAAATTTATAACGGGAGAATGCATACGCAACTAAGGATGTGATAATAACACTTCCTATTGCTACAGAAAATGATACAATTAAAGAGTTTTTATACCATAAAATATAATCACTACTGTTACTAAATAGCCATTTGTAGTGTTCTAAAGAAAAATCTTCCGGAATAATAGAAGATGAATATAAGCTTGTACCTTGATTGAAGGACATTCCTACTGTCCAAATCAATGGATAAAATATAATGATTGAAGTTATTACAATAACAAAATACATCAATGTTATTTCAATTCTAGATTTTTGTTTTTGATTCATTATAATTCACCTTCTTCTTTAAACGATTTAGTTTGTCTAAATTGATAAAAAGCGAAACCAGAAATAATTAGTCCCATTATTAATGAAATAACTGCAGCCATCGCATAATTATTTGTTTCAAAAGTCAGTTTATAAACCCAAGAGATTAAAATATCGGTCCCACCTGCGTTTTGATTTCTAACCGGAGGCCCACCTTCATTAAAAAGGTAAATAATATTAAAGTTATTAAAATTTTGCGCATATTGCATAATTAATAACGGAGCAGTTGCAAATAAAATATGTGGAAAAGTTATAAAGCGGAATTTTTGTAAACGGGACCCTCCATCGACATCTGCCGCTTCATACCAATCTTTTGAAATACTTTGTAAGACACCCGTGAATAAAGCAAATATAAATGGAAATCCCAACCAGGTTTGAATTACAATTATAGCTGCTCTAGCATACAAAGGATCGCTTAACCATGGTATACCACTACCACCAAAAAGAGGAATTATAATGTCGCGGTTAATTGCTCCAAAATCATCATTAAACATAGCCGAGAATATTAATATTGTTACAAAAGCCGGAACTGCCCAAGGTAAAATAAATATGGTACGAATAAGTTTTTTGAAACGAATTCTCGGATCATTTACAATTAATGCCAAAAACAAACCTACAGCTATTTGAAAGGTGGTTGCAGTTACTGTCCATACAATTGTCCAGGCTAGAACGCTTATAAAAGTATCTTGCCAGATTGGAACTGTAATTAATTCAGTGAAGTTTTCGAAACCAACCCAATCCACGAGGTTTCTTGGCGGTGAATTATATAAACTATAATTTGTAAAAGCTAATAAGACTGAAAAAATCAAAGGAAATATCACGACAAAAATCATTAGCAATAATCCAGGTACAGTCATCAAGTAGGGAAATGCATAATTATAAAAGTTACTAATTGATTCTTTAATGCCATGAGGTTTCCAACCATTTTTAATTTTTATTGCTTGACTTCTCGCATCTATAATATTGAACGCATATAACGCAGCAAGGATAACAGCCAAAATTAGCGCCAATACACCGAATACTAATAGCTGAATAGAATGGTCTTCCCCTGGAATTGTTCCAAGTGTTCTTAGACCCCACAGCCCAAAATTTATAGAATCCAAAAGAGTAATTAAAACGGCTAACTCGATGACAATAAAAATAGATCCTTTTAAAAAGCGCTGATTATAAATTTGCCCTAATCCTGCTAAAATAATAGATAAAAAGGTAGCGAGATTTGGATTATGTTTTTTAAAGTTATTATTTTTTGATTTATGACTCATCAGATTACCCCCATAGAAGTTTGATGAAATAATGATAGGGAAGAAATATAATTTCTTCCCATCACTTTATTACTGAGCACCACTAGCTTCAATATTACTTTGAATATATTCTACAGCTTCCTTTAGTACTGATGAAGGGTCTTCGCCTTCTGCTAAAAACTGTAATCCGTTATTCATTGGCTCCCAAACTTGAGACATCTGTGGAGTACTTGGCATTGGTACTCCATTTTCAATCGCTTCACTAAAAGCACTAAATACAGGGTCATCAATTGCCTTGATTGCATTAGTATTTGTAGGTAATTCACCCGCTACATCAAAGTAGTGCTTTTGATTTTCTTCATTAGTTATAAATAAAGCAAGATCAGTCGCCCATTTAACTTCTTCTGAATAATAAGAAACCATCCATGCTTTCACACCAACAAGTGTATTTGCTGGTTGATCATTTATAGCAGGAAATGGTGTGAAACCAAGGCTATCACCTAAGGCTTCTCTATATCCAGGGATACTCCAAGGACCATTTATAACAGCTCCAACCTTTCCGTCTGTAAATAACCCATCTATTACATCTACAGTGGTTGAGGGTGGTATTAGACCTTCGCCGAAAAATGACTGGTACAGTTCCCCTCCTTGAATTGCACCTTCATTAGCTAGACCTATGTCACTAGTATCATATGTGCCATTTTCACCGCCAAAAATATATCCGCCACTAGTTTTAAAAAAAGGATAAGAAAAATATAAATCATTCGGTTTCATTAGAAATCCGTATTGATCTTGAGAAGGATCAGATTTTTCTTCTAGTGCGACTTTTAAATCTTCAATATTTTCAGGAGCTTCTATAATATCTTTATTGTAGAAAATACCATAAGTCTCTATAACTGCTGGTAGACCGTAGATATCTGTTTGCCCTTCATAATCATACTGCACAGATTGAATAGAAGCATCGCTATAATCACTCAAATCCTCCTCAGTAATATCCAATGGTTGAGCTAAACCTTGTGCTACAATATCACCAGTTCTATCATGTGGCTGAAAGAACAAATCTGGACCATTCCCTTGAGGTCCGGCTAATGCTAATTCATCAAGTTGGTCTAACAAGGATTTAGGTACTACATTTACTGTGATATCATTTTCTTTTTCATAATCAGAGGCAATTTTCTCTATTGCTGCTAATTGTTCTTCTTCATCATTTGCCCACACTGTTAATTCTTCTGGTTTACTTTTGTCAATTGCTGATTGTTCATCTTCAACTTTGCCATTCTTGCTTGTATCAGGGGTGTTAGAATGTGTTTCTACCTCCCTCTCTGGTGCACAAGCTATTAATGTTACAAATGCGAACAAGAGTAAAACTAGTGATAAAAATAAACTATTCTTTTTCATTAAAACCTCTCCCTTTTATTATTTTTGCGCAACCGATTGCTCGGTAACTTATTTTCATTATACATATAAAAACAATATACGCAAGCGTTTTCTTTTTTAAAAATATTTTTTAAACACTCATTTTTTAACAGTATATAGAAAGAAAAAAATAAACCTAAATATTTAAAAAAACAATTGACATTTCAATTAATAATTGCGATAATATCAGTAACAAGACAAACTTCATTGAAAAATGAGGGCGCTGATTTTCTCGTTTTCGAGCAAACAACCCCGGCTTTATGTTTTAAAGCTGGGGTTGTTTTTTTATTTTAAAAAAGGAGCACTTAAAATATGCAAAAAAAATATTACAATGATTCCTAGGGTGAAGTATGTACATTTTGCGCAATCGGTTGCGCTTTATTTGAGATGTTACTTTTCTACTACAACTTATTTTGATAAGAAACGCGTTACATGATTATACTTAATTTAATTTATTTTCCTAACAGAAAGGAGTTTTTTTCATGTTTATTGAAGCAATTAAACACCGAGCAGCAAATCCATATCTTTATGCCAGAAACAAAGAAACTATTGATATTATGATAGAGACAAAAAAGGATGACGTAGACTCAATTGGGTTACTTTATGCAGATCCTCATAATTTTGAGGGGGAAAAGTGGCAATATGAGATTACTTACATGGTCAAAACAGGTTCAACTAAGTTAACAGATTATTGGAAAATTTCAATTAAACCTGAATATCGTAGATTGCGTTATGGCTTTCGTTGTATAGGAAATGATAAAAAAGAGATAATATATACAGAAAGAGGATTTTCAAACGCAGTACCAAAGGATATAAATGCTTTCTTTTGTTTTCCGTTTTTGCATGAAATCGATTTGTTTCAAGCACCAGAGTGGGTAAAAGATACAGTTTGGTATCAAATATTTCCTGAGCGCTTCGCGAATGGAGACGATTCACTTAATCCCAAAAACACATTACCGTGGGCAAGTGAAGCTCCCTCCCCTTCAAATTTTTTTGGGGGTGATATTCAAGGTGTTATCGATCATCTTGGTTATTTATCTGATTTAGGTATTACTGGCATTTATTTTACTCCGATATTTAAATCATACTCAAATCACAAATATGATACGATTGATTACTTCGAAATTGATCCTCATTTTGGAGATAAAGCTAGTCTAAGAAAACTAGTAGAAGAGTGTCATAAGCGTGGTATGAAAGTTATGTTAGATGCAGTATTTAATCATAGTGGTTATTATTTTGAGCCATTTCAAGATGTGTTAAAAAACCAAGAAAAATCTCGCTACAAGGAATGGTTTCATTTAAAAGACTTTCCCGTTAGCGGAGAAGATTTCCCTAATTATGATGCTTTTGGGCACGTGGCTTCAATGCCGAAATTAAATACCGCCAATAAAGAATTAAAGCAATATTTGTTAAAAGTTGCACGGTATTGGATTGAAGAATTTGATATTGACGGATGGCGATTAGATGTCGCTAATGAAGTTGATCATGTTTTTTGGCGAGAATTCAGAAATATTGTTAAAGAAACTAAACCTGACGTATATATATTAGGAGAGGTTTGGCATGATTCTATAAAGTGGTTACAAGGAGATCAATTTGATGCGGTAATGAATTATCCCTTTACGAATAGTGCTGTAGAGTATTTTGCAACACAGAATATTGATAGTCAAAATTTTAAAGATAATATTACCAACGTACTGCATATGTATCCAGAAAATGTGAATGAGTTCGCTTTTAACTTGTTAGATAGTCATGACACAGCGAGAATACTTACAATGGCAAATAAAAACAAAAACAGAGTAAAATTACTTTACTTATTTCAATTTTCATTCATAGGTTCACCTTGCATTTATTACGGAGATGAGATAGGTATGACAGGTGGTGATGACCCAGAGTGTCGTGATTGTATGGAATGGAATGAAGAAAAACAAGATCGAGATTTATATCAATTTGTAAAAAAATTAATACAAATGAGAAAAGAAATCTCCGGGTTCGGTAATAAATCTCAATTTCAATTTCTTAAAGCAGAAAATGATGTGATCGCTTATTTAAAGAAAAAAGACGAACAAAGGCTTTTATTTGTTTTAAATAATAGTAATCGCAAAAAAATAACTAATATAGAAATTTTAGCTAATAAGTCGGTGAAAGAATTATTTGCCAACAAATATATGACTTTCAATGACAATACAAAAGTCACCATCGATGAGTATGGGTATCATTGTTTTCAAATTTTACAAAAAAATTGAAATAAAAACTTATAGATTGAACGTTATACTAGTACTGGCATGGACTTAATGTGTATAGTCAATAACTTTTATATTAATTTTTTAGATGATTTCTATATTGTATAGAAATCATCTTTATTTTTAGTAACTTTGATAATAACAAAACTTTCAGTTTATTATTTACTTATTCATGTGTTTTATTAAGCTTTAAGTGCATCTCTTTAAAGATTAATAATTTAACCTCTTAAAAGCGCTAAGGTTGATTGAAGAAATTAACTATTCCTAGCATAGCAATCTTAATTAAAAAAGAAAGGAGACCAAAAAGATAAAGCCAAGAAATAAGCAAAGAGGAGAATAAATGCGTGTATCATATGTGGAAAAGGTCGTTTTATTTACCTTTTTAAAGAATCCCATATACTTAAAGTCACCAATTGCTCTCATAAAAAAGATAAGAGTAAAAAAAGCAGTAAAACTTTTTGTAATCGTGTTGGGGGTAAAGTAAGGAATAGCATTATTTTGTATTAATAATATAAGTGCCATGATTAGTAATCCAGCTGCTACAATAAAAGTTTGATACCATTTCGGCATAAAAGACTTTTCCCTATCGCCATTTTCAGGTATTACCGCAAGTATTCCTCGTTTCCCTCCAAACAACCAATAAAAGTGTAATAAACTAATAAATCCTAAAATAATAACTGTCACCCATACAAAGAAATGTTGCATTTTATATTCCTCCCTTAATTGATTATATACCTTATTATATCAATTATTGGAAAATAACATTGAAATTTTATTGGAAGAATAATAATCTCTTTTGTTAAAAAAACTCATGCACATTTCATTATGAATTGATTTTTTTAATATCATAATAAAAGACGCTAGGTAGTTACCCAACGTCCTTTATGTTTTTCAGTAATTTATGGCTTTAATATAGTTTTAATGTTTCCGTCCTCTTTTTTATCAAATATTCGATAGGCTTCTGCCGCTTCTGTAAGTGGCATCGTATGCGTAATGATATCTTTAGGATCAATTAGTTTATTCTCTACCATTTTATATAAAGCTGGCATCATATGAATCACAGGAGCTTGCCCCATCGTAAGCGCAACATTTCGGGTGAAGAAATCTCCTAATGGGAAATTATTTGACTCTGTTCCATAAACTCCAGTTAATTGAACTACTCCAAACTTTCTAACGGCTTGAGAAGCAGTGATGATAGGGCTGATGGTACCAAATTGATTATTTCCATCAGAGCCATGTTTCGCATCAGGCGGTACAGTACCGTCCATACCAACACAATCGATGACTACCTCTGCACCACCATTTGTTGCTTCGTGCAGGATACTACCAATATCTTTATTTTCACTGAAATTATATGTCTCAACATTATTTGTTTTTTTCGCATGCTCTAGACGATGTTTAACCTGATCCACAGCAATGACTCTTTCTGCCCCTTTTAACCAGGCGAATTTTTGTGCCATTAGACCAATGGGACCAGTTCCAAGAACAATCACTGTATCTCCTGTTTTGACACCGCTATTTTCAACGCTCCAATACGCTGTTGGAATAACATCGGAAAGAAACAAAACACTTTCATCATCTAATTCACTTGATTCAGGAACTTTGAAAGAAGAAAAGTCTGCATAAGGTACTCGCAGATATTCAGCTTGACCACCTGGATAATTTCCCATGTCTTTTGAATAACCAAATAGCGCACCGTTTTCTCCATGAGGATTAGAGTTATCACATTGGCTTTCCATTTGATGATTACAATAATAACAGTGCCCGCAGCTTACATTAAAAGGAATAACTACTCGATCGCCCTTTTTAAAGCTTTTCACGTCAGGACCTGTTTCTTCCACTATTCCCATTGGTTCATGTCCTATGATATAGTCTTGTGCTAAAGGAATGCCTCCATGATAGAGATGTAAATCAGAGCCACATATACCTGTAGCTGTTATTCGTATGATCATATCATCCTTTTTCTGAATGGACGGCGCCTCCACATCTTTCACTTGTACATGCTCTTTTTCTTGGAAAGTAACTGCTCTCACATATAACATCCTTTCATTTGATTAAAAAAGATTTAAGGTTATCCTTATTTAAGAATTAACCTTGCAAATTCTTTTCCCGCAACCATATAACTGTAAACAAAAAATTCCATTTCATTAAAGAGAATTTTAAAAAGGACCTAAATCACCGTATTTTAACAAAATACAGTATTAAGAACATGGATAGTGTTGCTGTTATTGTTGAAAGATTCATGTTAATTTGAAATATAAAAAGTGCAAATCGCTAAGCAATTTGCACTTTAACTAAACACTCTAACCTATGAAAATACTTTTACATATGGTTTTTAAGTTTAAACAAACAATCATTCTTTTGCTTCTTCTTTAATAATTTCTATTACTCTATCCTTCGCTTTTACACTTTGATAATTTTTCATTTTTTCTATAACAGCTGTTTTTTCTTTTTGTAAACTCACTAAATCCTGTACTAAACGATCAACAGTAAGATTTTCTTCTTCTAGTACGCGGGCATACCCTTGCTTTTTAAATGACTGTGCGTTTACAATTTGGTCGCCTCTAGAAGCATTTTTTGATAAAGGAATTAAAAGCATTGGTTTGTTCAGTGCTAAAAATTCAAAAATTGAGTTTGCCCCTGCTCGCGATAAGACGATATCAGCTATTTCTAATAAATCCTTTAATTCATCGCTAACATATTCGTATTGGATATATCCAGGCTGTTCATAGCTTGAATCAATATTATCCTTTCCACATATGTGAATAATTTGAAAAGTAGTTAATAACTGATCTAAGGCTTCTCGAACCGCTTCATTAACTTTTTTTGATCCAACACTACCACCCATGATTAAAAGGACATCTTTATCTCTTTTAAAGTTAGTAAGTCTTAACCCTGTTTCTTTATCTCCTGTAAATAATTCGTCTCTTACAACCGCTCCTACCCACTCAGCTTTTTGGGCAGGAATATATTCCAACGTTTCCTTAAAAGTGGCGAGCACCTTTTTAGCAAATGGAATGGCTATTTTATTTGCTAGTCCTGGAGTATAGTCGGATTCATGAATGACTGCCGGAACTCCTCGTAATTTAGATGCAATTAAAACTGGAACCGAAACAAAACCACCCTTTGAAAAAATAACAACTGGCTTTTTCTTACCAATGATTCGAAAAGCTTGCAAGGTCCCTTTTAATACTTTAAAAGGATCTTTTATATTTTCTATAGACATATACCTTCTTAATTTTCCTGTTGAAATAGAATGATAATTTACACCTTCCAACTCAGAGATTAAATCTTTTTCTATTCCACGCTTTGATCCTATATAATCGATCGTCCATCCTTCTTTTAATAAAACTGGAATAATTGCTAGATTTACCATCACATGTCCAGCCGTACCTCCACCTGTAATAATGATTTGTTTCTTATTCATCTAATCGTCCTTTCTTTTCGTGTTAATCTATATGCAAAAATATGCGACTATGCTATAATCCATTCGATTCGATTAAAATATCAAATAAAGGAAGTTCATCATGTACCAAACAAAAACAAAACGCGAAAAAATAAAACTCTTTCTGATTATACTTATACCTATTCTAATAACGCAAGTAAGTATGTATGGAATGACCCTTTTTGACACAATTATGTCTGGAAGGGCTGGCGCAGCAGATTTAGCTGGTGTTGCGATTGGCTCAAGTATTTGGGTGCCCGTCTCTATGGGTATTGTAGGAATACTTATGGCATTATCTCCCATTGTTGCACAAATGGTTGGTGCTAAACAAGATCAAGACGTACCATATACGGTACAACAAGGAATATGGTTATCGATTACAATTGGGGTCATTGTATCTATTCTAGGTTTTATATTCATTGATCCTATTCTTTCCTTCATGGACTTAGAGCCACGTGTTCAACATGTTGCAAAATATTATCTAATTTCAATTGGTACTGGAATAATTCCAATGTTTGTCTATAACCTTATTCGCTGCTACATAGATGCGCTCGGTCAAACAAGGATATCTATGTTCATTATCCTGCTGTCACTGCCATTAAATATCGTCTTCAATTATGTCTTTATTTTTGGAAAGCTTGGTCTACCTGCCTTTGGCGGTATTGGCGCAGGAATTGCATCATCTCTGACTTATTGGATCGCACTTGGATTATCAGTTTGGATTGTCCATGTCGTAAGACCATTTAGAAAGCACCATATTTTTAGAAGTTGGAGTAAACCTTCCTTTAAAAGTTGGATCTCTTTGTTGAAAATTGGTGTACCTATTGGCTTTTCGATCTTTTTTGAAGTTAGCATCTTTTCAGCTGTTACGTTATTTATGAGTGTTTACAGCACTTATACGATAGCAGCACACCAAGCAGCTATTAATTTCGCCTCATTGCTTTATATGATTCCATTAAGTATCGCAATGACATTAACGATAGTAATAGGGTTTGAAATTGGAGCTAAACGAATTTCCGATGCGAAGCATTATGCCTACATGGGAATTCTATCAGGCATGTTCATCTCTATTTTTGCAGGAGCTATTCTTTATATTTTTGATGATCCAGTGGCTCGCTTATATGCAACTAATCCAGAAGTAATAGAGTTAACAAAACATTTCTTGTTCTATGCGATTTTCTTCCAGTTTGCTGATGGAATTGGAGCTCCAATTCAAGGAGTATTGCGCGGCTATAAAGACGTTAATATAACCTTTTGGATGTCCCTTGTGTCGTATTGGATTATAGGTTTACCTAGTGGGTGGCTGCTCGCTAATTATACAAATATGGAGGCTTATGGTTATTGGCTTGGTTTAATCATTGGATTAGCAGCAGGTGCCATTGCATTATTTACAAGAATGTATTACCTACAGCACAGTTTACAGAAAAAATTAGATACTCAACAAAGCTAATTCATCAAAAAATGAAAAATTGCTGTTTTGTTTTTACTATCATATTTTGAAATGATTTAGGAAAACAATCCTAACAATTATAAACTTTTCATATAAAGGTAGTTACATTGTCGCATTTTATCTTAATTTGTCGTATTATGTAGAGATAAGATTCGCAAAAAAAGGGCAAGGGTGAGTGATGTGCGTTCTATAAGTCTAAGACGATTGTTATCCATCAGTTTTGCGACAATTGTAATTATTTTAATCCTTCTATTGAGTTTCATTATTGGTCAGCGATCGATTAAAGAGGTTCAATCTGAAATTGGTAATTCATTAGGAGAAAGCGCTTTTTTAATGGGGGATAAATTAGATCATTTTATGTGGTCAAGATATGGAGAGATTGGCGTTTTAAGCGAACTTCAAGATTTAAGAGACCCTGAGGATTTAAATGATGTAAAAATACTTCTTGATCAGCTAAAGGCAACTTTTGCTGACTTTGCCTGGATTGGCTATACAGATAAAAACGGGACTGTTAGGGCCTCTACAAGTGGTATTCTTGAAGGTGTTGATATTTCTGAACGTCCAGTTTATAAAGAAGCTCAAAATGATACATTTATAGGCGATGTACATGAAGCTATTTTATTAGCCGAATTACTTCCAAATCCAACTGGTGAAGAGATGAAGTTCGTTGATATTAGCACACCAATCTATAATTATAATGATGAATTTATTGGGGTTCTAGCTGCTCATTTAAGTTGGGATTGGATGAAAGAAGTAAGATCAACCATGACGGAAACACTTAAAAACAAAAAAGAGCTTGAAGTATTTGTTATTAGTGAATCTGATAAAACCATTATATTAGGTCCAGACGATTTGATAGGTGAACCTCTGGACTTAGAAAGCCTTTCTGCTGCTGAAGTAGATCAGGGAGGCTGGAATATTGAAATCTGGCCAGACGGGGAAGAGTATCTAACAGGATATGTAAAGACAGACGGCTATCAAGACTACCGCGGATTAGGATGGACCATATTGGTTCGTCAGCCAACAGAAGTCGCTTATTCTTCTACAAGGGAACTAATTACCTTCTTTTTAATATCTGGTGTTTTACTTGTTATTCTATTTGCATTAATTGGTTGGTTTATAGCTGGGAAAATTGCCAGTCCAATAAAGAGAATCACAAATGTTGCAGATAGGCTAAGAGACGGGGAAGATTTAGAAATCCCTACCTACAAGGGAATTGTGGAGATAGAGATCTTATCTGATTCCTTAAGAAATCTAATAAACAATTTAACACAAACAGAAACAGCACTGGAAAAAATGGAGGACGTAGCCCATCAGGATCATTTAACACGTTTACCTAACCGTAATGGCTTAGAAAATTTCCTAGATAAAGCTACCAAAAATTTTGATACATTGATAATTCTTTATTTAGACTTAGACGGCTTTAAAGAAATAAATGATACTTTTGGTCACCAAGTTGGCGATGAGCTACTATACCAAATAGGTATACGAATAAAGGCTAATGTTCGAAATGATGAATTGGTAGCTCGGATAGGTGGGGACGAATTTGTTGTGGTATTAACCACTTCTAATGACCCCTTAGAATTAGCCGAAAATGTGGGCGAGAGAATTATTTCTTCGATTAATCAACCAATCACTATAAATAACCAAAAAGTAACAGTCGGTTGCAGTATTGGCGGGGCAGTGTGGCGCTCGGAGCATGGAGATAGTATTACCGAAATAGTAAGGCGTGCGGATGAAGCCCTATACAAAGTCAAAAGGAAACAAAAAAATAAGGTCCACATTTTAAATGAAGAGTAATTTAATCGAATTGGAGGGCGTGAATCACGCCCTCCAATTCATTTTGGATATATAAAAATAATGTCTTCTATCTCTTAATCCTACCCGAATCTTATACTAGTAATATATCAATTAATATACCACTCAGAATTATCAATAAACCAAGGGAAAAATGAACATCCAGTTTATTAACCCCGGTTTTTTCCATTATTAGATAGGGTGTTACTATGGAAAAAATAAATTGTAAGCTTCTAAACCAATAGCCCTCCAAAATAAATAAGTCCGGATTTACTTGATAAATCCCAGATACAGCTCCCGATAGAAAAATAATTACTGGTATTCGTAGATTCCACATCATTCTGCTTCACCTGTCTTTTTAAAACATATTATATAATTACATTAAACTATTATTTTACAATTTAATCCAGTCTTTTATGTAAAAATTAACATTTTGTATTAAATTGCACTATATTATATTTATATTGATGTAATTGTACTTCTATTTTCAGCAATTGACATTATTTCTTAAAAACTATTTTTATAGAAATTAACGCAAAAAACCAGCAACTATCGCTGCTGGTTCTAATAGTCTATTTTAAATTCATGACAATTAATCTTTCTTCCGTCATTTCATTGATCGAGTATTTCGGACCTTCTTTTCCGTTCCCACTATCCTTCACACCACCGTATGGCATTAAATCTACTCGGTATTGGGAGCCATCATTAATCATAAAACCACCTACACGAACATTTTTTGCTGCATAAAATGCTGTATCAATATTTTGTGTGAAAATACCACCTTGGAGTCCATAATCAGATTCATTTATTTCATCGATACAATCTTCTAAATCACTATAAGAAATAAGACTAACAACAGGTGCAAAAATTTCTTCACAGACCACTTTCATATCTTTTTTTACATTTTCTAAGACTGTTGGCTGAAGTAATGCACCTTTTCGCGCACCACCATGAAGCAACGAAGCACCATTTGATAGGGCTTCATTAATCCATTCTTCTGCGCGTTTTGCCTCTTCCTCCGCTATCATTGGACCAACGTCTGTATCAGCATCATGAGGATTACCAACATTTAAATTCTCGATCGCTTTAATAAATTTTTCTTTAAATGCTTTTGCAATATCTTCATGAACATAGAGTCTTTGCACCGATATACAGACCTGACCACTAAATGCAAAGCTTTGACTAGCTAAAGTTTCAGCAGCTTGTTGGATATCTGCTTCTTTATCAACAATCACCGGTGAATTGTTGCCTAACTCAAGAATTAGTTTTTTAATCCCAGTTTCCTCTTTTAATTTTTGGCCAATTGCAGCACTGCCTGTAAATGTGTATAAGGCAATGCGTTTATCTTCCATCATTGTTTGACCTACAGTAGAACCAGCTCCTACAACTACATGAAATAACCCTTTAGGCAGTCCAGCTTCCTCTAAGATCATTGCTAATTTAAGCGAAGATAATGGTGTTTTACTAGCTGGTTTGAGTACAACAGCATTGCCCGCAGCAAGAGCTGGAGCTACTTTATGTGATACTAGATTTAACGGGAAATTAAAAGGACTGATCGCACCAACAACACCAACCGGAACTTTTATCGTAAAAGCCATTCTATTTTCTGAACCAGGTGTTGCTTCTACAGGAACCCCTTCTCCATTTATACGTTTTGCCTCTTCTGCAGCAATTTCAAAGGTTTTAGAAGAGCGTTCAATCTCTGTTCTAGATTGTTTTAGTGGCTTTCCAGCTTCTGTAGTGATTAGCAATGCTAGTTCTTCTTTATTTTCTAGCATGATTTCCGAAGCCCTTTTCAATACTTCATAACGTTCATAAGGTGTGAGTGCCTTTTCCTTAAATGCCTTACCAGCTTCTGTAATAGCTTCATCTACTAATGATTCGTTAGCCTTGCTAACTGTTGCGTAAACCTCTTGTGTATATTTATTAAGAACTTCTAACTTATCGTCATTTTCAATCCAATTACCATTTATATATGAATGATATTTTTCCATTTTATTCACTCCTGAAAGTTAAGTTTAGTATAACTATTCCACTAAGAGAGAATTTAAAACAAAGATTCATGGGATTTTAAAAAGCGTATCGGAAATTTTCTCCGATACGCCTCCCTTCATTTTATAAGAATAACCCTGCCATAGTAGCAGAAAGGATAGAACCTAATGTTGCCCCGATTAATAACTTCAATCCAAAACTAGATACTTTCGCACCTTTTTTAGAATCGATCCCTTGAACTGTACCAGCAATGATACCAATAGAAGAGAAGTTAGCAAAACTAGTTAAAAATACGGTTACAATTCCGACAGTTTTCTCAGAAAACTCGCCCATTATTGCCTGTAATTCAAGCATAGCAACAAATTCATTGGTAATTATTTTCAAGCCCATAATACCACCAGCATCAATAACTTCACCTGGTGCGATACCCATTAACACACCAATCGGTGCAAATACATATCCTATAATTTGTTGTAAAGTAACCCCAGCAAAGATTCCTTGAACCGCCCAGTTTACAAGGTTTAAAGACGCGATAAATGCAATTAACATCGATGCAACGATAAGGGCAATTTTACCACCATCTAAAGCACCGTTACCCATTGCTTCGAAGAAACTATTCGCTCCAGACGCGTCCTTAACATCAACCACATCGTCTTTTTTATCTACTTCCACTGGTGCAATAATAGATGCAATAATTAATGCACTAAACATATTCAATGGAATTGCCACTAACACATATTGTGCCGGAAGCATTTGTAGATAAGCTCCAATAATAGATGCAGATACGGAACCCATTGCAGATGCACTCACAATATACAATCGATTATCATTTAAATGATGAAATTGTGATTTAATTGCAATGAGTGCTTCAGATTGTCCAAAAAACATACTGTTAACTGCGTTGAATGACTCCACTTTAGGTAAACCAGTTATTTTTGAAATTAATCCACCAAGATATTTAATAATAGTTGGAAGAATCTTCAAATATGTTAAAACAGAAAGTATAGTAGAGAAGAAGATAATAATTAAAAGTACATTAAAGAAAAACACATTTGCACCATCTTCTGTTGCTATACCACCAAGGACAAACGATACCCCTTCCGAACCAAACTCAATTAACTTATTGAATACGTTAGATATCCAATTAATAATTGCCTCACCAATCGGTGTCATAAACATAAACCATGTGGTTAGTAATTGTGCAACTAGCATGATACCGATTCCAACATAGTTAATTTTTTTACGATTGTTTGACATAACATATGCTATTGCTAATACAATAAGAATCGCAAGTAAACCTAAAATAATTCCCACAAGATTCCCTCCTTAAGATATATACACTACTTTAGTACCCTTCCCTTTTTTCCTAAATTTAATCTTACAAATTCCGGCAATGTAAGCGCTAAATAGTTAAAAAGGAATATCCTCATTGTATTATGTTTAATTTTAAAAATAAAGGTATTTCTACATATTTATTAATGATCTAAAATTGCGAAAATTATGAATGAAAGGATTGAGCAACTTTTACTAAATCCTCCTTGGTCACTTTAGCGTTACGAGTGTTCATATCATTGGGACGATAGATTATTTTATAAGTAACACCATTTTTATTCCACATTAACATTTTTGAAAAAATTTGATCTACAAATTCTGCTTCTGTTTGCTCATCTAATAGAATGACCTCCACCTTTGGTCCTTCTTTCGTAGTTTCACCATCTATTAATTGAATGGTGAATATATCATTTTCTTGTGTATACATACTGATATCAAGAGCTTCATTTGATGAATCAAGCAGCTCGAACTTATCTGTTACTACTACTTCCGTTGCAATTGGTAAAAAAGTAGGTAGTTCTGGTTGAAATGACAATTCTTTTACGGCATTTTCAACCTGGTCCTTTTCATAATTAAAATATCCATTTGGAATAGCTTCTTCTTCTTCTACTTGACAACCTACTAATAAAGTAATGAACAATAGCAAGGTAAATAGGGCTAGTCGATTCATCTGAATACTCCTTTCTTCTTTTCTTCTACTATAACAGACGTAATAGATATAAAAATAGTTACATTTGTCTCTATTTTCCATATTATTTTTTTGATAGATTATATTTGATGAATGTACATAAAAGTAATGCACAAGGTAATCAGACTTAGACTAAATAAACTGAGACAAAGGAACCACAGTGAGCTTTCGAACTTGTTATTCCTTATCAAATGCGCTTTCTCAATAGTTGATTTTTTTACGTTTAGGCGAATGCACTACCAACATTTTTTACAAATAGGATAAATTTATAATTTTCTAACCCCAATAAAAAAGAAACTCAACACTAGTCAAGTTCCTTTTCACTATTAATGTACAGGAAAGAATATCATTTGGATTAAAAATATTAAACCAAAAATATATAATAATGGGTGAACAGATTTGGCGCTACCGCCCAAAGCTTTCATTAGTGGATAAGTAATAAATCCAACCGCGATACCTGTAGCAATACTTGATGTAAGTGGCATTGTTAATATAATAGCAAAAGCAGGAAAAGCTTCATCAAATTTTTTCCAATCAATTTTAGCTAAGCCTTCCATCATAAAACAGCCTACAATAATAAGGACTGGTGCAGTGATAGCCGGAACCATGGAAATCGCATTAATTATTGGAGAGAAAAACATCGTCATTATAAATAATAAACCAACTACTAGAGATGTTAATCCTGTCCTCCCCCCAGCTCCAACACCCGCTGCTGACTCGATATATGCAGAAGATGGACTTGTTCCAAAAAGAGAGCCAGTTGTGGTGGCAACAGCATCAGCCATTAATGCTGACTTCGCTCTTGGTAATTTTCCATCCTTCATCAATTTAGCTTGTTCAGCCACACCTATCATCGTACCGGTTGTATCAAATAAAGTTACGAGTAAAAATACGAAAACAACTCCATAAAGTCCGTTCGAGAAAACTCCTGCTATATCAATATCAAAAAACACAGGCATTGGTGGAGTATCTACTAGCCCATCAAATTGTAATTGATTTGTGAAGTATGCGAGCAAACCAGTAACTAACATTCCAATAAATAAAGAACCTTTGATTTTTAAAGATATAAAAATCAAAATAAGAAGTAAGCCTATAAGAGCAAGCATTACCGTTTTATCAGATAGATCACCAAGCGTGACTAATGTAGCTTCACTCGCCACTACAAAGCCTGCTTCTCTTAATCCAATAAAAGCAATAAACAAACCAATTCCTGCTGTAATTCCAAATTTCAATGAAGCTGGAATGGCAAATATTAAAGTTTCTCGTAGCTTTGTTAAACTCAGTAGTATAAATAATACACCAGCCAGGAATACAGCACCAAAAATTGTTTGATAGGACAATCCTTCAGCACCTACTACCGTTGCAAAATAAGCATTCAAACCCATCCCTGGAGCTATCGCAATTGGGTAATTTGCAAAAAACGCCATTAAAAGAGTACCTATTACAGCGGCAATGATGGTAGCCATAAACACTTGATCAAGTGGAATACCAACACTTGATAAAATAGCTGGGTTAACGATCACAATATAAACCATCGTAAGAAAGGTTGTAATCCCCGCAGTAACCTCTGTTCTTACATTTGAACCATTTTCTCTTAATTTAAATAAATTTTTCACCAGAACACCTTCTATATACGAATATTTAAAACAACATCTATTATAATATTCGTTTATAGGAAATATTTCAATCCCCAATTTTAGAAATTTTAAATTCCTATCGCTTTATCAAAATTAATGAATAATCGAAGATTTGATTAGCATACTAAAAAGAAATATCATTTTTGGAGGAGTATATATGTTTAACTTTCTAAAAGGGAAAACAAAACAAAAGAAGGATACTTATTCCAAAAGTGTTAAGCCTTATCAAATAAATTCTATTAAAGATAAAAATACCACACCTGACATAGAAGCTAACGCAGAGTTTATTCAAACCGAATTGGGAAAGAGTCATGACCTTATTATAAAACCCTTACCTATCCATGATAAAAAAGGATATTTAATTTATTTTGAAACATTAATTTCAAAAGAGACAATAGAAAATCATATTCTTAAACCTTTGAAGAAACTAGAAAAAGCATCGCTAGTAATAAATGCTATAACAACCTTGACTTTGAAAGAATCTCAAAATTTAAAAGAAGTAGTGAAACTAATTGCAAATGGATATTGTGCCTATATCACTTCGGATAACACCACTATTTTACTAATGGATGTTAAACGTGAGAATAACAGAAATGTTGATGAACCCGATAATGAGCAAGTAATTAGAGGTTCACATATTGGATTCATTGAAGATTTAAGCTCTAATATCTTTATGATTAGAGCGCAAACTCAAAATCCAAAATTAAAAGTAGAATATATTGAACTTGGTAACGCGATGAAAAATAAAATAGCAATTATCTATATTGAAAACCTTACAAGCTCTGAATTAATCAAGGAAGTGCAAAAGAGAATTAAATCTATAAAAGCTGACATCATTCAAACTCCCGGCTTTTTACAAGAATATATTGAGGAACGGACATTTTCACCTTTTCCTCAATTATTAAATACAGAACGACCCGATAAGGTAGTTGCAAATTTGATTGATGGACGAATAGGTATCTTGGCCGACGGAAGTCCGACAGCTCTAATAGCCCCATCTCCTTTTATCAGTTTTTTTCAATCACCAGATGATTATAATAGTAGAGTGCTAAACGGATCGTTCTACCGACTAATAAGGGTGGTAAGCTTCTTTATTGCAATAGGGCTGCCTTCTTTTTATATAGCAGTAGTTTCTTTTCACTATGAAATATTACCTGTAGAATTATTATTTACCGTTAAATCTTCTTTAGAACCAATCCCGATTCCACCTATATTAGAAGCTATTTTTATGGCTGTTACTTTGGAATTAATTCGTGAAGCAACCATAAGACTACCTAGTCCTGTTGCACAAACAATTGGAGTAGTAGGAGGATTAGTAATTGGTAATGCAGTAGTAGAAGCAAATTTAGTATCAAACATGATGATCATTGTCGTAGCTATAACTGCATTAGCAACCTTTATCATTCCATCTACTGAAATGAGCACTTCGATTAGACTGTTAGGATTTCCTTTAATGATCTCATCAGCTTTATTCGGCTTGATAGGTATTGTGTTTGGTTTTTCTATTATCTTAATACATTTGTGCAAATTAAATACATTTGGTGCACCATACTTTTCACCTTTTGCACCGCTTAGATTATCTGAATTTAAAGATACTTTCGTCCGTTTTCCAACATGGCTCCTCCAAAAAAGACCTAAGGATGCGAATGCAAAGTATAGAACTCTTGAATCGAACAATCCAAGAGAATGGGATGAACAAAATGAGTGATAAGAATAAAATTACTTGGTGGGTGGGTGTTTCTATTCTGATCCAGAGTCAAATTGGAGTAGGAATTCTCTCCTTATCAAACAAGATCCATCCAGTCGCTAAAGGTGATGGTTGGATTTCTGTCATACTTTCTGGGATGATCGTCCAGCTTTTTATAACGATCATTTGGTATCTAATGAAAACCAATCCGAATAAGACGCTTTTTGAATTTGCTCCGCTTATTGCAGGTAAATATTTAGGTGCTTTAATCAACATTAGTTATATTTTTTATTTTTTATCAACGCTCGTGGTAATAACACTTTTATTTAATGATGTTCTTAAAAGGTGGATATTTTTCGAAACACCGAATATCGTTATTTCTATATTAATTTTAATGCTCAGTGCATATATAGCGAGTGAATCCCTACAAATTATAGCTCGTTTTTTTTCCATTTCTGTTATTTTTGTCATTCTTTTAATTTTAATTACGATACCCGCATTTAGCTTTTTTGACATTCGATATATCTTACCAGTAGGACAAGCAGGAGTAACAAATATTATAAAAGCCACTCATCAAGTCAATATATCCATTTTAGGATTTGAGCTTTTCCTTATCCTAATGCCTTTTATTAAAATAAAGAACAGAAAATATAGCTTTTTGTTAGTTGGAAACATATTTACAACAGTAATCTATACGTTTGTTGTTTTTACCACGTTTGTTGTTTTTAGTCCATATGAAATAAAGTTGATAATTGAACCCATTCTTTATATGTTAAAGGCTTTACAATTTAAGCTGCTAGACCGAATGGATTTATTTTTTCTTTCTTTATGGTCTGTTAGTGTATTAACCACATTAGTTATTTATTTATACTCGTCAGCTCTTGGTATTAGTACAATCTTGAAGAAAGCCAAGCATAAAAAAGTCACTTATTTGATTGTAATTATGCTGTTAATCATTATTTATTTTCTGCCAAAAGATATGAACAGTATTAATTTATTGGCAAAAATTATTTCAAATCTTAGTTATATTTTCACAGCAGGTATTCCCTTTATTTTATTACTGATAGCAAGCTTGAAAAGATTATTTAGAAAAAAGGAAGCATTGACCAATGACTAACACAAAAGTATGTTTTATTATTCTTTCATTATTCTTATTAACTGGATGTTGGGATCAACATTTACTAAAAAATACTCGATTAATTTATGGAATGGCCTTTGATTTAGACGCTGAGAACAAGATTGAAGAAACAATTGTGATTAGATCGATTCCAATAAATCCGGATACAGGAATGGCTAATGAAGTTGTTTCAGCAGTTGGTGATACGATCAACGATACTCGAAAACTAATTAACGAAAAAATATCAGGTGAATATGGCGGTTCAAAGAATCAGGTGGTATTGTTAGGATCTGAACTTGCGAAGATCGATATTTACCCTTTTCTCGATAATTTTTACCGAGAACCATTAAGTCCATTAAGCGCCAAGTTAGGTGTGGTGCAGGGGAAAGCTGGCGATATTATATCCCTAAAAGAGAAAGATCAAAATTTAATTGCGGAATATCTCACAGAACTAATTCGAAATGGAGAAGAAAAAAGGATTTTACCTATACAGTCTATCCAAACGATCTGTACCCATATGTTTGATGAAGGGAAGGATTTTGGATTACCACTTCTTCAATTTGATCCTAAAAACCGAGCTGTTGAAATTCAAGGTTTAGCATTATTTGATGGGAAGAAATATACAGAGAATTTCCTTACTCCCGATCAATCAAGTATAATGATGCTGCTATCAGGGGAAGCAAAAAGTGGCACAGAATTCACGTATAAGGTCAATGAAGAAAATAAAGAGAACTGGGTATATAATTATGTGTCTTTTCAGGTTTTAAAAGCAAAAGTAAAAAAAACAATATCATCAACTTCCTCAAATGATTTCTCGGTACAGTTAGGTTTAGACCTAGCTATAGAAATTGATGAATACCCAAAAGATCACCTTTTTGATGAGGCATATGCTAAAGAATTAAAAACTAAAATAAAAAAACAAATGGGAGAAGATGCCGAAGAAGTTATTTCATTATTGCAAGAGGCAAATTCAGATGTTTTTGGATACGGAAGAGACTTGTTAGCCTATCATTCAAAGCAATTACAAGGTAATAAATTAGAAAAAGGATATTTTAAAAAGCTTGATATCCAATCAAAGATTGAAGTTACCATTGAGCAGGCTGGAGTGATCTATTAAACGTACGATAAACAAATAATAGGCACCTATGAAAGTGCCTATTTTTAAGTTGTTAATTCAGCTTGTGTAGGTGGGCCGAAAAATTTTTTCATCGCGTGAAAAATATCACCTTTATCTCGCATCACATGATACCTGAAATTTTCATGCTCAATCTCACGAAACATTTGCATTAGATTTGAATGGCGATTATATTGATTGATTTCCCCATAACCAAATAGATTACAGCTTTCTAATAAGGCATCAATTAAGGGGGGACAGCGTCTATTATCTGACGTCAAGTTATCTCCATCAGAAAGGTGAAATGCATAAATATTATATCTATGAGGGGAATAAGTTGTTTCTATTAATTCTAACGCTTTTTTATATGCAGAAGAACAAATGGTACCGCCACTTTCTCCTTTTTTAAAGAAAGACTCTTCATCCACCACTTTCGCTTCTGTATGGTGCGCAACAAATTCAATATCTACTGTCTGATATTTTTTTCTCAGAAACCTCGTCATCCAGAAAAAGAAACTTCTTGCTACATATTTCTCAAATTCTCCCATCGAGCCACTTGTATCCATCATAGCTATTACGACAGCTTTGTTTTCTGGTTTTTCTATTTCTTCCCATGTCTTAAACCTTAAATCATCTGGATATATTGGCATAAAAGAAGGGTCCCCACTTGTAGCATTTCGTTTAAAAGCTTCTAGCATGGTTCTCTTTTTATCGATATTTCCTTGTAATCCAATCTTTCTAATATCTCTAAATTCAACATTTACATCAGTTATATTGTCTTTTTCTTTTTCCTTCATATTAGGTAATGACAGATGTTCAAAAAAGACTTGCTCTAATTCCTCGATCGAGACTTCTGCTTCATAATAATCTTCTCCAGCTACATCTCCTGCCTCTTTCTTCCCTTTTGAATCTCCCTCTTTTGGTCGTGCTCTAGCAATTACGTCTCCGACAGAACTTTCCCCATCCCCTTGGCCTATCATTTTTTGTTTATCAGAATTATATCTTATTTTATATTCATCTAATGAACGGATTGGGATCCTGATCTTCTTTTTACCTCGTGATAATATTATATTCTCTTCCGTGATTAAATCCTTTATCTTACCCTTCATCGCTTCATAAATTTTTTGTTGGTGTCTTCGTTGATCATCATAGCCTTTTCGATGTAAATTCCAGTTTTCTTCAGAAATAACATATGAGGCTTGTGTATCCATAAACACCCTCCTTCTCTCTTTATTCATTCTATGCAAGGAGAGTGAAGTTGATTAAGGAAAATCAGAAAAGAGAGTTACTTCTTTAAGTCTCATCTTGAAAAAATATAGAAAAAACGTTCATTTAATATTAATTAAATGAACGTTTTTTAAGTTTAACCTTCTAATAATAGATCATATGGATCTTCAAGTAATTCTTTAATTCTTACTAAGAATTGCACGGCATCCTTACCATCTACAATTCGATGATCGTAGGACAATGCGATATACATCATCGGTCTAACTTCAATAGAATCATCTGGCATAGCTATTGGACGTTTTTGAATCGTATGCATCCCCAGTATACCGACTTGCGGTGCATTTAAAATTGGAGTAGATAATAATGATCCAAAAATTCCACCGTTAGTAATAGTGAAGGAGCCACCTTGTAAATCAGCTAATTGCAGTTCTTTATCTTTTGCCTTTTTACCGAGATTCATAATTTCTGATTCAATACCAGCAAAATCTAATCGATCTGCATCACGCACAACTGGTACCACTAAACCATCATCCGTTGAAACTGCGATTCCAACGTCATAATAATTTTTAAGCAAAATTTCATTATCTTGAATTTCTGCATTAATGTATGGAAACTCTTTTAAAGCTCCTACAACAGCTTTTGTAAAGAATGACATAAATCCTAATTTAATGCCGTGTTTTTCTAGGAATTTGTCTTTTCGTTGACTTCGTAATTTCATGACTGCAGACATATCCACTTCGTTAAAAGTAGTTAGCATTGCTGCATTATGCTGTGCTTCTACTAAACGTTTAGCAATCGTTTGACGACGTCTTGACATCTTCACTCGTTCGACACGACCGTCTTCAGTTGGAGCCTCTTTTGGTTCCTGCTTCTTCGATTCTTTTTTCTTAGGAGCTTCTTTCTCATCCTGAAGTGCTTTTGCTAGTTCATCAACATCTTCCGGACGAATTCTGCCTAAAGGATCCTTCGATTGAACGTCATTAAGGTCGATACCCAACTCCCGCGCACGTTTTCTAGCGGCAGGCGACGCAATAACTTTTTGCCCCTTACCTTCCTTATCTGATTTATCTGAAGAAGTGTTTTCTTTCTTCGTAGATTTTTGTTCTTTATTATCGTCTTTCTTTTCTTCTTTTTCATCTTGTTTTTTATCTTCTTTTGAAGATTTATTGTCATTACTTTCAGAAGAAGCTTCTTTACTATCATCTACTTTAGCAATAATTTCCCCTACTTCAACGTCATCCCCTTCTCCTCTAACGAGTTCAGTGATAACACCGCTATAATCAGCATTCACTTCCACATTAACTTTATCTGTTTCTAGCTCAGCAATAGGGTCCCCTTTTTCAACAAAGTCTCCTTCATTAACGAGCCATTCAGAAATGGTACCTTCTGTGATGGATTCTGCTAATTCTGGTACTTTAATTTCCTTCATTGATTTCTCCTCCTTTGTTCAGCTCTAGGGCTTGTTGCACTAGACGTTTTTGTTCGGTCTTATGAATGTGTGCATCCCCAACTGATGGTGATGAACGCTCACAACGACCAACATAATGTAGCTCTATATCTTTTTCTTGTACCATTCTAAATAGCAACTCTTTCGAGAAGTTCCAACATCCCATATTACGAGGTTCTTCTTGTACCCAGCATACTTCTTCAAGGTTTGGAGAACCTTCGATTACTTTAGCTAAGCTTTTTTCTGGGAATGGATAAATTTGCTCCAAACGCACAACATGAACGTGTTCATATGCTTTTGGATCTTCACTCATTTTTTCTTCAATATCTACCATGACTTTACCTGTACCGATAAGTAATCGTTTTGCTGTCTTAGATGTTTCGCTTAGACCTGGTTGAGGAATTAGCGGACGGAATTTCCCATTCGTAAATTCCTCAGCTTTTGATATTACACGTGGACTTCTTAGCAAGCTTTTTGGTGTTAAAACGATTAACGGACGAGCTGCGTCGCTATCCACTAATGCTGCTTGGCGTCTTAGTAAATGGAAAAATTGCGCACTCGTTGTTACATTTGCAACAATCCAGTTATTCTCAGCACCCATTGTTAAAAATCTTTCTACCCGTGCACTAGAGTGCTCAGGGCCCTGACCTTCATAACCGTGTGGCAATAAGATCACCATGTTTGATCGTTCATCCCATTTCGCTCGACTAGAAGAAATGAATTGGTCAAAAATTACTTGGCCAGCATTCGCAAAATCTCCAAATTGTGCTTCCCAAACCACAAGCGTTTTTGGAGCCTTAACACTATAGCCATACTCAAAGCCAAGAACTGCAGCCTCAGATAGTGGACTATTGTGAACATCGAAAGTCGCTTTTGCTTCGTCTAGACCGTGAAGAGGGCTATATGTTTCCCCATTTTTAACATCGTGTAAAACAAGATGTCGATGGGCAAAGGTTCCTCGTTCAGAATCTTGGCCAGTTAGTCTTATCGGGATACCATCTTGTAAAATAGAAGCATATGCTAAAGCTTCACCGACAGCCCAATCAGCCTGTTCTTCATTTTCAAAGGCTTCATGGCGCTTAGAGAGGATTTTTTCCAATTTTTTAAATGAATGAAAGCCTTCAGGTCGCTTTAACATTCCTTTATTTAGTGATTGGAGTATTTCCATTGGTACTGCTGTTTCTATATCACTTAATCCATTTCTAAGTGCTTGAGGTACCGGTTTTGCTTCCGGATTCTCATTAATGTTTTCCGTCATTTCATCATAGATACCTTTTAACTTTTTAAATACAGCATCCTGCATTTCTTCTAAAGTATTATCTTCAACTATGTTATTATTCTTTAATTTTTCAGCATATACCGCTGCACAAGTTGGATGACCATCAATTGCTTCATAAAGCTGTGGCTGTGTAGCTCTCGGCTCATCCATTTCATTGTGTCCATATCTTCTGTAGCCTACTAAATCAATTAAGATATCTTTACGGAATGTTCTGCGATAGTCGTATGCCAGCATTGCTGCTGATATACATGCCTCAGGATCATCTGCATTCACATGGATAATTGGCACTTCAAATCCTTTTGCCAAATCACTTGCATATCGTGTAGAGCGACCTTGAGATTGTCCTGTTGTAAAACCTACAAGGTTGTTTGAAATAATATGAAGCGTTCCCCCAGTTGTATATCCTGGTAACGCACTTAAGTTAAATGTTTCTGCAACCACACCTTCTCCGATGAAAGCTGCATCACCATGAATTAATATACTAAAAGCTTTCTTTACATTCTGTACTGGTTTTCCTTTTTCAAACCTGTAATCCTGGGCAGCACGCGTAAATCCTTCAACCACTGGATTAACAAATTCTAAGTGAGATGGATTGTGTGCTAATGTAATACGGGTTGGAGATGGCTTCTCTTCCCCTAATTCTCTTTCCGCACCGAAATGATATTTCACATCTCCAGTCCAACCATACGTAATAGACTTTGATCCTGGCGAAGTAGGAATTAATTCCTTGCCTGCTGAAGGATGAAACTCTGAAAAAAGCTTATCATAAGGTTTTCCTAGTATATGGGTTAGTACACTTAATCTTCCTCGGTGCGCCATCCCCATCAAAATTTCTTCCGTATCATCATAAAAGGAATTTTGGACAATACGATCAAGCATTGGAACCATCATTTCTAAACCTTCAATGGAAAAACGTTTTTGTGCTACGAACGTTTTCGCTAAAAAGTTCTCAAATCCTTCTACATCAACAATCTTACCAAGTAATTTTTTCTTTTCGTCTGTACTAAAATCATAACGATATTGTCCAGTTTCAATCGTTTCTTGAAACCAATTACGTTCTTCATCATCATTTACATGATCATATTCAAAAGAGATAGTTCCTGCATATTGCTCGCTCAAATAATCTACAACATCTTTTGCATTTTTGATGCCCTCTCTAGAGTACTCCCATACCCATTCAGAAGGAATCGCTTCCAAAATCTCATTAGTTAGACCATAATGCTCAGGGCTAGCTAGTTTAGTGCCCTCTGTCTTTCCAGAGCCAACCGCATATATCTGTGCATTTAGGTGACCATAACGTCGAATAGCCTCAACAAGTTTGATTGTTGAGGAAAGCTGTTTTGCATTCGTATTAGAAGTGAATGTTTCTGTAGCTTTTCCATTATCGCCTTTTTTGCTTAATTCTTTTGGAGGACCATATTGCTGAAACATATCTCTTAAAGTTGGATCAATAGTTTCTGCATTCTCCAAGTACAATTCATATTGTTCTTCTAAATACCCCATATTTGGACCGTAAAAATTTTTCCAGAATCTCTCACTGGATTCCTGCTGTGTCACGTCTTATACCCCCATTAGAAGTCACTTACTTACGCTTATTAAGTTCCCATCCATTTGTAGTGCCTAACATTTTTACTACTTCAATAAATATAACCCAAAACGGTACAGTAAACAACAGTTAAAGGTTGAATATTTAACTTTTTATTTCCTTTTGTATATAAACTATGCATTTAAAAAATATAAATAACGAGAGCTATGATAGAACCTAAAATAAAAACAATGTATATAGCGCTCAAAATAGGTAAATTAGATTTCAAAGATTTTTTTTCATACTCTCTGGATCTTTTTAGTTCATCTATTGCTGTATCTCCCTCTTCTTCATATTGTTTAATGCGCTTTGTTTCCTGTCTTCCAATTAGCAAAGTTGCTACCAAGCCAACGATTGAGATAATTGTTAATAGTGTAATGATTAAAGTAATATTCATACTGTGCCTCCCTCGTATATTGATACATCCATTTCTTAGTATATCGTATTTTTCAACCTAATAGTTTAATATCCCTCTTGAATTTTATTAAACTAATAATTAGGGGACAATAATTCAAACTCCTCTATAGTAAAGGATAGGCTAGAACGTATCAATTAAAAAGCAAACAAACGGTTAATGGCATGAACTAAAGCTTCATTAGTTTTAAATATCTCCTTATTACATAGTTTTATATGTCCATCCCAATCACTAAAGTTAAACGAATTAGCTAACTATATAAAAAGACCTCCCTAAGGAGGCCAATTGTTATCTATTTAACAAACTACCTACATATTTTAATAAATCATTTGCTGAAGCTGCATTATATCCATACTCATCAATAAGCGTCGCAATCACTTCATTCATTTTCTTTAATTGTCTCTCGTCAGGAGTTTTAGTAGAGGTCGTTATTTTCACAACATCCTTTAGATCGGCAAATAACTTTTTCTGAATCGCCTCTTGCAAGCGCTCATGGGACTTGTAATCAAATTTTTTTCCTTTTCTAGCATAAGCAGATATTCGAATCAGAATCTCTTCACGGAAGGTTCGTTTTGCATTTTCTGAAATGCCAATTTGCTCTTCAATAGAACGCATCAGTTTTTCATCTTCCTTCATTTCTTCTCCGGTTAATGGATCGTGTAATTTTGTCTGATTGCAATAAGCTTCTACATTATCCAAGTAATTATCTAACAGAGTTTTAGCGGACTCTTCATAGGAGTAAACAAAAGCTTTTTGCACTTCTTTCTTTGCTAAGGTATCATATTCTTTTCGAGCAATGGAAATATAATCAAGATAATTTTCTTTTTGTTTTTCTGATATAGATGGATGACTATCTAAGCCATCTTTTAAAGAGCGTAGCACATCCAATGCGTTAATAGACTGCATTTCCTTTTTTATAATGGTAGAGGAAATACGATTAATCACATATCGCGGATCAATTCCACTCATCCCTTCGTCAGAAAACTCTTTCTTCAACTCCGCGGCGTCTACATTATTATAACCTTCTACATTCTGACCATTATACAAATACAACTTTTTTAACAAACCAATGTTTGCCTGCTTAGGCTCTTTTAACCTTGTTAACAAACTGAATATCGCAGCAATTCTTAGCGTATGCGGAGCAATGTGAACGTCTTTTATATCACTTTCTGAAATCATCTTCTGATAGATTCTTTCTTCTTCGTCTAACTTTAAATTGTATGGAACAGGCATAACTATCATACGCGAATGCAGTGCCTCGTTCTTCTTATTTGAAATAAATGCTCGATATTCCGCTTCATTTGTATGAGCTACAATCATTTCGTCCGCTGAAATGAGGGCGAACCTACCAGCCTTAAAGTTTCCTTCTTGTGTTAAAGATAATAAATGCCATAAAAATTTTTCATCACATTTTAACATTTCCTGAAATTCCATTATCCCTCTATTCGCCTTGTTTAGTTCCCCATCAAAACGATAAGCACGTGGATCAGATTCAGATCCATACGTGGCAATGGTAGAAAAGTCGATCGAACCAGTTAAATCAGCTATATCCTGTGATTTTGGATCGGAAGGACTGAATGTACCAATACCAACTCGCTTATCCTCAGAAAAAAAGATCCGCTCCACTTTTACATCTTCAATTTTTCCATGGTAGTCTTTTTCTAATTTCATCGTATTTAACGGTGATAATGAGCCCTCAATTTTTATTCCATAATCCTGATAAAAGTCATCTCTAAGATTTTCTGGAATTAGGTGCAGAGGGTTTTCATACATCGGGCAACCCTTAATTGCATACACAGCTCCTTGATCTGTTAGCGTATATCTTTCTAAGCCCCGCTTTAATAAAGAGACAAAAGTGGATTTCCCTCCACTTACTGGCCCCATTAGCAGTAATATTCGTTTTTTTACATCGAGCCTTTTGGCGGCAGGATGAAAATACTCTTCTACAATTCGCTCAATAGCTTCTTCTAATCCAAACAATTCATCTTTAAAAAAATTATATCGTTTCCCTGATTCTAGCTCTTCCACTCCCTCGTCACGAATCATCTTATAAATTCTCGAATGCGCAGATTGTGCTAAATAAGGGTGTTCCTTCACCAGTTCTAAATAATCTAGAAATGTCCCTTCCCATTTTAATTTATTTTGCTCTAAGCGATCCTGATGTAATTTCTCCATAAAATTCATTTCTCGTCCTCCCACTTATTTCACGCTTCTATATTCGCGAGATGGATAAACACAGTTTCTATAATCTATGTAGGAATCTAAAAAAAATGATTTTTAAGCACAAACAGGTGTTAGAAAATAATTCATGATTCACAAAGCATAGGAGATTCGTTATAATAGGGGCATATGACTCAAAAGCTAGCTTGTCTATTCACAAAAGGAGGATGACAAATGGGCGTAGCATTAGTAATAGGGGTTAGCATCACCTTCTTAGTTGCCATTTTCGCAGCAGGGTATGACGCTAAACAATAATGTTAAAAGATCGAACCTTCGTAGGATGGTTCGGTTTTTTTATGCATTATAATAAAAGTATTCTAAATTGATCTTGAATATATAATTGCTAAACTGGAATCCTAAAAGATTTAAAAAAAGTAAAGTTCACAAAAATAGAGCGCTCCTCTATAGAAGCGCCCCAGTAATATTATTTTTTAAAATACACTCTCGTTTCATATGGTGATAAAACTATTTCTTTTTCATTATTGACATCTAATTCTGTATTGCTAATCAATAGCTCACTATTCACTATTTCAAATGATTTAGCAGGTAACGAATAGTGTTGTTTTGAGGATGTGAAATTACTGATAACAAGCATCTGTTGATTATTTAGCTCCCTTGTATACACAAATAATGCATCATTGTCTTTTTCAAGCATATTAAACTTACCATCTACAACAATATCATGCGTTTTTCTCAAAGTAATAAGCTTTCGGTAATAATGAAAAATGGAATTTTCATCCTCAATTGCAGCCTCTGCATTAATTTTTTTATAATTAGAATTAACGCTGATCCAAGGATCCCCTGTAGTAAAACCTGCTTGAGATGACTCGTTCCATTGCATTGGTGTTCTTGCATTATCACGAGATTTTGTATGAATGGCTTGCATTAACTTGTCCTCGCTCCAGCCATCCGCTTTTTTCTCGTTATACATATTTAATGTTTCAATATCACGATAATCCTTAATAGAATCAAAGGCAACATTGGTCATCCCTATTTCTTCCCCTTGATAAATGTAAGGTGTTCCTTTCATAAAATGAAGCGTGGTTGCCAACATTTTCGCGGATTTCTCACGATACTCACCATCATCACCAAAGCGAGAAACTACTCTTGGTTGATCATGGTTATTCCAATACAAACTATTCCACCCTTTTTCTTCTAGGGCAACTTGCCACTTATTTAATATCTCTTTTAATTCAATCAATGAAAAATCTTTTAAATCCCACTTACCGTCTTCACCTGCATCAATATCCATATGCTCAAAATGAAAAACCATATCCAGCTCTTTTCGTTCTTGATCAGTATATAATACTCCTTCTTCAGGCGTCGCACCTGGCATTTCACCGACAGTCATAATATCATAATTCTTTAACACCTCCTGATGCATTTCTTGTAAATAATCATGAATTTTAGGACCATTCATAAAGTACTTTGCACCAGAAGCATAAGATGAACCTTTTTTACTTTCTCCATCAGGTAACCGACTGTCCTTTGATATGAAATTAATAACATCCATTCGGAAACCGTCGATCCCCTTATCGAGCCACCAAGACATCATTTTGTATATTTCTTTTCGTAATTTCGGGTTTTCCCAGTTTAAGTCAGGTTGCTTTTTCGAAAAAAGATGGAGAAAATATTCATCTGTTTCTGCTTGATAACGCCATGCAGAACCACCAAAAACAGACTCCCAGTTGTTTGGTTCCAGATTATTTTTACCAGGTCTAAAGAAATAGTAATTACGGCACTTATTTTCTTTTGATTTTGAAGCCTCCACAAACCATTCATGTTCGTCTGACGTATGATTTACAACTAAGTCCATGATTAATTTCAGATCCCGTTTATGCATTTCCGCTAATAATGTCTCCCATTCTTCCATCGTTCCAAATTCGTCCATAATTGCTTGATAATTTGAGATATCATAACCATTATCATCATTTGGTGAATCGTATACAGGAGAAAGCCAAATCACGTCTATCCCTAAATATTTTAAATAATCTAGTTTTTCAATAATTCCATTTATATCTCCAATTCCGTCTCCATTGCTATCACGGAAACTTCTTGGATAAATTTGATAAACCACACTTTCTTTCCACCATTCTCTTGCCATAATTCTCTCCTCCTATAATTTTTCCATAAAGCATTTAAAACCACTTCCATTTAAAGTAATATTCGGTGATTCATCAAAGGAAAATTCCTCATTAGTAAATATTTCATTTACTTTTTTAGAAGCTAATGATTCGACCACAATACTTTGTGCTTTATTAGAATTATTTAATACAAAGATTAATTTTGTCTCCTCTGTTTTCTTTTCATATATCACGATATTTTTAAAATTATCTACTTCTATAAAACGAAAGCTTCCACTATTGCCAAAAGCATCAATTTCGCTTCTAAAATGAATTAATTGTTGAACAAAGCGAAATAATGCGGCGTCCTGATCGTTTTCGTCCCACTCCATACAAGCTCGACATCCAGGATCTCCCCCACCAGCCATTCCTATTTCATCTCCGTAATAAAGACAAGGTGTGCCAGTAAAAGATAGCTGGAATAAGTAAAGCAATTTCACTTTATCCTTATCGTCACCGGCAAGTGTAAGAATTCTTGGTGTATCATGACTATCTAATAAATTAAAGGATACTTCGTTGACATTCTCCGGGTACATGTGAAGTACTTCGGTTATGTTGTCTGCAAAACTTTTCGCTTCTATAGTTCTTTTGGCAAAGTAATCAATTGCACCATTGGTAAATGGATAATTCATCACCGCATCAAACTGATCACCCTGTAACCAGCGCATAGAATCGTGCCAGATTTCACCAAGAATATAAGCGTCAGCTTTCGTTTCTTTTACAACTTGTCTAAAGGACCTCCAAAAAGCATGGTCTACTTCATTGGCAACATCTAAGCGCCATCCATCAATATCAAATTCCTCAATCCAATATTTTGCCACTTCTAGCAAATATGATTTAACTTCCGGATTAGCTGTATCTAATTTAGGCATACTTGGAACAAAACCAAATGTATCGTAATTCGGGATTGGCTCCATTTGAACCGGAAATTCACGCATATGAAACCAATTTTTATAAGAAGAAGCTTCTTGTTTTTCTAAGACATCCTGAAATGGTGTGAAATAAAATCCGCTATGATTGAATACCGCATCAAGCATTACTTTAATTCCTTTTTCATGACAAGCTTTCACTAGTTCTTTAAAAGTTTCTTTATCTCCAAATTGCGGATCTATCTCCATATAATCAATGGTGTCATACTTATGGTTCGAGTAAGCTTTGAATATAGGGGTGAAATAAATACCAGTGATTCCAAGCTCTTCTATATGATCCAAATGATCAATTACTCCCTGAAAATCTCCCCCAAAAAAGTTAGTTGGAGTTGGTTTTTCGCTTCCCCATTTCAGTGTTCCTTCTGGATTTAATAGCGCGTCACCATTTGCATATCTTTCAGGAAAAATTTGATACCAAACTGTATCTTTCACCCAGCTAGGAGCAGAAAAAGTGTCATTTTCATGTATAAATGGAAAGCAGAAATAGCAACCTATGTCTTGTGGTGCTTGACTATAAAAACCACGTTCAGTATAAACATTTTGTTCTCCATTTTTATCGTTTAGATAAAAACCATACCGCAATCGTTTGAAGGGTGGCTTTACTGCTACTGTCCAATAATCAAAAAGCTCTGTTTGACCCGTTAAATTCATATCAACCACATGATATTGCCACTCGTCAGCTGTAAAATCATATGGATCTCCATAAATAAGAGATACATTAACTAAATCATCACGTTCTGATTTCAATCGTATGTGTACCGTTTCTTTATCGTAAGCATAGGACATTGATGGGACCGATCTGTGGTAAATTGCTGTCTTCTTCATTATTTTCCTCCTTTAGTTCATGCAACCAGTGAACAAACGATTGCGCAACTAATTAGTGATTTTCTTCTAATAAACATCTCTTATGCCGGGATATCTATTTATTCTTTGCAACATCTTTTATATAGTATAGCAAAAAATGATTTTAACTGTAAGCGTTATAAAAGTTTTTATTACAATATTCAAATTTAAATAAAGCTTTTTATAAAAAATAAAATTAATGGTTGTCAAAACAGAATCACCTATGTATAATAAAAATCAAGATATGCGCAATCGTTTTCACAAATGATTGTATATCAGTAATAATCTATTGGGAGGTAAATTAGATGAAGAAATGGTTAGGGTTTTTAGTAGGTATAATGGTCTTAGTAATGTTGCTTGCTGCATGTGGTCCAGATGAAACAGAAACAAGTGAAGAGAACACAGGTGAAGAAGCTACAGAAGAAAATACAGAAAATGAAACAGAATCAGATATGCCTGAAAAACCTGAAAAATTAAAAATATGGGTGAACGCTGAAGAAAAACAAGAAGAAGCGATCAACCAAATCGGAGAAGCTTACACTGCTGAAACTGGTATTGAAATTGAAGCAACTCCAATTGATATGTTAGAGCAGGTAGAAAAATTAGACGTAGAAGGTCCTGCAGGTAATGGTCCTGATGTCATTTTTCAACCACATGATAGAATTGGCGATCTAGTATTACGTGGCCTTATTGATCCAGTAAACTTAGGCGATCTTGAAGGTGATTATACAGAAGCAGCTCTTAGTGCTGTTACAAACGAAGGTGACATTTGGGGGTACCCTGCTGTTACAGAAACATATGCTTTATTCTATAATAGTTCATTAGTAGACGGGGCGCCAGAAACAATGGAAGATTTAATGGCTATTGCTGAGGAACATACAAATGCAGGAAATGATGAGTATGGTTTCTTGATGGAAGCGGCAAACTTCTATTTCACATACCCGTTCTTCTCTGGTAACGGAGCATATGTATTTGCGAATAACGATGGTGTTTATGACATTGAAGATATTGGTTTAAATAACGAGGGTGCAGTTGAAGGTGGAAAATTAATTCAATCATGGTTTGATAATGGATACATTCCACAGGATCTAACACCAGATATTATGAACGGTCTATTTAAAGAAGGTAAAGTTGCATCTGTCATTAATGGACCATGGATGGTGAGAGAATATCAAGAAGCATTAGGTGATGATTTACAAGCAGCGATTTTACCAAAACTTGATAATGGTGAGAATCCAAAATCATTTGTTGGGGTAAAAGCATATCTTCTATCTTATTACTCAGACAACAAAGAATGGGCTGAAGATTTTATGGCATTTGTAACGAATTCTGAGAACGCAATGCTTTATTATGATGTTGCTGGTGAAATGCCTGCACGCAAAGATTCTATTGAAGATCCAGCAATTGCTGATGATCCAATCTACTCTGCATTTGCTGAACAAGCAACGTTTGGTGAACCTATGCCAGGAGTTCCTGCAATGCAACAAGTTTGGGATCCTATTAATAATGGTCTATCCTTTATATCTAAAGGTGAACCAGTTGAAGAAGTATTAAATGAAGCTGTACAAACAATTAAAGATAATATTGCTGCTTCAGGCGCAACACAGTAATTTTTAAAATGATATATGGAGAGTGAGAAGCTTTCCATATATCTTTTTTATCTAAGGAGGGACATGCGGTGGCAACACAAACAAAAAATAGAAAGTTTGACCTTAAGCAGCCACGCAATATCGCAACACTATTATCCATCATCCCAGGACTTGGCCAAATTTATAATAGAAGATTTATTAAAGGGATTCTATTACTTGTCGTAACCATATCATTTTTATTAGCTTTTTGGGATTTTATCGACATCGGTATATGGGGAATATTTACATTAGGCACGATTCCTAGAGATCATCACTCCATTCAATTACTAATCCAAGGGTTAATTTCCGTAATTGTATTAGGATTTGGTTTAGCTATTTACGCTTATAATTTTATTGATGCACGAAAAGATGCAGAAGCAAGAGCTCAAGGAAAGCCGAATCCAACACTATTACAGGGTGTCCGCGATTTTTATAATAATGGATTTCCTTATTTTATGATTTTACCAGGCTTTATTATGCTTTTATTTATTGTAGTACTACCACTTGTTTTTATGGTAGGGTTAGCATTTACCGATTATAATCAATATAATGCACCACCTAGAAATCTACTCAATTGGGTTGGGTTTAACAACTTTATTGATCTATTCCAAATAGGGATTTGGAAGGATACATTTTTAAGCGTATTTGCTTGGACAATTGTTTGGACCGTTGTCGCAACAACACTCCAGATTGTGCTTGGATTATTCTTAGCGTTACTTGTGAATGACAAACGAATTAAGTTCAAGCGTACTATCCGTACAGTACTTATTTTACCATGGGCTGTACCAGCGTTTGTTTCTATTCTTATTTTCTCTGCTTTATTTAACCCGACGTTTGGTGCAATTAACAGGGACATATTAAGTACATTTAATTTAATGATTCCATGGTTGTCTGATCCGTTCTGGGCGAAAGTAGCGCTAATCATGATTCAAACCTGGCTAGGATTTCCTTTTGTATTCGCCTTGTTTACCGGCGTCTTACAAAGTGTGCCAGCAGACATGTATGAAGCAGCAGACGTTGATGGCGGTACAAGATGGCAGAAGCTAAAATTCATTACACTGCCACACATTTTGTTTGCAACCGCACCACTACTGATTATGCAATATGCGCAAAACTTTAACAATTTTAATATTATCTATCTATTTAATGAAGGGTTACCAGCTGTGCGAGGTCAAAATGCTGGTGGAACAGATATTTTAATATCATGGGTTTATAAGCTAACCTTTGAAACAAACAATTATAATATGGCAGCAGCAATCACCATTATTATGGGTATTATCGTAATGGGCTTTGCCTTTTATCAGTTCAGAAAAACTGCATCATTTAAAGAGGAGGGACGTTACTAATGGCTATGACACAAAAAACAAAATCAAAAATAGAAGTAGCGTTCATTTATTTATTCTTCTTATTTATGTTTATTATTATCGGCTATCCACTGATGTGGACAGTCATGATGAGCATTAATCCCGGTACGAATATGTTGGTAACAAAGTTAATTCCAGACACGATAACATTTGAACATTATTTATGGTTATTTACAGATCCGGGAAGTGACTATTTAATATGGTACAAAAACAGCTTGATCATAGCTGTACTAAACGCACTAGGGTCTGTTGTTATTACATCATTAATCGCCTATGCATTTAGTCGTTACAAGTTCTTTGGACGTAAGTATGGATTATATTTGTTCCTTTTACTACAAATGTTCCCTGCTTTAATGGGTATGGTTGCCTTGTATATTTTACTAACAACCATTGGATTAGTAGATTCCATTTGGGGATTATTATTAATTTATCTAGGTGGACAAATTCCGTTCAATGCATGGCTTGTAAAAGGGTATTATGATACTATTCCAAGAGAGCTAGATGAAGCAGCTAAAATTGATGGCGCGGGTCACCTTCGCATCTTTTGGACAATTATGCTTCCATTAGCTAAACCAATTTTGGCTGTAGTAGCATTATTTAATTTTATGGCACCATTCATGGACTTCTTATTACCAAGAATCGTGCTAACAGATCCTAATAACTATACCTTAGCTTTAGGACTCTATAACTTTATTAATGACCAATTCTCCACTAACTTTACGCGATTTGCCGCTGGTTCGATTTTAATTGCGATTCCAATTGCGATTGTATTCTTGCTATTACAACGTTATTTGATTAGTGGACTTACAGCAGGGGCTACAAAAGGTTAGATTTATTAATAGAGAAAGGCACTCATGCCTTTCTCTATTTCTTAAAATATCCACTCAAATCAAACGTGAATGTTTTCAATAAAGAACTCATCCCCTATAATGAAGAATAGATATAAAAATAATTATAAGCTGGGTATTAAATAAAAAGGGTGAAGGTTATGGCAGTAACAATTAAAGATGTAGCAAAAATAGCAGGAGTGGCACCTTCAACAGTATCAAGAGTAATCGCTGATAATCCTAGAATAAGCATGGATACAAAAAAACGTGTGCGTAAAGCAATGAAAGATTTAGGTTATCACCCGAATGTAAATGCGCGTAATTTAGCTGTGCGATCTTCTCAAGCAATTGGTGTCATTATGCCTTCTTCAGCAGATAAAGCATTGCAAAATCCATTTTTTCCTGAAATATTAAGAGGGATTGGTGCATGTGCTCATGAAACCGAATATTCTCTTTATGTATCAACTGGAGGAAATGATCAAGAGGTCTATGAAGAAGTTCAAAGAATGGTACATGGTAACCGTGTGGATGGTATTATTTTACTTTATTCAAGAGTAGCTGATCCAGTTCAACAATTTCTCATCGATGCAAAATTCCCATTTGTAATTGTGGGTAAGCCTAAGGAACAGGAAAGTGAAATCACTTATGTAGATAATGATAATGTTAAAGCAAGCAAGGAACTGACTAATCACTTAATAGCGCTTGGTCATGAACATATCGCTTTTATCGGTGGCTCGTCTGAACTTACGGTAACCACAGATCGTCTGCAAGGATATAAAACGGCAATTGAAGCAGCTAAGCTTCCAGCTCCACAAGATTACGTAATCCATGCTGAATTTTTAACTTCTGGTGGAAGAGATGCTGTGGAACACCTTTTCGCTTTAGAAGCACCACCAACTGGCCTTGTTATCGCCGATGATTTGATGAGTCTGGGGGTAATAAATACATTAGAAGAAATTGGCTTGGAATGTCCAGAAGATGTTTCCATCGCAAGTTTTAACAATTTATACTTATCAGAAATTACCACTCCCCCATTGACTACAGTAGACATTCAAATTTATATGTTAGGCATGCATGCTACTCGTTGTTTAATTGAAAAAGCAAAAGACAAAGATGAACCTGCTAAACGAATTATCGTTCCATATGAAATTAAATACAGACAATCCACACGAAGCTTAAAAGAAGATTAAAAATAAAGCATATCCCCTCGTTTTAATAGGGATATGCTTTATTTGTTTTAAGAAAATTAAAAGCTTAAAAACCACACCATAATCACCAAATACTAATAGATTGATTTTTCAGCAGAATCCATTAAGCCAAATTATAAATTTGCATCTTTATTCGATTAGGAGATAAATAGTTTTTTGTAAGCGTGGCTGAGAAAAATCACTCCGTTTCCTCAGGAATGTCGCAATTTTCTTCAGCTTGATTAACTTTTCCCTGTTTTATTTTGTTGAAAATTTAGGAAAACGAAAGTGAAAGAGGGCGACTCCTACGGGATCAGCACGCGTCCGAAGATCCACTTGGTAAAGTGTTTTTCTTTACCAAGTTAGCTGAGGCCGTGCCCCGTGGAAAGCGACCGTCTGTAACTGTAGTGTATCTACTCCATTTTATAACCCAAATTAGCAAGTTCCTTGGTAGTTTAATACCATTTAAAAGCTGATAAGCTTAACATTAAGATAGGTTGGCGAGGCAACCCTATCTCTAAAACAAGTCAGGCTCTAAAAACCAAGACAGCTGCTTAACTGTCTTGGCTTTAGGTTTAAAAATTCCCTTTATCCGCTTCTCCAGCATTTTTCTTAGCTGCTTCACGATCTTGCGCCATCTCTTCTACTGTTTTCACTTTAATTCTGGCTGCACCTTGATAATCTTTTGTCGGGATTAAATCCCCTTTTGCTAAATTTTCTTTGGCTCTTTCAATGGATGATTTATATTGTGGCAGCCATTGCTCTTGTGCAACAAGCATTTCGTCCACCATTTGCCAAATTTCTTTTGGATTACATACAGCACCTACCAATGGGTCCATCATCATCGCTTGACGGAGTAAATAATCATCGCCATTTACTGCCGCTTCAACAGATAGCCTCTGCACCGAAACACTAACATTACATACGGCAGCAGGACCCAAAGGTAGATCTCCTACTAGAGGCATATTAATGCCATTTCGATCAACATAACCTGGAGCTTCTATAATAGCGTCATCTGGTAAGTTACTAATAACACCATCATTCGGCAAATTAAAATGACCACGATACGTGCGACCTGTTTCTAATCCCTCTAAAATATAAGAACCATGCTCTTCCCCGCGATTCTTCTGTTCATATACAAATGCTGGTTCTTTTAACCAATTCGGAAAATCAGTTTCAAACCAATTTCTTCCCTCTGTACAAACACGTAAGTATCCACCAGTCTCTCCGTTTATCCACGTACTTAAGTCAATCCATTCATTAATTTCTTCAGGACGCTTCCTATACCATGGTAAATACTCACTTAAATGTCCATTAGATTCCGTACTAAAATAACCAAATCGACGCAGCATATCAATTCTTACTTTTTCGGTATCCTTATATTCAGGATGAGCTTCAAAAGCTTCTAAAAGGTCTCCGGTACGATCATTACCATCTTCATCCTTTACTTGAATATACCATGTTTGGTGATTGATACCTGCACAGATAATGTCCACTTCTTCCTTTGTTTTACCAAGTGCTTCTGCGAGTTGTTTGTGACCATTTTGAACACCGTGACATAGACCAATTGTTTTTACGCCACCATACTTATTACAAGCCCAAGTAAGCATTGCCATCGGATTTGCATAATTTAATAGCAATACATCTTCTCTTGATACTTCTTTAATATCTTTACAAATTTGAAGCATTTCATATATACCACGTTGCCCATACATGATTCCACCTGCGCTTAAAGTATCGCCAACACATTGATCTACTCCATATTTAAGCGGGATTTCCACATCATATTTAAAAGCTTCTAACCCACCGATACGTACCACATTAAAAATATACTTCGCATCCTTTAAAGCTTCTTTTCTATCTGTTGTGGCCTTAATATTAATTTTTAACCCATTCTCATCAATATCTCGTTGGCAAAGCTGTGTAACCATTTCTAAATTTTTCTGATTAATATCTGTAAATGCTACCTCAATATCTTTGAACTCTGAAACAGATAGAATATCCCTAAGTAATCCTCGTGTGAAACCAATACTACCAGCACCAATAAAAGCAATTTTAAATGTCAATTTCCTTCCTCCTTTTACTTCTTAACTATTAATGTTATCTTATCAGCTTAAAATCAGAAGTAATTCTACTATTGTAGAGAAAGAAAGAAAATGTTGTATAAAATCCTAGCTTTTTATTTTTTTATAATTCTAAAAAAAGCTGCCGGTAAGCAGTTGGCGTGAGATTAGTATGTTTTCTAAAAAGCATACTGAAATATTGACTTGTTTGAATCCCAACATAATTCGATATTTCAGTTATTGGAATTTCCGTATTTTTCAGTAGCATTTTTGCTTTATCAATTCGTACTCTAGCGATATAGGTATTTATTGTACAATCCATCGATTGTTTGAAAATTCGATGTAAATAACTAGGGTGGATGTGCGTAGCTGCTGCAATGTCATGGATCCTAATATCATAATCATAATGCTCTAAAATATATTGAACAGCTTTATTTACATATAGTTGTTGAAAATTATCTACTTTTTCTCTTTGCTCCATTGAATTGTGAGCAAGGTGGAAAACTAATTGGCAAATAAGCGAATCTATTAGTAACTGTTTATTTGTTGCACCTTGATCAAGCGCAAGAACTAATTGTCGAAGTGTGGGGTATACCTGGTCCATATCTTTAAAGACATCGTATATAGCTTCTTTTTCTAACCATACTTTAATTGTTTCATCTCTATCAGCTAGATCCTCTAATGACACCAGACTCGTGTTATTTTCCTCCCAGTTAAATTCTACATTCAGCATTCGTGCTGGGGAGTCTTTATCAACAATCAAGCGGTGCGGGACATTAGAATCAATAAATATAAAGGTCCCTTTTTTTAACTCAATTTTCTCTTTCTGCACTTCAACTATACATTTACCATTAATGACATACATTATCTCCATTGCTTTGTGGTGATGTATTGGCATTGTGAATTCTTTCCACTCTTTATAATAATACGCTACAATATTTGCAAAAGTTTTCTTCAATTAATCTCCCACCATTTCACTACTAAGGTTGCCGAAATGATTACAAAAAGTTTTGGTCCTCAATTAACCAACTTACTCGACTGAAAAACGCTTCAATTTCTCCATTTTCTAATTTCTGTGATCTTTTCGTCAAAAAAGCTCAGTACATCTTCCATTTCCTGTTTTAATAACTCTAAATCATGGGATAACCAGCGGATCACAATTCCTTTTCCATCTAAGTCACTCATCCCCGCCCGATGATTTTTCGCTTGGGATAATCGTTGTTGAACATCCCACTCATCAAAAGGAATATCCTTCGCTATATACCAAACAGTGGCTACATAAGCAAAGTTTTCAAGCATTCCAAATTGATCTATCGCGTCCAGAGATGGGTCAATGTATAAATTATCGTAGACAATACAATCGTCTTCTGTCCAAACCTCTGTTAGAGACTGGCATGCTTGATAGGGCTTCTTCATTTCCTTTGTTCCAACGTGAAATATTTCAGACCATACCAATTCCGCATCACGCGCAAGTGTAATATTGGTTTTCTGAAAGAATCTCGAGCTTTCCTCAGGGATAATTTCTTGCATTCTCCAAAAAAATAACGCTTCATTTTCAACATGTAGCTGAATTTTTTGTTCTGCTTTTTCTAAGCCTGTATCTTCTTTAATATGAATTGGAGTTGTTGGATGAACCATAACGTTTGTAGCCTTATCTACATGCAACTGAATAGTAAGGTCGTCGCCTTTTGTCATATGATCGGAAGATATAAAATTATAATTAGTAAAAACCCGGTGGGAGGCTTTTGATTTTTCAAGCTTCAAGGGATCATCCGCTTGATAATCGACCATATTATTTTTTAGCAATCTTGATTTTAATCGAACGGTGCTCATCTATCTTTCTCCTCCCTTTCATCTAAGATATAAATAATTTTGATAGTAGATATTTATGCTGCATTGCAGAAATTTCTAAGCCAATTGCACAATTCGCCATATCTTCTATCGATAAATCCATTGCAGTGTGCGTTGCATCATTAATCTTTTCTATCATTTGAAAAATAACAAGCTCAGCTTCTTTGGGTGCAAGTGGAATAGCACGAACAGCGTGTTGAACCAAATTTGTTAAAGAGAAGTATAAATAGGATTGAATTACATCTGAAAGATCAAATTCCATTTCGGCAGTATATAATCCATAAATAATTGCGTAATGATTACGTTTCGTTTCTTCTCCTTGGCTTTTCTTCCAATTTTCTAGTGCAGGTATAGATTCTACAGATAACAGGCGCTCTAGTAATCTATTGCCCGCTTGCCTACTTGTCTTTTTCAATTCAATAACGTGTTTACTAGCATCAAATATTTTGGCCAAATACTCTGCCCTATTGTAATCCTTCTGTCTGGTTGCTTCATATATTTCTTTAATAATAATGACATCTGCATACAATAAATAACCACATACATAGCTTTCACAAAATTGAAAGAGTTCATCTTTTGTTTTGATATGTTTTGCTCTTATATACATTTCCATGCCAATAGCGTGTGCCTCTTGACTCTTTAAAAATGTTGAATGATGCAAATTTAATAAATAAAGGTTTTGCATATCAAGTCTCTGGTTTGAAGTCATCTAATCCCTCCTTGCGATTATTGCACGTCCATCCATCGTACATAGAGATTTACTACTTTTTAAAGATACCATAATTTAAGCTTTGCTTCGAGTTGTTATCATTTCTATTTCCAAAATAATTAGTATTTTTAATAGGAGAAACACATGCAAGCTATCTCATTTTTCGTGTGGTTATATGACTCTCCATCCGATATAAGCGTAAAAGAAAAAGCCTGACAAATGTCAGACTTTAGATAGAAACTTCCTCTTTGATTATCGCCTTTTTCATATATTTTTTCACCAAGACAGCTGCTTTTACTCTAAAGAAAAGGTCATCAGCTATCTGAAGCTCATAAGCATTCGCTTTTATTGAAGCTTTAAGCATTTCTACATTGGTACAATCCTTCTTAAAATCATTTCCTACAATTCCATATTGCAAAAATTGATGGGTATCACTTCCTGCCACAACAGGTAAATTTACTTCATCTGCATAACTAATTAATTCAGCTTTACAAGACTCAGATCCTTTTGCGTAAAGATCTTTTCCATTTAAATCAAGTGCGTCTAACTTTTTCATTTGCTGCTTTGTAATATTTTTAGCTAGAGGTGTACTTTCTCTAAATGGATGTGCCCCGATCTTAAGTACATCCATTCCTTCTATTAAATCCATCAAGGAGTCAAAAGGCATAAATTGTTCAGGCTCGACATGACTATCTAGTTGTTTTCTTATCCATTTGATAGTTTTTCGATCAGCTATTAATAAAATGTGTCCGCCTTCTTTAACATCGACCTCAATCCCTGGAAATACTCGAACATCATGTACGTGATAATAGCCATCCTGATAACTATAATGTTCATCTAAATAATCATAGATATCAAAAAAGCGAATAGTATTAAAGTGTTCGGTTAAGGCTAGTGCATGCAAACCAGATTCACTCGCTTCTTGTATCATGGTGTCAAAATAATCCGGCATAAATGTAGACTTTTTCGATATCTTTACGTGTGTATGAAAATCAATAATCATCCAAAAAACCCTCTCTATTAAATAGTGAATAACAAAATAACATAAAAACAAGATCCTATTAAAAAATAAATATCTTTCCGGCCAAACTTCATATCTATTAACTTTAATTTTTTTACTTGTGGATGATTAAATCCATAAAATGACCCTTTTGTTTCTAATGCTTCTACGGTTGTTCTCGCCCTTTTAGAAGTACTTAGGAGTAACGGATAAAAGGATAATACAGCTATTTTTCCGAAATAAATAATCGAGCGAATATATAGGAATCCATGCTTATTAGGAGCTTTACCTCTTAATCTAAAAGACTGGAAAACATGATGATACTCTTCTATTAAGGTCGGAAGCATTCTATATCCGTAAGCAATGGAAAACGATACTTGTCCAGGGACTCCAATTTTCAATAAACCATTACTTAATTTCTCTGGAGTCATCGAGCAAAATACACTTATACTCGCTAATGAGATCACAGAAAGCTTTAACGTTAAGACAAGTAATGGCAAAAGAATGGACCAATCACCTCCAAAAAACATGGCCACGATTAACATATAGCCACCTTGACCGAGCAGGCCAAGACACAAAATAAAAATAATTAATGGGCTAACTTTTGCAGTAATAGTGGTGATGACCATAAAAATAAACATTCCAATTAGAATTGATTCTTGATGAATAAACCAAGGGACAATCCCAAAAAATGTGTACCAAATAAAGAGTGTGCGAGGGTCAAGCTGTGCTAAAAAGGTATGGCCATTTCCATAAGCTGTATTAAGTAATTCTATTTTCACTTGTTCTACGGATAACTTATCGGTAAATTTACGCGTAAACTCCATCTTTTGCCTCCTTTTTCAAATAAGCATCCACAAATTGATCGACCGTATAAATATCTTTCATGCCTAACATTTGTGCTAAGTTTAATATTTGAGGCGATTCTAGTCCTGCCCGAGTAAGTAAAGCTTGATTTTGGAAAACAGAATCCCGATCCCCATCATGAATAATGGCTCCTTCATGCATGACAATAATCCGATTGGCGAACGAACAAGCAAGCTGCATGTCATGGGTTGCAATCATTACGGCATCTAATTGATCCTTTAAGTTTCCAAGTAACGAAGTAATGTGTTTTCTAGTACCTATATCTAAATTTGCAGTTGGCTCATCTAAAAGCATAAGCTCCGGATCCATTCCCATTCCAATTGCAAGTGATGCACGTCTTTGCTGGCCTCCACTTAACAAACGACTATCCCTTTCCTGTAAATCAACTAAATCAAATTGCTTAAGAATTTGATTTACTATATTTTTATAACCAGGAACTTTTCGGGATTTCATGTAAAAGGACACATCCTTTTCGACCGAATCATCAATAAACATTTGCTCTGGATTTTGATAAATGTACGTTACTTTTTCAGCCAAATGTTCTGGCGGTGTTTTTGAAATATTCTTTCCATTTACAATAATCGAGCCTGAGTCTGGTTTAATTAATCCAGTGACTAGACGCATGAGTGTAGATTTCCCTGCTCCGTTGTTACCTACAAGAGCAATATGATCTCCTTTATATATGGTTAGGTCTATTCCATCTAAAATTTGCATTTTCTCTCTCGTAAGTGTCTTATAACCAAAGGAGACATCACTAAATTGCACTACTTTCTCTCTTTCCTTTTTACGTATAGGAAAATCTAAGTTTGTACTATCTAGTTGATGTTTTTGAAAAAAATACTGCGATTCTGTTAAAGTGATTGGTAAAAATTCTTTCTTCTGCTGAGACGGCTGCTGACCCGCTAAGTTTATCTCTGATTTTTTAAGATAGAAGGCCGCTTGTGTTACTTGTGGCGGATAAATCTGGTGTTTCATCAATAATTCGACATCTAAGAAGGCCTCCTTCACCTTCTTTTTCCAAACAACAGAACCCTTATCCATCAGTACAACCTGATCCGCAAAACTAGCGATAAATTCAGTATGATGCTCAATCACAATAATGGTTGTACCTTCAGCATGAAGCTCCTTTAATATTTTATAAATGTCTTTTGCATGTGTTGGATCAAGCTGAGCGATTGGTTCATCCATAATGATAATGGATGGACTTAATGAAAGAATACTAGCTAGTGCCAGCAAATGCTTTTGGCCGCCACTTAATTGCCAAATAAAAGCATCCTTCACATCATATAATCCTACTTTTTTTAATGCTTCTGTAGCACGATCAAGGTAATCCGTATAACCATAATGAAGCGGTGCAAAACAAGCATCTTCTATTACTTTTGGACTGACTAATTGGTTTTCAAAATCCTGATAAACATAACCAACATGCTCAGATAAGGAAGCGACTTTACTTTCTAAAGTATTTATTCCGTTAACTGTTACTTCACCTTCAAAATCTCCAACATAATAATGAGGAATGAGTCCATTAATTAATTTGCACAAGGTGGATTTCCCACTACCATTCCCTCCTATAATTGCTACAAATTCTCCTTCATCAATAGTTAAAGAAGCATTATCTAGAACATTATTTTCTGCTCCTGGATACTGAAACGTGACGTTGTTTATTTCAATTTGGTGTTTCATGAAATCCGCTTCTCTTCTTTTAAAGTTTGCTTTCTCTTATTCATGAAAATAACGGTGATAAGCGCAATGCAAAATGCAACTCCCATACTTATCCAAATGAAGATATCCCCAACCTCTGCTTCCCATTCCACATTAAATCCTGATTCAGATAAAAATTCGAAAAGAAAGGCAAAGCCTGCCAGGAATATTCCTAATACCACGAGACGCGGACCAATTATTTCTCCTAAATGATAACGATCTTTTGTATTACGAGGCTTCATACCAAGTAATGGTTCAATTTTCCCGTATAGTCTCGGAACTAAATACATAGTTGGTAATAAAGCAAAAAGGATACCTGAAAATAATACGTCATTTAAAAAGGCAAAGCCTTCAATTACCACAACACTCTCAGCTAAACCAGGAACAGCTTCTAATTCTTCTACACCTACCCATACCTTTAAAATATCTACCATAGAACTAATCGCTTGATGAATAATTACACCGAGCATGGCAGCAATTCCAACTTGACGTTTATTCTTTGGATCGCGGACAAACGTTCCAGCAACATACATAGCTAAGGAGAAAGCAATAAACTTCTCTAATTCTCCAAACCCTCCGAATTGTCCAAGCATGAGTTCTCCGAAGATGATCTCACCAAGAGATGCGCCAATAGCAGCATAAAGCGGATGAAATAAAATACAAAGTGTCAATGGTATAAATGCAAAATATTCAACCGAAAATTCAAGTGGTCCTAGTCTTGCCTCTGGTATTAATTCGGTAATCATATTCGATAGTCCGTATAAAGACATTGACAGAATAAAAACCATCATTTTTTGTGCTTGCGTTAATTTATACCGTTCTCTAATTTTCACCATTAATAAGTTCCTCCTTTTATTAGCTTGTCTTCATTGTAAATTTCTATTATTAAAGAGATTTATGAGAAGCGTTAAAAGGATGTAAATTTGTTAACTTTTATTATCATGATGTAAATTTTCTTTCATATTAAAAAATAGGCGTAAATTTTTTGATATATTGAGTGAAGATTATCGATTAAGGAGGAACGGATTCATGCTGAATTTCGAATGGGAAACAAATGATATGACAGCAAGTCAAATAAAAATAGCAAATTATATCCACAAACATACCCAACAGGTTTTACTATCTAGTGAAAAAGAGATTGCAGAAGCAGTAGAGGTAAGCATTGCCACTGTCTCACGCTTTTGGAAGGTGGTTGGCTATAGTAACTTGAAAGATTTTAAAATAACCATGAGAGAGTATATTGAAGCATCCCCCGCGAGTAAAATTAAACATGAGCTTCAAAATAATGAAAGTGAAAGCATTACATTCGTTAAATTAGAGAAAATCTTAGATCAGCTACATCAAACGATGGCACATATCAATGCACATACCTTTAAAAAGGCTGCTACTAAAATTGCAACAGCTAATCGTATTTTCATACTAGCACCAGGACCATCCGAAGGCTTAGGTAGACTCCTTGCTTATCGATTAAACCGCTACGGGATAGACATCCATTTTATCGAGAAGCTTGGGACAGAGTTGTTTGAAGACTTAGCTCATATAAAAGAAAAGGACTTAGTGATTTTATTTAGCTTCGGAAGATTATTATCAGAAGCAAAAGTAATATTACTCCATCAACGAAAAAAACATTACCATAGTCTGCTTATAAGTGATCAATTAGTAGCTGACTTCACAAATGAAGCAAGTATCACTCTTTTTGCAAGTCGAGGCGAGAGAAGTGAATTTCATTCGATGATTGCTCCTACTTATTTAATTGAACAATTGATTTTAGCAGTCGGTAATCAAGATAAAGAAACAAATCTATTAAAGTTAGAAGAGCTTAGCACCCTACGAAAAGCCTATGCTAGCTACCTTCCACGTTAAAATGTCGAATATGTTCGAAATTTGTCACAATAAATATATTGAACCTTTCTTCCTATAGTATTATACTTAAAAGTAGAAAAATATAACTAACTATAGGAAAGAGGGACCATTTTATGCACTTAGTAGAGGAAATGAAGTACAAAGATATGCTAAAGAAGAACATGCTGATGCTTATTATCATGGCAATCACATTACTTACGGGCTTATTACTGTCACTTGCCGTGCAACAATATACAACAGTAACATTTTACGGAATCGAATTAATTTTAGCTTTCATCTTATTTTTTGTGTTTCATAAGCTTTTAAAAATGCCAAAAGTAATACCTTATATACTTGTAGCAATATTCTATTTGTCGAATGCCTTATACATATTTACTCAAGGAAGCAGCGCACCAGTTTTCTTAATCGTAATCTTTCTAAGTCTATTCGCAGCTATACAGTTAAATAATAAAGTTTTTTTCACCGGACTGAGTCTTGGTATACTCGTTATTTTTTATAACTATTGGATGATGGATAAATCCAATGAAATCATGGGACAATTGTTTCAGTATTCTCTTTTTACCACGATTTTAACTGGAGTTGTTTTCTTCTTTATTATCCAAAGCTCTTCTAGAAGAATGGATGAATTGGCAAAATACTTAGTTGAGACAGAAGAGAATCAAGCTAGAAAAGAAAAACAAAGAGTACAAATTGAAACCTCAGTTACTACGATCATCGAAAAAATATCAGAAGTAAATGAACAACTTCAAGAAAACGTCAATACGCAAAATGAGCTTTCCGAAACCATTCAGGAAATTTCACAAGGCAGTCAAACACAAGCAGAGCAAATTTCTGAAATTTCTTCTAGTACAATGGAAACCAAACAAAATGTAGATGAAGTACAACAAACTTCTCTTACCTTGTATGAAGAATCGAACCGTGCTAGTGACATGACTGAAACCGGCAAAGAAAAGATGAACACGTTAAACGAAAATAACCAGGCTTTAGAAAAGGTTATTGGAGACCTAAGTAGAACGTTTGCTGAGTTAACCGAAAAAATATCAGAAACCAATCGTTTTGCTGATACAATTAAAGAAATCACAGAACAGACTAACTTGTTAGCATTAAATGCTTCTATTGAAGCGGCTCGTGCTGGTGAAGCTGGAAAAGGATTTGCTGTTGTTGCAGAAGAAATTCGTAAACTAGCAGATGTAACCGGTGAAACAACTGAAAAAATCACAGAAAACTTGGCTTCCTTAAATACTTCTAATGAACAAGCAGTAAAGCAAATGGACAAGAGTATGGAAAACTTCGTAGCAGGAATGCAAGCTTCGGATGAAGTAACAGGTTATTTTGACCAATTAACGAAAACTACAGAGACTTTAAATCAAGGATTAAGAAGCTTCACAGTTCTTGCAGAAAAAGTACAAGAACAATCCAATGGAGTAGAAGCATCCACGAATGACCTTGCTGCCATCATTGAAGAAGCATCGGCTAGCTTAGAGGAAATGAGTGCAACTGTCACTACATTAACTTCAAGCAATCAAGCGTTAGCTGCCATTATGGAAGAAACCGTAGATCAAACTAATCGCTTAAAAGCAGAATTTTAATACTACAAAATAACACATTAAGATTCAAAAAACGACCACATCCTAAATTGTGGTCGTTTTTTTTATTATGTAATCTCTTCAAGATGCATTGTAATTCTATTAATAACATCTACCTATATATTTATAACTTAATGGTCATCTTTTGTTTTAATTTAAGGCGTATTTTAACTTTGATGGTGGAGTAATTATCCAAACTATTTAAAAATGATCTCTCCACTTCAGAAGAGACCATCTTTTTATTAATTATTCACCCCAAATTTCATTTGCCACATCTACGATAAATTTGAGTTTATTCCATTGTTCATTCTCGGTTAGAACATTTCCATGGTGGGTAGAAGCAAAACCACACTGTGGACTCAAAGCTAGCTGATCTAATGGAACAAAATTAGAAGCTTCTTTTATTCTAGTAATAATTGCATCTTTATCTTCTAATTCCCCACTTTTGGAGGTAACTGCTCCTATAACAACCGTTGCTCCTCCTCGTGGAATTTCTTGTAAAGGTTTAAAATCGCCAGAACGTTCATCATCGTATTCTAAGAAAAATCCATTCACCTTTTCTTTTGCGAAAAGTGTTGGTGCAATTAATTCATAGCTTCCTTTAAAAGCCCAAGTAGAACGATAATTACCTCGACATAAGTGAGTTGTAACGACTAAATCCTCTGGCTTATCCTCTAACACACCATTTACAACTCTTAATGCTAGATCAATATATTGATCACGATCGTAGACATCTCCATCAAAGTTTAAGTCCGGAGAAGATAAAGCTGCAATATATACGTCATCAAATTGCAGATAACGACATCCAGCATCATAAAAAGCAATAACCGCTTCCTTATAAGCATTTATAATATCCTGTGCAAATTCTTCAATGTCTGGATACACCTCACGATTTCTGAGATCAGCGTGAAAGAATTGGTTTGGACTTGGAATAGTCTGTTTAGCTACAGCACGATCCCCAACGATTTGTTTGAATTCTTTAAAATCCTGTATAAAAGGATGATCTTGATTAAAAGATATTTTTCCTGTATTGCGGACATTATATCGTTCTGTTTCCATATCTGCAAAATGATAACCTTCTTCTGGCACATATCCTTCATAGCCGTTAAAGTGCTCCATGAAATCTAGGTGCCACCAAGAACGACGAAATTCACCATCTGTCACGAGCTTTAATCCAACTTCGACCTGCTTATCGACAATTCGAGTAATTTCTTCGGTCTCTATTTGTCTTAATTCTTCTTGTTTAATCGTGCCTGCTTTATAATTCTTTCTAGCTTCGTGCAGTCTATCTGGTCGAAGTAAGCTTCCTACGTGATCTGCATGAAATGGTGCTTGGTTAGTAAGTGTCATTTTATTTCATCCTTTTTCTGTATAGTTTATCTAGCAGACAATCCAAACATATGGTTCCTTATCCAGAAAAATTCGTAATTACTTTACACATCAACTATCTATCCCTTAATCTTATTATGAATAACTATTATTAAAAGCAATAAAACCTTTCTGCCTATAAATATTTTATTTCCTTAAAAGTAAAAAATCCTCTCCTTATATAAGAAGAGGATTACTATCATTTAGCTCTTCTTATCTTCAAGCACATGCTTCTGGAATTAGCACAGTATAATAATTAAATTATTATCTGTTGCTGAGGCTTCAAAGGGCCAAGTCCCTCCACCTCTCTTGATAAGTTATATGTATGTAATTGTCTGTCTTATACTCTACACCGTATTATTTTCACTGTCAACAGAAAAAATGTGAATATTTTGAAAATGCAGAATTCCTATCTATTTAATAGGAATATTTTTTATTAGCTATGTTATCAAGGTTTTGCATATGATATTTTATTATTTTAAACAATATTATAAAGTAGGATTCGACTTTCAACAAAAAGGTAAGATATTATTATAGATGAAGTGATAAATTACCAAACCCATTAACTTATAATGGAAAGCCTTCAGCCTTTTTTAACTATGAATATAAAATTTAACTTTTGATACATATCTTTTTGAAAACATTCGTTACCTAAAAATACTGTCTTTTGTGAGGAAAAAATAATTGATTATTCTCAAAATCACCGAAAGTATTGGTTAAAAGCCGTCGTGTTTGCACAAAAACATAGTTCGTTATAGGTTCCGTTGAAAGTAATAAAATGGCTCACTTTTATTATATAGCTTTAAATATGCTATGTTACGGTATCAGGAATAGGAGAGGATTATTATGTCACATATATTAATTATAGAAGATGAACCAAAATTAGCTCGTGTGCTCGAATTAGAGTTAAGTTACGAAGGATATCAAACTTCCGTGGTTCACTCGGGTACAGATGCAATAGATGTACTTTTAAATGAAGAATGGGATCTTGTCTTACTTGATATTATGTTACCAGGTTTAAGTGGTTTAGAAATTTTAAGGCGAGTCCGTCGACATAATGTGAATATGCCAATACTTCTTTTAACAGCAAGAGATGAAATTCATGACAAAGTTTCTGGGTTAGACTTAGGGGCAAATGATTATATTACGAAACCCTTTCAAATTGAAGAAGTGCTAGCGAGAATAAGAGTACATTTAAGAAGCAATCAATTTAAACCAACTTACCATCTTGTTTATGATGACTTAACAATAGACATTGGATCACGAGACATTAAACGTAGTCAGGTACCTATTGAATTAACACCCAGAGAATTTGATTTACTTGTCTATTTACTCAAAAACAAAAACCAAGTGTTAACACGAAATCAACTGTTAGAGAAAGTATGGGGATTTGACTATGCAGGTGATACGAATGTAGTCGATGTTTATATTCGATATCTTAGAAATAAGATAGACAAACCTTTTGATAAAGTTACTATCCAAACAGTTAGAGGAGTAGGCTATTCCATTAAGGATGAAAAACTATGAAACTTCGCACAAAAATACAATTATTTCTTAGTATCGTTCTCGTTGTGGTAATTATCTTCGTCAATACGGGAATTTACTTTTTATTTGAAAAAAATGTGTTAGATACTGAGATGGAAAGAGCTGTTTCTAACACCGAGCGTGTGATGCAGGCTATCGCACAAAACGAAGAAGCTGGTGCAGATTACAAACAATTGCTACGCTCTTTTATGCCTACAAACGGCATGATACGAATCATTACGGAAGATGAGAAAGTTCTCTTCGGGGTCGCTGAAAAAGCAGAATATTATAACCTCCCATTCTCTTTTCAAAATGAGGGACTACAACAGATTCATGAAAAGAATAATGGCTCAAAGTTTGTACAAATATCACAACCATTGATTTTTGAAAATGGCGAAATAGTTACTCTTCAAGTAACCGAAGAGTTAGAAGCATACCAATCGATCATGCAAACGTTAGCCATTGTTTTACTCATCGCTTCCCTTGTGATGATTTTACCAGCTATTTTTATTGGCTATTTATTGTCTAATTATTTTTTGCGCCCTATCAAAAATTTAACAACCCAAATGGCAGAGAATCCAATAAATGGGCAATTTCTGAAACTAGATAAAAAAGGAAAAGCTCGGGATGAATTATATCATCTAGAAACCTCTTATAATGACATGATAGAAAGGTTGAATGAAAGTATCATTAAACAACAGCAATTCGTTTCGGACGCTTCTCATGAACTAAAAACACCCATATCTGTCATTACGAGTTATGCAGAATTATTGGAGCGTTGGGGACATAAAAAACCTGAGGTTATTGATGAAGCTTCAGATGCAATCTCATATGAAGCAAAACGAATGAAGTACTTAACAGAACAATTATTTATTCTTGCCCGAAATGATGGAAAAAGCGCACTCAACTATGAAACAGTGGATTTAAATACCATTGCACGTGATGTTGTTCGCTCTTTAGCTGTTGCTTATAATAGAAATATAATTTTCCATGAACATGATAATGCAGTCGTAAGTGCAGATAAAGAAAAGATTCATCAGAGCCTATATATTTTAGTGGATAATGCATGTAAATACAGTGATAGTGAAATAATTGTCCGTATTCATGAATCAGAAGAAGAATTAATGATCTCCATTGAAGACTTTGGTGAGGGAATAAGTAAAGAACAACAATCAAATATCTTTGAACGCTTCTACCGAATTGATAAGGCAAGAAGTCGTGAAACTGGCGGCTCTGGACTCGGCTTAGCAATTGGCCAAGCAATGATCAAAGCACACGGCGGAAACATAACTGTTTCTAGTGAGCCAGCAAAAGGATCCATTTTCACTATTCATTTAAATAAATCATATTCCAATAACTAAGAGAAAACTTATCACTTTCTCATCATTTTCTCATAATTCTCACAGGGTCTCCTCAGAATTATTGGTTATAGTTAAAGTAACAAATAACAAAGAGGAGTGAAGATACTATGAAGAACAAAAAATTCATTACCATTATGGGTATTATCTTATTAATAGGTGGTATTTTAGCAATATTTCAACTAAGTAGTAATTCTGCCAGTGCATATTTATCAGAAAAAGAAGCGAAAACTAAAGCACAAGAACAATTTGCTGGAGATGTAGTGGAGATAGAATTAGATGAAGAAAACAACCGTAAAGTTTATGAAATTGAAATACATGGAGAAACGCATGAGTATGAATTAAAACTAGATGCTGAATCTGGTGAGATTTTAAAATTAGAAGAAAAGCCACACACCAATACTGTAAAAGAAAAGAACTCTAAAACAACAGAAAAACCTACAAGCTCGAGTGAAACAAACGAAGCAAATAAACCTTCGACCGAGAAGCGTGATGATACTGATGATCAAGGTAAAACTATCGACATAAATACACTCATATCAAAAGAAAAAGCAAAAGAGATTGCTTTAAAAGAAGCTGATGGCACGATCACTGATATAGAGCTTGATGAAGATGATGGTAGGATGCTATATGAAATTGAAATGGATACAGATACGAATGAAGTAGACATTGAAATTGATGCATACACGGGTGAAATACTTTCCATTTCGATGGACGATTTAGACGATTAATTGCAAAAAAGCATGGGAGCAGCATTGCTCTCATGCTTTTTTATATGAATATCACATATAATAGGAAAGTCAGCATCAGATAAATTAGGGAGGAAACAAATAAAATTGTTGCCCATTTGACTGTGTCTTGCATTCGAAAGCCAGCAAGTCCTATCATTAACCAAGCCAAATTTATTATTGTCATTATAATAAACAAAGGCATACTTATTTCATCAATGAGTAACGGCACAAAAAATAATGCTAACATGTACATTACCGTTCTGCAAATCGTAGTTTGGAATCCTTTTACCACTGGTAGCATTTTTAGACCAGCCCGGTTATAATCATCAAATTTACGAATTGCAATAGCGTATGTATGCGGCATTTGCCATAAAAACATGATTAAAAATAGGGAAATCGGGATGGGAGCTATAGCTGAATCAATCACAGCCCATCCCATTAATGGTGTCACTGCTCCAGAAATACTGCCAATATGAGTGTTCCAGGTAAATCGCCTTTTAGTCATCATCGTATAAATAACAACATACATAAACCAGCCGGTAAAACCATATAGTGCTACTTCCAAATTAATTAAGAATAACAATCCTTGACCTATTGCGCTGAAAATAATTCCAATTAACAGGACTGTTCTTAAAGAAAAAGTTCCAGTCACAGTCGGACGTTTCTTCGTTCTTTCCATTAATTTATCTACGTCAGCTTCCAACCAATTGTTTAAAGCTAAAGCTCCTGCGATCAATAAAATACTCCCGACTGTAACAAGCAAAAAATCCTGCCTCACAGTATAAAAGGAGACATTATAATAAGCTATTGCTAATATAAAACCAACAAAAACTGGTAGAAAATTAGCAATTAATACAAATCGTTTAAATAAACGTTGCAATTCTATCAGATGTCTTAAAACCATCAAGTAAACTCCTTTGCCACTCGAATCCCTAATATTCATTATTTCTTTATAATTTCTTGTATTGCCCTTTTAAGCTTACTCAGGAGAGGCTAATTTACCAATTTGTATCTTCCAATTTGTTCCTGTACCTATATCATAGGCTTTAGCAAAGGAGCCTTGATTTATGGCAATAGCTAAGTTGTGCAAGGAATTTATATAAAGCACAGGTTCCCCCACATGTATTGCGCCAAATGACTTCCCATAACTAACATTATTCTCATAAATTAAACGAGAACCGTGAAAAATTTTAACGACTAATTTGTCCATGTATTGAATATTTAATTTCATAAAAAGCTCATAGCTGATATTGGTCCACAAGTTGCCGAAGCGGATATCTAAAATATCAATCATTCCTGTAATTTCTTCTTCTGATAGAGTGGCTTCTTGAAATGGTAACAGCTCCACATCCTCTAAATTCACCTCAGGTCCAACATCCTCAAAGAGCATGATGCTTGAAGCAAGCTTTGCTCCGGTATAAGCATAAATATCTCTTCCATGAAAAGTATGAGAAATACCTGAATTAGGTAAACGATGTTTTGTTTCATCAATTTCTCTCACCGAAACAATCCCCACTTTTTGTGATAAATGAGTTAGTGTGCCATTATCCGGTGTTACAATGTATTGGTTATCTTTAGTTTTTGCTACGATGCTTCTTCTTTCTGACCCTACGCCTGGATCAACTACTGATACAAAAATAGTTTCTGCTGGCCAGTACATGACCGTTTGCCACAGACGATAAGAACCTGCCCAAATATCAAATACCGGGATTTCATGTGTGTTGTCATAAATGGGCAAGAGTCTACTTACAGAATGCGCCACACCTTTCATAGCGCTTACCGCTCCATCTTCATATCCAAAATCTGATTGTAATACTAATGCATGTGGCATGCTAACTACCCCCTTCTTTTTAGAAAACCTTAGTTTTACTTAAACTATATTGCGTTGAATCTTAGACTTCCTATAATATTTTAAAAATGAACATGAATTCTTTTATCTATTATACCTTATCTTAACTTCTTTAGCTTTTCTCTGCTATTTCTGAGATTAATTTTCCTGCACAATCGCTTAATATTCGAAAAAATAGCGTTTGCTCCGATTAAGAGCAAACGCTTTTATCTTATTTAAAGCTTGGCCAATCATTATTAAAATTTATTTCTCTTATTTGCATACGGATCACGCCATCAGCATCTCCATCATAATAATGATATACCATATAGTACGTACCATCTTCTTCTAATATATCCTGTCCTCCTGGACCGATTTGATTTTCATATGTCTCTAAAATAACTTCTCCGCCACCATTTAGAAGCTCTTCTCCATCTGGATCAACGTAGGGACCAGTAACGGATTCAGCTCTACCTACTGCTACTTTATACGTACTATCTACACCATTACAACATTGATCCCAAGAAGTTATCAAATAAAAATAACCATCACGTTCAAATATTGTTGGACCCTCAATAGCATTATGAGCTGTTGTAGATTGTCGAGAAGCAATCGTATAAACTTCACCCGTTAATTCTGTCATATTGTCCAATTCTTGCAAAACAATTCCACCAAAGTGTGAACCAAACACCATCCACCAGGTACCATCTGCTTCAAATACCATTGGATCAATAGCATTATAGCTAACACCTGGTCCAGAAGTTACTACAGTACCTAAGTCTTCCCAACTATTTAAATCTCCTGGTGTCTCAGTTTTTGAAACACCAATCGCCGAATTATTCGTTCCGAAGACAGAAACTGCATAATACATATAAAAAACACCATCTTTTTCCACAACATGTGGTGCCCATAAATGACCAACTTGGTATTTTTTAGCCCATTCTGGAACAGGTATTTCTCCTATTGCTTCCCAAGGTCCACCAATCGATTCCTCTGATTTTCTTATGTAAATTCCACCAGGATTATCTGTTTCTCTGGCAATGCCAGTAGATACAACATAATACGTATCATCCGCCTTGAAAATAGAAGGATCATGTGCAGGGTCGTCAATACTTTCTTCTGCATTATAATCTCCAAATTCACCTGACATTTCAATCATTGTTTTTTTATTGCTCATCGTATCACTTCCTGTTAATTCATCGATTTTATTATAAAAAATATTAGCAGCTATAAATATAATCAAAGCTGCAAGTAAGCCAATCCACATTCCCATTTTTTTCATTTCTCTATTCTCCTCTGTTTATTATGTTAATTTTCATCTATTCCTTAATTAGCCACTCAATCGAACCATTTAAAATTTCACCTGTGGAATCATGTAGCAGTCCTTCTTCGGTATGTGCAGGTACCACACAACAAACCTTGCCCTCTCCTAATTCGTGATACCATCCTGCCACTTGCTCTCCATACTCTGAAGCGGAAGTTAAAAATACATTCGTTTGATCTTGATCACAATGCATAAAATAATGCTCATCTATAAAAGAGAAATCCTGTATGTTCTTATTCAAGAAAAGATCATCTTCGATATGATAAGTTACTTCTACATGTTTTTCTGGATGGTAGTCAAATGAACCTTTTAACATATCAAGATAAGTTTCTACTCCATCGTAACAAGCAAAGCCCGAATGCCATGCTAAGAACCCACCGCCATTTTCTACAAATTGATGGATTTTTTTCGCTATTTTTTCTGTCATCCATTTTTCTACTTGTTCTTCTTCTGGATTGATCCTATTTTCACTTGCAATAATTATAAGATCCACTTCCTCAAAAGATGCATCATCTAATTGCTTTGGCCCAAGATAATCAATGGTTATTTGCTCAATCGTTTCTTGATCCCTTAATGAGTAAAGCACACGATCTAATGCTTTTCTAAGTAACCTGGCATCATGATAATAATCTCCCAACACCGCTAACATGCGCATGTTGAAACCCCCCCGATTCTATATTTCTCTTTCAGTTCCATCTGCATTTATGAAAGCAAATCGACCTTCTATCTTTATTTTATCATTTATAATTTTCATGATATCCTTTGCAGCCTGATCTGGGTTTGTGGGAGCTTTTTCACCTCCCATATCTGTCTTCATCCAACCAGGGTGAATGGATAAAACCTTAACTTTGTCTTCTTTTAAATAAACACGAAGCTTTTCGGTTAGCATATTTAAAGAAACCTTCGACATCCCGTACGGATAATCTCCACTATAAGTATGTGTTAAACTACCCGCTTCTGAGCTTATATTTAATATAGCTCGTTTTTCAGAACTGGATTCACGTAATAAAGGTAAAAAATGTTTAATGACTCGAACAGGCCCAAGTGTATTAACATCAAAAGCTTTTTGAATGGCTGCTAAATCTAATTCTTCTATGCTTTTATCGCGTTCATTCAAAATAGCGGCGTTGTTAATTAAAACATCCACTGAACCATATTGATGCTTTGTCTGCTGCGCTGCTTTTTCAATCGATGCTTCTTCTGTCACATCCATATGAAAAATGTCTAACTTAGCGTTGTAGTTTTCTTTTAATACTGTTAAATTGCTTGTGGCGGCTTCGTTTAAGGAACGTGTTCCAGCAATAACATGGTAGCCTTCTTCTAATGCCTCTTTTGCTAAGGAAAGACCTAGACCTCTATTAGCACCAGTTATTAAAATTTTCATTTCTTTTCCCCCTCTTCCTAATCATTTTCTAATAACTCAAATAATACCTTTAATTCTTTCTCTGTATCCATGTACGCATAACGTCCACCTGGATATTCGCCTTTTTGAATAAGTGGCATTCCTTTTGCTTCTAGGTCATTTATAACAGCTTTCATTCCATTCACTTCGAATGCAATATGATGAACGCCTTCGCCTTTCACGTCGAGATGCTCTCTCCATGTGCTTGGCTCATGATCCGGTTCAATTAACTCTAATTGCAGGGAACCCATATCAAAAAATGCTAGCTTAGCTCGTGCTTGTGACGGATTATTCCGATGCTCCATCTCTGATTTATCATAGCCGTCAGTTATTTGTATATCTGGCATTTCAACATCAAAAAAATCAGCATAGGCCTGTGAAGTTTTTATAATATCATGGACTACAATAGCAATTTGCGTGACAACGTTTGTTCCAAGTGCATTTTTACCCATCTCATATCTACTCCTTTAGTCCTTTTTATCTCTATATTGTAAACCCTTGCATTTAATAACGCAAAACAAAGATTTCCTTTTCCGAAAAGAAAAAAGCAAAAAAGTTCGGTTTTTATTAAACCGGCCTTCTTTGCTTATCCTTTTTATTTATTTCTAAGAGAAGAATGATTTGAGTTTCATACATCTAGTTAAGTTAATATTTGCTTTTATATACGATTTATCGTTTGCGAAATAATTTAGCTACATCCATTGCAATAACAGCAACTATTGCTAATCCTGTTGCAATTAACCAATCCTGAATACCAAACGCTGCAGGTATGGAGAAGACATCTCTTGCAAATGGAAGCACTGTGATTGCATATAAACCAAAGCAAATTGCTACTGCTCCTAATACATATTTGTTACTGAATATACCTACTCCAAATGTTGTTTCCACATTAGAACGAGCAGGGAATGTTTGTAACGTACGTGCAAGAATCAAGGTTGTAAAGGCCATTGCCACACCCATTTCCGTCGAATGCTGCAAACCGATATAATGGGATATAATAACAACTATACCGATTAGTACGCCTCTTACAATAACAGATCTCAATGTCCCACCAGCAAATATTCCTTCTTCAATTTTTCGAGGTTTTCGTTTCATAACATCTGGTTCCGATTTTTCCATACCGAGTGCAATTGCTGGTAAGGAATCATTTACTAAGTTAATAAATAATAGTTGAAGGGCCGTAAATGGATTAGCCCAGTTGAAAATAACTGCAAACAAGATGGCAATAATGGCGCCCAGATTACCTGCAAACAGATAACTTATTGCCTTTTTTATATTGTCAAAAACAGTTCTCCCTACACCGACTGCTTTAACAATCGATACAAAGTTATCATCGGTCAAAATCATCGCAGCTGAATCTTTTGCCACATCTGTTCCGCTTCCCATACCAATTCCGATATCAGCTTGTTTTAAAGCTGGCGCATCATTTACCCCGTCCCCTGTCATTGCCGTTACCTGGCCTTTTCGCTGCCATGCTCTAACAATTCGAATCTTATTTTCTGGAGAAACACGAGCATACACGGATATATGCGTTAATTTTTCATCCAACTCATCGTCTGATAGCTTGTCCAATTCTCTTCCTGTTATCGCAATATCATCTTCTTCCATTAATCCAATATCTCTTCCAATAGCTTGGGCGGTTGTTTTATGATCACCAGTAATCATCACTGGTTTAATGCCTGCACTTCTTGCTTCTTTAATAGAGTCATAAACTGCTTCACGAGGAGGATCAATCATTGCAGTTAATCCAACTAAAACAAAATTCTTCTCATCTTCTTTATCTATTGTGTCTTTGGTAATTTTCTTATAGCCGTAAGCTAGGACTCGTAATGCATCCTTAGAAAATGCTTCATTTTGATGTTCAAACACCTTTGCCCATTCATCAGTAAATTCCTCTTCTTTTCCGTCTACTAAGACATAGCCAGCACGGTAAAACATCACATCTGGTCCACCTTTAATTAATAGCTGTTTTTCACCATCAAAGGTATGGAGTGTTGACATAAGTTTTCGTTCCGAGTCAAAAGGAAGTTCCGCTTCTCGTGGATATTTATCGCGCATTTCCTGAAAAGGTAAGCCTTTTTCTTCTGAGAAATTTATTAAAGCTACTTCGGTCGGATCCCCAACTTCTGCACCTTCATTGTTATAGGAAGAATCATTACAAAGGGCTGCAACTTGGATTAATTTTTCTTCATTTTCACCCCAGTTGCTGTGATCGGATGAAAAGAGTTGCTCTTCTTTATTTGGAATAAAATAATCTGTTACAGTCATTTTGTTTTGTGTTAATGTTCCTGTTTTATCTGTACAAATAACACTCGTAGAGCCAAGTGTTTCTACAGCAGGAAGCTTTCTAATTATGGCATGCTGTTTAGCCATTTTATTCGTACCAACGGATAAAACGATCGTTACAATAGAAGACAGTGCTTCTGGAATCGCAGCAACTGCAATTGCAACAGAGAACATTAAGGCATCTAAAATAGCTGTAGTCATATTGACATCAGCATCACTAAACCATAAACGTCCCACTTGAACAGCAAAAATAAGAACACATAATAAAAGAATAGCTACGCCCAATTTCTTACTGAAGGAATCCAGTTTCCTTTGAAGTGGTGTTTGTTTTTGTTCAGCAGTCTCAATCATTTGAGCAATTTTACCAATTTCTGCTTTTCCCGCTGTACCCGTAACAACATATGTAGCACGACCGTAGACAACTAAAGAGCTACTAAAAACCATGTTTATACGGTCACCTATGGAAACTTCTTCTTCAATCACTGCGGTATTTTTTTCTGCTGCTTCAGACTCTCCTGTTAGCATTCCTTCATTCACTTTTAAAGATTCTGCATCCAAAAGCCGCCCATCAGCTGGGACGTAATCACCAGCCTCTAATGTTACAATGTCGCCTGGAACTAGTTCTCTTGCAAGCACACTTTGACTTTCGCCATTTCTTAATACCTTGGCTTCAGGTGCTGACATGTCACGTAGCGCATCCAAGGAACTTTCTGCTTTTTTCGTTTGCACGACACTGATTACTGCATTGACTAGCAAAACAATAAATATAATAATGGATTCAATGACCTCACCCAACACAAGCTGAATGCCGGCAGCAATTAATAAAACAATCACCATCGGATCTTTGAACGTTTCCAAAAAGAGCTTCCATGTCGGAACCTTCTCTTTATCTGCTATTTCATTATAGCCTTCTTCTTCCAATCTTTTTTCTACTTGCTCTTTAGACAACCCTTTTCTTGAAGAGTCAAAAGCCTTTAAGACTTCCTCTTTACCTTCTTTATACACATCCATACCGACTATTTCCTCCCTTGTAACTTAATCTAATTGTCTATTGGTTCTTGTTTAATCAAAATCTTTTCTATTCGATTATCGGAAACCTCTAACGCTTTCATCTCTAAGCCCTTATACACTACTGAAACTTTCTCATTCTTTTTTGGAATATACCCTAAAGTATGAACGAATAATCCATTAATCGTTTCAAAGTCCTCTAGAGGTAAAGCCTCTTTGATATAATCCTCAAGATCATGAAGCTGCGTCGTTCCTTTTACTTCTAATGTGTACTCATCTATTTTTTTAATCCCGATTTCATCCTGCTCCACTGTTTCCTCGTGCTCACTATAAATCTCTCCAACAATTTCTTCTATAATATCCTCCATCGTAATCATGCCATCAATTCCGCCATATTCATCCACCACCATAGCGATATGCACTTTATTTTTTTGCATATCTGAAAAAGCAATATCAATCGATTGAGATTCTAAGAGGAAAAAGGCTTTTCTTACTAAGTTATACAGATCGAAATCAACTGGGTCCTTATGCAAAAATTGACTTAGATCCTTTGTATGTAATATTCCTACAATGTGATCAAGGTCATATTTATATACTGGAAAACGCGTAAAACTACGTGTGTTTACAATTTCAGCTACTTCTTCAAAAGGTGCATCGATAGGTATTGAAGTCATATCTGTCCGATGTGTCATGATATCTGCTACTTCTTTATCATTAAATTCAAATATATTATGAATCATTAGCTTTTCATCTGCTTCGATTGTTCCTTTCTCTCCACCTATGTCAACTAGCATTCGTATTTCCTCTTCTGTGGCTTCATCTTGCTTCGCATTTGGATCTACACCAAATAATTTCACAATTAAATTGGTTGATCCATTTAATAATTTAACGAAAGGTCTGCTAATTTTGAATAAAAAGGTTAAAGGTTTAACCGTAAAATTTGCTACTTTCACTGCCTTTTGAAGTGCTAATTGCTTTGGTACAAGTTCACCGATAACAAGTGTGAAATAGGAAAGCAAAATTGTGATCACCACGACTGAAATCGTTCGAAGCGTTCCGATAGAAAGAGGAATACCTAATGCGTGAAGAGATTCTGAAAGAGGGTCAGCAAAATTATCCGCAGCAAAGGCACTTGCTAAGAATCCGGCAAGTGTAATTCCAATTTGTATCGTTGCTAAAAATCGACCAGGCTCAGCTAAAAGTCTGTCTAACATAATAGCCTTTTTATCTCCTTGCTCTGCCATCTTTTTTACCTTATTATCATTTAGGGCAACTAGTGCAATCTCTGACGCAGCAAAAAAAGCGTTTACTAATATTAAGACGATCAAGATAACTATTTCAATACCCAAAAAGCTCACCACCCAAAATATGTATATGTTCAGTATACTATACCCTATTTGTCGTTGGCTAATTACGATAATAGTAATTTCATCCGATCAGTTTTGCAATTACATATTGTTATCACGCTTATATCTTGCAAGTTTATAAAAAGAAAAAGACACGATTACCTAGTAAACTAGATAAACGTGTCCGACTTCCCTTATTCTCTTTCTCTATAACACCCTAAAACCTTTTATATCCCATCCCACATAAAAGTTATCATATAATCGAATTCTTCCATAGCTTTTTGTTAGATAATCTTACAATGTTTCTTTTTTATCATGATATAAGTGTTCAGCATAAAACCTAGCATTGTCAGCTTCTAGTTGGTTATAGGAAAAATTTAGTTTATTTGCTACTACTGTTGCCTCTTCTTGAAACAAGTCCATCATAAGAAAGAGGCTGCTCCAAATTAATTTTAAATCACCAGTAGAATAAGTCGACAATAACTGTCTCCACTTCTCCGCGGAAAGATAATATTCTAAATCCTTAGCACTTTTACCTACTCCTACTTTAAAATCATTTTTTATTCCGACATTAAAAGAAAGCATCTCGATTAATTTTGGTCGCACATGAAAATTCATATGGTCTAATGCATACAAGGGTTCCTCACGCCATAATCCTTTTGCTATATAGGTGCTCACCCACCAAAATTCATTACAGCATCCTATAAATTCATTCTCAGAAGGCTTTAGCACCCAATACTCCTTATCACTTGGTGCATCCATTCTAGGTAGCAGGTTATCTTTATCTAAAAGTTTTATTCTTAAATCAGATTCCAAAAGGTAGCTAGCAACATCCTTTTTATCAACTAGGGTTAAATCTATTCTATGGCCGTCACAGAACTGCATCAAATAAGCGAACCTATACTTTCTTTCCGATAATAGATCGGGGGTTTGCATGATAAGACGTTCTCCAAAATAGTCAATCCACCTTGGTTTTTTAATAAAAGTCTCTATATCATTTACGATAAAATTAACATCAAAATCCTGCAAAATGTCTTGTTTTGCCATTGGGTTCGCTCTTGAGCCTTCTAATACCACCGCTCTAACACTTTCGCTATTTGTTGCAAAGTTTAATATCATTCTTTCCATTTCTTTATCTGTTCGTCTATCTTTAAATATCAATACTTTCTCACCTAATTTCTTTTATTCAAAGCATCGTGCTACCGAATATTTATCTTTATATACATTTTGATTATTAATTTTAAAATGGTTCTTTCACTTTAAGTTTAAAATCCATGGTAAAAAAATGATTACACTTTAAGATCAGGGTGTTAGGTGTATGTAGTTATAATATAATAGATAAATTAAAGAATGAAGAAAAGTATTCTTCTATTCCACTTTTATGGATAAAGAATACTTTCCCTATTGCTCTTATTTTATTTCTATCCAACGCTTCTCATTAGCTGATTTTTCTACCGCATCTAAAATAATTTGATTTTTTACTCCATCATCAAAATTGGGTGAAGTCTGCTTATCCCCTGCAATACCTCGGAAAAATTCATCAATTAAATGAATAAAGGTATGTTCGTAGCCAATAATGTGACCTGCTGGCCAATAAGCACCCGTGTATGGATGAATTTCTTCTGTGCAATTAATTAAACGAAAGCCCTGCAAACCTTCTGGGTCATCATGAAAATACACTTCTATATTATTCATATTTTCCATATCCCAACGGATTGCACCTTTTTCTCCGTTAATTTCAAATTTGTTTTTATTACGATTCCCTGTAGCAAATCGTGTTGCTTCAAACGTACCAAATGTTCCGGATTCAAAACGGGCAAGAAAAGCTACCGCATCATCCACGGTTACTTCTCCTTTTTCTGTTGCACTACCCTTTGCACTTAGCCCACTTGTCATTTCACCAATAGGGCGTTCTTTAATAAAGGTTTGCATCATAGAAGTTACTTCCGTTATTTCACCTACTAAAAATCTGGCTAAGTCAATACTATGTGCGCCAATATCACCAAGTGCACCTGACCCAGAAACATCTTTTTTTAGTCGCCAAACGAGCGGGAAGTTGGGATCGACAATAAAATCTTGAAGATAATTCGCTCTAAAATGATAAATCTTCCCGATTTTCCCTTCCATTATTAGCTTTTTGGCAAATTGTACAGCTGGAACGTATCTGTAATTGTAACAGGTAAGATGTTTCACACCGTTCTTTTCCACGGCCGCATGCATGCGCTTCGCATCCTCAACAGTTAAAGCTAGTGGTTTTTCTGTAATGACATGTTTGCCTGCTTCTGCCGCTGCTATTGCGATTTCTGCATGTGTATGATTCGGCGTTACGATATCCACTACATCGATATCATCTCTTTCGATTACTTTTCTCCAATCTGTTTCATAGGATTCAAAGCCCATTTTTTCCTGAGCTTCTTTTACACCTTCTTCATTTCTTCCAACGACAACCTTTAATTCAGGTTTTAATGGCACATCAAAATAAAATGGAAGATCGCGATACGCATGGCTGTGTGCCTTACCCATAAACTGATATCCAATCATCGCTACACGAATCTTTTTTTGGTTTACGCCCACCATATTTCACCAACTTTCTCTTTAATCATTGCATTCTTAAGAAGGTCGACTGCTTTTTGAAATCCTTCATCTACTGACATTAGGCTATCTTCATGCTCAATACTAATCGTACCTTCATATCCAATAAGTTGAAGGGCACTAATTATTCGCTTCCACTCTTGTTCTCCGTGCCCATAACCGATTGTCCTAAAAATCCAAGCACGATTCAATTCATCACTGTATGGCTTGGTATCTAGCACACCATTTGCTTTGGTATTTTGCTCATCTATAGCGGTATCTTTTGCGTGAAAGTGGAAAAGTGCTTCATGCTTTCCTAATTCTTTTATACTGATAACGGGATCCATTTGTTGCCAAAACAAGTGGCTTGGATCAAAATTTACCCCAATTTGTGTTCCACAGTTTTCCCTAAGCTTTAAGGCTGTTTCATTATTGTAAACCACAAATCCTGGATGAGGTTCAATGGCAACTCGAACATTATGCTTCTTTAAAAACTCCTGCTGTTTTTTCCAATAAGGTATCACGCGCTCTTTCCATTGCCATGCTAATACTTCTGGATGATCATCTGGCCAAGCAGCGGTGATCCAAACTGGATATATGGAATGTTCTGACTCACCTGGACAGCCTGAAAAAGTTACAACGGTTTGTACACCTAACTTTTCAGCTAATAACACTGTCTGTTCAAATTGTTGATGATGCTGATTGGCTATTTCCTCATTTGGATGGAGTGGATTACCGTGACAACTTAATGCACAAATTTCTAAATCTCGTGAATGAAAAGCTTCTTTAAATACTTGGAATTTTGACTCGTCCTCTAATAAAATCTCTGGGTCACAATGAACATTTCCTGGATATCCTCCAGTTCCAACTTCTACCGAGTCCAGACCTGCAGCTTGAATTTTATCTAAGGCTTCTTCTAATGACTTGTCACCAAAAAGTACAGCAAATACACCTAGTTTCAATTCAATCACCTCTCCTAATATTTTTATAAACTTACATTCAACAGCTTTTAAGCGCATCACCCATGTTTTCACGGTACAAGATAGCTATTACTTTCTATTTAAAAATCTGCTTCACTTAATCCTATTGGTAAGGCCTGTGGTTGTTTACAGCTACTCTCTAATGTGTAATGCTTTCCCTCATTGGAAGCATCGTGAAATCCATGCATGATTTCTAAAACATGATAAGCAAGTTCTCCATCTGTTCTGGCTTGACGTTTTTCATTAATCGCATCAACCATTTCTGCCACTCCGAGACCTCGACTATTATCAGTAAACCCATGTGTGAAAGGAATTTCTGACCATTCTTTTTGTCCTTTTCTTCTAACAAAAATTGGACCACCAAAGGTATTAGGGTCTGGAACAATTAAAGTACCCTCTGTGCCGTAAATCTCGATATGTGGTAATTGATGGTGCCATGTATCAAAACTCGTAATAATAGAAGCAATTGCTCCAGATTGAAAATCTAGTACACCATTAATTTGCGTTGGCGTTTCCACTTGGATTTTTTCGCCGAATTTTTCTTTACTCGTAATCGTTCGTTCTTTATAGGTAATATTTGTAGAGGCAGTCACCCGTTTAACTGGACCCATTAAAGCAATTAGTGCACTAATGTAGTAAGGACCCATATCAAACATTGGTCCTCCTCCTTCTTTATAATAAAAGTGAGGATCAGGATGCCACCTTTCATGGCCCGGAATCATCATAAATGCAGTAGCGGAAATTGGGTCTCCAATCCAGTCGTCATCAATTAATTTTTTACACGTTTGAATCCCTCCACCTAAAAAAGTGTCTGGAGCATTTCCAATGTATAAGCCTTTTTCTTTTGCAATTTCTAACATTCTTTTTCCATCTTCTCTAGAAACAGCTAACGGTTTTTCTCCATAGACATGCTTGCCTTTCTCCATGGCCTTTATTGCAATATCTGCATGTACTGCTGGAATTGTTAGATTTATCACCAAATCAATCGATGCATCGTCAAGTAATTGCTCGGTCGTATAAGCCTTTTCAATATTAAACTCTTCGGCACGTTCTTTTGCCCTTTCTAATACAAGGTCAGCAACTGCAGTAATTTGAAAGTTGTTGAAACGAGAAGCATTTGTTAAATAAATTTTACTTATATTTCCACATCCGATAATACCAACATTTAATTGATTCATAGCTCCACTCCTAATTTTTACTGAACAAAATTATGTGTTTCTTACATTAGAAAAAGTCTAGTCCGATAAATTTTATACTTGCTATTGTAAAACGAAAAAGATTTTAGCGACTTGCCCAAATCATCCCTTTTTTCATCAGTTTTAAGACCTCTGGCATCCTTACAATTTCAGCCACATGGCCTAAACCACAATAATAAACCTTACCTTTTCCCCACCTCTTAGTCCAAACAACAGGCATATCAACTTCTCCATTTGTTTTATACGCGCCTTCAGCGATAGGAAATCTTGTTGTAGCAAGAACATTAATCGCAGGATCTACATGCATATAATACTGTTCAGACACTACCGTAAAATCCTCCATGCCTTCTGTTAAAGGATGATCCGCATCCTTAATATGTACGTTATAAGTAACACCATCATTACCAGGATGCGCGACCCACTGACCACCTACCATGAATTGGTAATCAACTTCAAAGCGGAACGAATCACCCATTCCACCATGAAGACCTGCTAATCCAGTACCTTTTTCTACTGCTTCTAACAACGGTTGAAGCTGTTCTTTTTCGATCGTACCCTGCGTCCAATTTGGAACAATTAAATCATATTGAGTAAGATCATCTGAAGCTAATGTGTCGAGGGTATCTGTAATTTTCACCTCATAATTTTCCTCTTCTAATAACTCGCTTAAAATATTTGCCACTGCTTCTGGTTCATGACCTTGCCAACCACCCTGAAAAATTAATGCTTTTTTCATCGTAAACGCCTCCGTTTTTTATTATTAATCTATTACTTTATAGTTGAAAAAATCAAAATCTGCATGCTTTTGTTGACCACTTAAATCCTGTGCGGCCATACCAACAAAAGTTCCTGTAAAGCGGATATACTCTGCATCATCATCAGATAGATGTCCGATATCTATCTTTTCTCCGATTATTTGCCAATCTCCTTCTTCCACCTTAAAATAAAACTGGACTAAGTGACGATTTATTTCTGCTTTTAAATAAACCTTCTTCTCTTTTGGCAGGACAATATCTTCTTCTAACAACTCATCGTACTTACCATACTTTGTTTCGATAATCCCAATGCATTTTCCTTTTTCTTCGTGATCAGTTATTCGCAGATAAACGTGATCATTTGTATCATAATAAAGCATTAATCCAGCCATCTGTTGAAAGTTTTCCGGTTCAAATTCAACAACAGTTTCAAGCTCTGTGTTAAAGTGTTCCAGTCTTCTCATAATCATACTTTGATGATGGAACGAGCTCATTGATTCTTGACCATATAAACGCAGATAACCTGGCCTCTCTGTTAAAGAAAACCAATTTCCTTCAAATGTTCTTCTTAATGAATTCCAGTAAAGACGTAAATTCTTTTCATCAAATGGATCCTTATTCGGTATCTTTTTAGCTTCAAAAGCTGGAAGATCTGGAGCTTCTACTTTTAGCGATGGATCAGGCCCACCTTCCACCCTTATCCAATCATCATCTGTCCAGTAGCATTTTTGAATCGCGGTTTCTCTTCCTAAAATACACTTATCCTCTATAACAGGTCTTCCGCAAAGGTGAGCCATATACCACTCGCCATTTTGTGTTTCTACTAAGCTACCATGGCCTGCTTTTTGAAGCTGATCCGTTTTCTTTTTATCTCCGGTTAAAATCGGGTTAGTAGGATCTATTTCGTAAGGGCCACACAAAGATTTAGACCGAGCCATCGTAGCAGCATGGGTGTACCACGTACCACCTTCAGCCGTTAATAAATAATAGTAGCCATTCTTTTTATATAAGTGTGGTGCTTCAGTTAGTCCAAGCTCCGAGCCTTTAAATATATTTTGAATCGGTCCAACCAATTTTTGCTCTTTAACGGAATATTCCTGTAACGCGATACCTGCAAAGGAATTTGTTCCTTTTCTATGATCCCAAATCATGTTAACGAACCATTTTCTTCCATCATCGTCATGGAATAAGGACGGATCAAATCCGCTACTATTCATATATATAGGTTCTGACCATGGTCCTTCAATATTAGAAGCGGTCACAAGATAATTATGAGTATCTTTAAATGCTCCCTGTCTGCTTTTTACATCTGTGTAAATTAAATAAAATAAGCCATTATCATAAGATAAACATGGGGCCCATACGCCTCCTGAATTTACATTTCCTTTCATATTCAGTTGAGATTTGCGATTTAGCGGATAGGGTAAAAGCTCCCAATTGACTAAATCCTTTGAATGATAAATTTGTACCCCAGGAAACCACTCAAAAGTAGAGACTGCGATATAATAATCATCTTCTACACGTAAAATCGATGGATCTGGATGGTAACCGGGTAAAACAGGATTTTGAATTTTCGTCAAATCAATACACTCCTTTTTCAGCATTTGACTTTGCCTACTTTTACTTATTAGAATTTCATCTATTTAGTTTGTCCTTTAGACGAACTAAATAGACGGAAATAGAATTGTCTATAATGAAATTATGCGATTTGTTTTATATTATAAAACTCATTTTCATTATATTGACTTCTCCATTTTTTATCACTATACTTTCATTATAATGTAAACGGTTAAATTTTCAAGTTAGGAGCGATTATATGACATCGTTAGATCAATTAATGACACCGCAAAAGGATATTTATGATATTAAAACAGTTGCAAGGGGACCTGTTGGGAAGCTTCCCCTTACCGATCAAATGCTTCGGAAATCACCAAGTGGAAATTTATTTGGTTTATCTCAAAATGTAGGTATGGGATGGAAAGCGGATGAACTTAATGGAAAACAAGTCCTTCTATTAAGTACACAAGGTGGAATGAAAGACCCTGAGGGCAATCCGATTGCTTTGGGCTATCATACAGGGCATTGGGAAGTAGATTTATTAATGAAAGAAGCTGCAAATGAAGTTAGTATGCATCTGGGTATACCTTTTGCCGCTTATGTAAGTGACCCTTGTGACGGAAGAACTCAGGGAACTACTGGCATGTTTGATTCCTTTCCCTATCGCAATGATGCTGCGATGGTATATAGGAGATTAATCCGGTCTCTTCCAACTAGAGATGCAGTAGTTGGTATCGCTACATGTGATAAAGGATTACCTGCCATGATTATCGCATTAGCTTCGATGCACGACTTACCAACTGTTATTATTCCAGGTGGGGTAACGTTGCCTCCTTTATACGGGGAAGATGCTGGGAAAATCCAAACTATTGGAGCGAGGTATTCTAATGATGAATTAAGTTTACAAGAAGCAGCAGAATTAGGCTGTATGGCTTGTGCAACCCCTGGTGGTGGATGTCAATTCCTTGGAACGGCTGCTACCGCCCAAGTAGTGGGTGAAGCACTCGGAATGAGTGTGCCACATTCAGCTTTAGCTCCATCAGGGCAAGATGTTTGGAAAGAAATGGCGCGTCAATCGTCACGTGCTATTATTGCAATGGAAGAGAAAAATATTACAACAAAAGATATCGTAACAGATGATGCCATTTATAATGCAATGGTCGTACACGCGGCATTCGGTGGTTCTACTAATCTATTATTGCACATTCCTGCCATTGCACATGCAGCAAAATGTCGTATTCCTTCTATTGAAGATTGGAATGCGATTAATAAAAAGACCCCTCGATTAGTGAGTGTATTACCAAATGGACCAGATCATCATCCTACGGTACGAGCTTTCTTAGCTGGTGGGGTGCCTGAAGTTATGCTTTATTTAAGAGAGTTAGGATTACTAAGAGAAAATGTCTTGACTGTTACTGGTAAAACATTGAAAGAGAACTTAGATTGGTGGGAAACATCCGAACGCAGACAAAAAATGAAAGAACATTTACGGAATACAGATGGAGTTGAACCTGAAGAAGTAATTATGTCTAAAGAGCAAGCTGCTAAAAAAGGTCTTACTTCCACTGTGACTTTCCCAACAGGAAATTTAGCACCAGAAGGAGCAGTAATAAAATCGACTTCTATCGACGCTTCGCGATTAGATGATAATCAAGTGTACTATCATAAAAGCGAAGCGAAGGTTTATACAAGTGAAGCAGATGCAATCGAAGCCATAAAGACTAAACAAATTAAAAAAGGTGACATGATGGTACTAACTGGGTGTGGACCTCTTGGCACTGGTATGGAAGAGACCTATCAAGTAACTTCTGCGTTAAAGCATTTGTCATACGGGAAATTTGTGACGTTAATTACAGATGCTCGTTTCTCTGGAGTGTCAACAGGAGCTTGTATTGGCCATGTTGGTCCAGAGGGCTTAGCGGAAGGGCCAATTGGTAAGATTCAAGATGGTGACCTCATTGAAGTTTATATTGATTGTAAAAATTTAGAGGGCACTGTCAATTTTATCGGTACAAAAGACCAGGAAGTATCGATAGAGGAAGGCGCAGAAATTCTATCAAAACGCGCTGTTAACTCAGAAATTAAACCGTCTGAAAATCTACCAGATGATACACGATTATGGGCAGCATTACAAAAAGTTAGTGGCGGAACGTGGAAAGGCAGTGTCTACGATGTAGATCGTATTTTAGAAGTTTTAGATGCTGGTGAAAAAGCTTTACAAGAGTAATTACTTCATGAATAGGTAAAACCAATAAGAATCTAAAAGGGTGATCCAATTAATTTGGATCACCCTTTTTCTTATCCTTTAATAAATACTGTTTTCATCGTAGTAAAGAATTCTTTCGCTGCCTGTCCTTGTTCTCTTGAGTAAGAACTGGAAGCTTTCATTCCACCAAATGGCGCTTGCAATTCAACACCTGCTGTCTCTGCATTAATTCTCACGAGCCCAGCTTCCATATCATCAATAAAAGTAAGCATGTGTTCAATATTCGACGTGTAAATAGATGCACTTAATCCAAATTCTACATCATTTGCTAAATGAATAGCCTCTTCCACGGTGTCTACCTTCATCAAGGCTAATACTGGACCAAATATTTCTTCTTGTGCGATGGTCATAGACGTTTTCACGTCATCAAAAATAGTTGGTTCAATATAATACCCGTCTTTTAACTTCTCATCTGTCGGCTCTTTTCCACCTAAAAGAAGTGTAGCGCCTTCTTCTTTTCCCTTTTCAATATAATGCTTAACGGTATTAAATTGGGATTCGCTTGCACATGGACCCATCCACGTGTCCGCATCCATACCATCTCCAACGGTAATTTGCTTCGCTTTTTCTAGAAGTTTTTCCTTAAAAGTTTCATAGATGCCAGCTTGTACAATCACTCTACTACTACATGTACATTTTTGACCAGTAGATTTTAATCCACCACTTAGGGTTGCGGCCACTGCAGCATCTACATCACAATCATCGGCTACAATAATCGGGTTTTTACCACCCATTTCTAACTGGTATTTCCCACCTTTTTGTGCAGCAATGACACCTATATTTTTACCGACCGCATTTGAACCTGTAAAGGTTATCGCGTTTACATCTGGATGTTCTGCTAAACCTTGCCCGATAACAGAACCACTTCCTGTTACAAAATTAATCACACCATCAGGGAAATTAGCTTTATCGAAGCATTCTATAACTTTCGCGGCTGTAACCGACCCCTCAGAAGCAGGCTTTAATACTACCGCATTACCATAAATAAGGGCTGGTGCCATTTTCCAAATTGGAATAGCTACCGGGAAATTCCATGGCGTGATCACGCCCACAACACCAATTGGAACACGCTTACTATACATCAATGCAGATGGATCTGTCGCTGGTATCACATCACCGTCTGAGCGCATTCCCTCTCCAGCATAATAACGTAAAATCGCAATACCACGATTCGTTTCACCTTTAGCCTCCGGTAACGATTTACCCATTTCTTTGGTCATCGTTTTTGCTATATCTTCTAAATTTTCTTCCATAATATTCGCTACTTTAAAAAGATAATTTCCTCTTTCTGCCCCTGCTAGCTTCTTCCACTTTTTTTGTGCAGCTTTAGCACCTTCAACAGCTTCATTTAATTCTTCGCGTGTGGATTTTTGTACACTTCCAATTACTTCAGATTTCTTAGCAGGATTATAACTTTCTATTACTTCTTTAGATGAAGACGCTTTCCATTTCCCATTAATAAAATTATTAAATTGTTGACTCATATTATTTATTCCTCCTATTATTTTATATTTTTCGCTAGTTTAACATGATTTCTTAATGTACCTATACCCTCTATTTCGATTTCGATGACATCCTCTTCTTGCAATGTAAAAGAATCATCTGGAACAATACATGTTCCTGTTAGTAAAACAGTACCATCAACAATATCATTATCTTTAATTAAATAAGATACCAACTCCTCATAAGACCGTTTTAGCATCGATGTATTCGCATGTCCTGTTGAAACAAGGTTACCGTCACGATAAATTCGAGACTCTATTTCCAAGTTATAAGGATCTTTTACTGTCTCAGCGAGTGTTATTGCCGGCCCAATTGCACATGAATTTTTCCACATTTTTGCCTGAGGAAGATATAATGGATTTTCTCCTTCTATGTCTCTACTACTCATGTCATTACCAACTGTATAGCCTACAATCTCTCCATCCGCTCGTATCACTAGCGCTAGCTCTGGTTCAGGAATTTGCCAATCTGAATCACTCCTTATTCCCACAGGTTCCTCGGGTCCAACAACACGTCTAGCAGTAGATTTTAGAAAGATCTCAGGCCTTTTCGCATCATAAACTTTATCATAAAAAGAATCCTTCTCGACCTTCGCTTCCCTATTTCTTGCTTCTTTACTTTTTTGATACGTAACCCCCGCTGCCCATACTTCATCTGCTAAAATTGGAATACTTAGATTTAGATCCTCTTCTTTTTCAGTTAGTACTGGAGCATTTTCAATACTTTCCTCGATCAATGCAAAGAGAGACATTCCAGCTCCTTTACTAATCATTAAAGCTTCTTGCATACTCTCAAAAGGTAATGGATAAACATTTGTGTCAGCTTTTACTACTGCGAGCTTTGTTTCTTCTCCTTTGTTTACAAAAGAAATTATTCTCATTCTCCTCTTCCTCTCCTTTAAATTCTTCATCAAAAAAATGATTCTTTTATTGCTTTTACCTCCCTACCTCAGAGCTAGTTAGTGAAACTTAGCAATCAGCCTAATCCTAAATAAATGTGGCCGTATTTCTATAAATGACCAAGTACAATTGAAACTAAAAGCATAGAGCAAATGGATTTTTCTATGGTAGCATTCTCAAGAAACTATATTTGTTTTATATTATAAAACTAAGTTTCTTTATATAGTTAAATAAAAAAATTTACCTTATTGATAAATTTTTTTACTTCCTAACTGATTTGATATTTGGTCACAGGTTTGCTTTAATTCTTGAATGATCAGTTTTTTCATAGCTTGGTTGATCGTTTGTTTAGTGGTCGATATACTTATTGCAGCTACAGCTTGATTAGAATAATCAAAAATAGGGACAGCAATACAATAAATTCCTGGCTCATTTTCTTCATCATCCACAGAGTATCCGGTATCTTTTACTTTCTGTAATTCACGTAAATATTTTTGTTTGGTTGTGATGGTTTTAGAAGTTTGCTTAAAAAAGTTATAATCAGTCAATAAATCATCTATCTCATTTAATGACTTAAATGCCATCAAACTTTTCCCGACAGCACTACAATGGATCGGTACTCTTTTTCCAATTCTAGAATACACAATTGCAGAAGCACCTTCTACTTTATCTATATATACGCCATACATCCCTTCCATAATAACTAAGTGTGTTGTTTGGCCAGTTTTCTCTGATAACTGTCCCAAATATTCCTTTGATATTTGTCTAATATCCATACTATTTAGAACAAATTGCCCTCGTTCTAATACTTTTAAACCTAAACTATATTTTCCACTATCATGATTCTGCTTTATATAATTATGTTCCTTAAGCGTTTTCAATAAAGAATGTGTGGTACTTTTATTCAAGTTTAATCTATTGCTTATATCAGTAATTTTCAATTCAGGATGTTGTTCATCAAATAAATCAATTATACTTAGTGCGCGTTCGACAGATTGGATAATGGGCATATAATCTTACTCCTTTATAAATCAATGTAAAGATGGACATAATTTTATCATATTTGTTTTATATTAACAAACTAGATTCTATTATTTAATCTTTATATTATCAAAGCTGCTAGAAATATTTCACTTTTGTAGAATACAATCAAAAAAGTGCTGAACAGGGAATAATGCTATACTTTTGAAAATTTATCATAGAATAATTCCTCTTTAGTTCCATCGTGATATTTTTTAGCTGTTAAAGCATTGTTATTGTACAACATTTTGAAAACATAATTATGACTCAAATAGATCCTATCGCAATTTCATTTAATCTATTAATAAATATAATACCTATAAAATTTGAATTAATTGAAATACCAACCATTTTAATTAACTTAAATAATATTTTTATAAACTTAATTTATTTTATCATTTAATAATTAATAAAATAATTATTTTTATATCATTAAAACTTTAATCCAATTATCATATTATTAAAAATAAGAAAAAATGAACTTTTTTTAGCGATTTATGTTATCATATTAGTTAATCGTAAATTGAAGGAAAGAGGCTGAACGATTATGCAATTAGAAATTGACCACGCTTCCTTGGCTGTATATGAAGCATTAGCTAGTAAAGTCAGATTAAACATTATTCAATTATTATCCAAAAATAAAATGAATATTAAAGACTTATCTGCTGCACTAGGAATTAGTAGTCCGATTGTCACTAAACATATCGAAAAGTTAGAAACAGCAGGAATCATCCGAACGGAAAAAATTCCTGGGAAATCTGGTTTGCAACGGATTTCTATACTTAAAGTAGATCATATAGAAATTAATTTTCCTAAAAAGATTTATCATTCTTTTGCAACCTACGAGACATCCATTCCAATTGGGCACTATACTGACTATCAAGTAGTTCCCACTTGTGGATTAGCTACTGAGAAAGATTTTATTGGTCCAGTAGATCAAACGAAATATTTTATGGATCCTAAAAGAATGGATGCAAAAATAATATGGCTTACTCAAGGATTTATTGAATATAAAACACCAAACTTTTTAAAACCTACAGAACACTTACAACAGCTTGATATTAGCTTAGAGTTATCATCAGAGTTCCCATTTTCAAATGATGTTTGGCCTTCAGATATCACATTTACGTTAAATGGGATTGAATTAGGTACATGGGTAAGTCCTGGAGATTATGCGGATACACGTGGAAAATACACACCAGATTGGTGGCCACATAACCTAAATCAATATGGATTATTAAAAGCTATCAGAGTTACACCTCATGGTACGTATATGGATGGAGAGCCTATGTCAGATATAACAATTGATGATTTAGATGCTACGACTGATGTATGGACTTTCCGAGTAGAAGTTAAAGAAGATGCAGAAAATGTTGGTGGAGTTACACTTTTTGGTCAGAAATTTGGTAACCATGATCAGGATATTAATTTTAAATTGTATTACATTTAGTATAATCAAGGCTCTGTGCTTAGTAATATTACAAGCACAGGGCCTTATTTTTACCATTTTTAAATTCAATTAGTAATTTAAAAATTTTTAACTCCATTAATGAAATTAGCTTAGTTAATTGAAGTTTTTCTATTTATAGAGGAATTAAAAGGTAGGTGCTGAGTGTGTGATGAATAAAGGAATATATGAGCTTGTTAGCGAAGAACAGTTGAAAAAGTATGCAGAGCTTGCTGTACGAGCCGGTGTAAATGTGCAAAAAAATCAATTAGTGATTATTCATAGTGACATAAAAAATGTAACGTTTGCACGTCTAATCCAAAAGTCAGCCTATGAGTCAGGGGCTTCAAATGTGGTTATAGATTGGACAGATGAACAGTCTACCAAAGAATTTTATTTAAATGCAGCAGATGATGCCATCGATCACTTTCCCAACTGGCAGAAGGCTCGGTTTAAGGAGTGGGACGATGCGGGTGCTGCTTACATCCATATTATTTCTGAAAACTTAGATGTCTTTGAGGATGTTTCCACAGAACGGATAAGCCGATTTCAAAAGGCCTCTCGCACCATGTTGAAGGATTATTATGCAAAGATTAGATCTCACGAGGTACGCTGGTGTCTTCTAGCTGTCCCGTACTTCGCATGGGCAACTAAAGTATTTCCTCACTTAAGTAAAGAAGAAGCCCTAGAATCGTTATGGCAATTAATTTTACGTGGAGCACGGGCAGATGGAACAAACCCTATAAAAGACTGGGAAATTCATGACAGAGCCTTAGAGTCCCGGAAAAAGTTTCTAAACGACAGCCAGTTTGAAGCACTGCATTTTACAAATAGTCGAGGAACTGATTTATTAGTCGGCATGCCTAAAAATCACATCTTTATCGGTGGGAGTGTTATAGATAAGAAGGGAATACCGTTCTTTCCGAACATTCCCACGGAGGAAATATTTTCTGCACCCGATAAAAATGAGGTGAATGGCAAACTAGTAGCCACTAAACCGCTTATCTATGGGGGTAGTGTCATCGATGATTTTTACCTAACCTTTAAAGATGGACGGATTACTGCCTATTATGCTGCCACTGGGCAAGAAGCGTTACAAAGTCTCATCGAAACAGATGAAGGTTCACATTATCTAGGTGAAATTGCCTTGGTCTCTAACAATTCACCTCTTTCACAGGCGGATACTCTCTTTTACAACACCTTGTTTGATGAAAACACGGCCTGCCATATTGGAATCGGAAATGCTTCCCCTTCCAACCTTCAAAATGGCAGCAACCTATCGGTGAAAGAGTTGAAGGGTGCAGGACTTAATACTTCCCTCCTGTTAGTCAATGTGGCCTTTGGTACCGAAGATATGAAAGTAGTGGGTATTAAAGAAGATGGAACTGAAATCCTATTAATGAAAAATGGTGATTTCCAATTCTAATTTGTCGTCTTAGCGATCTCCAAAATGGAATACAAAAACTTAAATATGTGGCCAATAAATTGGCTGCATATTCCCTTTTTGCATTCAGTTCTTTTTTCTAAATACTAGATAACTTTCTTCAAAGCTGGATATCCTTCCACTAATACCAGAAAAACTATGGTTAAAGTTAGATATGATTGTTGTAAAGCCCGAAACATATTGCAGGAAACCAAATACCCCCTCCTTAACCTCTTAAGTTCCTATATTACAGGCTAGCATTCGAGATCAAACAAACGAATACGCATTTATACTCGTATTCAATTCATCACCTTTTGCTTTCCTATAACAAAAAAGCCATAAACACAAATCAATGTGCTTACGACTCTCTCTAAAAATTATTTAATATAATGTAAATCGAAAAAGCTATCTTTTCCTAGATGTTGTACATATGTTTTTACTAAATCTTTTAAATCAGTAGAAGTATCTAAGAAGATCCATTCATCTTCTGCGCTTCCGCTATAATAAACTCTCTCTACGATGAACTCTCTTTCATCTGAATCATCGGTGACAAGACGAAATCGGAGCTCTGTGAAATAATTTTTATAACGGGGATCAGATAGAGCTTCTACTATGACTGGCATTTCATCTATAGAGGTAACGGGATTTTCGTACGTATAGATATAGATCGTATCTTTCTTTACATCCAATTTAAAATCTTTAATTGGACTATATTTCTTTATGCCTTGATCTACTATTTTCACTTCTTTTTCGGTAAAAAGCCTTGGTAACTTTTTACGTAAAAATACTCTTCCATTTGGGTGCTCATAAATTTCAAAGCCTTCTGGTATCTCATCTACTTTTGATTGATCATCATTTTTCTTGAAGTAATAATTATCGTTCCCTTTTTTTGTTAAACGATGATGCAAAAAATAATCTTCTCCTCTAAAATTTGTATATTTTATCGTCATATTTCTCACCATCCTCTATTCATTTCGGTATCCTGTGTTTATCTAACATTTTTACTTTGTTAGATGTCCTTTTAATAGTGTAACAAAATTTCGACTAGAAGTCTTTCCCTATACTTCATGTTTGTTTTTAAAAAGACTTCACAAAACTGTCAGAAAATACACCCTCAATATGTGACTTAGATCACATGTTTTTAGTAAATATTTTTGTATGATTAGTATAGAATACTTTTCAAACTTTATAGAATAACTTATTTATCCGTATCTTTGGCATATATAAGGTTCTCAATTTAAAAGGAGGAAAAAACATGAAATTATTTCAAATGGAAGATACTCCCGCTGACATCGTAAAAGTTTATCCGAAGGCTAGTGATATATTTAAGCAAACAAACATAAATTTTTGTTGTAAGGGTAATATTCCCTTAAGTGAGGCAATAGAAAAAAAGAAAGAAGCTATAGATGGCGATGCTTTTTTAAAAGATTTAAATAGCGCTTACCAAACATGGCATGAAGAAGGAAATGTAGAAATAAACTGGGACGAAATGTCCAGTACTGAGCTTATTTCTCATATTGTAGAGCGCCATCATCATTATCTAAAAGAGGAATTAGAGCCGATCGGCTTCTTTGTAACAAAAATATTTAAGGTGCATGGTGATAAGCATCCATTTTTGAAAGACCTATACAAATACTATCACATGTTTAAAGTTGATATGGAAGCGCACATGCAAGAAGAAGAAAATGATTTATTCCCATTAATTGAGGCTTATGACCAAGAAAAGGACGACAAATTATTTCAAGAAATAAAAGAACTAAATACTGTTATGGAACAAGACCACGAGCTCGCAGAAGAATTTTTAACTGCTATGCATAACATCACAGATGGATTTACTCCACCAGTAGATGCATGTGGCTCCTTCCGAACTACTTATGCACGTTTGGCTGAATTAGAAAAGAATACCATTCAACACGTTCATTTAGAAAATAATCTGTTATTTAAACCATTTATGCATTAATTTTCAAAGCTCCTAGTTACGGCGTAACTAGGAGCTTTGTCTGCTATTAGACAATTTCCCGGGAAATATTACAAAACCTTTTTAATTGGATCCAACATATTCTAAATCAATATGAAAACTGCAATAATGATCTTCATTCGTTCGACATGCTACACGATTCACGGCATCCGTTTCTAAAACCTCTTTAAACATATCCGTTTCACACTTGCATGCCACGTGATGGTCTCTAGCAATATCTATTATCGGACAGTTGTACTCTCTAAGTTCATAATTATTTTCATCCAATTTTATTACTTCTGTCATATAGCCTTTTTGATCTTGAAAAGCAGCTAATTCATATAACTTATCTTTCTTAACGTCATTTTTAAACTCAGTTTTATAAGCTTCTGCTTGTCTTTGCTTCCGGCGCTCAAATAATTCTTCCACTGCATCTTCCCCGTACATTTCACTTATATCTTCTAAAAATCCAAGACTAATCGTCTCGTAATTTTTCGGAAAGTAACGATCTCCTTTGGCAGTTAACACAAAATACTTAGATGGTCGACCTAACTCACTTCTTCTTTCTTCAACATCGATCATCCCATCAAGTTCTAAGGCTTTTAAATGCTTTCTAATAGCCATATGCGTAATTTGAAGTTTTTCTATAAAATTATTCACAGTTAAGGCTTCTTCTTTCTTTAGTTCTTCTAAAATTAACTCTTTAGTTGTTTTATGCATATAGCACCTCCAGATTTTTTCCATAATTACACAAGCGAATTGTTTGCATTATTTAAAAAATCCATGTATGTTGTTGATAGATACTTTCTATACTATCTAGTATAAAAAGTAATCACTACAATTACAACTAAAAACATGGAAAGGATGATTAACAAATGGCAAATTTCACATTACCACAACTACCTTATAGCACAGACGCACTAGAACCACACATCGACAAGCAAACAATGGAGATCCACCATGGCAAGCACCATCAAACTTACGTTGATAAATTAAACGCAGCACTAGAGGGTAAAGGTTCACTAGAAGAAAAATCACTTGAAGCTTTACTACGAGATCTAGATAGCTTACCTCAAGATATTCAAACACCAGTGAGAAATAATGGTGGAGGACACTACAATCACACATTCTTCTGGGAAATTTTAGCACCAGCTGATCAAAGCGGCGCACCATCTTCTGCTCTTCAAAAAGCAATTGATGACACCTTTGGAAGCTTCGACAAATTTAAAGAAGAATTTTCAACAGCTGGAGCTACTCGCTTTGGATCTGGTTGGGCTTGGTTGATTGCTAACAGAGATGGTTCTCTAGAAATCACGAGCACACCAAATCAAGATAATCCAATTATGGATGGAAAAACTGCCATCCTTGGTGTGGATGTATGGGAACACGCTTATTATCTTAAATATCAAAATAAACGCCCAGAATACCTTTCAAATTTCTTTAATGTGATTAACTGGGATGTTGTATCTGAAAAGTATGCACAAGTAACTGCATAAATTTAGATTAGATGAAGAAGTCGGTAATATATCGACTTCTTCATTGTTATATAAAGTGAAGTAAATGCTATACTTAAGTTACATTAGCTATTATAATCTCCACAACGGATGAGGCTTTTAGGAGGAAATATCACCATGGAAAAGCAAACTTTTAGAAAAGCAATGAGTAAATTTGCGACTGGAGTAACTGTCGTAACAACAAAATTAGATGATGAAATTCATGGAATGACCGTCAATGCATTTATGTCGGTGTCACTAGACCCAATGCTTGTAACCATTTCTTTAGATAAAAAAACACATTTATGTCAAAATGCCGACAAAATGAAGCGCTTAGGGATCAGTATTTTACGTGAAGAACAACAAGAAATATCCATGATCTTTGCAAAACAAATAGATAAAAAGTTTGAAGATTTCACAACACTTGATGATGTACCAGTAATCAACGGCGCTTTAACAACACTAGCCTGTACTGTTCAAAACCGGGTAGAAGCAGGAGATCACGAATTAATTATTGCTGAAGTTGATGAAATTGTATTAGGTGAAGGAAAACCTATTTTATATTTTGATAGTGCTTATCAATCGATAGAAAAGAAGTAGATAGCGGAGGAACGTATGCAATTACTGAATGTTTTTGTTAATAGTAGTAAGCTCCCTAATAAGCAAGCGTTATTCTCACTTAATAGAGTAGGAATGCGGGACACTTTAGTTTATTTGTTTTTAGTTTTCATCGTCGCTTTCTTACCAAATGTTATTTTATCTATTATTTCATTCCCTACAAGAGAAGCAACGATTCCTTTTAGCTTATATATTTTGCAGCTTATTGTCTTTTACCCACTACTTATGATGTTTTTAGTGGTAAGTGGGGTTACATTTTTGACCTGTGGATCATGGGTTATCAAAGTTATTAATAAGCGAAAGCTAGCTTTTGCTCAGCTTTGGAAAATGACAGGATATGCTTTAACTTTACCCCTCTTTTTTTATAATCTTTTATACTTGCTTGGTATACCAATTAGGTGGGCGACGATAATTTTTGCAATTATTCTTTATGGTATTATGTTTTTAACGATAAGAGTCTATCCTAAACCAGCAACTAAAAAATGATGAAGGAGTCAATAATATGGTTAAATCTCCTTGGAAAACAATTTCGTCTCAGACCACAACACATGACCGGTTTACCATCACGAACGATGAGGTGGAATTATCCAACCAAGAAATGCGAAACTTTTCTTATATTAATTTTGCTGATGGTATTTGTGTCTTGGCTATTACCCGAGAAGAAAAAGTTCTTGTGCTTGATCAATACCGTCATGCCGTCCAATCATGGGAATTAGAATTTCCAGCAGGGATGATCGATGCAAATGAAGAACCTGAAAAAGCTGCAGAAAGAGAACTTCTAGAAGAAACAGGATACCAGTCTAATCTTTGGACATCTCTAGGGAAATTTTATCCATCACCCGGCTCAACTTCAGAAACAATTCATCTTTTTCTAGCAAATGATTGCTACAAAGTCTCTGAACCGACACTTGAAGCCAGTGAAGAAATTGAATTAAAGCTTGTTCCTGTCGAAAAATTTTTTGATCTCGTTCAAAATGAATCGTTTAAACACGGGGCTGGTTTAGCTTGCTGGGGCAAATATTTATCATTTTCATACAAAAATTAGCCCCTGTCTACTTTTTAAAAAGAAACAGGGGCTAATTTAATATTAATTTACGATCATGTTATGAACTTTACTTCTCTCTTCCTCTGGAACTATATAATAGTATATTCCACCAATTGTCTCACCAGAGCCTTGCACTTGATAACTAGTAACATTCTTTCGTGTATTGACATAGTCAGATAATAAATTTCGCATATCTTCAAAATCAAGACTCGTAGACATGTTATTACCCATTATATCAATCACTTCTCCAACCTTTGCAATATTTCCTACAGAAGCACCTTTTTCAATTATTCCTTGAATCACTTTACGTTGTCTTTCCGTACGGCCAAAATCTCCATTTGGATCTTGTTTACGCATGCGAACATAAGCCATCGTTTTTTGTCCATCCATTTCTACTGGACCTTTTGTGAAGCTGTAGTTTCCATCACTCCATTCGATTTCGTTCTGAACGGTGATAGAACCTAGCTCATCTACAAGCTCTTGTAAGCCCTCCATATTGATTCTCATATAATAATCTAATTCAATATCAAGGAAGTTTTCTACTGTTTGAACTGCCATATCTGCCCCGCCAAAAGCGTATGCATGATTAATTTTATCTTCATTTCCACGACCGACAATTAATGTTCTTGTATCACGCGGGATACTTATCATTTGCAAGGAGTCTTCCTCAGGTCTGAGTGTTAACACCATTAAGGCATCTGAACGACCTGTATCATTTTCCCTTGCATCAACACCTAGCAATAGTATATTTAAAGGTTCTGCATCATTCATTTTCTTCTTTACTTTGTCGCGGTCAATTGACTCTACAGGCTCATGCATTTTAGAATTGACTGTATCTCTTACATCGTTAACAACTGTCCATATATATATCCCTACACCTACAACGATCAAAAGCAATACCAATAATAGAATTTTCCACCATGATTTTTTCTTTTTATTTCTATCTGTACGTTTTCCCATATTTTAAACTTCATCCTATCTACCATATAATAAAACAACTAGCTTTCATTATATCATATCGACCATTCATCTTGACAAGACTTATTTACAAAATTTTATTTATATTACCATAATATTACATTAAAAAACCAGAAAAGACCTCGCTGTCCTTTTAGTAGACAAAGATTAGTTGTTGAATCATATGGACACGAAAAATGACAAACGATAAAATATAATATTCATACTGAAATAAATGATAGACTTAACAACCGTTACGGCTTCCCCACTTAACTCGAGGGGCGTGTCTTCAGCTAATCCCCTGGGCGACGAATTGGAAGTGGAAGCCGTCCGCTTCTACTCTAACGGTTATATGAATGGTTAACTTCTCCCCTACCGTAAAGGGAATATATTTTCTAGTTCGATTTTCCATGAGCCATCATCCGGGAAGCCTGGTGCTTCTTTTTCTGAACCACTAAAGCCTTTTGCCATCATCGCTACTGCTGTTAACAAGCCACCATTACCCGGAAGATAAGTGGTTAACGCATCATGCTGATAATTTTGTCCATTCACAAGATAGGTGTTTTTCACCTGATCCATCAATAAAAAATCAATAGCTAATTCGCCTTCACCTAAACGCGCTGCAGTCATCGCACACATCGGAAAATCCCAGCCCCAAGCTGTATTCCACTGCCATTCATCTTTTACTTTATACAATGTCTGACGCATTTTCTCTTTATCTATCATATTTCCTGGTAACACACCTAATGCTGCTACCATCGACGGATGATCATGATTTTTTTCTGTAAAAGTATCCGTACAATTGGAATGCGCTAAATACACAGATTCATCCGATGGAGGGGTAGCTAAATTATTGCGAACGTCTATCCAGATTTTAGGAACCTGTTCTTCCAGTCGTTCTTTCCATTCTATTGCAATCGATAAACCTTCATGCCAATACTCAAGTTCATAAGGGGGATTGATACTATCTTCCATCTTATGATTTTCTTGTGCCGGTATTAAAGGCGGCCCTAAGACATACACGCCTTTCTTTTCATCAAAATGGGCATAGGAACTCATGAAATCAGCGGTAGAAAACACAATTTCCTTATATTTCTCTAATAAAGAATGTTTTTTATTCGTTTGATAAATAAGCTCTAATAAGGCAATCGGATGTGGCTGTTGCCAAATAAGACCTGGTGCAATCGGAGAAGGAGTTTGATCTCCTTCTGGACCAACCATCTTCGGCCATCTGGCACCTATGTATCCTTGACTTTTTGCTAAAGCATATGCTTTCGGAAGAATATCTATATACCACTGCATACTTCTTTCAAGCAAATTCTCACGATTCCAAAGCGGGAAATGTGCACCATGCCACCAATGCATTTCTAAATGAAACTTGCCAAACCAGCTATTATACATGAAACCCGTTTCCTGGGGTGGTACGTGACCACTGCTATGGACTGCAGTTAAATAAAGGGAAAGAATGACTCTTCTTTCCAGTTCCTGTGCCCTAGGATCTGTGCTTCCTTCAAAACTAATAAATCCTCCATTTTCCCAAAAACCCTGCCAATATTTCGTGCTACTTTCAATTACTTCAGGAGCGCTTAGCTTTACTGGTGTTTGTTTTGAAAAAGCTATTGTTAAATAGAGAGAAGTATCCTCTACCTTTTCTGGAGTAAGTTCTAGCGTATGTGTATCTGTTAGCTCAATTTGCGCATCGATGGACCAATCAAGTGCCACTTGATAACTCGTATCGTCCATCGTTCTTTCAATTCTACATTCTTTTGACGTATTATCCTTTAAACGCGTTTCGTGATTGTTTTTTCCCCAATCAAGCTGTGTAGTATTTTCCCATTTTTCATCATGCATAGATGGACTTGGAAAAGCTAGCTTAACTCCCACTCGACCATCCTTAATTAATACGGAGTCAATTTTCACTCCAATCACATCACCATCACTTGCACACGCTGTTTCAACTGATACTGGTATACCATCAACCTCAAAATCACTTTTAATAATTCCTGTATACAAGTCGTGGTATTGTCTAACTGGAATAATGTTGCTAGAATCGATAACTCCCATTGCCTCATCAAAAAATTGCAGACCACACTGACCCAGCTGCAAGCGATGTGGGTTTTGCCTTAGCCAGTGGTACGCTTCTTCTTTATCCTCTGGGAAAAGGGGATAGGGTACATCTTTTTGGTAGCTTCTGTATGAGTTGAACGTTATATCCTCGAGGGTAAAACGATCTTTGCCACCAGTTGCATGCCATCCCCATGATGATTGTGTACTTAATGGAGCCTGATATTGTTCTGGAAACGTCTGAAGACCTGTAAAGTCAACAGACATCCCAAAGTCACCATTACCTAAAGATAATGGTGCAACGGGATCAATTTCAGTAAGGAGCGGAGAATGCCTTTTTATCGTTTCTTTTCTATTCATCTTTCTTGCCTCCAATTTTTCCATCGTTTTCTTCCATTGGAATAAAAATTGGACGCTCCTCTGGTGTTTTGTTAGGGGAATGTAGAGTTAGAATTAAGTTATCCTTTAAATCATGGAAAAGCATGCCATGTCCGCCATCACTTGTAAACATTGGCTCTGCGTCATGTATCCATGGACCTTTTATGTCTCCAGTCATTGACCTTGATATGCCTTGTGCATAGACATTATCTACAAAGCTTGCCCATAATAATAACAATTCGCCATTTTCCGCTCGATATACAAATGGACCATCTGTCACATAATTATCCTGCGTGTTTCGTGTTTTATGCTTAAAAGAAGTTGGCCAAGGGGCTTCTGACGCATTAAACAAAGTAACAGGCTTTCCGATAGTTTCTTTTAAATCCTCCGTTAAGCGAACAGCACAAACGCTGCCATCGCCAATTTGCACCCACTCATGACAGAAAATCATCCAAGGTTTATCCTCTTCATCTAAATGGAGGGTTCCATCTAAGGAATACCAGCCTTCAGGGGTTACCGGTCCATCACTGTGAGGTAAAAACGGTCCCATCAAAGAATCCGCTTTTAAAATTGCTGTACCTCGTTTCCCATTATCTTTTCTTAAAAAGGTTGCAAACATATAATAGCTACCATCATAGGCATGTACTTCAGGAGCCCAAAAATTTTCTTCTGAATAAAAATGCTGATCCGGGCGAAATACTGGGTATGGACCTTCCCAATTCTCTAAATCATCACCAACATAAACATCGAAACCTGTTCCTTTTCCCCAAATATTTTTATCCGTACTTCCATATAAGTAGTATTTCCCTTCTGATTCATTCACGTAAACAAAGGGATCTCGCAATTGAATATCCTTATTCTGTACCATTAGTGCTTTCTCTCCTTTTTAGAAAAATTCAGATGGACTAACGCCTGTAATCGCTTTAAAAACCTGGCTGAAATAAGTAGAATTTTGATATCCAACCATCTCACTGACTTCATATACCATGTAGCGTTTTTCACGAAGAAGTTCTTTTGCTTTTGTAATCCGATATTGATTCAAAAAGTTTACAAAGGATTCTCCTGTAACCTTTTTAAATAACTGGGATAAATAGTTTTTGTTAACATACAAATCCTCAGCAATTTCAGCTAGTGTAATTTCTTCATCGTAATAGTTATACACATGCTCTTTTACTTTTTCTACTAATGTACTTGTTTTTCTTCCAGAAAAAAACGCCTTAGATTCCTCTACCCATTTTGTTAATTGTTCAGTCATCCAATCCAACAATTCTTTTGTAGTTGTTTGCTCGTAGACCTTAATTAATAGCTCGGATTTTTGAATAGGTTGTCGTTGCGCTTGCTCTAAAACATGTTCCTCCATCATCAGCGCACTTAAAATATTGATCGAAATTGTCTGTACCATATAATATGGTGATTGTTTGTCCTTCGATAAAAGATTTACGAGCTCATTCCAGCTAAACAAGACACGATCATAATCTTTTTCGACAATCGCTTGATTCATTTCTTTAATCGAAGAAAACGGATAAACAAGTGTATCGTCTGCTTCAATTTTTACTGCATCATCAAATACGTATAGTTTATTCCATTCTTCGTATTCTGCTACTTCAAGCGCACGCATGCTTTCTAAATAACCATCAATTAACTGATGCAACCCTTCCTTTTTGTTACTCATACCAATCATAACGGAAATTTTTACAAAATATAAAACGTTCTCCATCATTTTATTAGCCATCTCTATATTGGAAGTGAACTGATCCCCAAAATCATCTTCAAACCATGTAATTAGAACATAGCTTGTATCTGAATAATCAATCAAATGCGCAGATAAACTACTAACCCTTATATAGGTTTGCATTGTTTCCTCTAAAATATTCCCTACACTAAACTTCATTAATTGCCATTCACGCTCATGCCCTTTTGTTAAGTAAGGGGGTCTGTTTAACATAAAGGTTGTAACTAAAACATTTGCTTGTTTCTCAATATTTAATAAAGATAGTTTTTCTGGGGTTATAGCAGCTGGTTTATAACGATTGGAAAGTAAATCACGAAAGAAAGCATCCTTTTGATATGCAAGGTAGGAAGGCAATTGCTGTTGATAGTTCTCTAGCATCCTACTTTCCTGTTCCTCTACTTCTATTTCCTGAAGTACTTCCTCCATCACTGTTTCAATCTCAGAAACAGGAGAAGGCTTTAAAAAGAAGTGTTTTACACCATAGCGAATAGCTTTTCTGGCATTTTCAAAATGATTATAGCCACTATGAATCACCATACGTATATCAGGATAACGTTCACTTACTTCTTTTATTAAAGTCAAGCCATCCATATTTGGCATGTACACATCTGTAACGATTAAATCCGGTTGGAAGGTTTCCATTTGCATCAAGGCATCCTTGCCATCTGTAGCAGTACTAGATACTTCCACATGTAGTTTCTCCCAATTCACATGCTTTAGAAGACCTTCCCTAACAGAAGGATCATCATCAATAATCATGACTGTTTTCAAGTTGCTCCCCCCTATATATGTGATGAATTCGTATCATCCATTGGTTCGTGATGTACTACCGGTAAGGTCATTTCGACTAATACCCCACCATCCTCATGATTGTTTATTTCAATATTGTAGCCATCGCCACAATACATCCTAATTCGATCTCTAACATTCTTAATACCGATACCTCGAACATGCTGATCATTAAAGTTTTCAGGTAACCCTTTTCCATAATCACGAATCGTAATTTTTAAAACTTCTTGCTCCTTAGATGAAATAAGATTTGCTTCAACATCAATTCGCACCTGCTGTTTTTCATTATGGTCATAGCCATACTTCATACTATTTTCAATGAATGGCTGTAAAATAATTTTAGGTACATACAAGTCTTTGATTGATGCGGGCACGCGTGCTTTATACTTAATATCCTGCTGCAGGCGTTGTTTTTGAATATTGATGTAGCATTTCGCGTGCTCTAATTCATCTCTGAGCCTTATAAAGCTAAGTCCACCACTCAATCCAATACGCAGCATTTTACTGAGATTATTAACCATCTCACCTACATCATCTGCGTCATGGTCAAGTGATTTCCATTTAATCATGTCCAATGTATTATAGAGAAAGTGTGGCATGATTTGGCTTTGTAAAGCTCTCATTTCAGCTTCTCTTCGGTTTTCATTTTCGAGTTCTACTTTACTTACAAGGTCACTTAATTCAGACGTCATCCGGTTAAAATTAGAAGACATTATGTCATACTCTTCTACATAATGCTTTTTCATTTTCGTGTCAAACTGACCCTTTTCGACCTTCCGCATCGCCTGGATCATTTGACCAATTGGCTTTGTGATCCATCTCCCTAGTGCATAAACAATAGGAATGGATAAAACAATGGCAACTAAACCGATTAATAAAACAATGGCACCCATTTGCTTCGTTTCTTCATATAAATCATCAACAGGAACAACCTGTACTAAACGCCATTGATCATAGTTAGGTCTTGAAATAAGTAGTAAGTAATATTCATTATTTGATCTTATTATTTGATGATGATTTCTTAAATCCTCATATTCTTTCGTTAATTGCTTAAATATAGAATTATCGGTATTACTAATAATTTCATTCAAGACTGGGAAATCCTCTGTGGAATGTGTTTCAGCTATAATTCGATTGCCTGTATTAAGTAAAATAAATGGTTCATTTATTTCCGCGTAAAGATCCGTATCACGTAAATAATTCATAAAATCAGATGCTAACACATTGACCTTTAGATAACCTACTGTATTATTTCGTTGATTAATAATGCGATGAACATAGCTGATTACATTTTGTCCAATCGTATTACTTTCATGGTTTGGCACCCATCCGTTATCAACAGAATCAATAAAAGGCTCAAACCAGGCATACTCCTTCAAACGGTCTTCTGGCAAAATTGTGTGGTCATATAAATAAGGGGTATTCGCATATCGATCAGTATATATCTCAATGGAATATACTTCGTCCTTTAAGCTAGATATATTATTTACAATGTTCTTTAATTCTGTGCGCTCAGTTAGTGCCTCATACGGATTCTCTAAATTATCACTAAAAATATCTGTAACAGATCGATCTATAGCAATAAAAGTACCTGCTTCACTAATATTGTTTATAACACCCGACAATTTATTAGCGCTTTCATTCAATAGCGATAATTTTGTTTCACTAATTTCTTCTGAGGTGAAATTAAAAAAATATTGATAAGAAGCATAGCTTACACCAGCAAGGAAAAGAGCATTTACAAGCACAAAGCTCAACACCATTATTGTCTTTAGTTTACGTATCATAGCGCGGCCTCTTTTCTAGCTCCGTTTATAATTAAGTATACCTAGAACAACAGCCACGCGGCTTTTGCGTGACTGAAGTGATGCTTATTATCCTTTTATACCTGTCGTTGCAATACCATCAACAATATAACGTTGGAAGATAAAGAACACCGTAGTTATAGGGATTAATGATAACACAGACATCGCAAATACAGAACCCCATGATGATTCACCTTGAGAATCTAAGAATAAACGAAGCCCTAATGGAACGGTAAAATGCTCCACTGTGTTTAAATAGAGAATTTGACTAAAGAAATCATCCCACGTCCAGATGAAAGTAAATATTGCAGTCGTAATTAATACAGGTACGGCTAATGGCATAATAATTCGTGTGTATATTTGAAATATACCACAACCATCCATAATTGCACTCTCATCTAGCTCACGTGGAATGCCTCTAAAGAATTGAACCATTAAAAAGATGAAAAAGGCATCTGTAGCTAATAATTTAGGTACAGTAAGCGGCAAAATTGTATTCACCCATCCTAAATTATGAAAAATAGTATATTGCGGAATTAACGTTGCATGTGCTGGTAACATGATAGTCATCAACATACAGGCAAACCATAATTTTTTTAATGGAAACTTCAATCTAGCAAAAGCATACGCAGCCATTGAGCAAGTAATAATATTTGCTATAACTGCAATGGTACTAATTAAGAATGAATTTTGGAAAAATTGTCCGAAAGTTGTATTACGCACAACATTCCAACCTGTAAAATAATTATCAATGGTCCATTCTTTTGAAAAGAGTCCTGGTGATGAAAAAATTAAGGTTTCTGGCTTAAAGGATGCTGAAATCATCCAGATTACCGGATAAAGCATAAATAATCCAAAGATAATAATGAATATATGTGTGAGTAATCTGCTAGTTTTTGTACTTTGATCCATTATAGTTTCCCCCCATCTTCGTAATGCACCCAATATTTAGAAGAGAAAAAGATAACCAATGTCATAACTCCTAATACGAATACTAACACCCAAGCCATTGCTGAGGCGTAACCCATTTCAAAATGAGTAAACCCTTTTTGGTATAGATACAACGTATAGAATAACGTAGAGTTTATTGGTCCACCTGTTCCCTCACTTATGATGAAGGCTGAGGTAAAGACTTGAATGGATTTAATTAATTCAATCACTAGGTTAAAGAAAATAACTGGTGATAATAATGGTAAGGTAATACGGAAAAATGTCTGTATCTTTGTCCCACCGTCTACCGCAGCAGCTTCATACAGTTCTTTTGGAATCTGTTTTAAGCCTGCTAAAAAGATAACCATCGAAGCACCAAACTGCCATGTTGCAAGAATAATAATCGTGCCTAGAGCATAATCCGGATGTGAAATCCAACCTTGACCTTCGATATTAAAGTAAGCAAGAACCTGGTTTACTAAACCATCGATTTCAAATAAGTTTTTCCATAGAATTGCAATTGCAACACTTCCACCTAATAAGGATGGTAAGTAGTAAGTAGTTCTATAAAAGCCTACACCCATCATTTTTTTATTTAACAATACCGCTACTAATAATGCAGCAATTAATTGTGTGGGTACAGCAACAAAAACAAATGTTAAGGTAACCTTTGCAGATGCGATCCATCTAGTATCTTGAAACATTTCTTGATAGTTCGCTAGACCTACCCATTCTGCAGGGTTTAATAAATCGAATCTAGTAAATGATAAATATAACGAACTAATCATTGGTCCGAGTACTAATCCTAAGAACCCGAAAAGCCATGGTAACAAGAAAATATAGGCAATAATGTACTGCTTTTTCTTATCTTTTGACATCTTTGGTTTTTTTATAGTTGTTGGTACAGCTTCTGAACCAGCCAATTGGCACCCCTCCTAAATACTTAATAAAACTCGACTTATCGCCAGGTCTTATGGCGAAAGCTTTCGTTTTCTTTATACTATAGTCCGATAAATTTTATCCTTTCCTATAGTATGAAAATAAGTTGAAGTCTTCATTTCAAAAAACAACTAGCCTAACAAGTTGTTATTCTGAAATTGTTTTAATAATTATTTTTAAGACTTCAAATAATAAGGATGTAACAAAGTGACTCTAGACAAGAGTCACTCTGTTCATCCAAATCTAATTATTCAGCTTCTTCGTCTTCATATTTTTCAATATTAGATAATAACTCTTCAAAATAATCTTCTGAAGCTTCATCTACAGATTTTTGATCATAATAAATGATTTGCTCTGTTTCTGTGAACAACTGTGTATTTTCGTTATATCCTGGTAAGTTCGGGATATAAGGAGCATCAGAAGTTTCACTTACTAGATCGATATATGCATAAACTTTCTCGTCTAGTTCACTTGCGCTTTCAATTAAGCTTTTGCGTACTTCTGAGTTAACTGGAGCACCGCGGTCATTCCCTAGAACATCCGTAGCTTCTGTGTTATTTACAAAGAAGTCCATAAATTTAGCAGCTTCTTCTGGATGTGGTGTATCTTTGTATGCTGCAAAATACTGACTTGGTCTTAATGAAACTCCATTCTTACCTGTTTCAGAATTATATGGATATGGATACAATTCAAACTCATCTTCAGTTGCACCGGCATAAGCACCTAATTGGTTACTTGCAATAGACTCAACTGCAACATCACGTTGCACGATCAAAGATTGCTCTGGTGTTTGAGAAGCTGATACTTGTACTTCAGCCATAGCTGCTCCACCACTTTCTCTTAAATCCTGCCATAAACTAAACCAATCTTTTACATCCTCTACACCAAATCCTATTTCTCCATCAAGATACGTGTATTTATCACGCTGGGCTAAGAATACACCAAATCCATCCTCACTAAAGTCTGATGCACCGTACATGCCATCGATATTTTCAGTGATCTGTGGTGTGATATCTTGAAAATCTTCCCAAGTCCATTCTTTACTCGGCATGGAAATTCCAGCTTCTTCAAAAGCAGTCTTGTTAACTAATACACCCCAAGCAGTAGTACCTAAAGTGACCCCAAATAGTTGATCATCAAATGTTGCAGAATCCAACATACTTTGTGAGTGCAAGCTAGTATCTAATTCATTTCCAACATAATCATCAAGTGGTAAAATAACATCTCTTAGTACAAAGTCATTTAAGTTACCACCAAATTGAATAACGTCTGGCGCATTACCTGCTGCTAGCTGCGTATTCAATTTATCAAAGTAACCATCAAACCCTGAATACTCTGCTTCGATTGTGACATTAGGATTTTGCTCTTCGTACATTTCGATTACTTGAAGTGTACGATCATGCCTTTCTTGGCCACCCCACCAAGCAACACGTAAGGTAATGTCTTCTCCTTCTCCACTTGCTTCTTCATCTGTCTCTTCTGTTCCCTCTGTTTCTGTGTCATTGTTTTCTCCTGATGTTTCTTCTTCGTCTGAACCTGAACTACAAGCAACAACGACAACTGTTAATAAACTTAAAATGAAAAGTAAAAATAATTTCTTCAAATTAACTAACCCCTTTCTGTATTTGATAAGTTCATTCTATAGTGTAACCCGTTTTATTTGAATAAAGAAAAGTAAGGGCTTACATAAGAAAAGTTAGGTTGATTAAAAATTTGAAGGATGCTTCATTATTAATAAAAAGAACTGTCCTCTTTAATCAAGAGAACAGTTCTTAATCTTTGTTATACAATTATGTGTTTTTTTGAGTGTTTTCAGGATTAACGATATAACGGTCCATAAATTTGGCAAGCCCGATAATCAGCAGCCTCTGGGTCCTGCGTGCCAAACATATTCCAAGCACTTGGTCTGAATAGATTTTCATCTTTTACATTGTGCATATTGACAGGTATACGCAGCATCGATGCAAGTGTAATTAAATCGGCGCCTATATGGCCGTAGCTCATTGCACAATGATTTGCGCCCCAATTATTCATAACCGTATATACATCTCGGAATGCACCTTCACCTGTGACATTAGGTACAAACCAAGTCGTTGGCCAAGTTGGATCTGTACGATTGTTTAATATTTCATGAACTTCATCTAATAATTCAACCGTATAACCTTCTGCAATCTGAAGTACAGGACCTAATCCTTTTACTAAATTCACGCGAGCAATAGTTACCGGCATATCGCCTTTCGATTTGAAGTTACTAGAGAATCCACCACCTCTAAAATACTCCGTATTAGCTGGGCGCCACTTTGTAGCTTGTAAAGATTTATTTACTTCCTCTTTCGTTATATCCCAGTATGGTTTCATTACAGGTTTTCCATCTTCTTCTTGCTGACCAGTACCATCTAAAGCTGCTGAACCAGAATTTAACAAATGAATAATACCATCTTGTGCTTTACCTTCTAGTTTTTGTCCGGTCACACGTTTCACAGCTTCTGGACTCCAATATGTTCTAACATCTGCAAAAACCTGCGCTGTATTTGTAAGGAGGTGGCCAAATAACATTGTTACAGCGTTCAATGTATCATTTTCCGTTGCAACCATATAAGGCGCTCGAATTCCATTCCAATCAAAGGAAGAATTAAGTATCGCTTCCATGAAATCACCATTAGGAAGATGATCTGTCCATTGACGTTGACCTTGGAAACCAGAAGCTATCGCATTTCTACCCATTGCTTCTTCTTCATATCCCATTTCAGCTAATTTGAGGTTACCTTCCATTAAATCTCTAGTTATAATGGTCATCTTTATATTCATTTTTAAATCTTCTTCTTTTTGTTCCTTCGAGCGTTGATTTCCTTCACTGTTAGTGTCAGAACCAAAGGCACAGTTTTGTTTTACCCATGCATAGGCTTTTTCATATTCTTCTTTATCATATATTTCTTCATTTATGCGACGATTTAATTCCGTCATGTCTACATATTCATTTCGCATACCTAAATAATCTTGGAAAAAACCTTCATCTACCATACTACCAGCGATTCCCATGGAGACGGAACCAATAGATAAGTAGGATTTATCTTTTAGCATCGCCACAGCAATTCCTGCTTTAGCAAAGCGTAAAATCTTTTCAACTACATCCTCCGGTATTGTTTGATCATCAATATCTTGTACATCTCTACCATATATACCAAAAGCAGGTATCCCCTTTTGATTATGCGCCGCCAATACTGCAGCTAAATAGACTGCACCAGGACGTTCTGTTCCGTTGAATCCCCAAATTGCATTCGGTCGATTTGGATCCATATCCATTGTTTCTGAACCATAACACCAACACGGAGTTACCGTGATCGTAACACCAACATTCTCTTTATCAAATTTCGCTTTTGCTTTTGTCGCTTCTGCAACACCACCAATGCATGTATCCGCAATAACCGTTTCAACAGGTTGGCTATTGTTATAATTTAATTCATCAGAAATTAATTTTGCCACCATTTTTGCCATATTCATCGTTTTCTCTTCTAAGGACTCTCGAACACCTTTTCTTCTGCCATCTATCGTTGGGCGAATACCTATTTTCGGCATATGTCCTATATATCTGCTATTTTCAGTCATGAATATTCCTCCCTTAGCAATACTAACCTTGCAGTATATTTTCATTAAAATAATTATATTTATCTTCCCATTTATCAGAATCTTGTGGTTTGTATTCTTTCAAAGGAAAAGATCTTTTAACTACTTCCCTAGCTTCTTTTATATTCTTCACTTCACCTAACGCAATCCATTGCCCAATTGCATTTCCAATTGAACTTGCTTCAATTGGACCAGCTATTACTTTAAGCTCAGTCGCATTTGCTGTTAATTGGCACAATATCTGATTTCTAATCGCTCCACCTCCCATATGTATGCGCTTTAATTTCTTTCCAGTTAAAATTTCAAGATGGTTGATCACCCATCTATATTTTAAAGCTAAACTCTCTAGGATACAGCGAATAATTTCACCCTGAGTTTTCGGCACAACCTGGTTGGTATCACGGCAAAATTGTTGAATCGCTTCAATCATATTATTGGGAGTGAAAAAGGATGGATGATCAGGATCAATCAAAGATTGCAAAGGTTCAGATTCCATAAATAATCGATTCTCATTTTCATAATCGGTAGTTATGCCTTCTCTTTCCCAAATTAATCTAGATTGCTGCAACAACCACATACCCATATTATTTTTTTGTAACCTATAATATCCATCCATCGTTCCTTCACTAGTAAATCCCCATTTCATTGCATTTGCGTGTGTGACCGGGTCATCTACCGGAACTCCTATTAATACCCAAGTACCGCAACTCATAAAAATCGATTGATCGTCTTCTAAAGGTAACGCAGCTAAAGCACAGGCTGTATCATGACCTGCTGTGTATGTTACTTTTACTGGATCCATTTCCATTTCTTTATTAATAGCCGGTAAAGTTTCACCAGCAATAGTATATGGTTCTACTATTGGAGCCATCAGATCCTTTGGTAAAGATAATCTATCGAGAATATTTTTATCCCAATCTTTATCAAAAGCAGATAACATCTGCGTTGTTGAGCTTATTGTAAATTCATTGTATTTTTGTCCACTAAATAAATATGCTAGTAAATTTGGAGTTAGTAACAGTGTCTCAGCTTGTTCAAGCAACTTAGGATTTGCTTCTTTAATTGTATATAATTGAAATAATGTATTAATAGAGGCAATTTCCAAACCCGTCAAACCAAATAACTCGTCTGAAGAAATTTGATCTAGTACACGTTCCATCCCTTCAATATTTCTAGGATTCCGATAACTATAAGGATTACACAATATTTCCCCCGTATTCGAAAGCAAACCGAAATCCACACCCCAAGTATCAATTCCCATACTTTCTATTTGATCAAAACCTTTATAGATACTTTTTTTCATCGCTTTTTTCATTTCACTATAAATATTTAAAATATCCCAGTAATAATTATTGGTTACTTGGACTGGAAAATTCGGAAAACGATATATCTCTTCTAGATACATATACTTTCCATCAAAACTATTTACCATCAACCTTCCGTTAGAGGCACCGATATCAAATGCCCAAACCCTTTTCATGAAATTCCTCCTTTATTTCTTATTTCTAGGAATCTTTTAATAACTTTGCTCGATATTTCTCGCTTGAAAGATTACGTAGGTCTTGGCATTCTTCATCCGTCAATAAATTCGGCACCCCAACAGTAGTAGAAATCGTATATACCTTTGCCGCTTCTTCTACAAGCTGCATAAAGAAATACGCTTCTTTCATAGATTTTCCAACTGTTAAAACACCATGATTCCTCATCACTACAACTTCAGTTTTCTCAATCACTTCTGCCACAGCATCTGCTAATACATGCGTGGTGGGAATCATATAATCTAGATATTTAACATTTTTAATCATCGCCGGAAAATCTGGAAACATGCTAGGAATTTCTTTACCAGCTGAAGAAACACCGACAGAATAACTAGGGTGGGCATGTAAAACGGAGTCTATATCTGGTCTTCTTCTAAAACACTCAAGATGCATTTGCACTTCTGAAGATGGTTTCAAGTTACTTTCAACGTCACCTGTTTCAATATTCACTTTCACCCATTGTTCCTCTTCAATTTCTTGTAAATCGAAGCCACTTGGAGATATATACATATATTTATCATCACGCATACTCAAATTGCCACCGGCTCCAACTACTAAACCAGATTTAACTAACTTCATTGCATATTTACTTAATTGCTCTCTAACATTAGACATTCTATAAACCTCCCTATTAAAAATTTTCATTCTACATAGCTAAAGCACAAATAGAAAATCTATAAACCTTTCAAATATATAATTTAAGAAATTACACCTTTTTTCAATATTATATTGCCATATAATGCTGTTTCAGTAGTTGCAATTATTGCATATGCTTCCTTTGATCTCTCATAAAAATCAAAACGTTCTTCATAACCTATTTGCCCAGGTGATATTTCATGATGATTTAAAATATTTTCATATGAATTCCATATAGCAGGCGCCTTTTCCGCACTTTTATCTACTACTTCCATTAAAGTAATAGGTTTCGCTACAAAGTCATCAACAGGAAGTAATTGTAAAACAGCATCTAATAATGACGGTATATCGTGGCCATCACATCGAATTAACCTTTTCGCATAATTTGCCGCCGGAAAATTACCGTCACCGATAACAATTTCATCTCCATGGCCCATTTCGTGAAGCGTTTTCAATAAATCAGGCGACAAAATATTAGGGATTTTTTTTAACATATCAGCCCTCTTGTTTCCTTTTGAAAAATTTTATTCAAAGTCTTCTTGTGGATTTTCTAATGAAAATGTCGGGTGGTAAAACAACTTTTCTTTCCTGATTAATATTTTGATGTTCTACTCTTTCAACCAAGAACTGCGTTCCTATTCTTCCAATTTCTGTAGCAGGTTGAGCTGCAACTGTAAAAAATGGATCAAAATAAACAACAGGTTCTACTTCATCAAAACAAACAACAGAAATATCTTCAGGGACATTTAAACCCAGTTCTTTTAGAGCTTTAATAACACTAATAGCTATGAAATTATTAGCAGCAAAAATAGCTGTTGGTTTTTTATCTTTTTCTAGACTCATTAATTGCTCAACTATATCTTTTGCACTTCCTGCCTGCACACTTTTAAAGTCAATCTCCGATAAATAGTGATCATGTACAGCTAAATCATTTAATTTTAACGTTTCCAAGTAACCACGTTGTCGTTCCCTTGCAGTAGATACATTAGACGGACCGTTTATAAGTGCAATATTGTGATGACCGTAATCTATTAAATGCTTCACTAACTTTCTACTACCTTCATAACTGTCACCTAATACATAATCACCTTCAAAACCTTCTATCATTCGGTCAATTAAGACCACTGGAATGTTATGTTGTCTTAAGCGATTAATCTGACTTATTGTTTCATCACTAGTTGGTGCGATAAGTACGCCATCAACTCTTGCTGAAATCATCATATCAATATAATTTACTTCTTTTACGCTATCCTCATCCGTGTTACTCATTAACACTCGGTAACCAGTGGCAACTGCTGCATCTTCAGCACCTCTAGCTATCTTTGCAAAAAATGGATTGGAGATATCTGTTAAAATTAAACCTAAGGTTTTAGTTTGATTTGATGTTAAACTTCTGGCTGCAGAATTTGGAATGTAACCTAATTCTTTGATTGCTTGTTCTACTTTCTCTCTAGTAGTACTACGGATTTTCCCTGAATTATTAATAACTCGTGAAACTGTCATTGGTGAAACATCTGCTTTTTTTGCAATATCATATATCGTAACCATAAGCGCCTACCTCTTTTTTCTAAATCTTTGTTTATTATGATACCGATAACATAAAATTAATGCAAGCGTTTTTTATGAAATTGTTTTTTCTTTTTCAATACATATAATAGGGTTAATTGTTGTTTTTAAATATAAAATCAAAGGATAATCACCCGGTTATAATAATAAACATATAAAATTCTCGTTGACATACTATAAAGTATATGCTAGATTTTATGTTACCGATAACCGTAAGCGCTATCATTATTCTGAAAGGAGTTATTTATAACCCAATCAGACTCTTTTATACTATCTCCTGATATTGACACAAGTGTTGTCAAAGTTACTCTTTTTAACCAGAACGACAATCTTTTGGCAAGTTATACTTATTCTTACAAAACTTATTTTCTTTAAAATAATGCTGAAGAGCAAGATCCCAAGGATTGGTGGAAAGCATCTGTATACCAAGAAACTATTTGTTAATTAGTTCTACTAATAATAGCGGCATTACCTTTAGCAGAGCTAAAACTACTCGACTCCAAATGAACAAAACCGATAATTATCAAACTACTTATAAGTTTATACAAAAAATTATTTTATACCTTAACTAGCAGAAATGGACTTTGCTAAATTTTATATGTTAGCGGTACCAATTTATACAAGGTAAACTAGAATGAAAAATTGGCTTATTAACTTGAATACAAGTAGTAATGAGCGATGCAGTTTAGCGCGTTCAGTACTAAAGGGTCATCAAAAACTGCTTCATCCCCTTTAAACAGACAGAAGAACTAACACTATTTGAAGAACATTGGAAGAGTTGTAGCGATCGTATTTAGTGATAAATTCTCTCTAACATGCGCGGAGAAAGGAGTGCAAAAATGTCCTCAAAAATACTTGAAATGAAAAATATAACAAAATCATTTCCTGGTGTAAAAGCATTATCAAATGTGCAACTAGACTTACACCATAGTGAAGTACTGGCACTAATTGGTGAAAATGGAGCAGGAAAATCCACTTTAATGAAGATATTAACCGGAATTTATCAAAAAGATGAAGGTACCATTGTTTTTGATGGAAAGGAAATTGCACCATCTAATACCAAGGAAGCACAAGAGCTTGGCATTAACATTATTCATCAAGAATTAAATTTAATGCCTGACTTAACGGTAGCTGAAAATATATTTATTGGTCGTGAACCCAGAGACCGCTTAAATTTCTTTTTGAAAAATCATGAATTAAATAGAAAAGCAGAAGAACTATTTGAAAAATTGAATATTCAATTGAATCCAAGAGCAAAAATTTCTAGTCTCACAGTAGCAAAACAGCAAATGGTGGAGATTGCTAAAGCTTTATCCTTTAATGCAAAAGTTCTCATCATGGATGAACCTACTGCTGCTTTAACTGGCAAAGAGATTAACGCCCTCTTTGATATCATTAATTGGTTAAAAAATGAAGGCGTTTCCATTATTTATATCTCACACCGAATGGAAGAATTAAAACAAATTGCTGATCGGATAACTGTGATGAGAGATGGAGAATACATCGATACACTTCCAACTAATGGGACCCAAATAAGACAGGTTGTATCTTTGATGGTCGGCAGAGAAATTAAAATACAACAAAAGGTTTCTGACCCCAACCAATTTACTGAGACCATTTTAGAAGTAAATAATTTAAAAAATAAGCATGTAAAAGATGTTTCCTTTGAATTAAAAAAAGGCGAGATCTTAGGGTTTGCTGGTCTAGTAGGTGCTGGACGAACTGAAACAGCTCGGGCTATCTTTGGTGCAGATCCTTCTTCAGGATCGATAAAAATTAATGGGAAAAAGGTTTCTATCAAACAACCAGTTGATGCTGTTGCACACGGTATTGGATATTTATCCGAGGATAGAAAAAGTTTTGGACTGATGTTAGAAATGACGGTTAAAGAAAACATTGTGATCTCCACATTAGACAAATATTCTGTAGCTTCATTCGTCAAACCTGCCGGTATTAGTCATGATGCAAAAAGATACACAAAACAATTAAAAGTAAAAACGCCCAGTATTAATCAAAAGGTGAATTTACTCTCAGGGGGCAATCAACAAAAAATAGTAATTGCAAAATGGTTATTAAAAAATTGCGATATTTTAATTTTTGATGAACCAACAAGAGGTATTGATGTAGGTGCAAAACAAGAAATTTATGACCTATTAGAAGTGTTAGCTGACGAAGGAAAATCTATCATTATGATCTCATCTGAATTACCAGAGATTTTAAGACTTAGTGATCGAATCGTGGTCATGAATGAAGGACGTGTAACCGGAGAGTTATTAAGTAAAGATGCAAATCAGGAGAAAATTATGGAACTTGCTACAAAACACGTTTAAAGACTTTAAGGGAGTGAAAATGCATGGCTGCAACAACTGCAAATAATAATAAACAAAAAAGCTTCGCAAACTCTGGTGCCTTACAGCAGATACTTGCATTTGCCAGTTTAATTGTATTAATCATATTTTTTTCAATTGCTTCTGAGAATTTTCTAAGCTGGTCAAATATTGAAGGGATTTTATTATCAACAACAGTAATTGGAATATTAGCTCTCGGTACAACATTCGTAATTATCACTGGTGGAATTGATTTATCTATCGGTACAGGTATGACTTTAACCTCAGTAATGACTGGTGTTTTCATTGTCTACTTAGGCTTACCAGTTAGTGTCGGGATTCTCGGAGGTATACTTACTGGTGCATTAATTGGGTTTATTGCCGGATTCTCAGTCTCTATGCTAAGAATTCCTCCATTTATTGCAACCTTAGCAATGATGATGATAGCTGAAGGATTATCACTGGTGATATCTGGGGCATCTCCTATCTATTTCAGTGATGTGGAAGGATTTAATAATATCGCACTCGGGTCCGTTATTCCAGGTATCTCTATTCCAAATGCAGTTTTAATATTCTTTTTAATGGTCATAATTGGTTGGATTTTATTATCTAAAACTATCGTTGGTCGATACACATTTGCCATTGGTAGCAATGAGGAAGCAACTCGCTTGTCTGGAATAAACGTAAAAAAATGGAAGATGATCATTTACACCATTGCAGGTTGTTTTACAGGTGTTGCAGGTGTCATTATGGCATCGCGTTTAAATTCAGCTCAGCCAGCTCTAGGTATGGGGTATGAATTGGAAGCAATTGCAGCAGTTGTTATTGGTGGTACATCATTAAGCGGCGGTAAAGGTTCACTTATTGGTACGATGATTGGTGCACTTATTATGAGTGTACTTACAAATGGACTTCGTATTATGTCTATTCCTCAAGAATGGCAAACAGTTGTAATCGGTTTTGTTATTTTACTCGCCGTCTATTTTGATATGCTCCGCAAGAAAAATGAGTAACATTATTTTTTAGAAATAACTCATTTATTTGAGTTACTTCATATATGAAATTCAAACAAAGGGGAGAAAAAAATGAAGAAAAAATGGTTAGCATTTTTAGTTGTTGTTATTTCCGTTCTATTTGTTCTAGCGGCATGTGGTAGTGAAACAGAGGAAGCATCAGAAAGTAGTGGTAATGAAAATGACGAAGGTAAAGAGACGGAAACTGAATCAGAAGAAGCAGCGGAAGATAAGCCTTATATCGCTATTGTTTCAAAAGGGTTTCAACACCAATTCTGGCAAGCAGTACAAAGTGGTGCAGAAAAAGCTGCTGAAGAATTTGATGTAGAAATTACTTTTGAAGGACCTGAAAATGAATCTCAGGTGGATAAGCAAATGGAAATGTTACAAGCTGCTCTTGATAAGAATCCTGATGCTATTGGTTTTGCAGCTCTAGATTCACAAGCTTCATCCCCATTATTGGAAAAAGCAGATGAATCTGGCATTCCTATTATTGCATTTGATTCTGGAGTGGATAGTGAAATCCCACTTGCTACAGCATCCACAGATAATTATGCAGCGGCACAAGAAGCTGCAAATAGAATGGCTGAATTAATTGGTGAGGAAGGTAAAGTAGCACTTGTCGTGCATGACCAAGTATCGGTTACAGGCGTACAACGCCGTGATGGTTTTATAGAAACTATCGAAGAAAATTATCCGAATATTGAAATCGTAGATACACAATATGGCGGTGGTGATCACTTAGAATCTACCAACTTAGCAAAAACGATGATGCAAGCTAATCCGGATCTAGCTGGGATTTACGGTTCTAATGAAGGTTCTGCAATTGGTGTGGTGAATGCAGTTCGTGAATTAGGTAAAGAAGGTGAAATTACAATAGTTGGCTTCGATTCTGGTAAACAACAAATCGACGCAATTAAAGATGGTATCATGGCAGGAGCTATCACACAGAATCCAGAGGGTATTGGATATGAAACAGTAAAAGCCGCAGTTCAAGCATTAGATGGCGAAGAAGTAGAAGAAAATATTGATACTGGATACTTCTGGTATGATAAGGACAATATTGAAGATGAGGAAATTCAAGCAGCTATTTATGAATAAACTACAATTGCCATAAGGAGACTTCTCCTTATGGCTTTAATTTTCAAAACATGCACATACAAGTCTTATATTTCAAAAATATTAACATTTTTCACACTATGTATAAATGCTTGATTAAAATTTCCAGAGTAAGACTGATTATGCCTTACACCCTTTCCGAAATGATATTCAGAAGCACGCACTTCCTGATGAAAAGACATAAAATTTGTTTTATCCAAACCCGACCCAGGCATGATAATCGGCCCCTTCACATTTGTAGACATCTTCATTAATTTTTTTATTTTTTCCTGTCCATCTACACAGGTTTCTGCCCCACCGGAGGTTAAAATTCTCTCAACACCATAGGAGTATTTGGTTAATATTCTATAAGATTCCTCCAAATCTCGTGAATAATCAAAAGCTCGATGAAAAGTAATCCGAATATCAGAATCCATAGATAGTATTTCGGTTATTAGTGTTTCATCTATGGTTTTATTTTTATTAAGTGCACCAAACACAAAATTTCTCACGCCAATATTAAGCATTTGATCGACAGTGCTTTTTATTAAATCATTATCGTCTTCTAAATAAAAAAAGCCATGATTATGTGGTCGTATCATTACTTGAACGGGTATGTTAACAGTATTTAGAACCTCTTTTGTTACGTCAACATTTGGTGTAAGTCCATCTAGTTGGATGTTCGATACTAATTCTAACCGGTCTATCCCAGCTTTTTCAGCTTCAAGGGCTTCTTGTTTATTTCGTACAATAGCTTCGACAATCATTTCCATCCACTTCCCTTTATTATTTCTTCCATTAAGTCAATATATAAGTTTTTCTGGCCAATCGCAGCTCACCACTTCTTTAGTATACAATAATTATCGGTGCACTACTTCCTCATTCTTAATAAAACGAAAGCTTATCGCTAGCTCGTATGGTGAAAGCTTTTGTTTTCTTTATACTAAAGTCAAATAAATTTTATACTTTCCTATAGTGCAATCAAAAACACCCTGAAAGCAGATTTTTTCCATCTGTTCTCAAGGTGTTTATTTTAAAAATTATTCCTCTCTTACCCAAACCGTCATTTCATTTTCTCCACGATTACTCCATGCATAGTATGGAATGGCTTTGAATTCGCGGTTCTTTCGATTCAATTTTTTCGTAGAATAAAGACTGTCTTCGATTTGATCACGGTCGGTCTGTGTCGCCTGTCCTCTTATAACAGTGACACCATTTAATAATTCTGATTCATGGTTTACTACAAAATTTTGATCTGCTGGAATTGACAGATCTTGCAGATTCTTTCCGTTATCCATTTCCTCTAAACAATAGATAACTGGGCCACGTTGCAGTGCTACTTTACCAGCATTTTCTCTAACCTCTGGATGGGATCGCACCACTTCCACTGGCATGTGAAAGGATACTTCAACAACGTCTTCTGGACTCCAAGTTCGGTTAATCTTAGCGTAGCCTTTATCTAAGTCATACACTACTTCTTCTCCATTTACTAAAATTTCAGCATTTGTACACCATCCGGGAATGCGCGTTGCTAGCGTGAATGTCGTTTTCCCTTCCATCTCGAAGCTATAACTGATATCGCCTTTCCAAGGATAATTAGATTCTTGTTTTAACGTGACCTTGTGACCGCTTAGTTCCGCTTCTGTTTCTCCACCAATAAATAAGTGAACGTATAATTCTTCGTCATTACTTGAATAAATATACGAACCGAGTGATGCAAGTAGTCTTGCGATGTTTGGAGGACAACACGCACAACCGAACCAAGGCTGTCTTGTAGGTTTTACTGTATTCATATCATGACGGCAGTTCGCTGTATGTGGCCATACTTCTAATGGATTTACATAAAAATAACCTTTTCCGTCTAAAGATATACCACTGAGAGCCCCATTATAAAGCGCTCGCTCTAAAACATCGGTATATTTCGCATCCGCTTCGATATGCACCATTCGGTGAGCCCACATGATTAGCGCAATTGCCGCACAGGTTTCTGTATATGCACGATCATTTGGAAGATCATAATCAACGGTAAAACGCTCTTCGTGTGATTGCGAACCAATACCACCCGTCACATACATCCGCTTATTTACGGTGTTTTCCCAAAGTGTTCGACACACCTCTAATAAATCTTCATCTTTAAGCTCACTAGCAAGATCGACCATTCCACTATACAAATAAGTCGCTCTTACCGCATGGCCTTCTGCAGTTTTTTGCGCTCGTACTGGAAGGTGCGCCTGATAATAATCATTGTCTCTGTCGTCATCATGCTTCGGTCCACCTCGCTCTTCCATTTCGATATCATAATAATGATCTGGATTTCGCTTTCCTCTTTCTTCGATAAAAAACTGACAAAGGTCAATATATTTAGTATCACCGGTGACCTTATATAATTTCATCAAAGCTAATTCAATTTCAGGGTGACCCGGGTATCCTGGCTTTTTACCTTGTTCTTTCCCTAAAACAGATTGGATGTGATCGACTAAACGACTGACTAGGTCAATCACACGTTTTTTACCCGTTGCTTCATAATAAGCAACTGCCGCTTCAATTAAGTGTCCCGCACAATATAATTCATGATCATTTTTTAAATTTGTCCATTTTTTATCAGGTTCATTCACCGAAAAGTACGTATTAAGATAGCCATCTTCTTCTTGTGCCGCTTCAATTAAATCGATGACATCGTCCATAATCTTTTCCCATTCAGGATCGTCTTCTACTGACAAGGAAAAAGCAACGGTTTCCATCCATTTATACAGGTCACTGTCCTGGAAAACCATTCCGTAATGCTTCCCATCATTTCGACCTGCTGCTATTTCAAAATTTGTAATCGTTCGACTAGGAGCAGCACCTTCAATTCGATCATTTAGTGCGTCCCACTGATAAGGGATAATGGAATCTTTGACTAATTTTTCCCACGGATTCCAAAAAAGATCATCAATTTTCACTTGCTTTAGTCCGATTGGATTGATTTTCTGGAGGTTATTTTTCATTCTTCTCACTCCTTGTTATTAAGTTTACATTGATAACGCTTACTAATTTAAATTCTAGCACCCTTTCTTTTAAAAGTAAGTAGGTAGATTAGAACAAAAGGTGGACTTAATTGACTTAATTAATTTATTTCCTTAATCTAATATAAAGTATACTTCCCTCCATTAATTCTTTCATACAGAAAAGGAGTGCACGATATGTCCTATATGAAACTTAATATCGATAAACCAGTACAGTTTATTTCAGGTGGACAATTTATATCTGAGGTCAAATGGCAACATGAAAAGCGCGTGATTGACAGCTACGAAATGATCATTAGTGTAAATGAAACCTTATATATCGAACAGAACAGCATCAAGTATGCACTTAAGCCTGGTGAAATATTATTTATTTATCCAGGTAGCATGCACCGTGGCTACCGGTTATGTAATCCTGAGGTTTCCTTTTACTGGTTTCACTTTACGTCGCATGATGTCGTCATTGGTGATGAGATGGATCAGGAGCTAATGATGCGTATTCGTACGCAGCCAGAAATGAGCCATATGATAACTGACATATATTTACCGAAGTACTCCTTTCCAATAGGGATCGAACGAATAAATATTTTGGCGAACCAGTTATTAGACATTGATAACTCGAATTATTACACGCGAATGAGTATGAATTATTTCATGACTTCTTTACTGATCGAACTATCCGAACAAACCCTGACCTACACATCAAGTCCTGTTAAAAGTCAGGATAAGACTGAAGCCAATTTTAATCAGATTCTTGAATGGACTAGAATCCATGCATTTGAAGGAATATCCGTCTCTGACGTTGCGAAAAAATTCAACTATCACAAGGACTATTTATCTCGAATTTTTAAATTGAATACAGGGAAAACCTTACAATCTTATCTACATGCATTAAGGATGACAAAAGCAAAGGAATTATTAACCGGTACCCCTCTGAGCATCAGAGTCATTGCCTCACGAGTTGGAATAGAAGATGAAAAGTACTTTATGCGTTTATTTAAAAAGTATGAAAAAATGAGACCTACAGAATACCGAAGAGCTTTTTCAAAAACACACTTAAATAGACTGTAGTTAATGCTAAGAATTATACGGAAATAATGGTTGGAAGGAAAAGCGTTGACCAAGGAACAAACTAGGAAAAAATATCTATCTAGATGATATTAAGATAGGTAATGGTACAGCTGCGGAAATTTTTTTAACAGAATAATAGAGGGAGTTATTTTATAAATATATACAATGCAATAAAATATAGCTTTCTGTGCAATTGGTGAAAAAGCGTAGGAAGATGACTATGATTTTCGTACCTGTCATGGGTTGAATAAGTATATGAAAGAAATGAACAAGTAAGTATTTCCGGTTAGTTTTATGTTGCTTACATTCATCAATTAGTTATTATCTCACTTTTTTCGACAAAATAAGTGTTTTTTCATGTCGTGACAGGTCGAATTTTAAATGGTAGTATTGACTTATGTAATAAGTAGATCGTACATTTGATCTACTCCTTACTAATCAAATGAAAGGACTGATTCATGGAATGTTTTGCAAAAATTGTGGGCAGCCGGTAAGCGAATCTCCTTCATTTTGTAAATCTTGCGGAATGAAGGTTACAGCTCCTGAAAGACAAGATTTTACACCCACACAAGCCAACCAAACACCGAAAGAAGAAAAAGTAACACAACCACAATCAAGTCAGAAAAAGAAATTATTCATTATTATTCCATCTATACTCATTGTTCTTGCACTAATATCTGTTGGTGCCTACTTTTTAGGATCCGTTAATTACAATGGTGCAGCCCAACTTGATCAACTAAAAACTGCTGTAGAAGAAGGAGATAAGGATAAGCTAAGACAGCAGCTTACCTCTGAGGAAGAAATCACAGATAAATATCTTACAGATTTCATTCAGTATTTCCAAGATAATAAAGAAGCTTTAGCAAGGATTAGCGACCGATTAGAAGCTCAAATTTCAAATGATGAAGCTGCTCATCCACTTATTCAAGCAGTAGAAACAGAAAAGAAGTTTGGTATTTACCCGCAGTATGTATTTGAATTAACCCCCGTTAAAATAGTAGCTTCTGCAAATTTTGAACAGACGGAACTCTCCATTAAGGATCGTTATAAAATAATGTTAGAGAATCCTAATGAAAAATTACATTTAGTGCATCTTCCGGGGAAGTATGAATTAACTTTTTTACATAACCAGATATACGGGGAATATGAGGATGCCATTACAATCGACTTTTGGGAAACGGAACAACTAGAAGCTAGTGCAGCTATAAGCTTCGAGGGCCAGGAAGTCATCATTCAATCCACACATGAAGAAGCAACGTTAATCGTAAATGATGTGGTAACAGAAGAGGCAATCGGGGAAGAAACGGTTTTTGGTCCAGTGACGTACGATGGTTCCACTACCTTTTCAGCAAAGTTAGAATTACCGTGGGAAACGCTCTACGCAGATCCAGTTATGATTACAGATGCAAGTCAAAATCCTGTTATGTTCGAATTTAACTATGAAGATGATTATTTGCGAGATGAAATCTATTCGCGAATTGCAAGGCATGTCGATGAATGGATCATCGCTTATAAAGATCAATCCATTTCACATTTAACTGTGATGCAAAATATGGGTTATCTAAAAGCAACAGGGGATAACTTTGATCGTATGCGTGAGGATAATAGTAATTTTACAGGTGACGTTGAACAAATTATTTTTGACGATGGTAGTTTCCTAGTTGATACAGAAAATGATTACAATGTTGAAGTAATAACCAAGCTTCAATTTAGAACTGGTTATTATGAAAGCGGCGAACCAGCACCTAGAAATTTTGACCGAACTGAATATATGTGGAAATACCATCTTGTTTATGAACCAACTAGTGACGATTGGTATATTCGTGGCAGTGATGAAGTAAAGAGTTTTGAAACAGACAAACTATTAGAATGGTATTAAAAGTGAACGGAGGAAAAAGAAATGGTAACATGTACACAATGTCAACATAATCAAGACGATGGAAATTTTTGCGAAAAATGTGGTGCATCAACAAATCAACAAAGCACTAGTGAAAATAACTCGCAGCAAGCACCTAATTTTCAACAGGCACAGCCTGCCGTTGAGCAAGGTTTTCAAGCGAACGCCCAACCAAACGTTCCACAAGGTCAACAGGTAGAACAAATTAAGCAACAATCGAAGCAATATTACAACTATTTTTTAGAAGTCATTAAAAATCCAACCATTGCTCTAAAGCATGAGGAAAATGCATTTATAAATAGTATCATTACGCTTGTATTATTCGCCCTTACTCTTTCTTTAAGCGTCTATTTTATTGCGAAAAATGCGATGGAATTTGCCTATGCAGCAGATGCCCTCCCATTTTTCCCATTGGTTAGTAGATTACTATTTGGCTTTCTACTAATAACAGCAATTGGTTTAGTAAGTGCCTTTATCGTTTTAAAAATAGGCAAACAGCCGATTACTTTCAAAAAATTAACCGCGCAGTTCGGTGGACTAGCGGTACCTTACACTGCTCTAGCTACCGTTACGATGGTAATCTCGCTACTCGGATCGATGTCATTTAGTATGATCATGATTGCATTATCTGTCGTGGGTCTTAGTATTATCATTGTAGTTAATCCACTATTATTAAGCTTTTATCATTTAGAAAAGCATCAGCCAAGTGGACAGCTTTACTATCTTACTATTCTTTGTATGGTGATAACCTATTTATTTATCTACCTACTATCTGATATATTCATTTCAGAATTTATCCAAAATATTGAACGCATGATACCGATGATGTGGTAATTCAATTTTTATAAGCTGAAAGTTTTAAAATAGGGTTGACTTCATTTTAATTTGAGTTTATGATTACAAATATCAATTCAGAATTAACTGACAATTTCATAGTTTCTTATCAAGAGTGGAGGAGGAATCTGGTCCTATGATCCCACGGCAACCTATTTCCGAAATAAGGTGCCCATTCCAGCAGGCCTAAAGCCTGAAAGATAAGGGTAGATATCCATTCATTAGCTAAGCAGCTATTATTTTTCAGGCGGAAAAATAGTAGCTGCTTTTTTACGTGGAAAAAGAGACTTCGCTATGTAGCTTTATCCATAATACTACCAAATCAAAAATCACTTGAAAAGGAGAAACTTTAACATGACAGAACAGAATAAATATCTACGGTCAGTAGAAACCAAAAGTACTCGAACAAATAACCTGCAAAACAAAACTCAGGTCCGTGAATTTAATTTCACCATTGATGAGCCTGAAAAACTTGGGGGAACAAATCTTGCTCCTACTCCGATGGAATATATATTAGGATCATTAAGTGGTTGCTTAATGATTGTCATTGAGATGGTAGCAAATGAAAAAGAAATTTCCATTGAAAACTTAGAGGTATCTGCTCATGGCGAAATTGATAAGCGCGGTTTAAAAGGAACAGCAGATGTTAGTCCTTATTTTCAAACTGCCCAGCTAGATATCGTACTAAATTTAGCAGATAAAGAAAGAAACTTAACCGATTTAATCGAAGAGGTTACCCGCCGTTGTCCTGCCTACAACTTGTTTAAGGATACTTCATGCGAAATAAAATTAAATTGGAAAATTAACGAGGAGGTTGCAGGATGACTTCATATGGAATTTGGATGATTGCCCTAACGATTCTTTATACATTAGCACTAATCGTTGCAGGCAATTTAGCGAAAAGAAAAGCACAACAAACAGATGGCTACTTCGTTGGTGGAAGAACCTTCCGCTGGTGGACCGTAGCATTTTGTATCACTGGTTTATTTTCAGGCTCCACCTATATCTCGATCGTTGAGCTCTCCTATTTAACAGGCGTCTCAGCCATTTGGTACGGTGTAGCAGAAACCATTCAAGTTTTGATCATCGCGCTATTAATGATTAAAAAGTTTCGCGAAAGATTACTCGTTACCATCAGTGGTCTAATTGGTGACACATACGGTCGCGGTGCAAAGGCTATCTCAGGTGCCATTACAGCAGTCGCCTTTCCAATGTGGTCGGTTGCTACAGCAATTGCGTTCGCCTCAGCTTTTCACGTATTTACAGGCATCTCCCTTTCTCTATCAGTAGCTTTTACAGCCATTTTATTATTTGTTTATTTACAAGCTGGTGGAATGTGGTCGATTGCCTTTACCCAAACGATGAACACGATTGTTTTCGCACTTATGTTTACGATTGGAACGATCGCCTTTTTTATCAATCCAGGAATCAGTGGCTTACAACAATTAGCCGTCGACCGTCCCGAATTATTTGATTGGACAGGTGTAGGGCTACAAGTAATTCTCGTATGGTTTGCTACCTTCTTTGTCAATGTCATCTTAGCACAAGCAGCATTCCAAATGGCCCTTTCTTGTAAAACGCCTGAGGAAGGACAAAAGGGGCTTATTATAGCGGAAATTATGAGCATTCCCTTTATTGTGTTAGGTATTGTCTTTGGTTTATCTGCGGCTGTAGTAGTACCGGGCGAAAGCAAAGGGTTAGTGGCTCTCCCGCTCTACCTAATGGAAGTACTACCCGCACCACTAGTAGGATTGTTCTTTCTTGGTATTTGGGCATGTGCCCTTGGTTGGGGTGCGCCTTGTCAGTTCTCAGGTGCAACCAGCTTAGGAAGAGACGTTGGAAGCGCCGTTTTTCCTGGAGCTTCCCCGCAAAAGCTGGTCGTCTATACAAAGTGGTCTCTATTATTTTTAACTGTATTGATGATTGTATTTGGATTTTTACGAACCGAACAATCCGCCTGGTGGAACGTTCTCGCGTGGACAATGCGGAACTCAGCTACCTTCGCTCCTGTAGTAGCTGCACTGTTTTGGCCACTAGTTTCTAAAAATGCTGTTATCGGGTCCCTCGTTAGTGGGTTCTCAGCAGGGATTGTTTGGTACTATTTAAGCGGCTGGAGCCCTACTGATTTCCACCTGGACATTCACCCAGTTTGGATTGGTATGATTGCTAACATCTCTGTTATGGTTCTTGTTACACTATTCGAACAACGCGGAACATGGGAAGTAAAACGAACTGCTTCTGTTAAAGGACCTGCAGTCGTTATTAGCTCAATCGTTTTACTTTTTGTAAATATTATTTTCTTCTCGTCACTTAAATCTCTTGGGCTTATTGGTCCATTACTGTTTTTACTGATATTAGCAGTCTTTATCAGCTGTATCATTTACTGTAAACCAAAAGCAGATATTAATGATGATTATCGAACAGCTTCTTCCTATTAAGGAAGTGGCTGTTTTTTCTTTTCCGTTATTTCTCTTGCATTTCTAGTTTGTGAAAAGCATAATAAGATTAGAAAAACTTACTTTCACGTCATTACATATTATAAATTTTTATTTTCTTATACGATTTTCTTATCGTATACAAAAGCTATAGCTAAAAATCAAAGATAAGCTGAAAGGATCTGTAAGATGGGGACAACACACGTTTTTTCAAAGAAAGAAGAAATTGCTAATTCCGTCACACATGGTATTGGCATGATTTTAAGTATTGCAGCACTGGTAATCTTAATTGTTTTGGCTACATTAAAAGGAACCGTATGGCACATCGTCAGTTTCACCTTATTCGGTTCTACTATGTTTCTCTTATATACCTCATCCACTCTACTGCATGCGCTGCCTAAAGGTCGCGCTAAAAATGTTTTTGAGGTGCTTGATCATTCCTCGATTTACTTTTTTATAGCAGGAACCTATACACCTTTTCTATTCGTCGTCGTAAAAGGTGTGCAGGGATGGACACTCTTTGGAATTGTATGGGGGCTCGCAATAGCTGGTACAATCTTTAAAGCATATTTCGTTAAACGTTTCGTTGTTGTATCAACACTACTTTACGTGGTAATGGGCTGGCTAATTGTTTTTACATGGGGACCTTTAACAGAAAATCTTCATCCTAATGGCATTCTGCTGTTGGCACTTGGTGGTATTTTGTATACATTTGGCGCCGTCTTTTATGTATGGCGAGGGTTTCGTTATCACCATGCCCTCTGGCATTTATTCGTATTAGCAGCTAGTATTCTTCATTTCTTCTGTGTCATTCTATACGTCCTACCACTAGAATAAGGTAGGATAAGAAGGAGGCAATTTTTTGAGAAAAATTGCAATTATCGGTTCACCGGGTAGCGGAAAATCAACGCTAGCCCGCGAGCTCGGTTCATCATTAACTCTACCTATCTATCATCTCGATGCGCTATTATGGAAGCCAAACTGGGAAATGACTGATCGAGCGGAGCAAATCGATATTCAAAAAGATATTTTGAAAGAAGATTCATGGATCATCGACGGCAATTACGCAGGTACAATTGACTTAAGAATACAAGCAGCAGACACGATCATTCTTCTAGACTTTTCAAGATACAGGTGCATCTATCAAGCTACAAAACGGGTGTTCAAGTACAGGAATCGTATTCGACCTGATATGCAAAAGGATTGCCCAGAACGCTTTGATCTGGAATTCTTCCGATTCATTTGGAATTTCAATAAACATATCAAACCAAAAGTTTTAGCTAAATTAACTTCACTTTCAGAAGAGAAGAAAATTCTCCACTTCACCTCCAAGCGTCAGTTAGACAAATGGAAAAGTGAAAATATGTGAGTTTGTGCGTGAACCTAACGAATTTGTGCGTGAACTCCGTGAGTTTGTGCGTGAATCATCGAAAAGTGTGCGTGAACACAACGAATTTGTGCGTAAAAGCGTCAAATAGAAAGATGAATAGTTGTAATTTGGTCATGAAACGTTCTAGTTTGGCCATGAAAGTTTCCGATTTGGCCATGAAGTGCTGTCGATTGGCTATGAAGCGACTTCGTTTGGTCATGAAACTCTCAAGTATGGTCATGAAACGTTTTGTTCGATCAAGATTCGTCTACTATTAACGTAGAATATATCAACTTTTATATTATTTCATAAAAAAATGCGCACAGAATTTTGTGCGCATTTATCTTTTTATCATCTCTTGTAATGCATAGATCGCAGCACCTCGAACGCTTGCCTCTTCTCTCAATTCTCCAATATCAAATTTTACTCTGTCTCTTCCAAGAGGATTAATAAAAGCTTTTGCGCTCTCGACTACCTTCTCTTTGTAGAATGGATAACGATCAATTAATTCGCCGCTTAAGATAACCTTTTCAGGGTGTAAGATTTGCACAACGTTACTTAATCCGACTCCATAATAATGTGCTGATTCTAGCAGGATGTTTTTTACTTGTTGGTCACCCGCTTCTACTGCGTTAAAAACGTCTTCCATCGATAACGCGTCAATCTTAGCATCGCTAACAGGCCTCTTTCCCATTGCTCCACTCTTTCTAGCATAGGCTCGGACTTTTCCCAAAATCGCTTGAAAGGATAGAAAATCGACTAGCTTTTTCGGATTATCTTTATCTATGAAAAGAACCATTTCTCCAATCGCACTGGCGTCTCCTGTCTGGTTGTGAGTAATTTCACCATCCGTTAAGACGCCACAACGAACACCGATCCCGCTAATACAATAGAGGATATTGTGGTCCAAGCTATTACCAAGTGTATATTCGGCGACTGCTGCTGTGTTTGCGCCATTTTCTAAGAAGACTGGTCGATCGAAGCGTTTTGTTAATGCATCAACAATTTCTACTTGCTCCGACTCGCCAGATAAAAATTGTGCCTTGGACGTGATGATTCCTTTTTCACGATCAAGTGGACCAACGGAACCAACCCCAATTGCTAAAATATCTGTTGGTGTTTTCTGCTGCTTTTTGAGTAAGGCGTGTATTTCTATTTCTATTTTTTCTAGTGTCATCTTAGGATGATGTGCTTCTGTCATATTAAATTGAGTCGATTCGATTACTTCAAAAGTTAAATTCGTGATCACAATTTTTGTTTTCCGTCTGGAAATATCAATGCCAACTAGTAAATTCGCATCAGGATTGATCGCATAAACCGCGGGTGGCCTTCCACCTGAGGATGCTTCATATTCATGAATATCAATTAACTTTCTCTCCATTAAAGCATCGAGATAACGAACTAAAGTGGTTTGTTTTATATCTAACTTCTCAATTAATTCTGCTTTTGTTAAGCCATCATGTTTTTGAAGGAGTTTATACACTTCACGCATCGCTCCATATTTTTTTCCTTTTTCGAGCAAAAATTCTCTTAACATTTACTTCAGCCCTTTTCAATCCCTTTAGTAATACAATACTATACCTAGTCCTGCCGATATTGCAATGACGAAGATTGGATGAAGTTTGATTTTAATTAAAGCAAATAAAGACAAAGCAAAAATGCCAAGCAAGGAGGCGGTGTGCCAATTCATCGTTCCCACTACATTATTTGTAATAGCGAAGCGGATAGCAGCATAAATGATTAGGCCCGTAATAATTGGCCTGAGTCCATAAAAAGCTGATTTCACAAATATATTTTTATTCATTTTAAAGAAAAACGTTGCTATGATTAATATAATAAACAATGATGGTAGCATCATTCCTAAAGCAGCTACGACAGCACCTAGTAAATCTGCGGTTTGATAACCCACGAAAATAGCACTGTTGGTTGCTATTGGCCCTGGAGACATTCCTGCAATTGCGATCACATCGGTTAACTCTTGTGTATTCATCCAGCCGTGCTTGGTTACTTCAAGTTCAATAACTGGAATCATCGCATAACCACCGCCAAAGGAAACAAATCCGATCATTAAAAAGGTTGTGAAAATTTCCCACAATAACATATCCATACCTCCCCCTACACTATTTCTGCTTTTTGTTTTGATTCTTCTTTATCCATTGCTGTGAAAATACCTAATTTCTTTCTAATTTGAACAAGTAAAATCCCTACGCCCATGCCTCCAATAATTATCAGGACCGGGTGAATATGCAAGAAAAATAAAATAGCTACCGTAATCACCATAACGGTCAGTGTTGTTTTATCATAAATTGCTGTCAATCCAATCTTGTACGCTGCATAAACAATTAACGCTACAATTGCAGATCGAATTCCGATGAATGCCGCTTCAATATATGGGTTATCCTTCACAAGAATAAATAACATACTTAGTCCAACTACAATCAAAAAGGTTGGTAAAAGAACGCCAAGCATTGCAGCAACCGCACCTCTCACGCCTGCTAAACGAAAACCGATGAATGTAGCGGAGTTAATTGCAATCGCTCCTGGCACAGATTCACTAATGGCGAATACTTCTGTTACATCATTTGGCTTTATCCATTTTTTTCGATCAACCACTTCTCTTTCAATCATGGGAATCATCGCATAACCGCCACCAAATGTGACCGGCCCTATTTTTAAAAAGGTAAGAAAAATTTGTAGTATAAAGGTCCAAGAAGGACGTTGTTTTGTGGTTTGGGCTTTCTCCTGTTGCACTATTGATCGTCTCCTTTAAAATCCATTCCATCAAAAAATTTTCCTATTTATGATGTATTTCTAGTATAGCATACTTTTATCCATTTTGGATAAAAGTATGCTTAAAAAGTTTTTTTAGTATTTCTCTAAAAATAGATAAAAGCTTTTCTAAGCCACTCTAAAAACAAATTTTTATTTTATGCAACTGCTCAAATACGTAAGGAATAGGTAAATACTTTTACTTTATGTTTAGATCAAAAACAAGCTATACTAGATTAATAAAGAGGGTGGTTTAGACCATGACGATTTTTTACAGGCAAGACACAGAAAATATCACAGAAGAAAATCTAAAAGAACTCTTTCTCTCTGTTGAATGGGAGTCAGCACAATTCCCGGAAAAATTATTACAGGCAATTAAAGGATCCGACGAAGTCATTGCAGCCTGGGATGGGGACGAACTGATTGGTTTAATCAATGCACTTTCAGATGGCGCTTTAACAGTTTATTTTCACTATGTGTTGACCCATCCAAGCTATCAAGGTAAAGGAATTGGCAAAGAAATGATGGATAAAATGCTTGATTTGTATCAAGGATACCAAACGAAAATGTTAGTAGCTTATCCGAATGTCGTGGAGTTTTATGGGAAAATAGGTTTTAAAACAGAAGAAGGAAATACACCGATGTATATGAAAGGAAAGAATTGATTCATCTAATCATTTTTCGGCACATCAAGGGGACTTTCATAATAAAAAAGTTCCCTTGATGTGCCAATCAAAACAAAATATTACTAATTTTTAATAAGCTGAAAAAGTACCTGCTTGCTTATTTTTCACTGTTGTTCGAATACCGTTTATCATGTCTGCGATAAGTGCTTGGTGTTCTTGGTAAAAGGTTGGCAAATATACCATATGAAAAGTTTGTATAACAATATCTGAAGCATATATTTCTAAATCAAATGCATCTTTCCGGTCAAGGAGTGCCATTTCTGGCATAAAGGAATATCCCACACCATCACACATTAATTGCCTTACAATATCCATGGAATCGACCTCGATGACTTGCTTTGGCACAAATCCCATTGGCTTAAATAATTCTTCCTCAATTAATTCGCGAAGTGGGAAACCCTTCTTCAACAGAATGAGAGGAACTCTCGATAATATATGATAGAGTTCTTGATAATTAGGGAGCTTTTGGCCCTTCGCACCAACTAAATGAATGGGATCACTAAATATCTTTTCTTGCTCTAAACTATCTGGAATAAATTTGTTATGGTTGATGATCGACATATCGAGCGCTTCCCCGTTTGTAAGCAACATTAATTCCAGGGTGAAACCAGTTTGAATATTCCACGCAACTGGGGTCTTTTGTGTGTTCATTAAGTTTGTAAAGACTGGTGCAACTAGATGGATTAAAGGTCTCGTTATACCAATTTGAATGTCTTCCTTCTTTTTTTGTGAATTAGATTGTCTGGCAATACTAAGGCCTGTTTCTAAGGAAAGTAAGCTTTTATAAGCAAAATAATAAAACTTTTCTGCAGCATCGGTTAACTCTGTCCCTCTGCTTGTGCGAATAAACAACCGCACACCCACTTCCGATTCCATATTTAGTAGGCGAGCATTGATTGCAGAGTAGGACAGTGGGAGATTTTTAGCTACTTTACTTATACTACGTTTTTCAAATAGTTCGACAAGAATCCTTAAATCTAACATATCCATCCGTTTTCACCTTCTTTAATGTACCGTTTTAATTATTATAGCATAGCGTTTGTCTTATACTTCCTGCTCTTTTTTTGAAGGAACATAAGCAGCTTTTGCTTCTTTTCTTGAATTTGCTGCAGCAAACATGGCTATGGCTAGCACTGACAGAAGGGTTAAAAAAACAGCTACAATCCAAAATGCAAACTCCAAATAAAAGATTGAGGATATTGCTCCAAAAACAAGCGGATCAACTAATTGTGCACCTCTATTCCCCATTAAACGCATACCAAACGCAATGCCTCGTTGATCTTCTCTCGTCTGTTCTGAAATAAGAGATAAAGATAATGGTTGATTAATTGCTAGTGCTATACCAGTAATAAAGATGAGTATCCCCATCGTAAAATAATTGTGAGGAAGCGGTGCTAAGTATAATAAAAGAATGGAAAATGAAAAACTACCGATTAATAGCTTCATATAGCCCAGTCGTTTAATTAAATACGGATAAATAAACTTAATTAGAAGCGCTGAAAAAGAGGCCACCGACAGCAAAAGCCCAATAACGGTATTGCTAAAGCTTAGAGTTTCCATATAAATAGGTAAAAAAGACATCCTGGCATCAATAATAAACAAGACAATAAATGAAAATAATAAAGCAGCTACAAATCCTAAATTTTTTAACAATCTAGCACTCTCTTTATACATCTCTAAAAAATCTGGTTTTTTGTATTCCGTAACTTTAATATCACTTTTAAGTAAATAACTGACCACTGTAAGCAAGATACATATTACACCATACAACATAAATGCTGCAGAGTATCCGAAAGTGTCGGACAGAACGCCACCGAGAAGCGGCCCAAGCAATTGTCCTAATGCCATATAAAGGGAAAAGGTGGCAATTCTCGTATGATTACTTTTACTTTTTCCTTCTGTAATCATGACTTGAAAGATTAACCAGACAAATAATTGGCCAATTCCTGCCACTGTTTGTGCAATAAGCAACATCCAAAAACTGTTGGAAATAATATATAGCCCCGCACTCACGACCATCAGCCATGCGCCAATTTGCAGTAATTTATTTTTATCAAATGTACTCACTAATCCACCAATTGGAATCGCTAAAAAGAAAGGGAAAAAAGCATATATTCCTAGAATAATACCAATCTCCCAATCCGTTGCACCATTATTATTAGCATAGAGTGAAATTATAGGTCTGATAGTAGAGTGGGCCAACCAATATAATCCACAGCTTATAGAAATGATCAGCGCCCAGGTTTTCTCGTTGACCAACATAATAAGGCCTCCCTTTCCAAACAAAAATCGGATTTATTTTTGAAAATAGTGAAATAAAAAGCCTGGAGAGCAATTGCTTCCAGGCCTTTTACACTTTCCACTGTGTAACCGCTCAATTAAACTACTTTCCAGTTTGCGAACGCTAAATTCCCGAAAAGTTTCTAGAAAAAGAGCTTTCGCTGATGAAACACATCCTTTACATAGAAGATACAGCAGCAGATTGGAAGTCTATTTTATGATCAAATAATCCTTTTTCAATCGTATCGATGTAAGCTATCGTTTCATCTATCGACATCACGTCTGCATATTTCGCATTCATATCAAACAAGTTAATTGCATGGGAAGCCTCACCTCTATCAAATGTACATTCTTCCACGACCCCAACTTTGAAGTTTTGAGAAAATGCATCTATAACGCTTGCTCTTACGCATCCACTCGTGGTAGTTCCAGTAATGATTAAGGAGTCTATTCCCAAATCTATCAAGAACCCAATTAAAGGGGTGCCATGAAAAGCACTAGGCTTCAATTTTTCTATTACAATATCACTTTCGATTGGCGCAATTTCTGCTACAATATCATTTCCTCTTGGCTCGGTAATTGGCTGAGGCTTCCCTGTTCGTTTATTCTTATGGCTCCATCCTCCTCTGTCAAAACCATCAGGTCTACTATCAGTTCCAGTGGAATAAAACACGGGAATATGCTGATCTCTGGCAGCTTTTAATAGTTTTTGCGTTGGCGGAATAGCATCCCAAGCCGCCTCCCCGCAGCTGTGACTCCAGTTTTTAATTGATTCCATAATCGGCTCTCTTTTATCCCCGCAAAAAGCGTAATTCACATCTACAATTAATACTGCTGGCCTTTTACCTAACCCTGCCTTTTCCCCAAAACCTGCACCACCATAAATCACCTTGTCATTTTCTGATAAAAATTCATCCCAAATTGCCATTTGAATCCCTCCATTTAATTTTTATTATTCAAAAAATTGTGGGTCTACGATGTCTGAATAACTGATTTCCTCTTCAAGCATCCCAGCATTTTCCACAACTTTTAAATTAGTGGTAATCGAATCCTCTGTGACTTTCCCATCAAATTCCCAAAGTTCATCCTCAATCGCTCGATCCAACATATCTTCTAACACAGCTGGATCAAGAGTAGAAAACTCTTCTTTTGCTATTTCTAAAGCTTCATCCGGATCCTCTAGAATTAAATCCAGACCTTTGACTAACCCCTCCATAAATCCTTCCACCTGCTCTGGATTTTCTTCAATGCTGTCTAATTTCACATTAATGGTGGAATATGCATATGGTCCTAACTCCATAGGCACGTTGTAGAAAGGCTCATTCCAAATTCCTTCGTTAATTCCTTGTTGCATGACTGGATCAGATACTACCGCGACGTGCCCATTTCCTTCACTTATGATAGAAGGAATAGCAGCATTTTCAACCTCCATCAAGGTCACATCCTCACCAACCTCAAGCCCCCATTCTGCAAGTAAATATCTAGTTATCGAGTTAGGGGTACCTCCATATTGACTTGTTACAACTGTTTTTCCTGTTAAAAATTCAGTCATATCCTCGCTAGGTTCTAAGTCAGGACTAGCAACCAAATACACATTTCCTTTATTCACCACATTCCCAATTGCTCTGAGCTCGGCTCCTTTTGCTTTTGCGAATGCATTGTGCTCAGGACCACCGATAAAGGCCCATGCCTCATCAGTTAATACAGCATTTGTGTGGGCACTCCCACCAGTTAAAGTGGTCACAGATACATCCACTGACTCAAAATATCCTTTACTAATCGCAACATAAAGCGGTAGATATCCAAACCCGTGCACCGGTTCAGCAATAATCAACTCTTCTTTTTCCATGTTTTCACCTGAAGCTTGTTCCTCTCCAGCTGCTTCGTCACTACCACATGCTGCTAAAAACAGTAACCCAATCATCACCACAAATAATAGATACCTACTTTTTTTCAACAAAACGATTCCCCCATTCTTTTAATGTAATATACCTTTTAATAGTTTTTTCTCTAACCAGCTTATAAGTAGATAAAGACCTACGGATAATAACGAAAGATTAAAAATACCTGCCCAGATTAACGATATTTCATAGGTTTGTCCTGCATAAAAGATCATCCGACCTAAACCGTGTGTGGAACCAATATATTCACCTACAATAGCTCCGGTAAGTGCCAGACCAATATTGATTCTGAGAGCTGAAATAATCGATGGCATGGTCCAAGGCACCACTACTTTTGTGAAAACCTGCCATCTTGATGCCCCTAGAGCGAAGATCATACGAACTAAATCTTTGTCCACCTGCTTCATCCCATTGTAAGTAGTGAGTGTGGTGATAATAATCGTGATCGCGACAGCCATCGCTACCTTTGAAGAAAGTCCGATTCCGAAAATCAAAACAACAATTGGGGCTAAAGCAAGCTTTGGCATTGCTTCAAAGATAATTAAAAACGGCTCTGCTATTTTTGCATAATACTTGGACCACCAGAAGGACAAGCCTATCACTGCACCTCCCACTGTTCCTAACACAAATCCATATATAGTAGATTGGAATGTATAAAAGGTATCGTTCCAAACCGATCCATCCACTGCGATAATCGTCCATGTTTGTATAATTTCAGATGGCATACTCCAAAAGAATGAATCAATCAAACCAATTCTTGCTCCGGCTTCCCAAATTAAGATCATCAATAAGAATGCAGCTAAGCGACCAACATTTAATAAGTATTCCTTCGGTTCATTGTTTAAGTAACTCCAGTTGGCATTTGATTTCTTTGCTTTTTTATTATGACTACCAACAGAAACCCTGTTTATCTTTTTTCTTTTTCCAAGAACAGATGAATTGTCTGACATTTTCTCCACCTCCTAATTAATTTGCTTGCATCTCCATTTGTTGACTCTTTAAAACTTCTTCAGACAACATCGTTAATGCCTCGTCCTTTAATTCAATAAATTTCTTTGATGTAATAATATTGGGCTTTCTTGGTCTCTCTAAGTCAATTTTCAAGCGGTGTTTGATCTTGCCTGGCCTTGCTGTCATAATGTAAACCTCATCTGATAAGTAAATAGATTCGTCAATATCATGGGTGATAAATAAAATGGTCTTTTGAAAATCATCCCAAAGATCAAGTAACCATTCCTGCATGTTTGCCCGCGTCTGCGCATCGAGTGCCCCAAATGGTTCATCTAATAAAATGACGTCTCTGTCATAAAGAATAGTTCTTAATAGTGCCGCACGCTGTCTCATTCCGCCAGATAACTGAGAAGGATAGCTGTATTCAAATCCTTTTAAACCATAGCGATGAAGGAGTGGGATAGCTTTTTCTTTTGCTTCCTTTTTTGGAATTCCGATAATTTCCATTCCTAGAATGACATTTTCTAAAATAGTCCTCCAAGGTAGTAATAGATCTTTTTGTAACATATATCCTACCAGTCCGGATGTTCCAGAAGCTTCTTCTTTATCAATTAATAGTTCACCATCACTTGGTTGATCTAATCCAGAAATGATATTAAACAACGTTGACTTCCCACAACCACTTGGTCCAATAATGCTTATAAACTTATGATCTGGAATTTTCATAGTGATTTCATCTAACGCCTTAACCGTTTCACCTCTAGAATTAAATTCTTTTGATACGTCTAATAATTCTAATTTATACTCATTTAGCATTTTCCCTTCCCCCCTGCTTTGTTGTTAAATTAATCTTATCACCGGAAGATATCATTTAGTTTTTGGTTTTTCCGATAGGTTTTAGTTAGATTATCTTACATTTAATGAAAATCATTAGATAGATGTAAGATGATATAACATAACTCTTAAAACTAAAAAACAACCGTTAAATGTAGAAACGTAGCATCGCCACATTCACATCCTTAACGGTTGTTTTATCATTACTTTATCTATACCTTTTAATAAGCTATCTTTCTTTTTAATGACTTGTCCAAATTTTTCACCGTACGACTGACCCCCTTCTTCCTTTATTACTTTCTCTCTACTTGTTCGATATGAAATCCAAATCGTTTCTCTAAAGCCTCCTTTTGTCCTGCTAAAATATGTTTGTTGCTTGAACTCTTTTTTTAACCACCTCCACCTTTAGTAAAAGTTATCTCTCACTGTAGTGCAATCTTTCATAGGTGTTGAAGACTCTACCCTTTTTTCTTGTCACCTCCAAGCTTCGTTTTATATTTCTTGTAATAAATCTAACATGCTAATTGTAAATAATCATTAATCTTGTCAGAACTTGTGACAGCATTTTTACTAAAGCTTTACTTTCTCATTCCATAAAGAGATTTGACTCTTTTTTCTAAAGTGTTGTCGCTATCTGGTTTTTTTGAAATCAATTTCTGAGATTGGGACTTGATTATCTAGCTTTCCTTTTAAAAATGAAAAGAGCCAAACTAACTTCTCTAGTTTGACTGTTTTTTAGCAAATAATTTTTCACTTAATCGCTGCGCTAGCTTGTCATCCGATAGCGGTTCGCGATGGGTATTTTCTAAATATATATGCTTTTCTTCTTCTGGCATCAGGTATTGTTTATACCATAAAAAGAAATCCGGACTATCTCCATGCATTCGTATAAATTTTCGTAAAGCATCCAAACTTTCAATTGTCCGCTTTATATTTGTTAACCAATCAGCCCTATAAAAATTCTTCCATTTACCATGTTCCGACTTCTTTAGTGCTTCTATTCCTCGTTGATATTCCCAAATTGCGTACGAAGCATAAACAAAGCTTTCTGGGTATTGTTCTTTTTGAAAGTGAGCATACGCCATACTTAAATGATGCAGTCCCGAATTTCCTGAATCATGCAATTCTACTTGAACATGAAATTGATCATAGTCGCGTTGTTGATCAGATGGTGTTAACTGATTCAACAATTCCCTGCTCGATGCATTTAGTTTCTCCCATTTTTCGCGTGCATCTTTCGTAAGTTGTCCAAACCACGCTACTTGTTTTTCAAAAGAGACAAATCCCGTAGCCCAAATTAACTCTTCACATGTTGAATCATTATTAGTCATCCATTTCCCAACGATTAACCTTGCTGGGTGATGGTAAATTTCTTCTCCAGCACGATTATCAGCGTGTTTTCCGTAAGTAAGCGTTGCATCAAAATATGCTTTTATATTATTTTTCAGCTTATCATAATGGGAAGAATAAAATCTTTCGAGATAGGCTGTTAAATGTTCTTCTATATTTAGATCACCAGTATTCCAAAGTTCACTTACCATATCTAGTGGATAGGTATGCATCCGAATATTTCCACTGTTCAGTAAAACATAATCATCTCCACCTTGACGAAATACTTCTTTTAATTCTTCTTTTATTAAGTCTGGCTCATTTGGAAACATGGTTAGATGATTGGATGCTTGTAAGTCATGAAAGGTTATATGATAATAGATTCCTTGCCTCCCAAAGGATTTCCCTTCTGGAAGGGATGAAATCCGAAAATCCTCATTTCCATTCCGTCTGGAAACCATTTTGCCATACCCATTATCAGCCCAAACTTTGATAATATCCTCAGGTAAATGCAACATTCCTTTACGATATAATTCAGAAAGCTCCCCATATAAAGCAACACAGCATTCTGGATGATCTATGTATTGATGTAATAATTCTAGCTGACGATGAAGCACGTCACTAATTAACTGACCGCGTTTCTCATCGGTATCATAAGACGGATCTTGAGACCAAAAGGGTGCGTCCCCCTGTCCACGAAAGGATAGGACCCAAATTACTTTTTTATCCTTTTGTTCTTTAATCGCATCTTCCCATAGCTTTTCATATAAATCCGGATGCTGTTTGTAGCTCGCCTGTTTATCTGGGTACGCACGTTTGAACATCTCTGCTCCTAACGGTTCCGCATGATGGTGTGTAATCCATAAGCCCATTTCTGATGCCAGAGCCCAGTGAACTCCATCCTTCGGCAAATCTGTACCAGGAATAACCATATTTCCTCCAAGACGAAGAAGGGTTTCAAATACTGGATACCAAACCTCTTTTTCTGGAGGGTACTCCTTTGCCCAACCGATTAAACACACTTCATCATTTACAAACCAACCGCGATATTTTACCTTTTTAGTAGGAGAAATAATTTCCTTATTGTGAATTTTCACTTCTTGTCGTTGCTTCAATTCAATGTCTGCAAAATACCAAAATGGATCAACACCTAAATACTCTTTACTGATAAAAAGTAATCCATAAATTACACCAAGATCATCTGCACCACGAACTTCCATAATTTGTTCCTTTCCTTCTGACCGAAAGTTTATCTTATATCCTTCTTCTTTAAGCGTTCTGTCGTAATCAACTATAATGAGACTCTGCTTAAATTTGTTTTCTCTATTTTTCAGAAATACTTTTTCCATATCTCTCTTTAGCATATCCACTGCATGTAAAACAGAGCTAGGCATTTCAGAATCTATTTTCAGCAATGTATCCGCATTCATTATAAAGTAATCCACATTATCCCCTCCCGACTTCTTTGAATAGCTATCTTCTAAATTAGATACATACTAGTATACCAGATTTGCTAAAGGTAGTCAGTAAGGTAGGAAAATGTAGTCTTCACCAGTGTGGTCCATCTTTTTGTTGATTTTTATTTTTTCAGAAGGCATAATTTCTTTTTTGAAAATTCAATAATTCCCGAACAAAAATGCCCAGCAAACGGCAGGGGGTAAAAAATCCGATTTGCTGAGCATTTTAATATTAAGAACCTATTTCTATCCATTTTTTATCTTTAGCTGATTGCTCAATTGCCTCTAATAAAATTTGATTTTTAACGCCATCTTCAAAATTAGGAGAGGGTTGATAATCGCCGGCTATTCCTCTAAGAAATTCATCCATTAAATGAATAAAGGTATGTTCATATCCAATTATATGACCTGCTGGCCAGTAGGCCCCGACATATGGGTGGACCTCTTCTGTACAATTAATCATCCGGAATCCTTGAACACCTTCTTCATCATCAGTAAAGTAGACTTCGAGATTATTCATATTTTCCATATCCCAGCGAATAGAACCTTTTTCACCATTTATTTCGAATTTATTTTTGTTTCGGTTTCCCGCTGCAAATCGCGTTGCTTCAAAGTTTCCTAAGGCACCATTTTCAAACCTTGCTAGAAAACTTGTCGCATCATCGACTGTTACTTCACCCATTTCTTCTGAGTTCCCTTTCGCACTTAAGCCGCCTGTCATTTCACCGATAGGTCTTTCTTTGATAAAAGTATCCATCGTGCTTACAATTTCTTTGAATTCACCAATTAAAAACCTTGCTAAATCAATACTATGGGCGCCAATATCGCCTAATGCACCTGAGCCTGATATTTCTTTTTGCAGGCGCCAAATTAAAGGAAAATTAGGATCAATTATAAAATCTTGCAAGTAACTACCACGATAATGATAAATCTTTCCGAGTCTACCTTCATCGATCAATTGTTTCGCATATTGCACAGCAGGAACAAATCGATAATTGTGACAAATCATATGTTTTACACCATTTTTTCTCACAGCTGTTAACATTCGTTTAGCATCTTCTACATTTAAGGCTAAAGGTTTCTCTGTAATAATATGCTTTCCAGCTTCGGCTGCAGCTATAGCGATTTCTGCATGCGTATGGTTAGGCGTTACGATATCAATCACATCAATATCATCGCGCTTAATGAGTGCACGCCAATCAGTCTCATAAGATTCCCAGCCCATTTTTTTCTGTGCTTCTTTTACTGCTTCTTCGTTTCGTCCTGATATGGCTTTTAACACAGGTTTTAGTGGATTATCAAAATAAAAAGGTAAGTCACGATAGGCATGACTGTGTGCTTTTCCCATAAACTGATAGCCAACCATACCAATGCGAATCTCTTTTTTCTTTACGCCCACCATAGATTTTTAGCTCCTTCCCTTATGAGCATATTATCTAAAAAGGAAACTGCTTTTGAAAAGCCTTCATCTTCACTCATTAGACCATCTTCATGTTCGATACTAATCGCACCATCATATCCGATTACTTGTAGTGCACTAATTATATCTCTCCACTCATTCTCCCCATGTCCATAACCGACTGTGCGAAACACCCATGAACGGTTAGCAATATCCTTATAGCTTTTCGTATCTAATACACCATTAAGTTCTGTATTACGAGGTTCAATTTGCGTATCCTTTGCATGAAAATGGAAAAGTGAGTCACCAACATCTTTAATCGCTTGTGCTGGGTTCATCCCTTGCCAGAAATAATGACTCGGATCAAAATTGACACCAATCTTATCGCCGCATTCCTTGCGAAGTCTTTTTGCTGTTTCATTATTATAAACAACAAATCCAGGATGAGGTTCAATCGCTACTCTCACATTATGTTTTTCTAGTAACTGTTGTTGTTCTTTCCAGTATGGAATCACTTTTTCCTTCCATTGCCAATCAACTACATCTGAAAAATCATTTGGCCATGGACAGGTAATCCAAACGGGATTCCTAGAATAGTCGGATTCACCAGGACAACCGGAGAACGTCACGATCGTATCCACATTTAATTTTTCAGCTAACTTAACAGTATTAACAAATTCCTCATGGAAGCCATCAGCGATTTCTTTATTTGGGTGTAACGGATTTCCATGACAGCTAAGTGCACTAATTTTTATTCCACGATCATCAAATGCATTTTTAAATGCCTTTAGTTTACCTTCATCCTTCAGTAATTCTGCCGGTTTACAATGTGCATCACCAATATAGCCACCAGCTCCGATTTCGACCGTTTCAAGTCCTTTACTTTGAATATGATCTAGCATTTCTTCTAATGATAAACCTGAAAATAAAACTGCAAAAACTCCCAATTTCATGTGAATTCCTCCTCGATATTATTTATCTGATCCAGCAGTTATTCCACTTACAATATGCTTTTGGAATAATAAGAAAACGATAATGATTGGTGCTGCAGCAATTGTTGATACAGCCATTAACTGATCCCATTGCGTTCCGTATTGCCCAATAAATTTTGTGATTCCCATCGTAAGTGGTCTCACCTTTTCATCCGTAGCTAACGTTAAGGCGAAAATCAAATCTCCCCATGCAAATAGAAAACTGAATGTACTTACCGTTAAAATAATTGGTTTCGTTAAAGGTAAGATGATTCTAAAAAATGCCGTAAATATATTACAACCATCAATTACCGCCGCTTCTTCTAATCCCTTTGGAATCGATAGAAAAAAGGGCCGCATAATAACGATGGCAAATGGCAAGGCGTTCGTCGTATTACCAACGATTAACGCCAAATAACTATTTACGAGATCAATTTTACTAAACAGAATATACAGTGGCATTGCCATCATGATTCCGGGTATCATCTGCGTTACTAAAAGGATAAGCAGAAATATATTCCCCCACATTAGCCGAAATCTTGCTAAGGCGTATGCACATGGCAAGGCTAATAAAAGGGTTAAAAATGCCGTTCCTGCTGCCACTATGAATGAATTTCGAATATATGGCAGTAAACTCTGATCTTGAATCAGGTTTTTGTAATAGGCGTCAAATTGAATCGTTTCTGGAATAATCATTGGTGGTGACGAAAAGATATCCGACATCGGCTTTACAGATGTAGTAATCATCCAATAGATTGGAAAGAGAAACACCATCATAATGATGATAGCAACCAGTAATAGAAGATATTGTTTTAGAGTATAATTTCTCACTGTGCTTCCTCCTTCTTAATCATCCACAAATATAGAAGCGCGATGCAGATTAAGATGAATAGTATTACCGTAGCAATTACTCCACTTTCACCAAAGTTAAAATTAACAAAGGCTAGTTCATAGCCGTAAAATGGCAATACTTGTGTAGCGTTAACCGGGCCACCGCCAGTCATAATGAGAATAATATCAAAGACCTTAAAGGTGTAAATGATCCCTAATACTAAAATGATCATTAATTGCGGACGTAATAATGGCAAGGTTACGTTTAAAAAAGTTTGAAATTTGTTTGCACCGTCAACTTTTGCTGCTTCATATACATCCTTTGGCAAGGATTGCATCGCAGCTAATATCAGGATCATGTTAAAAGGAATCCCGATCCATACATTCGTGATAATTACCGCCGTTAACGCTGTGCTTTGTTGCCCCAGCCAGTTAATTGGTTCATCTACAATTTGAAGTGTTGTTAATAAATAGTTGAATACGCCATAATCCACATCAAACAACCATTTAAAAAGGGAACCAGTAATAACTAACGGTGTCATCCAAGCTAATAACATAATCGATCTGAAAAAGTTTCGAAACGGAAATTCTTGATTTAAAAAGGCTGCCATTAAATAACCTATAACCACTTGAAAGAAGATACAGGCAGAAGTATAAATAATCGTATTTTTTAAAGCGATCCCAAACCTTTCAGTCTGCAGAATATTGATGTAATTATCCCAACCAATAAACTTTGCACCCGATTTTAAATTCATTAAAGTCAAATCCTGAAAACTTACAATAACGTTATATACGATTGGATATATCATAAACATCGCAACAAACAATGCAGCTGGTATTAGAAACAAATATTGTGGAAACTTATTTCGCATTTGTCCATACATCAGTAAACCCTCCAATCATAGAAAGAGGCAAAAGCCTCCCTCATGTTTCTATGGAAGTAACGGTTCAATATCTGCTGCCGCATTCTCCATAATTGTATCCACATCTTCACCAGCTATCGCTCGTTGTATTGCCTCTTGAATATGTGTTGAAATTTCAGGATAATTTGTTCCATATGCTCTCGGTTTAGCCGATTCTAGTTGCTCCATAAATACTTTTACATGTTCATCTTGCGCCCAATTATATTGATCATCATTAGCTACATCTGATCTACTAGGAAGTCTTCCACCTAATTCGTGCATCGGTCCATATATTTCTGGTTCTTGTGTCCATGCAATAAAGTCCCACGCTTCGTCTTCAGCTTGTGCGCCCTCTGTTATTGCCCAGTTTTCTCCACCTAGAATAGATGCTGTGCCACCTTCACCTGCTGGCATTAGGAAAACACCCCAGTCTAAGTCTGGTGAATTCTCTTTTAGCATAGGAATTTGCCATGGACCATTCTCCATCATTGCTGCCTCTTCATTTTGGAATTGAACGAGTACATCAGATTGATCCCAATTGATCATGTTTGAAGAAATGATGCCATCGTTTACCATGTCCTGAATAAACCGCATGGAGTTTTTCGCTTCTTCACTTCCAAAGGAATCTAAATCAGCACCTGCTTGCCATAAATAAGGTAAGTACTGGAACGTGCCTTCTTCACTTTTTACGCCTGACATTGCAAATCCATTTACTTCATCTGTAGTTAGTTGCTCTGCTACTGATCTGAATTCTTCCCAAGTCTCAGGTGTTTCTTCAATCCCTGCTTCTTCAAACATCGTTTTATTGTAATAGATTGCTAATGCATTACTATTGTTTGGTATGCCGTAATATTTTCCATCTAACATCGCAGAAGCCATTGGACCTTCAAAGTATTGATCCGCTTCTCCCCATGCCTCTACTTTATCTGTAATATCAGCAAATACGCCAGCTTGTGCAAATGATTGGTGATCTGGATTATCAATTACCACTATGTCCGGAAGTTCCCCAGCTCCTAGTCCTTGTAGTAATTTTGTTTTTAAATCAGCAAACGGCATATACGTTCTTTCAAACGTAATATTTGGATTTTCTTCTTCATACTGTTCAATTAAAGCCTCTTGCTCTCTATCACTTGAGGACCCTGGCTCCATATAATCCCATATTTTAATCGTAGTTTGTTCTCCCTCTGAACCTTCGTCCCCACTTGTTTCTTCGTCTCCACTTCCGTTTGAATCTGAGCATGCACTTATTACTAAGACCAAGAAACCTACTAATACCATCCATACTAACTTCTTCATAAAAACCCCTCCGTTTTTTTTAAGAATATTTATTTAATGAAACCTCACTACCTGTTTTTAATGATTCCAAAGAAGCGCTTACAATTTTGAAGCTATTAAGGTTGTCTGCTATAGCAGTTGCTGGTGTTCTCTTTTCTTTTATTGCTTGAATCAGTTCTGTAATAGAATAGGTGCGATCGCTATGCTCCATTTCTGGAATCGGTAGATTTGCTTCCGTTCCATCAGAACCAATGAACACCGGTCGGTCCGAAGTTAAGACTATCACGCCTTTTTCACCATATAGCTTCACATCTCCATTCCAGGAAGTTTCTGGTCCGCTTGTTACCCAACTGCCAAAGTAATTTATTAAGACACCTTCAAACGTCATCGAAATACTCGCTGTCGGATTTCCATTAAACCAACTCCATGATGGCCGCATACTTTTTGCATAAACAGTAGTGGCGTTTTTTCCTAGTAAATATCGCATCATATCAAAATGGTGGATACTCATGTCTTCTATCAGAATTTCATCATAATGATCGCGCCATCCACCGAATTTAGTAGCTCTCCTAAAATTCCATTCCACGTATTCAATTGGTCCTGCCAATTGCTTGTCTACAGCATTTTTAAGTGCTTGAATGACTGGTCGGTAACGATAATTCTGACTAATCATGACATGCTTGCTATAGTCTTTTGCAAATTCATTTAAGGAAACCGCATCTTCTAGATTATGCGCAATTGGTTTTTCCATAAATACATGTAAGTCATGTTCTAATGCTGCCTTTGCAATATCTTTATGTGTTTGTGGCGGGGTAACAATAACCGCAACATCTGCTTTTAATGATTGAAATGCTTCCACATGATTATTAAAATAATCTACTTTTGTTCCATTTAATACTTTTTCTGCCTCGATAAGGTTTGCTTCATCAACATCGACAACTCCAACTACTTCAACCTGATCATGATCCTTCAATAATTCTAACCAGGATAATCCAAACCCCCCTGTACCTACTTGGATAACTTTTGTTTGACTCATTTTTCCACCCGCTTTTTCTGAATTTTCTAATTAATGATGTACGTTAATCATTTTTAAGGAAAATAAAAAGAAGTATGTAACTTCTTTTATTTCCGGTTAAAAATGTAAGCGTTTAATTAATTTTTATACTAAAGCATAATATGATGTACGTCAATCATTTTATTGAAACTTTTTTAACCTACTAGTTTATAAAAGTAACTCCATTCCCAGTAACACCTGATTTCACAGCAGATTTATTCTTATTAAATTTTGGGGCATACTTCTCATTTAAATAATATTTAGCATTGGACTTCGTTACAATTTCCAGTTTAACGATCGTATCTGTTAGTTCACCTTTAATATCACCATATAAATAATCAAAAACTTTTTTAACAGCCACTGATGCTTGTGTGACTGGATCCTGGCAAATCGCTGCAGAGATCGTTCCTGTTTGGATAAAAGAATCGATGAAATAATTTATATCATGTCCGATTAACACTTGATTATTGCTGACATCTTTTTTACGCATATAGTCTGCAACTTCACCTAAGATGCCATTTGCAACATATATTCCATCAGTTTTTTGGATTTTCAATATCTCTTTATCCATGCATTTGTCTACTTTTGTACTATCTATTCCCGCAATCTGGATTTCAGGATTAAGCTTATGATCGGAAAAGAATTGGCGAAAACCTTTTTCTTTATAAATCATTTGATACGTATCTTCCTTTTCTCTTATCAAAGTCACTGTATTTAATTTTCGTTGACATAAATGAATCAGTTCTGCGGCCAAGTAGCCCGCATCAAAATAGTCACTTCCAACATATGCCTTCCTTCTGCTATTTGGGACGTCATTATTAAGTGTAAAAATAGGAATGCCTGTTTCAACGCCTTTATTGATAATATCAACAAACGGATCTGCATCATGTGGGGCTATCACAATAGCGTCAAAGGATTCTTCTTGCACAACTTTTTTGAAATATTTCAATTGGTCATTGCCTTGTATTGTATCCACACGCTTTACTTTTACTCTGAAACCAAAATCTTCATATAATTGTCGCACATTTTTAATTTCTTGTTCTATTTCATCCCAAAAATAATAAGGCACAACAGGAAGTAAGAATAAAACTTTTAATGTTTTCTGTGTAGATAAAAATTTAGCTGCTTTATTTGGTTTATATCCCATTTCATCAGCTTTTTCTTTTACTTTTCTTATTGTACGATCAGCTACCCCTTTTCGGTTATTCAAAACCCTGTCCACCGTAGCGGTCGAGATACCTAATTCCTTTGCGATCATCTTAGCTGTTACGCGCATTCTTTCACCTCCTTTAATCGTTTTAATTATTTATGAAAGTCATTATAACTTATAATATACTTTATACCACGCAATAAATTTTTCAAGTCCTACCTCTATATTAGTCTTTGGCTGAAAGCCTGTTACTCGTTTTAAATCATCGATATCGGCATAGGTTTTTTTCACGTCCCCTGCTTGCATATCCAAAAATTCTATATCAGCCTTTTTATTCAAGTGCTGTTCAATTGTGTGAATAAAATCAAGAAGCTTAACCGGTTGATTATTCCCAATATTATAGAGACGATACTTGGCTAAGCTGGTTCTGGAATCGGGGGCACTTGAATCAAATTCCGAGTTCTCGCTAGGAGCATGTGGAAGTAAATCTACAATGCCGGTTGTAATGTCATCGATATAGGTGAAATCCCGTTCCATCTCTCCCTTATTAAAGACCTGAATTTGCTGCCCTTCCACTATCCTTTTCACAAATGAAAAATAAGCCATATCTGGCCTACCGTATGGACCATATACCGTAAAAAAACGTAGTCCTGAAACGGGAATATCATATAAATGGCTGTAGCTATGCGCCATCATCTCATTGGATTTTTTTGTTGCCGCATATAGGCTGACAGGGTGATCGGTTGTGTCTGACGGTGAAAATGGCATGTGGGTATTTAATCCATAAACGGAGCTTGACGATGCGAATATAAGATGGCGGACTGGGTAGTGACGGCAAGCTTCTAAAATATGAATAAATCCCGTTATATTTGTATCAATATATGCTTTTGGATTTTCTATGCTATAGCGCACACCAGGTTGTGCGGCCAGATGGATGACTTCTGTAATTGATTCAGCTCTAAAAAGCTCCATAAGTTGAGCATCATCACAAATATCCATTTCAAAAATGGTAAAGGAAGCATATTTTTTTAACACCTTCACTCTATCCTTTTTTAATTTGGGATCATAGTATTCATTTAAATTATCAATTCCTATGACAGATTTCCCTTCCTCTAATAGCTTTTTTGCTACATGCATGCCGATAAATCCAGCTGCACCGGTTACCAATATTGTCATGATAAGACCTCTTTCTCCTATATCTTCACTGTACATGGGTAAGCAAAACCATGTTCCATCCGTAAAATTCTATCAGCGATGGCATTCGCATCCTCACGGTCATGTGTAACAAAGATCGAGGTGATGCCAGCTTTCTTAATAATTTCACGCAACTCTTCGCGAATTTTAATTTGGAGATCAGCGTCTAAATTACTAAAAGGTTCATCAAGTAGTAAAAGAGAAGGCTGTGGTGCTAAGGCCCGCGCTAAAGCGATTCGTTGTTGTTGCCCACCACTTAATTCATAGGGATATCGTTTTTTAAAATCCACCATATTAATTAGCTCTAGCACTTCATCTGCTCGTTCCTTCCGTTCTTTTCGTGGAAGCTTTTTTAATCCAAAAATAATATTATCGTAGACATTCATATGTGGAAATAAGGCGTAATCTTGAAAAACCATGCCAATTCCTCGTTTTTCTGGAAGAACAAATCGACTTTCGTCTGACATTACTTCGTTGTTTATTTTAATTACTCCACTATAAGGAACTTCTAAGCCACAGATAATCCGCAAAAGGGTACTCTTTCCGCTTCCACTTGCTCCCAAAACAGAAACAATTTCTCCTTTTTCCATGGTGAGGAAAAATTTTGCTAACGTAAAATCCTTTTGATTTGGGTAATGAAAAGCTAAATCTTTTATCTCAACAAACATGATCTCACCTCCAATTTATCTAGGATCTTCTTTCATCACTTTCTAATACTAAATGAAAAATAAGAATCGCTATTGCAGTTATAACGATGATCAAAATCGAAGCTAACGCAGCTTCATGAATTTGTTCATCTGTTGCATACTGAAAAGCTTTCGTTGATAGTGTGTCAAAATTAAATGGTCTTAAAATAAGGGTTAGCGGAAGCTCTTTTAAAATATCCACAAATGCTAGTATAAAACCACTTAAAATTGGCACTTTCATCATCGGAAAATCGACTTTCCAGAATGACTTTGTAATATTCATTCCAAGCATGCGAGATGCTTCATTATATTTAGTACCGATTTTTTCAAAGCCTGCTTCAATCGAATTATAACTGACAGCAAGGAAACGGATGACATAAGCAGAAATCAGCATAAACAAGCTTGTACTTAAAAATAATACAGAATCAATCCCGATAAAATTATATATTTCGCCTAGTAGAGCATCGATTTCAAGAAAGACTGTCAATATTCCAACAGCAATAACTGCACCAGGAATCGAATAGCCAAGAATTGTTACACGTGCAAAGGCATTGGAAATTATACTTCGATGAATTCTCGCAAAATTAGCAACCACGATGGAGAACACGACAATCATTAAACTACCAATCACCGCTACAAATAAGGAATTTTTAATTAAGGATAAAAAGACAGGGTCTGCAATCTTATCATAGGTTAAAAGCATCCAATCCACGAGTTGGATAAAGGGTATTAAAAAGCCTAAACTGAAAACAATCATACAGTAACTAAACGCTGTCCATGCTCTCCATTTGGTAAGCCTTAACGGTTTGAGCGGACGAATTTTCGTTGTAGTATAACTAAAATTTTTCCGCCTACGTAAAAAGCTCTCTAGAAAAAGAATCATAAAAATAATGATCATTAAAGTTGCCGCTAATTTTATCGCAGCTGCTAAATCTCCCATGCCAAACCACGTCTGGAAAATGGCTGTTGAGAAAGTTGGTACACCAAAATATTGCACCACACCGTAATCATTTAGAACCTCTAAAATAACGAGACTTGTGCCCCCAACAATCGCAGCTCGTGAAATCGGTAAAATAATTTGAAAAAAGATTGCTAGATTACTGCGGCCAAAGAGCCTAGCATTTTCAACGAGAGCTGCTGATTGATTGGCAAGATAAGCTCTCGTCACGGTATATACATATGGAAACAGAAAAAATATAAAGATAAACGTCGCACCTGGCAGGGTCATGATATCAAAATATACTTGGTCGACAGTTATGTCAAAGCGATTTCTAAGAGTCGTTTGAATCACGCCAGTGTAATTTAAGATACCATTATACGTATATGCAGCGATATAAGGCGGAATCGCAAGCGGCAAAATCAATGCCCACTTAAAAAAGTTTTTCCCGGGGAATTGGTAAGCACTGATAAGCCATGCCAAGCTTGTCCCAATAAGGATTGTTCCGATACTTGTGAAAATGATTAATAATGTTGTATTTTTTAATAGTTCAGGTAAAATATGTTCCTTTACATGGGCCCAGTTTTCACTAGACTCTACAAAGAAACTAATAAAGATGGAGATATTAGGCGCGATTACTAACAATACAATAATTACACTTAAAAGCGTCCATATATTAAAGTAAGGCGTCCATTTTCTTAATTGATTCATAATGTGTACTTCCTTCAACTTCAGCAGTGATATTTTTTCGACAAAACACTTTTCAATAATTGTATCACATTAATGAGATACTTCCATACGTTCTAGTTTAGCTTTGCTCTCGACTTTTGCGATTTGTTCTCGACTTTCGCGATTTGTTCTCGACTTTCGCGATTTGTTCTCGACTTTCGCGATTTGTTCTCGACTTTTGTGATTTGTTCTCGACTTTTGCGATTTGTTCTCGACTTTCGCGATTTGTTCTCGACTTTCGCGATTTGTTCTCGACTTTCGCGATTTGTTCTCGACTTTCGCGATTTGTTCTCGACTTTTGTGATTTCCTTGCAACTTTCCAGATTTCCTTGCAACTTTTCAGATTTCCTTGCTACTTTTCAGATTTCCTTGCTACTTTACGGATTTCCTTGCTACTTTACAGATTTCCTTGCAACTCTCCAGATTTCCTTGCAACTCTCCAGATTTCCTTGCAACTCTCCAGATTTCCTTGCAACTCTCCAGATTTCCTTGCAACTCTCCAGATTTCCTTGCAACTTTCCAGATTTCCTTGCAACTTTCAATTAGAAGCCTTTAACTAATCTAATAGTAAAAGAGTCGAGGCATTGCCGTATAAATATTAAAAATCATTGGTGTGACACTTTTTATATAGAAATTTAAATCATCGCGTGTTTGCATATGTACATAGAGAACTTCACTTAATACTAATTAAAAAAGCTATTCATGCTGCAATTAAGCAGATGAATAGCTTTGTTTTTCTTATTCCCAACCGACTTCATTCATAATTTGAATTGCACGGTTATTATGTTCACCAAGTTCTGCTAAATTTATATCCTGTTCTTTAAATTCGCCCCATGTTTGTAGAACTTCAGCCGCTTCTACATTTGGATTAACGGGATACTCATAATTTGCCTCCGCAAACTGACCTTGCGCTTCTTCAGAAGTAAGAAATTCAACGAATGCTTTTGCATTCTCAGTGTTCTTACTGCTTGTGGTAAGTCCAATTCCACTAATATTCACGTGTGTTCCTGCTCCATCTTGATCAGGGAAGATCACACCTAATTGTTCTGCTACTTTTACTTCTTCTTCGTCTTCTGAGTTTAACATTCTTCCTAAGTAATAAGTATTCATCACTGCCACATCACCTTCATCAGCAGCTACTGCCTTCGCTTGATCGCGATCGCCACCTTTTGGTTCACGTGCCATATTTGCTAAGATTCCTTCTGCCCACGTTTTTGCTTCTTCTTCTCCATCTAAAGCAATGAAAGAAGCCACTAATGATTGGTTATAAACATTAGAAGAAGAACGGATTAAAACTTTACCTTCTGCCTCAGGTGCAGTTAAAGATTCATACGTTTGATAATCTTCTGGGTCTACTCTATCGGTATGATATGCAATAATTCTAGCTCGTTTTGTAAGACCTATCCAATAGTTCTCAGGATCGCGATATTTTTCTGGTACATTTTCACTTACAACATCACTTTCTAATGGTTGTAATAAGTCTGCTTCTTTCGCTCGGTGCAGTCTTCCAGCATCCGCAGTAATAAATAGATCAGCTTCTGAAGCCTCTCCTTCGCGCTCAAGACGAGCAATTAGTTCATCGTCTTTTCCTTTAATAACATTAACCTCGATGCCAGTTTCTTCTGTAAATTGATCATACAAGGCTTGATCTGTGTCATAATGACGGCCTGTATATAAGTTCACAACACCAGCATCAGCTGACTCATTGTCAGTTACCTCTTCCTCATTATTACTCTCTTCACTAGTTTCAGTTTCATCTGTATTTTGATTTTCTTCACTAGTTTGTCCTTCATCATTGCCACAAGCTGTTAAAAGCATCGCAACAACAAAAATAAATAATCCCAAAATAAGTTTTCGATTTAACAATTTCTCCACCCCTAAATTAAATGATAACGATTTTCAATCTCAAAGATGATTTTATCCGAAAGCCCTTGTTTCGTCAAGTGGTCTTTTTATTTTATAGCTGGTGTTTAGAAACAATATTCCCACTATAATTGACAGTACTCCCAACAACTTTCATACTAAAAATTAATAGAATAAAAGAGAAAGGTTGTGCTCACGTGATCTATCAACTAAAAATAAGTCTAAACGGCGCAAAACCACCGATATGGCGCAGAATATTAGTAGAAGATGATACCGATTTTCAAAATTTACACAATATTATCCAATTAGCCTTTGATTGGGAGAATGCCCATCTCTATCATTTTTATTCACCAATTTTCCAAGATGCTCACGGTAGACCGATTTTTATTGAACCTTCCGACGAAGGACTCCATCAGTTCGATTCCATTAACCATAGATATTTGGATGAAGAAGAAGTGCTATTATCTGACGCTTTTACGCAAATAAAGGATAAAGTAACCTACACCTATGATTTAGGTGACAATTGGGAACATACGATAGAATTAGAGAATATTTTAGATAAAGAGGCAGATAAAACATATCCTATATGCACGGGAGCCCGTCAGTTCCCTCCAGAGGAAGATAGTAAAATGGGACCAGAGATACGTCCTTTATACACAGATCTAAAACCGAAAGAAATTGTAAAATATGTGAATCAACAATTAGAGCCCATACAGGAATATTATGCTCCCATGGACGTAACGGCAAATATTCCTATTGAAGAGTGGCAAGAACTTTTTGATCTAGCTGACAAACTATACAAAGTGAAGCCTTGGAAAAACATAGCTGATGAACAAATCATTGCCATTTGGAATCCGGAATTAGATGATTATGTCTATTGCTCCGTTATGGGGAATGCTGGCATCATGGAAGGTATTGCGTGTTATCCGGGAAAAGACGGATTAATGTCACTTATTCAAACTATATTTAATCATGATAACGAAGAAGAGTTAGATGTTGATTTAATTATGAACCAGCGAACGATTACATTATCCTTTGATAATAAAGATATGTTAGAAGAAAATGACATTTCGCTGATTGAGGAAGTTGGAAGAAACTATCGTGGGAAAAAAGGCTGGCCATCCTTCTTAATGCAAGAGCCCGGTTATCTTCCTTGGCAGTTAACCCATGAAGAGGTATCGATTTTAAAGCAGACAATTCCTCATATTATTGATATTTCAAAAAAAGTGAACGAGGGTAGCTTAAATTTCGACACAGCAACTAGTAAGTGGTTTGCTCGTAATTTAGATTCTAAAGGGAATTGGCGGGATGATACTGTTGATCCTAAAGACCAATTTGATCAAGCAAACATGATTCCTAACCCGCCATTATTGATTTCAGAAATAGAATTAATGCGAGTGAAAAAGCAATTTGAAAAAATCAACCATCCACTAGAACTCGATTTTGTTCTTTTTCCAGAGCCTGTCCAAGAAGGCCCAAATGATCGAGGTTTCTTTCCAGAATTAATGCTTGCTGTGGACAAAAAATCAACTCAAGTAATTCATCATGAAATGTTTCCGCCTTCTAAAGATCCAAAGAAATACCAAGAAGATTTTGTTTCTATGCTTGTTAAGAATGAATTTATTCCAAAAGAAATCTGGATGAGGAATGAGAAGTTTATTGCCTATTTAAAACCAGTACTGAACTTTTTTTCTATCAAATTAATCGAAGTACACCACCTCGAAAAAATGGAGGAGCTACTAACCGAAATGGAAGAGGATATGTCATTCTAGACTAATGGTACGTAGCGATTTTTTACTTACCAAAAAGGAACAAATCAAAAGTTGATTTGTTCCTTTTCTTTATTTTAAATTCATTAAAAATTGTAGTAGCTTATCTTTTACTTAGATTAATCAACCACTTCTAATCCTAACAAACTAGCAAATTGAATGGCTTGATAAGAAGACACCTTACATCCTTTTAAATCCTCTACAGAGAGAATAATGGATTCAAAAGTTGAGGTACTAATATCAATCCCTTTTAATGAGGTTCGCTCAAAATTAACGCCATCAATATTACAAGCTTTTAATTCAATCCCCTTAAATTTGCATTCATAAAAGTCTGAACTTTCTAAGGCACAATTTTGAAAAGAAACCTTTTCGAGCTTCGACTCACCAAATGCTACTAAGTTTAAAATAGAATCATCAAAGGTGATATTGCCAAGGTTGGAATGAGTAAAATCGACACCTATTAATTTACAATTAGAAAAGAGAGTTCTGTGTATGGAAGACTTGTTCATTTTTGTATTAGATAAATCACAATTTTTAAAAATGACATCTGTGATATCAATATTCGAAAAATCGGTATTGTTAAATCTACAATTTTTAATGATCACTTTATATAATCGAATTCTAGGCAACACTTCATTTTCAAAAATCGATTCATTAACCTCACATAATTCTAATTCTGGATCTTCTTCCTCATAAATTTCATGGAAATTTTTAGAAGGTAAATTAAATGATACTTTAGGTGCGATAACTTTCATTATAAAACCTCACTTTAAATAAATTCTCATATCATCTACCATAAAGCTTTATCTAGTAGAATAATAGTCTTTTCTTTTATGAGAATTTATGTACAACGATAATTCTCTCGATGATTTAGGTTTATGAGACCGCTTCTTTCTTGAGTACACCCATACCAATTAAAATCACCTTAGCATCGTTATTTAAATAGCCTTCTGCTTCACGTAGCATAAAAAGTTGAGGACGCTCTTTAACCATCAGCTTCAATCCACGCAGATCAAATTTTTCAGCATAAATATTGATGGCATGGATAGCTGCCATATCCTGTTTAGATAAGCCTTGATGACCAGAATCCACACGATTCTTCACAAAATCATAAAGTTCTCTCGCATTCCGGTTCAACAAATGCTTCCTCCCATCCAGCACATCTAAATTCTTCTCCATATACTTTCTCGCAGCAATATAATCCATTTCATTCATAGCATCATTAATCAAACCAATAATCTCTTTAATATTCATGTTAAAACACCTTCCTTTTGAAGTTTGGTGCCTGTCACCTGTCGAACTGTGTCGGGCATCTGTCGAATTTCATTTTACCATAAATAGTTTAAAAGAACTAGTAAAATAATTATTTTTTTAAATATTTTATTTTTATTTGTGGGTACTTACTCATACTTTGGTTTATTTTGTAGTTCATATAACTCAGTTTAATTAAGGCTTACGCTATTTTTCTATTAAAAAAACTTATCCATAAAAGGTATGAATAAGCTCTTTAACATTTCTTATTTTATTTAGCTTTCTTTACTATTAATCTTATAATAATAGCAAATATACTAATCCAAAGATATCCATGTTTTATTCTTCGATTTTTCGTTGCAGCTCCAACATAAAACTATTTGCGTCTACCGGCAAACTTACCTCTTTATTAAGCCAATCTGAAAGATATAGGGCATTTGTAATTTCTACACTATTTATCCCTTCTTTTCCTTCTGCTACAGGGGATTCTATTCCATTTATGTGCTTCACAAAATTCTTAAAAACTTCCTTGTATACATGAACAGATTCCTTACTGAAATCTATTTTTTCTTCTTCATAACTTATATGATCATGAATATTTTTGACTTTTTCGGGTTCTATTTGTTCACTCCATTCTTTCTCATTTCTCTCCATTTTTTTAACAGTTATAACCGAACTATTTTCTACCAAAATCTTAGCTTTATCGGTCAAAATTTCTAATCGATCTGTTCCAAGTAGATCATGTGTACAAGCATCCATTACTACATTTGCCCCGTTTTTGAGTCGCCATAAGAAAGACACGTCATCATCCGCTTCGATATTTCTTTGTGACCCATACTTTAGTTGAGCAGACACATGTGTTGGCATTCCAAATAACCATTGTAGTAAATCAATTTGATGGGAAAGTTGATTAATTAAAAGGCCGCCGCCTTCTCCGTTCCAGGTTGCACGCCAGTTATTTTGTTTGTAGTATGATTCAGGTCGCCAATTTTTCGTAAGAATCCAATTCACTTTTCTAACTTCGCCTAAATCACCGCGAGCTAATTCTGCTTTCAAATACTGGTAGATTGGTTTCAAGCGTTCATTGTAAAGGATCGCATACGCTAAATCAGGAAATTGTTCAGAAATAGCATTAACTTCTCTAACTTCATGCGCGTAAACACCTGCAGGCTTCTCCACTAATACATGTTTTCTAGCCAATAAAGCTTCTTTAGAAATTGTAGGATGTAGATAATGAGGAACACAAATAATAACTGCTTGGACGTGACTATCACGCAATAGATCTCTATAATCTGTGAAAAATGCAATACGCTTATCAACTAGCTGTGATTTATTGCTATCTCTAGCACTTACAGCAACAAGATCAAGGCCAATATCTACATCTTCCGCTATCATGGAAGCATATTTTTGTCCCTGCAAACCAAAGCCAATGATACCCACTTTTATTCTTGTCAACATAATCACCCTCCTTCATTCCTATTAAAAAGAGTAGAAAGCGAAAAGCATCTGCGCTTTTCGCTTGGGTAATTCCCTTATTAAATTAATTCGATTTGGCAGCTTGATTCTCCTTTTTCCACCTTAATTTTCTTCATTCCTATCACATCCACATAAAAGCCCTTATCTATACCAGACGTTTCTATATGCAACACATCACCTTCTCTGCGCATACCAACAGCACCGATTACTTTCCCAGAGACATCTACCAGATTTCTAGTTATAGTCGATCCTTCCATAGGTTGATAGACTTTAAAAGTAATTTCATCTGCATAATCATAGACTGGATTGTCTTCAGATTTACCAACAGGTAGGATAGTATTTTCCCGAACAAATAAAGGTAGACTGAAATAATCATACTTTTCTTTGATCCATGTTCCACCCTCTATAACTTCTCCACTTAAATAGTGTGTCCATGTCCCTTTTGGTAGATAAAAAGAACCGATACTATCTTCATTAAAAATTGGCGCGACCAACATAGCATCCCCTAACATATACTGACGATCTAATGTTTCACAAAGGACATCGTCTGGAAATTCGAGAAGCATCGAGCGCATCACCGGAATACCTGTTTCCTTGTTTTCTACTGCTTTTCCATATAAATATGGCATTAAGCTATTTTTTAATTTAGTAAATTTGCGTGCGACCTCAACCGCTTCTTGATCAAAGTTCCATGGCACACGATAGGACGAACTACCGTGAAAACGACTATGACTAGATAGCAAACCGAATGCAGTCCAACGCTTAAACACGTCTGGCGTTGCTGTATTTTCAAATCCACCAATATCATGACTCCAATAGCCAAATCCGGAGCTGGTTAACGATAAGCCTCCACGTAAGCTCTCTGCCATTGCATCATACGTAGAATCACAATCTCCTCCCCAATGAACAGGGAATTTTTGACCACCGACTGTTGCAGAACGTGCGAAAACGACAGCTTCCGCTTCTCCTTTTTCCTTTTTCAACAGGTCAAAAACAACTTCATTATATAAATACGTATAATAGTTATGCATTTTCTCTGGATTGGATCCATCATGATATACGACATCTGTCGGTATCCGTTCACCAAAGTCCGTTTTAAAAGAATCGACACCCATATCAAGGAGTGCTTTTAGCTTTGATTGGTACCACTTGCAGGCATCCGGATTACTAAAATCAACAATTGCCATACCAGGTTGCCAGAGATCCCATTGCCAAACATCTCCATTTGGACGCTTGATTAAGTATCCGTTTGCTTTTCCTTCTTCAAAAAGGACCGATTTCTGAGCAATATAAGGATTGATCCAAACACAGATTTTTAACCCCTTCTCCTTTAATCGTTGGAGCATTCCTTTTGGATCAGGGAAATTATCGGCATCCCAGATAAAGTTACTCCACTCAAATTCCTTCATCCAAAAACAGTCAAAGTGGAAAACACTGAGTGGGATTCCCCGTTCCGCCATGCCATCAACAAAATGATTGACCGTTTCTTCATTATAATCCGTGGTAAAGGAAGTCGATAACCACAAACCAAACGACCATGCTGGTGGAAGGGCTGGTCTACCTGTTAAATCTGTATAACGGCTGATTACTTCTTTAGGGGTAGGACCATTGATAAAGTAATAATCCAAATGCTCTCCTTCTACACTGAATTGTGCTTTTGACACCGTCTCAGAGCCAAGCTCAAAATCAACCGCTTCTGGGTGATTAACAAAAACACCATAGCCTTTACTACTTAAATAAAACGGAATGTTTTTATAGGACTGTTCTGAACTTGTACCGCCATCACGATTCCATATTTCTACCGACTGACCATTTTTTACATATGGTGTAAAACGTTCGCCAAGACCATAAAGGTGCTCTCCTACACCTAACTTTAATTGTCCGCGCATATAGGTTTTATCTTCTGGAGCTTCAATCCAGGCTAGACCCTTACTATCCATGCTAGTTAGCTTATTTGTGGCATTCTCTAAATCTATCTGAAAGGATTTTTTATCGATCGTCACTTTAAGAGTACCGCTAGAAAAAGTTACTTTATTTTCAGCATGTGAAAGGCTTATCTTTCTTGAATCACTTTTAACATTAAATCTCGGAAAAGCTTCTTTTCTTCCCATGTAATGCCAGGTTTGAACGCGCACAACATCCTCAGCGGGTGAAGATAATTTGATCGTAAGAACTGGCCCTTGAAGCGTATCTCCACGGTGATTAATAAAACGACATGGGGCATACAGTGTTACACTATTATCCGCTTCTGAAACCTCATGCACTTCTTTTGGAAAATGTATCTGATATCCGTCTTTGACTAGCCAATTTCCGTCTGTAAATTTCATGATTTTTTATCTCCCTTTTTCCAAATTTCTTGAACGGTTTGATATGCAAGCTTCGGTCTTCGGTATGTATCAACCATTCCTTTTTGATTCATCGTTCCTGCTCGCGTTAATAAAAACCCTAACCCCTCTGTTACGCGACAATCGGCAAACTGCCAAATCAACATGCCGCTAATATACGATTTTTCCTCATAGGCTTTTAGATTAAGTCTTATTATTTCCGCTTGTCGTTCCTCTGTCCCTTTTACATGTGTTGGACTTCGGTAACCGTATATACCATCTCCGCCAAACTCACTCATAATCATTGGTTTACCTTTTCCACCTAATTCTTCTGCCCATTTTTTAGCTTCTTCTACTAATACTTTTGGATCTTCGTCTGTGTACCACTTGGGATATAAATTAAACGAGCAGATATCTACCAAATCAAAACAGAGCTCTTCTGCTCGGTGGTGTGATGCGAAAGTAACGGGCCTACTGTTATCTAACGCTCTAATTTGCTCGATTTGTTCTTTATACATCTCTCTTCCTTCTTCTGTATTACTCGCACACTCATTTAAAATTCCCCAAATGATAATCGATGGATGGTGAATATGGTTCGTGACCATCTCTTCATTTACTTGAAGGCACTGCTCTTGAAATTTAGGATGTTGCATACGCTCCAAGCTTAGCCCTCTTGCATGATTCTCTTCCCATACAAAGAAGCCCATCTCATCACACAGGTCTAAAAACAACTCATCATTTGGATAGTGGCTGGTTCTTACTGTATTTGCACCCATATCCTTCATCAATTCTAAATCATGTACCATCAACGTTTGGGAAAAAGAAGCGCCTACTTGCGGATGATCCTCGTGCCTATTAAATCCTCTCATCACAATGTTCTCCCCATTTAATTGAATATGCCCATCTAACGTTGTAATCGTCCGAAACCCGATTCTATCGATTTGATCATCAATAGGTTCAGAAGCTTCGCCTCGATATAAATTTAGCTCTAATTCGTATAAGTTCGGCTTTTGGGATGACCATTCACGTATATTTTGTATTGGAATAGAACGTCTAATCATTACAGTTTTACCCTTTTCAACTTCAGAAAATGGCGTGATCACTCTAGTGTCAGCAATCGTTGCTTCCATTCTTACCTTTTGTCTCTCGTCTGTTAGATTAGAAATATGCGCTTCTAATTCCAAGTGCCATTCATCATCTACTTTTTTTGGTATGGCTTTCATTTTTTCGATATAACAATCTGGAATCTCTTCTAATATTACCGATCGAATGATGCCACCATACGTATAATAATCATTGGGAATATGCAGGGCAGAATCCTCTGTAAATCGATTATCTACCAAAACCTCCAGTAAATGTTCCCCTCCGTCTACGTTCGGAAGTAAAACAGAAAAAGGGGTATAAGCATTATAGTGCGTGGCCACTATATTTCCGTCAACCAACACAGTTGCTGTATGACTAACCCCTTTAAACTCGAGTCTTATATTTGTTTTTTCCTTCACTTCGAAATATTTTCGATAAATGGCCTTCCCTCGATAGGTAAGAAATTCCGGATGCATCTCCCAGCAGCTCGGTACAGGTAATTGATATCTTTTACTGGATAATTTGTCTGAAGCATTAATAGTTTGGAACTCCCAGAGTCCGTGTACTTCTCTATTCTTTCGTATGCGGTGTCTTTGAAAAAGTCTGATCATCCTGTCAACTCCAATATTTCTGTGATTATTTTAAAGCGTAAAGATAGCTATTCCCTTGCCATCTCTGAAAAATGCAGCATTCTTTCAAACGAGATGAGTGCACCTTTCATCATTACGAGTATAAACAAGCTAAAACCAAAGAATGGAAGTAAGCCTGGAATTACGGTGAATAAAAGATAGAGCAGCACTACCGTTACAACTAAAATAATAGTCAGTAACGGCATCGCAAACATGCACAGAAAAGCATTTTTAAACAATTCGATGACCTTCATGTCAAAATGCACATACATCGGTAATAAATAAATCAACATTCCCAAAAACAATATATTTACGGCGAGGAGTGGATAATAGGTAAGGCGAATCGCGTCATGCTGAATCACTTCAGCAATCGACATGTTAATATAAAGCAATCCGCCAATCAGTACGACTATAAAACCGACGAGATTACCTCTTATAAATTCTCGTTTGTAAATTCGCCAGAAATTTTTCGTTATCGCTATATCACTGTACCCGGTCAACCATTTTCTGAATATCGAAAAGGCTGCAATAATAGCAGGAAAGAACCCGAACAAAATCAGTCCTAGCAAGGAGAAAATGATCACAAGAATATTAATATAAGCGGTCCTTATAATGATATCGGTGAAGCGATATATTCGTTCTAAAGCAAATGATTCCATAGTATCCCTCTTTTACTCTTCTATTCTTTTACAGACCCAAGTGTTATACCATGAATGAAATAACGTTGTAAAAATGGATAAACGACTAAAACTGGGATCATCGCAATAAAGATTTTTGCAGCGTCTAAGGTTCGATTCGACATTTCACTCATTCGTTTATATTGATCTTCTGTCATTTGAGATGGATCTATTGATACTACTAATTGCTGAATATAGGTTTGAAGCGGATAAAACTCTTCTCTTGTCATAAATATTAAGCCGTATAAAAATTCATTCCAATGATACACAATACTAAATAAAGTCACGGTAGCAAGCACCGGTATCGAAAGTGGAATAAATAGCTTAAACAAGATATACCATGGTCCCGCACCATCAACAAGTGCTGCTTCTTCAAGAGATTTAGGTAAATTTCTAAAAAAGTTTATCGTGAGTATTATATTGAAAACAATCGTCTGAGCTCCACCTACTAATACAAGGGCCCACACACTGTTCATTAAATTCAATTCTTGGATCGTTAAATAAAGTGGGATTAACCCCCCATTAAATAACATGGTAAAAATAACAGTCCACATAATCACATTTCGACCTCTGAAATCTTTTACTGTTTTTGATAGAGGGTATGCCATTAATGGTACGATAATAAAGTTAAGTCCTGCCCCTAAAACGACACGTTGAATTGATATCCAAAACGATTTAAAAAATTGTGTGTCGCCTAAAAGCTGTTGATAGGAGGTTAAATTAAAATCTACCGGCCAAAGTGTGATGATGCCTGCTGCAGCCGCTGATTTCGAACTAAGTGACACAGATAGTGTATACCATAATGGCAAAATACACGTTAAAGCAATCGAACACAATATAACGATCAGTACGATATCAAATATTTTTGCTGACAATGTTTTATTTTTAACCATGATATGTTCCCCCTCCCATTAAAAGATTCTATAGTTTGTAAATTTATATGCCAGGTAATACGACACACTAATTAAGATAAAGCCTGCGACTGATTTTAATAATCCTACTGCAGTTGCTAGCTCATATTGAAGATTTAATAACCCTGTTCTGTATACCCACGTATCAATAATGTCACCTGTGGAATAAACAAGCGGATTATATAGGTTGAAAATTTGATCAAAGCCTGCGTTTAATACATTCCCTAAGCCCAGTACTGCTAGTAACACGGCAGTTGTTCTAATACCAGGTAGCGTAATGTGCCAAAGCATTCGCATGCGTGATGCACCATCAATACCTGAAGCTTCATATAAAGCAGGATTAATACCAGTTAACGCTGCAAGATAGATAATCGTATTAAAACCAAACTCCTTCCACACATCACTTCCAACTACTAAGAATGGAAATAAGTCCGCTCTACCGAAAAATAGAATCGGCTCTACTCCGAATACACCTAATAATTGGTTAACCGGACCTTGGTATGCAAATATATCTAACATTACTCCACCAAGAATTACCCATGATAGAAAGTGAGGTAAATAAACAATTGTCTGAATCGAACGCTTCAAACCGATATACCTTAATTCATGAAGCATTAAAGCAAACACTAAAGGAACAATTAAGTTTCCTATTATTTTCATAATCGCAATAAACATCGTATTAAAAAAGATAATTGGGGTATCATTTAATTGGAACATGTACTTAAATGTCTCTAGACCAACAAATTCAGAATTAAAAACCCCTTGACCTGGATTAAAATCTTGAAATGCAATGATGATGCCAAACATCGGTATAATACTGAAAATAAATAACCAAACAAAACCTGGAAGCATCATCAAATAGTAATGTTTGGCAAAGCCTTTTGCTTTCATAATAAACGCTCCCTCTTTGCTAAGTTGTGAATTGATAGAAGGCGCCGAAAAGCTTCGACGCCTTTAAAATTTAAATCAATTTACTACTTCTGCTACTTCCTCTGTTATTTGATCTCCACCTTGCTGCTTCCAATCCTCTACAAATTGATCAAAGGAATCTAATGGTTCAGAGCCCATAATGATTTTTAAGAAGGTTTCATCTTCTAATTTCTTTAAGTTCACCCAACGGCCTTCCATTGTTTCGGTTTGCGAATAAATTAAACTTTTAACGCCGTTCACTTCTGTATCAACCTGAGGTGCTGTACCAACTAAAGCAGAATATGCTCGAGTAAAGCTAGTCGAAGAAATATCCCAATATTCGATATCCATATTGTCATATGGCTCAAGCTTCGTATCAAAAACAGTATCTACATCGTTTTTAATTAATTTATAAGCAGGCATATCATAAAAATCCTCAGGTTCCTTGGTTCCAGCTAACACTTCACGCATGGCAACCGTAGTAACTTCCATTTCATCAGCAGGAGCGTAAACGAGTCTTAATGGATAATGACCCGGTCCACCGCCACCTTCCATATGATCAAACTCTGATTCATGGGCAAATAAATTGTTTAATATTTTCATTGGAGCTTCAGGATGCTCATAACCTTTTCGAACCACAACATACGAGCTTGTTGGTGTACTTAAGTGTGGTGTATACTCTCCGTTCTCGTCTAATGGAACAGCATATGACTGCCAATTAGCTTCTGGGTTTTCTGTAACCGCATCTGTTATCGGTCCATAAGGCATCCAGAAAGGTCCAGAGAACATTCCTGTTTTCCCACTAATAACAGATTCACCAGAATCTTCTCTTACTCCCATTTCTCTATCAATTAAACCTTCTGCATACATATCTCTAAGTGTTGCTAAAGCATCTTTTGTTTCAGGTAAAGTTGAACCATAAACTGGCTCCCCGTCCTCACCTTCGATCCAATAACCTGGATACGCATGGTGTGCGGAAAAAATACCATCAAAACCGTATAAATTATTGGTTGATTCTAAGAAGTTTGCATATAATTTATTGCTTGTATCTGGACCTGCTAGACCAATCGTATCGTCCTCACCATTTCCATCAGGATCATCTTCTACAAAAGCTCTTGCTACTTCTTTTAATTCCTCTAAAGTCGTAGGTGGCTCAAGTCCAAGTTCATCTAACCAATCTTTTCTGATCCACATATTGTGGATACCATCCGCGGATGCTTGCGAATTCGGAATCGCCATTATTTTACCGTCAAATGTTACGTTTTCTAATGCAACACCATCTGTACTATCTATAATTTCTTTGATTGCAGGTGACGCGTAGTCTTCATAAACCTGTGTCAAGTCTGCTAATTGATCCGCTTCTACCATTTGTCGTAATTCAACCGGACCAACGATCATTGCATCAGGTAAGTCATTACTAGCAATTGCCAAACTTACTTTTTGGTCATAATTGGCAGGAGATGCTGTAAAGGCATGTTCCATATCAATATTTAAATTTTCTTTCACATGATTCACATACTTGTTATTAAGCGGTGTCTCGCCCTCTTCTAAACTCGTATCCGTTGGATCAACCTCCTGGCCAATCGCAATTGTAATCGCTTCCTCATATGCTCCAAAAGGATCTGCATCCTCATCACTAGCTGTTTCTTCCGTAGTTTCTCCATCCGTCCCCTCGGACTCTTCATTCGTACCAGCATCATCAGAACATGCTGCTAAAAGTAATAAAAATAACAAAATAAGTAGAGCGAAAATTTTCCCCTTCACTTTCATGTAAAACCCCTCTTTTCCTTTAATGTATTTCTTACAACTCTAATGATACCAATAATGTAAACGCATTCAATAAGTCAAGTGTGTCCAGTTTAAAGGGGTTAAATGTTTACTTTTTTTGATAAGTTTACTCATTCTTTCACAAAGAAAACAATTGTCTAACTATTAAAGAACATATTTACTCCTCTTTTTGTTGTTTTCTATATTCACTAGGCAGAAAACCAGTCGACTTCTTAAATACTTTACTAAAATACTTTACATCAGCGTAGCCCACTTTTTCTGAGATAACAGATACCTTCTCACTCGTAAACAATAAGAAGTTTTTCGCTTTTCTTATTCGTGCAATCCTTACATATTCATTAAATGTATTCCCTACTACCTGTTTAAAGCACATGGAGAAGTAGCTTCTGCTCATATTAACGTCCTTTGCAATTTCATTTGCAGTAATCGATATATTTATCTTTTTTTCAATAATTTGTATTGCTTCAATAATACACGCCGTCGTTTCTTCTGATACTGATGTATAAAAAAGCTTTTGATTAATAATTTCTTTGGTTTCTTTAAACCACGATTCTACTTCTACCCAGCTACTAAACTCATCAGGTAAAGTTAGGTCGATGGAAAGAATGTCTGCATAAATACGTCTGCATTCATGAATAGTCAATAATAAGAGTCCCATTAGTTTACTCTTTGCTAGTCCTAATTCTTTTAAATCGTATAATGTGCGTTCTAATAATTCATCGCTACGGCACCACTTTAAAGAGATTAACTCTTCTTTTAATTTCTGCACATCTTCATTTGAGGCTCGTCTCCTTATTAAATTGGCACTTTTTAACGTGAAAAATGATAGGAATCCTTTTTGTTCTACCTCATAAAATAGAATGGAATCTTTATACTTTCTTACAAAGCTTTCTAGTTCATTCACTTCTAGCTTATTCTCGCTATCAATTTCAACTAACAGCACCTGTTCATTAGAATGAATGGTTGAAGAAATTTGCTCTTTTAGTTTGGAAGCATCTAAGTCATAGTCGACATATAATACATTTACTCCTAGTACCAGCATCGAAGCAGTCTGAAATGTATTTCGCAGGTTCCTTTCATACTTATCAATCTCTTCATCCGTGATAACAAGATAGCCCTTGTTTACTGCTTCTATGTCCGTTTTACCTGTTGTCATAATGGGATCTTCGTCCATTTTAATACGGTCATGAATTCTTTTTAAGGTTTTATCCATTTGCTCATTATCGAGTTCTACTTTCGCAATGTAGTCAATCGCACCAAGGCGCATGGCTTCTTGAATATAATCAAAATCCCGGTGAAGGGATAAGACAACGACATGAATGGCTGGATATTTTTCCTTGACCTTCCGTATTAGTTCAGTTCCTGACATAATCGGCATTGCTAAATCGGTGATGATTAAATCAACGTTCTCAGTTTCTAAAAACTCCAACGCTTTCTCACCGTGCTTCGCATCACCAACCACTTTCATATCAAAAGCTTCCCAATTAAAAGATGAGATTAAGCTTTTTCGCACTAATTTATCGTCCTCTACTAATAATACTCGAATCACTTTTCTCCCCTCCATTTGGTATATATAGAATAACGCTTGTTCCTTTGTTTATAGTACTTACAATTTCGATTCTTGCTTTTTTATGATAGGTTTTTTCTAGTATTCTCTTTACATAATTCAAACCAATTCCCATCCCTTGCTTCTTTTCTTCTAGCTGATCTGTATATAGTATTCTATTAATCTTCTCCCGAGACATTCCTCTACCATCGTCCTTTACTTCAATCATAATTTCATGATTGTGAAGCTGAATATTTACGTCAATTTGTCCGTCATCTACCAAGCCATGATAGATCGAATTTTCAACAATTGGCTGAAGAATAAATCTTGGGACATAAGTATTTAATAATCTATCATCAAGGTAAATATTGATGTTATAGGTGAAATCATAGCGTATTTGCTGCAGCTGTAAATACTGCTCCATACTATCTAATTCATCCTTTAAAGTTGAGGACTGGCCTAACTTTCCCATGTTGTAATAAAGAATTTTATTTAAGGAAGAAATGAGATGGATTACTTGATCTTTTTCACCTGAGACAGCTAGCCATCTTGCGGTATCTAGGGTATTCATTAAAAAGTGTGGATTAATTTGATGAAGCAGCTTTTCCACCTCTAAATCCGCTCTATTCCTTTCTTTTTGCTCGATTTCTGTGATTAAAGTGGAAATTTGTTTTCTCATATACCGGAAACGATGAGTTAAATCTATAAATTCAGGAATTGATGTTTGGACAATTTCTGAATGAAAGTTACTGTCTCCCATCAACTTTACTTCTCTATTAAATTGATTTAGTGGTTTGTAGAATGTTTTCCATAATAATAATCCTACAACTAAACTAATCACGACGAATAGTATGGCAATATAAATCATCATAATAATCCACTGATTAATTTCTTCGTTGTACTGTGAAACAGAAATTAAGGAAACGATGCTCCATCCTCGTTCTGTATCTTCTCTAAACCAATAATAGCCATCTGTTGTACCATAATTTTTATTACTTTGGGGATTGAAGGTTTGATTGATGGAGAACGCTTTTTCTTGTTCGGAGTAAATGATTTTTTTATTTTCATCCAATATTAGATAGCTTGTTTCATTAATAACATTATCTGATTCTAGTATATTTTTTGTTAAATCTAGGTTAGATTCTATATACAAATATACATTTTGAGAATAATTAATATCTAATTCCCTCACAGTAGAGAGAACGGATTTATTATTAAACCTTTCCATACTTACGTGAGGACCAAAGTTATCAATCTTATATCCTTTTATAAATAATGGGTCATTTCTTAAAGTAAAATCATCCTTAGCCCAATGGCTGTTAAATACGTAACTATCATCCTCTTCTATATACAAAAGAGAGAGCCCAATATTCGGATTACTAAATGTGATGACATTTAATTCATTCTTTATTTCATCGTATAGTTGGGTTTTTTCTAGTGAGGGTTCTAGTTTAAGATAGTTTTCTAATGTAATGTTTATATTCTCCGAAAAATCGATTTGTTGCGAAACATAGTTCATGTCATCAATCGTATTTTCAAGTGTTAACCTGATTTGATTTAAATTACTGTTAAAGGTTGTATTTAATTTATTTGTTAAAATCGATGACATAGTGAAGTAGGAAAAAACCACGGTAAAGAGAAGCGGAATAAAAGTGCTTACTGCAAATACAATCGCTATACGACCTTTCAGACTCATCTTCTTGAACTTATTTATAAGCTGCACTATCGCAAACACTCCTTTCTTAGATGCAAATTCAAGAAAAACCTCACAGAAGAAACCGGTTTCTTTCAATTGAAAACACTTACACCAAATTTTAATTAACCATAGCATTAATTAAAAATAATTTCAATATAGGTTTGATTTGGGAAGTGGTGCCTGTCACCTGTCGAATTTTCTTTATTTGGATTTGGTACCTGTCAAATATTCGAGTTAGACATTTATGTGTTTATAAAACCATGCAAAAAAGCTTCCTTTTTATTAAAAAAGGAAGCTTTTTATTCCAGCCCATATTGGATTTATTCGATTATTTCTGCTAGTTCGGTATAGATGACTAGGCGTTCTTCGTGAGTTGCTAGTTCTTTGTTATACAGTCCTGTACAGCTTACGACGTTCAGGTGTTGGCCATTTGACTCACCGAACACTTCATTTACTGGAGCTTCATCCGTCAAGTAGCTTTGTGTTTTCTTTACCACGTACACAAATACTTTCCCGTCTTCCCCCGTAATTTCTATTTTATCTCCTGCTACTAAATCCTTTAAATAAAAGAATACTGCGGGTCCAGTATAATCGTCCACATGCCCAGCTAGTACTGTATTTCCAACTTCCCCCGGTTTTGCTCCAGGTTCAAACCAAGCTACTTCCTCCCCGTTATCCGGAACTTCCATTTGAGCCTCTTCATTTAATCCAGTCGGAACGACCGGTGCATCAAGTTGGATTCTTGGAATTGCAATTCGGGTTGGAGTAATAGATTCGATTACAGAATCTTGTTCTTTCGTTTCTACTTTTTCAGAAAAATCTATTTCATTTAAAGGAATACCTTTTTCCCCACTATAAACATGGTGTTTCATTGGTGGAATATTATTTGCTTGTACTTCGTCATCAAACGTTGTGTAAACCACGATGGATCCTCCCAATATAAGAAGGATCGCAATCGTGCGTATAGTTTTTATGATCATTTATTGTTGGTTAGCTTTACGACGAAATCCAAAGCCTGCAAGTACAAGTCCACCAAGCATCGCCATTAAACCATATAATGCCATGTTAGAACCTTGAGCTCCGCCTAGACCAGTTTGTGGCATTTCACTAGGCATAGAACCTGAGTAATCTTCTAACATTAACACTTCTAAGTTTTCTGCTGTGTTGACTGCGAATACACTATAAACGGTATTTTCTTCTAAAGTTGTACCAGAAAGATCAAGAACTTGATCTCCTTCTGCTGTACGAATTTCAAGATCATACGTACCAGCGTCTAATTCCATGTAATCTGTAATTGCAGGGAAAGTTGCGCCTTCAAATAATGTATCACCATCAATTAATCCAACATCAACAGTTGGTGCATCTGGAGAAAGGTGACCGACACGTACTTTAGTCATGCCATCTGCTACTTCCATTGAATCCATGCCAACCGTTAGTTCTAAACTGTCTAACATACCAGTTGCAGCTACTGTATAAGCCATTCCAGCTTCAACTGTTAGAGTCTCGGAAATCACTGCTTCATCCATTGTACCAGCCGGATAAATTTCTACTTCATGCTCTCCTGCAGGAACTTCCATGTAATCGGTAGCTGCTTTAAAACCAGCACCTTCTACTACTGCGTCGCCATTAAGATAAACATCAACTTCAGGAGCATCTGGTGAAGCGTGTAAAATTCTTACCATAGCATTTTCATGATCATCCGCGAAAACTGTACCTGCAAATAAACTACTTACTAAAACCATTGAAACGAGTAATGCAAAAACTTTTTTCATTCTCCATCTCTCCCTTGTATATATTTTATATAAGTTTTGTATAACTTATGTATAATATATACCCGAGGGTTTTAAAAGTAAACCTATTTGTTTCAAAATATTCTAATAATTTAAAAGACAGTGCTTATGACAGGGATTTATAAGTTCTTTTCGTCATATTATTTTTATTTTCATACGCGAAAAATAACCTCACAACGGATTATTCCGATGTGAAGTTATACAATAATTTGTATAGATTTTTCGTTTATATAGATTTAATTCCAATTACTCGAATTCTTTTATAATTTGCTATCCATTTTTTCATTAGTTCGTTTGTTTCTATAAAAAAATATTGTATAAACTATAAGGAAAAATATTGTAAATCCAGCCCCTATGTAAAATAATGTTATATATATATCTGATTGAGTTTCGCGATATAAAAATGAAAAAGCAATACTTGTAAAAAGGCAAATAAGAGCTAGCACCTTATATTTGCTTGCCATTATTACACCTCCTAATCAAATCTTAGAGAATTAAAATAATTCCTTCCTTTAATTACAAAAATTAACATAAATCTGTTTAGGCTTCAAATTTTTAATGGAAAATTGTTTGAAGAAGAATATATACATGAATCAATTATCGTTGCATTAAAATAACCTCACTTCGGATTTTCCCGTTGTGAAGTTATACAAAATATTTATATAGATTTAATTCCAATTACTCGAATTCTTTTATAATCTGCTATCCATGTTCCGTTATTTTTCAATGTATCTTCTAGATTATTTTCAACTTTTGCAATTAAATCTTGCTTTTTCTCTTCAGAAATTTCTTGGAAAAACGATGCACCAAACATCTCGATCCAATTCCGTAAGCCATGCTCACCTTCTAATGGCGTTGGTCGATCATAATGTTGCGCGAAGGTGACTCGAAATCCCGCTTTCTCCATTAAAGTGGTATATTCCGCGATACTTGGAAAATACCATGGGAAGCGCTCCGTTACATTCTCTACTCCCGATAATTGGAGCTGCCTTATTACTTCATCACTAATAATTTTTACATTACCCTTTCCCCCAAACTCAGCAACAAACCTACCACCTGGTTTCAAACTCTGATAAATCCTTTCTAATGCAAGTTCAGGTTGTTTGACCCAATGTAACGTCGCATTCGAAAATACCGCTTCGAACTCGGATTGATAGGGTAACTCTAGGAGGTCTGTTACATGGAAATCAATTAAAGGAAACTTTTCTTTCGCTTGTGTAATCATATTCTCTGATTGATCAATTCCAGTAACTTCTGCACCTCTTTGTTGAATCTCACTTGCTAAATCCCCTGTACCGCAACCGATATCTAGGATCCTCTCCCCTTTTTCAGGTGCAAGGAAAGAAATTAAGTCATTTCCAAATTGCGAGACAAACGCATGAGAACCATCGTATAATTGTGCATTCCAATTATCCTTCATATTTTCATTCTCCTTTTTAAAAAATCAATTGTAGTATCTAGAATAGAATTCCACATTTAGCTAGCGAATTCCTTTAAAATATCAGTTTTTATTCGCTTAAATAGTATAAAAAATCCCCTACTTGAATGTAGAGGATTTTGATTAGCTTATATCTAGCTTTCAAAAATGGGTCTCTGTTTTTCGATAATGTGTATCTGGTATTCTCCTGCGTTATCTAGCTTCCGAATGGATGTATCTAGCTTCTAAAGTACGATAACGGGCATTACTTGAAGTTATCTGGCTAAGAAGAAAACATATCTAGCTTTTCTAAAACTGTTAAAAGATTAAGCCAAGAATTCCTGCAACTCCAGCGTAAATGGCCATCGGAATGAGTGTCATCCGGATAATTAACCCTTCTTTTCCAACTAATCCGACAACGGAAGCGGCTGCAACTACGTTTACGACACAGATCATGTTCCCTGCGTTCGCACCTAATACTTGAAGAGCGACAATACTTGTTGGGTCCAGACCAACTTGGTCCGCTACGTTAAATTGGAATAAAGAAAACATCATATTACTAAAAGTCGCGCTACCTGATATGAAAGAACCTAGTGCACCTATAAATGGCGCCATGATCGGCCAGCCACTACCTAAAAGTTGAGATGCTTGGTTTGCCAGTTCAACCGGCATACTAGCAAATCCAGCATCATTTAGCCCCGAATTGATAAAGATTCGAACCATTGGAACAGCGGTAAATAAAGTAATCGCCGTACCAATCAACGTTTTTCCAGAAACAGAAAGAGCTGTCGTAAATGCCCCACCACTCATTTTATGGATGAAAATGGTGATAATGACTACAACTATGAATACTGTTCCAGGTAAATAAAGTGGTTGGAAGGTCGCGGAAATCTCCGTACCAAGAATTTTCTCCCAACCTATACTTACACTCGTTAACCAAGCTTTGACTGGTAAAAAGTTTAAGCGTGTTAAAATTAACAGCGCTCCGAGTAATAAGTAAGGAATCCATGCCATTAAGAGTGACATCGTTCTAACTTTTTCCTCTTTAGCGACTGGTAAATTGCCTATCCAGTCCGCTGACCAGCTTTCTCGAGGCGCAAAATCCCAGCTTTCCTTTGGCATGAACCAGTTCTTTTTAATTGCAACAAGAACGAGCACAAGCCCTACTAAACCACCAATAATGGATGGGAATTCCGGTCCTAACAGGCTAGCAACAATAAAGGCTGGAACTGTAAAGCTAAGACCGGCGTAGATCGCGAATTTCCACATTTCTAAGCCTTTTTTCCATGATTTTTCTTCCCCAAAGAAACGAGTTAAAATTAGAATCATGATAAGCGGCATCATCGTACCTGTAATTAAATCAAATTGCATCACTTGAGTAGCGAGTTGTTTTAAGTATTCTCCCATCGCCATATCTCCAATATACGGCTGAGCCACCGCCGCAAGCTGTCCACCTTCTTGTAAGCCTTGATCTACACCGACAATTAACGGTGTACCAACAGCACCAAAGGATACTGGACTACTATCTGCAATTAGTGCCACCACAACTGCTGCAAGTGGTGGAAAACCAAGAACGACAAGCAGTGGAGCTGCAATTGCAGCTGGTGTCCCGAATCCTGCTGCCCCTTCAATGAAAGCCCCAAATAACCAAGCGATAAGAACAACCTGCACCCGTCTATCTGGTGTGACATTCATAAAAAAGTTTCGAATTGTATCAATCGCACCACTTTTTTGTAAGGTGTTTAAGAGAAGAATCGCACCAAAAACAATATATAAAATGGAAACGCCAATTAATATTCCTTCTATAATAGAAGCAGAAATTTGAAGCATTGGAACCTTCCAATAAAAGAACGCTAAAATTGCTGTAACCACCAAACTTATCGGCATTGCCTTCATAGCAGGCATTCGTAATAGTACTAAAAAAAATAAAACCGCCAATATTGGCGTTAATGCTACAATCGTCATCATCTGACCCACACCCCATCTGAACTTTGTAACCTTATTATACCAAAAATTATATAGAATAAAAGCATTTTGTGAAAATATTCACATAAAGTTTACAAAGAAGATCCTTCCATCTGTGAAAGGACCTTTTTTTGAAAATTTATAGTGAATGGAGCAAACTAACTTTCATGCTTAAGTGTTGTTAAATAGCCTGTTTTTTGACAATCTATTTAAGATTAGCTTAGGATATTTTATGTCATGCAGGAGTTTATTATTTTCCTTTTAAATCAAGACGCCTTTTTATAACGCCACATCATATACCTATAACGAATCGTACATCCAATGCAATAACCGGCTAATGCTAGACCGGAAGCGATCATTACCATCACACTAAACAAGTAAAAAATCACCGCTATATTCATGAATGCTCCAATTAACGAAAGCCCTATACAAATTGTCGCAATCCATTGATTAAATATTTGTTGTGCCTTGTCTTCCTGCGGATATTCGTTTGGTGCTTTTGATAAAAATCGTTTTCCAAGCAGAATAACAGGATTTGATTTTGTCACAAGCGTAAACACGCCTATAACAAATGGTAATATTAAGATAAGTGGATTTATGATTACACCAAGTAAAACAGTGAGTAATATAAAGCTTTGATTAAGCTGAACTAATGGTTTCGTAATAGACACATACATCCCTCTCTTTCTTAAACCTATTATACCTAGTGTTTTAGTAAGAATAAAGAGAAAGAACTCGAATAAAGTTTCAAATTGGCTTTCTTCATTACTATCATTTTCAAGAATGCAGTCTTTATACGAGATGACTCAACAGCTTCAAGTAAGCGAAATATAAAATGTCTTTCTTGAGTGCTTGAAATAATGGAAGGCTCTTTGTTGCTATGATATTGTTTGGCAATTATACTTTATTTGAAGCGGTTTCATTTTTAATTTCATGATTCAAGTATAACCTTGTTTTAAAGCGCTTCATTGGACCTACCTTACGCTCAATCAAGAAACCTAATGGAAATCAGAGCACATATGAAACAAGTTTTTGTATCATCACGCTTATTTTTCCCTTTCATTTCAATATGATGCTTGGCACTAAGAATGGCTACATATAAAAAAAGAATCAACATCATTTCTTTTAAAAATTGGAGAACATTGAAAAGGAGAAGACTTATGATCAATAAAATAATTAATGAAGAAAAAATCACACTTGGGGTTTGTTATTACCCGGAGCATTGGCCAGAGGATTTATGGGAAGATGATTTTAAAAGAATGAAGGAATTAGGTTTTACCTATGTTCGCATGAGCGAATTTGCTTGGACCATCTTTGAACCGAAAGAAGGTCATTTTGAATTTGATTTATTTGATAAAGCCATCGCTCTTGCAGGAAAATACAACTTAAAAGTAATTCTTGGTACACCGACAGCTACACCTCCTGTGTGGCTAACGGAAAAATATCCTGAGGTTTTAAACGTGTCGCATAACGGTGTCCAATTTAAACATGGATCAAGACGACATTACAACTACAATTCTAAGAAATATCAGGAACTATCCGCTACGATTGTAACGGAAATGGTAACGCATTATCGTGATAACCCGTATGTCGTTGGTTGGCAAATTGATAATGAATTAAACTGCGAAATCAGTGAATTTTACGCTGAAGCAGATCATATGGCATTCAAAAATTGGGCAAAAGAAAAGTACCAATCATTAGACGCTTTAAACGAAGCATGGGGTACAGTTTTTTGGAATCAAACGTATACAAGCTGGGATCAAGTCTCTCTCACCTTACCAACGGTGAATGATACCTCTAACCCACATCAGGCATTGGATGAGAAACGATTTTTCTCAGATAGTACAATCAACTTCGCAAAAATACAAGCAGATATAATTAGAAAGCTGACAAAAGATCAATGGGTCACAACAAATGGAATGTTTGGTCACTTGGATAACCACCAATTAACGGAAGACATTATTGATTTTTATGCGTATGATTCCTATCCAAATTTCAGCAAAGTGATCAAGGATACGTCATCTAAGCCTTTGCGTGACAGGAAATGGAGTCTTAACTTAAGTACAGTAAGAGGCTTTGGTGGAAACTTTGCTATATTTGAACAACAATCTGGTCCCGGTGGTTGGGTAAATCGATTGGAGCAACCCGCTCCAAAGCCCGGTCAAGTAAAATTATGGTCGTATCAATCGATAGCACATGGTTCAGAGATGGTCTTATACTTCCGCTGGCGTACAGCTACAAAAGGTACTGAAATGTATTGGCATGGAATCAACGATTATCATAATCTGCCAAACAGACGAATAGCAGAAATTGAAACCTTCAGTAAGGAAATCGAAAAAGTAGGACCAGCGTTATATGGATCAACCTATCAAGCGAAAGTGGCGATTTTAACGGATTACCAAAATAGCTGGGACGGCGAAATGGATAAATGGTATGGCAACTTTATCGGGCAAAGTAAGGAAGCTTGGTTCAAAGCATTTCAGTATAACCATATACCAGTTGATTTAACTAATATCAATAAAAAAACAACTGTGGACCATTTAAGTAAGTATGATATTCTTATTTATCCACATGCAGCAATTCTAACTAAGGAAACTGCTAAACTGCTAACGAATTACGTAGAGCAAGGTGGGAAAATTGTATTTGGTTGCCGCACAGGATACAAGGATCTAACTGGACAACCCTATCAGAAAGCTTTCCCTGGATATATTGCTGATCTAGTTGGGATTACAGTAAGCGACTTTACGCTAGTTGGTGCGTATGAAGCAGCGCCAAAAGTAAGCCTTTTTAATAAAGACGAGCAAGAAGCGTTAGGATTTAATGAAATCTTACATGCTGATAATGATGACGTAGAAATATTGGGTCATTTCACCAATGATTATTACGCAGGAGAGCCTGCTTTAACAAAAAGAAATCACGGAAAAGGTACAGCTTATTACTTTGGAGGCGTATTCAGCTATGAAATTGCAGAGAAAATTTTAGCAGATCTTAAGCCGGATGATTACAGTGAGTATTTTGATTTACCGGAATCAGTCGAGCTTGCTGTTAGAAAAAATGATGAAAAAACCTTTTTTATTCTCTTGAATTATGCATCTGATGCGCAACCTATGAAATTGAAGCAGCCAATGATAGACTGCTTGACGGACGAAGAAGTAACAGGTTCGCTTACTTTAACTGCTTATGATGTTAAGATTTACAGCTTCTCTTAATAATATAGAAATGGAAACCCCACAGTTCTCGTGCTGTGGGGTTTTCAGGTGCTTTCGCCCGAAACATCTAGGGTGAAGGTATCACATTGAAAATCATTTGGATAGTGGCATTATAATTATCAAAAATACACCAGAATTCCATTTAATGGTTGCTCTGGTGTATTTCGATATATTTATTAGCTTGCTAATTCAGTAAAAGTTTCAAAATACTTTCCAATATCTTCTTTTGGAATTGGGATTTCACTTTCAAAGTTAAGCTTGACCCACCAATGTGATGTTGAATCAGGGTTAACAGACTGTACAACTACTTTAGGGTTTGCACCATTATCTAACAAACCAGCAACACCTGTTGCATAAAATCCTGGAACATAACCTAAATGTTTACCATTTTGGGTCCAAATTGCAACGGCATTAGGATCTACATGATGATCTTTCTCTCTTTTTAACACCAATTTTTCACCAACCGGTACCCATTTTGGCCATTGAGCAGGTAAATTACGGTGCCTCATACCATGAATGTAAAAGCTTGAATACACTTTTTCATCCTTATGAATCTTCAAAGGTTGCTCAAACGAATACGTATCATTTGCTAAACGTCCTCGCGTCTCTTGCAATAATTCCATTTTTGTACAACTTTCATCCAATCCTAAATCTGACAATATTTCAAGGAAGTCTGCTCGATTAGAAGAAGGTAGTCGACGATTAAAAGCTGTAAACAGTTCATCCGATTTATAGACTTTATTTGGATCTGGAAAAGCTGGATTTAGCATATATCCATTTTGAATAGCGTCATTTAGCTTTAAGTGCCCAGTTTTACCATTTACGTACCTAAATTCATAATGATTATCAAAGAAGGAAAGTGTACCAATATGGTAAAATAAACGATTTTTAGGATTTTGCCAAACAACCCATAATGATTGTAAATTACTCATTTAACTCTTCCTTTCCTTTTCCTTAACCCATTGTAATATTTTATTTCTTCTAAATGGAATAATTTTTAGTAACCATTTTTCTTGATATTCACTTATAAATGATAAAGAATTAATATAATTATTGTATTCAGTTATATTAAAATCATTAATTTTTTCAATAATTGATGCAGTTTCTTTGGGATATTCAGTTATTAAGTAATTCAATAATTGCTTTACCTTAACCTGCTTTTTCTCAAAGATTCCAGCTTTTGACTTGGTGTTTTTCATGTACTTATTCATCATAGATTCATTTTCGATCATTTTAAGCAGATATGAATCTTCGAAACGAAAACCCAATGAAGCACCATTGTCATAAATTGGTGACAAACGTATTTCGTCATTTGGATAAAATAATACCATCCAATTAAAAGGATGTCTATCTTGATTTCCAATGAGGGCGTCAAAAACAAGCATTTCTATAAAGTTTTTTTTAATTGAATTCCAGTATGGTAATCGTTGAATATAATTAAATCCATAAGTTAGTAAATCATAACCATTTAAGTCATTTTCTAATAGATATTTATACTCATCAAATATAGCGAGTAAAGACCCTCCTTCTTCATTGGCAACTGGATCTAATTCTGTCACAAAATTTTTCAAAAGACATCCTCTTCGGTCATTTCTATCTTTTATTTAAATGATAGAAAACTCGTATTCATTTGTTATCATATAAGTAGAGGTACTTTATTGAAAATATTTCACTTTATTTTTAAAAACTGAAACATTTACAATTAAAATCCGTCTATTAAGTGAATTATATCTTGGAGGCCTTCTAATATGACTCAAATAAATAAAATAATTTCAGATTGGTTTTATCAGTATAGTGATGATGTCTATCATTTTCTCGTCTATTATACTGGCACGGTGGATGTGGATGACCTCGTTCAAGAGGTGTTTATTCGAGCTGGGCGTGGATACAAAAATTTCAACCATGATGCCAGTCCGAAAACTTGGTTAATCCGTATCGCCAGAAACATCGCTATTGATGAAAGCAGAAAAAAAGAAACAAAAATGAGCCGGCGAGCACATGAATATGATGAAAAAATCTTTAATCAGGAACAAAAAAATCCTATGAAGACTCCGGAAGATCAGCTTTTACATCAAGAAGAAATGCAGGAATTATATCATTCTATCAACCATTTAAAAACAGACTATCGAGATGTAGTGATTCTTCGAGCGATTAAAGGTTTTTCTATTCATGAAACTGCTGAAGCTTTAAGGTGGACTGAAGCTAAGGTTCGTGTCACGTATCACCGTGCAATAAACAAGCTTTCCGGTCAAGATGAAGGGAGGGATATCCATGCGTAAAAGGGATCCCAAAGATATCGAGCATAAATTAAAGAGCTTTCCTAAACAAGGATTAACAGATGAGAAGAAAAAACAGATGCATGAAAATATTATGAATCAATTGGAGGAGGATCAAAAAAATATGACACCTCTTAAAAAACCACTTCTTCATAATAAAGTATGGGTTAGCATTGCTACAGCCGCTGCGATTATCCTGATCGGTTTATTAAGTATCAATCAGTTTTTCATTGGTAACGAAAATGCAGAACAAAATCCACAGGTAGAAGAGGAAGAAACTGCGCCGCCAGAAGAGGAGCCTGAAACTTCGCCTGATCCGGCACCAGAAACTGAGACAGAAGATCAATCACCTCTTGAAAATCAAGAATTTACAGAAGTCACTGCACTTCAATTAATGCAAAAATATGAGGAAACGTTTACCGCCTTAATTGATGATAGTGATCAGCAAGGTGAAATCAGTATGTACTCATCGACCGAAGAAGTAAGGGCACATTTTAGAGAAGTACTGTCAGAAGATTTAACCGATTGGATGATCGACACGTATTTGGAAGACCGAGATGGAGACATTTACTTGATTGCTAAAGATGGTCCTACCTTCCTTGTTGAAGATCAAAACTTCTCTATTGAGGAAGAAAGTGAAAACCATTTTAAAATCATTCAAGAACGAAATAATGAACTCTTAGGCCATTCCGAAATGACTTTCCATGCTAGATGGGACGATGAAAGATGGGTATTGGATGAGATTGATTACACCAGTTTAGAGAATCCTGATACCGCAGAACAAGCTGCGCAAAATATCATGGAAATCTTAGACCGACAGGATATGAATCAATTAGCAGAAGAAGTACACGATGAAAAAGGGCTACTCTTTTCTCCGTATATTCACGTTGAAGAAACCGCCCAGGTCTTTACTCCAGCCGAAGTAGAAGAGCTACTTTCTCCAGAAAGTAACGCATACAACTGGGGGACGTATGACGGACGCGGTGATCCGATTGAGCTCACACCTGCTCAATATATAGAAGAGTTTGTGCCGACTGAACGCGTGCGTGCACCTGACGAGATCAATGTAAATGAATACATTTCTCGCGGAAATACTATTTCCAATTTGGAAGAACGCTTCTCTGAAGCCACTGTTGTGGAATACTACGTGGAAGGTACAAACGAATATGAAGGTATGGACTGGTTCGCCGTGAATTTTGTGTTAGAACAAAATGAGAATGGCGTATGGAAACTCGTAGCTATCGTAAGTGATCAGTGGACGACTTAAAGGAATACTACTTGAGGCGTTGTGCTTCAAGTAGTTTTTTTATGTATAAATTTATTGTTTGAAGAGAAACATTGTAAATTTATGTTAAACTAAGGAAAATAATAATTGATTTTCAGCTATACAAAATGACTGTTTTAAAGATTAATAATTACGGAGGGACATGATGAAAAGGTTATATAAAATTATTTTCGTAATTAGTTTTATCTTTTATCTGTGCCTTCTATCCTCACTCTTGTTCTTAGGTTCGAGGGGGGATCAGTGGTCAAATATGACATTGTTTGAATATATGAGGGCATCGTCAAATTTTTCGCCACTTCAAACCATCAAGCTTTATCTAAACGCCTTGATTAATGGAAGTATGAATATTGAAATACCGATAAAAAACCTCTTTGGAAATCTAGTTTTATTTTCACCAATGGGGCTATACCTTCCTTATTTCTTTAAAGGAACAAGAAAAATAATAATATTCATTACTACGATGATTGTCCTATTATTTATGGTAGAATTCATTCAAATTGTTACAAGAAGAGGTAGCTTTGATATAGATGATTTCATTTTGAATATGATTGGCGCGTTGTTCGGTTGGTTAATCGCAATCAAGCTTTTCTTCAAAAAATGATTACATAGAGGAAGTATTAATAAATAGTTGTTTTTATTTTAATTAGGGGGATAAGATGAAAAAATTATGGATATGCGTCATCTGTTTCAGTTTTCTTATAGGATGCTCCTTTGAAATTGGGGGTACAACAGAAAAAGAGCAATCAACACCTGAAATAGAAAAAGACTGGTCAGAGATTAATTTATATGATTGGGAAAGGCAAGAAATTCGTTTAAGTGAGGAGGCTTTTCTAAACTATTTAGCATGGGTACCCAGTAACTTTGAAATATCCGAAATTAAAATGGTAGACGCAACAACAATAGAAGCTAAAATTCAAGAGCCACAAGACGAAGCGGCAGAAATGCTAGAAGCAACTGAATTGGAAGCAGAAAATTACGATGAAATGGTCGCTATGCTCATCGAGCCTCATCTACGTCAAGCTTATAAAGCATCGACTTTTTACCAAGATCAACAAGAGCCTACTTTTCGTTTTCTCAATCAAAAAGATGAAGTTGTGATTGCATTTGAAAAAGATCAAGAAGAGCGACAAAAGGTTGAAGAAGCGATCGAAGAAGAGAATCGCACAGACTTAGGAAATTATGGTCTTGGTGATACTGTCGAGTTTAAAAATGAAATCATTACCTTCACAGGAGCATCTACTATTGCTAGGAGATTAGAAGATGAAATATACTCCCCGATTCACGTCGTTCGAGTTGGTGTTTCTTATGAAAATTTAGCAACTTATCGATCATTTGCGGCCGCTTCCAGATTTGAGATAAAAGATCATAGAGGAAAGGAGTTGGATCTTTACGATTTAGATAATCAAATGAGCCAATTAGTAAACAATGAATCCGAGATCCATGAGCCCATATATTTTGTTGCATCTGGTTATGCACCCTATAAACTGACATTCAGAACAGATACAGAAAAAGCAACCTGGCTAATCTATAATGATGAAGTTGGTATTGCTGGAAATTAATCTGGTGAAATTTAATAATAGAGCATGACTAAGTGATTAAGCTTGGTTATGCTCTATTTTTCATATGTTAAGTCGATTTAAGCATCGATTTTCCCTTTAATAAATACCGCTCACTATTTAATTTAAAATTACCGCCCTCCCCCACTTTTCATCTCTTCTTTATATATATTTAAGGAAGCTATTAACGTGTAGGTTCTAGACATAATTAGATTTAAAATAATTTTGTAAGACCTATGTCTCCATTTCACATGATTTATGCCCTCCATTTTAGGGTTTTAATGGAAATAGGACCATGATAAATTAAATGTAATCGTTTTCATTATTACTTCTTCTTAAAACTTCTGTGTATAAACGATGCACTATCTCTAACTCTGGGGGTGACATTTTATTCTTATCTAGTTACTAAAATTATAAGGAGGACATTATATGTCTACAAGTAAAATCCTAAATTGTTTTTATCAAAAGTGTGCACTCTCTCTTTTCCTCACCATGATCTTCCTACTAGCCTTCCATGCTCCTCCAGAAGTACGCGCGGAAACAAACACCATAGATATAGAAACATACGCAGAAAATATGCAACCCGGCTGGAACCTAGGGAATTCCTTTGACGCCGTTGGTACAGATGAAACTGCTTGGGGAAATCCCCCTGTTACACAAGAATTAATTAAAAAAATTGCATCTGAAGGCTATAAAAGTATTCGAATTCCAGTTACCTTTGACCAACGTATGGCGGAAGGTCCTGATTATACGATAGATGCTGATTTTCTAAATCGTGTTGATCAGACGGTGCAATGGGCTTTAGACGAAGGACTATACGTGATGATTAATATTCACCACGATTCATGGCTTTGGCTTGAAGGTGGGATGGCAACAGATCATGACAACTCCCTAGCTCGTTATGAAGCCATTTGGACACAGCTTTCTGCACATTTTAAGGATTACTCTACTAATCTAATGTTTGAAAGTATTAATGAGCCTAGATTTCAGGCCTCAGAAGAGCAATCACAGGTATATTTAGATGAGCTTAATACTGCTTTTTACAACATTGTACGAGAATCAGGCGGGAAAAATGATAGCCGTCCACTTGTTTTGCCAACTTTGGATACGGGGTCTGAATCCCATAAAATTAATCCATTATATGACTATATCAAAGAGCTAAATGATCCGAATATTTTAGCAACTGTGCATTATTATGGTTTCTGGCCTTTTAGTGTTAATATCGCTGGCTACACCACTTTTGAACAAGACACGAAAAATGATATTATTCAAACGTTTGATCGCGTCCACGATACATTTAGCGCTAACGGTATTCCAGTTGTTATCGGTGAATACGGCTTACTTGGCTTTGATACGAGTACCGATGTTATTCAGCAAGGTGAAAAATTAAAGTTTTTTGAATTTATGCTGCATTACGCACAGGAAAAAGATCTTGTCCATATGCTCTGGGATAATGGGCAGCATCTAGGCAGAAATTCACTTGAATGGTCTGACCCATCACTAATTGAGATGCTCAAGACAAGCTGGGAAGTAAGATCTGCAACAGCAAGCTCAAATGAAGTATATCTAAAAAAGGATGCTACAATAGAAGATCAAGTACTGACCCTAAACCTTCATGGGACCACATTCGAAGCATTGCTACACGACGGGCAAGCCCTTATTGAGGGTGAAGATTATCAGCTTAATGGTAATGAATTAATCTTAAAAGCAGGCTTACTTGAGTCTTTAACCGGATCAAATGATTTTGGTAAACAAGCAACACTCACTGCTAGTTTTAATCAAGGGATGGATTGGGATATTGAGGTGAAAACCTATGATACACCTGTATTAGATACGGCAGTTGGTGAGGCTTCTAATTTTACTATTCCTACGACCTTTAATGGAGACCGATTAGCGACAATGGAAGCTATCTATCCAAGTGGTGAGGCTGCTGGCCCGCAAAACTGGACCACTTATAAAGAATTTGGCTACACTTTTACACCGAACTATCAAGATAACGAAATCACGCTACGTGAAAATTTCTTTAATGAAGTAAATGATGGTGAAGTAAAATTAACCTTCCACTTCTGGAGTGGTGCGGAAATCACTTATACTATTACGAAATCGGCTAATTCTATTACCGGTGAACCGTTCACAGAAGAAGAAAATGAAACAGAAGACCAAAATGGTAATGAAACACCAGATGATCAAAATAAAAACGAAGATGAAAATGATCCAGACAAAGAGGATGAAGCAGGTAAAGATAAGGAAGATGAAAAAGATAAAGAAGAAGCCAAAGATGAAAATAAGAACGAAAACGATAACGATACAAAGTCAGAGGAAAAGAATGAGGAGCAAATCACACAAAAATCAAAAGTAACCAAACAACCGAGCGTAACGAATAATATTGCTAAAATCTTAAATGCTGATCTAACTGAAGTGAAAAATGGTGGCACACTCTTAGTTGATTTAAAAAAAGCAGATAATATGGATTTGGTAATCTTATCCTTAACGGAAGAACAAATTCATCGCCTCATCGAGAAAGATGTACAGCTTTCTATTATGCATGGTGGATTCCAAATGGATGTACCTGCTTCCACTTTTTCAAAAGCAAAGGAAGATGCGGAAATACGCCTAGAAAAATTAGAGGCGGCGGCTGATGGGCTCAGTGATGTTTATGATTTGACGATTGTTCAAGGGGGAACGGTAATTGATGAGTTCGCGGAACCTATTGCGCTCTCTTTTGTTGTGGATAGCACCAAAGAATTTGACGTGGAACGGTTAGGTGTTTATGTTAAAAATGCGGAAGCGGATGATTGGGAATTGGTTGGTGGAACGTATGAAGACGGAAAAGTGATTGCTTCAGCTGATCACTTTAGTGCCTTTGTTGTTTTAGAAGAAGCGAAACAGGTGAGTTCGATGGCTGATAAAGCTGGTGCGCTTTTGCCAGAAACAGCTACTAGCATGTTTAACTGGTTGGCTTTAAGTGCGGTATTTTTCTTGATTGGCGGAGGCTTGTTTCTTCGTCAGAGATGGTTAGTTAAAAACAGGGTGTGATAGCCCTGTTTTTTATTTTGGATGTGCGTTATCTAGCTTTATAATGCAGTTATTTAATCATTCTTCTAATTGTACTTGACCTAGAATTAGGAAGGTGCGCGAATCCTGTTTTTCAATAAAAGTAATGAATTAATCATCGAATTCAAAAAAGAAAAAGAGTCACTCGAGGGAAAATATTGTCCTGATTTTTCTAATTATACACAAAAAGGCCCTATAGAGACTTTTTAAGTGTTCTCTCTATAAGGCGCATTTTATGCTCTAGCTTTGTTGTCTTTTTCTTCTTACTGCAACCAATGTGATGGCACCGATAACTAGTAGTAAACCACCTACCAATAACCAATTATACTGATTTGTTGCGGTATCTGGTAATGCTTCGCCGTTATCTTTGCTAGCACCTTCATCGTCAGAATCACTAGCAATTTCAAATACACCATACGCACTAAAGTGTGTAAGTTCCGCTACAACTTCACCTTTTTCTTTATTATAAGAAATTGGAGAAATTATTTCTTTGTGATCACCATTTTCATCGATGTAAACAACTTTTAAATCTTCCCAGTTCTTCACTTTATTTTTATTGACAGCAAACGTTACTGTTATTGGTTGATCAGGAAATTCAGTGATTTCCTTACCATCAGCAATGATTGAAAAATCAATTAGCTCACTCACTGCATCTTTGTTCTTCATAGCTACTTTCTTAGAAACTTTCTCAAAGTTAATGGTAACATCTGTCCCCTCTGGGAATAACTTAATTGGTATTAATAATGTAGCTTTTCCATTCGTTAGCTCAACAGAAAAATCTGGATCTAACTTAGAAATAACTTCTTTATTAATTGTAACGGATTTTGCTTTCTTGCTGTAAGAATAAACTTTGTTATTATCGTTTATCACCAAGTCTGTTTCGTCTTTGATGACAACTTTACTTGTTTTATCCTTTTTGGGTTTATCTGTTCCTGGTTCATCCGTGCCTGGCTCTTCTGTTCCTGGCCCATCTGTGCCTGGCTCATCTGTTCCCGGCTCATCTGTTCCCGGCTCATCGGTGCCTGGTTCGTCTGTGCCCGGTTCGTCATCAGATACTTTGATAACAACTGTAGTTAACGGATCGATAGACATAGAATCTGATGTTAAGCTAAACCCAGACTTTTCAGAAACGGCTGCAGTTCCCGCTTCATCATTATCTACTACAACAGTTCCAGAAGTTAAGTCTTCACTTAGCGTAAGGACTCTTTCTGTTGTATCAGCATTTACAAACACATAATAGGCTCCTGTTTCATCTGTAGATTCATTTTTGTAGGCAATTAGTAAGTCTTGATCTGCAATTTCAGGCGCATCAATTAATGTGACATTACTGTTTACAAGTTCCATATCTCCGAGACGAAATGCATCGGTTGATCTTCTTAGCTCAATTAACCCCTGCGTATAGGCTTGCGTTAGCGTGTTAACAGGGTAAAGAGATTCATCCGTTACTTTTTTCCATTCAAACATATTAATTGCATCAGAAGAATCATACGAATCATGAACAAAATACGGATGTTTAAATGGATCTCCATTTTCATCAGTTAATTCATGATATTTCTGTTGGGGTACTCCATCTGTTTGCCATTGTTTTGTTCTACCATATTCTTGTCCAGCATGAATAAATGCCGTTCCTTGAGAGGTTAGTACTAAAGAATTACCTATTCTTATTCGCTTATGGATTTCTAAGTTGTTCTCAGGAATTGCTGGATCTTTTTTAATAGATTGAGCAATGACATCAAATAAAGGTAAGTTATCATGTGCTGCAATATATTGAACCATGTCACCTGGATCATCGGATGGTGTATTAGAAGGCTGTGCCTTGATATTATTAAAGATTGTTTCAATACTTCGAGCACCTCCAGTAAGAAAGCGTGGTTCCCCTTCTGAACCAAATCCAGATTTTAATTCATTACGCATTTCATCCGAGAACACACCAACATCATCTGTTTTATCCATCCAGTCTTGATCTGCTCCCATACCTTCAAGCGTTGGATCATCTAGATCTCCTGCAAATGTTCTCCAACCTTCTCCAATAAATAAAGCATTAGGATTGATTTCTGCAGCAGCGTCATAGGCATTTTGAATAGCTGGATATGTTGCATCCCCCATCATATCAAAACGCATACCATCTATCTTGTATTCTTCAAACCAATATTTAACAGAATCAACCATAAGCTTTTCAGCCATTTGATGGTTGGTTGCTAGGTTGTTTCCAAAACCACCGAGGAAGTTTCCTTCAGCATCTTGGAACGCATAGTAATTTGGCACAATGTCGTTTAACGTACTTGTTTTTGCAGTATGCGTGTAAACTACATCAAGTACTACACCCATTCCAGCATCATGGATCGCATCAATTAATGCTTTTGTTTCTTCTACTCTTAATTTAGCTTTAGTTGCGTCCTCAGAATATGCTCCATCTGGTGAGAAGTAACTGTGTGGGTCATATCCCCAGTTATATTCATTACCTCCAGCAGAGTAATCTAATTCCCTTTCATCCATCGCTGTTTCATCACCATAATACCAAGCCATAATAGGTAATAACTGAACATGCGTTACCCCTAATGATTCAATATAATCGAGCTTGTCGATAAAGGCCTGATAAGAACCCCATCTAGCATCTAGGTCACCCTCAATGGAAGAATCAGATGTAAAATCGCGAACGTGTACTTCATATATAACAGCATCTTCCCGTTTTTCATAACCATCGATGTCAGCATGAGAAAATCCTTCTGGATCTGTACCGCTTAAATCAACGATTGCAGCCTTACCAACGTCATCTCCATCAGGTCCAGCTTCCCCTTCTGTATTAAGAGTGAAAGCTGCCATTGATTTTGCATAAGGGTCTAATACTTCTTTTGTTACACCATCATTTGTAACCTCATACTGATAGTAGTAACCATCTAGATCAGATAACCCTAATTCACTTGCAGTGACTTCTTTTGTCCAAACGCCGTTTTCATTAGTTAATTCAACACTACCAATTTCTGTAGCTGCATCCTCTTTATCAAAGAAGTTTGCAACTACTTTGCTCGCTTTAGGAGCCCATAATTTAAGTGTAGCATCGCCATCTTGATATGTTGCACCTAGGTCATCGCCTTCATAACCGTATTGTTCATCAATAAACTTCCAACCAGAGCTTGCAGAAACTGTTTTGTCAGAATATGTGATAGACAATGGAAGCTTATTAATATCGAAGGTTGCGGTCACGTCTGCAGTTTTATCTCCTGTGATCTCAGCAGATTCCACGGTAACAGTAGTTCCATCAGCATCTACAATTTCTAAATCACTCACTAGATCTTCTGCTGTTAAACCTTCAGTCATCGTAAAGTTTAGTTGGATAGTAGTTTCAGAAATTACCTCCGCTGCTGTAATACCTGTTGCCACATCCCAGTAAGGAGAAATATAGACATTATCATCCCCTTGTTTAACCCATAGACGATTATATTTATCTAGTAAATTAAATGTTTTGTTTCCTCCATCTTTCGTACCGCCACCTGACTCATCAAGGACGATAAATCCAAGTTCTTGTGCATCTTCTGTTAATTCGATATCTACATATGCGCCGTAACGATCAGTACCTTCAAAATCTGTTGCACCAGTTGGCCAAGTTTCAGATGGAGCTACTACATCGCCCCAATTCCAAACACCGTAGTTTTCATAGTCTGCGTTATCACGCAAGTAATGAATACGGACAGTATTTTCCGGTAGATCTACTGGTTCATAAGTAAATACTTCATCAGAACCTTGTTTAATCCAAATTTCGTTCATTTCAGGAGAAGTGATCGTGAATCCTTTATCTCCTCCGTCTTTTCCAGCATCACCATTGGTTACATCCATAACTAGGAATCCTATATTTTGCGCACCTTCAGCTAATTCCACATCAATATAGCTACCATAGCTATCTGTTTTTTCAAACATAGTAGCACCATCTGGCCATCCAGCCGATGGACTCTCTACATCATTCCATAACCAAGCACCATAGTTTTCGTAGTCATTCTCTGTACGTTGATAGTGAATACGGATATGATTATCTGGAATTGGTTCTACGGCATCTCCATCATCACTATTATCACTAGTATTAGTTGTTACTCCTGTAATTGAGCCACCTTCAACAGTTAACAGCGCTGTACCACCATCAGCAATAGCTGGGAGCGTTAAAGAAACCTCGTTAGCAGCTGTAGCGTTGTATGTTTGATTAGAGTAGTGGTCTGTGACAATTGCATCTGCTGAATCAACAGAAACGGTAATATCTAATGCCTCTTCTGCGACGTTTAATCCAACGTATGCAGCGTCTCCATTGTAGTTACGAGAGAATAGTAAGTAGTCCTCACTATTTTCTCCTCCAATAGTAGTTCGATCGCCTTTAGCAAATATGTCAGAATTATCCGCTCTAAAGTTCAGAATCTCTGTATAGTGTGCTAAAACATCGTTACCCTCTACTTGATCCCAATCAAGATCATAGCGGTTATCGTAGTATGGATAATTATTAGCTCCACTTTGTCCAAGTTCTTCCCCATAATAAATGACAGGTTGCCCTTTAGCAGTTGCTTGAAGTGACGCCGCCACTTTCAATTTACCTTCATCTCCATCAAGACTGTGCAAGAATCCATCTTCATCATGACTGCCCAAGAATTGGCCTAGGGTTGCTGTATTATCAATTTTCTCGTTGCGATCAATTAGACTATCATTCGCTTCGGTTAAATCGCCGTTCACAAATGAATGAGCAATCCCTTTAAAACCAAAATCAAGAAGGGAATCCATCATTCCTGATTCCAGGTAGCCAGAGTCATTACCTACACTCGCGCCCCAAACTTCCCCAATCATTTTGTGCTCAGGCATTTTTTCAGTAAGTGCATTTTTGAATGCCATCCACGTAGCATCTTCGACATGTTTTACGGTGTCTACACGGAAATAGTCGATTGTATTTCCATTTGGTGTTGTAGCATTTTCAATCCAAGCTGTTTGCCAATCAATGATTTGTTGGCGTACTGCAGGATCTTCTGTTTTAAAATCTGGAAGTCCAGCTAATTCACCGACAACCTCAGCAGTTCCAACGTTAGAACCTTGTCGCACAAGATCACTAAATCGGTCACGGTCAGCATCCGTTGGATATTGTTCAGGAGGATTAGAAACCGTTCCATTAATCTCTTTTAAACCATACCCTGTATGATTCAATACCACATCAACCATAATTTTTATACCGCGATCATGTGCAGCATCAATTAATCTATGAAATTCCTCCATTGTACCAAAGTGAGGATTTAACTTACCGAAGTTACTAGCCCAGTAACCATGGTATCCATAGTATGGCTCTCCATCAATGCCATCTGTTGCGTCATAACGAACATCATACTCAATATTTTCTACAATGGGACTAATCCAAATGGTGTTTACACCAAGGTCATCCAAATAATCTAACCTTTCCGTGATCCCTTCAAAGTCACCACCATGGTACGTGCCTGATTTACTCGTATCAAAGCCAATTCCATAAGGATCATTATTAGAAGAATCTCCATCAAAAAATCTATCTGTTAACATAAAGTAAATAATAGATTCGTCCCAATCAAAATCTTCTTCTCCAACAGATTGTCTTGTTTTCACATCAACCTGTGTACTCGATGTGTATTGGTTTCCATAAGAATCAACAACAGTTAAAGGAATTTCTTTCGTCCCTGCTGTCACGTGATCATCTACTGCTATCGATACTTCTTTAAGTAATGGATCAATGGCAAGTTTACTAGAATTACCTAACGAACTAACATCTGCGTATATTTCAGAAATTTCAATATCATCTGTTAAACCTTCCACACCGACAGATAAAACTGCATTTTGATTGTAATCAATCGCTGCAGGTGAGACAGAACCAGAAACCGTTAAATCAACCTGCTCATTATATCTAATAGTAGAAGCGCCATCTACGGTATTATAAGGATCTGTCACCTCTTTTGTTGTGCCATCCTTTGTAATGAGGTAAGAATAAGATGTCTCACCAGTTGAAATTCCATTAACCGTATAAACAAATCTTTCATTTAATGGCTCATATGGCATTTCATATGTTTCATTGTTAATCTTCAACTCTACTTTATCAATCGTATCCATTGCATCGTTTGAGTAAAGTTCTTTATCACGATAATAGAAAGTGGCATTTCCTTTATCTACATTAGGTGCTGAGCCATCTGGAACAACTCTTAGTTCATCTGTCCCACTAATAATATAAGCTTTTGTAAGAAGATCGTTTTTGTTTACTGAAATAAACTGATCATCTTCAAATTCTTTTTCTGCTGTATCCCAATCTTCTGTGCTACGTAGAACAAAACCAATTTCTTCTGCTTCTTCTGAGACAGCAATATTAGCTACTGCAGTATCGCCTTGAATAGTGTCAAAATTAATTTGATCATCTTTGACACCCGTATTCCATACCCATATATTCCAATCTCCAAATGTTTCATCTGCTCGAGTATAAGACAACCGTACTCGACGTCGTTCTTCCTCTTGTTCGTCGCCAGTAATAGCGTTGATCGCATCTTGTCGACTAGTAAAGACATCTAATTTACCTTCAACTACCCATACTTCTGTAGCAGATTCACCTTCTGGTACCGTTATAACACGCTCACCTTCTTGGTCATCCCAATTCTCTCCACCTTTTCTAGTAAGAAGGGTTACTTCATTGGTTGGGAAAGAATAGGTTCCATGCGCGAATCTATAATCACCACTATCATCTACTGAATCGAACGCTTTTCCAACTGCATCAAATTCTCCACTTTCATGAAAGAAGTAAAAATCCCAATCAGTGAAAGTAGCAGGATCTTCTCTGTAATAATGTACAGTAAACTCATTATTACCGGCAATCACCTGTACTTCCTTTGTTGTTTCATAATCTCCTTGTGTTGCTTTTACTGTGAAGGTTGCATCTACAGCAGCATCACTAGCAACCTCTAAACTGGCCCCGTCTAGGCTTACACCTGTTGGCTCCCCGACAAGTGACCATGTAGCATCAGATGTTGGATTATTTCCAGAATCATCAACTAGATTAGCAGTTAATGAAGTGCTAGAACCTATCGCCACTTTATTAGGTACTTCACTTAAGTTAAGCCCTGGCACTACTAATTTACTGTTGCCATTACTTAAAGTAGCTGGATTAAGTGGATCAGTCTTCCACCCATCTTCTCCTACAACAAGCTTGTATCCATAAATATCAGGTGTTAGTGCAGATGTCGTAGCAGTCCATATTCCAGAACCATCATCAGACATGCTTAATGCACTAGGATCCCAATCGTTAAAGTCACCTGCTACACGCACCTTTTCTGCTTCAACATCCTCGTAAGTAACTGTCACCGTGTTATCGTCATTTACAACTGGACTTTCTAGCTCTGCAGCTGAAACGGAAACAGGTAGATAGGATGATACTGTGCTAAATAAGATTAAAAATATTAAGAGCATGGAAAAACCTTTTTTCTTTCTCCTCATTTTGTAACCCCTTTCAAATTTTAATAAAAAATAAAAATCCACATCTTTTTATGTGCAATCGTTTGCATAAAATTAATAAAAATATGAACAATATAATTAATATTGTTCATTTATTAAATGGCAACCGATTGTACAATATATTTATACCATACTATTTATAAACTCACAACAGCTAAATGAAAAATTTATTATTCGCGGGTTTTAAACCTGAAAAGGTAACTGATCAGTTCACTGAGACTATAAGGTATATTTTGTTATGGTGGATTCTAGGCAATATGAAGTGGATCCAATTGGTTTCAGAATTTAACTTGCGTAAGCGGAGGGTCTCAGTTTAATGTGTGATAAAGCTGGTGTTATTTTGCCAGAAACTGTTGCTAATATGTTCAAGTGCAGTGTATTTAATAATTGTCGAGGGTTGTTTCTTCGTCAATGACGGTAAGTGAAAAAGGGGGTTTGATAACCCTTTTTCCACTTTGGATCTTCGTTATTATCTAGCTTTCTGGGGCAGTTGATTTATAACTCTTCTAATTGTACTTGATCTAGAATTAGGAAGGTGCGAGAATCTTGTTTCTGAATAATCCCGCTTCTTTCCATATCAGAAAAGCGTCTACTAATCGTCTCCGGTGTAGTGCCAAGATAGGATGCTAGGTCTCTTTTGGTCATCGTGAGTCTTGCGGTATTATTTTCTGTACAGGTTAATAAATATTTTGCAATTCTGGTTTCTACTCGCTCCTGTGCAAAAAGTGCCGTCTGGGTTTCTGCGGTATCAAGACGCGTTGCAAATTCCTGCATAATTTTAAGCGCAATTGTTGGGTACTGCATTAAAAAACTGTGCAGATCATCCTGTGTGATCCGGCATACTTGCGCATCTTCTACTACCTCTGCATAGGCTTCTTCTTTTTTGTTTGTGAAAAGAGCGAGCTCACCGGTAAAGTCACCAGCTGACAATAGACGCACAAGCTGCTCTTTTCCTTCCTCGTTCATCCTGTAAATGCGAACCTTTCCTTTATGCACAATGTATAAAGCACCAAGCGTATCGCCTGCATGATATAAATGCTCTCCCTTTTGGTAGGTAGAGGAGTGCACGGTTTTCATGATTTCATCTAAATCCTCAGCTTCTAAATGGTTAAAAATCGGCACTCCAGCTACACAACCACGATAGGAATGATTACATGTAGAACTCACTTGATCACCTCGCTTTTTTACTAGTTTATCATATTAAGCGGTACGTTCTGCTAGTACGCGCCTCACCTTTTTGCGTTTGGACTCACCGAATTTCATTAACCGCATGGCATTTAATATCACCAGTAAGACACTTGCTTCGTGGATAAACATGCCTGAAGCGAGGTGCACGGAACCCATCAAGACACCTATTAATAAAATCGCGACCACACCAACGGCAAGATAGGTATTCTGTTTTACATTTTTGGTGGTTGCTTTTGCTAAGGCAAAGGCATGTGCAAGTTGATCAAGCTTATCTGCCATTAAAACAACATCAGCTGTTTCCATGGATATATCAGTTCCTCCCTCACCCATCGCAACGCCAACATCTGCTGTTGCAATCGATGGTGCGTCGTTAATTCCGTCACCAGCCATTAAAACAATTTGGCCATCAGCTTGCCACTTCTTCACATAGGAAAGTTTATCCTCTGGCAACAATTCGGCATAAACCTGATCCAAACCAAGCTCTGTTCCGACACTTTTAGCGGTTAGCTTGTTATCACCAGTCAGCATCACAATCTCTTCCACACCATATGCTCTTAATTTTGCGATGGCGTCTTTTGCGTCTACTCTAATTTTATCAAAAATGGATAGACTACCGACTAATTTTCCATCAATCGCTATAAATACAACCGTTTTACCTTTTGCTTCTTTTTTTGTAACGGCTTGTAGTAATACGTCCGAAACGTCGACGTGTGATTCCTTCATCAAAGCACGGTTTCCTACTATTATTTTTTGGCCATCTAGCATTCCTTCGACACCTAGTCCTTTTCTGACCGTGCCTTCCGTGATCTTCTCCAGCTTAGTTAAACCTTGTTTCTTCGCTTCTGCTACAATTGTTTTTCCTAAATGATGCTCTGAAATCTGTTCGACTGTAGCTGCTAAATGTAATAGGTCTTGTTCAGTGTAGCTTTTATCGATAACATGGATGTCTTCAACGGAAGGCTTCCCTTCTGTTAACGTGCCCGTTTTATCAAAAATAATCTTGTCTACTTTAGCTAAGCGATCCATCGTTTCGCCGCCTTTAATTAGCACGCCATTTCTCGCTCCATTTCCGATACCCGTTACCGTCGATACTGGTGCCCCAATCACAAGTGCACCAGGACAGGCGATCACTAAAAAGGTAATCGCCATGTGAAGATTCTTTGTGATCACAAGAACGAGAATACTTAATACAATAATAGATGGTGTATATATTCGTGCAAAAGCTTGTAAGAATTTTTCCACTTTCGTTTTGGATTCTTGAGCTTCTTCTACCAGTGCGATCAGTTTTTCAACCGTTGTATCCTCGCCGACTTTTTCAGCTACGATATCGACATAACCATGATCTACCAAGGTCCCACTAAAAACGGTAGCATCCACGCTTTTAGTAACAGGGACACTCTCTCCTGTCACCGCTGCTTCATTTACTACACAATGGCCACTTAGCACTTTCCCGTCCACTGGAATTTTTTCACCTGAACGTAACCGGACAGTGTCACCTAATTTCACCTCTGACACGTCGATCGTTAATTCTTCACCTTCTCTTACCACCCGTGCTTCTACAGGCGCGAGATCCATTAAACTTTTTAACGATGCGCGTGTTTTCGCGAGCGAACTTGCTTCTAAATACGCACCAAATAAAAATAAGAATGTCACAACCGCGCTTTCTACGTATTCACCAATAAATAAAGCACCAATGACTGCAATTGTTACCAACAATTCGATGCTAAACGCTTTAAATTTAAGTGCCTGCCATGCTTTTTCCCCAATCGGTACACCTGCAAGTACGGTAGCACTTAGGAGTGCCAAGTCTTTTAAACTTGGCACAACAAATGCTAGTACTATAAGTGCTCCCGCTATCATCATAACTACAGTTTGTTTCTTCGGATATCGTTTCATTATTTTTCACCCACTACAGAATATCCAAGCTTAGAAATCTGCTCACTAATTTCCTTCGCTATAATTTGCTCTTGGCTAAAGGTAACCTTCACCTTCTGTGCATGAAACAATACCTTTACATTCTCCACGCCGCGCATCTTCCCAACTACGCCCTCAATCTTTTTCACACATGACGGACAAGTCAAGCCCTCCAGTTGAATTACTGACGTTGTCATATTCCATCTCCTCCTTTGTATAGTTTAATCTTACGCCAGAAGAGCTGAACAAAAATTGACGCAGATCAATTTTCCCAAAAAATCTTTTAATAAATATAGTTTTCCCCTCGAATTGGTCATGAAAGTGAATGAATTGTCCAAGCTTCATCTAAATTTGGCCGAGAAAATTCTTATTAACACAAAAAAACTGCACCCCCAGTTATGTTGGAAGTACAGTTTTTTTATTTATGTGATTGTTCATCATAGTGGTATTGATTTCTTCCTTCAGCTTTCGCTTTGTAGAGGGCTATATCTGCACGTTTCACTGCATCATGATAGGTGATATCGTCCGCTTTAAAATGCGAAACACCAATGGAAACCGTTATTTTTAATTTCACTGCTTCAACAATAAAATCATGCTTTCGAACAGCGTTTAGTAAAACAGTAGTAAACGTGTCGATCATATCTACATGCAGTCCATCACAGACAAGTAAAAATTCTTCTCCACCCCATCGATAAACGCGGTCCGTATTTCGAATCACGTGATTCAACGCTTTCACTGTTTCGCAAATCACTTGATCTCCTATATCATGACCATAGGTATCATTCACATGCTTGAAATTATCAATATCTATCATGTAAACAATCGGAGAGATGCCTGTTCCTTTATAGTTTTCAAACCATTCTTCTAAATCTTCTTGTCCAGCTCGTCTATTCCATCCTTTTGTTAATGGATCTGTGTATAATTCCTTTCTTGTTCGGTTTCTAAAGTTTATATAATATCTTTTCTCTACGATATAAAAGATAGCTAGTAAAACGATAACACTACTAAGCAAAAAGTAGAGTACCCCTTGCTTCATAGAGGTTAATAAATTCATGCTCTTTTTTTCAGTTTCATCCGCATATACATCGATTTCATTTGTATGCACACCCATTGCAATGATCCAGTCAAAGGGTTCGTATAGATAAGCATAGGAAAGCTTTTTTGAAATATTAGCAGAATTCAACTCTTCAAAATAGTGCGTATAGAACACTTCTCCATTTTCCATCAGACCATCAAGTTCTGTTTGATAGGGAGTGTTCCCCATAAGGTCCTTTGTATAGGTCGATAAATAATCTCCCTCTGTATAAGCCAAATACGGATGTATTCTGCGTAGGGCGTAATTCTCACCACCACGATAATCTAAGACTTCGTTCACCCAAATATATGCACTTTGAGAATACTCGGCTTGGTAAATGATTGCACGAATGCTTCCTTTTATTTTTTTCACCATATCTTCTGTCTTAACTCCCATGACAATGCTGTATGGACCTATTTTCCTGTCCTCATACACAGAAAAGGCTTCTTCGTTATCGGCAATATTAACAACGTCATTATTGTTATCGTTAGTAAATACCATTTCATCTTCTTCCTCGACATATACTGATACTTTACTATTCAAGCCGTTTAATAGACTTTCATCTAATTCTATTAGAAACGTTTCTGCATTTCGGTCATAGGAATTTTCAAGTAATGTCATTCTTTCATAGATTGATTGTAAGAAGCTAGATTTTTGTTCATCTTCTAAAACTTTAATTTCTCCTACTACATTTAAAACACTTTCTTTTAAATATTCTTTTTTAATATCATATACAGTTATTTCAGTCTGGTCAGTAAAAACCTCACTTGTTTTTTTATAGGAGTAGTCCAATAGAAATATTATCAGTAGTGCTAAAAATAAAATACCGCCTAAAATCACTATCTGATATTTCCTTCGCATTCGCTTCAATAGACTCCCCCCTATCCCTGTAAAGTTACCGATGGTTAGTGGAACTTATTAGGATACTAACGTCCATTATCCTCATTAAAATACCCACTTCTAATTAAAGATTTTCACTATTCATCTAACCTTTCGATATTTTAGACCTAAGGAATAGTTTAACAAATTTTTTCAAAAATTAGAATCTTTGTTTGAAAAAATTTTACTATACGGCTAATAATAGATGGTTCTCTAATTCTTTTAAGGAGACCGGCTGCGAAAATAAATATCCCTGCCCTAACTCGCAACCTAGGTCGATCAAAATCTCATGCTGAAAGTGTGTTTCAATACCTTCTGCTATAACCTTCAAGTTCAGATTTAAACCTATGTCAATAATTGTTTTTACGATAGAGAAATTTGTTATCACTTCCATTTGATCTATAAAAGATTTATCGATTTTAATCGTGTCGATTGGTAATGTTTTTAAAACGTGGAGCGAAGAATAGCCTGTTCCAAAGTCATCGATAGCTGTTTTCACTCCAATTGCCTTTAATCCTTTTAAAATTTCGGTAGAATGTGCGACATTTTGCATTATACTTTCAGTTATTTCTAACTCTAAATATTTTGCTTCTAGTCCGGTTTCCTCTAAAACTTGCTCTACAAGCTCAACAAACCCCTGCTCTTCGAATTGACGCACGGAAACATTCACAGCAATGGCTATTTTTTGATATCCTTTTTTATGCAACTCTTTTGTATCTTCACACGCTTTTCTTAAAACCCATTCACCGAGCGGTAATATCTGCCCCGTTTCTTCTGCAACTCGAATGAACTCCTGTGGTGGAATAGCTCCTAGAGTAGCATGATTCCATCTTAATAAAGCTTCCATTCCAATTATTTTTTTACTATTTAACTCGAATTTTGGTTGGTAATGTACCATTAATTCATCATTTTGCATCGCTTTTTTCAGTTCTATTTCCAATGTCATTTTTCTAACAATATCTTCATTTAATTTTTGATTAAAGAAATGGTATCGATTTTTCCCCGTTTCTTTTGCATGATACATTGCTGCATCTGAATATCGAAGTAAAGTCTCTCCCTTTTTCCCATCTGTTGGATACATGCTTATCCCAATACTTGGGGTGATGTTAATTTCATGATTATCGATAACAAAGGAAGACTCAAATATAGCAAGAATTGATTTAGCAATCCTTTCACACTCTTCTTTATCTATATCCGGTATAATGATAACAAACTCATCCCCGCCAATTCGATATATTTCTGATTGACAATCAGCCCCCATTTTCAATCTTTGAGCTGCTTCCATTAGTACTTCATCCCCGTAATGATGTCCTAGCGTGTCATTGACATTTTTAAAACGGTCTAAATCTAATAATAAAACACAAATAGAGGTATCTAGGGTTTCTGCTTGCTTCAAGAAAAGCTTTAACTCTTTAACAAAACTAGTTCGATTTTTTAAAGAGGTTAAGGAATCATGATAGGCTAAGTAACGGTATTCCTTTACCAATTGATTATTTTTACGCATTACTACAATTTGTCGAGTAATCACTAAAATAAAAACAAAACTAATACCAATACTTAGGGCATTCATTTCCCAATTATAACTATCACTTACTAGGATCACTAAAACAATTCCACCAATATAAGGAAAATAGGTATCCTTGCTATCAAAGGAACGTAATATTTTCCAATCAAAAGACGCAAAGTCTTTTTGAACAAATTTTGCTGCAATACCCATAGATAAAAGTGCAAAGAGCCATATGGCATCAATGTATATTCCTACTTCATAAAAATCATTAAGGGTTGCGTAAACAAACATCATGTCAGCTAGTGCTTGGAAAAAGAAGGCACAAACAATGAATAAGAGCGATTCTTTTTCATTACTATATAAGGAAAGATAATAAATAATCAAAATTGCAAAGATAATACTTAAGTCTACAACTAAATATAATATAGAAATTACAAAGACAAGAGTAGATTCACCGGAAAATGCTAGGATTGGTTGAAGTAAATAGTGAACGGTAATAGATACGGAAACGATTATAAATATCCCCATGTTAAATAAATAAGGACTCGTGTTGATCGATGTTTCAATTACACGAATTTTATATACAAGTGCTGTGAGAAAGAAGATATAGGCAAATAACCATAACGCATAAGATAGGTCAGGATAATCAGTAACCTTTTGAATGATTACAATAATAAGCCAGTAAATACTAGAAATGGTATATAACGACACTCCAATTCCAATCAAAAGCCAGAACTTTTTCTGTTTATCCTTGGTAATTTTATATGCATCATAAATCCACTTCAAACATAGAAAACCAGCTAAAATTAAACCCGTTATGGTAACTAAAACCCTAACCCACGGATTATCTTGTAATAATAAAAGTAGAAGATAATACAAAAAAGTAATTACCAAGACAATGCCAATGATTGAGCTTTTATTTGCTCGCATTTTCATCCCAACCTTCTCTTAAGGACATATATTTAAAAAATATAATAAGTACTGCAAATTTAATATCTAAATTGCACATGTCTTTATATGATCAATTATACCCTTAATCATAACATAAATAAAATATTTTATTGATAAATATGTACTATCAAATAAAAATAATTAGCACAAAAGTCACATATAATAAATAAAAATAAATCCTCTTTATAAAAAAGAGAATCTATTTTTATCTATTAAGTTGTATAGGTATCTTTACTCTTAATTTCATCTCGCAGGGTAGCGCTATTAATTAAGCGTAAGACTGGCCTTACCACTAAGAAAATACTTCCGAGGAGATAAGCAATCATCCCCTCCATTTCCAGACTCGACCAGAAATTCAATATGCTCCCAAGCACAAATAATATACCAATTAGCATATCATTAATCGTAGAAAAAACCTGATACCGTTTATTTAAATAAAGACGAAAGCGCCCAGCTTTCACATCAATATATTCCTCACCATCTTTAATAGAAGGCATACTATCACTCCTCCCGTAAATAGTTACCTCATTTTATACCCCCATTTATAAAAAATTAAACATATTTTAGGAATTTCGGGATGTGGTGCCTGGCACCTGTCGAATTTTCTTTATTTAAATATCATTAACTATTTGCGTTAAGGCTTCTTTTATTGGTGTGACTGGGCGACCGAGTACTTCTTCAAAGTCACTATTTTCAACCTCTAGTGAACCGTTACGAATGCTTTGTTGAATACCGACTACAATTGGTATAACAGCATCAGGTAAGCCCAAGCCTTTCATGACTTCTGCATATTCATCATCTGTGACTGATTGAATAGCCACCTCTTTATCCAATACAATACTAAGTGCGTCTGTAAATTCCTGTTGAGTTAATAAAGGTCCTGAAAGTTCATATACGGTATTTTCATGACCATCTTCTACTAGAACCTTCGCCGCTGCATCTGCATAATCTTGTTGAAGTGCCCAGCCTACTTTCCCTGCTTCAGCAGATGTTACCCATGGAGCTCCTGCCTTGACACCTTGTATACTTCCTGTTTCATTTTCTAAATACCAATTATTCCGCAGGATAGAATAAGGAATCCCGGTCTTCTTAATTGCCGCTTCTGTTTCAACATGGGGTGGAGCCATAATATTCTTACTCTCTGTCGCCTTCGCTATACTTGTGTAAGCAATAAATTTAACCTTTGCCCTTTCTGCCGCTTCAACCGCATTTAAATGCTGACGAATTCTTGTTTCATCGTCACCATCTGCTGAAATAATTAATAAGCGGTCAATTCCTTTAAAAGCATTATCTAAGGTTGTTGGATGATCAAAGTCTCCTTGTCTCACTTCAATACCTTGTGTTTTAAGGTCTTCTGCTTTCTCAGGATTTCTGACACTTACTACCAAATCACTTGATGGTATTGATGTAAGTAATGTTTTTACGACCTTTGAACCTAATTTACCTGTAGCTCCAGTAACTAATAATTTCATAAATAACTCTCTCCTTTTAAGTTGTAACTATTTTGATTACATGTATTCATTTTAGTTACAAGATAAAGATATGTCAATTAATTACTACAGCTATTATTTTGCTCAAGAATTGGTATAATAAACTTGTAATCACTTTAATTACATGATAAATTGATTTATTAAAAAGTAGATCGTATATAAGAAAGGGGACTAGAAATTGTCTATTAGCAGTAGATTCTCTGTTGGAATTCATATATTAGCATTAATTAATATAAATAAGGAAAGTACCACCACATCTGAATTTCTGGCTTCAAGTGTTAACACTAACCCAGCTGTAATCAGAAAAATTATGGGTATGCTAAAAAAAGCAGGTTTAATCGAGGTCCGACCAGGTATTGCAGGATCAAAACTTACTAAGGAATTAGCTGAAATAACATTATTTGATGTGTACAAGGCTGTAAATGTTGTACAAGAGAACGATTTATTTAGCATTCATGATAATCCAAATCCATTATGTATAGTAGGGAAAAACGTTCAGAATACTATCGAGCCAATATTTACAGCTGCTCAAGTTGCAATGGAAAAGGTCTTAATATCTGTAACGCTAGAGGATGTAGTAAAGGATATTGAAGCGAAGGAAAATATCAGTTAAAAAGCCAACTCTGTCTTTGAGTTGGCAATCTGAGGGAGTATAAGCAAATCCTATGGGATATTAAAAAATATCCAGTTGTACTAGTAATGCTAACAAAATTTGAACTAGTACTTGCAGGGAAATTGCTACATCCGTATCAGTAGTGGTGACAGTTACATTTTCTGATCCTTCTATTAATATCCTTTGTCTATTAACCTGATCAATTTCTGCGCGTTGAAGTAATTCTTGGGTAACTAACTCTGCTCGATTACTATCTGTAATCGTAATGTTAACAACAAGTGCGATAGCAACTTTTAGAGCTGCTTGAATAGATACAGCTACTTGCGTATCCGTAGTTGTAATATCCACCCCGCAAGAATCTCTAACTTCGATTAATTCAAAGGATCCTTGAAAAATGTCAGCGTCCTGCGTATCCTTCTGCTGAATAGCAGCATTACTATTGTGATTGGAATTACAGCCATAGAATTCATCAATTGCTCTTCTTCTTCTTTGTTCCATTCTCGTACTCATTATTCATCACTCTCCTTTTTCGTATTTTTTTTCACTAATTCTCGTAACGGACTTTCTACTGACTCTAGCTTCTCTTTAACATTCTCTGGTTTGTTTTTTGAAGTAAAATCACTAACGAGAACTTCTAGTTTTTCAGAAATATTTCTTAATTCTTGTTTTTGTTCCTCTGATAATTGGTTTGTGATAGATTCATCAGTTGTTATCTTGTGTTTTTTTAAGACACTGGAAACAGCCACACCTGCTAGACTTTTAGATAAATTTGATAGTTCCTGGTTTATTTCTTCCAACTTATTCTCCCTCCTTTCAGCATCTTTCACTATTACTATATTAATTTTCCTGCTAATAGGTTGGACTTGTTCCTAATCTACTCTAAAAAAGGTAGTTGTCCTGCTATATTTGTCTCTAGTATGGTGCAGAATGTCCAAGAGAATAAGAATGAAGATCATTTTTGCTAGAATATACAACAATTTAACTGAAGGATAATTGCATTATTTTTCCAAGTCATGTTATAATTTCACTGCCGAAAATTACAGGAGGGTCTCCTTGAAATATTCGTTATACATATGCTTATCCATTTCATTATTAATAGTAAGTGCATGCAGTGTTAATTCAGACAAGAATGAACAAAACAGTGCAAATGAAGACGGTGATTCACCAGTAGAGAAAAACCAAACAACAAATGATCAAGAAAACAATGATGATAGCATCTTTAGTATGGGTGAGTTTGAAACTCTGAAAGGGAAAAATGACGTTGGTACATATGAGACAGGTCCCATATCCATAATGATTAAATCTGTTGCGGTAAAAAGAGGAGAAATAAATAAGGATTTTTTAAATGGTCGTTTGCCAGAAGGGAAAATAGAATTTATAGAAGTACATATGACTGTGACTTCTGAAAAAGAAAATATTAATTTTACGGAAGATAATTTTCAGCTGACAACTGATTCTGGAGAAGAATTTCATAAACCTGAAGGATTAATGAGTACTGCTCTGAATATTAACTTTGCATATATTGATTCCGATACAGGTGCCGGTGATTATTATGTGACGGTATCATATATATTGGAAGAATCAATGACAGAGTCGCTAGAAGAGGTTAATTTTCATGTAAAGGCTCCAACTGACCAAAACGACAATTCCTTAGGAGAAGACATAGATATTGATATACCTGTTTCTATACCGAATCCCGACTAAACTACATGTAAGAAAGGAGTAATTATGGATCTACTATACTTTCTGAATATAATGATCATTGTAGCAATTGTATTAGCTATTTTCACCACACTTTTGCTTATTTTTGCTTTAAAGGTCGCTAAATCATCACATAAACGACAAAATGAATTAATGGCAATACAAAAAGAAAACTTGTTAATACAAAAAGCAATTTTAAGCGAATTAAAAGAGCTAAAAAAAGGTAATGATGAAAAAATTGACTTATACTAAAAATGACAATCCCTTCTTAAAACGATTAAAAGACGAGATACAAGCTAAAAGTGTATTCTCGTTTTTTTTATTACATTTCATTCTAAAATTTGCGTGTTTTAATAATAAGTTTTCAAAAAACCTATTACATCTTCATTTATTTTTACCAAGTAATCTTCTGATGGAAAATGTCCCATATCATAAGCCTTATATGCTTTTAAATTAGGAATAATTTCTTGAGCACCTTTATTCAATTTTCCTTCAGGGAAAAATATATCCTTCTTGCCAGTTATAACTAAAGTGGGAGATTGGTAATTTTCTAATTCACTCTTTTCCGTTAGCTTAGGCATATCTTGTTCAAGGCTTACGTATTTGAATACATCACCGATAATTTTTTTATCCATTTCTTTCATGCTTCCATCAGACATAATACCAGTAATTTGATTTAGATACTTTTCCTTAGAAGTAGCATTAAACAAAACTAATGGAAGTAAAATATCTTTCATCATTTTTAATTTAGAACCTAGTTTTATTCCAGCTGGTGAAACTAATACGGCGCAATCAATTTTCTCTGGCATAAATGTAGCTAACCTTAAAATGATACCAGCTCCATAGGATGGACCTATAAATGCACTACGTTCCACATTAAAATTATGCATTAATTCCGCTATCCAGTGAGCAAAACTATCGTCTTTTGCTGACATTCTATTTTCATCACTGTATCCAGGATGCCCAATCGTGTCTGGTGCATATATTCTGTACTGCCCTATTAATGGTAAAAACCACGATAAAGTCATTGGATTTATACAATTTCCGCCTTGGAATATAAAAATAGGTTTTCCTTCAGGAGGCCCTGCTACTAAAACATGCGTTTTACCATAGCTTGTATCAACATAAATTCGTTCGTACTCAAACTTAAATGCTTCTATGTAATTCTCATAGTGTTCTGAAATTATCTTTTTGCCTTTGTCATTTTTATATATAGTTTCTTTCTCCATAAAATCTCATCCTACCTATCCTATTCTACTTTTAATTTTATAGCTCGCGTTGCGATAAAAGTTTTAATATAGTTATCTAATATTCTCTTCCCTCCAAAGTCATCTTCAAAAAAGCCTGATATAAGAAACCCTGCATCAATTTGTCCTTGAATTTGGTCTTCCAAGGTATGGGCATATTCTATTGTTTGATTTGTTTTAATATAATCTTCAAGTTCATCCTTTTTTAGAAAGTCCAATGTCGATGAAGGAATAGCATTTTTAACATCTAAAATCCCTTTTCGCTCTTGATTATCATCAAAAATCCATAATAAAGGATTTGTAAAGCCACAAATCAGAATTCCTTTATTCTTTAAAACTCTTGAAACTTCATTCCATACGGGGCGCACATCTTTTACAAATAAGTTAGAAACAGGATTGACAACAATATCATAAGATTCATCGTCAAACTCACTAAGATCTGACATATCTCCTTGCATTGTTTTTAAATTTAATCCATCTCTTTTTGCTACCATTTGATCTTGCTCCAATTGCTTTTTAGATATATCAGTTACTGTTACGTCTGCTCCTGCTGCGGCTAAAACTGGTCCTTGTTGACCTCCACCCGATGCTAAACAAAGAATCTTTACTCCTTTTAAATTTTTAGGAAACCAATCTCTAGGGACTGATTTTTCAGTTGTGACAGTGATTTCCCAGTCACCAGCTTTACTTTTATTAATAATTTCAGCACTTACTGATTGAGTGTATCTAGAACCCTCTTCCACTTTTTTATCCCAAGCGATACTGTTCTGCTTTGAGGTATTCACTTTCTTTCCTCCTCTAATAATCATCTACACATATTTCACAAAGAACTCTTATATAAAAATTGACACCATTATTCCTCATAATATATTCAACAACTGCTTTATCTTATTTAGTTTGTCCTTTTGTTTCTGGGTTGTGATGACGGGTGTTTGTGTGTTATTAATATTGTCATAGGTGAAGATTATTGAACCGTCTTCTAAAATAGAGAAAGCATATTCTCCCTTTTGTGTTGTTGATTTATTTTCGTTAAAGAAACCGAATATATATACAGTTCCTGATTTTATTTTATTCATTGCTTGTTCATTTTCAATATTCTCAACGTGAACCCCTTCCACCAAAGACAATACCTCTTTTATTTTCTTTTTATCTTTTATAACAATATCCGAATCCTCGGCTGGATGATTATCTATTATTTTTTTAACAACTAACATCTCTCCAAAATTTTTATTTTCAATTTTTATAACTTCTTCATCATCTGTGCAAGCAGTTAATAAGACACAGATCCACGCGGTTACAAAAAGCTTAAAAATTTGTTTGATGTTTATACCCTCTCCTCTCTCGGTATAATTCTAAAAATTCGCTTTTTCTTTAGCACTTATTCTTCTCGATATCTATCATGCTGTGGACGGAACAAGTCTTCCTCTGCATTTCTTACGATGGAGAAGTGTTCAACATTATAATGTCCATGAAGGGTTTCATTGTGATGTTTTATAATTTGTTCCGCACTCAATACTGCACTTTCTTTGGTCGAATGCCCATCGCCTACTAAAGTAACATCTAAACCATTAATGGTAGCCGTTCTAACAGCGCTATCGATGCAGTGTTGCGTTTCACATCCCATAATAACGACATGCTCCATCTCTTCAATTTTTAAATAATTTAGAAGTCCAGTTCCATGAAAGGAATTTGTTGCAGTTTTATCAAATATCTTTGCATTTGGAGGTACCAGTATTTTTTCATGGATTTGAAATCCTTTCCCTTTACCTTCCGCTACATCCAAATCTCTAACAAAAATTATAGGAACATTCGATTCATTAGCTTTTTCAATTACTAAATTAATTTTGTTGATAAGCTGATCTTTATTGAAAACAGCACTTTCTTTATGATTCCCTTCTATTAATTCTTGCTGCGCATCAATGACTAATAATGTTTGTTTCAAATATATTCTCCTTTCAATTTTGTTCAATTAGAATTCAGATAATTCAATACCAGATTGACTCGCTCGGCTACTGTATAATCTCCTTCAATTCTTAATACAGGACATGGTGCATCTTTCATCCATTGTTCGTGAAGGGTTTTACTTCTCACTTCCAGACCCGCATCATCATATAAAGATGCCCATTCTAAGAATGTTTTTGATTGTTCGTAGTTGCTACCGCCGGGTAATACTCCTTTTCCATACCTCTGAGATTCTCTTTCCTTTAATCTTTCAAGTCTTATATCTTTTGGAATCCATAAAAAAATAAGGAGATCGAAGTAATTCTTGAAATCATCTCCCCAGCCACAAACAGCACCAGATAAAATCCAATTTTCATATAATAATAAATCATTTTGTAGTAGCTCTCTTCTATCCGGTACAGCTCTTTGCTCTGTAAACTTTTTTGTCCAAAAGTAATCATCTGTATCAAGGTATGTATGGGGCAATTTTTCAGCTAGTGCAGCACCTAAGGTAGAAGTTCCAGCTCCAGAAGCACCCATAATATGTATTTTTCTTTTCATTATTTAACTCCCCTCACAGCATATTACATTTTTAGGTGATAATGACGATAAATGCCTATTCCTATTAATTCAATTTCATTTCATGAAACTCCTGTTTTTGTATCCACATTATTTAGGAATTGGATTTCGGTTTTTTGGTGCCTGTCACCTGTCGATTAATCTTTATTAAAGATTGGTTATCTAGTTTTCTGAATTCGTATCTAGCTTTGGCGTCATGGTATCTAGTATTACTGAGTAGAGAAGCAGTCTCATCAACCTCCCACTCTCTCCCCTAAAACAAATCCACAAATATCAGAGTTGTTTGTTCAATTTTCGGAGATTTTATTGACGAACGCGCTTATCCTCATTAAGCTTGCATTACTCAGATGGAAATTTCACAAAATTGCCACAACACAAAGCCCTAGCCACGCTTATATGCACAACTAAAAATTTTTTAAAACTAAATGTAAGCGCTATCATACTATAGAACCAAGTCTAAGGGTCTGACTTCTATTTAAGGAGGTGATGCAAAAGATACGCGAGATCCCGGACATCCTAGAGGCTACATAAAAAAACTAGATCAAAATAATAGGAGGTTTTTGCATTTGATGAAGAAGGTTTCTGTATTTCTAATTGCCGTATTATTAGTTAGTCTATTACCAGCTTATTCCCCATCACAGGTTCAGGCAGAAACAGATGACAGTTATTTATTTGATTTTGGCTCAGAAAGTAGTCCGGTAGCAGATGGCTATACACAAGTTTCTAACACCCTAATTTACGACGCAGAAAGAGGATATGGTTTAAGCAATGAAGTGGATAATCGTGACCGAGGTGAACCCGATAATTTAAGAAGAGACTTCACTAACGGGGCAGATTACTCCTTTACCGTTGACGTTCCAAACGGAGACTACTTCGTTCGCATTATTGCTGGCGACGATATTGCCTTTAACAGAACCAGCTTCGCGATTAACGGCGAGAGCGAGGGAAGTATTTCCTCTGGGGCTGGAGAATACGCAGAGCTTAACACTAATTTGACCGTAAGCGATGAACAAATCGTAATCGATATCGGAAACAACGGACGGATTAATGCATTAGAAATTATCCCGATGACTAAAATTGAGAGCCTAGCTGTTGACACTGTTACTTACTCAGCAGACAGTGTAGTAGAATTGTCCTGGGACGCTGACGACGCGTCTAGTCATTATAATATTTACCGTAAAAATGAATCCGATGAATCCTTTGAGAAGATCGATGAAACAACAGATGCAACCTACACCGACACGAGCGTAGAACTCGGATTTTCCTATACCTACGCTGTAACACTCGTGCATTCCTCAGGTATCGAATCAGAAAATAGCAATGAGGTAACCGCACAAATTTTTAATGAAGAAATAGAAGTACCATCAGCACCCGCAGGCGTAGCTGTAAACGACGCAACACTTGATAACGTCACGTTAAATTGGGAAACAACAGATGGTGCCATACAATACTATATTTACCGTGCCAATCACAACCCAGCAGACTACCCAGAAGGTGCAGTGACCTTTGAAAAAATCGCAACAACCACTGAAGCAAGCTTTACAGACGATTCGATTTTGACCTATAACCCCTACTATTATCAGGTACGCGCGGTTAACGAAGGCGGGATTTCAGAAGCTTCTGAGGTTGCAGAATCTCCCGTAACAGAAGTTCGCAAACGTCAAATGGAACAACTGGACCGTGCTTTAGTAGCAGTGCAATCAGAGGATGGCGTTTACGTAGGATGGAAGATGCTTGGAACGGATCCGAAAGAGGTGAAATTCAATGTTTTCCGTGATGGGAAAAAGGTGAATAAGAAGCCGATTGAGGACAGCACCAATATTTTCGATGAGAATGGAACGATAGATTCGAAATATCAAGTGAAGATCATTAAAGGAAGTGGCGATAAAATAACAGAGGAAGTGGATGTTTGGAGCGAAGATTATTTAAGTGTCACACTAGACAAACCTGAGGGTGGCACCACACCAGACGGAGTAGATTACGCCTATAGCGCAAATGATGCAAGTGTTGGGGATCTTGACGGGGATGGTGAATATGAGATCATTTTAAAATGGGACCCATCGAACTCGAAGGATAACTCCCGATCAGGTTATACAGGTAATGTTTATTTAGATGCCTACAAGCTAGATGGAACGAAATTATGGCGCCTTGACCTTGGTAAAAATATTCGTGCGGGTGCCCACTATACGCAGTTCCTTGTCTATGATTTTGATGGCAATGGAAAATCAGAAGTCGTTTTAAAAACAGCAGACGGTACGGTTGATGGACAAGGAGATGTCATTGGTGATGCCGAAGCTGACTGGCGTAATGATGGTGGTTATATTTTAGATGGACCTGAATATTTAACCGTTTTTGAAGGCGAAACAGGAAAAGAATTGACAACAACAGACTATACACCTGCAAGAGGAAATGTTAGTGACTGGGGTGATGGTTATGGTAACCGCGTTGATAGATTCCTAGCTGGAGTAGCTTATCTCGACGGGGAGCGCCCAAGCATTGTCATGGCTCGCGGCTATTATACGAGATCTGTACTAGCTGCCTATAACTTCCGTGATGGCGAGCTAACAGAGGAATGGGTATTTGATAGTGATGACGAAGGAAATGAAGGCTATGCAGGACAAGGAAATCACAGTCTATCTGTAGCTGACGTAGATGAAGATGGCAATGATGAGATCATTTACGGTGCGATGGTCGTAGATGATGACGGAAGCGGTCTATACACAACTGGATGGGGACATGGTGACGCACTTCACGTCAGCGATTTTGATCCGAACCGTCCAGGACTAGAAATTTTCCAACCACACGAAGACGCATCGATCCCAATAGGCTACGGGATTCGTGACGCGGCAACTGGTGAGAAAATAGCCGGTGTCGATATCAGCAGTGACGTAGGACGTGGTCTGATCGCTGACATTGATCCACGTTACGAGGGTGCTGAATTCTGGACTTCTTCAGCATGGGACGGAAGCTCTGGAAACGGGCTACATGCTGTAGATGGCGAATTAATTTCACAATCTATTCCACAATCGGTCAACCATGCGGTTTGGTGGGACGGCGATTTAGGTCGAGAGATTCTTGATCATACGTTTGATCAAGACAATGACCCGCACGGCGTTGGACGTATTGACAAGTGGGATTACGAAAACGGTGAGCTAGTTAATCTACTAACACCGGAAGGCACACGTACAAGCAACTGGACAAAAGGGAATCCATCACTTCAAGCAGATATCTATGGGGACTGGCGTGAAGAAGTAATCTGGCCATCTAGTGATAGTGAAGAGCTTAGAATCTACACGACAACAGACGTAACTGAAGAAAAAATTCACACATTGATGCACGACCCAGTTTACCGACTATCTGTAGCCTGGCAAAATGTTGGCTATAATCAGCCACCACACACAGGATTTTTCCTTGGCTATGACATGGACGAAGCACCAAGACCAGCAATAGAAACCGGAGACAAACTATTCGGACCAGACAAAAATAGATAATTGGAAAGGACGAGCCCTCGGGCTCGTCCTTTTTAGTGAATGGTGCCTGGCACCTGTCGATTAATCTTTATTTCTAGGTCACTTTTCATATTAACAGTTTACTTTTTTATATCGAATGCAATATTGCCTCTGTCGTTGTTTTCGCATCCCCAAAACACATACTGGAATTTTCTTTAAAGAACAGCGGATTTTGCACTCCAGCATAACCTACTCCCATAGAGCGTTTCATCACCACGACATTTTTTGCTTTCCATACTTCAAGAACAGGCATGCCAGCAATTGGACCAGTTGGGTCATCTTGTGCCGCTGGATTTACCGTGTCATTTGCACCGATAACAAGTACAGTATCTGTTTCAGGAAAGTCCTCATTGATTTCATCCATTTCCAACACAATGTCGTAAGGCACCTTCGCTTCAGCTAAAAGCACATTCATATGGCCTGGTAAACGACCAGCAACTGGATGTATCGCAAAACGCACATCGATTCCCTGGTCACGAAGTTTTTTCGTCATTTCTGCAATCGGATATTGTGCTTGAGCCACAGCCATTCCGTAGCCTGGTGTAATAATAACAGAGCGTGATTGTTTTAACATTTCTCCTACATCTTCTGCAAAAATCTCACGGTGCTCACCCACTTCTCCATCAGATGTTGCACTTGCTCCTTGATCACCAAACCCACCAGCAATGACAGCGACGATGGATCTGTTCATTCCTTTACACATCACATAGGATAGAATCCAACCAGAAGAACCTACTAAAGCTCCAGTAATAATTAACAGGTCATTCGTTAGCATGAATCCTGTCGCTGCAGCAGCCCATCCAGATAGAGAGTTCAACACCGAGATAACAACTGGCATATCTGCTCCACCGATTGACATAACCATTTGCCATCCAAGATACAGAGCGATCGCTGTCATGATGCTAAGATAAATCATTGCGTTTAGAGAGCTTCCCTCGATAATAAATAAAGCTATAAGAACAATAGATGCAATTAGGAGTATGGCATTTACCGCTCCCTTGAATGGATAAGAAAGAAGTTTCGAACCAATCATTCCATGCAATTTACCAAAAGCAACAATGGAGCCCGTAAAGGTGATGGCACCAATAAGAGCACCAAGGGATATTTCTATTAATTCAATATTTAAATGAACATCACGTACAGGATCATGTGTAAATATTTTAATGAAACTATTAAAACCAACTAACACAGCAGCTAGACCAACAAAACTGTTTAAAATCGCAATAAGTTGTGGCATTTCGGTCATTTTAACCTTTTTCGCTACAACAATTCCAATCAAAGCACCAAGCGCCACCGCTACTACAATATAGATCCATGCTTCCATATCAAGCTCTATACTTAAAACAGTAGCCACGATTGCTATGGCCATACCTACAATACCAATTATGTTCCCATTTTTAGCAGTTTCTTGTTTAGATAGACCAGCTAAGCTTAGGATAAATAGGACACCTGCAATGATATACGCTACAGTAACTAAACCTTGAGACATCTCCATCCCTTACACCTCCTGATCCTTTCTAAACATATTTAACATACGGTGCGTTATCATAAATCCACCAAATATATTAATAGATGCTATTAAAATACCAATAAAAGATAAAATTTTCACTGCTAGAATATCACTATTAATTTGTAAAATTGCACCCACGACAATAATACCTGAGATCGCATTTGTAACGGACATGAGTGGGGTATGCAAGGCACTTGTCACCTTCCAAATCACGTAATAACCAACAACAATAGCTAATGCAAAAACTGTAAAGTGAGATAAAAACTCTGGTGGTGATACTTGCCCTATCCAACCGAATAAAAGAATGGCAGCTATGCCGAACATATATTTCAAGCCAGAGCGATTTTTTGTTTCTTTTGTAATTGGTTCTGTTTTAGCTTTACTGTCTTCCTTTTTCACAGGAGCTGCTGAGACACTAATTTCAGGTGGTGGAAAAGTTACTTTCCCTTCACGCGTAACTGCCATGTTCCTTAATATCACATCATCAAAATCAATATCGATATTTCCATCCTTTTCTTTACACAGCAATTTTGTTAAATTAACCAAGTTTGTTGCATACATATCGGATGCTTGTGCTGGCATGCGACCCGGAAGATCGGTATATCCAATTATTTTCACTCCTGAGTCTGTGACAGTGAGTTCGTTTGGAACCGTGTATTCACAGTTACCACCTGTTAGAGCAGCCATATCAACGATTACTGATCCAGGCTTCATGCTATCAACCATCTCTTTGGTAATAAGCTTTGGAGCCGGCATCCCTTGAATCAGTGCAGTTGTTATGATGATATCTACTTCTTTTGCTTGTTCTGCTATTAAATCCATCTCTGCTTTAATAAAAGCCTCAGACATTTCCTTTGCATATCCAGAAGCGGTTGTTCCATCTTCCTCGATGGCCACACTTAAAAATTCTCCACCCATCGATTCAACTTGTTCTGCCACTTCAGCACGTGCATCAAATGCTCGAACAATTGCTCCAAGCGAACGCCCTGTACCAATTGCAGCTAACCCAGCTACACCAGCACCAATGACAAATATTTTTGCTGGAGGTACTTTACCCGCAGCGGTTATTTGGCCATTTAGAAAGCGACCAAAAGCATGTGTCGCCTCCATAACCGCTCGATATCCTCCAATGTTGGCCATCGAAGACAAGACATCAACAGATTGCGCCCGTGAAATCCTTGGCACCATATCCATTGCTAATACATTGATTCTTTTCTCCGTAAGATGCTTGATTAGCTCACTATTTTGACGCGGAAAAATAAAACTAACTAACGTTGCGCCCTCATTCATCTTCACTATTTCTTCCTCGTTTGGCGGATTTATTTTAAAAATGATGTCAGATTGCCAAACGTCAGTAGTGCTTGCGTTGATTGCTCCTGCCTTTAGGTATTGCTCATCTGTAAAGCTAGCTTCTTCACCAGCTCCAGCTTCAACAGAAATATCAAAGCCGAATTTCTTTAGTTGTTCAACTGTTTTAGGAATTGCAGCAACCCGGGTTTCACCGGGGTAGCTTTCCTTCGGTATCCCTATTCTCATCAAAATGCTCCTTCCTCGCTCTGTTTTTCATGTGAAGTATTTCACATGTATGTGTATAACGGTCCTCTTGATGATCCCTTATATGGGACTAGGAACTTATTTTCCCTTTACCATATTTGGTAATTAAAATGTTTATAAAATAAGTATATTCAAAATTCTCATAAATTCATATGGACATTTTATGTCAAATGCATAAAATTTGAATAAATATACTTTTATTGTTTTATTGTTCATAAATAGCGTTTTAAAAATGAATCTTTTTCCTGAAATTATCTTCAAATTCATAAAAAAACGCATCTCATAGATGCGCCTTTTCAGCAAATATTATCTTCCTTCAATGAGAAGAGATTTATAAGTTTTCTTTTACAAATTCAAGTGTCATATCCACTACTTTTTTATTACTTTCTTCTGAAAATCCATGTCCTTCTCCAGAAAACACTTCCATGCTTGCATGAGGATATAGCTTTGCTGCTTTCTCTCCATATTCAAGGGGAACAATTTCATCCTCATCACCGTGCAAAATTAATACATTCTTATTGAATTTGCCAATATGTTCAAATACGTTATATCCATGAATGGATTCAATGAATTTTTTCCCCAACGGCACGCCCCATATCTCACAGGTGTCAGGAGCATTGTCTAATACAGGAAATCTTTCCGTCCAATTATCCGGAATGCAAAATGCAGGAAACATCAACAACAAGCCTTTTATTTCATCTATATATTCTTCTGCTACTAAAGCTGTAACAAATCCGCCTTGACTTCCTCCAAAAAGAAAGATATTGTCGCGATCGACATTATCCCATTGCTTTATAGTATCAATTACAGCGCACAAATCTTCCTTTTCTGTAATGATAGACATTTCCGTCGTCTTAAGATCACTTTTTGAATGTACAGATCCACCGCAGAAATCAAAACAAAATGCCCCCACACCATTATCAGCTAAATACTCACTATGCATAGCAAAATCCGCATGCGTCCCATTAAAACCATGACTAAAAATCACCATCGGAAACTCAGTCTTATTCATAGGCATGTAAGAGACCCCATAAACCCTCCTACCATGATGATTAATCTCTACAACATTTTTTTCATAATTTTTCATTTTGATCCTCCAATCTTGTAGTTTTGTGGTGCCTGGCACCTGTCGAATAATCTTTATCCCCATTTAGCTCCCCATAGTTTCATTTCTTTGATGATTTTATGTAGGTCTTGTCCTTTATCTGTGAGGGAGTATTCTACTTTTGCTGGGACGGTTGGGTATACTTTTCGGATTACGATTTCATTTTCTTCCATATGTCTTAGTGCGTTTGTTAATGCTTTTGGACTTACTCCTTTAATTGCACGCTGGAGCTCACTAAAGCGTTTGGTTCCTCCAAACAATTCACGCAAAATTAAAAAGGACCACTTTGAGCCAATGACATCCAAGGCTTTTTCAATTGAGCAATCAATGACTAGTGTCTCTTCTTTAACATTTTCCATGACTCTATCACCCTCTCTTTTTATCATCATACTATAAAAAAGATAGTTAATATATAAATAAAGCTATCCACTATCTAACATCTCTATCTTAAGAAATAACGAGCAAAAAGGATTAGCAACTAGATCAGCTGCTAATCCCCCGAAATACTATTAACTAATTTTTTTCAAAACAAGTGCTTCATGCTTTTCATTTGCAGTGATATAACTAATAATGCCCATCGCTACAAACGAGGCTAGCGAGGCAAAGAACATTGCCAAATATATATTTTCAATTACGTTCAATTGTGTAAATACGACATAAAGACCAGCACCTGCAATAACAGCAGCTATCGCTCCATAATTCGTCGCCTTTTTCCAAAAGTAGCCGAGCGAAATCGGTGCTAAAATACCTGATAAAATCGCAGAGAAACTAAATTGAATCAAAATCGACAAAGATTCTGGGCGGTCTAATGAAATATACAAAGACAATAAACCAACTAAGAGTAGAGAACCTTTTGCCACTTTAAGCGACTGTGAATCTATTTGGTCCTTACTTAAATTCTTATTAAAAAGCGGAGCTACTATTCTGTAAAAATCATTCCCAATACTTGTTGTTACCCCTAAATATAAGCTGTCCGTACTCGACAATATTGCAGAAATAATACCTACAATGATGATCGCAGCAATAATAGTTGGGAACGATTCAATGACATACATCGGAATCGCAGCATCCGCGCTTTCTAGTGCAGGGAATAACACTCTTGCAGCTAGTCCACCTAACACCATCAATGTTGAAATGACAAATAACACGATACCTGTTGAAAGTGTAAAAGGTGCAAGCTCTTCCTCTGTTTCAATCGACAATACTTTGTTTAGTAAATGTGGCATTAAAATAAAGCTAAACAATAAGAACTGTACGGCCATAATTGCTAACACACTATTATATGGACCCTCTACCCCAATAGCTCTTGTTAAATTCGGATCCGCTGCATTTAGCTGACTAGTTAATTCGCCAAATACATTGATTCCGCCACCGATGGTCCAGAAAAATGAAACAAATATTAAGATAGAAGCAACAGCCATAAGTAACCCTTGAATTCCATCGGTAATCATCTGCGCATAGGCACCACCAAGTCCGATATACAAAATCGTAATGGTTACCCCGATAATGATACCCCAAACATAAGGTATTCCGATAACTGTTTCAAAGATCGTCGCAAGCCCCACATTTTGACCAACAATATAATAAACATTAAATAAAATAAGGACGGAAACAAGCACTTGCAAGGCTTTTGAGTTATAACGACGTCCTAACCATTCTGGAACTGTCGACACACGGCCAAATTTTTTCCCATAACGCCAAAAGGTTTTAGCAAAAATTAATAATCCGACCCATGAAACACCAAAGCATCCTAACGTATACCACAAAACAGATGTTCCGTATTGGTATGCAAGACCTGGCACCCCGATAAATAAATTAGCACTGGAATAGGATGCAGCAAAGCTTGCCCCAACTAACCATGGGCTCACCTTCCCTCGTGCTGTTGCAAAACCATTCATCGACTTACTATGCTTCCTTCCCCTTTGCCCTATCCATGTTACAACGCCAAAATAGACGACTAATAAAATAATAACAGTCCATAAAAGCAGACTTGAATCTGTTAACATATGTAAAACCTCCCTTAGTTATTTTTGTAAAATTTCCCCCATATTAAAAGTCCGATTAGCCAAAATAAAACGATTAAAATCAAATAAGTGTAAATCATAAGTTAATCTCCCTTCTTTTTAAAAAATGGTAGATATCTGTCCCCGAGCTTCTCGTATGAAATGGTAACAGGTAATTGATACCGTAATTGTTCCTGATCAATGATCAAATGTGTTAAAAGCGATGGTCCTTCTAAAAGCTCCACAATTCCAACTGCGTATGGTGTTTTTTCTTGCCAAGCTGGGTGCCCTGCTCTATGGACAATACTCCACGATTTTAACGTTCCGCTTCCTGATGCTTTTTTCCATAAAAGCTCTTCACCAAAGCAATGGGGACAATGTGCCCTTGGATAGAAAATCCATTTCTGACAATCCTCGCATTGCTGTAGGTAAAATTCTTGTAGATCAATTTTGTCCCAAAAAGGTTTACTTACCTGCGTAATCGTCGGTTCTGGAAAGGATATATTTGTCATCGTTCTCCCCCTAACACAAGTGCCGTTGTTTCACTTAATGTCGCACCGTTTCCTGTTACAAGCGCGTGCTTTATATTTGGAATTTGACGCTCGCCACCTTCTCCTCTTAGCTGCAGGACCGCTTCGATTACATGAGACATTCCACCAGCTAAATCAGCCTGTCCAAATCCTAATTGTCCCCCGTGTGTATTCAGTGGATAGTCTCCTTTATGATCAAATGTATGATTCCGTAAAAAGCTTGCAAATTGACCTTGTTCACAAATCCCGATGCTCTCAATTTGTGTTGCTACAACACTTGTATAACAATCGTAAAGAGAGAGTAAGTCCAAGTCTTCCCCAGTGATTCCTGCTTGCTTTAGCGCTTGTGGGATAGAATAAACAAACGGTAATTTATCAATAGCAGGTGCTTGACTCACGGCACGATGGGTAATTTTTTCTCCTGCACCTTGCAGATAGACCGGATATTTCGAGCTGTGTTTTGCTTTTTCTGCTGAAGTGACAATCACACAAGCGCCTCCTGCACATGGCATCACGATCTCCAGTAAATGCAGGGGATCCGATATCATTGGAGACTGCAAGATATCCTCCACACTCACCGGCTTGCCGTAAAAAATGGCCTTCGGGTTTTGCAAAGCATTATTGCGTGCCAAGTAAGCGATCTGTGCAAAATCTTCCTGCTTTGACCCGTATCGTTCCATATGCTCTCGTTTTAATAATGCATAGGAAGTGTTTGCACCAGACGCCCCAAATGGTACATCAAATTCACGAATAGGATTGCGATTTGGTGAGCGTGGCGCATTCCCTTTTTCATTCTTATTCGCTAGCACACATACCACCGTTTCACACATACCCGCTTCGATCGCCGCTGCTGCCCGCCACACCATACCAGCACCGGTTGCACCACCTAAATCGACTGTATTAGTCATCGTAGGCTCAATTCCCAGATATTCTGAAACAGTTGCAGGAACATGCTGCGGTGTTTCACCAACTTGCGGACCCACAAGCAAGCCGTCGATCTCTTCTTTTGAAATACCAGCATCTTTTACTGCAAGTAGTACAGATTCAGCGATTAAACCTAAAGTCGTTTTTCCTTCTGAATAGCGCGCTGGCTTTAATTCACCGATACCAATGATGGCACCGTTCGGTCGTTTTGCCATTAATAGCACTCCTTTTTTCGAATATCCGTGAAAAATTGCAGGCATTCTGGATTGCGAATCGACGCTTTATTCTTTACTTCATTTCCCACCGCCACTTTCTTGACGGCACCTTCTACTTTTTTTCCGTTAATCGTGTGCGGTATATCATTTACTTGATAAATACGTCTTGGCACATGCCGCGGCGAAGCATTAGCACGAATTTGCTTCCGAATCACTCCCGCTAAATCCTTTGATAAATCCTCTGTTACCACACACAAGACGATCTCTTCATCATTGTCACAAGGTAATCCGAATACAATCGAATCCTTCACTTCTTTTATTTGCTCGACCACACTGTAAATTTCCGCCGTCCCAATACGAACACCTCCAGGATTAAGAACCGTGTCAGCCCGCCCATAAATGATAAAGGACTGATCAATCGTTTGTTCCGCAAAATCCCCATGCGTCCATATCCCCGCTCGTTCGGTAAAATAATTAGCACGAAAACGTTCATCTCCATTTTTTCCGTAAAAAGTAAGAGGCATGCTTGGGAATGGCTGTAGGCAAACAAGATCACCTTTTTGGCCATATACGAGGGCATCGCGATTATCCACCACTTCAACTGCCATCCCTAATGCTTTACAGCTAATCTCACCACGAATCACTGGGTGAACTGGAGATCCCATTACAAAGCATCCGATAATCTCTGTCCCACCAGAAATCGATGCTAACAAAAGATCTTTTTTAATCGTTTCGTAAACCCAGTCATACTGATCAGCAACAAGCGGCGCACCGCATGATAGAATACTTTTTAGGCTAGTAAGATTATAAAGATCCTTTAATACGATTTCTTCTCTCATTAATGTGTCTAAGTATTTCGGACTTGTACCAAAATGCGTAACATTCACCTGATCAGCAATTTCCCATAAATGACTCGGGTTATCAGGTAATACTGGTGCACCGTCGTATAAAAGAATAGCTGCCTTACTTGCTAAACCTGATACTAACCATGGATACATCATCCAGGCAGTATTGGTATACCAATAAAGCACGTCCCCTTCATGCACATCACAGTGTAACTGATGTTCTTTTACATGCTGTAGCAGGGTTCCACCAACGGAATGAACAATTGCCTTTGGAAGTCCCGTTGTACCAGAGGTATAAAGAATATATAACGGATCACGGAAGCCAACTTTTTCAAAATCTGGAGCACTTGCACCATTGTCCAGAAGCGCACTCCAGCTCGTTGCACCTGGAATTTCCCCAGCAATCGTTACAACATCTGTGATACTATCGATTTGCTCAATTGTTTCTTGTAATTTATCCGAGATATCATAAAATTTTTGCTTGTACTGATATGTTAGATTTGCGATTAAAACTTTAGGTTCAACCTGACCAATGCGGTCAATGATACCTTTTGCACCAAAGTCCGGTGAGCAAGACGTCCAGACAGCACCAAGTGAAGTAGTAGCAATTAAGGCAACTAGCCCTTCAATATTATTTGTAGTTATACCAGCAACCCTGTCTCCTTTTTTCACACCCAACTGCTTTAACCCTGCTTGCGCTCGCGCAACTTGAATTCGCAATTCGCCAAAGGTGATCTTAGCAGTTACTCCTGATTCATCCGCTTCATATGCAGCAATCTGATCGACTTTTCCTTGTAAAAGGTTTTCCGCAAAATTGAGGGTTGCTTCAGGAAAGAAAGTTGCATCAACCATCGATTCTGCTGGTATATAAGTCGTTTTTCCTTTATCGCCAATGAGACATGCATAATCCCATATCGCTGACCAGAATTCGTCAATATACGTCGTTGACCATCTGTGTAAACGTTCATATGGAAAAAGGGGTTGCTGAATTTGATTGGCGAATGCCTGCAGATGAGAATTCGCAATATCTTTTCCTGTCGGCTCCCATAATATCGATTTTTCCTTAGTTGTCTTTACGCTCATGATAATTCCCCTCTCTTAGGTACCTCGATAAGAATTGCGATGCCTTGACCGCCTCCACCGCATAGAGCTGCGATTCCTGTTCCGCCACCGCGGCGTTTTAATTCATGTGCTAACGTAAGGATGAGGCGAAAACCTGTCCCACCAAGCGGGTGCCCGATCGCAATGGCTCCCCCGTTGACATTTACCTTGTCCCAATCTATTTTTAGCGCCTTACAGCTCGCAATTACGACACTTGCAAACGCCTCATTGATTTCGAATAAATCAATATCACTTGGAGTCAGGTTTTGCTTTTTGAGAACTTTTGCAATCGCATCCGAAGGCTTCGTGTGTAAACTAGCATCAGGGCCTGCTGTTTCTGCCCAATCTATGATTTCTGCTAGAGGTGAAGTTTGTAACTCTGCTGCTTTTTCTGATGTTGTCACAATTCCAATACTTGCACCATCTGTCATCTGTGAAGCGTTGCCCGCAGTTATCGTTCCGTCTTCCGTGAAAACCGTTTTTAAATCGGCCAATTTTTCAACTGACGTTTCAGGGCGAATTCCTTCATCCTCTGTTAACACCTCTTCAAAAGGAAGGATTTCCTGTTTTAGGATTCCCTTTGACCTTGCCGTGGCTGCCCTTTGTTGTGATAATGCTGCATATTGATCTTGCTCTCCTCTTGTTATCTGATATTGATGATTGTAGTGATCTGTTAACACTCCCATTGATTGATCACTTAAAGCGCACCATAAACCATCGTGCAATAATGTGTCTTTTAACGTTTGATGCCCTAGTCCTTTTATCGATCTAGTAGGAAGTACATGCGGTGCATTGGACATCGAATCAAATCCCCCAACGATATAAAGCGAGCCTTCTTCCAATTTGATTCTGCGAACAGCATCTGCAACTGAAGAGACGCCGCCAAGGCAAACATTATTTAACGTAAGTGCTGGTATTTCTGGGTTAGCTCCTGCTTTATAAGCGACTTGTCTAGCTGGATTCTGACCAGATCCCGCTTGAATCACCTGGGCCAATAAAACGCCATCAATATTCAAAGCTGGATATTTTTCCAATAAATGCTGTAAGGTTTTACTAGCTAATTGAATCGGTGTATAAGCTGATAAGGCACCCTTCCATTTTCCAAAAGGCGTCCGAATTCCGTCTAAGATGACAATCGCCATATATAATTTCTCCTTTATTGATTGGTCTATGATTCTATTAGAAAAACAAAAAGCCCTCTTTAATAAAAAGAGGACTGCTTCACTCTTCTTATCTTTCAGGATTATCCTGATGGATTTGGCACCTGTATTAAGTATGTAACTTAATGGTTGCCGGGTTTCGTCGGGCCAAGTCCCTCCACCTCTCTCGATAAGAGATATACTATTTAGTTTTATAAATACAAAAAGTCTCCCTATCCGTAGATAAGAGAGACTGTTAAAAGTAAAATTAGTCCTCTTATCTCTGCTAAAATCAAAACGATTTCAGTAGGAATTGGCACCTATATTAAGCACGAAACTTAATGGTTGCCGAGGCTTCAAAGGGCCGTTCCCTCCACCTCTCTTGATAAGAATTATTTCCGAGTAAAACACTCATATTTAATTTGTGATTAACTAAGAGATTAGCAGAACAAATTAATCATGTCAATAATTTTTTGAATAAGTGGTGCCTGTCACCTGTCGAATAATCTTTTAAAAAAATAAAAAGATGAACTTTATAAAAGCCCACCTTTATTATTTATTTCACTATTTTATTTGCTTTTTGATTTTGTTAATTTGCTCTTCAGTCAAATCTATTACTTCGCTATTTTCCATTGAGGTATTGGATTTTTCGATCAATACTAGTTTAGTATCTCAATGTAATTTAGAATAACTGATTTGAAAAGAAATAAGCTCTAATACATAATATGAAAGTGATGAAAGACTTAAATAAATTAACTTTTATTTTAAAATTTATTCTTATACAATCAAGGCGGAATTAAAACTTACATACTATTTTAATGAATGAAGGTGAAAAAATGAAAAAGAAAGCTAGGGTACTTTTATTGAAGCTATTTTCAATAATTGCATTGGTAATTACTTTATATTTCAAATTAAGAAAAAGAAATAAATTTAATGTTGGATACACCATTTATCAACCAACAGAATTTAAGCATGAGATTATTCTAGTTGATTTAGCACAACAACAAGTGATTGGTAAAGTCACATATAAAGGTAAAACAATTATGATTGTATTTGTGGACGTAAAAGTAGATACGGTGCAAATAGAGAATGACGTTGATGAACTAGGAGATCTATCCTTCTTAGATAGAGAAAGCTATGTAAGTCTTTTTAAGCACCAAGCACAATATCTGGTGAAAAATAACATTGAAAAGCCTAAAGATCATTTTAAAGAATTAACACAACAGTCTTTTTAATCCATCAGAATTAATTACTCGCAATAAATAATGCACTTACATAACTTTAAAACCTCACCCTATTCACTATAAAAAAGATAGCAACTATATAATACGTAATTACGTTTCAATTATTTCACTCCTTCCCTTTAGATAGTAAATTCATTACAATAAAGATAACGCTATCATGATGTGGTGCCTGTCACCCGTCGAATAATCTTTATATAGGAGTGAAGGATAAATGAAATACAGACGTTTAGGAAAATCAGGACTAAAAGTAAGTGAAATAAGTTTAGGTAGTTGGTTAACATACGGTAAATCGGTAGAAGATAATACAGCAGAAAAAACAATTCATAAGGCATACGATCTCGGGATCAACTTCTTTGATTCTGCAAATGTTTATGAGCGAGGAGAAGGAGAAAAGGCTATGTCCTCTGCTCTAAAGGCATATCCTCGTGAATCCTATGTGTTAACAACAAAAGCTTTCTTCCCTATGGGCGATGGACCAAATGATCGTGGATTATCTCGAAAGCACATTTCAGAGCAATTAAACGCAAGCTTAAAGCGTATGAACGTAGATTATGTGGATGTATTTTATTGTCATCGTCATGATCCGGAGACACCAGTACAAGAAACACTTCGTGTACTTGATGACATGATCCGCCAAGGTAAAATTCTATATGCAGGTGTAAGTGAATGGAGCGCCGCTCAGATTGAAGAAGCGGTTAGGATTGCAGATAAAAATTTATTGGATCGTATAGTTGTCAATCAACCTCAGTACAACATGCTAAATCGTTCTATTGAAAAAGAAATCATACCAGTTAGTGAAAAATATGGCATTGGACAAGTAGTATTCTCTCCTCTAGCTCAAGGTGTGTTAACCGGAAAGTATTCGGGTAAAGATGTACCAAAGGATAGTCGAGCAGCAAATAAATCCATTAATAATTTCATCGCGAATGTGTTAACCGATGATAATCTAGTTAAAGTGGATAAGTTAAAAGATGTTGCAGAAGAATTAAATACTTCTTTACCAACCCTTGCTTTAGCATGGGTATTAAGACAACCCAACGTATCAAGCGCATTAATAGGAGCAAGCAGACCAAGCCAAGTCGAAGAAAACGTAAAAGCAATCGAACTTGAATTAAGCACAGAAATCCAAGAGAAAATTGAAGGCATATTGGGATAGTGGAAAAGGTGCCTGTCACCTGTCGAATAATCTTTAGGAGGAACCCAGCATGATAAAAGGTATTGGTCATATAGCAATCAAGGTAGAAGATATGGAAAAATCACTACATTTTTATTGTGATATTTTAGGATTTAAGCATGCATTTGAGATTCGGAATGACGCGGAGGATCCTTGGATAGAATACTTAAAAGTAGCTCCCGGTCAATTCGTAGAGCTTTTCCATGGTGGAAAGAACAAAGCTGAGGCAGTAAACGATGCGATTGGCATGGATCATGTTTGCTTTGAAGTAGAAGATATCCAAGAAATAGCAGACCAGTTAAAGAAAAATGGTATCACCCTTGACGTAGAACCTACAAGGGGAAAAGATAGAAACTTTCAATGCTGGGCAAAAGATCCAGACGGAAACCGAATCGAGTTTATGCAACTAGAAACTGATTCGCCGCAAGCCAAAGCATAAGTGGTGAAGTGGTGCCTGTCACCCGTCGAATAATCTTTATTCTAAGGAGTGTTTAAAAGATGAAATATCGTCGTTTAGGAAAGACTGATTTAAAGGTGTCTGTTGTTGGCGTTGGAACATGGCAATTTGGTGGTGACTGGGGAAAGGATTTTAAACAATCTGAGGTCGATGCGATTTTAGATAAGGCTCAAGATGTAGGTATTAATTTGATTGATACTGCTGAATGCTATGGCCCTCATCACTTATCAGAATCTTTTATTGGTGACTATCTCTCTCGTCATAATCGTGAAGACTGGGTAATCGCATCTAAGTTTGGTCACCACTGGGAAGAGGAATGGAGTCATGCCTGGAAGGTTGACGATGTTAATAAACAGCTAGATGATTCATTAAAAGCACTTCAAACAGATTATATTGATCTTTATCAGTTCCATTCTGGTGCTGATGAAGATTTCGATAATGACGACTTGTGGACCATGCTTGATAAAGAAATGCAGGCTGGTAAAATTCGCAATCTAGGTATTTCCATCGGTAGCAACCAAAACATATACCAAACAAAACAAGCTACCGATCGAAATGCAAGTGCGATTCAAGTTGTCTATAATCGTTTACAACAGGAACCTGAGGATGAAGTTTTCCCATCCTGTCTCGAGCAAGATCTCGGTGTACTCGCTCGCGTGCCTCTAGCAAGCGGATTTCTTAGCGGTAAGTACCATCCTGGGGTTAAATTCGAAGATAAGGTTAGAAGTAGACGTGATCAGGAAGAAATTGATATTCAATTGAAAATGGTTGAACAAATCAAAGCAAGAGAAGTTCCTGAAGGTGTCGATATGGCGAAATGGGCATTAGCATGGTGTCTAAAGCATGACGCCGTATCCTGCGTTATTCCAGGTTGTAAAAGTCCTGAGCAAGTTGAAATGAACGCTGCTGCAGCAGATTTAGATATCGTTTCTGATGACCATCCTAGTACATGGAAATAATAAGATAAAAAAATCCTTCTGCTCATATTAACGGGCAGAAGGTTTTTTTCTAGTTAAAACTCTTTTATATAAAAATAAATACTTTCAAAAAACACATACTAATTCCGAATCTCAAGCCAAACTTAGAATTTCCATCCTAGTACTCGCACTCTAAACAACCTACTTTAATCGCCATAATTCGACGGGTGACAGGCACCACACCCTAAGCACTCCATAGTTTCTTAATGATTTCTTTTTGTTGAAGTGTATTGATGTTTTGTGTGAGTAAGCTTGCGATTACGTATCCTATTAGGGATAAGAGTACTGGAATTACAACGGCATGCATGCCGAGTGGGTTTGTATATAAGCTAGAAAGGATAAAGTAACTTGATACACCGATCACAATCGATGCTATTGCCCCGTAAGCATTTCCTTTTTTCCAATATAACCCCAAAATTATTGGCCAGATGAAAGCCGCTTCTAGACCTCCAAAGGCAAATAGATTCAGCCAAATCAGTAAATCAGGTGGATCAATTGCCATAAACAGTACCAATATCCCCACTGTTGTGGTTACGATTCCACTTAATATCCGCACACTTTTTTCATTTGCGTTAGGATTTTTATAATTTATATAAAGGTCCTTTACAATGGATGAACTGATCACAAGTAACAAGGAATCTACCGTAGACATAATCGCTGCGAGTGGTGCAGCAAGAAGTATTCCAGCTATCCAATTCGGCAACACATCCATCGCAATAAGTGGAATCACCTTATCCGCGTCTTCAATACCTGGTAGAACTGCTCTTGCGAATACACCAGTCAAATGCATCCCTAACATGATCACACCGACCGTTATGGTGCCGATCATTAGGGCCCGGTGCATTGACTTAGAATCGCGGTACGACATTGTTCTTACAGCAACTTGAGGCAACCCTACTACACCAACTCCAACTAATATCCAAAAAGAAGAAATGTATAATGGCGTAAGCGTTCGATCTGCCCCATAGGGTGTTACTAAATTAGGATTTTGTGCAGTAAGCTCTTGCATGATATTTGAAATACCACCACCCGCAACCACAGTCGCTATTAAAATTACAATAGTACCGATAAGCATAATCGAGCCTTGGATAGCATCCGTGATTACAACCGCTCTAAATCCACCAAAAATAACATATATTAAAAGTGTTATCGAGAAAATAAAAATTGCAGTGGTATAGGATAAACCTGTAATCGATTCAATTAGTCTAGCTCCACCTACCCACTGAGCAGCCATGGCTGAGAATAAGAATATCACTATACTTAAAGCACTAAGAATCACAACCCATTTATTCCGGTATCGTTCATTCAAAAAGTCAATCAGCGTTACAGCTTTTATTTTTCTCGCCATAATGGCAAACTTTTTCCCTAAAATCGATAACGTAAAATAGCCGGTTACAAGCTGTGACATGGCAAGTAATACCCAAGCTAAACCTATCGAATAAGCAGCTCCTGGGCCTCCTAAGAAGCTACTACCACTTCCGTAAGTTGCAACCATTGTCATCGCTAAGATAAACCCACCAAGATTACGACTCCCAAGGAAGTATTCATGTAGGAAGGAATGCGTGCTTTTTACATATTTGGAAGAATATAATCCAATAAAAATAATAATAACTAAAAATAGCAGTAATGGAATAATAACGGACCAATTCATTCGTCGTCTCTCCCCTCTGCTTGATCAAGGGGAATTTCCTTGTACCATCTCTTCACAACAAAAATAACCACTAGCGTAATAACAATGGTTCCCACGATGCAGCTGTAAAAAAACCAAGCAGGAAATCCAAAAATATATGTATACTCATCCACAGGCTTTGAGCCCAAACCATAAGCAAAGCCCAACCACCAAATAAAATTAACAGCAGCAATCGCACAACCAATCAGAGCCTCCCGATTAGCAACCCTAAACCTCGGATCATCCTCATATTCCTTTACATTATCACTCATATTAAATCACCCCAGTTAGTTTTCAGTATAATATGGGGACGGGGTGCCTGTCACCTGTCGAATCATCTCTTCCCAAAATCAACAATAAAAAAAAGCACCACACCAGCTTTGAGCTGGTGCAGCACTCTTGTCTTCTTACTCACTATCCCAGGTTTCTTGCGCATCTAAAAAGGTGAGGAAATCATCTTCATCCTCGAATTTATGCACGGGTTTTGGCTTACGGTTATAGCTGTCATCCATCAATTCTTGACAGGACAACAACTTCTCAAAATACGTGTAATCAATGAGAACAGCTTTTAAACTCTTTTCCTTGTCATGCTGCATTACAAATACATTCTCACTATTATCTTTGAATCTCTCCAAAATTTCATTCAGTTTTCCACTCTTCTTCATTTCTGCTGCTTGAAACACATTTTCTTTTAAAAAATGAAGTGCTTTTGTCGTTATAATGGGAGCATCATGCACAATCTTCAACCCTTTCCTTATGAATTTTGTTTTATACTCAGATTTTCATTCATTAGCCATTGCTCGTATAACCACATCCTTTCATTGATAGAGTCAGCAGGAAAATGATCAAGCAGAAAATCTGCCTTAAAATATGGAATCATCTCACAATCCATCTTATCTGCTAAAAAATAACGATAACTGCTGAAAGGATAATCCTCCATCCGCTCCACTATACCCGCTTCAATCGGATTGAGATGAATATAACGACTAACCTTTAACATACTTAATCTAGAAGTGATGATCTGATCATAAAACCGCTTTTCAAATAGGTGACCAGAAATTTCATTCTTGTGGTTGTAGTAATCCGCATATCGTTTATTAATTAGTCCAATAATTTTAGAAATGGAAACATCACGTGAACGAATCTGAAGGTGATAATGATTAGAGAGCAGGCAAAAAGAAGCTATTTCAAAGGGGAATTTTTCATAGACTTGCTTAATGATGTAGAGAAACGTGTGGTAATCACCTTGATCATTAAAAAGAGGCTCGCGACGATTTCCTCTGGACACAATGTGGTAAAAACAATCTGGAAGCCAAATACGGGGCTTTCTTCCCAAGTGGATCACATCCTAATTAAATGTGGAGGATTATGCTTATGATCATACAATCATCACTCTACCCTGTAAAATCGATAAATTTCATTTTCCACGCACAACGCACCACCCAAAATCATGAAAACCAGACATAAAATCCCTCAAACCACACACACCCGCCGCCCAATTAATCCAATTTCCTATTTTTCATCTGCAAAATGTTACACACTTCGACGGGTGACAGGCACCACCCCTATGCTACAATAGAAGAAAACGCTAACCATTTGAAAGGATGTATACATATGACTGAACCGATTAAGCTTACTTCTTTGTCTTCTAAAGGGGGGTGTGGCTGTAAGATTGGTCCTGCTGACTTGAAAGAGGTGCTTCACGCTCTCCCTCAAGCGGTGAAAAATCCAAATCTATTAGTCGGCTTAGATACAAGCGATGATGCTGGTGTATATAAACTGAACGAAACCACTGCACTTGTGCAAACCGTCGACTTCTTCACACCGATCGTCGATGACCCATACCAGTTTGGTCAAATTGCAGCGGCAAACGCAATCAGTGACGTCTACGCAATGGGCGGAACACCGATCACAGCACTTAATATCGTCGCATTCCCAATTTCCACCCTAGATAAAAGCATCCTTGCTGACATCTTACGCGGGGCAGGCGACAAGCTAGCTGAGGCAAACGTTACTCTAGTCGGTGGTCACTCTATCGACGACAAAGAACCAAAATTCGGTTTAGCCGTTACCGGAACTGTCCACCCTGATAAAGTCCGAACAAATGCTGGTGCAAAGCCCGGCGACAAGCTAATCCTAACGAAACCAATCGGCGTTGGCATCATGACAACCTCGATCAAAAATAACTTACTAACAGAAGAAGAAATCGCGCGCGTCACAAGCGTCATGGCCACACTAAACAAAACAGCAGCGGAAACAATGGAACCATTCGACGTCCATGCCTGCACCGATGTCACCGGCTTCGGTTTATTAGGACATGCCTACGAAATGGCAACAGCAAGTAACTTAGAAATAACGATCAACTATCAAGACGTACCGGTCCTGCCTCGCGTCAAAGAACTCGCCACACAAGGCGCAGTTCCAGGTGGCACCAAAAATAACTTTGCGCATGTGAAGGATGCCATCACCTTCAAAGACTCGATGGATCAGATCGACCAGTGGATCCTTTGTGACGCAGTAACGTCAGGCGGCCTATTGATCGCACTAAATGACGAAGAAGCCACCCCACTCCTACAAGCACTCAGGGAACAAGGAGTAGAAGCAGCAATCATAGGTGAAATAACAGAAGGCAAACCCGGACATATCACTATCAAGTAGGAATCTATAGAAATAGGAAGTGACAGCAACATGTTTTCAGATATTGATTTAAAAAAGTTACGAGCGCTGCAGGAAACAGAAGAACATACGATTGTCGACGTTCGTTCGCCTAGTGAGTTCTATGAAGCGACCATACCTGACAGTATCAATATTCCCATTTTTAGCGACGCAGAACGAGCCGAGGTCGGAACCCTGTACAAGCAAATCGGTCCAAAAGCAGCCGAAGAGCGTGGCCTTGAGATCTTCTCAGCCAAACTCCCGACCTTTATCCAAGCCTTTAAACAAATCGATACACCTATTACCGTCTTCTGCTGGCGTGGTGGAATGCGCAGTAAAACCGCCGCTACTGTATTAGATTTAATGGGAATAAAAGCGAACAGATTAACGGGAGGCTACCGCACCTACCGAGAATGGGTAGTCGACACGCTGGCAACGCTTGACTTTAAACCAAAGCTTTATGTACTGAACGGGTACACCGGCTCAGGTAAAACCGTTATCCTTAAGCAATTAGAAAAAGCAGGATACCCTGTGATTGACTTAGAAGGGATGGCGAACCACCGAGGTTCAATTTTCGGGGAAATTGGGCTAGAAGGTAGCAATCAAAAGTGCTTCGATGCTCAATTAGTTGAAAAATTACTAGCCTTCCAAGAGGAAAATTATGTGTTTATCGAAGGCGAAAGTAAGCGAATCGGGAAAGTAACTATGCCTGATCACCTATTTCAGAAAAAAGAAGAAAGTACGCAAGTCTTTGTTCTCCTGCCGTTAGAAGAAAGAATTAAACACATTCTAGAAGACTATCAGCCATGGAACTATCCAGATAAAATCATCGAAGCCTATAAACTGATCAAAAAAAGAATTCACACACCAATAGCAAAAGAAATAGAAGAAGACTTAAAAAGTGAAAATTATGCACACGCAGTAGAACAACTACTAACCTATTACTACGATCCACAATACAAGCACAGCGCCATCAGCTATCCAGAAGATAAAATAATAAACATAACAGCACACAGCACAGAAGAAGCCACCAACAAAATCAAACATAGACTGACATCAAACGACAGGTGACAGGCACCACCTTTCCAACACAGAAATACAGCCTAGCACAAAAAGAGCTAGGCTGTTTCACATATATAGCATCTAAAGCCACGCATGAGCAGTGACAAATTTCGACGGGTGACAGGCACCACACCCCTAATCCCTACTATACAAATCCCTAGTATAAACTTTATCTAAAACGGCAGATAGCTCTTTGGTGATTCGGTTTGCTACGATTATATCCACCGCTTCTTTAAATGCTTCAATATTATTTTCCACTCTGGCTTGGTTGAACTCCTTTTCATCTAAACTTGGTTCATAAACAATAACTGGAATTCCCTGCTCCTGAATTCTTCTCATCACTCCAAGCACCGCTGAATCTCTAAAATTATCAGCTCCTGTTTTCATGGTAAGACGGTAAATACCAACCACCTTTGGACCGCGCGACAGAATCTGAGCGGCAATATGATCCTTCCGCGTTTTATTTGCATCCACAATCGCACCCATAATGTTATTCGGCACATCCTCATAATTAGCTAAAAGCTGTTTCGTATCCTTCGGCAGGCAATACCCACCATAACCAAAAGAAGGATTATTGTAATGCATCCCAATCCTAGGATCGTACCCAATTCCCTCTATAATTTTCTTGGAATCTAAATCTCTCAATTCAGCATAGGAATCTAGTTCATTGAAAAAAGATATACGCATCGCGAGATACGTATTCGCAAATAGCTTAATAGCCTCTGCTTCCGTCGCGTCTGTATACACAATATCAATATCTTCTTTCCTAGCACCTTCCACTAACAAATTAGCAAAAGCTTTTGCTCGAGATGACTGTTCCCCTATCACGATCCGCGAAGGATATAAGTTATCATATAGCGCCTGTCCCTCTCTTAAAAACTCCGGGGAAAAAATTATAGCGTCTGTATTATACTGACTCTTCATTTTTTCAGTCCAACCAACTGGAACCGTCGATTTAACTATAATGACCGCTTCAGGGTTAACCTCCAAAACTTGCACGATCACACCTTCTACAGAGCTCGTATCAAAAAACTTCTTTTCTGGATCATAGTTAGTAGGAGTTGCAATCACAACATAAGCTGCCTCATCAAAAGCAATATCCGCTTCCGTTGTAGCAGTCAAATCAAGCGGCACATTCTCTAAAAATGCTTGAATGTCATGATCAGCTAGCGGCGATCTCTTTTCCAAGAGCATCTCGACCTTCTCTTTCACAATATCTAATACAACCACTTCATGCCGCTGCGAGAGTAATACCGCATTCGACAAACCGACATATCCCATTCCGGCAACTGCAATCTTCATCCTTCCCATCCCCCATTTCCGAATCTACCTTCCCTCCATTTTACACGATTACTTTTAAAAAAATGCGAGCAAAATCTATTATTCGCCTGAAAGAAAAACAAAACAGCAAAATCATTAGAAAACACCATCTCCAAAAAGCCTCTACGATGATTATGTCTTTCGTTAATAATCGAACCCACACATGTTTGCAGGAAATACTCCATGTGACAAAAACCAACACCAAATGACAGCACCAAACGACAGGTAACGACAGGTGACAGGCACCACCTATCTCTGCAGAAAAAATAAAGATTGCTAGGAAGTTAAAAAGAGGGGATTTCTTTATTCATGTTGAAGTATAGTTATAATCAATCTTGAAAAAGGTGTGTGTTATAAATGGATAAAAATAGAGCAGATATAGCAGCAAATGAAATGCCAGTAGGAACACAAGTTTTGTATGGCGAATTTCCTGAGAGTGGCAATTATGCTTGTACCTACCAATCAGATGTTGTCTATGCATCTTACGGCGATATAGAAAGAAGGCTCCAGATCATATCACCAGAGCGAGGAGTTCAAACTTTTCCGCTTATTGTATTTATTCAAGGATCTGCTTGGAGAAAGCAAGATATTTATGCAGCTATCCCTAATCTTTCACTCATTGCCAGAAAAGGCTATGTGATCGCAAGTGTAGAAATCAGGGATACAGATATAGCGCCCTTTCCTGCAGCACTAGAAGACGTAAAGACAGCTATCCGTTTTATGCGAAAACATGCAGAAAAATACGGGATTAATCCGAATAAAGTGGCTGTATGGGGTGACTCTTCTGGTGGGCACCTAGCATTGATGACAGGTCTTACTACAGGGGAATATAATAACGGCCTGTATAAAGAATTTTCAGATGAAATAAGTGCAGTGGTGGATTATTACGGCATCACAGATATCCTAACACTAGGAAAATACAATGACATTCTTGACCATGATGCCGCTGACTCCCCAGAAGGCTTACTACTTGGAGGAAATGTGCAAGACCGTATTGATCTTGCTAAGCAGGCAAGCCCAATCCATCAAAACTTAAATAAAAGCCTTCCTCCAATGTTAATTATCCACGGGGAACGTGACAAAATCGTTCATATTAATCAAAGTATTGAGATGTACAAGGCGTTACAAGCCCACGGGCAAAGCGTGCTATTTTATAAGGTAGTTGGTGCAGATCATGGTCTGGGTGTATGGAATCCAGAAGTTCTTCGTATAACGGAAAAATTTTTAGCTGCCAATCTAAAACAGCCACATTTAGAAAAACCTTTATTTCAGCACACAGAATAGTTTAAATCCAAACTTGAGGAGGATAAAAAATGGAGCTTGAAGAATTACTAACTGTTCACATTCAATTAAATGAAACAATAACTTTAGATAATAATAAAGGTGATTCTGTAGTGATGATCACATTTAAGGGGCATGCCACTGGAAATTACTTTAACGGCGAGATACAAGAAGGTGGAGTAGATACACAAATTATAAATAAATCTAGCGGTCACCATACCCTCTCAGCTAGATACATAATAGATGGCACCGATTATACCGGCGCCTTGTGCAAAATATTCATCGAGAATAATGGAAATGCTAAGAGTAATTGTAAAGATGTTTTGTTTCAAACCCATCCTAAGATCATTACAAATAGCGAAGCATTAGCCTTTTTGAATGGTGCTGCATTGGTGGCAGAGGCTGTTGAAGCAGAGAATGGTCTCCAAATTAGAATCTATAGATTAATTTAAACCATATTTATATAGACTGAAACGCGAATTAAGAGGAAGTTTTTTTCAGCTCTAGAATCCGCCTAAACAATACCAACTTCATAAAAAGGATCGAAGTAACTATGAATTGATTGCTTCGATTCTCTTATCCATAAATCTACAAAAGCCTTATTCTTTTAGCAAAAAAAAAGAATAAGACTTTTTATTTTTTACAAAACTTTTATAGGATGTACAACAGAAAGACAACAAGTTCGCCGTATTCTACTATTGCTTACTAATGCAGTTCTCGCTTAACTCTTTAATAAAGTCAAGGTGATAATTTTTTATGTGTATTTTCTATTTAAGCTTGGGAGAGAGTTACTCTTGCTTCTCCCTTTTCAATAAAGCATTTACCTCTGGTCTTTCGCGTGGTGTAATATTAATAATGAAATAGCAAATAATGAGAACCAATATTACAAGTGAATAAACTAACGTATCAATGGGTTGATCATAGTCAACAATGATTAATCTTACCATTGCCGTAATACCAATATACAAAAAGTATCTTAATGGAAAATGGTAATTCTCTTTAAAGTATTTTACGATCATTGCAATAAACTCGAAATATAGGAAAAATATAAGAATTCTTGCGAGAAATTCCTTATAATCATTCACACCATCCGTCCCTATTATAAAAGCGAAGGCAAACAACTCTTGTACTAGTAAAAACGAGAGCACTGCTGCTAAGAAAAGAAGAGACACATTTAACACGATTTGAAAAAACTTCGGAGCTACTCTTAATACGGTTGCAAACTTGCTTCTCATTTTATCACCCCTTCATCTATTTCTATAATCATAAACATAGCCTTCAAACAGTATTCCACTTCCATATAAACCAACAAATTTCGTGGTACTTGCAAATCATATCCTTTTTAATCAATAGTCAGCATGTGTTTAGTTTACGCATGCTCTTATTACCTGTAAAGAAAGACGCATAGGGCTCTTGTACTTTTTAAAATTCCTATTTTATCAACTGGCAATTATCAAGTACATTCTTTCAAAATATATTAGCTAAAGCTTAGACATTTTCGTGCAGTATATAGTTACTACGCAATAAAAAATGTTGTAACTTTATATAAAAATCCACACCTTTCCATTTTTTTAACACTTAGTAACTTAAAACCTTGTAAATAAACCTTATCTATCGTGATTCACTTAAACAATCACACTCGTCTAACCTATAACAATGCACGCGTATGCAATCTTCTCACCATGAGAAATATTGCCCTTCCCTCATTCTTTAGCAAACCGATTAAATATTAATAAAGTAGGATAAAAAGAACCACATTCGTCCTCCACAATTCAAACCAATGATCAAAAACCTCAAAAAACCTCGATATTCTACGATAAAGAACAAAATGTTCCTTAATAAGAACATAAACAACCAAATATTCGTTAAAACGGACGAATTTGATGTTTTTCATTCGAAACATTCCGATATATACTACAAATAAGTTCTTTATAAAGAACAAAACAATAAAACACCTTATTATACTGTTCTTTAAATAGTACTATCTCAATTTCGAATGATGGATGTGACCGCGATGAAAACAGGCTTATTACTAATCTTCTTTCTCTGGCTTACCACAATTGATGGACAAGCTTTTAACGATACAAACGAGCGTGACAGAACGCTAATGTCATTACCGCATATGAATAAAAGCACCAAAGAACCTGCAAGCTTAGAAGCACCCGAAGAAGTAGCATTTCTTAAGCACCAAGAACTTGTTAACAGCTATAAAAAAGATGGCTGGGACCTAATTTGGAATGATGAATTCCAAACAAACGAATTAAACGAACAAAAATGGTCTACAGAAAATTGGGCATCAGAAAAAAATCAAGAGCTTCATTATTACCGACCTGAGAACGTTGAAGTAAAGGATGATCACCTACAGCTCATCAGTAAAAAAGAAAACTATCAAGGTCGCAAGTATACTTCCGGCGCAGTGCATACAAGAGATACATTCACCTTCCAATACGGAAGAGCAGAAATCAGAGCAAAGCTTCCACAAGGCCAAGGAATATTTCCCGCCTTCTGGATGATGCCAGATATTGAAAACGTTTGGCTCCCTGAAATTGACATCCTCGAAATGCTCGGACACGAACCACAAAAAATATGGATGGTCCAACACTGGATAGACAAAAACGGAAAAATTAACACTGACTCTTCACATGTAACACTAGAAAATTCGACAGGTGACAGGCACCACACTTACGCCGTGGAATGGTCACCGGAGAAAATAGCGTGGTTTATTGATGGGGAGAAGCGGTTTGAGTCTGATGCGTATAGTCCGGATATGCCGATGTATTTGTATTTGAATACGGCGGTTGGTGGGGAGTGGCCGGGTAGTCCTTATGCGTCTACGGTGTTTCCGCAAACGTTCGAGATTGATTATGTACGTGTATTACAAAGAATAGGAGATGATCGCTAATGTTTCTACATATCACCCTTGGTTTATTCGCTCTCTTTATCGTCTTTCAGCTCTTATATATTCTATATCCATTGTTCTATGTCAAAAAGGACCCAGATCAGCAGGAACTAGAAAAAGGCATCAGCGTGATCGTACCTGCCTACAATGAGGAAAAAGTGATTCTTAACTGCATGCAAGGGATTCTAAACTTAGATTACAGCAATTACGAAATCATCTTCGTTAACGATGGGTCCGAAGACGATACCCTTAAAATTCTTATCGATAATCTTGAATTCGAACCAACGTACAGAAAATTACCGGCCGTCAAAATTCCGCATGAAGAAGTACGCGATGTCTATCAGTCAAAAAAATATCCAAAGATCTTCCTACTCGATAAAGAAAATGGAGGAAAAGCAGATGCCCTAAACGCTGGAACAGAGTATGCAGCAAAAGAAATCGTTGTTACATTAGACGCCGATAGTGTCCTTGATTCAGCTTCCCTAAAGGCGATCTCACTTAACTTTCAACAAGAAGACGTCGTTGCTGCTGGGGGACTTGTCCAAATAAGCCAGGGATTTGAAGGTAACTTTACTAATCCCACACCAACATTCCGAATTCCAGGCTTAATTCGCTATCAAGTGATTCAATATCTAACCGCCTTTTACTTACACAAGTTAACCCAAGCAAGACTGAAATCCATCGTCGTCATTGCTGGAGCATTCGGCGCCTTCAGAAAACAAGCACTCTTTGATATCAATGGCTACAGAAAAACTGTTGGAGAAGATATGGACGTCACCCTAAGGATCCATCAGCTCATTAAAACAAATAAAAAATACAAACAAAGCAAACTGATTTTTATTCCAGAAGCCATTTGTTACACCGAATGTCCAGCAACTCTACGCGACCTATATGGACAGCGAATCAGATGGCAAAAGGCATTTGTCGACTGTTTCTTCCATTTCAAAAAAGCATTTTTCAGAAAGCTCGGCATTCGACTCTCTATCTTCTTTTTAGTAGACGCATTGCTTTTAGGCACACTTAACGCCTTTCCAATTGTGATCATTCCATTCATGCTGCTCTTTAATGCAGATAACTTTATGATTGCACTAGCCCTTTTCACCATCACCATCTTTCTAGCAAGCTATCAAAGTACTGTCATGATGATTGTAAGCAGGCGGTTCGGGATGCACTATTCACGAATCAACCTCATCAAAGTAATCTTTTTTATCCCATTCGAGATCGTTACATACCGTCTGCTTGGCTTAGCGTTCATTATAACGGGCACATTGATGTATTTTAAGAACAAAGACAGCTGGCATGTGTCCCGTCGAGTTGGTAATACCAACACATTTAAGCCTACACCACTCACCGATAAAGAAGCAGTATAAGGAGGCCAACTAATGAAATCACACATTCTATTCAATGTCGGATTCGCCGTTGTTTTTTTCCTTGCCTTTACCTTCATCCTTTCTCTTTATAAGGATGACTTTGTACAGGCGCTAGATTCAGACGATTACTTCCCTAAAGATGCCACACTTGGCATGAACGCCTGCCAAAACTGGACAGAGGACGTTAGAGATTTTAATCCAACTGAGGTAGCAGAAGAAATCAGCGTCTTAATGTATCACCGCGTCGTAGCGGATGATGACGTAGCAGACATCCACTTAGATGAAAATGGAGAAATGCTTTCCACAGTCATTACAAAATCTGCATTTGAAGCACAAATGAAACTGCTTCACGACGAAAATTACACCACTCTAACCGCCAAGGAGTTAGAATACTTTATCAAAGGTGACTTAGAAATCCCAGAGAAAAGCGTTGTCTTAACCTTCGATGACGGCTTTAAGGATAATGCGATAGAAGTCTACCCAGTTTTGAAAAAGTATGACATGAATGCCATTAGTTTTATTATCACAAGCGCAATCAAGAAGTATGATCAAGATTACCAAGCATCCGAGTATCAGTATTTCAGCTTAGATGACCTTAAGAATACATGTGATGTCTTTGAATTCCAGAGCCACACGTATAATTTCCATAAACGAGAGAAGGACCATACACCATACTTGATTGGAAAAGAAGACCCAATCGTTGAAAAGGATTTACAGGCGAGTCTATATAACTTAGAAGGAAGAAACCAAGCCTTCGCATCTCCTTACGGGGAATATGATGAAGAGAATATTGAACTCTTTAAAAAACTAGGCTTTAACATCGCCTTCACCACCAATCCAGTAAGCACAGAAATAGGCACAAACCCATACGAAATACCAAGAAAAGAAATCTTCCCATCCGACAGCATAGAAGATTTCAAGCAGAAAATAGAATAGCAAGAGAAGAAAACGGTGCCTGTCACTTGTCGATTAATCGACAAGTGACAGGCACCTTTTACAACATCATCTACTTGAATAATATTTCTGATTTGGACTTGTTGGTTTTTCGGGTATAGTTAATTGTATTAAACCACCTTTAATTAAAGGGATTAATACTTTGGACCTGAAATGTTCTCTGTGGTACAAGCCCATAAATTCTTGCATCTCATTTCTAGATCTAGGTACCTTACAAAATTCTAATAATTTTTCTATTTCATTATCAGCTTGCTCGGTAGCTTGCTCGGTAGCTTGAGAAACTAATGGAATAATAGTTTTAAAGACATCGCCCTCTATAAATGTAGGTTCAGCACCTGAATATATTTTATTATATTTGTATGTATTCCTTATACCTGAACCGAGTTCATCTACTCGACCAATCTCTTTAAAGAACTTTGCAATCGTTGGATTCTTTGGGAATGGTGAGAAGTTTATAGGATCAATAATTCCATTACCATGAGATTTATTGCTATTCTCAACAAATACTCTTTTATTTTCAATAACTAGTTTTGCTGGAAAAGGATTTGAAAAATCCCTATGAACAAGAATGTTCGATACTACTTCTCTAAATATCGTATCTCTTAGACTGACTCTTTGATCCTTCTCTAAATAAAAATTTATCATTCAGATGCTTTCCAATAAATTGAATCAATCTTTCTTAACTATCAATTAGATTCGACAAGTGACAGGCACCTTGCAAACCTTGCAAAACTTTACAATCTTCGCTCCACATACTCTTCGTCCACCAATATCTTTTGAACTTTCTTTTTAGCGAGTCGTCCCCAATTCTTTACGGCATCTTCTGTGACATTTTCTTTTCCTGCTATTTCTTTTATCGATTTATCTTCTATCACAAAGTGCAAGAACCATTTCCATTGGTTATCGGTTAAAGATGTGCGTATCTTCTTTAATAACCCAGCATCAATGCCAATGCCAGTTTTATTTTCCACCAATAAATCCTCAAAGGTAGTAGCACTTAACACCTTTTCTTTTTTAGCGATTTCCTTCTGATCCTTCGCAATTAGATTACATAACGTTCGACTAATACAGTAATAAGCATATGTAGAGAATTTAGCTTTTTCTTTATCATAGCTTTGATATGCTTGCCATAAAGAAATGGCTGCCTCTTGATAAAACTCATCCTCAGGATCTCTAATCCCGTATTTTTTGATTAAATGATAGATAAGAGGCTCAAATTCCTTTAATAATTGACTAAAATCTACTTCCTTCACGGTCTTTCTCCTATGTAGGCATGGCCATTACCTTGGTATTCCGCGGTAACACCATCTTATAAGAGCATTTGACCTAAGTCATGTCGATCTATTTCATAGAATAACTTGAAAAATAGATTTCCTTTCATGAAAATGCTAATTTCAAAAATAAACACTTCAAAAAATCTAACCTTTGAAGTGTTTAAACAAGTTCCAAGATATTTTCAATTATTGAATGATGAATTTCCACACAAAAAGAATAGTGGCAAGTTAAATTTACAAATCATTATCGCTAACTTTTATTTTCTATAAAATTTTCAATAGAGTTCTTTTTCTCATGAAAATGATTTATATTTTTTAGTAGACCTTCTCTTGTGTAAAATTTACTGCTTTTTTCTAGAGGCAAGTCAATTGCTCTTTCATCATGCGCTGATTGATAGATTGCTGTAATAATTTCTAAAGCACTACGACCCTCTATACCATCTGATAAGAGAGCAATGTTGTCATTGGTTAATGATTGTAACACATGTTCAATTTGACCTTTGTGTCCTTCATATTCTAACGGGGTTAGTGATTCATACATAGCTTCTATTTCCGACTCTAAAGCAGCATTTCTTTCCGGGAATCCATTAGGCATCACACTTGAAGATCTCACTTTAAATGGTGCTGATATTCTCGCTGCTTTTCCTTGGAATATTAATTGTTGTTCCTCTCCGTGATGCACTACTGAACTAGTTATCTGTGCTAAACTCCCATCATCATATTTAGCAATTGCAATGGATATGTCTTCTACTTCTGCATTGTCATGGGATGTGTTCGATGTTACTGCTTGAATAGAGGATGGTATTCCTTTCATCCACTGGAAAATATCAATATGATGAACTGCATGATTTAGCGTGCAGCCACCACCTTCTTTTTCCCATGTGCCTCTCCACCATAGATCGTAGTAACTATATCCTCTCCACCAAAAGGAATCAACTTGCGTATGAACAATAGGACCTGCAAGGCCAGAGTCTAGCATTGCTTTCAACTTCATCATGGTAGTGGTAAACCTATTTTGAGCAATGACAGATAGTTTACGGTTATATTTATTTGCTGCAACTAACATTTGATCGCATTCCTCTAAAGAAGAAGCCATTGGCTTTTCAACAAGAACATGCGCTTTAGCTCTCATTGCATTTATGGATATTTCTGCATGTGTATACGGAGGCGTGCAAACTGAAACTAAATCTATCTTTTCACTTTTAAAGAGATTTTCATAATTTGCATATAAATTCGCTTCTAAACTATATTTTTCTTTTAGAGCCTCTGCCTTTTCCAGATATAAATCACACAAAGCAACTATCTTACATTCATCTGGAAATGTTAAGTATCCTTCTAGATGCGATTGACTAATCGATCCTGTTCCAATTATTGCTACTTGAATCACGCCATCACTCCATTTCCCATTTTTATAAAAATTCCAGAAAAAACACGAGTTGCACAATTCTAGTTTAAAAAAGGTAAAACAAAAATCAACTATATAGCTAATATCTTAGCCACGGCACCTTTAAGACCTTCTGCATTAGCTCGAATTAAGATATTACCAGCGTTACCTTTACTTTGAACAAATACGCGACACCTTCCATGGTAAGCTGACCTCTCCTTTGCTTTATATAATTCACTACTGTCTAAATTGCCATTATCTACCCCTATAATTTCCCCTTCTCCATCAATATCGAATGATATTTTATGTTCCGCAAATGGTACAACAACACCTTTTTCATCTACTACAACCACTTCTACAGCAGAAACATCTTTTGAATCAGCATGAATAGAGTTACGATCAGCTTGAAGTTGAATCTCATATGGGGAATCTGAAGTAGCTAATAAATGCTCACACTTCTTTTCATCATTGATGTATCCGACCGCTTTAATTTCTCCAGCTTCATAGGGTAAATACCACTTCATTATTTTATCTGGAAAGTCCTTTAAAAATTTATATCCTTTTAATTCATCATTAATATATAGTTCTACTTTCTCACAATTAGTAAAGGTGAATATTCTAATTAACTCATTTTCATAATCAGGAAATGTCCAGTGTGAAGCCATTTTAGGTGCATTCCAATGCATTTTGGTTGAAGGAGATGTAATGCTATCGGCATTCACTGCAATATGAACCATTGGCTCCTCTGTCCACACACTTTGTTGAAAATATGACAGCGGCTTTCTTTTTCCTGTTGTATCAACTAAACATGCTGCCCATCCTTTACTTGGCCAATTCATGCTTTCTCCCAAGTAATCTATTCCAGCCCAGATAAATTGTCCAATTACATGATCGTTTGCTACTACATCAAACCATGGATTTACTGGTTCATAGCCTTTAAAAAAGTCACGCGTACCACGAAAGAAAGGGTATGTCTCACTTCCGGTTATAATAATATCAGGATTTCGTTTTTTTATATCGTCATACCATTGCTCCTGATAATTCAAGCTGACTACATCCGTCAGATTTGCCATACTCATGATGACGTCGAGTTTTTCATTTAGATTTGTAATCCCATCTACTTCCCCAGGTGGTCTTATTGCACATGTAACTGGACGAGTTGGTTCAAATTGATGGACATGTTCTACCAAGAGTTTTAATGTATCCAAAGTTTTCGTAGAACCTTGATCTTCTACCTCATTTCCAACACTCCACATAAAAATGGAAGGGTGGTTTCTATCTCTTAATAACATCATTTCCAGATCTTTTTTCCACCAAGCTTCAAAAATTTCTCCATAGCTTCCTGACCACCACTTATCAAAAGCTTCATCAATAACCAAGAAGCCCATTTCATCACACATATCAAGTAATTCTTTTGCAGGTGGATTGTGACTACATCTAATTGCATTACAACCTAACTCCTTCAATGTTTTCAATCGACTTTTTAAAATTTGATCTGGTACAGCTGTACCTAGACTTCCTGCATCATTGTGTATATTTACACCCTTTAACTTAATAGACTTACCATTAATTTTTATTCCGTCTTTATTTAATATCTCTATATTTCTTATCCCAAAAGCTGTGGAATATTGATCTATGATACCCCCTTGTTTGGATATTTCACTTTTCGCACTATAAAGATTTGGCGTGTCAATGGACCATAAAACTGGGTTTTGTACAACTACTTTTTGCGAAATAGTAAGCTTTTTATTTGCTTCAATCCTTACTATTTTTTCATCGGTTGTAATTTCATTTTCCTTTGCATCACATATCGAAGTTTTTAAACTAATTGTTTTATCAACAGTGTGGTTATTCGTGATAGTAGTCTGAATAGTGACAGTTGCTTGTTCTAAAGAATCTAAACATGTTGTTATATAAGTACCCCAATGGTCTACATGTACTCGGTCACAGATAATCATCTCCACATGTCTATAAATACCTGAACCTGTATACCACCGGCAATTTTGTTGATCAGAATTGTCTACTTTTACGGCAATTATATTTTTTTCATCTTTATTCAGATAAGAGGTTAAATCATAATAAAATCCAGTAAATCCATAAGGATGTTTGCCTAAATAGTTACCGTTACACCACACTTCACTATTATGATAAACACCATCAAAATAAAGATATTCTTGTTTATTTTCTTCTAATTCATCTAAATCAAAATGTTTTCTATACCAACCAATTCCAGTTGATAGAAATGCACCACTTTTCCCACTTTCATTATTCTCGTCAAATTCACCTTCAATGCTCCAGTCATGTGGTACGTTTAACTTTCGCCATGTTGAATCATCATAATTTATTTCTTCTGCTCCACTTGGGTTTCCTTTGTAAAAAAGCCAATTAGCATCAAAATCAATATTCTTTCTACTTAATTCATTCATTATTTAACATCCTTTCTTAATTTTTTGACTTAAGTGAGGTGTTCACAAGTTCAGATGAAAGTCTCTATTTAAATGTAATTATCTATTGGTTACCAGTTGTGTGCTATACCAGAATTAACAGATTAATTAATACTATCCTTTAAGACCTGTTGTTGAAATACCCTCAATAAAATATTTTTGCGCAAAAAGATATACAATGATTATCGGAATTAAAGACAATGTTGTTGCAGCCATAATTAAATGATAATCTGCTCCATATAACTGTTGGAAATAACGAATCCCAACTTGTAAAGTGAATAAAGACTGATCACTTAGATAAATCAGTGGATTTATAAAATCATTCCAGCTATTTAATAAGGAAAAGATAACCAATGTTCCCAGCGCAGCCTTAGAGAGCGGTAATATAATATTCCAAAAAATCCGAAATTCAGAGCACCCATCAATCCGTGCGGAATCGCTTAATTCATTTGGGATTGTTAAAAAGAACTGTCTTAATAGAAATACACCAAATGGATGAAATAACTTAACTAATATCAAAGCGGTGTGTGTATTAATTAGTCCCAAATCTCTCATTAAAACAAACTGAGGAATCATTGTTACCTGATCCGGAATCATCATCGTTGCGATATATAAAAAGAATATCTTATCACGCCCAGGAAATTCTAACTTTGCAAAAGCATAAGCAGCAAGTGCTGACGTTAATACCGTTCCAACCGTTGTGAGAAAAGCAACTTTTGTGGTATTCCAATAGAACATGGCAAATGGTACACTTGTCCATACCTTTGGATAATTATCCCACCTAGGATTATCGGGGATTAAATTCATGCTATCTTGAAAAATTGTTGCTGCATCTTTTAATGAGCCAGATAACATCCAAACAAACGGCATTACCATCACCACAGCTACTATTAAAAGAATGAAATAAGTAAATAGAGAAAAAAGTGATTTTCTCAACTTAATATTATTTCCATTTTGAGGTATATTTTTATTATCTAATACATTTGACTGTTTCATTTCTGCACATCCTTCTATAATTTATTTTGTTTAGTAATGCACCCATCTTTTTTGGGTTCTAAATTGAATGATTGTTACCAACAAAATAATGATAAATAGAATATAGGACATTGCTGAAGCATAGCCAAATTCGAAATCTAAAAATGCTGTATTATAGATATGGTAAACTAACACATTAGTAGCTCTACCGGGCCCGCCTTCTGTCATGGCAACAATCGTATCGAAAACTTGAAACGAACTTATCATCGCCATAATGGTACAGAAGAATATAACGGGTGATAGCACCGGTACCGTTACATGAATAAATTGTTTCCACTTGTTTGCACCATCTATTGTTGCTGCTTCATACAAATGGTGGGGAATTCCTTGTAAACCAGCAAGCAATATAATCGCGAAATATCCTACCCCTTTCCAAACAGAAACAATAATAATCGCTGGCATTGCCCATAAAGAAGAACCTAACCAATGTGGGGGATTCTCAATAAATAATGCAATCACTTGATTTATCGGTCCTTCCTTCGTAAACATAGAAGACCAAATTACTCCAACTGCGATCGCTGCTGTTACATTTGGAAGAAAGTATAGTACTCTAAATACACCAATCCCTTTTACTTTTGCGTTCATCATAATCGCTAATAAAACAGAAAATATAATTGTTAAAGGAACAGATACGCCTGTGTAATAAAAATTATTAATAAGAGAAATCTTAAATGTTTCATCTTTCCATAATTGAATGTAGTTTTCTATTCCATTAAACTTCATAGGTGTAAGTCCATCCCAATTAGTAAAACTCATCACTAAGGAAGCTAATATGGGATATAGGACAAATATACTTAAACCTATTAAACTGGGTAAAAGAAACATAAAAGCCACAAGATATTTTTTGTTAAATCTCTTCATTCTTACACTCCTTTCTCTTTACTCTATTCTTTTCACGAAATGAACTCATATTTTAAACCGAATTTACCAATAGGAAATTCATTTAAATATCATGAAGGAAGCCCCTCACAAAATACTTGATACTCGAGGGACTTTATTCTACTTTTATTTATTTAATACTTCGGAATCAATTCTTTCCTGTATCGTATTGAAAGTTTCATCTAGTTCCTTCTCTTGTAAAAGATATAAGGAAACTTCTTCCTCCATTATTTTCATGCCTTCTGTATATAGTGGATCGTCTACTGGAACCTGACTATTAATCGGTCGTTCAAAAAACACTCCAGCATTTTCTGGTTGGTCAAGGCGTTCTACAAAAGCTTCTGTTGTAATATCTGACTGCCATGCAGGAAGAACTCCGTGACCTGCCATAATTTCTCCAGCTTCCTCTGAAGCAAGGTAACTTAGAAACCTTACTGCTTCTTCAGGATGTTCAGTATTTTTTGAAACCATTGCAACTGCCATTGCACCAGCAGATCTTGGTTCCATTCCTTCTGTGTAAGGAAGCGGTGCTACATCATAATTAATTTCACCACTACCATCTTCCATAGCACTATTCAACATTTCAACCAACCATTCCCCATTAAAAAGCATTGCGTGGTTTCCTTGAAGAAATCTACCAGTATAATCTTTTCCTGCTTCACCGACAAGGTCGCTGTATGGTTCTTGCGCTTTATCTTCATAGGATAATTCATAATTTAACTTTGCAGCTTCTTTAAATCCAGCTAAATCTTCAGGGTTATTCGGATTATTTATTCCAGCTGTATTTGCAGGTACTCTCCACCAAGTTGAAGAAGGTTGATAATTTAATGAACCCCATATCTGACCATTTTCACCTTTCATCGTTAGTTCTTTTGCTTTTTCTTCATACGTTTCCCAAGTCCAAGTCTCATCAGGATAATCAACGCCTGCTTCATCAAAAATATCTTTGTTATAATATAAAGCCCATGCTCCAGAGCGATATGGAAGGCTATATAACCCATCCTCTATCTCAAGCTGTTCGATTAAAGGAGAAAGATTCTCTAATTCATTCCTATCTATGAGGTCACTAATGTCTAGCAATTGGCCTTTACTCTGATAGTTGGACATACCACCCACATTTGCAACTGCAAACACATCTAACCCTTCACCAGAAGACATGTTCACTAACAATTTTTGTTCGTATTCATTTGTTGGAACAAACGTAGCATTAATTTTTATATCAGGATTGGCTTCTTCAAACTTTGCAATAACATCTTCCATGTAATTTTCTTCATCAAACCAATCAAAAAAGTTTAGTGTTACCGTTTCTGAGGATTCATTGGATGAATCGGCATTTTCCCTTTCACCGGTTTGACTGTTTGCATCATTACTTGACTCTGTTTCACTGCATCCAATAAGGAATAAAAATAAAATACCTACCACTAGCATTCCAAAAACTTTTTGCTTTTTCATTATCTCTCCACCCTTTTTAATATTTTGTTGAAAAGTAAAGCGTTTACATTTATAGTGTATCTAATAATAAGTGGGTTAAAAAGAAGGATAAAATTCAGATAAGGGAGTAATTTTACAGATTATTGAGAGGAAGTCTTAAATTGAATCAAAAAAAACGTTACACTATAAAAAACAAAATGATTATGACATTTATACCATTAACCGTATTCGCCTTACTCATTATTTCATTATCTAGTTTTTTTCTTTACAGTAATTCACTTCAGAATTCTTATGAAAGGTTGGTGAAGGAAACATTAGTGCAGGTTAACTTCCATCTAGATACTTATCTAAATGATATAGTTCGACTAACACATAGTCCTTATTATAACGATAATATTATGAAAGTCTTAGAAAATAATTCTAATCTTTCCCCTTTAGATGAATCTACATTAATGGACAAAGAACTTTACACCATTTTAACTACACTTCGCGAGGATATTCAGGGGGTATATTTCTATCGAAATGATGGGACTATCTTTTCGAAATCTAGGTATAGGATAACAATGGATCCGACTACAAACTATATAGAGAGTGATTGGTTTAAAAATATTACGCAAACAAAAAAAGAAAAATTTTTTATCAATGAATTAAATATGAGTGGCGTAAATAATCGACCATCCAGAGCATTTTCAGTTGCAAGAGGGATTAATCTTTATGATCAGCCAAGCTTGGCTGCTCTAGTTATAGATATTAATTATACTGGTCTTGAAAACATCATAAAAGATGTCGATATTGGAGATCAGTCCAATATACTAATATTGGATCAGAATAACAATTTGATTATGAGTCAAAATAAACAATTTTTAAGCGCTTTCAACAAAATTGATTTTGACATACCCAGAGTCCAAGAAATTAATTCAAATAATGAAATACTAATCTCTAATTTTGTTGAATCAAATACATCTGATTGGAAAATTGTAGGTATTGTATCAAGAAAAGAAGTATTTATGGACTTAAATGAAATTCAACGATTGATTTTAATTATAGCCGGAATAACCATTTTATTAATTGCTGGTGCATGTATAGTTGTTTCCTACAGAATCACCAAGCCTTTATCCAGTTTAAATAGATTGATGAAAGAAGTTAAAAAAGGAAATTATAATATTGCAATGAAAGAAATTAGAAATGATGAAATTGGAGATCTAGCACGAACGTTTAATGATATGAAATCTAATATAAATCAGTTGGTGCACCAAGTACTTGAAGAGAAATTCAAACAAAAAGAAGCCGAATTAAAAAACTTAAAATATCAAATTCGACCACATTTCTTATACAATACCCTCGAGTCCATACGCTCTCTTGCAGAAATAAAAGGAAATTTGAATATTGTTGAAATGAGTTCATCACTAGGAGCATTCTTGAGGTATAGCATAAAAGAACATAATAATTTTGTCTCTTTTTCGGATGAAATTAATCAGGTCAAGAACTATGTCAACATTCAACAGCTACGCTTTGGGAGTTTAGGTGTGCAATATAATCTAGATCCAAAAGCATTAAAATGCAAAACAATTCCACTTATCCTGCAACCAATTGTAGAAAATGCCATACAACACGGATTTAAAGAAAACATTCATGTTCGGAAAATCATTATAGAAGGACGTGTGCATAATAATGAAACGATTATAATTACAGTAAAAGATAATGGATTTGGCATAGAAAACGAGAAATTAGAACAGATAAATAATGCCTTGCGAGAAAATAATCACGATGCAAATCAACTTGGTATTGGGTTAAAAAACGTTGACTCTCGAATTAAAATGACGTTCGGAGAAAAATTCGGACTTCAGTTAGAAAGCAAAGTCCAAGAAGGAACCACCATTATTTTAATTGTTCCTTATGTTAGTTGAATCTGAAAAATTCTTGATTTATAAATTTGATAAAAACAAAATACGAATAAATTCAATTTATTTTCTTCCATATTTACGAACTTTAATAAGTTTTTAATAACTTACAAAGGAGATTACGTCATGGCTCATGTCTTAATAGTGGACGATGAAAAATTAATAAGAGACGGAATTCATGCAATGATTAATAGAATTATTCCTGGACACGAATGTATTTTAGCAGAGAATGGCCAACGTGCACTTGATATTGTGGAATCGAGAAAAATAGATTTAATTATTTCAGATATTAAAATGCCTATTATGAATGGTATGGAATTTGCAAATGAACTTGTAAAAAAAGATTTTCGAATACCTTTAATCTTCCTTACGGGTTTGGAAGAATTTAAATTGGTACAGCAGGCGATGCGATATGGGGTCATCGATTACTTACTCAAGCCCTTAAACGGTGATGAACTAAAAAAAGTCATAAACACTTCACTAGACTACTCACTTAAAAGTGTCGGTTATGCAATATCTGAAATCACTAAAAATAATATGGAGCAATTTGAATTCGAAATACAAAATTCCTTAGAATCATTGAATAAGCAAGCTACTGAAGGTTTAATAAATAAAATATTTGATCAAATAGAAAATAAACACTATCTATGCCATGAGCTACAACGTATTATTAATTCCTTTTCAATAAAACACAACATATATGGTCCGGACTATCAATATCATCACCAACCATTAAATATTAAACAAACTATTCAAATCACTTCAGAATTAATTGATACCTTACAAGAAAATAACAATGAAAGCTCACTTATAGATATAGCCAAAAGCTATATTAAGCATCATCTTCATGAGCCGCCAACACTAGTAGAGGTATCTGAAGCAGTCCACCTTAACCCAAACTATTTTAGTGATTATTTTAAAGAAAAGACAGGAGAATCATTTAGTAAGTACGTAGCACGATTACGGATCGAAAAAGCCAAATCTTTACTGAAGGATACATCTATTAAAATAAAAGACGTAGCATCACAAACTGGTTATCATGATATTAAAAATTTCCGAAAAAAATTTAAAAGTACGGTTGGTTTCAGTCCAAATCAATATCGTAAAAACCATAAACTTCTCTACAAATAAAATTCAGCAAAATTTTAATACTGTTTCGCGTTTATCAATGAAAGGGTGGTTGAAACGATGAATTTAATGGAAAGTAGACTATATAGATTTGTTGAATTTTTCATCAATCTTTTATTGCTCAATCTTTTATGGTTAGTTTGTTCATTTCCTGTCATTACTATCGGGCCAGCAACTGCGGCACTGTATAGTGTTACTAAAGATTTTATCGAAAAGAAAGAAACTAGAGTAATAAAGCCCTATTTTACTTACTTCAAGGAATTATTTAAGAAAAGTCTTTTTATTGGTCTTGTTGTTCCAATATTAATTATTGCTCTGATTATTAATTTTATATATGTATTAAATTATGATAACTTATTACTACTTACATTCTTTCTTACGTTCTCCCTACTCGTTGTAGCAATGGCTACTTTTATCTTTCCGATCATGAGTATCTATAAATTTACATTGATAGAATTAATCAAGAATTCATTACTTTTTTCTATATTATTTCTACCAGTTTCTCTTTTGAACGTATCTATACTAATAAGTTTGGCCTTTGCGACGTTAAGATTCCCAATAATGATATTTATTAATATATCTCTTTCCTCATTTTTAATTTACCTATTGTGCAAAAAAGCTTTTAGCATAGCAGAGGATCGGAGAATCATTCAGATTAAAGCATAAAGAACACCCCAAAATAAATTTTCACACTGATTTTCAAGCTAAACACTCTATATTTAAGTATCGACTATTTTACAAAGCTGTCGGAATAAAAATTAAATTAATTTTATTTTTGTATTTTTCGTTTTGCGCTTAAATTTAGAAACACACCTTTATTAGACTTGTTTATTTAAGTGTACAGCTTCCTTGAACTGACAATACTAATCAAAAAACCAATTATAAACAACAATATTACGCTAAACAACAGTCCAATCCATGGCCCTAATATCATCCCACTAAGCGTGTCATCTAAAGAAAAAATGAATACATTACTTATAACCAAATAAAATAAAGTATTTTGGCCCATCACCTTTAAGAAAATAAATTCGATTTTCTGTCTTTCTAAAAACTTGCAAAGTAAATAATACATATACAAGAAAAAAGCCGACCCAACTAACCAATAAATAGAAGGTGGAAACCTCATCGGAAGTTGAAAATCATTCCGAATAAGGTAGTAAAAAAATAAAGCTGTCCCTAAAATAGAACCAATAAAATATTTCCATATAAAAACTATTTTGTAATTCGCAAAATAGATGCCAATTAAATAGAATGGCAGATATTGCACTACTGGAAATACCGGAAATAATTCTGTGCCAATAAATAATCCTAAATAAGATGATTGAATAAGGCTATAATCAATGAAGGAAGTCATCAAAAACAGAAATACAAGTGCCCACAAAAGCAGTGGCTTCCCCTTTATCCAATTGATAAAAGGAAATAGAACTAACCCCATTAGCATAATTAACGAAAAGGATAGTAAAAATTCTGACCAACCCGGAATCACCTGCAACAAGATAATCGGTAGAATTGTTGCGATGTCCAAAGACATGTCATCTACATACACCTGAAAAGCTAGACCAGAAATATAAAAAGCTAATAATGTCTTCATCCCAGTAACTAACAATTTCACACGCACCTTAGAAAACGATTTTCTATAGTAAGCCAACTCATTCACATAACCAAAACAAAAGATAAAGCCTGAAAAAGTAACTAAATTGAAAAACTCCATACTAAATCTAGTATTCGGATAAATGCTTACATCACTAAAAAATTGCAATACATGCGTATAAATCATTCCAATAACCAATAGACCTTTAAAGTAATCCATTGCATAATCTCGTTTCACATGCTCACCCTCTATTTTAACTATTTTTAATTGAACAAGGGGTTGTTCATAAATCTAATGAACAACCCCTCTAGTCTTTACCAATTATTTATGCATCATTGATTTTCTTTATTTTCTCCATGTCGATTTTTGGTGTGCGATCTTCATTTAACAGTCCGTTTATTTCCTGTTGCACATCTGTGGTTTGTGTATAACAGTAACCAGATATATATGGAATATCTTTAATTGCATCAGTAATATCTTTGTATCTATTCAAAAATTCCTCTTCTGAGTCAACTTGATTTCCATAACCCCAGCCATTTCCTTCATTAAATGCAATACCGCCATACTCAGTTAGTATTACTGGTTGCCCTTTATATTCATAGCCATTTGCAAAGGCATATTTCTGATTATTGTGTGGGATCTTATTCCCGAGAATATTATCTTTATCTTTATAACGATCGTAAAAGATTTTTCCTACTTCTTCATAATCATGAAGCGCTATAATATCAGAGATCGTGTGCTCCCAGCCATCATTTACGATGACCGGTCTCTCGGAATCGATTGCTTTACTCAAGTAGTAGATTGATTCAGTAAAAGCTTGCTGTTTTTTATCCGTTAAAATATTTGGAATACCCCATGACTCGTTAAACGGTACCCACGTAATGATACATGGATGGTTATAGTTTTGTTGCATAACTTCCAGCCATTGCTTCGTAAAGTTCTCTACAGCTTCATCAGAAAATTCATAGGTTGCTGCCATTTCAGACCATACTAACAAGCCTTTTTTGTCACACCAGTATAAAAAGCGATCATCTTCTATTTTTTGATGTTTTCGTACACCATTAAAACCCATTGCCATGGTTTTATCAATATCTTCTAGCATTGCTTCATCGGAAGGTGGTGTAAGCATAGTTTCTGTCCAGTACCCTTGATCTAATAATAATTTCTGATAGATAGGGCGATTATTAAGCAGCACCTGTCCATCCTTCGTGGATACTTTTCTCATACCAAAATAGGATGTCACTTCATCGACTACTTCATCATTCTTTAATAATCGATATTCTACATCATACAAATTTGGCTGCTCTGGGGACCATAACATCACTTTCCATTCGTGCATTTCGGACAATAACTCCACTTCCATATTTGCATTTGCACGAGTAGGTGTTATAGAAACCTTTTTCACCAATTGCCCGTTAAATGTAATCTTGGTGTCTATTCTATATGAGTCATCTATTTCACCGTTTAGTTTATATTCAAATGCTACGGAGTTATGATCAATGTTTGGCGTAACCTTAACATTATCAATGCTCCTGGTATGGACGAATTCTAACCATACAGTCTGCCAAATACCTGTATTTTGTACATACCAACAACCAAAGTTTTCATCCATCCACCGTTGTTTACCTCTTGGTTGAAAACAGCTATTGCTATCTTCCACCTTAACGACTAATTCATTTTTTTCGGTTATATTCACCGCATTGGTAATATCAAATGAAAAAGCAGCATTTCCCCCCGCATGTTCCCCTATAAAAGAACCATTTATCCATACTTTTGTTAGATAATCTGAAGCTTGAAATCTTAATAACACCCTTTTATCCTTTTCTTTTTCTGGAATATCGAAGTCTCTCTTATACCAAATATATGGATGGAATTTTTCCTCGCCAATACCACTTGCCTTTGTTTCATAAGTAAATGGCACTTTGATATCGGTAGAAAAGGACGGCTGTGCATACCAGTTTTCGCTTTCTCCTCTATTTTGATCATCAAATGCAAATTTCCAGTTTCCATTCAAATTTGACCAAGATTCGCGAACATATTGAGGTCTTGGATATTCTGTACGTTCGTATGTTGTATTATTTGCTGTCATGTTATTTCTCTCCTTTTATCCTTTAATTCCTGTAAAACTTATTCCTTTTACTATTTGCTTCTCAAAAATGAGAAATGCTACGATCACAGGTATGGATGCAATCGCATTGGCTGTCATTGGTTCTACGTATGCCTGCGAATAATTTGAATTAAAAACAGGCAAGCCCACTGGTAATGTATACAATGTTTCAGAAAGTATCGATAAGTACGGCCATAGGAAATTGTTCCAAGAACCGATAAATGTAAAAATACCGATAGCAGCCATCGCAGGTTTTGCTAATGGTAAGACAATTTTATAAAATAATTTAAAATAGGAGCATCCATCGATAGTGGCACTCTCTATTATTTCCTGTGGAACACCATCAAAAAAGCTTTTTAAAATAATGACACCTAAGGGAGAGGCAATCATTGGAAGAATCAACCCTGCATAACTATCAATCATATTAAGATTTTTCACAATCTCATACAGCGGAATAATAGTTGCTTCGCCTGGAATCATTAGTCCAAGTAAGAAAAAGATGTAAATAGTATTTTTAAATCGGAATTTCATCTGTGATATGGCGAAAGCTGCTAAAGCTGTGATAAACAAAGTAAGGATAGTTGTAATGGTTGCCACGAATAAACTATTCCAAAGCCATTTCAAAATCAAACTGTTCATGATTAAATCTATATAATTTGAAAATGTATACGGAGGTGCAAACCATTCAAAAGGATTGGTTGTAGTAAACCCATCTGGTTTAATCGATACAAATAACATCCAAATAATCGGAAATATAAAAATTACGGCAACTCCCAATCCAATAGCAATTTTTAAACTTCGAAATGGGTCTCGCTTTTTCTCCAAAATTTTAGCTCTTTTCTTCCTACTATTTTCAGCCATTTAATTCCCCTCCGATCTTTGGCTTTTAAGCTGCACGATTGAAAGCACTAGCAGGATAAAAAATAATGCATAGGACATTGCCGCCGCATATCCTAAATTATTTTTTGTGAACCCGACTTCGTAAATGTATTGAATCAAAGGACGAGTAGAACCACTCGGACCACCACCGGTAATTAAAAGAATTTGTGCAAACACTTTATAAGAGGCAAGAATTTGCAATAATAATATCACTCGGCCTATAGGTATTAATTGTGGAAATGTAATATATCGAAATTGTTCCCACCTTGTAGCTCCATCAATTTCACTCGCCTCATACAAAGATTCTGGGATATCCTGCAAACTAGCCAAAAACAAAATCATATTAAAACCAACTGTCCACCATAGAGTAACGACAACAATACTAACCCAAGCTAATACTTTGTCAGCCATCCAGAATGGTTCTGCCTCAATTCCTATTAAATGAAGCACACTATTTATTAGACCGTTATAAGGTTGAAGCATAAAAATAGCTAAAAATGAGATTACTGCGACAGATAAGATACTAGGTAAGAAAAAAGATCCTCTGAGAAAGGTTTGGAATTTTGTATTTAAATTAGCTAGTAAAGCTAAACCTAATGCTAACGCAACCATCGTTGGCGTCGTTAAGATTACAAATAACGTTGTATTCCATAAACTGTCCCAAAAAAATTGATCCCCGATCATATCTTTATAGTTTTCTAACCTAACAAATTCTAGTTTTCTAACCAAATTCCAATCATATAAACTCATTTCTAATCCCTTAAGAATAGGGAATATAGTGAAAATCATATATGCAATAAAAAAAGGCAGTAAAAAAGGAATAGCTCTCAGATCTTGCATCCATGCTTTTCTCTTTGAATTCATGACAAGACTCCTTTAAATAGAATAGATATGGAAGTGGATGTCTGTGAACCCTTACTATATTAGACATCCACTAATTAAAACCTTATTCAATCAGATCTTTTATTTCTGTCTCTATAGAAGAAAATGCCTCTTCTACCCCTACTTCCCCAGACCAAATGGAATCGAGATTTCTAGTAATAATTTCTTCTATACCACGAGCATAAATATTTCTGTCAACAAAATTAACGTAATCTGCAACTTCTGCGTAGTCACTTCTATACGGCAATTCTTGGAACTCCTCAGATTCAATCACGGAATCTTTGGAAGGAATATGTCCAGCTTCAGCCCACATTGCTCCATTATCCGTAGCAAATTTCATGAATTCAACTGCACCTTTTTGCACTTCTGTGTCTGCATCTTCATAATAAGGTAAGATTAATGTATGAGAACTAGCCCAAGTAGCTTGTTCACCAAACACATTAGGAATTGGCAATGGAGTGAATTCTAAATCTTCCGTTGTTTCCCATATGCCAGTTGCCCACACACCTGTTGTAGTTGTCGCGGCATTGCCTGATTGAAACTCGGAGTAAAAATCAGCTATATTTAATGGAATAATTTCATGTTCTTGATATAAGCTTTGTACATATTCAGCTGCTTTTTTTGCTTTTTCTAAGTCAATATCATATGTTGGATTTTCAAGATTATCCTCCGTTAGGATATGATCGCCGCCAAGTTGTGAATACATTGCCCACCACAACCAATAGGGATCGCTCCCTGTCGACGAGAATGAAAATGGTATTTTTTCTTCTGGTAATTTCTCATCTAAAGTTTTAAAGAATTCTATATATCCTTCTGGTGATTCTTCGATATCAATTGATCCGTCATCATTCATCAGTCCAGCTTCTTCTACTAATTCATTGTTTACATACATAATTTGTGCATGTGTGTCAATCGGAATTGCAAAATGCTGATTCTCATAAACTGTCGCATCTAAAATATTTTGGTTAAATTCCTCCCAGCTTACGCCAACGTCAGCTGCTATATCGGTCATATCAACCACCAAGCCTTGACTCACTAGTTCTGGTAAAACATGTGAGTGTGAGATAGCTAAATCTGGACCCTTCCCTGCACCGATGCTCGTTAGTAATTTTGTATAATACTCTTCGAATTCCTGCATAACATTATTTACATAATATTCGTCTTGGCTTTCATTAAAGGCATCAACAGTTTCTTCCATGTATTCTGCATCACCACCACCGAATAAATTCCACATCACTACTTCTGTAGTACCTTCAGGTAATTCTACTTCTGGCGCAACCTCTTCAGATCCACCAGACCCAGAGCAAGCAGTTAAAACTAGTAATAAGGACAACAACAAAAATAAAAACGTCTTTTTCATGAATGACTCCTCCTTTTTTTTAACAATAGGCATATATTACAATAATCTTGTATTAAAACAACATACTTATAATATAAACCATAGTATACGCTTACATTTAAGTGGATGTCAATGGTTATTTTAGTTTTTATTGTTTTAATACTGATTTTATGTATTAAATAAAATGATAAGCATAATATATAGTTTAGGAAAACAATACTTACCTATATCCACTCCATTTTCACAAAATAAAAAGGTAGTGCAGCTACTTTTAAGTATAGCTGGACTACCTCATTAAAATGCCAATAGGTCTTCAAAACAAGTATTCACCACACTCATCCACTTACAAGAAGATACCTATTCTATGAAAACCTTTTAAACTATTCGTAAATAACTTTCATTTTAATATCTTGTGCATAATCACCAAATTCACGACCAAATATATTCATTCCACCCTTATGAACAGCATCCTCTTTAATTCCAATTCTAAAGGAGATATGTTCATTTTCAACTATATTTATATCACTTAAATTTTTACTCGTGAGTTGGAAATCATCTAACATCGTATTTTCATTCGTTATTTTCCATGTTTTCATCGTACCGTATTGTGTACTTGTACTTTCAGCCCAATACTTAGGATTTAATTTGCCAGGGCGATCCCCATAGTCACCTGGACTAGTCCAAGTTCCGACATCTACACCATTAACCCATACAGTAATATCTGAAGGCCAATTATGATCATAGTTCGGTGCTTCTGAACAAATCTCTAATGAAAATTGAATTTCCTTTATTTTCGCATCCGCCTTTAAAACGAAAGGAAATTTATACTCTAAGAAACCCTTTCTTGTCCAAATTAATTGGGCCCCCATCCGTTCAGGATTATAGAAATATACTGGTGCGTCGTCTGGAATAATAAACTTCTCTTGATTTGCCATTCCGCAAGTTGGAGCGACTTGAAAGTCCACATATTGTCCGATCGGCATTTCAACTTCATAGGTTTCTGAGAGTTGATCTCCTTTTTTGTCCAATATATTTAATAAGATGTGTATGTCATCATAGTTTCTAGTACATACTTTCATAGCACCTCTGCTCGCTGGCCTTAATTCAGTTTGGATCAACATGGCTTCTTCTAGTACTTTAACATGAGATGCAGCTGTTGATACCGGAATTTGCAAGGTTTCCGACAACTGATGTATATTTAAATTATCTTTGCTCAATAAATCGAGAATACTTATTCGCACTTTGGATGATAAAGCATGTGCTATCTTGCTCAACAAATCCGGTTCATTAATAGACAATTCTAACAAAATAGTTCCCCCTAGTAATTTACTACAATCTTTAAGTTCTACCTTAAATATAAACTAAAATCATGATTTAATCCATGATTTTTGTTTGTATTTGATTAATATTTTATGAAATCTGTTTTATACAAGGTTTTATGTGTGGTTGACCATAGGATTTAAAACTATGTACTATTATTAATCGGGTGTTTCATACTTCTTCTAACTTCACTATTACAATTCCCACTCAACTTCACATATTGTTATAATGAAAGAACAAATTCTAATTGAAAAGGTGTTTACATGAATATATGCTTCCGAGTTGATGCTTCAACTATAATTGGTACAGGACATGTGATGCGTTGCTTAACTCTTGCTGAAGAGTTAAAAAAGAATAATCATAATGTAACGTTTATTTCCAGACTACATAAAGGTAATCTAAATCATTTGATAACACAAAAAGGATTTCAAGTTTTTAACCTTAAAGAGGCACCAAACAATAATATTGTAAATGAAACTCCTAAACACGCAGCATGGTTAAGTGTTACACAAGAGCAAGATGCGAATGAAACACGGCACCTATTAGCTTCAAGTGGTATACAATTTGATTGGGTAATAATTGATCATTACGCCATAGATATAACCTGGCAAAAGGAAATACGTACAATAATTCCAAACATTATGGTCATAGACGATCTCGCTGACCGTGCGCATAATTGTGATCTATTGTTAGATCAGAACTATTATCTGAATGCAAATAGCAGGTATACAAATCTAGTTCCCTCTAACTGCAGACTATTATTAGGGCCTAAATATGCATTATTACGCGATGAGTTTATAAATCTTCATAATACACAAAAGAAAAAGAACAACAATCCAACAGCATTAATCTTTTACGGTGGTAGTGATCCTACAAATGAAACCCTTAAAGCAATAAATGCTATAAAAGACAAAAAGATCGATGCGCATGTAGTGGTTGGACCATCTAACCCAAATAAAGAAGAGATAGAAAGAAGTTGCAAGCAACAAAACATTACTTTTCATTACAACATTAATTACATGGCAAAGCTTATGCATGAAGTAGATTTTTCTATTTGTGCAGGTGGAAGCACAACTTGGGAAAGGTACTGTCTCGGCACCCCAGCAATAGTAACTGCTGTTGCATATAATCAGATTGAACTTTGTGAAAATGCAAGTCTATTAGCGATCGATTATTACCTTGGTCAATATGATACGATCACTCAAGCAACCATACAAAATGAGATAGATTTATTGCTACAAAGGGATAATCTCTCCGATTTAAGTGAAAAAGCTAAAAAACAAGTAGATGGTAAGGGGAAACAACGTGTGATTGAATTGCTCAAGACACTGAATTAAAGTAAGCGTCAAATAACGTATTATACAAAATAAGGATAATGGCGGTTTTCGTTAACTGTTTATGTATTTAAGGAGTTCATAAAAAAACCTGCGTCAAAAAAGCTATTAGATTTTATAAATAAAGATTAAAATCGTGCTTTGCTGCACTTTCTTTTTATAATTTTCTTGAAGTTAATACTTGAAGTATACAAGCCCTTATTATCAATTCGACATAAGTTGACAACTGTCTAAATGCAAAAATTTGATACAATTCCCTAGTAAGTACTCATGTCTTTTACTAGTATTCTCTGTTAAAATAGAGGAAATATGATAGGTGGTGACAAAAATGCCAGAATTTAAAACAGAACAGGAAAAGTTTTGGGCAGGCGAATTTGGAAAAAATTATATAAATAGAAATACAGACTATTTAGGAAATATCCCATTGTTTTCAAAAATATTCTCTAAAACAAATAACGTAACATCGATTATTGAATTAGGGGCAAATATTGGTCTTAATCTTAAAGCAATAAAAACTGTTTTACCTAATACTGATTTATCTGCAGTAGAAATTAGCAGTGATGCAGTAAAAGAGTTAGAACAAATTGAAGACTTAAATGTTTATAATGAATCATTATTGGACTTTAATGTGGATTATAAACGTGATTTTGTTTTGATTAAAGGTGTACTTATACATATAAATCCTGATTTCTTAGATGAAGTATATGATTTACTATACAATCTAACAGACAAATATATTTGTATTGCTGAATATTATAACCCCACACCTGTTGGAGTAAATTATAGGGGACATGAGGATAAGTTGTTTAAAAGAGACTTTGCAGGAGAAGTTCTTGATAAATTTGATGACTTAGAGCTAGTTGACTACGGATTTGTATATCACAGAGATAATAACTTCCCACAAGATGATATAACATGGTTTTTATTAAAAAAAACTAGATAACTCCACAAATCAAAACCTTCATTACTGTTAATATCGTAAGCGTGAAAAAGCCCAGACCTGAATAATAGGTGTGGGCTTTTTGATGCCTACGAATGAGTCACTATTATACTTATTTATAAAAAATTAATGCGATCTCCAACTTGATAGTCTTTCTGAGATTCTTTTCCTAATAGACTTTTATAATATTTAGGCTTCAATCCATATCCTGGGCGCACAATTCTTATATTATCAGGGGAATACTTTTCACCTTTTTTAATATCCTTAGCTGCATAGATAGAGCGTCTAAATTGCAAGGATTTTTCTTCAGCTTTCGTTGGACCATATGTTACTGATCCAATAGCTTTCCACGCACGTGTAGTCTCTTCAACTAATGCTGTCATTTCATGAGGTTCCATTGAAAATGCAGCATCCACTCCTCCTTCAGAACGGTCGAGCACAAAATGCTTTTCGATTACAGTAGCTCCGAGTGCAACACTTGCTACAGATACACCGGTTCCCATTGTATGATCAGATAAACCAACCTGACAGTTAAATAGTTCTTTCATATGTGGGATGGTAGAAATGTTAGTATTCTCTGGTGTTGCAGGATAGGTACTCGTGCATTTTAAAAGTACGATATCCTTACAACCTGCTGCTCTAGCTGCACGTACTGTTTCATCTAGTTCAGCAACCGTTGCCATCCCTGTTGATATAATCATAGGTTTACCCGTAGCAGCAACTTTTTCAATTAATGGAATATCATTATTTTCAAAGGAAGCTATTTTATAAAAGGGTGTATCTAGCTCTTCTAAAAAGTCCACTGCCGTTTCATCAAAGGGGGTACTAAATGGAATTAGTCCAAGCTCTCTAGCTCTTGTAAATATAGGTTCGTGCCATTCCCATGGTGTGTATGCTTTACTATATAAATCATATAGAGATTCCCCGTCCCACAAGCTTTTAGGATCATTGATGACAAAATCTCCACTTTTTACATTTAACGTTAACGTATCAGCTGTGTATGTTTGTATTTTTAAAGCATCAGCTCCTGTTTGTGCAGCTTCTTCGACAATTTCCAATGCTTTATCTAAAGATTGATTATGATTACCAGACATTTCAGCTATGATGAAGGGTTTATGGTTCTCACCAATTAAATAATCACCAATACGTATCTCTTTAGCCATTCATGTATCCCTCCGCTAGCCTTGATTTGTTTTGATTCCAGTGATAATTAAACTGTGCAAATAAAAAAACATCTATATACCTATCATTTCTCCAAATTTGCTCTTGTAGTATTCCCTCTTGTTTAAAACCAAGTTTACGGTGGAATTCAAGAGATTTTTCGTTTAAATCTAATACCTGAGCCGATAATTTCCTAATCTTTAATTCATCAAAAATGTAATTTAAAGCATGATAGGCAAGTAAGGTCCCTAAACCTTTTCGGTAGGCATCGCCAATATAAAAGCCCCATTCAGCCGTACCATGGAGCTTATCTATCTTGTTTAATTGCACGACACCTCTTGGTTCATTACTTTCTACAAATAATTTTATAACATCTGTTTCCTTATTTGTTAAAGATTCAAACCATTTTAAGTGGTTTTCCCATTCAATTTCACGATCATTAAACATTAAATTACGTATTTCAGGTTTGTTTCTCCAAGTTAGAATAATCTCCAAGTCATCTTTTGTAACAGGACGTAAATAACTCTCCATATTCATCACTTAAACCTTTTTCTGCTTTATTTCTGCATTTATTTTTAACCAATCCTTATTTTCATTTAGCAATTTAACGATATCATCATATGTAAAGTTCGGATTGTTCTTATATAAAACATCTATTATTTTTTCAATTAATAAAAAATCTTCTTTCGTATCAACCGTTAAACGGAGATCACTATGATCATCTTCACCAAATACATGCCCAATACGAAACTGTGATGGATTTTGATAGATATACGGCGTTACGTGTTCTTTCTCAGATGCTAGCTCAGCCTTCTTAAAAGCTGCTTCCAAAGCGTCAAAAGAAAAGACTTCTGTATCAAAACCGCGAGGAAAAGTTCGTTTATGCGTATTAGATACATAATCAAAATCAGTCTGGTTATCCAGGTAGTATTGAATATTCGTATCAATAACGACAGGATCAATAACAGGACAGTCAGAAGTTAACCTAACAACCACATCTGCTTTATGTATGTTGGCTGCTTCATAATATCTTGATAACACATCATTTTCTGATCCGCGGTAATAGGAAATAGATAACCTTTCACAAAAATCTATAATCAGTTCGTCAGCTTCGTTAGTTGTAGTTGCAATAACAATTTCATCAATTAATTTAGAGCGTTTAACACGCTCTATCTGATATTCCAATAAAGGTTTGTCTAGTACTTTTTTTAATACCTTGCCAGGGAGCCTTGTCGATCCCATTCGCGCCTGTATAATTGCTACAACCTTCATAAATTCACCTACCCTATTTGGTGTTCTTTAATTAATCCTTTAACAGTATCGATTACATATTGCACATCTTCATTCGTCATCGTTGGAAACAATGGTAAGGAAATAGTCTGTTCATACAAATCTTCTGCTATCGGATAGTCACCTTTTTTATATCCCAGTTCTTGATAATATGGTTGTAAATGTACTGGTATATAATGAACATTTACCCCGATATTTGCTTGTCTTAATTCTTCAAAAAACTGCTTTCGATCAATCGATAGCAAGTCTTTCTTTAATTGAATAACATACAAATGCCAGCTAGAATCCCCATCAGTATGTTGAAACGGAGTGATAAGTTCATTCAAGCTACGAAATGCCTTATTATATTGACCAACTATCTCCCTACGTCTTTCAATAAACCCTTCTAACTTATCCAATTGGCTTGAGCCTAATGCAGCTTGTATATCGGTAATTCGATAGTTATATCCTAAAAATTGCATTTCATAGTACCACGGACCATCATTTTCATTTAATAAGGAGGGGTCGCGCGTAATTCCGTGTGTACGAAACTGGTGTAATTTTTCGTATAAATCCTTATTATCTGTAGTGATCATTCCACCTTCCCCAGTAGTAATATGTTTTACGGGATGAAAGCTAAACATTGTCATATCAGCAATGGAACCCACTTTAGAGTCTTTATACGTAGCACCTATTGCATGTGCTGCATCTTCAATTACAATTAAATTGTGCTCTTTTGCGAGTTCCATAATTTCATCTAAGTTACAAGGCTGACCAGTAAAGTCAACCGGTAATATTGCTTTCGTATTTCCATTAATCTTTTTGCGAATTCCATCTGGGTCAATATTATATGTCTCTGGATCAATGTCCGCAAAGACTGGTTTTGCCCCTTGATACAAGACACAGTTAGCACTAGCCACAAAGGTCATAGGTGTTGTGATTACTTCATCGCCATTACCTACACATGCAGCAAAGCATGCTGCATGTAATGCAGCTGTACCATTTGAAAAGGCGACCGCATATTTAGCACCAACATAGTCAGCAACTTTCGCTTCAAACTTTTCTACCTCTGGCCCTGTTGTAAGATAATCACTTTTTAAAACATCCACAACTGCTTGAATATCATCTTCATCAATAGATTGACGGCCGTAAGGAATAAACGGGTGCTTTGAATTCTCCATATTAGCTGTCACCTTTACTTGTTTTCACTAATTCACGTAAGTCTTCTATAGTTAACCAATCATCATTTACATTACTCACATAACTAAAGCCATCTTCTAAAACTTTTCCTTGATGGGCAAGGTCTTTATTCCACCAGGGGAATTCTGGCTGAATGACATAATAATCTCCCATATCTAATGTTTTTCGAGCATCATCTTCTGTTATCATTGCTTCGTGGAGTTTTTCACCAGGTCTGATACCAATGAACTCCATTTTGCATTCCGGAGCAATGGCTTGGGCTAAATCAGTAATATTCATACTTGGAATTTTAGGAATAAATATTTCCCCCCCATGCATTCTCTCAAAATTATCAATAACGAATTCGACAGCTTGTTCTAAAGTAATCCAAAAACGAGTCATGCGCTCATCTGTAATAGGAATTGTTCCTGTTTCTTTTATCTTCTCAAAGAAAGGAACAACACTACCACGACTACCAACTACATTCCCATAACGTACTACTGCAAATGAAGTTTCTTTATCCCCAGCATATGAATTAGCTGCTACAAAAAGCTTGTCTGATGCTAATTTAGTAGCACCATATAAATTTATCGGATTAGCAGCTTTATCTGTGCTTAAAGCGATGACTTTCTTTACACCTCTATCAATAGCAGCTTCAACAATATTTTGAGCACCATTAATATTGGTTTTAACAGCTTCAAAAGGATTGTATTCACATGCCCCCACATGCTTCAGAGCAGCAGCATGCACAACATAATCAACACCATCAAACGCTCTATATAACCGATCCTTATCACGAACATCGCCTATAAAGAAACGCATACGACTATCAGTAAATTCCTTTTCCATCTCATACTGCTTTAATTCATCTCGGCTAAATACAATGACTTTGCTTAAATTTGTTGATAATATTCTTTTAATGAATTTCTTACCAAAAGAGCCTGTACCACCTGTTACTAATAATGTTTTATTCTCGAAGTTCATCATTCTATTTTCCACCTTTTTAAGAATTAATTAAATCTCTATTCTATAATTTTGATCGGCTAGTTTAGGGAAAAATTAAGTCTGATTTATAATTCTTTATTTCCAGTTAAGCTTTTTGTAATGTAAAAAACTTTATTCATATCTCCAGCAATGTATTTCCTAAAGAATATAAACATCTGTTATATTAATTAATTTTTTAAGCTAAGGATTTCGCTTAATCGTATGAAAGTGTTCATGTAAGGAAGATTAGAGTTTTTATATTTTGGGGTCTCTTTATATAATTCATCATATAGCAAGAGTTTTCAGTTACTTTTAAAATTAAAAATCTATGACCTATACTAAAAGCCTAGAATTGCATTTTACTTTTCAGTTAAATAGTACGCTTCTTATTTACCATTTTACTTGTCCTTAATTTTATTGTCCACAAGATAAGGGTTATTCAAACTTTTTACCTACTAATTCATATTTCACTTTTCCCTTTATGTAAAAGACTTGGTTCAAGTTGCAATTTATAATAACTTAAACTTAAAAATTAATTGGTTTCAGTTTATGGTAACAGAAGAATATTTCTAGCATTATACATTCTTTAAAAACCAAAAAAGTATGTATTATTGATTTAGATATAGGCCAAAGAATTTCGGATTTATTGATGGGATTGGAAAGTAGAATAATTTCTAATGTTGTTGACGTACTTACAAATCGGTGCAAGTTAAATTCCGCGCTTATTAAAGACAAGAATAACGATCTTTACTTGCTACTACCAGCTGCTATTGATAAAAGGCCAAGGCATGTTAAATCAGAGGAGATGAGAAGGTTATTAATAAAAATGCGTAATGAGTTTGACTATATAATTATTGATTACCCAACTGGTATTGGAGAGGGATTTGAGTCAGCATTAAAAGGTGCTGATAAAGCTATTGTAATTATAAAACCAGATACATTTTCTATAAGGTGGTCGGACGCTATCATTGTTGCATTACAGAAACAGTTTAATATAGCATCACAACTTCTGCTCATTAATCAGTTAAAACCCGATTTAGTGGAAAAGGGCATAATGTTAGATATCGATGCTATTAAGGAAATCTTCCCAGTGGAAGTAATAGGTTTGATACCATGGGATTTTGATTTGTATATGGAATCGTTAGCCTATGGTTTACCAGTCGTGAAAAGAAAAAATCTAAATCTCAGTATTATCGATAATTTTAACAGAATAGCTAGGCGTCTTTTAGATGAAGACATACCAATTGATTTATCAATTGACCTCGGTATTAAGAAAAGCAGATAATGGTATAGTTTATATTCTCTATCTAACTAAATCCAAGCAGCAATTCAAACACTGACTATTTAAACCTACTATTCTAAAATGAAGCAAATAAAAATTAGAGGAATAATTCCTGAGGAAGTTTAACAACCGTCCCCATGCTTCTTTTCTCATCATGTAAGATTTACTAACTATAAATAGTTCATTATGTAATTCAATGTTGCTTTTTCATGATAATTAATTTTCTTCTCAAGTTTATGTTTAAATTTCTCATCTATACAGTCGGAAAAAAGAGTCGACAATTCCTTTAACCTAAATTGGTGCCAATAAAATTTGCTACGATAATACACTATCTTCAGACATATCCCTCCTCGTACTACCATAAAATCAACAGAGGATGTATTCGACACCTGGCTAGCATAGTCATTTGACTTTAGCGCCTATAGTTTTGTGTAATCAGCTTTCGCTGATCTTGCCATTTCGTACGATTTATGTTCTCAATTGTACTATCTTACAAAGAGTTTTATTTTAAATGGGTATTTGTACTTATGTTAGAAAACGCATTTGTTCGTTAAAAAAGAAAATAATGGGTTTGCTTAGGTGTACATATACAATAAAAATGTCTTCATCCTAAATAGACACATGGACAGGGATTCATCGCACCCAGAAAAATAAATTGCGCAGGATACGTTACCGTTAAAGCGGCCCTACTAATCGTAACTTTTCCTGTTTCCATCCGTTGCCGTAGCATCGCCGTGAAGCTGAATGGATAAAAAAATCAATATACGGATTACACAACTACAACGTGTATTATATAGTTTTTGTCATATATTAACATTACTTTGATCTTTGTCTCCCTAAAACAAAAAAAGATCCTACCATTGGCTTCTTAATCTGCCTACTAAGTGGATTACTCTGATTTCGTATAACTAGGTTATAATTTCAGTGTTATCCTATAGAATACAACACCGGAAATAAAATCTGACCAATTTTTAATTTCTCCATTAATTTTTGTAAACTTTTTCTAGCTTTTTATTTATTCTTTACTCCACTACTCTTCCATCCATACGCTTTCAATCTCAGCCAAAATAGAAGATTGTACTAGGAAATTATCCGCAAGCGTCAAATAACCCATTATCCTAAAATCAGGATAATGGGTTATTTGACGCTTACCTTTGAAATCTTATAATTCTTTATTAGAGAAAGCTCGACTGCTTTCACTTCATCCCATTCTGTAAGAATAGATACAATGTCAAATGTAAGCACCTTTTACTGCTGCTGGAAGGATATGTTTGGCACTCTTGATTGCAATGAGGTCATAACCACCGAAGAGCCTGATTCTATTAATCTTTGGCTAACAGCAATGGATGATACTTCTCGCTTCAGGATGTGACTTCATGCACCAACACCTAAATTAAATCAAAATCTCATTCACAAATTACATTTAATTCGGTTAGCAAATTACTAGTGTAAGGAGGTGCTCAATTTTGTCAAACATTTCAGATTAACATCCAGGTAACTTCAAAAGGGCTTAAAAAATGTTTACAAAAGAAGCTTTAAGGTTTAATGGTAAATCTATAAAGTACGAATTTGATAAGCTTAAAAGCCGGATTAATAAGAGTAATGAAAATATAGACACGTATCCCAGTTTATTTTCAGAGTAATTTTAAATATTTATAAAATGAGTTTTTTACATCATGCCTATCTACTAAAAAGATGGGCATCATTATTTAATGACTAGTAACGTGATACTTTACAACATTGCAATTCGGGTGGGTCTTTGCAACTCAAGGATTGCTGCTTCAAGAGACCCTTTTAGGCTCTTAGTAATCACCCCAAATCAAAAGACATAATCCGGGAATTCACCAGATCTTCAAGGCCTTAACTATATCTTAAAATGTATGTATCTTCTGTATCACCAAATTTATAAAAGAATTATGTTCAAGATGTTGTAGGTCTACTTTAAAAGCCAACAATTATTTAAATTATTCTTTTGATAAATCTTCCTCTTCATAAAATAAGAAGACAAGCACAATCACACACCTGCCAACATCTGGAAATCTGTTTTAATTAAAGACTCCATAAAGAAACATGCTCTGGAACTTTTTCTTTATCTAATCTTCCTTTGATATCGATCACAATCCCTTTACCATGTTTTAACAACTCGTCAAATTGCAGCCATCCTTTATCTAAATAGAATTGATGTGGTACTGCTAGAACTACAGCATCTGCTGGATTTAACTTTTCATAATTGACAAGACCGACGCCATATTCTTCTTTTGCCTCTTCATGTTCTGCATAAAAATCTGTGACTTGAACTTCTACACCGAACTCTTCCAATTCTTTAATTACATCGATTACTCGTGAATTACGTAAGTCAGGTACATTTTCTTTAAATGTTAACCCAAGAACTGTCACTCGTGACCCTTGTATTTGTTTATTTTTGTGGATCATTTGTTTGATTAATGAAGTAGCAATATGTTTTCCCATGCTATCATTGATTCTTCGACCTGCTAAAATCATTTCAGGGTGATAACCAATACTCTCTGCTTTATGTGTTAAGTAATATGGGTCGACTCCAATACAATGTCCACCGACTAAACCAGGAGAGAAAGGAATAAAATTCCATTTTGTTCCAGCTGCCTTAAGAACATCATTCGTGTCAATATCTAGCTTGTCGAATATTAATGACAGTTCATTCATTAATGCAATATTCAAATCTCTTTGTGTATTTTCTATAACTTTGGCTGCTTCGGCTACTTTCAATGAACTAGCTTTGAAAACACCTGCCGTTACGACACTCTCATATACTTCTGCAACTATATCAAGCACTTCAGGAGTTTGACCTGAAACTACTTTCTTAATAGTTCTAAATGTATGCATTTTATCACCTGGATTAATCCTTTCTGGTGAATATCCTACAAAGAAGTCCTCTCCTGCTTTTAAACCTGATTCTTTCTCTAGAATAGGGATACAAACTTCTTCTGTTGCTCCTGGATAAACCGTGGATTCATAGACTACTATCGTCCCTTTTTGCAAACTTCCCCCTACAGTTTTAGAAGATTTTTTTAATGGTGTTAAGTCAGGTTGCTTATTCCCATTTATTGGTGTAGGTACAGCAACAATAATAAAATCACACTCGCTTAATTGAGAAGCATTTGTAGTAAAGTCAATATTGGCTTTCTCTAAATCTGTTGGTTCTACTTCATTTGTATAATCTATATTTTGTTTTAACGTTGCAATTCGGTGTTCACTAATATCAAAACCAACAATCTTATGCTCTTGGCCAAAAGCAACGGCTACAGGAAGTCCCACGTAGCCAAGTCCTACTAATCCAATTTTTCTGTCCATTAAACTTCTCCCCTATCATATATCTAAATTTCTCTAGTTTATTTACTTGGTTGTAAATTGGCTACATACCAATCCATCGTTCTTTTCAGACCTTCATAAACATCAACTTGAGGGTCATAACCTAACAATTTTTTCGCTTTAGAAATATCAGCTAAAGAATGAGGTATATCTCCAACTCGAGGTTCGCCATAGTTAGGGTCAATATTTTTATTCAATAATTCACAGACAATTTCATATAAATCGTTTAATGTAATGTTCTTTCCATAGGCAATATTAAACGCCTCTCCACTGGCTTCAGAACCTGCCAAACAAGAAAGTAAATTCGCTTCAATCACATTATCTATGTAAGTAAAATCTCTCGTTTGCGTCCCATCTCCGTTTATAACTGGAGCCTTATCATTCAACAAGTCACGAACAAAAACAGGTATCACTGCAGCATAGGTAGAATGAGGATCTTGTCTACGACCGAACACATTAAAATAACGTAAACCAACTGTTTCTAAGCCATATAGATCAAAGTAATTCTTTGCATATAGCTCATTAACTTTTTTGGTGATCGCATATGGTGAAAGCAGCTTTCCCTCTTTACCTTCATATTTAGGTAAAGTAGCTTCATCACCATAAACAGACGAAGAAGAGGCATAAACTATTTTCTTTACTCCTTCTTCTTTCGCAGCTTCTAACATATTTAACGTACCATGCACATTTACTTCATCGTAGATAAGTGGCATACGAATAGAACGAGGTACGGATCCCCAAGCGGCTTGATGAAGAATATAATCAACACCTTTAACTGCGTCAACGCAAATATTGAAGTCTCTAATATCCCCTTCTATAAATTCAAAGTCATATTTCAACTTTAATTCTTCAATATTACCTTTCTGTCCGTTTGAAAGATCGTCTAGCACCTTTATTTCAAAGCCATGCCCTAATAAAAATTCGGCTAAATTTGATCCAACAAATCCAGCTCCACCTGTAATTAAAAACTTATCATTTTTATTGAATCGTTTTATAATCATATATCACCTATACTCTTCATATTTTTGAATTAATAAACATATAAATCTTATATTTCTTTGGCTTGTAATCTTTATCCTCAAATTATATAGATAAAAACTCACAAATTCAGGAGTGTCCACTACCCCAAGTCCTAAATAATATTAGGACTTGCTTTCAAGTTTATCCAGCAAGACAGTGTAAACCTATCTATTTATCAATCTGGACTAAAAAGAAGCAAGAAAATCGTAATATCGCTTCCCAAAACACCTCAAACCAATTGTTCTTTTAGGTCAAGTAGTTCTATCACGTACAATTCATATACTTTTTCAGTGAATTTATGAGGAAATATAGACTTTCCTACTTATCTTTCAGTCTTTAGTAGTGAAGACTTATCACTGTACGCAGAAAAGTAGAAGCATAAATAAACTTTTTAACTTTGATTTTGAACTAATTATTAAAATTTTTATTTTCTCCATTCTAAAGGTCATTTGAAATATGAACCTAAAAGTATAATTCTAATAAATAGCCTGCAACGTTATAACAATAAACCCTGCTCCCCTGTAATTAAGAACTTCTCTTATTTCGAAAATTTATCTACTTCGATAGTTCACCTCAAGTAATTTCAGCAAACAAGTAAAAAGTGCTGACAACCTAGTTTCGACTTTGAAGACAACTACTTTCCTCATAAAGTTATTAGATAAACCTATTAAAAAAATCATTAAAAAGATCGTGAATTTATACTTTTAACTTAAATAGGGTACATCTTTATTCACAGTTTAGAATTCAATAATTTTGCAGGGACTCCCACTGCAGTACAACCAGTTGGCACATTCTTAATTACCACTGCATTTGCACCAATTTTCGCGTTGTCTCCTATTTTAACATCACCTAAAATACAAGCTCCTGCACCTATTATCACATTTTTTCCTATTACTGGATTGGCTCTAACTCCACTTCGCCCTCCTATAGTAACGTTTTGAAGTACTTTTGTATTCTCTCCTATCACAGTATCATGCCCTATTACAACACCTATTCCATGGTGTGGGAATTGTACAGTCTTATGTATATTAGATGTGTAAGGAATGTCACAAGAAAAAAGTATTCTCATGATAATTTTAATTATTTTAGGTATTAGAGGAACTTTCCTTAAGTATAGCCATCTTGCTAAAGTATATTGTTTTGTTATGTTCATATTAGCTCCTTCCATTCAGGTTTCCTAATTTACTCTTGACTTTATAAATTTGGCTGGGCAACCACCTACAATAGAATCAATTGCAGTATTTTTATTTACTACTGAATTTGCCGCTATAACACAACCAGATTCCACGGTAATACCACATAAAATTGTAACTTTGGCTCCAATCCATACATTTTCCTTTACTACTGTCTCAGAAAATATATATCCTTGTTCTCTAATTGGAGTACCCAATTCACAATATTTATGACTTGTTGAAAGTATGGAAGTACCATGTGCAATAGAAACATTATCTCCAATTTTTACCCTTCCTGCGGCATCAATAAAAGACATAGGATGAATACTAATATTACTCCCTAGACTAAGACTCTCTATATGCGACAAGTATACATCGTGAAAAATTATAACATTTTGTCCACATTCCTTTGCTAAAGTCTTCAATAAACTACCTCTAATTATTTGCCCTTTTAGTCCAATAATTTTCCTGGAAAACTCAAATAACTTCACTCTAAATTTCCGCGGAAAACAAGAGAATAAAATTTTCAAATAATCAGTAATCACATCGTATTTTCTTTTCTTTTTCAAGATAATTTATTTCTCCTTTTAACGAGTTTTATTATATTATGAATTGAATCAATGTAAAACTTTGTAATTGAAACATTAAAATCTTTTATAACATACACTGGCCATTTCCAACCATTGTATATACACTCCACAATTAAAAGAGAAAGTATAATACTCCAAATACCATATTCACTAAAGAAATATACAGTAGTGAACTGTGCTATAACTACTACTATCGCAAATATAATGTACGGTTTGTACATTGGCATTTTATTTGCAGTTACAATATAGGATACAAAAATATTTTGATTGAAATGCACAAAATAAAATACATAGAGACCGAAAGTTTGAAGTAATGGCAAAACAGTAGATTGAGAGCCAAATAGTTCTAATATTGGATTGGCTAAAAATATAATAAGTAGCCCACCAAAAGCTATTATAGTAGTTTGTATACCAACAGCCATTGTAAAATATTTATAACCTTTCTCTTTATCGTCTCTCAATCTTAACTGACTAAAGTATGGTAAATACGTATTATAAAATACAGTAGAAATCGTCCCCAACAAACCTAAAAGTTGTATTGTCAATCCGTAATTAGCTGAAATTTCCAGTCCTAAAAAAGCTGAAACTATAAGTATCGAGAATCTCGAAGTCATGAATTTTGAAACTGACATAGCTCCCTGCTTATATGCATTTGGCCACATCAATTTGAATGTTTTGATTTTATCATCCTTACTTACATTATATACTTTTATCTTTCCTTGAAGTGCCCTTATATCTTCATAAGAATAAAACATATACTTTGACAATACACGTCTAAGAACATTACCAATCAAATAACCAACTACTACTGCAAGCAACTTATAACCAAGCAATAAACCAATAACAGTTATAACTAATTGAAATAGTTTTGATACAACTAAAACCTGATAGTCCTGTTTTATGGCTCCCACACCTTTTAAAACAGGAGTCCAATAGGAATAATAGACATTCATAAAAACGGCAATAACAAATATTCCCCAAGCTAGAAGATAATAGCTTTTTTCCATACTATTGCCGACTATAGAAATAATATAAACCGTCCCTATAGTAGATAATAATAATAAAATAATTGTCGAGGAAATTAGATATATTAATTTACTTACAGAAAACACTTCTGAAAAAAGTTTTATATTGGGTTCCTCAGAAGTGTTTTCACGAACAATTCCTGTTTTATTTATTCTAGTAGCGCCACCCCAAGCGTAAGATACATTTCTAGTAATCGTCGTAGTAAACCCAAAGTCGATTAGAGCCGCTAATCCAGCAATTGCAATAAATGTATACCATAAACCTAGTTCATTACTAGGTAGTATTACTAGAATAAAGGGAAGTATTAAAATGTTTATACCGTTATATAAAAACACCCCTAAATATCCCCACATTACATCCAACTTATTTATTTTAATAGCCATACATTTCCTCACTTTTAACAATCAATTTAACAATCGGATTAAGTAGTCATTTAAATTATAAGCATTGTCCATGTGATCCTTACAATTATCTGAAAGTTTTGCACACAGCGTATCATCGTCCAATAACTTTTCAATTGCTTCTGCTATGTCTTGTCCACTCATACTGCAAACTAAACCTGTTACTTCATTTTCTATCTGCTCTTTAACAGTATCATAATTTGTAACGATGATGGGTTTACCTACATACTTTGCTTCGTCAACAGCATTCGACTTCCCTTCAGTTCGTGAGGGATGAACAAAAATATCACATTGTTGTATATAGGCTAAAGTGTTACTCTGAAAGCCCAATAGAATAAATGAATCTTCTAAGCCTCTGTTTTTAATCATAGATTCTATATTCGTCTTTTCTTGCCCGCCTCCTAAAATATACCATTTTATTCTCTTACCTTTACTAATTAATTTTTCACATGCATCTATAGCCATATCAATACCTTTTAATGGGTCTAATCGACATACAGTTAGAATTGTTTTATATGCTTGATCATTAGGCATTAGGGAAGCATCATAACCGATGTTATCGTAGTAGGTTAGTGGAATATAATTATACAACACATTTAACTTACCTCTCATAAATGGAAATTCATTTATAAAAATATCCGCACATTGTTGTGAAACTGCCAAAGAACCGTCAACTTGTCTGAAATATTTTTCTTCAATTTCCTTACTTAATCCTAAAATTCTGTAATCGCTTCTAACCCAATGGAATTTTCTATTGGCACTTACACAGTCTACAACGAAATATGTCGTCAATCCTGCCGATACTCCAAAGGCCATATCATACTTATCAGTTAATACAGGAAGCTGACTGTGATATTTCATCCAAAATTTTTGCCTTTCTTGATTCATGTTTGTCCTTAAAGTAAGATGTTTAATAATTGAGAAAATTGCGGAAAGACACATTCTGACATTTCCATTTTTTAGTAATATACCAAGATACTTTACTGTTTGATTTACTGGAATTGTTGCAGCCGTAATTAAAGGGTCAGTCGTCAAGACTTTAGTTTTTGGATTAATATACTTCTGTAATATACCTTTTGAGTTTAACACTAACAACGAGACATCAAACTTAGAATAATCAATGTTGTCTAGAATTGCTAATAAGCTTTTCTGAGGTCCACCAATATTTGTATTATTCAACACGAATAATATTTTTTTCATTTAATATCCTTCCTTTTTAAAGTTATTCTTGTCTTCCTGTTTAAATAAAGTAATATATATAATGGTACTACTGAACTAAAAACAAATCCGGAAAATATCGAGAAATTCTGAGAGAAATTAAAACCAAAACGAACTGCAAAATATGACATAAAAAAAGCTGTAATAATATCTGTTGCTTCAGTATATTTTTGGTCACATTTAGTCATTAACCATACAATAAGTAGTTCTGGTAAGATAGACAACGTGTAACCCGTATAGAATAAACCTTGTCCTATAGTTGGAATTATCGCATCTCTTGATAAGCCTCCATTGTATACTGTTATATTATATAGAGTTGATGTTCTGTTCTCTAAATCGAAAAAACCACTTATCATAGGTGCATTAGCAAATACATCGTTAAAGAAAGTATTCAAGTTGAAATTATTAGCGTAAAGTTCTTTTGCTTTGTAAGCATATCCTAAATTCTTGGGACCTACAAAATAAGATTCTAAATAGCTTGTAAAAGTAGAAAATGTGTAAGTTTCATTTGTTCCTAGGTATGTATTCTTAAATATCGTAAGCGAAATAGTAACAAACAGTATCAAAATAGACACAAGCGCAAACGTTTCTTTCTTTTTATGTGGAAATATCTTAATAATAAAAAATAAACTTGCTGCACCAGGAATTATAGCTGAATTTCGACTGATTCCAGTGAATATCATCAAATTAAAAAATAAAACTATAAAAATAATTGCATAAAAATATAAAGCGATCGGTTTTCTATTATATTTTTTAATGAAAATACTTGCTAACAATAAAGGTAATACTAATTTTGACCAATCTAAAATTAAACTATTAATCCCACTTACCACTTCACCGTATTTATATATTTCTGCGTTAGAAGTATTTAAAAAAAGTTAAAATTGTTGAGTGCGTTTGGATTTATAAGCACAATTATTATCGCAATAACAATAATAGCTTTAAAAACTAATTCTGGACCTTTCGTAATATCATTTTGTAAATAGTTTACTTGTGAATTTTTTTCGTATTTTCTATAGTAGTTATTAGTAATAAATATTAAAAATAATCCTAGACATATTTGTTCATATATCATAAGCATAATACCTTCAGTCATATATGCTTGAGCGCTATATTCACCATCAAGAAGAACAAAAAAAGGAATAAATATATACCTTATTATACATATAACATTTAAAATAAACATTCCAGGATATATATAATACTTGTGTATTTGTCCAAAAATAATAAATAATATAAGATAAATCAGTGGAACACAAATCAAAAGTAGTGCATCAGTATTTTGATTAAATATAATCAAAATTAAAGTTAATGATATCACTCCAAGTATCCAAAAAAATAGTAGTGTTTTCTCATGGATTTTCTTATTCAAATTTCTCGCTCCCGTATTAATAATAATTTTTAATAGTTATTATTTTTTATCTCTTCTAATATTTTTTTATTTTGTAAATAAAACCTGCAATAAATGGACTTTTACAAATAATTCCTTGCGGAAGTATCATCATTTGTTAAACAACCGCAATATACAATTATCGAACCTTGCACTTAACTTCATTCTTTAAATTTTCTCAATATATGCCCACCAATATAGTTTATCCTCTATTGTTCACTTGAAATCACCTTCATAAATAAAATCCCTGAAACAATTAACAATTAACAATTAATACTACCATACGTAACATATAGTTGCGTTATAATAAAATGTTAACCCTACTTAATAATTTGATGATAATACTTACCTATACAAGAATCAAGACTTCATTAAGTTGCTTGAAGGAGGATTATACTTTGTAAGTACTGATATTGGTTGACTTTAATATTAGGAAATATCAAGTAATCTATATTTTGGACATGTCTCATATATCAAATTGTATTTTCTCTTTATCTACTGATCTTTATTAACGTCTAATAGATTTTTAACATTATTGATTCCACCATAAACTATTATCTTTAAACATACAAGATTGTATTTTTTCATCTTAATCCTTGTGCAGGTCAAATCTTTTATTATCCATTTACATTTGAATTATTCGTTTAATCCAAAACATTACTTTATTTGGTACTAAGCCAAGTACCAAGGGTTTTAGAATATATATATAGTTAACAAAACCGGTATTCATAGCCTTATAGCCTTTATATCTAAGTTTCGCCTCATCAATTCTGTATTTATACTTTCTACGTTTATAACCATTGTTTGTTTCATAAATATAATAAAGCTTATTTGATAAAGTTGCCCCGCTCAATCCTGAAGCATACATCCGCATGAAAAGATCATAATCTTGACCCCGACGAGTCTCTTTATCTACTCTATATCCTTCCACAACATCGATTGACCTTTTTCGAAATGTCGTTGCTGCATGCACAAAACATAAGCCTTTAATTAAGTCATCTGACTTTCGAATACCGTTTAATAGCACCCTCTGTCCCCAAATTGTTTTATGGTCGAAAAAAAATGCAGATGTGCTTACAAAATCTACATCCTTAGTGTTGTCTAAATAATCAACACATATTTGTATTCTATCATGGTGAGAATAGTCATCGCTATCTTGAATAACTATATATTCTCCACTAGCTTGTTTGATGCATTTATTTCTACTAAATGCGGCATACATATTTACTGAATTTGAAACAAGCTTAATTCTATTGTCACTTAATGTTTTACTCTTAATTATTTCTACTGTTAAATCTGAAGAACAATCGTCACAAATAATTAATTCCCAATCACTAAAGGTTTGGTTTTGTATTGACTCAATTGCTCTTATTATTGTACCTTCTGCATTATATGCGGCCATTATAACGGTAACCCTAGGCATACTATCGTACTCCTCTATTTTACCTTGAGTTGTAGCTATTTATTAATCTATTTTTATCCTCAAGATATTTATCCATTAATACATCCTTATCAAAACTTTCTTTAATTAATATTCTTGCATTCTTCCCTATTTCAACTCGTAAATGAACATCTGTAGCCAACTGAATTAGTTTATTTTTTAATTGTACCCAATCTTTTACTTCAACTAAAAAACCTGTTTCACCATCTATAATTGAATCAACTGGTCCTGGTATATTGGAAGCTACAACAGGTATTTCCATGGCTCCAGCTTCTATTGGACCCATCCCAAAACCTTCACGATAACTAGGAAATAAAAATATGTCCATAGCTGCATAGTATTTATAGACTTCCTGTGTATTACCACAGAAAATGACATTACTACTATTGTCTGCCCAATTTCGCAATTCACTATTAACGGTCCGATATAAATCTTTATCGCCAATTAGCAATAGCTTGGCGCTTTCCAGCGTGGATAATAATTCCTTAAATGCTCTTAGCAATTCATTTGTTCCTTTATCTTTGCGTAGAGCACCCACAAAACCAACCACTATATCATTACTACTAATTAAATATTTTTTACGTATTTCCTCTCTCCATAACACCTTCTTATTTATATCAAAAACATTAAAATCAATTCCTTTTGCACTCCCATTCCAAATTACATATGCTTTGGAAGAAATATATAACCCTTCTTTTACTCCAAAATCTAAATTACTCTTACTATCAGGTTGTACTATTGTTGAACAAATACAAGTGATTTTTTCTAACAGTTTAAATATAAATCTAGTAATTCCTAAATTACCAGTATATCTAATCCCCCATTGGGAGTAAACTCTTACTGGTATTCTATGTAATTTAGCTGCTACGCTAGCATAAAATGATGCGTTAGGACCAGAATACACTACCATATCATAATTATTTTTTTTAAAGTGATTATAAAATTGAAATGTGCATTTTATTAGATCTGTTATAGAAGCACCTCTTCGCATCGGAATTTCTATAATTCTAATTTCCTGTTCTAATTTACTTTTAATATCATTTTTATCCGAGCAAATAAATGTAAGATCATAATTGCTATTTTTGAGATGTTTTAATTGATCTTTCAAAAAATAATCATAAGCCCTTCCAACCGTGTTGATAAAGCATACTTTTTTATTCATGCATACACCTCTGTTTATAAGACTAGTTTAATTAAATACAGAACAAACTTACTTACATATATAAAATCTCAATCCCCCACTAACATCTTAAAAATAAATTTACTAGATAGTTAGAGATCTATCCTCTTTTAAGACTATGGAAAGCATTTTCCCCTTATCCAATCATATTTCGAGAATAATTAAGCACACGATCGCTATGCTTGTATGAACTACACATTATAAATTGTGGGGATGCCATGTTTTAGAATTATCTCTAATTTTTACGGCCCTAAAAGACGATCAAGCTATCTCATTCCGAATGTAATATAAAATGTCATACATATGAGATCCACCTTTTGGCTAGTAATTCCAAAAATCAGTATTTCTCACTCTTCCCATGAGTGAGAAATAAACGCAGTAACAATCATATTAACTTATCTGATTATCTTTTGTTGCAAATCATTTCAGTGAAAAATGGAAGGTGCTGACTGTTCTCAATTCCTTAACTCTTCGTCAACACTTCTAATAAATCTTTTATACTTTCCACAAATGATATACTTGATGGCATCCTATTTGTTTACAACCAAGTCTATGATAAAAGTTAATTGCATTAATGTTCCGCACCTGAGTACCTACTCTTATTTCATTATATCCACGTTGACGAGCTGCATATTCTACAGTTTTAAATAAATCTTTACCAATACCGCCTTTAGTAGATGTTTGTGACACAGCAATAAGTTCTATTACACAAGCATTATCTGAATAGGAATGTAATAAAAACCCATTTATCTCACCATTCACATCCTTAGATAAAGCATAAAACTTATTTGGCTTTTCAAAGGAATTTATAAGCCATTGTTGGTAGACCTTAGCACCACCACGTCTATCAAGCTCAATATCCTCTGTGAACTTAGAAAATTGAAAATCTGCCATTTCAATGACTTGCTCATTTCTCTCTAGAGCTTCATAAATTATAATGTTTTCTGCTTTTTCATGTTTACTACCTAACGTCTTCTTGAACTGAATATTCACATCTGCCAAAAACGCTGAAGTATCCTTCCCCAGCATTTGTGCATTTATAGGATCTGAGTTGCGATTTTCAATTGAAATAAACTGGAATTCTTTAAATTTAGTTTTAAGTTCATTCCATGTAGTAGAGGTAAGCGGCCTATATAAAACTGCTTTAGCACAATTAACACCAAAAAATTCTGTGTCCCATTCTAATTCATTGAAAGATATTGCATTTTTTTTGGTTTTTTCTTTCATATGAAATACTCCCTCCTACATTCCTGCACTCTTGCTCTTACTTGACTTTGTGCTATTTTCAGAAACATATATATCCTCACGCTTTAAAACCGATAACGCAGTTTTAAAGAAAATTTTTATATCAAGCCAAAAAGATAAATTATCAATATAGTAAATATCATATTGAATCCGCTCTTTCCAGGGTACTGTATTGCGATAATAAGCTTGATTATAGCCGGTAACTCCTGGTTTCACTTCTAACTTACGCGCCTCGTTTCCCTTATATAATTCACGATGCTCAGGTAAATCTGGTCTTGGTCCAATGATGGTCATATCACCTTTTATAATATTTATAAGTTGTGGTGTCTCGTCTAAACTTGTCTTGCGAATAAACTTACCTATCTTAGTTAATCTTGGATCATCATCTGCATTAAAAGTTGAGCCATCTGTATTTCTTAAATCCGGTGCATTCATTTTCATGGAACGGAATTTATACATTGTGAATATTTGTCCGTTTTTACCAAGACGTGGAGAATTATAAAAAATAGACCCTTTGTCTTGAAGATACATAATTGGACCAATAATAATCAATATAATGAACCAGAAAGGTAGAGCGATTATTGATAAAATTAGATCAAATACTCTTTTAATAAATCTCTTATACATCCTCTCACCTCACTTGTGAATTATTAGTCACACTAACTAAAATCTCTTCCAATGCTTTCTTCAAACTCTCAACTACATGCTCCACATCCTCATTACTCAATAAAGTATGAAGGGGAAGTGTAATCTCATTCTTGTACATATCAAAAGCGACTGGATAATCTTTAATGTCAAATCCTAAATTTTTATAAGCTGTAAACATAGGTAATGGCTTGTAATGTACGTTACAAGTAATCCCAGACTCAGCTAGCATAACAATTATTTTATTTCTCTCGGCTTCACTAATGCCAGGGATTCTGGTTAAATAGAGATGCCCAGAGGAAGCAAAGTCCCCACCAAAATGCTGCAAGCTTTGAAAACCTAATGGTGTAAGGAGGATATCGTACATCTCAATAATTTCTTTACGCCTTTTCATCAGACCATCATATCTACTTAACTGTATCAAACCAAATCCAGCCATAATATCAGTCATATTACACTTATAAGCTGGATAGACAATGTCATATTCCCATGCACCTATTTGTGTTTTTGACAGTGCATCTTTAGACTGGCCATGAAGGCTATATAACATATATTGTTTGTACAGCCACTCATCATCCAATCCTTGTACTTTTCGCCAAACAACTGCACCACCTTCAGCCGTTGTTAGATTTTTCACCGCATGGAAAGAGTAGCAAGTGAAATCTGCAACTTGACCACATTTCAAGCCATTTCTCTCAGCTCCAAAAGCATGGGCAGCATCAGTCATTACTATTACTCTATTAAATAACTTTTGAAGCTCATTGTTGGCTATAAAGAGATTTTTCTTACTTTCTACTATTTTATATATAGTTTCGTAATCACACATCTTCCCTGCAATATCAACTGGAATAACTGCTTTCGTCTTCTCTGTAATCGCATTAGCAAGTTTTGAATAATCCATTTCAAAAGAATTTGGAGCATTATCAACCAATACAATTTTTGCTCCCACATGATCTATAATTGAAGCAGATGCCGTATATGTATAAGCAGAGGTTATGACTTCATCACCTGGACCAATACCCAATATACGAAGGGTAAGTTCCATTGCTGCTGTAGCAGAATTTAAACAGACTGCTTTATTTGTACCCACATATCCAGCTATGTTCTTTTCAAACTCTTTTGTTCTAGGTCCAGTTGTAATCCAACCGGATTTCATTGCTTTTACAACTTCCTCTATCTCCGCATCTGTAACATCGGGCGGAGAGAAAGGTATGTATCTCAATTTAGGATCAGTCATATGGCTTCCTCGCTTTACATTTAAATTTATTTTTCATGCTAACTAATACGGAAATTTACTATTGCAAATAATCATAGCTATCCATTATTCGGCCTAGAAAAAAATCAATAGAAATTAGTCGCTTAATACTTAACTGGAATATAACTCCAACCAACTAGTAACCCACTAAAATCTAATTCCATCCCATATACCCTCTTGTAGATAAAATGCAATCTTTTTTCCATTTTCATATTTCAACTTCAAAGCTATACCCAAGTGATTCTAAACCACCACAACCAACTGCATTCTTTGTTTCAATCTAAATTTTTATAATCCCAGCTTCCAACATTTTTGTGATATGATATCACTAAATCTCCACAATTATATGAATAGCCACATCGTCCTTTATTTGCTGAATTAGTTCTTTAAGTTTCATAACTCTCAACTCCATTTAATTTATCTACCACACATACTCACCTCGTAATGTCTATTCAATCATCTAGGATCAACTGCTGCATTTTATTATCACCCCTTTATTGAAAAATAGCTCTCCTTCTATTAAATTACCATTAAATCAACCTGTGATTTCTTTCTATACAGCTTCAAACCCTTATCCCATAAGGTTTATAGCACCTTATCTGTATTTCATAGTCAATTCCTTCTACGGATTCAATACGTTTTCAAAATATTCTTACTTAAAAAAGCCTGTTAAATCAATGTTTTAACAAACCGTATGTTTATAAATAGTCATTTTTATCTATTTCATCTATCACACAGTAACCCCAAGAGTATTATGCACAACCGATAAACCCTATATAGTGTGTTTTTTTGATATCTAAAAATTTCGACACTCTACATATTATGTTAACCTAACCCCAATAGTCACTTCCTCAATTGCATTCAATCCCTTTTCATGAAAATCTCATTTAAAAAAGTCTGTCAAAATACTTTTTTATAATTTTTATTTTGATTCTCCTATCAACAATAAAATGAATTTCATTACTATTTAATATAATAGCTATTTTAATAATAAGTAGAAAAATATGACTCCATAAACGCATGTGGTCCTACAAAAATGGAATGTACGGAATATCATTACCATAATTCACATGAATGCTAGAATGTAATTCTTCGTTAATCCAAGTGTATTTTCCACCGGCAGGACATCGATTTTTTCATAATAATTTAGTTCATTACAAATTGATTAAATGACAACGAGATTTGATCTAATTTTCTTAAGACAATATGATGCTTATAATTCTTTTTCAATGTTAATTGATTTGCATTACAAACTTCTATCTTTGATTGTCTTATTATATTACCTACAGACGTAATTGCAGTACTAGTAATATCGCTAACTACAAAACAGCTGAGTACCACCATTGATATTGGTTAAGGAGATATTACCAGCTAATCCAATAAGTATTTCACATTATTTCACTTGCGCAAGCTTCATTCTTTGTTCTGCATAAACAATTTCCATCAACTGCTCTTTTAACTCTTCTTTTGAATAACGATTGAAATTTGTTATTAATTTAAGTAATTGATCTCTATCAACTTCAACTGTACGTCCAACATAAATTTTATTATAAACTTCACCAGGTAATACTTCATCCTCACCAAGTAACTCTTCGTACATTTTCTCACCAGGACGAATACCACTATATGAAATAGGTATCTCGTCTTCATTAGAACCTGATAGCTTAATAAGGTTTCTTGCCAAATCTACTATTTTGACTGGTTCACCCATATCTAACACGAAAATTTCTCCACCTTTAGCAAGTGTTCCTGCTTGAATCACAAGTCTAGAAGCTTCTGGAATGGTCATAAAATAACGCGTCATATCAGGATGAGTAATGGTTACAGGCCCACCCTTTTCAATTTGCTTTTTGAATAATGGAATAACACTACCTCTACTACCAAGCACATTACCAAAACGAACGGCTACAAATTTAGTAGTACTGTGTTTTGCTAAATCTTGCACTACCATTTCAGCAATTCGCTTGGTAGCACCCATCACATTTGTAGGATTTACTGCTTTATCAGTGGAAACTAATACAAACGTGTGAACACCATAAGCATCAGCCGCTTCGGCTACATTTCTAGTTCCAATAATATTATTTTTAACAGCCTCATGCGGATTATATTCCATCAATGGCACATGTTTATGTGCCGCGGCGTGATAAATAATTCTAGGGTGATAGGTTTCAACAATCTCAAAGATCCGCTCTCTGTCTTGGACATCACCAATAATAGGTATTATTTCAATATTTGTTTCCTTGTACATGTCTCGTAGTTCCATATCAATTGTATAAATGCTAAATTCGCCATGACCAACAAGAAGAATTCTACTAGGTGTAAAACGCATGAGTTGTCTACATATCTCTGAACCTATCGATCCCCCAGCACCAGTTATCATTACTGTATTACCTGTCACGTATTCAGAAATCGTGTTGATATCAAGCTCGACCGGATCTCGTCCCAAGACATCCTCTACATCGACATTTTTAAGTGTGTTGACAGATACTTTTCCGGACACTATATCTTCAATCTTTGGAACCATCTGTACTTTTGCATTTGTTTTGTTACAAGTTGCCACGATTTCTGTTAAATCACCATTAGATAGAGAAGGAATAGCAATAACAACATGGTCTATCTCAAATTGTGTAACAATTTCAGGAATGTCCTTCGTTGTTCCAGCTACTGGTAGATTATAGATTTGCATTTTTTGTTTATTTAAATCATCATCTGCAAAAGCTACTGCATTTAGTTCGTTATTTTGTTGCTCATTTTTTAGTTGTCGTGCAATCATAGCTCCTGCAGACCCCGCACCTACAATCAGGGTTCTTTTACTATTTTCCGTATCATTAATATATCTGTCACGGAAAATTCGCCAGATAAATCTTGAACCTCCGATTAATAGAATATGTAGCATCCAGGTGACAATGAGTGCCCGACGGTAAATAGTAAAGTCGTTTACCACATATTGAACAATGCCTGCTGAAATAACAGAAAAAGTAATAGCTTTCACAATAGCAACTAGCTCGCCTACACTGGCATAAGCCCAGACCTTATTATAAAGTTTATAAATAAAGGCAAATAGATGATGAAAAAATAACAACGACAAAGAAGCGATAAAGATTGCATCCAACCCTGTTACATTGGTAGTTGGATAAGCAATCCATGCCGCTATGAATATTGCTGTTGTAACAATTACTGAATCTAATGCTATTAATAAAAGTAGTCTTATACGATAACCCATGGGTTTCATCCCTTCATCACAATAACTTTATTAGAACATTTGTTAGGTTTGTGAAGTTATTGATTCATTTAATTCCTGAATCATTTTTCTTACATCTTCACCAATTTCGTCATTCTTCAATGCAAATTCTAAGGTAGTACGAACAAATCCTAGCTTTTCACCAACATCATATCGTTTGCCTTCAAAGTCATACGCAAGTACTTGTTCTTCGTCATTTAGTCTGACAAGCGCATCTGTCAATTGAATTTCTCCACCAGCACCTGTTTCTTGTTCGTTTAAATAATCGAAAATTTTGGAAGATAGTACATATCGTCCCATAATGGCTAAGTTAGAAGGTGCAGTCCCTTGTTCTGGCTTTTCAACGAAATGATTTAGTGAGTATCTTCTACCCTCGTTTGATTTTGGATCGACAATCCCGTAGCGATGTGTTTCACTATCTGGCACTTGTTGCACCCCTATAATGGATCTACCTGTTTCTTCGTATTGATCCATTAATTGTTTTAGACAAGGTTTTTCTGCTTCAACAATGTCGTCACCAAGCAATACAGCAAAAGGTTCGTCTCCGATGAATTTTCTGGCACACCAGACAGCGTGTCCCAATCCTAGTGGTTCTTTTTGACGAATATAATGGATCTCAACTTTTGCAGGTTGTTTTACTTTTTCTAATAGATCATATTTACATTTTTTAAACAGAATATCTTCTAGTTCATAATTATTGTCAAAATGATCTTCGATTGCACGTTTCCCTTTACCAGTAACAATAATTATATCTTCAATTCCGGATGCTACCGCTTCTTCGACAATATATTGGATTGTCGGTTTATCTACGATCGGCAACATTTCCTTTGGCATTGCTTTCGTTGCTGGTAAAAAGCGCGTCCCTAAGCCTGCTGCCGGAATTATGGCTTTTCTAACTTTTTTCATGTGAGAAGTCTCCAATCATGCGATAATATTTCTTGAATTTAAAATAATTTAATGTGTATTATCAATACATGTTTTCTAGTCTATTGGACCTTAGAACTGTCTCCAATTAAAAAAATCCTAATATTTTCTTTTTTTTGATTTTTTCTGGCGCTTCACCTACGACATTTTCTCCATTAATAAGAAATTGTGTGTTTTCCATAAACCAATAAACCATCGAGGAACCAAATTCATCTTTAATGACACTATTCGCTTCTTGCATAACAAATCCTCTTGACGTTGTGTTATGTGCATCTGTTGCAATAAAATGAGTGAGATTGGACTCGATTAGCTGCAGACTAAACTTCTTGATCTTTTTACCAAATTTCCCTGCCACGCTTCCTGCTGTGACTTGGGTGAGTGTTCCGTCTCTGACTAAATCAAATAAGATATTGGGGTTTTCCAAGAGTTCTTTATTTCTTTCAGGATGAACAATAATCGGTTTGATTCCTTGCATCTGCAAATCAAACATTAATTGTTTGGTGTATCTTGGTACATGGTTAGAAGGGAGTTCTACAAATAAATAGCCGGACGTTTCATTTAATGGAAGTAATGCACCTACTTCTAAATCAGCGATCATCTCCCCATAAATTCTCGTTTCCTGGCCGGGAAGGACTGTAAGAGGAATATTTTCTTCTTGTAATCTGTTATTTAAACTATCTACCATTTGTAATATATCTTGTTTTGTATTTGTATATGAACCGTTTAAATGATGAGGTGTAGCAATGATGGTATCTATACCTTGTGCAATTGCAGCTTTCGCCATTCTGACACTTTCCTCGGTATGTTTTGCACCGTCATCAATCCCTGGCAGTATGTGGCAATGTATATCAATCACATGGATGTCTCCTTCAACTGTTCCTTTTGGCATAATAATCATAATGAAATTTGACTTTTTTGTTGCTATTAGCCCAAGTATAGCAGGAATGGTTTACAAATAAAACCCTATAATTTGTATGTTTTTGTCGAAACAAGTTTACAATTGTTAATATTTCAAGAAAATTAATATTTAGAACACTATTATGATGCCACAGTCTAAAATAGCCCAAAAATTTTCTTCACTTTTATACGCAAAGGTTCATTTCCAATCACTGGTTCATCATTTGCAACCGCAAATCCATTTTCTATAAAATAATACTCCTGATTATGTCCAAATTCTTTCCTTATGCTATCTAATGCTTTTTTATAGTGATAATGTTTTCGGTCCTTCGCTTCTGAAGCTACTAAGTGTACCAAATTATGCTCGATTAATTTCTTACTAAGTTTTTCTATTCTTTTCCCATGAGCACCTATTACACTTGAACTACACACCTGTATCAATGCTCCCGCTTTCACCAATTCATAAATAGCATTTGGTTCTTCTTCTACCCATCCATACTTTTCAGGATGTGCAATGATTGGCTGATAACCTCTAAGTTGCAAATCATAGATCACTTTTGAGGTGTATTGTGGCAAATGGTTTTCTGGCAAATCCATTAACATATACTTTGTATTGTTAAGGAATAATAACTCGTCAGCATCAATCATTTCGATTATATCTCCATGGATTGGAACCGTTTGACCAGTCAGTATATTAACCTTCACATGCTCTTTCTCTAATCGATTATTTAATTCCCTTACCCCTTCAATTACTTCGGGAATAAAAAAATGGTGCTCCTCTATCATTTGTTTTGGTGATGCAATAATCGACTTTACACCTTGATTTTCAGCTTCTTTCGCTATCGCTACACTTTCTTCCATATGTTTTGCACCTTCACCAAAATTAGGTAATATATAACAATTTACATCGATCATAAGTCCTTCCCCCATTCCTTCTTTAACTATCTTCAATTCGAATTAATGTTCTTTTTAAAGGATAACATAATGCTTTTGTCGAGGGGTGAAAAGTTTTGTCGATTACTATTTAAATAGACATCTTTTTGTAACTTTCTTATTTTATCAACATTTTAATAAAATTTGATTGAGTGTTTTGATTGGAATTAAGTACAATATAAAGAACGATTCAAGGGTTGAGATGTTTTTTAACTTCATATGACTTTAGTCTTGGTTCAATTTTGGAATTAGATCAAAATTAAAAGTTAGATAAATGGAATCTAAAAAAGCCATGGTGAGCTACTAATATGTAAACACACCATGACTTTTTTATTTTAGGTTCCGTAATAGTAATAATGGGCCTTTTTCTGTTCGCGGTCATTTAAGACAACACCCAAAAGTTTCGCATTCGCTTGTTCAAGTAATTCTTTTGCTTTTTGAGATGCTTCTACATCTGTTTGCTTACTTCTTACTACCATGATCGCACCGTCACAAATATTCGCTAAGATTTGTGCATCTGTTACTGCTAATACTGGTGGTGTATCAAATAGAATTAGATCATAATACTCTAGAGCTTCACTAATCATTTTCTCCATCGCCTTTGAACCTAGAAGTTCAGAAGGATTTGGTGGGACTGGTCCGCAGGATAGTAAATCTAAATTAGCCACATCACTTTTTGCTACTGACTCATCTAATCCTGACTCTCCAACTAAGACACTACTTAAACCTCGTCTATTATCCATTCGAAAAGTGTAATGAAGTGTTGGTTTTCTCATATCTGCATCAATTAGTAATACTTTTTTATTTTGCTCAGCAAAAACGATTGCCAAGTTAGCTGTTGTCGATGACTTTCCTTCTGATGGACCAGAAGATGTCACCAGCATTGTTCTTAGCTCACCATCCACAGAGGAAAACTGTAAATTAGTTCGAATTGTTTTATATTGTTCTGTAATAGGTGAACGTGGGTTTAGTTTGGTTATTAGGTGACGGATATTACTTTGTTTAGACTGTTTTTTTCTTCGCGCCACTAAACTCACCTCTTCCTTTATTTTTTCCGGATACTTTTTGTAAATGACCTGTTACTATGTCTTTGTCGTCGATGTGCGAAATAACACCAAGTATCGGTAAGCCGAGTTTATTCTCAACATCTTGCTCACTTTTTAATGTGTTATCCATATATTCTAATAAAAATGCTAACCCGACTCCAATCATACCGCCCACAACAATGGCGATGGCGATATTAAGAAGTGGTTTGGGATCTACTGGTGTTGGGTTTGATGGAGTAACTGCTTCGGACAACACACTTACGTTATTCACATTCATTAATCCTGGTAAATCCTCCTGGAAAATTTCAACGGTTGTATTCGCGATATCAGTTGCTAAAGATGCACTAAAATCAGTAGCTGTTAGTGTTACAACCTGTGAATTTTGTGAACTTGCGACACTAATTTTATCACTTAAAGCTCCTGCTGAAATATTCAAATTCAATTCTTCTACGACTTGGTCTAATATGCGATTGCTTTTTATAATATCGTTATATGTATTTATAATTTCAACATTTGATCTAATTTGGTTAATATCAACGTTCGCTGTTTCTCCACTATCTTGATTAACAATAAATTGTGTACTCGACTGATAGGTTGGTGTTAAAACAAAAAAACTAATGACTGCACTAACTAAGGCTGCTCCTACTACTAGTAATAAAATTAACAAAAAACGCTTTTTAAGTGTTTCGAATATTTCCTTTAGTGATATGGTTTCTTCCATTACTGCCTTACCTCCGGATCTTTTAAATAGCTTTAATAAGTATTTATGACTTGTGTCTACATTTCTACATGACGAAAAATCACACTACAAACGAAATTATAACATAGTAACTTAAAATACAACATATGATTTTCTTTTTTATGGGAAATATACAAAAGTGAAAGGATAAAGTGAGGACACATAGATAAATTAAACTTCACATAATTAAACAGGCCGGAAATTGATAGAATTCACTTTCATTATGTGTGTATATCTAGTACACACATTTCCGGCCAGTGTATGTTTATACTACACGTAAAACCATTCATTTTTCAGTGCAGCGAGCACTGCATTGGTTCTGTCAGGTACATTTAATTTCCTAAGAATCGAGCTAATATGATTTTTGACTGTCTTTTCTGTGATATATAAATGATTACCGATTCTTTCATTACTATACCCTTGGATTAATAAGCTCATAACGTCCCATTCGCGATTAGTGAATACTCCAACTGGTCGATGCTGCTCGCGTTTATTAAGCGCCCGGTAGTCACCCAACAAAATTGGCGCAAGTTCTTCATGAATATACTCTTGTCCTTTTAGAAGTTTTTTAATCGCATGGATTAACTCTTCCTTTTCCATTCCATTATAGAAATAGCCTGTTAATTGTAATTTGAACAATTCTACTAAACTTTTATGATCCATATACTCTGTCCACACGACTACTCTTTTATTCCGCTTTGTATAGTCATGGATGAGTGGCATTAAATCAACTCTCGTATCGATATCAATAATCAGCAGATCAATTAAATAATTTTCTAATTCCTCTTGTTTCTTTGGCGAGATGGCAATGACGTTATAATTTGGAAATGCATCCTGAATAACACCGACTAGTCCCTCTCTGAAAATCGACGCTTCTTTCATAATCGCAATGCGCATTTTCCATTCCTCCTACTTTTATTTAAAGATAAAAGTCTTGAAAAAATGACAGAAACGAATAGCCTGATAGAAAGTGCCAATAAAAAAGCTACTTCTAAAATAGAAGTAGCCTAAATAACCATATAAAAAGTTATCATTTAGGTAGCCAGGCGATCGTAGATAAAATTTATCCTTAGACCCATTAGCTTTGCGTCCTATTTTTTCAAATAGTTTGCCTTTTTCTATTTTAACCTGTCGTTTTCTGTAATTTCTTCTAGACTAATGATACCAAAGACACTACTTATTCACAATAACATTTTAGTGGTCTGACCAATTTTGAACCATTAGCCCCACTATATATAGTTATAAATAACTATAATTTGTGATTTTTGTTATTTGTAGTTTCGCTTTGTACGGATTCCTCTCACAAAGGTATGTTTAACCTTCCAATCATCATTTACGATTAAAACATCTGCGTCTTTTCCTTTTTCAATGCTTCCAGTGTAATTATTTATTTTGAGAGCACGTGCTGCGTTAGTTGATGTCATCTTGATAATGTCTTGCATCGATGCTTGGGTATATTCCTGGATATTTTTAGCCGCTTCATTCATTCGAAGCACACTTCCAGCTAATGCACCATCTTTTCTTTTTGCCATATTACCTTCGACAAAAATTTCTTGTCCGGCTAAATCAAATCTACCTGATGCTAAGCCTTTTGCACGGATTCTGTCGGTAATAAGCACGAGTCTGTCCGGACCTATAAGCTGATACAATATTTGAATCATCTCTTTGGATACGTGAATACCGTCTGCGATTATTTCTACTTGCACCTTGCTATTTAATATCGCAGCACCTAGTATGCCAACTTCCCTGTGATGTAGAGGTGGCATGGCATTTCCTACATGTGTCAATCTGGATAAGCCTTGTTCTACTGCAATAGACGCTTCTTCAAATGTGGCATTCGTATGCCCCGCAGATACGAGTACATCTTGAGTTTTGAGAGCTTTAATGAAGGATAGGTCCTGATCTTGTTCTGGCGCCATTGTAATAATACGAATAGAGTTTTCAGAATCCCGCTGCCACCGCTCAAATAATTCTAAATTCGGCTTTTGAATATAGCTCTTTGGTTGTGCTCCTGATTTGTCCCTATTTAGAAATGGACCTTCTAAATGTACTCCTAAGAGCTTTGCCTGACCTGGGGCTTGTTCGTATCGTGCTACATTTTTTAATGCCGCTTCAATTTTTTTCTCGCGATGTGTCATCGTTGTTGCTAAAAAGCTAGTTGTCCCTTCATTAGGTAGACTAAGCGCAATTTGTTCTAAGCTTGAAGGAAGGCCGTCCATCATATCTGCACCATGCGTTCCATGAATATGAGTATCGATAAATCCAGGAATGACGTGATTTCTTTTTGCATCGACTATTGTTGCATCCGCTTCTGTTTTGGTTGGCTTTTTATTAGCGTGTATTTCTTTAATCTTCGTATCTATTATTTTTACATAGCCATTCGGTATCGTTTCTGTCGGCGTATGGATGGTGGCATTGGTGATATACGTAATCATGTTGTTGGCTCCTTCAATTCTTTTAAAATGCTTTTGTAGAGACATTTGATTAGAAAGATCTCACCCCGTTTCGTTCTTAGTTATTTCATTCCCTATCATTTCCTTTTCAAACTGGAAAATGCAATGGAGCCTTTTACTCCACTGCATTTTTATAAACGTGACTTCTTTTTTTAAACCCTTATAAAATTAAAAATAATCAAGCGCTGCTTTCCAATTGTCAATGCGATCATATCCTCGTTCGTTTATATTATGAGGTGCGGTGAAGATAATTCCTTTTCCTTTAAAATTCTTGAAATGTCTAACATTATCGTCAATTAGATAATCTGCATGAATGATACTTTTATTTCCGCAGAATACGAAATTCATGTCACTGAGAAAGGAAAAGTGTTCCTTTAGCCATTCATATTTTGCTGTGAACGATCCTGGAAATTCCATTGCTGCAGTTGTTATAAATATCTCATAATCTTTACTTAAGGTTTCAATTACTTCCTGGCTATCTGGCATCACTTTTAAATCTCTAAAAAATGTTGGATCGTTCTGGAATGTATGAATGGTTTCTATTTTGTCATTATGTAAGTATTTTAGTTTAGTACCGTGCAGATCCGCAATTGTGATGTTTTTACCTGTTGCTATATTAAATCTTTTAAGCTGCTCCGGTATAAAGTCAGCTATTACTTCATCCATATCTATTGCTATTCGCTTCATTGTCATCATCCTTTCTTCAATTATTTTTAGAATACTAGATAAATGGTGGCAATACTAGATAGGTTGTGAGAAAGACTAGATATTCTCATCGAATACTAGAATACAATCTTACAAGACCCGATATCTCGTGTCTAAAACGAGATAAACCTCTCTCCATGCTAGATAGTTACATCTGAATACCGGATATCTATCTTTTCCCAAAATAAATAGAGGAAATCTTGCTTGGCTGTCGAATTATTACGACGAAGATGGACGCGTTTGAAGCAATGCTCTTTATTAGCTCAAGTAGGTAATAAGCGCGGACGGAAGTATCAACAAAAATAAAAACCAGCTTAAAACAGAGATTAATCTGAATTAAACTGGTGGGATCGAGTTATCTGATATTAAGTTGGTACTATCTAGCTTGTGCTGAGAGTTTTCTAGTATTGATAGATAGTATCTAGCTTTATCAGTGTGATTTCTCGTATTCCTATTTGGTTATCTGGCTTTGTATCCACTTATCTCGTATTGCATAAAGGATATCTAGCTTTGGATGTATGTACCTTCCATTACTGTTTCTGAAAGTGGTTTGCGATCAGATGGTTTTTCTCTTTCTTGTAGTTCATCACTTAGTAGGCTTTTATCCGCTTGATAACCAACAGCCACAACAGCATGAAGTGTGAAATGGTCAGGAATGTTTAACGCTTCCTTCGCTTGATCCTTAAAGAATCCTCCCATTGCATGTGTGATCATACCCTTTTTAGCGGCTTGTAACGACATGAATCCCCATGCGGCTCCAGTATCAAAAGCATGTGTTCCACCCTGTTCTTCATCCGATATAATTAGTACCAATGCTGGTGCTTTCTCACACCAAACACGGTTTGCATCCATAATGAATGAATGGAACTTTTCACGATCTTCTTTAGTGCGTGCGACGATAAAGCGCCATGGCTGTTTGTTCATTGACGATGGTGCCCAGCGCGCCGCTTCTAACACACTAAATAGATCTTCCTCACTTACATTTTTGTCTTCATAAGATCTAGGTGACCACCTTTTTAGAAATATTTCGTCTACATCATAATCCGCTTTTCGAATTTCTTCGCTTGTTTCTTTTGGCAAAACTAATCCTCCTCTAATTTTTTTATTTAAATCTAATTATATTGCTTTGTGGAATATTCTACAAAAAATCCGACTTATTAACTTGTCTAGTTACACCTAGTGGGCTTTTGTCATACACTACCATGGGGTGATGAGATGGATTATATTATCTTCTTAATCCGGTTTATGTTAATGATGATGATCGGTGTCCTTCTATATATTATATGGATACTGTTTGTAGCACCATTATTCGGGTTGAGGACTCTCTTTTTTTTATTAGGATTCTTTATTATTGGATTCAGCATAAAGCTAATACGACAAATTATTTCATGAAAATACATCCTTTCACAAAATATTCACAACTTTTTAAAAGGATTTTTAGGTCTATTGATCGAATACTTTAGGGTATACTATTTGGAAAGCGAGAGGAATTTATGCAGGACTTTGGCTCATTAATTCGTTACCATCGTAAGAAAAAAGGTTACACCTTAAAGCAAGTGTCCCAGGAAACGTCTTACTCCGTCAGTTATATTAGTCAGATTGAAAACGGGCGACATAGTTCTAGCGTCGTTGTATTAGAAACATTAGCAAATGTATTGGAAGCACCTGAATTACTTCGTGTAGAGGAGGATTTCACAAAAATAGATCAAGCACTAGATACTTGGTATCAGGCTATGCTAAATAAAAACCTTCCTGAAGTGGAAAGACTAGCTGAGAAGCTATCCTCCTATTTGCCAAAACCTTTTTATACGACATTAAACACGAAATACGAGCTCTATCACTTCCGCTACTTGTTAGTAACAGACAAGATAACTGAAGCTATGCATATTTTCCCTGAATTTAAAGAACATTCACTCGGAGCAAGTGGGTTATATCAGAAGCTTGCTAGAAAAATTATCGGTATCTATTTCGTGAAATTAAATCAATTCTCAACTGCTCTACAATACTTCGAAGAAATCTCAACTGAGACAAATACATTGTCTCAAGAAGACCCAGAGCTAAATTACTACTTAGCACTAGTTTATAGCCGATTAGAGAAAATAATGGACTCGATTGAATCTGTCAATAAGGCATTACTGTATTATCGTAGCTTAAATCAACACAATAACACCTTAGCGTGTGAAGTGCTTGTATGCATAAACTATATTATTGCAGAAAATTATGTAACAGCTGAAAAAAAACTATTTAACTTACTTGAAGCCTACCAGCAATCAAAGCCATCTTTCTTAAAAGAGAGTTTCATCACACATAATATTGGCTATGTTTCTTTACGACTAAAGAAATATGATCAAGCAGTTGAATATTTAAAAAAGGCAATAAAAACAAAAACGACTGATCAAGAAAAAAGCTCTAGCTATTACTTGATTGCAGAGACGTATGCATGGGAAGGATACGCAAAATTAGCATTAACGTTTATTGATATATGTGAGTCTATTAAAGAAAACCCAAAGTATCAGTACAAAGCCTTTATACTGAAAAATATTATCCTAGGAAAGACAACTACAAAGCCCTTCATCGAAAAATTAGAGAATGAAATACTTCCCTACTTCAAACAAATCGATGATCAAACAGAGATAGAGGATATTTCAAAAATGCTTGGTGATATATATTACAATGCAAGAATCTACAAGATGGCTGCTGATTATCGAAAAACTAAAAAGCAAGTACATTATTTAGAAAATCTTCAGCTTAAATATAATAATGAAGGGAGGTGAACTTTATGAAAAGAAAATACTTAATTATTGCGATTATTGCGATTAGTCTTATTTTCACAACTGCTGGACAAGCTACAATTGCAGGAAATGATGCAGATTATCCCACTAGCGTAACCGAGAACTTCTAATTTCATCATCACTCATTCTTCAAAAGAATACTCCAAGATTCCCACATCGAAAACATCGCGCGAAAATTTCGCGCGATGTTTTTATTAGTTCATTTTTGACGGCAACGCCACAATGGACTCTATTAATGTGTTCAGTTTCGTCTCAATACGGTGCAATAAATAAAAGGTCACCGCAACAGGAAATCCTACATCCGTCACTAAAGCGATCCATGTCTCTTCCAAGCGTTTCACCTACCCTTCTTAGCTAAAAAGGAGAGTCAGCGATAGCCAACTCTCCTCCTCATTAAATTTCTATATCAAATACATTTCGTTCTACAACACGCGCACTTTTCTTGCTTACAAGCGATCCACCAGACGAGTGAAAAGCATCTTGGGCGATGATCGTATCCATTGCTGCATCAACAGCTACTGGATCAACTGGTTCAATCGGATTATCAAGCGAAATCGTAACGATTTTTTCTAATTCATTTGCAAATTTAAGTTCTAAAGTCTTCAAGGGTTATTCCTCCTTTCTATAGCATCGAATTGTTCATTACTCAGCTGTGATTACTTCTGTGTCATTACGCTTTACTCTGTAAAGTGTAAGCTGCTGAAGTGGAATCAATACTTCTGTGATTGCAAGCAATTGATCCGGAGTTGCGTCCATGTTTACGTTATTGAACGACTTTGTTTTGTAGATTTGTTTTCCCGTTTCTAAATCCAAGCCATTTTCAAATACTAACTGCAAGCGACTATCAATTCGTTGTGCTACTGCCATGACTGCCTCACCCTCCTTTCACTCTTATAATCAAAAGAAGAGAAAAAAAGGTGTCTGTTTTTTGTAACTTTTTAATATTTAATTCGTCTTATGTAATAAGGACTTTTGTGCATACTAAAAAGAAGTACCCAGTATAATATGGATACTTCTCAAGTAGACTGTACTATATTAGTTTTTTTTCCATTATTTTCGGTAGTTCTGACTTTAAGTTTTCCATGATGTCATCAAAACTTTCACCCTTTGATTCTTTTTCTTGTATGCTTGTTAAAATATAATATAGCTGTTGTTGCTCTTTTGTAGCTACCTTTAACATCGTTAGCCTCCTGTTAACTAAAAATTTTAACTGATAGAATAGTTCGTTTTCTTATTCGTTTTATGACTTTTTTTAACACACTACATTATTTTAAAACTTTTGTGATAATAAATCTTTTGCTAAATTTTATTTACCCGGAATAGAATAAGTAAAAACATAATGAAATATTACATTGCTATTAAATTAGTAATATACTATTCAGATTCAATTGCAAATTCTTGAAATTATCTTTATAATAGTTTAAGTTATGACATTTTGAGTATGAAATTTTAAGGAGTATGAATATGGAACGTAAAGAAATGCGTAAATTACAAAAAAAACAGGGAAGAAGAAAAAAGTTACGAGTATTTCTCTCTGTTTTTATTTTAGCTTTAATTATAGGAATAGGAACTGGCGTATATTTAATTTATGAAACGTATCAAGCTGCAAGTGATACTTACGATGAGTTAGAACGAGGAGAAAAATCAGAAAAGAGAGAACAAGCTGTCTCTATTAGTAATGACCCTATTTCAATCTTAATGATGGGGGTCGAAAATTATACTTCTGACGGAGATCATGGTCGTTCTGATACCTTAATGGTGGCTACTTTTAACCCTGAAGATGAACATTTAAAACTACTAAGTATACCGAGAGATACGTTAGTTGACATTCCTGGAAGAGACAATAGAGATAAAATTAATCATTCATTTGCTTTTGGTGGTAAGGAACTAACTATTAAAACAGTAGAAAATTTCTTAGATATCCCTATTGATTACTATGCAACAGTTAATTTTGAAGGATTTAAAGCTATTGTAGATACATTAGGTGGTATAACTGTTGATGTACCATTTGAATTCGAACAAAATAGTGATGATCGAGTTGCTGAAAAATTACAGTTCCGAGAAGGTGAAATGGACCTGAATGGTCGATACGCTCTAGCATATGCTAGAATGCGAAAGGCAGATCCTGCTGGTGACTTTGGACGAAATGAACGTCAAAAACAAGTAATTGAAGCTATAATAAAAGAAGTGACCTCAGTTTCTACAGTGACAAAAGTTGATGATCTTGGTAAAGATCTGGGGGAAAATGTAGAGACAAACATGAAAGTTAGTGAAGGACTCAGCTTTTTAAAAAAATATTCCAATTTTAGAACTTCTAATATTGAGCAGTTAAAATTAGACGGCTATGACGATCGAATTGATGGTGTCTACTATTATGTTCCAGATGAAACATCATTAGCTAATATCCAAAATGAATTAAAAAATCACTTAGATTTAAATAATACTTCCTCCTTAAGAACTGAATCCACAAACATAGAAGAAGCAGCAATCAACTGAGATTGCTGCTTCTTTCCTATTTTTTATACCTTTTGTCTTTTTCGAAATAACTTCTTTATACTTCCAAGTAATGGTTGCTGACCATTCAGTAAAATACCAGATAACTCAGCAATCAACTGTATTCCAAGCACTATCAATCCTATGATTATGAGGGATGTTAGCATGGTTGCACTATTAAAAATGACAGCCATTATTCCAAAAAAACCACTGAAGCCATAAATAATCAAAACAGAAGCTCTATGGCTATATCCCATCTCTACTAATTGGTAGTGGATATGTTTTCTGTCTGCAGTTCCTATACTTTGCTTGTTTATTGCTCGCCTAATAATTGCGAACATGGTATCAAATATTGGTACTGCTATCACAATTATTGGAATAATAAAACTAAATAAAGCTACATTTTTAAACAGACCTAACATTGAAATTACAGCGATTGCGTAACCTAGAAATAAAGCACCCGTGTCCCCCATAAAAATCTTAGCTGGATAAAAGTTATGGTATAAGAAACCTAAGCAACTTCCAACTAGAATAATTCCTAAATATACTACAATAATACGATAATCTGTAATAGCAATAATTAAAATACTGGTCAACCCAATGGCCGATACTCCGGCCGCTAAACCATCTAAACCATCAATTAAATTAATAGCATTAGAAACGCCGACAATCCAGAGAATTGTTAAGACTATTCCTAGTCCTTCTAATTGCACCTGGCCTACAAAAGGCATCGTGACCTTATCGATAACAAGTCCAGAGGACACAACTACTATAGCTGCAGAAAATTGCCCTATTAATTTTTGATATGGTTTTAACGTAAAGAAATCATCTAACAAACCTGTTAATACAATTATTAATCCACCAATTATTATTTCTAACATATGAGGATGTTGAGGTTGAAGATAAATCAGCCCAGCACTCACACCTATAACAATTGCTAAACCACCTAAACGTGCTACAGATCCGTTATGTTTTTTTCTTTCATTCGGTTTATCTACGACATCAAAGTAAATAGCTATTCGTCTAATTAAAGGTGTCACTATAAATGCCACCAATGTTGATATCAAAAACGCGATCACAAGCTCAGAGATATTATACATTCCATTCACACCTACTTAAAATAGTTATGTGTACTGCCCACATATTTTATCACAACTTTTCCTATTATCCTATCCCTATTTAATGAGACGAAAAAAATAACTCATAAGTTACAAAAAGTATTATATTATTTCGTTATGAGCATTATATTTCTGTCGTTAATTATTATATTTCACTATTTCTAGCAATTTGAAACCAATTTACAAAAAAAGAAGTCCATAGCGCTATTATTAATGGCCATGAACTTCTATTAATTATCGATTATATCGATTGTCATATGCTTCCTTTGCAAGCATTAAACCGATTGAATTATTTTCATTCCAAATGGAGTCAAAATAACTAACTGGAACGGGTCTCTCTCCAACATGAGGCGAAATTTCTGGTGTAAAGCCTGGTTTTTTCTGACCTTGGATAAACCAATCAGTAAATCCACCACCACTTGGATTTGAACCTGGCATAAATAAAGGATACCCTGTTTTGTTACTAATCATATTTGCGATTCTTCTACTAGTTGCCTTTAAAGCTGTTCCATTTCTTAATTTGTAATTCCAATAGAGAATTTCTCCCGATGAATGGTAAGCAACAGCAGTTTTAAAATCATGACTTCTAGTAAAATCATAAATTGCACGTGATTCAGGCTCACTTAAGGCAAATTGACCTTTATGATTCATATAAGATGGTGAAGTGCGATTTCGCTGTATATCAGCCCAATCGGCAGGATACTGTCTATTTAAATCCACACCACGAATATTTGCTTTCCAACGATCAAAATTAGTACTACCACCATTAATTCTAATCACGTCTGCAGGTCTTTTAGAACTAAATGCACCTTTTTGAACTAATGTTACTCCATCTGGATTTACCATTGGAACAACATATATGGAAACCTTATTTAAGATATCACGGGCATTATAACCACCCACAGATGTATTGTTTGCATAAGCTTGACTATAAGAATCTACCATTTCCATTAGTAAATTTGTTGTTAACCATTCTCTAGCATGATGTGCACCATTTAGAAAGATTTTAGTTGAACCTTTTCCAAGTTTTATAGAATATAGGTTCCGCCCGTCTACAGACTTTCCTATTGTTGACCATGATACTAAATCGTTATACTGATTACTTAATTGTGAAATATCTACTCTCATATCATCATAAGAGTAAACTTTCCTTGGATTTACAAGATTTTTAGCAATTACAATATTTGCATTAACATTAGAAGCACTAATATAACCATATCTTCCACTAATATTGACTTCATACCAATTACCAGATTTATTTACTATAGATAGTTTAACCCCTTTTTTCAGTTCTACAAACGAAGTAAAACCATTATTTCCTGTATTATCATAAACATTTGTTTCTCTTATAGTGGTTAAATCTCCTATAGGTCTTCTATTTCTAGTTTGATTTTTAATATCAGCATTTTTAATCGGTATTGAATGAGAAGTGTGTACAAAGCCATAATAATCTCCCACCCTAATTTGGTGATAATTCCCTGATTGACCAACTCTTATATAGGTCTGACCTCTATTCAATTTTCCGATATCTTTATAGCTTCCTGACCTTATGTCATAAATAGTAGCATTTGTTGAAGTTATCTGAAAGTATTTATCCGATGAATTGAACTCTGAAAGAATAAATTTACTATTTATATATCCAATGCGATCTCCTAATTTTATTTTAGTCCAGTTTTCACCAGCATTTATAATTCGATATTGCATATTTGAACTTATTTCTGCAAATTTAACAAAACTTCCCGATGTATTATCATAGACATTTACATTTTCAGATATTTTAACAGAACTATTACCACTACTTATCTTTCTATTCTCATTATTTATAGATGAACCCGTTGAAGTTTCAGTATGACCAAAATGCACATAACCAATAAAATCACTAAATTGAATTTTATGGTAATTTCCTGACCTACCTTTACGAATATACTCTTGATCATTTTCCAATTTTCCTACTTTTCTATAATTCCCACTACTAATATCATAGATTGTTGCGCTATTTGAGTTTACTTTAAAATAGTTATCAGAAGCTATGAAATCAGCTTTTACACTTTGTTTATTTATATAGCCAACTCGATTTGCCAAGATAACTTTCCACCAATTTGTCCCACCATCTATGATTTTATAATTGATATTTGCATTTAATTCACCAAATTTCACAAAACTTCCTGAAGTATTATCATAAACATTTACTTTTTCTTTAGTTTTGACAATCCTCTCAAAGCTTTTGGTATCTGAATATATATTAGACAAATTATTTTGTGAAACAGTGGAGTGTCCCTTATGAATGTAACCCACATAATCACTAAATTGAATTTTATGATAATTTCCAGACATCCCTAATCGTTTATAAACCTGGCCATTCTCCAACTTACCAACTTCTTTATAATCTCCAGATCTAATATCATAAACTGTTGCATCATTAGATTGAACTTCAAAAAAATCATCATTATCACTAAATATCTCTTTAGTACTTGCTTTTTTTACATATCCAATTCTGTCAGCAAACTGAATCTCCCACCAATTTTCGCTTCCCTCTTTTACGTTATATGTTGTATTTGAAGCTATTTGACCAAAAGGTACTAAACTACCAGAACTATTATCGTAGACAATCGTATTTTCGATTGTTGAGATTAGATGAGGGAAGACATCATTATTTGGGTAAGGATTAACGATTTGGCTTCCGTCACCAGTAATAGTATGACCTTCGTGGACATACCCATTAAAATCATCAAATTGAATAATATAATATTTTCCAGACTTACCTCTATGTCTGTATGTTTCACCTTGGTCTAATTTACCAATTTCATTATATTCCCCCGATCTTATGTCATAAATACTTGCGTTGTTAGTAGTAATTTTAATTGCGTCATTAGTATCTACAGTAGTGGTAGTACTCGAGCTATTTTCTGTAGTATTATATTTTAAAAATCCATAACCATACTTTTCATCTAATCCTACAGTCCCTAGGTCTTCAACGTTTTCAGTTAATTTTTTTCGAAGCTCATCATTACTCATATTGGGATTTTGTTGCTTAAACAAAGCTACAATTCCTGTCACATTTGCTGCAGCTTGAGATGTACCATTCATATATTCGAAGTTATTATTTAGTGAAGTACTTAATATGTTTTCTCCCAATGATGTAAATTCAATTTCTGGACCGGTAGCTGAAAAATTACTTAAAGCTAAGCTTTTATTTAAAGATCCAACCGCAATAACTTTTTCGTATCTAGCTGGATACAGAACAGATGAAGAATTGCCATCATTCCCTGCAGAGCTAATGATTAAAATTCCATTATCATAGGCTTTATTTATTAATTTTTCAAGATAAGCACTGTTTTCCGCAGTTCCTAAAGACAAATTAACAACATCCATCTGTTGATTAATGGACCACTCAAGTGCTTCTAATATATCTATTAGATTACCTGTTCCATCCTGTGATAGTGCCTTAATAGCATAAAGATCCGCCTCTGGTGAAACCCCTACAATACCATTATTATTATACAATCCTGCAATTATTCCAGCTACATGAGTTCCATGGCCGTTCGTGTCTTCCCAAGTAGGGTCTTCATCTATTGTTGAAACTCCACCAGTAATTTTTAAATCTGAATGAGAAGCAACACCTGTGTCTATAACTCCAATTTTAATACCACTTCCAGTAAGACCAGACTCCCACGCTAAGGGTGTTTGTAATAACTTTAAATTCCAACTAATTTCAGTGCTATTTACTTTAAACGTGTCAGACGTTTTATTAACTTCTTCATCAAATAAATTAATTTCACTATTTACTTCAATGTTGTTAATACCTTCTAATAGTGATAGTTCTTTTAAATTTTCATCTGTTATTTTTACTCCAACAGCATTTAAAAGTTGAAAATCAGATAATATTTCTTCACTTAAAGTAATAATTTTATCTTTTGTATTTTGATCCTTATACTCAATAATAACTTCATTTAAAACATCTTCATCATTTTCAGAAATAACCTTTTCATTTAGTGCTTCTGAATTTTCATCAGTAGTGGATTCATTATTGCTATCTATATTTTCTTCATTTTCAACTTGATTATCTTCTGTAGTTACTGATGAATCACCATTCTCTACTATTTCATTTGAGTTTTCTTCGGTGGAATTTGGTTCATTTAGCCCTTCATCTCCATATATATTAACTGATAAAAAAACAGTTACTAACACTAAACTAATAAATAAGCGAATTTTATTATTCATTAAAAACGATCTCCTCCAAAAATAGATTCATAATTATATAGTAATGAAAATAAGTAATATTAGCAATACTATAAATTACTCATAAGTACTATATATCTATATTATATCGACCAACATTATGATAATATTTAATGTATGTGTAAAATTCTAATACTAGAGGTGATTGAAAGTTGAGAATTGGACTTTCTTATGGACATGTAGCAAGCAACATTGGAGATTTGTGTATTAACCAAGGGGTTATTTCTCTTATAAACGAGATTTATCCAAATACAGAAATAGAAGTTGTTCTTAGAAACCCCAATCAAGTTTATTTGAATGAATCAAAACGAACATTTAATGAAAATAGTAATGTTACATTTCATATATTTGAAACCCCAAAAGGGATTGAAGAAAGTGTTGCCCTTTTAGAATACTACTTAAACCATCCTGAGGTTTTTTTAATTGATATGGGTTTAAAAGATTGTGATGTAATTCTGAATAATTCTGGTGAATTTATATTTTCTTATAATGATGATCCACGTTTAGATCTTTTGTGGAGAATTTTACCTGCATATGCCGCTAACAAAACCGGGAAAAAATTTATTACTTTGCCATCTACGCTGGGACCTTTTGAAGATCACATTGGTTCTACTTTAATTAAAGAATTTTTTGCCTCTAACTTTGGATACGCTGTGCGGGATGCAAATTCATTAGACCATATAACTGAATTAACTAATGAAGATCCCACCGCATTATTGTTAGATCCAGCTTTCTTTATAACTCATAGACCTATTCCTAAGGAGAAAACAAATTACGAAAGATTGGCTCTTATCATGAGACTTGACAATTTCGGTTTAAGAGTTGGCGGAAGCAATAGCTCTAAAAATTATAGAGAGATGAAAGAAAATCATTTCAAAGACAATTTATCGTATAAATTTTCGTATGAAATCTCGAAAAAATTCTCTAAAGAATCTAGTAATCCTATCATAGATATATATATTCAAACTAGATATGATCGAGATTTAGCTTTACAATTAAAAGAAGACCTAGATGAAGAAGGTCTAGAAAATATAATTAATATTATTGAACCAAACTCAATTGAGGATTACCTTACACATCTTTCTAAAGCTGATTTTGTTATATCTTCCCGCTTTCACGGATGCATTTTATCTTTACTGGCAGGAGTCACACCAATGGCAGTTTACTTTAAAAGTCATGGGCATAAAATGCCTGGTCTTTATAAAATGTTGCATTTAGATAATATTTGTTTTGAATTGACGAATGAATCAATTGAATCTATACCTTCGAACTTTTGGAATATTTATAATGATAAACAGTCATCTTACAAGGTTGCTAAAAAGAATATAGAACAATACAGACAACTAACAGTTGATTGGTTGGAGAACCTTTTATCAAAAGAAGATTTTTATTCTAAAGATAAACTTACCATGCCTACAATTAATAAATATTTTAGAACTTTAATAGACCATGACTTATTCAATCAAATAGATAAAGCTCATAAAAATACGAAAGAATTACAAAAATTAGTTAAACTCCAAGATAAAACTTTCAATAAGAGATTAACTGAATTGGAATCTATAAACTCTGACCAACACAACTCACTTATCAATTTAGAGAATAAATATCTAGAACTTTTTAAAGCATTAAAGGAATTAGAAGAAAATAATGAATTATTAGAAAAAAAAGTAATAAAGCAAAATCGTGAGATTAATTTTCAGTACGAAAAATTAACTCATCTTAACGAACACTATTCTAATTCTAATAATATCAAAAAAGCACTTTCGAAAAACTTAAATTATTTCTTTAAAAAGCAAACTAAAAATACTTCATCTATATTTTTGGAAATTCCCTTTAAAGCTACTAAAAGTGAATTGAATCTGATTTTGAAATGTAATAGAGAAAAAGAATGTAATGCGAGTAATGATAATATCTATATTGACTTGCCTAAAAATGAACACCTATACTTCACTTCTAAAAATGATTTTGACTTTAATAAACCTGAAACCAAGCAACCAATAGATATACAAAACAATCAAATTTATCAATTGCGTGGAGCTTTATATTTTGAAAATATAAAAGTTTCATTGTGGATAATAGAATATAATTCAAAGGAGAGACTTTCAGAGAATAAATATCGTCTTAAAAGTGGAAAGTTTCATTTCGATTTTCAAAGTCATAACGAAGCTAATCATATATCATTGTCTCTAAGAGTCGAGGGAAAAGGAAGCATAGAACGAACATCCACAAAATGGGAAATTATTGGGTTGTCCTAATTTGTCTTAAATTAATAATCATCCCTTTATAATCTTGAAAATTATAAATAAGGTTTTTAAGTAGGCTCTTCTCTATAATGCTGAAAGAGGAACGTACCACACTCTCATTTTAGGGTCCTACTACTATTCCGAATTTTGGAGTTAGTACTAGGTCCCGCTATTCATGAAAGCTGGTTATAATTAAAATGTAAGCGACAAATATTGCACACCTATCAATTTAATTAGATGTCTGCTATTTGACACTTAGTTTAAAAAATCAATATAATATTTAAAATGTAAACATTCTGCAGTTTCCCCAAAAATATCAACTCTTTAAATGTTTTATTATTGTATTTATTTTGGATGATATAAGGAGTTTAATTTTATGACTCTGTTAAAGTTCAATGTTGATACCCCTTTAATCCGAGCGTAAGCGTCAAATAGCCCACACCTATTATTCAGGGGTGGTACTGCCCCCCGAAAGTTAGAGTAAAAAATCTAACTTTCGGGGGTGTTTTTATGGTTAAATATAGTGAAAGTTTAAAGTAAAGCTTGTCACCGAGGGTTTGTACGGGAATCTTGGATATAAATCATTGACGAAAAAGTATAATATGTCCAGTCCTTCTCCATAAAAAAATTGGGTGAGATCCTATAAAGTACAGGGGCTGGATGGATTAAAACGAAGAAATACTAAGAAGGAGTATTCTGTTCAATTTAATTTAGGTAAATCTAATAGACTAGTAATTTCGATATATGTATTTATATTTAGTTGTATATGCATAATATTCACCTCTAGAATATTATGCAGTTAATTGTCGAAATTGTACATTTCTAAACAATCATTTCTTTACGTTCTTAATCTATAATTTATATATGTCTAAGAAAATCAATAAACAAAAGAAAAAGTTAACATGCAAAGAAGAATTAGAACGCGAGATTGAATTATTGCGACTAGAAAATGCGTACCTAAAAAAGGTGAGAGCATTTCGAGAGAATCCGAATGCCTTCCACGAAAAGCACAAACAAAGATGGCAATCGAACTCAAAGATGAAGGATTCCGATTAAAAGATATACTCTTGGTGGTAGGCATTCCGGAAGCAACCTACCACTATTATGTGAAAATTTTGGCATAGAATATTCCGACACAACATTAAAAAAGTCATTGCGGATCTATTTAAAAAAATTCATGAACGCTATGGTTATAAACGGATTACGAAAAAATTAAAGAAATCAGGACATTCTATTAACCATAAAAAGGTGTACCGCATTATGCGGGAACTAGTGTTAAAATGTGTGAAATTTATGCGGAAATCTGGTAAATACAATTCCTATAAGGGGAATGTTGGAAAAGTAGCGAAAAACCGATTATCCCGTCGTTTTAGCACACCTATTCCTCTTCAGAAATTAGTAACCGATATTACAGAATTCAAATATCTAGACGAAGAGAAGTTATATTTAAACCCTATTATTGACCTTTATAATGAAGAAATTATTACGTATGAAACCAAAAAACGTCCAACGTTAGATCTTGTCATGGAACCTTTAATGGATACGATAGAGATAATAAAGAATCATGCAGCCTATCGTACTTCCATCCATTCCGATCAAGGCTGGCATTACGAGCATAACCAATGGGTAAGGACACTAAAAGAAAATAGGGTATTCCAAAGCATGTCACGTAAAGCAACCTGCCCAGACAACACTTCGATGGAGAATTTCTTCGGCATTTTAAAGCAAGAAATGTATTAAGGGAAGAATTAGTAAGCTATGAAGAATTAAAAAGCCGTATTGAAGAATATATCTATTGGTACAACCATGAACGATCAAAAGAAAAATTAGCTGAATTGAGTCCAGTTGAATACCGAACTCAATCCAGCCAATCAGCTTCATAATAAAACTCTAACTTTCGGGGGTAACCACCGGTCTGGGCTATTTGACGCTTACCTTATAATTAATAAAACATCGTTAAATGGAGTGCGGAATGCTTGGAAACTGGCACGTTCCGTGTGGAGCAGGGGAAAAGCAGGAGATAACCCTAAACGCTTATCAATTGCTAACGTCAAGTTTAATAATACCAATTAAAGTGTAATGTAACGTTCTCATATATTTATCGTCTAATAAGTAAGGAGGGTATTATGATGAATTTTAGAATTTTATTTTTTGCCTTAACTCTTATATTTCTTTTATCAATAATAGGTTGTTCTGTCATAAATGATACGAATAAAATAGCTGATAATAATAGTAAAGTTACGGATGTTAGTAACAAGGAAGATTTTGGCGGTTCTTCAGAGAGTCCTACTCTTAAGCCGCCAAGTCTAACAGTTTATGTTGGAGAAAAGATTGTTAGACCATCGCTTGGTACTTATAGTTGGAGTGTAGACAATGGAGACGGAACAGCAAGTGGAATAGAGGCGGGTTCTTCTACACCCCCAGAATTGGTTAAAGATAGTAATCCAATGCAGGCAACAGCCAATACCAATATTGAATTGGACTTCGAAGTACAGCCAGAAAGCTATACCGTGAGAATATGGGGTGACGACAACAATGTTGTAAACAGCTCCGTTGAGTTTTTTCTGTCTGGCAAAGGAAAAATTGTTTACGAGGTACTAGCACATTGGGAACAAGGTACCGCAAGTTATGCTTTTTCTTTAGATGTTGAATGAATTAATTATTACGCTAACGAACTGTTTAATAAATCAAAAACAATACATAACTTCCGATATCTGGAAGTTATGTATTGTTTATATACATCAACACTAAACTTTAACTGAGTCCACCTTTTTGAAAATAGGATACAACAAAAAGTAAAATTCATTTATTTTATTTGTTTTTCTAACTCAGAAAAAGTATTTTTTAAATACATGTCTACATTTTCCTTTGTGACTACAGTAATAATGTTGGAATTTCCTTTAGGGTCTTCGAGAGCTTTTATCATCATTGTTCCAGCTTCAGGAGTAAAGTGAGAATCATCAATCCAATATTCTAGATTCTCCGTAATTGGACTTATTTTTTGAAAAGAATAGACTTTGGGAAAATGGTTTACCATTTCTTTATACCATTTTTCATATCCCTCTTTGTACGCTTCTACTTCCAACATTGCTGCTAATTTTCTTACTGGAATAGGATCAGTAAATGGAATGATTTCTGAATCACTAAATTTATTATTAATTGTTAATAAAATATCATTATATTTTTTATTTACTGGGAATTTTTCTTTTTTTATACTTTTCATTTCTTCAGCATATTTATCTAGTTCATTTGCTACTTGATTTCCCTCTCGACCGGTAATTGCTACATTATTTCTATGGTATGCCCGATGTCCTCTAAATTTATCATTGGTTGATAAATTTATATTGTCTAGAGATTTTTGTAATGTATCATATGAAAAAAGTGAAGTATAACGATAAAATAGAGCATTCGATTTTTCAAAATAAAAATCAGGATGTTCCATGGGCATTCGAGTAGTACTTTTAAAAGAAGAGAAAGTCATTTCCATGTATATTTTATTAAAAATTTGATTATTTCTCTCCTGAGCGTAAGAGATATAATATGGATATTCTAAAATTGATTGTCCACTAAGACCATAATTATAAACTTTCTCTTGAAATTCATATTGATTAATATAAGTAGTTCGGCTAGTGCCAATAAGTAAACTTTGATAATTAAATTTTCCGTTTGAAATATCATTAGTTTTCTGTTGACGCTCATTAAAACTTGCTTGTAATGTATTATATTTATTTTTATGATCAAAATTCCATAATGGATCTACATAGTAATTAAATCCTAAAACAACTGCTGAGGGCACTGCTACGAAAATAATTGAAGACAATATAAATAATATTAACCATTTTTTAGCATTCATCAGAACTACACCAACCTTTAAAAGTTAAAATACAGAAATTCACTATTTTTATGAATGAAAAAAATAATAATCACTAGTCCAATTAACAGCACCTGGCTAAAAAGCAATGTTTTAATATTTGTTCTAAACCGATCTAACAATTGGATTGAATTTTTAGTAATAAAAGTAATTATCAATAAAGTAATAATAGTAAATACAATTATTTTAGGATTGTCTAATTTAAATAAAATGAAATCATATTGTCCAGCTGCCTCGAATATTTTTAAGGGCTTTTGGAAAAATGAACTTAAAGGATAATTATAATTATAATTAAATTGAAACATTTTAGAAATAATTGTATTAGCCTGTTCTATTGAAGTGGCTCTAAAGTAAACCCAAGTAATATTTACAAACATAAATGTTATTATCCAAGAAAACCAGTATGGCAATTTAAAGCCAATTATTCCCCATAGTCTGACCGCCATTGAAGCAATACCATGAAATATTCCCCATAATACGAAAGTCCACCCAGCTCCATGCCAAAAACCACTTATTAAAAATACTATAAAAATATTAATATAAGTTCTAATTTCTCCTTTTCTGTTTCCTCCCAATGGAATATAAATATAACTAGTTAAAAATCTGCTTAATGTTATGTGCCACCTTTTCCAAAAATCTTGTATATTTCTTGCTTTATAGGGAGAGAGAAAATTAATAGGCAACTTGATGTTAAATAGCAAAGCTATTCCTATAGCCATATCACAATAACCACTAAAATCAAAATATAATTGTAGTGTATAGCTAAATGAAGTAATCCAAGCATCTATTGTACTTAAACTTTCATAGTTTTGGAAACCTGTATTTGCCCAAATTGCTACTGTATCTGCAATACCTACTTTTTTTGTAAGTCCTATTATAAATATAAATAACCCCTTTGATATATTATTTATATTTATATTTTTATTATTTTCATCTTCAAACTGAGGCATCATTTCTCTATGGTGAACAATAGGTCCTGCTATTAACTGTGGGAAAAACGAAACAAACAAAGCATAACTTGAGAATGTATTCTTTTCGTATTCCCCTCTATAATTGTCCACTAGAAAAGCAATTTGCTGGAATGTAAAAAAACTTATAGCTAGTGGCAGCATTATATACAAAAGAGCAAAATCCGTTTCAAAAATTCCATTTATATTTTTTATAAAAAAATCTACATACTTAAAATACCCTAATAATGCTACATTAAATATAACACCTGCAATTACCCCGATTTTTTTATATTTTCCATCTATATTTGCATGGAAAATTTTAGCTATATTATAATTTACAAATATAGAAGATAGTATTAAAAATATATACATTGGATTCCAAAATGCATAAAAAAATAAAGATGAAATCACTAACCATATAATAGATGCTTTTTTTGATGGAGCAGACTTAATTATAACAAAATACCCAATAAATACTATTGGTAAAAATAAAAATATAAAAGGGACAGAGTTAAATAACATGGATGTATTGACCTCTCAATATGATTTTAATTAATTCCTCATAGCTTTTCGAATGTAATCTATCGTTTCTGACTTACTCACTGGATTATGCCCTAATTTATAATTGAAATATAACTCTAATTTTATTTTATTTAAAGTAATATTTTCATCAATATCTTTTAATTGGTTTATAAAAGGTTTCAAGTGATTATCCACATCATGTTCCACAAGTGCATTTTGCATATAAAATATTTTCGGGATATTAGAAACATGTTTAAAATACTCTACCACATTCGTTCTGTCTTTATAAATTGTTTCCATGTCTTCTTTATTGATATCAAATAAACGCAATAGTTTATTTATGTGAACTTCATGATAATTTGTAAATATTGTTTGTGGATTATTTACAATTGCAGTTGCACCTTTAATACTTGCTGCTAAAATCAAAGACATAAAACCACCAGCAGAACTTCCATAGAAAAACATGTTTTCATTTTGTATATTAATTCGGTCTTTGATAATATTTATTATTTCACTTATTTTTTCTAAATAATGTGTATCTCTATCTCCAAATCCCCAACCTAACATTAACCTATCAAGATATAAAGTTGGGTCATTATAAAAAATCATCGAATCGTCTAAATCGTCTATCCAAGAATGTCTTTGAAACACAGGTAACGACATTGCAGAGGGTTTGTAAGCACCAGAACCAAGAATTAATAATTTTTCACTTTTTGATTTTAATCTAATGAAATACTCATATTTGACACTATTAATAAGTACAATTAATCTAAAATGGGTATCTAAAGGGATCTTGAAAGTATTTAATTCTTCTTCATTAACTTCAATTATGGGAGTGTCTTCTAACATATTATTCACCTCTTGTTATATTTTTGCTGTAGAAATTATAGACTAGAGAAGCTAAGGGGGAATCCCCTTAGCTTCGATATTATTTTCTATAATTTGGAAGATCTAAACGTAATACAAAACTATCTAACTGGTCATATAAATTTGATATCCTTGACACTTGTTTGAATGCCCATCCAATATCAGTTGCGTACTGATGGGGTGCTGGTACTGTGCTATCAACCCAATATGCAGGATTCCATTTCATTTTGTATAAAGTATTTTGGTTATATCTTTCACTATTTACATAATTTGCTCCAATATCAACAGCACCACCTATAATTGCTTTATCTGGGGAAAACCATCCTTTATTATAAGCATACTGTGCACCACAGTCATGTGCACAATTGTCAAATGCTCCATATCCATACATATTATATACTTTTTTTGGTGAAATATCTATAATATTTGGTACCCCGTTCTTATATACAATTCGGCCTCTACTATCTCTTTCTGTCCATCTACTTATTCCTTTTGCTAAAGGTGATGTACCATTACCAGTTTCAAGTAGGGCATGTGATACTAAATAAACTTCGTTAAGTTTATTTTCCATAGCTGCTTGCATGAATGAATTGGAACGATTTTCCAATATGCCTTTGCCAGATAATAACTTATTTAATTCTGTATTTGATATATTTGAATAATAATCTAATCTTAAAAACTGATATTGCTGGACAGGGTTGCTTATAAAATTAGTAGCATCCATATAATATTTAGTTAAATCCGTATCTGCATTAACAAATAAAGATGGTGGATTCTTACTAAAAGGGTTAATAATTTTATACCAATCACTATTATCAGATGAATCTTTTACTACTGTAACTTCCGCACCTTTATTGACTTGTCCATAGATATTTACTCCTGATGCAGTCGAAGGGAAATCACGCACATTCAACTTACTATCTACTGTGATTACCCCAGTAAAAGGATAACTTGTGCCCGAAGTTTTTCTTTTAACATAATCTTTATGCACAAAAGCGTAATTGTAATTCGTAGTTTGTGGAAAACCTAAACTCATTTGCTTACTAACTGCCTCGTCCAACGTAATATCATATTGTGAATATTCCATAATATTTTTAGAGGCATTTGCTCTATTGACATATCCTATTCTTTTTCCAAATACCACTTTATAATAATTTTCACCTTTTGAGAGGGTAGAATATGTTGTGTTTTCCATTATCTCACCCATCTTAACAAACGACCCAGAAGTATTATCGTAAACTGGAGCATTTTTCATAGCAATGAATGCTTCTCCACTTGTATTACTGCTCATTTCATTATTTACTTGAGCAATTGTAACAATTTCTGTATTGCTTATATGGACATATCCACTGATACTTCCCATTGTAATTTGATGGTAATTACCAGATATTCTATTAGTTAGAAAAGTTTGGCCTTTCTTTAATGTTGCCATTTTTACATAATTACCTGTTCTTATATCATAAACTGTTGCATTATCAGAGGTAACTTTAAAATACTTATCTGTATCTAAAAATTTGAAGTTTGTTCCGCTTTTGTAAACAAACCCTTGTCTACCTCCAACAGAAACTTTATAAAAATTAGATAATGTGCTTACGATTGAAAAAACTTCACCTTTTTTTATTGTACCTATATCCTTAAAAGAACCTGTAGAGTTATCATAAATAGTCAAATTAACCTTAGCAATAAAGTCCCTTCCTGAATTAGAAGTAGAAGTACTTAACTTTGGAATATCTGTCTTATATCCTATTTCTGTATTCCCTTGATGTACATATCCATAGTAGTCTCCATATTGAATTTTATGATAGTTACCAGATTGTTCAATTATTCTATAAGTTTCCCCTGTTTTTAATTCACCAACTTTTTCAAAGCCACTTCGAATATCAAAAATTGATGCTCCATCCCTTATTACACTAATATACTCATCACTGTCTTTAAAATCAAATTGAACCCCACTCTTATAGATAATACCTGAACGTCCACCTATGCTAACCTTGTAATAGTTGCCAGCAAAAGAGTCAATTACCATTTTTTCTCCAGAAGAAATAACAGCAAGTTGTTCAAATGCACCAGATGAGTTATCATATACTGTTAGATTAGATTTTGTGGTGAAATATCTTTCAGTATGACTTGGATTGTTTGTGAAATTTTCATTGTTTCCAGACCATGTGATATGCCCTTTATGCACATATCCATTTTTATTTCCAAATGCAATTTTGAAATAGTTTCCAGACTGCCCATTAAACTTGAATGATTGTCCATTTTTCAGCGTGGCAATCTTTCGATATGAACCTGAACTTATATCATATAAAGATGCACTTGAAGAATCAATAGTAAAATAACTTTGTGCTGTAGATAATGTAGAAACATTATTATCCAAGTTTTCTTTTTTGGGTTCTACTGATTCAACTTCTTCTATCTCTTCACTTTCTGTTTCACTTTGAGGTGCATTGTCATAATTCATATGAAATGTTCTATTTCCTAATAATATAACTTCATTACCATCTTGTGTATAAACATTTATATTGTCTAAATTATTTTCTATACTGAAATATTGTTTAGTATCAACGTCATATATGGTTTTTATTTCTACATTATCATTTTCTAAAACTTTCAAGCTGTCTATTGTATGAAAACTTTTTTCTGAACCTTCTTTAGTTGAAACTATTTCTATATTTTCTTTTTTTAGTTCATACCATTCTTCTTCAAAATTAAAAAGATATGTATCCTCATCTTTTACATATGCGTATACACTTACCGATCTTGGGATAGTAATGTTCTTAATTTCTTTTTCTTTTAATAATTTAATTAAATAATACTCTTTACCGTCTGATTCATTTACTTTATCGGATTTTTCTTCATTGTTATTCTCATCTGTTAAACTTTCATCTACTTCATTTTCAGAGCCTAATTCTTTTTCGGAAGTTGGATTATCTTCTTCTTTTTCTTTAACTGTATCATCAGTTGAACTTAAATCGTCATTTGATTCTTCTACTTCTTCTACTTCTTCTACTTCTTCTACTTCTTCTACTTCATTATAAGTTGTCGAAAAAGCTATTTCACCTATAACTATTGAAAAAACAGCGTCATTATTTTCAAGGACTGGAATAGTTATGCCTTCTGATATTTCAATCTTTTGGGATAGTTGTTGATTTCCATAAACAATTACTTTTTCCGTAATTTCTTTCTCTTCTAGGCTACTACTCTCTTCTTTATCTTCAAATTTTGAAATTTCTAATTTTAATTCTTCTTCATCTGAAACAACTTGGAAGCTATCCAATGGAATTTTTATACTTTCTTTACCAAAATCTATATAAGCATTTTTTTCATCAACACTAGTAGCATAAAGATAAGTTTCTTTTGCTATATTGATAGATTCGTTAATTTCAACTGAGTCTAATAATTGAATAAGGACATCTTTACTTTCTTCGGAAGAACTCTCGGCTGCAAGAACAATGGATGAATTGAAAACTGTGCCTAGTAATAGGAAAAATACTAAGCTTAATTTAAGACATTTAGTCATAAATTATATAGGCCCCCTTTAAAATATTTAGCTTTACACTAATAATCTATATTTTACCAATAATAATCTAGTTCAAAAAGAGTTTATACTACTAACTTTCCGGGTATATAATAGGGACTATTTGCATACGTTCTCCCTTAATAACGAAATAAGCAGGTTAAAATTATTATTTTAACCTGCTTATATTAAAAACATTTTTTAAATAATCTACACTTTGATTATTTTTTTGTTAACAATAGTTTTTCGCCTGAAATATTCTCTTAAAAATGACATCAATTTTACATTTTCCCCTGCCTTGGAATATTTTTCAAAAGTTCTCAAGATTGAAGATTCTATTTGAATATAAGGTGCATACATATCATAAATTTTCTTTATTATCTCTATAGCTTCATTTTCATCATCTTCTTTAATGAGAATTAGACGTTTTAGATACCAATTCGTAAAATAAAAAACAAATTTCTCGTTTAAATAAATTTCAAATAAATTATTTTTCTTTAAAAATTTTATTCTCTCTAATTCAACCTTGTAATACTTCTCATAAAAGCGACTTGAAATAGTATTGGTTACTGAATTAGAAACTGCAGCGTAATATAAATGTATATTAACATTTATAGCTTTTGCCTTTTTTGCTTTTGTCATTACTTCCTGGAAAAATAAAGTATCTTGACCGGCAGCACTTTCTACCATTTTTAATTGATTTTGAACTAATAAATCTCTTTTTATAATCATTGCTTGAATACTTTGGACTTTTAAACTAGTATCTTTTAATAGTTGAAAAGGGTGCTCAATTATGCCCATTTGATTGTGTAAATGAACATATTTATAGTAATTAATTTCTGCTTTTTTATTGTCAAATCTTATAATATTGCCAATTACTGTGTCATAAGATTCATCTTCTTTTATTTCATAAAGCAATTGGGCATATCCATCGTTTAATGCTTCATTGTCTGGATCCAAATAAGTAATATACTTGCACGAAGCCAAGTCTAAGCCTTTATTTCGTGGCCTTGAAGCACTGCCACTTCCTCCGTCATTAAATCTATATAATTTTACATTTTTATTCTCTCTATATATGCGATTAGTAATTCTTATGGTTTCTTCATCAGTGGATCCATCATCCACAAACAGTATTTCCATTTCATTAAAAATACTACTTCGTTTTAAGCTTTGAAAACATTTATACATTAGATATTTACCATTATTGTAAATGGGTACAATAACTGAAAGCTCTCTTTCATGGGACCCTGAATTAATTATAATATCTCTATTAATTTTCTTCCATTCAGTATTATCTATAAACAATCCATTTCCTTTTATAGATTGTTCAGGTGTATATTTAAGAAAAGTTTCATATGAATAGGTTTGAGAATCAAACATTGCGAGATATAAACTTTCAACTTCTCTATTATACTTATAATTTGTATTTATATTAGTAGATTTACAAATAAAGTCTGAATCACTATACTTAAAACCATTTACAAGATCCTCGAGATAATAAGCACCATATTCAAAATCTTTACTAAAAAATGCAATGAAATCAGAGTTATTAAAGCTTTCCAAAGTGAAATCATCCCAAGTTACAAACTTTTTATTAGTAAGTGTTTGTTGATTAAAAGCTTCTATACATTCTTTATCACTATCACCTACAACTAATATTCTTTTACTAGTTACCCTACTTCTTAAACCCAAATCACATAATAAATCCTCTATCCTCAAAAAAGAATTATCATTTGTCATGATATTTCGAAGGCCTTCAACCTGCATATCAAGAATGTCTTTTTCTGATAGAGTTTGTAACATATTAGTTGTTTCAAACTGAGAATTAGCTATAAATACATGTGGAAATTTATTGTTAATAGCAGGATTATAGTTTGTAAAAACTACATTAGACATAGCCAATGCTTGGTAAATAGATTCGTCAATTAAGTCATGACTTTCTACTTGTTTATTGAAAGCAATTACTAAGTCATACCCTTTATTAATTTTTTTGTTATCATTATTTTCAATATTATATGTTGAAGCTACTAATTTTTTAGGAAAGTAAAATCTCTTATCTTTATTTGAGAATTTTTCGTCAATAATTGCTACTTTTTTTTCGGAATTTAATACTCCCTGAAAAATCGAGTAAAGATTATTGGTTTTAATTTTGTCATGCCGATCCCAAAAACCTTTAAAAAGTAATGTTTCTTTATTGTAATGTTTTCCAATAGGATTATATATATGTGGATTAACAGCATATTCTACATAAATTATATTTTTATCTGGAAATTGACTTTCATATCTTCTTTTATTCTCCCTAGAATTTGTTAATATAGTTTCGCATTTTTCCGCAATTGGAATAAAGTTAGTGAAATCAGTATCGTTATTATAATCATAGAATATAGAAGGTATAGAGTTCTGGTTAAGGATTTCAATATAGTTTATTAACTCATTTTGCCACGCAGAAGTATCAAGTATTTTATAATAATATGGATTTTCTTCGAAATAAGTGTTACTTATTATGAACAAATTCATTTGATTTTGAGAATCTTGGAGACTATTTAAATTTAACCGAGTTATGTTTGCTACATCTTTAAAAATCTCATATAACTTATCGTTTACTAAAAGTCCTATATTGAAATTTATCTTTTCGTAATAACGGTTTTGTTGTTGTATAGTTTCTTCTAATTCTGTTGTGAAAGTATTATCAATTAGTTTTTTATTTTCTTGTATTTTCTTTATTTCTAAATATTCTTCAGAAGAACCTTCTTCATCTTCTATATATATTTCATCATCTAAACTAAAATTACTTTTGATAAAGTAAGCCCAAGTTGGGTCTTCAGCCATTAATTCATTTAATATATCTACATTTGAAAAAAGATGTTGCGTAACATCTTTTTTTTGTTTATTTATTAAGCGCAGTCTTTTTTCTATATCCGAAAAATTCATTTTTATCACCTCCTATTTTTTAACTCCCAATACTTAATTGTCAATTTACCAAGTTTTGAATGTTTTAACGCCTCATATTTTTCTTTTATTTTCTTAAAGTGATACAATACATTTTCTTCTCTAGTATACGTTTCATATAAAAATTTGTTTATTTGCAAATTTTCTTTTTTTTGCTGCTTTAATTCTATTTCCAAGCTTTCAATTTTCTTTGATAATTCTTTTATTATTTTACCTTGGATTTCACTCATAGTTAACAATTCTCACCTCATGATAATTCGATTTACCACCCTAATACAACAAGTAATCCTAATACTAAAACTGGCAGAGCTACAAACAGATTTATTACCCATTCTGATGAAGAATTAGTTTCTTTTTGTAATTTACTTTTATTTTTGATATACGGAACTTTTTGACTAGCTAATTGCTCCCTTTTATAATTGTTTTTTTCAATTTGAGGTAGCTGATTAAACCAAGTAACAAAATCTTGATATTGTTTTGCAACTTCATCTGTTTCGCCGAAAGCCTTTAATTCACCATAATGAATCCAAAGTGCTTTATCACAAAATTTTCTAACCTGCGCCGCTGAATGACTAACAAAAAATAGTGTTTTCCCTCGTTTTTTGAATTCATTCATTTTTTGCAATGATTTATCGGCAAAAGTTGAATCACCAACTGACAAGGCTTCGTCTATAATTAGTATGTCTGGATCTGTATGCACTGCAATTGCAAACCCTAATCTAGATCTCATACCACTTGAATAATTTTTAACGGGTTGATAAATATAATCACCTATATCTGCAAACTCTATTATTTCTGGTTTAAGTTTTTCAATATTTTCCTTAGGTATGCCATGCATCATACATTTTTGCTCAATATTATCGTATCCTGAGAGGTTATTGTTTAATCCAGCCGATATTGCAATTAAAGAGGTTTCCCCATCGATATTAATATTACCAGAAGTAGGCTGAATAACCTGAGCTAATAAATTTGAAAGTGTTGATTTTCCTGATCCATTTAATCCAATAATACCAACACTTTCACCTTCATATACTTTAAACGTAAGGTTTCTCACCGCCAAAAATTCTTTTTGGTTTTTCTTGTGTTTTTTTTGTATTGAGAATAATTCTAGTAGCTTTTCATATTGATTGCCTCTCATTAAAAAACTTTTATACACATTGTTTAATTCTACTTTTAACTTCATCGCTTTTATACCCCTTATAAATAATCCATGAAATTTTTACGAAATCTTAAATGTGCTTTTGAACCAAAAAATAGGATAGCAAAAGTTAACATCCAAAAATACACCAAATATATAGGATCCTCAAAAAACCATTTACCGCCAATAAGAGAATCTCTTATTCCTTGTATAATATAGAAAAATGGATTCAATTTTAATATGTTTTCTAACGCTGGGATTGGCAAACGACTTGTATCCCATAATATTGGCGAGAGGTACAATAACATTCTCATGGTTGATTGTAAAAACATTTGATAATCGCGAACCAATGTAGATAGCGTAGAACTCATAATTGTAAATGCAAATAAAAATGCGAATAGACAAATTACATAATATACTAATTGGATGATATATATAGATGGGTATATACCATATGCTATTAATACTATAAGCAATATTGCCATCATCGTAAAAAATTTATAACTGTTACTCACAATTTTTACCGTTGGTAAAACACTCGTTGGAAAGTTCATTTTTGATACTAATGCTACTTTTGAATGAACACTATTTGATCCCTGAAGTAGGGTTGGACTAATAAAAAACCAAGGAATTAACCCCATTAACATCCATAAAAAAAATGGGATATCTCCTATTGGGGCTCCTTGTCTTAAACCAAGTCCAAAAACGAACCAATAGATAGCGATCTGAATAGAAGGGTTAATATATTCCCATAAAGATCCTAAATAATGTATCTCGTATTTACCTTTAACATCGAATTTAGCCATTCGCAAAATTAAATCCCAATGTGAAATTTGTTCGTTGATAATTTGTCTAACAACTTTAAACATATTTAATAGCTTCCTTCATTAGTTTTTATAAAAATTTATACAAGTTTCCATAATTAATATAGTTTATTTTATCAGTATTTTCTTTTACAATATTTTTCGTATCAAACACTAATGGTGTATGCATTTTAGAATAATGCTCACTAGTTAATGCTTTGAACTCATTATGATCTGTTAAAACAAGCACTAGATCAGATCCATCTAAAGCTTTAGACAAGTCTTTTTCGACAAAGCTTAATTTCACATGTGGATCATATGCTACAACATCATATTGGGGTTTAGCATTCAGCTCTTCATATATATCCATTGCTGGACTCTCTCTAATATCATCAACATTTCCTTTATAGGTTAATCCGAAAACGGTAATCTTCTTGCCATTGTTATTAGCTAATAATTTCTCTGCCACCTCTACAACGTATTCTGGCATAGAACTATTAATTTCACGTGCAAGATTGATTAATTTTGCACTTTCTGGAGCTTTTGCGATAATGAAGTATGGATCAACCGCGAGACAGTGTCCACCAACACCTGGCCCTGGTGTATGCAAATTCACACGTGGATGCTTATTCGCCATTTCGATTACTTCCAAAGCATTGATACCTAATTCTGTTGAAACTTTTGCCAATTCATTTGCTAAGGCAATATTTACATCTCTAAAAGTATTTTCCATTAATTTAGACATTTCTGCAGTTTTAGCTTGTGTTTTAATAATTTCACCTTTAACGAAAGTTTCGTATACTTCTGCACCTTTTTCAGTACACGCATCTGTAACTCCACCTACAATACGGTTGTTATAAATTAATTCTTGCATGATTTGCCCTGGTAAAACTCTCTCAGGACAATGGACTAAGAAAATATCTTCACCGATAGTGTAACCTTCTTCTTCCAGTCTAGGCTTTACACTGTCATCCATTGTTCGTGGTGCAATTGTAGATTCTACAATGACTGTATTACCTTTTTCTAGATATGGCAAAATACTTTCTACCGCTGATAGTACGTATGTTAAATCACACGATTTATGCTCATCTTCGTTATTCGGTGTTGGTACAGCAATAATAAATGTATCAGCTTTTTCTGGTTTTAAAGTTGCTTTAAAGTTCCCTTTATTAATCACTTCTTCTAAAGCTTCTTGCAAGCCTGGCTCTTCTATATGAATTTTTCCATTATTTAACGAATCAATTACATTTTGACTAACATCTACCCCTACTACATCCACACCATATTTAGCAAACATAATAGAAGTCGGTAAACCAATATATCCCAATCCCACAGTACAAAGTTTCATTTTTTACATCCTTTCTCTTCCTATATCCATTTTTTAAAATTTTCGATAAACATTTAGCAAATTATCTTGCTCTCTTTCCCAATTATACTTCTTTCTTGCAGGAATACAATTCTTACTAAACAATTCCCTTTTAACTGGATCCTCCAAAAGTTCATTCACACCTTTGGCAATTTCTTTGGGATCATGTGGATCAATCGTAACCCCAATTTGATTTTCCTCCACGACACTTTTAATCTCAGGAAAATCACAAGCCACTACTGGGACTTCTGCCATCATATATTCAAACAATTTATTTGATGAAGCTGAATAATGGTTAAAGCATACATTGTTTAATACCTGAAAACCTAAATAAGCATTTTTAGTATACTTAGGTAGTTCTTTAAGTGGAACCTTTGGAATAAATTTAATTTTTTCTTCTAAATTTCTTTCTTTAACCATCGATACTAATTTATCTTTTATTTTCCCATCACCAATAAAAACTAAAGTACCTTCTTTAAATAGAGGAAAAGCTTCTACTAGATTTTCTAACCCTCTACCGGTTTGTACACCGCCCTGATAAAGTAGTATTTTTTCATCCCTAGGTAACTCTAATACTTGATGTAAATCCACTTTGTCCTGTTCAATACTAATTTCTTCGGTGGGATAGTTGTGCAAGACAGCTGGATAAAAGCCGTACAAGTCTTCATTGTATTTAGCCCTTGTTGCATTTTCTACCATCATTGAATCCATTCGTTTTATGAAAAAATGCTCAAACTTTTGATACCAAGGGCTTTCATATCCTGTTCTGCTAGTTTGCACCTCATGTGAATCATAGATTAGCGGTTTTTTCTTTAACCTCCATTTTGCTGAAACATACCCTTGTGGCATTGTATTTAAATCATTTGAATGATAAATGTCATAGTTACCATTATGGCCTTTAATCATCATTCTTAAAATCAATGCTCCCCTAATCCATAACACTCTTGCTTTTGTTTTTAGCATTAACCCCGCTAAAATTGTTAATGGGATGATTACCCACGGCAAAAGGTAAACAAGAAAAGCCCATATGACCGCCATTGGTATTAATGGCCATTTTTTTTCGAAAGCAAATCGATATACCTTTTGCATCCACATGAGCAATGACGGGTATCTTTTCATACGATGAACTCTAAAATGTTCATTTATTTCCTCATATTTTGAAATGGTGGGATCATTAGGGTCATCAATACAAATTAATTCAACATCGTAGCCATTCTTTGATAAAGTGGTACATTCTCGCATTACACGAGCATCATTTGTGAAATGATTCCATACAAACATTCCTACTCTTTTCATTTAATAACCTTCTTTATTTTAAGAACTTTGATAATTCTTTTATATTTTTTTCCCATAAAAAGTGATCTTCTACTGTTTTTTTACAGTTATTACGAAGAAGTTCTAGCTTATGCGGCTGTTCCTTTAGCTCTAAGATTTTATCTATCATTTTATCTGTGTCCCTATATTCAAAAACAAAGCCAGTATGATGATTTGTTATTAAAGAGGCAGCTGTTCCAGTTACCCCAGCAATAACCGGTGTTTGACATGTCATGTAATCTATTATTTTCCCTGGTAGAACTGTAGAAAACACTGCGGCATCGTTTAAAAAAGCAATACTTAGGTCACTTTGAGCGATTAATGCCAAGCTTTCTTGTCTCGTTGTTGGTTCATGAAGCTCTATATTCGATAATTTACTTTCGTCAATGAAAGTGCGGAAAGAATCAGTTTTCATCCCATAACCTAAAACATCAAAGTGAATATTGTAAGAGTCTAATACCTGTGCCATTTTTTTCAACCGGCCGATATCTTGAGCTAAGCCTAAATTGCCTGCATAAATTACTCGAAATTTCTCACTACTCCCTTTATCCTCGATTATTTCTTCCTTTCGAGGGCCATTTGGCAAGTATATTATTGTTTTTTCTTTTTTTAGCTTCGCTTCAATATGTTCTTTAAAACCAATACTATTTATAACGATTAAGTCAGCCATACGATACATTTTCTTTTCTAATTTCTGAAATAAACCAATAATCCATTTATGATCCATTGTTTGAACACCAATTAAGCTATCAGGCCACAAATCTCGTACTTCTAATATCAATTTTGATTTCATGAGCTTCTTACCAATCCACGCTGAAAAAACGATGAATATTGGTGGTGTAGATACGTAGATATAATCATAATTATCTTTTCTTCTCTTGAATAGCTCAAATGTGAATCGATACATTATTTCTAGGTAAAAAAAGAGTCTACTTAATATTCTATTCGTAAATTTTCTACTTTTTATAGGGACTCTTTTGATTTTATCCAAGCTATTATTTACTACTTCATCATCCCAAAACTTTTGATCTTGATACATGCTTTTATTTGGGTAGGATGGCTCAATTGTTAAAACTTCGACTTCGATACTTTCTTCAGAAAGCAAGCGAAAAATATTTCTCATTCGATTTCCAGCGCTTCCAATAGCTGGGTAGAAATTTTGTGTGACTATTAATACTTTTTTTCTCATAATAATTTATCTCCTATAGATAGAGAGGTCCTTCTTTCTAATCTATCACAATATTACATTTTACGATAAAAAAAGTCTATTGGCAATTACTGAAAAGGATATTACAAGAAATGAAATATAAGTGTCATTATATGGTAATGTTGTGTTATCATATACATTAATAATGCTATGGGGTGATTTTATGAAAAAAGCAATAATTATTTTCATGTTTTTATTATTTATTGTTAGTTGCAGTAATGAGCAAGCTGATTCAACAACTAAGTCAAAGAACGACAATGAAAGTGAAACCTTGGTATCCGATGAAGGTGAAGTCGAGTCAGATGAACCGAATATATCAGATGATGAGGATGTAACAGATAGCAATCAAAATGGCAGCGAAGAATTTATTGAAGAAGAAAGTCCCTCAGATGAAGAAAAGCCTGCGCAACTGGAAAACCCATTCAACGAGGAACTCGCGTTATCTCTACTGGAAAAATACAATGGGATCAATGATAGCCTCCATGAATTAGTGGATCATGAAACTTATCATGATGGATATGGGTCTCCCTTTCATAACATAACCACTAAACAAGAAGTTGGGGATTTGTTTGAAGATTTTATTGATCCCAGGGTAGTCATCTCATTATGGGATGAACGTTTAATAGAAGCTGAAAACCAACTGTACGTTATACCGACGGATAGTCCTCCTGACTTTGACAAAAAGGATCCTTATCAAATTAAAAAAGAAGATTCAATTACTTATAAATTAATCAATTCACAAACGAATAAATTACATGGCACATTTAAACAAATTTTCACTTTTTCAAAAAAAGATAGTAAATGGATCATCTCTGGTGTAGAGCATGATCATTCTGAAACAGAATAAACATAATACAAACAAGAAGCCTGACTCAAAAGAGCCAGGCTTCTTGTTTATCCTATGCTTTTTTCGTACGAGACTTTTTCGTAGAGAAAAGTCCTTTAACTCGAACTGATAGATTATCGAAATACACATATACTACTGGTACAAGTAACAAGGTAAAGAAACTTGCTACTGTTAGACCAAAGATAACGGTAATGGCCATTGGTTGTTGCGCTTCTGCACCTTCCCCAATCCCCATTGCAAGTGGAATCATGGCTAGGACGGTAGTTAATGTGGTCATCAGGATCGGTCTCATCCTGCTTTTACCCGCTTCAATAATTGCTTCAAATCGCTCCATGCCTCGTCTTCTTAATATATTTATATAATCGACGAGCACAATGGCGTTGTTTACGACAATACCAGCGAGCATGATCACCCCAATGAAGGCGGTAATGGATAATGGCTTGCCTGTTATAAATAGTCCACCAAACACCCCTATTGTCGCTGCTGGCATCGAGAACATGATGATAAGTGGGAATAAGAAATTCTCGAACTGTATCGCCATTACTGCGTATACAAGGAAAATCGATAATACAAGCGCAAGTGCTAAGTCAGCAAATGCTTCCACCATATCTTCTGCTTCCCCGCCAATAGAATAATTGTAATTCTCTGGCCTTGGTAAAGACTCCATTTTCTTCTCAATATCTGCTCTAACACTACCAAGGTCCCGTCCAACGATTGCCGAGCTTACATTTACTTGTCTTTGTTGATTGCTTCTAGAAATCGTTGCAGCACTTTGAACTTGTTCCAGATCTGCAACGGTGGTTAAAGCAACGGATGTACCTTGCTGATTTTGCAATGTCATATTTTCTAAATCACTAATGGTGGAGCGCTCATTTTCAGGATATACCATAGTTACAGCGAGTTCTTCTCCGTTTTCTCGGTACTGCATAACAGTTTGACCGGTAAAGCCTAATTGCACCTGACTCATAATTTCTTGATGACTGAGTCCATATTCTGCTGCTAATTCACGATCCACATTGATATTTAACTCTGACTGCGTTTCTGAAATAGAAGTTGTAGGATTGTATACACCCTCAACATCTGATATTAGTGTAACAACTTGATCTGCTAATTCGTTTAATACCTCGTGTTCAGGTCCTGAGAGCTGAATTTGAATTGGATCTCCTGATCCAAAGCCAGCACCTGCTAATTCTGAAACAGTAACTTCAGCACCGACTATTTCACTAAGATCTTCGTCTAGCGCTGTAACAACCTGTTCTGTTGTTTGCTCTCTTTCTCCAGGTGGCACAAGTTGCACGGTATAAGCGGCTTGATTCGACCCACCTGACATAACCGCTGCTTGGGGATCACTACTATTCACGGTAACATAATTCACATCGATGACGTCATCATACTCCGCTAATACTGCATTAACTTCTTCCACTACTTCTAATGTCTTTTCTTCTGAGGTCCCTGTTGGTGTCTCAGCTGTAATGTTAATTTGTCCCTGATCCCCTTGTGGAATAAATTCCGTTCCAATAAGTGGTAATAAGGCAACACTTCCAATAATTGCTGCGATTGTAATAGCAATCATCGTTTTTCTAAATTTCAGCGCTTTTCTTAAGAGTTTTTCATAGCCATTATTAAATCGATCAAGAAAACGATCAAACCAGTAACGGCGACCATGGTCTTCCATTGCTTTCGTCAATAATTTAGATGAAAGCATCGGAATTAGCGTGATCGAAACAGCTAACGATGCAATTAAGGAAAACGATACCGTTAATGCTAGTGGTGTGAACAATTCAGACGCAATTCCGTCAACAAAGACGATTGGTAAAAATACTACTAACGTCGTTGTGGTGGATGCGATAACTGCTGGTGCCAATTCAGCGGCACCTTTTTTAGCCGCTTCTTTGATTGGATAACCTTGTTTCCGGTATGACACGATATTCTCGAGTATTACAATGGAGCTATCGACCATCATCCCAATACCTAGTGCCAAACCTCCCATGGTTAAGATGTTTAAGGTTTCCCCTGTGAAGTACAACAATACAAAAGTGGATACAATTGCGATTGGAATTGAAACACCAACCACCAGCGTTGCTCTAAAACTTTTTAGAAATAGTAAAAGAACAAGCAAGGCAAATATTCCACCGAAAATCATATTTTGAACAACTGAGTTTATCGATTGTTTAATAAAGTCGGAAGTATCTACAACAACCTCCATATTCGTACCTTCTGGTAAATCTCCTCGTATATCAGAGATAGCAGAAGTGATGTTATTGGAAACATCAACAGTATTCCCGTCTGATTGCTTCATCACGCTAAGAACTACTGCATCCTCTCCGTTAACCAAGGAGGTACCATTGTCTTTTAATACTTCCTCTACATTGGAGACGTCGGCTAATTGTAGTTTTGCTCCTTGAGGTGATTGAATAATTGCCTCCCGAATATCGTCAATCGAATCGAATGTACCGTCAATTCTAAGCTGCAGGCCTTGATCTCCTTTTTGCACTGTGCCTGCGGAGCCTGATTGGTTTGCACCATTTAGTGACTGCATAATAATATTCGTATTAACGCCGTACTGTTGCATTTTGCCTCTATCTAATACAATATCAATGGCTCGTTCTGTTCCACCTTCAATACTGGTAGAAGCAACGCCTTCTTGACGTTCAAAATAAGGCTGTACAATATCTTCTGCAGTTGCTTGAAGACCTGCTGTGTCATCTCCAGTTAACCCTACCCACATAATCGGCATCTGATTTGGATTAAAACGCAGTACACTTGGGTCATTTGCTGATTCTGGTAAAAAGCCTTTCACTTGATCGACACTTTCCCTGACTTCGAGTAAGGCGTTATCTAAATTTGTTCCGTTGTTAAACATGATAATAACTAAGGATGAACCTGATTGTGACTGTGATTGAATCGTGTTAACTCCTTCTATCGAACTTAACGCACCTTCCATCGGTTCTGACACTAGTTTTTCTACCTCTTGTGGTGCGGCGTCTGGATAACTTGTAGCTACTACTGCAATTGGTAAATCAATTTCTGGAAACAGATCAATCGCCAGGTTCCTAACAGAAATAATTCCCATCGCAATAATGGCAAGAACAATCATGATTACGCCAACTGGACGTTTGACGGAAGTATTGACTAGCTTCACGACTGATCCTCCTCTATGATGGAAATTTTACTTTCATCTGCTAGGGTCAGCTGACCACTAATGACGATTTGATCTCCTGCTGCTAGTTCTTCAGATGTGATTGCAGTTATATCTGACTGCATTTCTTCCACTGTTATCTCAACTTTACTAACAGTTTCATCCTCATTTACTAGATAAACAAAGGTTTGTTCATTTTCTTCAACTAAGGATGTAGTTGGTACAAGTAAACTATCTGTATAAACTTTTTCTGGCACTGCCACGTGTGCAACAACTCCTGCGCGCACTCCTGCTTCTTCGTTATCAAGCGTAAGTGTAATCGAAAATAGACCAGTTTCTCCTGCTGTATTTGCGATATTTTCAACTGTTGCTTGATAGCTTTTTGCATCTTCTGTTTTTTCAAAACTGACATTCAACTCTTCTAGGTCTTCAAATAAAGCAAGCTGCTCATTTGTAACCTGCAAATCAAGGGTTATTGTATCCAAATCTAAAATGGTTAATAATGGATCTGAATTAGATACCATACCTCCTTCTTTTGCATTTAATCCAGATATAACTCCATCAGCTTGAGCTTCTATTTCAAATTCACGTCCATTTTCTACACTGGTTACAGTAGCTAAGAGGTCCTCTTCTTCCACTTCTTCACCATTATCTACTTCTATTTCTTCCAATTCTCCGGCCACCGGCGGGATAACTGGTGTTGTTTGATTCGGCATCGTCCGTGCAAGGTATGTACGCGTTACCTCTAAATCACCTTCTGTTACTTCAGCAACTTCAACTGGTGCAACTCGTTCTACTTCTGTTTCTTCCTCGTCACTTTCATTCGAGCAGGCTACTAAAAATAATACAAACATACTAATTACAAGCCATTTTAAATTTTTCATTTATTTTGTCCCCTCTCCATTTTGCTTTCTATTTAGTAAGTTATTTCTTAATTTTTTTGTTTCACTTTGTATGTCCCCTACCGCTTCTAAATGGGTAAGCATACTATTTACAATAATTTCAGTTGGATTATCCTTGTTACTTTCTTCCTCTAATACTTTCAAAGCGTCTTTTATCTGTTTGTCTTCTTCCTTATTCAATTCCTTTTCTTTTAGCTTCCTATTGATTTTATTTAACAATTCACTGGTTGTTGCTTTATTATTCTCTTTTGTCTCACAGAAGGTGGCCGGGAACTTTAATTGACTCGGATTAAAAATCGGTGGAGATTGTTCGTTTATCATCGACATAACCGCACCATTAATTCTTTTTACAATAAAGATGGCTAAATCCTCTGCATCAAAATCCAAGTCGTGTAAGACCATCCATTTAAAATATCCTTGTAAAATTCCATCCGATTGAATACTAGCATCGACTAAGTATGGTTCTATTTTTTCTCCATACATGGAAGTTAAATTCATCGAAATCCATTCATAGCCTTGTTTATTTAGTTTTACAATAAGATCATTCATCTCATCGCCAAGTTGAACATTATCTCTTATATGTATCATGAGGTATTCTTTATGGTCTCTGAAGATTTGGAGAAGGATTTCTATTTGTTTTTCGAAGCGCTCTACAGGTTCGATATCTAGTTCCTGTAAATATTCTAATTTCCCCATCACCATCGTGGTGTAGTAATCAAAAATAGCAAGTAACAGCTCATCCTTTGATTCAAAGTATAAATAGAACGCCCCCTTGGAAACTTCACTCTTTTTAGCGATTTCCTGAATTGAGGTTGCATGGAAGCCTTTAGTGGAAAAAAGCTTCAGACTTTCTTCAATGATTCGTTTCTTTTTCTCGTGCATATCCTCCCTGCTTTCTAGTTACTCTATTGTTTACGTTTTATGTTTAGAAAAGTTTCGATTATTTTTATGAATGACCGGTCAGTCATTTCTTTTGATAGTTTACCATGGGTGTGAATATTGTGCAATTTAATTGTATGCGATGTATGGGAAATTTTTTAGCAGATGGAGAAATTTTTTTGGCGATGTAGCACGTGCATAAGGAAAGGGACCCTTAAAGGATCCCTGTGATATTACTGTTATTCTTCTGTATTTTCTTCCATGCCAGTGTCTTCTTCACCTTCTGCTGGCGCTTCTTCTTCCATACCAGCATCCTCTTCACCTTCTGCTGGTGCTTCTTCTTCCATACCAGCATCTTCTTCACCTTCAGCCGGAGCTTCTTCTTCCATACCAGCGTCGTCTTCAGCTGGTGCTTCTTCTTCTACCGGTGGATTTTCTTCCATCGGCTCTTCTTCATCCTCCGCGCAACCAGCTAGTAAACCTACAGATAGTGTTGTTGCTCCTATAAGGGATAACCATTTTTTGTTGATATTCATGTGTAATTCCTCCTTAATTGTTTTCTTAATACGTTGTACATATATAGCATACCCATGTACTTTTAATAATAATCCTATTTTCTATACATTTAACTTCTTATTAATATTTGTCATCTGAGTGTAATTTATTCATTAAATTGCAATATTTTCTAAATATTTTTTTACATTGCTGCAGTTATAATAAGTGAAAGGAGGAATGCCATTGATCTTATTAACTCGTGAAAAAACAATGATTCACCACCAATTAGAAACGTTGCTCCCCCGTTTACCTACACATCACCCTTTTTACGAAAAAGTCTCTACCCGCTTTAAGCAAGAAGCTGCTGGGGCTTCTGGTGAAGCTTCACTTGATTACTACCTTCGCTTCCTCAACTCTAACCTCCCTCTTTTGCATGGACTTCGCGTGTGTGATACCACTTTTAACTTTCAGATTGATACATTAATATTATTTCCTAGCTTTATTTTGCTAATTGAAGTGAAAAATTATGCAGGTAATCTTATATTTCATCCAGCGAGCGGACTTTTAACACGCGAAATCGAAGGCGTGATAGAAAGATTTTCTGACCCTACGGTGCAGGTTAACTTGCAGAAGCTGCAGCTGGCACAGTTTTTATCTGAGAGGGGCGTGACAGCACTCCCATTACATTCTCTTGTTGTATTTGCTAATTCGAAAGCATTGTTAGACGTCCAGGGAACATGCGCTGACGTTATTCTCCATGAAAAGCTGTTGGATAGAATTGCGGAGCTAGAAATGAAATACAAGGGGAAGGCACGTGAGATTCGGGAACTTGTTCAAATCGGAAAGCTACTGGCAGCTTCCCATAAACCGAAACAGGCAGATGTGATGACTTATTATGGCTTGTCTTTAGAGGATTTGGTTTTAGGTGTGAGGTGCTCTAGTTGTCGCTCTTCGATCATGAACCGAACTCATGGGAGGTGGATTTGTCCACAATGCGCATGCAGTAATCCTCACGCACACATTAGTGCATTACAGGATTGGAAGGTTTTATTTGGGGAGAGAATTACAGCAAGACAGGCCTGTTCGTTTTTGGGCCTGGGTAAATTAAGGACCGCGAGAAGGTTATTATTAGCTATGTGTAGAGCTGAAGGGGATAGAAATTCGAGATATTATAGATTACCGTAGGAAGGATAAATTGTCATGAAGGGCTTGTATTTGGCCATGAAATCTGGCTGTTTGGTCATGAATTTTCAAATTTTGGCCGAGTATCAAATAGGTTTGGTTATGAACTTATAAAATTTTGTCATGAACCTTCACGAATTGGCCATGAAAGACAAAATCCAGCACCCAAATAACAGGTGCTGGATCTTTTTTATTTTACTGCGAATGTAATTTCCGCTTCACATGCCAATTCACCGTCTACGGTTGCGATGGCTTTTCCTTTTCCGATTGGACCCTTTACTCGAATGATCTCTACTTCAAGATTTAGTGTGTCACCTGGCTTTACTTGGCGCTTGAATCGACATTTATCAATTCCTGCTAAGAAGCCGATTTTACCACGATTACCATCCTTGCTTAAAATAGATACTGCACCAACCTGTGCTAATGCTTCTACAATTAAAACACCTGGCATTACAGGATAATCTGGAAAGTGACCTTGAAAGAAAGGTTCATTTATTGTGACATTCTTCTTTCCGACAATGCGCTTTTCCTCTATTTCTAAAATTTGATCGACTAGTAAGAATGGATAGCGGTGCGGAATAATTTCTTTAATCTCTTGTACGTCCATAGCTGACTGAGCTCCTCTCGATTATAAACATTTCTTTATGAGTATACCAAATTTGGTCATCATATGAAATATTGCTCTACCATAAAAAAAGCCAATCATCCATGAATGATTGGCTTGCTATTATCCTTCACCGAGCACTATATCTATGATATGCTGCCAGGTTTCTATTCGTAAGACATCTAGTGGGCTGCCATCTCCTAGTATGCTAAAGCCAACGATTAAGCCTATGAGCAAGGCAAAAAGACAGAGAACAATCAAAATTAAGAGCTTTAGCCAAATAGGAATTACTCGGCGGATTGCTTTCTTCTGTTGTTTTTTCTCTTGTCTGCTTTGTTTCTTTTCTGCTTTTTCATCTTTCGTTACTTTTTTTTCGTGTTTAGCTTCTTTGGGCAGTAACGTCTGATTTTTTTTAGCTCGCATTTTTTTATTCTCGTTTTTTTGCGTTGTCATACAGAGTAACTCCTTACTTACCATCAATTTAAATCGAATCTATCTTTAAAAAGGATGATTTATCTTAATTGGTTAATGAGACCTTTCATCTGATCATGCATTGACACCGTACGTCCATTAAACTGGTATGCACGTTGTGTTTGAGTCAATTCAGTCATCTGCTTAGCCATATCTACATTAGACGCTTCTAATGCGCCAGCTTGTACATTTATCTCTCCCGCACCAACAGCATCAATTATATCTGCTAATGGGTAAGTTGCAAGTGATGCTTCAGATAGACGAAACATATTATCACCAGTTGCTTCAAGCATTCTCGGACGAGTAGCTTCTACAATCGTAAGCTGACCTTCTACCTGTTGCTCTCCACCACGAGTAACTAAAATTTCACCATTTGATGATACTTGGATAGATTCCATATTTGGATCTAACATAATTGGACCATCTTCGCCCATAACCGGGTGCCCATCAGAAGTGGAAAGCATCACTTGATCATTTTCCATCGGTTGCAAATAAAAGTTACCAGAACGTGTATAACGGGTTTCTTCTATCCCATTCTCTGTAACATTTAATTGAAACATATGATTTGGCTCAAGTAACGCAATATCAAGACCACGATTCGTTGTTTGAATCGAACCTTGATCAAGGTTTATATTGGTATGGCCAAGCATTGCTCCTGTTCCCATCCGCAATCCTTCAGGTGTAAGACGGCCTGCTTCATTTGTCGGATCGTCTTCGATATTTAGTTGTTGACTGAGTAAAGAAGAGAAATTTGACTCGCGAGTCTTATACCCGTTTGTATTAATATTAGCGACATTATGTCCAATAACATCTAATCGTTTTTGTAACTGCCCCATTGTTACGGCAGCTTGCATGGTCATGCGTGTCATCCACACTCGACTCCTTTTTTAAATAACGTTTTATCCAAGACGACCGAGTTCATTAACAGCCTTTTCCAAACTTCTATCATAAGCTTGCACCATTTTTTGATTGGCTTCAAAATTACGATAAGCTTCCATCATTTGCACCATAGTTTGTCCTGTATCCACATTAGAATTTTCTAAATAACGTTGTTGCACATTAAATTGAAGCAAAGCGTTGTCTCTTGCATCAACAAGTGCAGCCGCTCCTTCGTCTAACTGAAACATATCTTGTTCATTTTTAGTTAATTGATTTGGATCATCACTATAAGCTAATGCTAAAGGGATTTCTGCACCGTCTATCATTACATTTCCTTCAGACGAAACGGAAAAATCAAGACCATCTGTATTAATCGGATTGCCATCATCATCTAAGACATAAAGTCCTTGATTTGTTGTTAAATTGCCGTCACCATCAACAGTGAAGTTACCGTTTCGCGTATAACGAACGTCACCTTCTTCGTTTTGAACAGTAAAGAACACTGTGCCAGATTCATCCGGGGTTTCCCCTTCTACAATCGCAAGATCTGACATCATGCCCGTTTCACGAAGCGATCCTTGAACAAAATCAGGGATCGTTTCCTGTACATAAACACCGCTATTAATGGCACCAATTTCTGACATGCTGCCAAAAGACAAATTTCGTTTTACCGGAATATCTTGATTTTCCATGCGATGAAGTAACAGCTCAGGAAAAGCACGTAAAGTAGTTTGATCCTGCTTATATCCAGGCGTCAATGAATTTGTCATGTTATTTGATAATACTTCTTGACGTCTTTGCTGTGCCATCATGCCGGAAGTCGCAGTATAAAATCCTCTTAACACTAGCTACACCCTCTTTTGTTGATCCAAATTTTAATATATATTAAACGACTGATTTTTCTATTTTGTGAATGTTATCAAGCATAATTCCTGTACCTTTTGCTACACAATTCATTGGTTCATCTGCTAGTAACACTGGTACTTTTAATTCTTCCGCTAACAGCTGGTCTAAACCATGTAGTAAAGCTCCACCACCGGTTAAAATAACGCCGCGATCAATAATATCTGCGGATAGCTCTGGTGGTGTTTTCTCTAGTACAGTCTTTGCGGATTGGACGATTAAAGCAATCGACTCACGAAGTGCCTCTTCTACTTCCTCCGAACGAATCGTAATGGTTCGTGGTAGACCTGAAACCATATCACGTCCACGAATATCTATTTCTTCGTTACGAGAACCTTGGAATACGGTTGCTACATTTAATTTAATATCTTCCGCCGTTCGGTCACCAATTAGCATTTTATATTTACGTTTTACATATTGTAAAATTTCACCGTCAAATTTATCACCGGCCATTTTTATCGACTGTGCTGTTACGATATCGCCCATAGATAATACTGCGATATCTGTTGTGCCACCACCAATATCTACAACCATGTTTCCACTTGGTTGAAAAATATCCATGCCTGCACCAATTGCTGCCACTTTTGGTTCTTCTTCTAAGTATATGCGCTTGCCGCCGGATTTCTCAGCTGCTTCCTTAATTGCTTTTTGCTCGACCTTTGTTATGTTTGTAGGGCAGCAAATTAACATTCTTGGCTTGGATAAAAATCCTTTTACATTTATTTTGTTTATAAAATAACGTAACATTGCTTCTGTTACATCAAAATCTGCTATAACACCATCTTTAAGAGGTCTGATCGCTTCGATGTTCCCAGGTGTACGCCCAACCATGCGCCTTGCTTCTTCACCGACTTCTAAAACCTTACCTGTATTTCTGTCCATCGCTACTACTGATGGTTCATCTAATACAATGCCTTTACCTTTTACATGAATTAATACATTAGCCGTTCCTAAATCTATACCTATGTCCCTAGAAAACATGAAAAATTGATCCTCCCTGCTTCATTCAATTGCTTCGTATCCGTACTTGAACACAATGCCTCTAAATATATATGATAGCATAAATTACAAGTACTGTGTTACCACATTTTATCAAATAAGTGAATTTTTTTGTTTAATTAGACAAAAAGACGGGAATATGTAGATATTTGGCGATTGAATAAGAATTGGGAGGAATATTTTTATTTCATTTGTAGAGGCTGATCCTTCTCTTTTAATTTATATTTCATTTTAGTGGCCTCACCCCCGCGCAAATGTCGAATAGACTTATGATGATCTAATATTACTTTTACTTCTTTTGCTAAAGTGGGATGAAGCTCTGGTAAACGCTCTGTCAGATCTTTATGAACCGTACTTTTAGACACACCAAACTCTTTTGCTATCACTCGAACCGTTTTCTTTGTTTCTAAAATGTATTTCGCAATCTTGATGGTTCGATCTTTGATGTAATCGTGCACCGCACTCGCCTCCCTATGTTGTAAAAAGTCTTAGGCGCAACTGAGACAAGTAGAAAATTGAAAGAGAATAGTCATTATACCAATACAAAGAATGAGATTATCCAACGCCAGCTGACCTTATTTTTAGAAAAACGGATCTTTTACCACTTTCAAATGGCGTTAACCCCTGTTTTTCTTATCCTATAACCCCTACCTGCATACCGTTTTAAACAAAAGAATTAGTTAGCACTCAGAAGGATAAATAGTTTGTATCAGTTTATTAGTCAAGTTCGGGTATTATGATTAAAAAATAGTCGTCCAAGCCTATATATAGCCTGTCTTTATCATTGATCTTTCATTTTTTACACTATTTTCGCCCATAGAAAAAGCACAGGTAAGGGGTACCTGCGCTTTAAAATATCTTAACCAATATCTCCATAGTCCGGATCCATGTGTCTTGCTAAGTCCACGTCATCCACACTACCTTCAAGACCAAAAAAACCTAATATTAAGAATGCTCCAAAAAATAATTTCAAACCTAATTTTCCTTTCATCCTATTCCCTCCAATTTATATCTTACTGAGATATGTTTATTGACTGACTTACTTCATTATTCCAATGCGCGTTTTTCTCATTCATTCTATTAAAAAAACTGTCATTTTAATAAAGCCATGTCTAGGAAGTAGGTTGTGAAAGGCAGTGCTTGGACATCGGAACAAGGTAAATGAGCGTTACGACACAGAATTTCCATCTTTTTATCAGCTTAAACACGTACAAATCGAACTAGGAATCTTCATGCCATTGCAATCTTTTTTCCTTTTTTAAATGCCAGGTGATATCTCTAGGTGAGGAAATGCATACTTGGGCCTTTAACAAAATAAAAGCAAGTATTTATGAGGTATCTAGATGAAGGTTTGAGGAGTTACGTCGTTCTTCACAAATCATCAATCACGTCCTTTTCTTTAATAATAACTATACACTTTTAAGGTGATAAATGGATGGATGGGTAGATTTTTCACGTAAATATGATTTACATATTAAACCTATAGTTCCATTTTTGCCCTTTTATCCCTTCACAGTTATTAATTATTCCACATTTTACAAATAAATCAATGCTATTTATTGTAAAATCGTTCGACACTTTCTATATAAATCTTACCTTTATATTCATTATATTTAGAAATCTGCCGAAATTTATTGATAAAAAGATATTATTTTGGCGAATATTATGTAACTTTAGGAAGTGCAAATATTGACTAAAATCTTATTTTTCTCCTAATAATAAATTCCATCATAAGAGTGAATGTGAAAATTCCACTTTTAAAATAGAAAAAAGCTCTTAACCCAAAGGAATTGAGCTAAGAGCTTAAAAAATCAAGTATTTGTCATCGCTGCAGAGGATTCATTCTCTTCCTCTGCTTCAGAATCAGCGTCGTCCTCACTGTTCTCTTGATCCTCGTCGTTAACGGAATCATCCTCTTCTTCGATGTCCGTATCTGCATCTCCATCAGTACCTGTTTCTGTGTCAGCATCTACTTCATTTTCTGCGTTGTCCTCTTCTTTTTCTTCATCCTCTGAACCTTCTGCTTTAGGAGCTTTCACTTTATTCATAGGTTGATTGAAGAATTCTTCTGGATTTAAAGGAGCCCCGTCTTTTCTTAGTTCAAAATGAACGTGAACACCGTTATCTACACCAAATAAATTTTGTCCTGCTGTTCCAATTGTATCACCCTGCTTAATTTCAGTTCCAGCTTCTACAAACACTTCACCAAGACTAGCATAATAAGTAGAAACCTCTTGAGCATGCTCGAGCTTTACGACATTACCTAGAAGTGGATCCTGCTTTACTTCTGAGACAGTTCCACTTAAGGAAGCGAACACGTCAAATGCCGCTTGGTCTTTTGTGGAGATAGAAATTCCGTCACTTTGATAGTACCTATTTTGGTGTAAAATCAAGGCTTTCTCTTGGTCTTCGCTATCTGCGTTGTAATCATAAAATTTAGTGACGATTTCCGTTTGCATGTCTTCTGCTACTGGCATTTTTACGACTTCTTCTTGATTTAATACAGCTGTTGAATCTTCATTAAAGTCACTACTGAAATCTCGACTAGATTCTGGCGGCTGATTCTCAAACTGACCTTGCTCACTGACCTCCGGTACAAACTTCAACGAGTTTTGATACCACAACACCCCTGTCAGCATAAGAGCTGCTAGCACTAAATATGCTGCAGGAAAAAACCATTTTTTACGGAAAATACGTTTCCAGTCCTTTTTTGAAACGTTTTTGTTTTCCTCCATTGTTCATCACCTCAAGAATCATTCTGAACAGAATAGAGGAAAACTATACATCTTTTTAAAAATTTTGGTAAAAGTTCATAGGAGTTACCTATTTTAACTTCCTTTTGCTACTAATTTTGGAGCAGCCTGATCTACTGTTGCTACTTCTGCCCCCTTATAATAATAGCTGATAATCTCATTATAGCTTTTTCCTTCTTTCGCCATTCCATTTGCACCGTATTGGCTCATTCCTACCCCATGACCGTACCCTTTCGTTGTAAATACAAAGTGATCATTTCTTTCGGTTACGGTAAAATCACTCGACTGAAGCCCTAGCTTTTCTCTAACTTCTCTACCACTAAAGCTTTCACTTTCAATAACCATTTCTTCCACACGTTGACTTTTTGTGCGTTTCAATTTTATTTCAGGTGACGCGGAGCCAAGTGCAATTCCTAATTTTTCATTCACTTGTTGCTTGGTGAAAATCTTTTGATCATAAAATTTTGGTGACTCACTCTCATCCCATGGGCTTTCAACTGATTTTAAGTAAGGTAGTTCATTTTCCCAATATTTTTCAGCATTTTCTGTATACCCATTACTCGTTGAAAAAAATGCAGGTGTAATAGGAGCATCATTATACGTAATGATTTGTCCTTGTGTCTGTGAAACGGCTGTTTTAATTTTTTCCATTTTATTGTGATATTCCTGTCCCCATGCTGTTCTGAGTTCCTCATCGCTCTTGTATACCTGATGTTCTACCGTATCTGTCACATCTGCTCCATTTGGGAGTTTAGAATCGGTGTCTGAGATTAGAAAACGTACAATATAGGTTCTTGCTGCAAGAGCCTGTGCCTTTAAAGCTTCCATTTCAAATTCTGATGGCATCTCAGAAGCTACGACCCTTGTCACATACTCTTCTACGGGAACGTCTTCAGTTGTGTTCTCTTTTGAACGGAAAACTTCTACTGAAAAGGCAGATTCCAAACTTTTGGCTTCTACTTTTTGATTTGTTGGTACAGAAGCAGACTCATCTGTGTAAGATACTGGGGGATCATTTTCAAATGGAAGTACAATTAACATAGGAAGACCTAACATCATAAAACAGATACTTAATAGGGTGATTATAATCGGTTTTTTCTGAATCTTGGATTGTGTTCGGTTTTTCCATCTTTTTGGCATATGCTACCTCCTACTGACATTTTCTCTCTATTAAATCTATATCAATTAAAGATAGATAATAGAACTTATTTTTAGATATTGCAGGAGATTTTTACAGCTTTTTATAGAAGCATGGCAACTTGTCTATTAATCTGAAAAACAGTTAGTTTTTTTCATTTAAAAGAGGCTACCCATTAGGATAGCCTCTACATATACTATAAACAATATTTTATGAATAGATAGATGATTGCTCTGTTTCTGCAACTTTCTGTGAAATATTCATCGCAATAATTGTTTCTGGTTCTTTTACTCGTTCAATATCAGCTCCAAGCTGCTTGAACTTTTCTGTAATATCTACATATCCACGATCGATATGCTTTAATTCTGTTACGCGTGTATAACCGTCTGCTACTAATCCAGCTAAAATAAGTGCTGCACCAGCTCTTAAGTCTGTTGCTGCTACTTCAGCACCCTGAAGTTTAGATGAACCTTCTACAATACAGCTACGCCCTTCAATTTTTAATTTAGCATTCATACGACGAAATTCTTCTACGTGCATGAACCTGTTTTCAAAGACTGTTTCTGTAATAACACTGGTTCCTTCAGCTTGTAACATCAATGCCATCATTTGTGATTGCATATCGGTTGGAAAGCCAGGGTGTGGTAATGTTTTTACATCTGTTGCTTTTAATTTTTCAGGGCCAATCACTCGAATACCATTTGGCTCTTGGAAAAACTGAACACCCATTTCTTCCATCTTAGAAACTAGTGCACTGGAATGTTCTAACTCTGTATTTTCTAAAAATACATCCCCACCAGTAATAGCTGCTGCTATCATGTATGTGCCTGCTTCTACTCGATCCGATACAATCGTATGCTCTGCACCGTATAACTTCTCTACGCCTTCAATTTTAATCTTTTCAGTACCTGCACCTACAACTTTAGCACCCATTTTATTTAAAAAGTTTGCTAAGTCAACAATTTCAGGTTCTTTCGCAGCATTTTCAATAACGGTTTTTCCATCTGCTAAAGCGGCTGCCATCATAATATTTTCAGTTGCTCCAACACTTGGCATATCCAAGTAGATTTTCGCACCGTGTAGACGACCTTTAGAAGATAATTCTACAAAGCCGTTACCGACGTTCACATCTGCTCCCATTGCTTCAAAGCCTTTTAGATGAAGATCGATAGGGCGGGAACCGATCGCACATCCTCCTGGTAATGCAACTTTCGCATGACCATAACGGGCAAGTAATGGCCCTAAAACAAGTACAGAGGCACGCATCTTTCTTACATATTCAAAAGGTGCTTCTGTTAGTAATGGTCTAGATGCATCTACTTCTACTACATTTTCGTGTATTTCCATATCTGCATTTATATGTTGTAATACTTCACGCATTGTATAAACATCTGCTAGCTTTGGTACTTCATATAATCTGCTTTTTCCTTCACTTGCAATTATACTTGCTGCGATGACAGGCAGTACTGCATTCTTAGCACCTTCAATTTTAACAGTGCCGTTTAACTGCTTCCCACCACGGACGATGATTTTTTCCACGGTTCATTCTCCTCTGTAGTCCATATTCTATATATTAGTATTCCGATGTTAGGATAGGTGTTCCTATTGTTAAAGTTGTCTTTCCGCCCATTCCTTCTCTAGCTGCTAGTTGAACATTCATTTTCTCATCTGTAAGGGAGACTGTGTCATCCCATATAGGCGTATTCCCCGAAAGTACAACAAAATCGTCTTCATTTAAATAATCTAATCTATTTATCTGCCATAAATTCGATAGCTCTTCTAATAAACAAACAATATCAATAATAGCACTTTTGTAAGAAGTAATACAAGAGAATTTTGTGAATTCTCCATTAAATAAGACCTTGGTAGCTCTATCTGTGAACAAACTATAGGTTGATTGACCCTCCTTGGTCCACTCGCTTCCTGAAATTTCATAAATAATGTCGACATTTCTTCTTGCGCTTTTTTGAATCACTAATAAGATAGATTCGTTAACGTTTTTCTTTTTTTGACGTTTAAAATGATATTTAATGATTTCTTCGTCTTCTGTTATTTCTAAACTGGCAGATGGATAAGTTACTTTTATTTCCTCTATGAAACTATCAATCTCTTGTATTTGCCTTCTCTTCTTGAATGTTACCCCCCATGTTTCTAGTTGAAACTCTTTTTCTTGAATTAGTTCGACCATATCTTCTATTTCATCAAAAGTATGATCCTTCGCTTTCGCTGTATTAGTATTGATTACAAACGCAAAAATAACGATTAGAATAAGTCCAGTTATGATTACCCAATTAGATAGCTTAAACAAAAATAAACGCTTCAATTAAAACATCCCCTTTCTATGAAAGAGTATTGTCTAGAATCAAAGCGTTCATACACATTATTCTTATTCAATTTTCGACAAGCTTTAAAATAGAAATATTAATTGCTGTGACCATTTCAAGAAATCTAAGAAGAAATTACTCACCGTTGTTCCAATTGTAATAGTTAGAAATATAATTAATATTCTAGCCTCGAAGACTTTACTTTTCTTAAACCAATCGTCAAAATTCAAGGATTGGAGTACTTGCCATGTAATAATAATAAAGATGACATGCGACATTATACTTACTATGGCATCTTGTGCTAAAGTTTGCATCATAATTATCCCTCGTTTGTTTCTATAATTGATTCTCTATCATCATATCATACTGGTAATGCCGTGACTAATTAATAACATTTCCCGGGAAATATCGACATAAAACCTGTTATTTTTACATTTATACATTGTGATCATTATTAAACTAGTTTAATTTATATATATTTTTGCAGCACAGTTTAAGATTAAATGCTTTTATTCGTGAATATTACGTTGGATATATACATCTTAATGTATCCGGGGAGCTTTTAAATTATTCGTTAATTTTATGATTTATTCGCTAACTTTGAGATATATCCGTTAGTATTTTGATTTATCCGCTAATTTCTAGATATATACGTTAGTATTTTGATTTATCCGTTAAATTCATAATATATTCGCCTTTTTCGTTATGTATTAGGTCGTATACTTACATTGTTAACATGTTTAGCTTATTTCCAAAATAAAAAACGTGAGCCATATGGATAATGGTTCACGTTTTTTAGCATGTAAAGCAGGATTACTTTATCGTTTTTCTTCAACTACGTCCAAACGATTTAGTGCACGCTTTAATGCAAATTCTGCCCTTCTGAAATCAATTTCATCTTTTTTAGCTTGAAGTCGACGTTCTGCACGCTCTCTTGCTTTACGCGCTCTTTCGACATCAATATTCTCAGGTTTCTCAGCAGATTGTGCTAAGATGGTTACCTTATCCGGTCGAACCTCAAGAAAACCACCGCTAACTGCAATTCGTTGGGGCCTTTCGCCTTTTAATCGCACCGCACTGATCGTCAATGGCGCAACAAGCGGAATGTGACCAGGTAAGATACCCAGTTCACCACTTTCCGCTTTACAGCTAACCATTTCAAATGAATCTTCCAGAACAGGGCCATCAGGAGTGACAACACTCACCGTTACTGTTTTCAATGGTACCCCTCCTTGGGCTGGAATATCTAATTAGGCTCATTCTTTTGTATTGTCTAGAAGACATAACACAAAAGATGTTTATGCCATTTGTTTTGCTTTTTCCACTACTTCTTCAATGCGTCCAACAAGACGGAATGCATCCTCAGGAAGGTCATCGTACTTTCCAGATAAGATGTCTTTAAAGCCTTGAACTGTTTCCTGAACTGGAACATAAGAACCTTTTTGGCCAGTAAATTGTTCAGCTACGTGGAAGTTTTGAGATAGGAAGAACTGAATGCGACGTGCACGAGATACCGTTAACTTGTCTTCATCCGATAATTCATCCATACCTAAGATAGCAATAATATCTTGTAATTCTTTATAACGCTGCAATGTACGTTGTACTTCACGAGCGATGTTATAGTGTTCTTCTCCAACGATTTCTGGGTCAAGTGCACGAGAAGTCGATGCCAATGGATCCACCGCAGGGTAAATCCCTTGCTCAGAAAGTTTACGATCCAAGTTTGTTGTCGCATCTAAGTGTGCGAACGTTGTTGCTGGTGCTGGATCGGTATAGTCATCGGCAGGTACATAGATTGCTTGAATCGATGTAACTGAACCAAGATTTGTTGATGTAATACGCTCTTGTAATTGACCCATTTCTGTTGCAAGTGTCGGTTGGTAACCAACGGCTGATGGCATACGGCCTAGTAGGGCTGATACCTCAGAACCTGCTTGTGTGAAACGGAAAATATTATCAACGAATAATAACACATCTTGACCTTGCTCATCACGGAAGTATTCCGCCATAGTAAGACCTGTAAGTGCTACTCGCATACGTGCTCCAGGTGGCTCGTTCATTTGACCGAATACCATCGCTGTTTTTGTGATAACACCTGAATCCTTCATTTCATAATAAAGGTCATTACCTTCACGTGTACGTTCACCAACACCTGCGAAAACGGAAATACCACCGTGTTCTTGTGCGATATTGTTGATTAATTCTTGAATTAATACAGTTTTACCTACACCGGCACCACCAAATAAACCGATTTTACCACCTTTAATGTAAGGTGCTAGAAGGTCTACTACTTTGATACCTGTTTCTAGGATTTCTGTTTCTGTTGCTAAGTCATCAAATTTTGGTGACTGACGGTGAATAGGATCACGGCGTTGATCAGTTGCTAATTTTTCATCTAAATCAATGCTTTCTCCTAATACATTAAATACACGACCTAATGTTTCGTTTCCTACAGGAACTGAAATAGGTGAACCTAAGTCAATTACTTCTGCACCACGTTGTACACCTTCAGTCGATGACATAGCAATCGTACGTACAGAGTCATCTCCTAAGTGCAGGGCAACTTCAAGCGTAAGCTCGAATTCCTCACCTTGAGATTGGTACTGTACTTTTAATGCGTTATATATTTCAGGAAGGTGCCCATCATCAAACTTAACGTCAACTACAGGCCCTAAGATTTGTGTAACGCGTCCTTTGCTCATCGATTTCCCTCCTAACTTTCTTACCACTTGTTCCTAAAAAGAATAGCGGTTTATCCAAATATTTCTTATTCTTGTGCAGCTGCCCCACTAACGATTTCAGAAATCTCCTGGGTGATTGCAGCTTGACGTGCACGGTTATATTGAAGCGTAAGATCTCCGATAAGATCATCCGCATTATCCGTAGCACTTTTCATAGCTGTCATACGTGATGCGTGTTCACTTGCTTTACTATCAAGTAAGGCACCAAATATTAAGCTTTCTGCATACTGTGGCAACAACACATCTAAAATATCTTGTTGATTTGGCTCATATTCGTACATACTATTATTCCCACTTGCATTCTCAGATAGATCTGTTAGTGGTAATAGTTTTTTCTCCGTTACCTCTTGTGAAATGGCACTAATATAGTGATTGTAAAAGACGATTAATTCATCAATCTCTTCATCGATATATAGCTGTACCGTTTCTGAAGTTAAATCTTTTATATCTGCGAAATTCGGTTGATCGGATAAACCAACGATTTCTTTTAAAACAGGAATATCGCGTTTCTTGAAAAAGTCACGTCCAACACGACCAGCAGTGATAACTGCATATTCGTCTTTAGAGGAATGACGTTTTTCAATCGTACGATATACTTCACGTAGAATACTTGAGTTAAATGCTCCAGCAAGACCACGGTCAGAAGTAATCACGAAATATGCTGTCTTTTTTACTTTTCTTTCTTGAAGCATCGGATGTTCTGCATCCTGTCCACTTCCAGCAATGCTTGCTACTACCTCTTGAATTTTTGCACTGTAAGGAACAAATGCTGTTGCATTTTCTTCCGCACGGCTCAATTTAGAAGCTGATACCATGTGCATGGCTTTCGTGATTTGTTTCGTTTTTTTCGTCGATCCGATACGATTTTGAATATCTCTAAGTGATGCCACTTTGTTTCACCGCCCTTTCTTTCAAAGGTTGATGTGTTTCAAACGATTATTCAGAAACAACGAATTGTTTTTTGAATGTTTCAATCGATTGAGTCATCTGATCTGCGTCTGCTAACTTACCTGTTTCACGAATCTCACTTAATAGATCTTTATGGTTATGATCTAAGAAGTCCATTAATTCTGCTTCAAAACGTGTAACATCTTTTACTGGAATGTCATCGATAAGACCTTGAGTTAATGCAAAAATAATCATAACTTGCTTTTCAACTACAAGTGGCTTATGCAAGCCTTGCTTTAGTACTTCAACCGTTCGAGCACCACGGTTTAATTTTGCTTGTGTTGCTTTATCAAGGTCAGAACCAAATTGCGCAAATGATTCTAGCTCACGGAATGATGCTAAGTCTAGACGCAACGTACCCGCAACTTTTTTCATTGCTTTAATTTGTGCCGAACCACCAACACGTGATACTGACAGACCAGCATTAATCGCCGGACGAACACCGGAGAAGAATAAGTCTGACTGTAAGAATATTTGTCCATCCGTAATCGAGATTACGTTGGTTGGAATGTAAGCTGAAATATCGCCTGCTTGTGTTTCAACAAATGGTAGTGCAGTTAAAGAACCGCCACCTTTTGCATCACTAAGCTTTGCAGCACGCTCAAGAAGACGAGAGTGTAGATAGAAAACATCCCCTGGGAATGCTTCACGACCTGGCGGGCGACGAAGTAATAAGGAAAGCTCACGGTATGCGTTCGCTTGTTTAGATAAGTCATCATATACAACTAATACGTGCTTACCGTTATACATGAATTCTTCACCCATCGATACACCAGCATATGGTGCTAGGTATTGAAGTGGAGCTGGTTCAGATGCACCAGCAGATACAACGATTGTGTAATCTAATGCGCCGTGCTTACGAAGTACTTCAACAGTTCCTCGAACAGTCGAATCCTTTTGTCCAATGGCAACATAGATACAAATCATATCTTCATTCTTTTGGTTAATAATAGCGTCAATTGCGATCGTAGTTTTACCAGTTTGACGGTCACCGATGATCAACTCACGCTGACCACGACCGATTGGTACTAAAGCATCAATCGCTTTAATCCCAGTTTGTAATGGTTCATCTACTGATTTACGATCCATAACACCAGGTGCTGGTGATTCGATCGGACGAGCTTTTGTTGTTTCCACTGGCCCTTTACCATCAAGTGGTTGACCTAATGGGTTAACAACACGACCAAGTAGTTCCTCACCTACTGGCACTTCCATGATACGTCCGGTACGACGAACTTCTGCACCTTCACGAATTTCTGTATATGGTCCAAGGATTACAATCCCGACGTTTGATTCTTCTAGATTTTGTGCCATACCCATGACACCGTTTGAAAACTCAACGAGCTCACCAGACATGACGTTGTCTAGACCATGAGCACGTGCAATACCGTCACCAATTTCGATAACTGTACCGACATCACTTACTTCGATGTCTGCTTCATAGCTTTCAATTTGCTGTTTAATCAGTGCACTGATTTCTTCAGCTTTAATGCTCATGCCATTTCACCCCTATCATCTTTAATTCGCCGTTACGATTTGGCGTTCTAATCGATCAAGCTTTCCTTTAAGTGTTCCATCATAAACGGTATTACCGATTTTAATTCTCACACCACCAAGGACAGTTGAATCAATTACTTGGTTTATTTTTACTTCTTTTACCTCAAGGCGCTGGACAAATACTTTCTTCAAGCTTACTTGCTCTTCTTCCGTTAATTCACGAACTGTGTAAACAGTAGCAACTGCTACCTTTTGCAATTCATTTTTTAACGTAATAAAATGTTCGATAACCTCAGGCACAATGGCTTGATTATGGCGATCGACAAGTAAGGAGAGTGTATTTAAAACATCACTAGAAAAACCATCAAAAGCCGTTCTAAGTAATTGTTTTTTCTTTTCCAACTCTACTTGTGGATGTTGTAAGTATTTAAGAAATGCATCATTGCTTTCGAACACTTCTTTTACTGTTAATAATTCAGGTTCTAAGTGGTCTAATGTTTCTTTTTCTTTACCAATTTGAAAAAGAGCTTCTGCATAACGTTTTGCTACATTCGCTTTACTCATCGCTCTTCGCCTACCTGTTTAATGTAGTCGTTGATCAATTGTTCTTGATCCTGTGCGTTAATTTCTTTTTCAATAACTTTTGTAGCAATCTGTACAGATAATGTAGCAACCTGTGCTTGTAGGGCTTCGATTGCTTTCTCTTTTTCACGGGCAATATCTTCTTCTGCAGATTTCTTCATACGAGCTGCAGCTTCATGTGCCGCTTCAATAATTGTTTTTTCTTGTTGCTGTCCAGCTTTTTTCGCTTCTTCGATGATTGTCATCGCTTCTTGACGCGTTGCTTTTAGCTGTTCATTCGCTTCTGTTGATGCTTTTTCAGCATCGATGCGATTTTTTTCAGCTGTATCGATTTCATTTGCTATATGATTCTCACGTTCTTCCATCTTGTTCATTAATGGACCCCAAGCAAATCGCTTTAAAAGGTATAATAGAATCAAGAAACTAGCTAGTGCGAAAAACATATCTCCAGCTCTGAAACCACCAACTTCAGCACCAATAATGAGCCAACTTGCATCTATTAGCACAGTCTTCACTCCTTCCTACCAGTCCTTGTTTAGCCTCTATCTTTATCGTTCATCATTTACATTTTCAAAAATCTTCTAAAAGTTTTTCATAAAGGAATGGCGAAGGTTGTCTTAGACGATCTTCGCCATTTCTATCTTTAAAAATTTATTAGCTACCCATTACCATAAATGCAATAACTACGGCGAAAATAGGAATCGCCTCTACTAACGCTACCCCGATAAACATTGTAGTTTGAAGTGCACCTCTTAATTCTGGTTGACGTGCAATCCCCTCTACTGTACGACTTACGATCATTCCGTTACCTAAACCAGCACCAAGTGCCGCTAGTCCAATTGCTATTGCAGCTGCTAAAGCTCCCATTTTATAATTTCCTCCTTTTAATTGTGTACCTATGTGTATTTTTTATTTTAATGGTCAGAACTCACTTTATGAGACATATAAACCATTGTTAACATTACGAAAATAAATGCCTGGATGGCACCGATAAACAAACTAAATCCTTGCCATGCTAGCATCGGTAAGATTGCAAACACGGTAGTAAATGGGACGAAAATCATCGCCATTTTTGTTATTAGTCCTAATAAAATCTCCCCAGCAAAGATGTTACCGAAAAGACGCAAACCTAGTGTTAAGGTATTAGCAAACTCTTCAATGATTTTCAACGGGAATAAAAATGGTGCGGGTCTGAAATAATCTTTCCCATACTCTTTAAACCCTTTGACCTGTATCCCGTAGAAATGGGTCAATATAATAACCATCGCTGACAACGTTAGCGTAATCGTTGCATCAGAGGTTGGTGATTTCCACCATAGCGTATGCCCCCAAACACCCATTGTAATGACACCTAGGATGTTACTTACAAAAATGAACACCAACAAGGTTAAACCAAGTGGTAAAAAAACTTTCCCTGTCTTCCAATCCATGGTATCGCCGATGATTCCTTTAACGAAATCAATTATCCACTCCATGAAGTTTTGAAAACCTGTTGGTTTCATCTGAAGGTTTCTTGCTGCAAAAAAGCAAATAAAAAAGACGATAACAGATGAAATGAAGGTCATTAAAACGGTGGACAAATTAAAATCTAACCATGGTATACCCCAAAGATCGTTCAACAGTGGTGATGTATGATCCAATTGCTTCACCTCACTTCCTTTGCTAATATCTTAATCTGAAGATCATAAAATCTATCATAATAACAACATAAGTTGTCATTAATCCAATAATTACAGCTGTTAAATGGAAGTATTCTTCATATCGAAAGGCGATTAAGACTGCTAGCGCTACTGATGCTAAGCGCGTGAAGGTTCCAATACCAGCAGTACCTTTTTGATGGGCCACTGCTTGTCCAAATCGGGTTATCTTTCGTTGCATTACCCAAAGGTTGTAAAAACTAAGTACTGTCCCTAGAAGGAGTCCGAGGAATATACTTGTGTAAGGTGTAAAACCTAATCCAAGTACAAACAATGCAAGAAGGTAGAACATCCATTTACGCTGACGGGTTATCATGCTCTGGTATTGCTCCATAGTTATTCGTCTCCCGTTAATTCTCTAATCAAATGGACCGTTCCATATGTACCGGCTCCCAAACCTAACAGTAATGTGAGCACTAAAAAAAGTGGAGAAGTGGAAAATTGTTGATCCAACCACCTTCCAATAAGGATTCCTACAAGCGGTGCGCCTACAAGCTGAGACAGTATTGCACTGGTTATTGCCATTCCTTTTAATGTGCCTCGTGGCAAAGAAACCACCCCAATCACATTCAGAAATAATTTGCAGTGATTTACATCACACCTTGTAACCCTTATCATCCACACTAAATTAGCATACAATAGGGGTAGCCTAATGTCAATTGATTTCACCAAACAATCTGAATATTATACGGACAAGTCAAACCCTTGTGATCAAACGTGTGAAAGCCCTTTTCTAAGTAACTTTTAACATGAATTTCCTTCAAATTTGAACAGTTTGTGACACTTCATTCGTATACCGAAATGCTTGAGCTAAAATTCTACTGAAGAGGCACCTCTACAATTGTTTGATAATGGGAAACGTCACCTTTGTTCGTTTTCACTTCCACATTCGCTAGATAGGTGCCGGGTTTTGGCATTTCCTTTTCCTTCAGCTCCCCTGTTATAACACCAGCCTTTGAGACAGACCGTTCTACCAAAGTGTGAATAAATCGAAACGTGTCTGGATCATAGAGATCGATCGTCAGTGTGGCGTCTCCTTCTGTTACATATACCTGATACTCATATTTGCCTTTTGATAAAGGTAATAGCTGTAAATCCATCCCCATCGCTTTAGGGAATGCTGCCGTTTGATTAATATATAGATAAGGTAGCTTTATATCATTTAACGTTAAGTATCCTTCATGGATCCCTTGGTCTAAGACAATCGGATTTACAGAAAGGTTTATTTTGACCGTCTTTTTTTCCTTTGGCGGGAGTGTAAAGCGTTTTGGTAAGTCGAAACGGGTTCCTATTTTTAGATTAGGCTGGTGAAAGGTATAGGTTTTTTCTTTTTTTGAGACATTTTCTATCGTTACTGTTGCGTATTTATCCCCTTTTTGATCAATTTTCCCAAAGTTAAGCGCATGATCGTAAATTAGTGTATCTGCCCTGATTGCTGCAGCGACATTTATTTTTCCCACGCCTTGTTCACTTGGTTTATAAGACGCGAGAAGATCAGTATTTGAGACTAAGGCTGCTTTGAGCTTAGATGGACCCCAGTTTGGATGCGCCTCTTTAATTAAAGCAAGCGCTCCTGCCACGTGCGGGGCTGCCATACTTGTCCCTTGCAGAGTTTTATATCCTCCAGGAATAGTGCTCGTCACCTCTGTTCCTGGTGCTAAAAGGTCAGGCTTAATCGCCCAATTAACGGTTACCGGACCACGCGAGCTAAAATCAGCTAAGAGATCCGCGCTTTTTTTGTAGATGGTATCGATCCAATATGTATCCTTTTCCTCAATTTTTCCCTTTAAAAATTGTCCGTCTTCTTTTGTAATGCTTACCACTGGAATCGTAATCGGAATTTCTGCGCCTTCAATTGATCCTTGAAACGCTCCTTTTTCATTATTATAAATAACGACAGCTGACGCTCCTAACTCCTGTGCTTCACTTGCTATTTTCCCAAACTCCTTTTCTCCTCTTTCTACTAAAAGAATATTCCGTTCTGCCTCTTTTTTGTTTATTGTTAGCTTCATGTCCCGAGTGAAACTCCAGCTAGGTGCTCCAATTAATTGTTGTAGCTTCATTTCTCTCCGTTCTAATTTGTCGGTTAAAAAGGGGGATGTCGTTGTAGGTGTTGATGCACCCACTGCAATTGACGAGGTGGCAGTAGCTGGAGATCCGAGTGTCCATGCTAAAGGCCCTGCGTTACCAGCAGCAGCAACGACGGTTACTCCATTTTCTGTCGCCTTATTCACGGCGACACTAGTTGGCCAGTCTGGTCCATTCACCTCATTACCTAGAGATAGATTTATAATATCCATCCCGTCTTTTACCGCCCGTTCAATCGCAGCCATTACTTGAACCGAGGTTCCAGCACCACCTGGGCCGAGCGCTCGGTAACCATAAAGCTCTGCATCTGGAGCTATTCCTTTCATTCTTCCGTTTGCAGCAATTACACCAGCAACATGTGTCCCGTGCAATGTCGGTTCCCCTTCCTCAGGTAGCGTTTCCATTGGATCGTCATCAAAGTCGACAAAGTCATAGCCGCCTTTTACATTCGCCTGCAGGTCCGGGTGCGAATAATCGATTCCCGTATCGATTACGCCAACCTTTACACCTTTTCCTGTGTAGGGAATAGATTCGCTTAAAAGAAAGGGAACAGTCTGATTGAGATTTCCTTCCTCCTGTGTTTTATAGGTAAGATTTGGATAGCTTTTTTTAAAAAAGGGATAGCGATTTAATGCTGCTTGTTCTTGTTTTGTAGCACGAATAGCAAGCCCATTAAAGATCGTATCGTAGACTTCTACGATTTCAAGACGTGGGTGGTGCCGTTCGATTTTTTGTCTTACTTCATGCGGATCACCTTTTACTTCAATTATGTACGTCTCTTTATCCGTATCAAATGCTACTAAAAGAAGCGTTAGAATAAGCATGGGGATTATTTTGTGCATGCTGATACTCCTTTATATTTTTTCTCTAGTATGTGTGAGTTGTGGTATATCATACAGGGGGAGAATGTTTTTCTTAAGGGTATGAGGATTATTGGGTGTGCTTGGTTGGATGAAAACTATCTGGACAGCTATCTCTAATAATTCTCTTAGCTTGAATTAGGTAAGAAAGTACGATTTGAGAAACGATTAGAACAAATGATTATTTTAAGTCTCATAATCAAAATATGCAGCAGTTGAAATGTTAAGATGTTCATAGGTAAAAGAGAAAAGCAATTTTATATTGAAACGGAAAAAGAAGTGTATTGTCTAATTATATGAGGAGGTGGCGGTATTGAAAAAGAGAATTCTATTCATTCTTTCATCTTGTATCTTATTAGGTTTATTCGCTTGTTCTAACCAGAACGAGCAAGCGAAGCATAACGATAATCAATTCATTATTAGTAATAATGAGGAAGCCAACGAGGAAATTAATAATGATGTAAGAGAAGTTGTTTGGAAACAATTATCCTCTGAACAAAAAGAATGGATTGATGGTACTTGGAAGGACGGAAAGGTATCCAAAGTTACTTTAAATGAAAATTATGTACGTCAGGTTGGTAATAAGTCTTACGAAGGAAAAGAAGTCTATTTAATTGATTTCCCAATTAAAAGTAAATCTATTCCGAATAATATGATTGTCTATGCTGATGTGAATAATTTTGACTACATTGGTAATGGCTTTGTTGATTAGAGTACTTAAACAATTCATCAAAATCGGAAAATAAAGGTTGGTATATACCTTCCTTTATTTTTTTATAAAAAAACAACCTTTACGAAAAATATCTCAATAAAGAAAACACCCGCTTCGTGTTGAAAGCGAGTGCTTAAGGTTTATGGTCTGAATGATGCTGGTCTATTCTTTTCTTGCTTAAAGTGATAGCGGATTGCTTCTGCTATACGAGCAGATGCGTCACCATCACCGTAAGGGTTTGAGGCATGTGCCATTTTCTTGTGAGCTTCGTCGTCTGATAAGAGCTCATTTGCTAATTGGAAGATATTATCTTCATCTGTTCCAGCTAGCTTTAATGTGCCGGCATCGATTCCCTCCGGGCGCTCCGTCGTATCACGTAATACTAGAACGGGAACGGCTAAGGACGGTGCTTCTTCTTGGACGCCACCAGAATCGGTAAGGATCAGGTGTGCGCGTGAAGCGAAGTTATGGAAATCAACAACTCCAAGTGGCTCGATTAACTGAATGCGGTCATCGTCGCCAAGAATTTCCTTCGCCGTTTCTTGCACAACGGGATTTAAATGCACAGGATAAACGACATGAACGTCGTCATGTTCTTCTACAAGTCGCTTAATTGCGCGGAACATTTGCTGCATGTTTTGTCCAAGATTTTCACGTCTATGTGCGGTCATTAATACTAAGCGTTTATCACCGATTTGATCTAATACTGGGTGCTTATAATTTTCATCGACGGTTGTTTTAAGTGCATCGATTGCAGTGTTTCCAGTAATATAGATCGAATCCTTTGGCTTATTTTCATTTTCCAAATTAGCTGCTGATTTCTCGGTTGGAGAAAAATGCAAATCAGCCATGACACCGGTTAGTTGACGGTTCATCTCTTCTGGATATGGCGAGTATTTATTCCATGTACGAAGACCAGCTTCCACATGTCCAACAGCAATCTGGTTGTAATATGCTGCAAGGGAAGCGGCAAAGGTTGTCGTAGTGTCCCCATGAACTAATACGATATCTGGCTTTGCCTCCTGCATGACTTCGTCTAAGCCTTCTAGTGCACGTGTCGTGATTTGTGCTAGGGTTTGACGGGCTTTCATAATATTAAGGTCATGGTCAGGCGTTATACCGAAAATTTCTAATACCTGATCAAGCATTTCGCGGTGCTGGGCAGTTACTGTTACGTCTACTTCAAATTGTTCAGGACGCTTTTTAAGCTCCAATACGAGCGGAGCCATTTTGATTGCTTCAGGTCTTGTCCCAAAAATAGTCATTACTTTAATTGGCTTTGTCAAGCTTATCACTCCAAATTAATCTTATTTTGTTCCGAAAAGTCGATCTCCGGCGTCACCTAGTCCAGGGACGATATAGCCTTTTTCGTTTAATTTTTCATCAAGTGCTGCAAGGTAAATATCTACGTCTGGATGCTCTTTCTGAATGACTTCTACTCCTTCTGGTGCTGCGATTAGACACATCAATTTAATGTGCGTTGCGCCGCGCTTTTTGAGGGAATGAATAGCATCATTTGCTGAGCCTCCAGTAGCAAGCATTGGATCGATTACGATTAGCTCACGTTCCTGAATATCGGAAGGAAGCTTAATATAATATTCGACGGGCATTAGCGTTTCTGGGTCACGGTAAAGACCAACATGTCCAACTTTTGCTGCTGGAATTAAACGAAGGATGCCGTCAACCATGCCAAGACCTGCTCTTAGAATCGGTACAAGTCCAATTTTCTTTCCGCTTAAAATTTTTGCTTTTGCCGTGGTTACGGGTGTTTCTATTTCAATTTCTTCGGTTGGTAGGTCGCGTGTGATTTCAAAGGCCATTAAACCTGCAACTTCGTCTACAAGCTCGCGGAATTCCTTTGTTCCAGTCTTTGTTCTTCTTATGTAGGTTAACTTGTGTTGAATTAATGGGTGATCTAATACGAATACGTTGCTCATGATCTATTCACTCCTCATATTTTTGGATGTCGAATCTGATTATCACTAATTATATCTGATTTTGTTCATCCTTAAAAGTGTACTCAATATTGCTAGGTGATTCAAGCTTAAACTAAAAGTCGAATTATTCAGAAATTTAATTGTGTGTGGATGATTGAATGTATGATTGTGGAGAGTGTGCGCGAAAGGCTTGAGTTTGTGCGTGTATGGGAAGAAAGTGCACGAGAGAAGCTGGGATTTGTGCGTAAGTGAGGAAAAATCTTACGTGAACAGCAGATAATTTTGAAGTAATCGTTTATTTGGCCATGCTTTTGCTACGTTTGGTCATGAAATTGGAGAGTTTGGCCGAGAAACTTTTACATTAGGCCATGAACGCGTTAGATTTTGTCATGAAATACGTGCATTTGGCCAAGCAAAGCTATAGTTTGGCCGAGAAATAGGAAATCAGCCACCTCATTGAAGAAAGTGGCTGATTCGTATTATTTATATAATGGGAATTTTGCAGTTAAAGCTGAAACGCGTTGTTTAGCTTCTTTTAGCTTATCTTGATCTTCATGATTCTTCAAAGTGAATGCGATGATTTTTGCGATTTCTTCCATTTCCGCTTCGCCAAATCCGCGTGTGGTTACAGCTGCTGTACCTACACGAACACCACTTGTAACAAATGGGCTTTCTGGATCGAATGGAATTGTATTTTTGTTTGTCGTAATTCCTACTTCGTCAAGTGCTGCTTCTGCAACTTTACCAGTAAGGTTAAGTCCGCGAACATCTAATAGAAGTAAGTGGTTGTCGGTTCCACCTGAAACAATGCGGATGCCTTCTTCTTGAAGCACTTCACCGAAACGTTTTGCATTTTTGATAATGTTTTCTCCGTATGTTTTAAATGATGGATCTAATGCTTCTTTAAACGCTAATGCTTTTGCTGCAATCACGTGCATTAATGGGCCACCTTGTATACCTGGGAAAACTGTTTTATCAATTTTCTTACCGAATTCTTCTTTACATAAAACCATACCACCACGTGGTCCACGAAGTGTTTTATGTGTGGTTGTTGTAACAAAGTGTGAATGTGGTACTGGATCTGGATGAAGCCCTGTTGCTACAAGACCTGCAATATGCGCCATATCCACCATTAAGTATGCGCCAACTGCGTCTGCAATCTCACGGAATTTCTTGAAATCGATTTTACGTGGGTATGCACTTGCACCCGCTACGATCAATTTCGGCTTTACTTCTTTTGCCTTTGCTAAAATAGCATCATAGTCTAATTTTTCGTCTTTTTCGTCTACGCCGTACTCGACGAAGTTATAAAGAAGTCCACTGAAGTTTACTGGACTACCATGTGTTAAGTGTCCACCATGGCTAAGGTTCATCCCTAATACTGTGTCACCTGGCTCAAGAATGGTGAAATATACAGCCATATTTGCTTGTGCGCCTGAGTGTGGTTGAACGTTAACATATTCTGCTCCGAATAATTCCTTCGCGCGATCTCGTGCAAGATCCTCAGCTACGTCGACATGCTCACAGCCACCGTAGTAACGTTTGCCTGGATACCCCTCTGCATATTTATTCGTTAGTACAGATCCTTGCGCTTGCATTACTGCTTCTGAGACAAAATTTTCTGATGCGATCAATTCAATCTTATCATTTTGACGATTTTTCTCGTCTTGGATGGCGTTGTATAGCTCGACATCTGCTTGTTTCACATGCTCCATAAATAAATCCCCCTATCAATGATTAAGGTACTGCTATTAAATATTCGGTATTTCATATATTCATTACTAAAATAACATCAAATGGAGAAAATTTCTAGCCTTTTTACGAATAAAAATATAAAAATATGCACCTTTATTCGTCATTTAAGAAAAAAGGTGCAATAAGCGTTCTATTTTTATAGGTATTTAGCCCGCATTCCACCAATTAATTTTGGTCTTGTGACAGCGGCATTCATTCGCGCATGCCCAACATAACGTTGTTTATGGCGAAGCGGTACTGCTACATGTTTTAATTGCATGCCAATTAAGGTTTCTCCAATATCGATCCCAGCGTCTGCTTTTATATGCTCGACTACCACTGGATCCTCCATATGGGAATAGGCGTATGTTGCCATCGATCCACCAGCAGACCGGTGTGGTACGACAGATACTTCATCTTGTCCGTTTTCTTTTGCGACTTTTCTTTCTAACACGATTGCACGGTTTAAGTGCTCACAGCACTGAAATGCTAGGTGCACTCCCTTCTCCTTTTTAAGCCTGTCAAAGGCCTTATAAAGGATAGCTGCAATATCTTCACTACCTTTTGTTCCGATATGCGCACCGGCAACTTCACTCGTAGAGCAGCCAATCACAAATAAATCTCCCTCTTTTAATAGGGAACCACTTACCCATTCATCGATTGTTTTTTCGATGTCTGTTTCAATTTGCTTCATGACATCGCCTCACTTTCACGTGTTATTTTCCTTCGTATTCTGTTAGCTTTCCAACACGATTCGCATGTCTGCCACCTTCAAATTCTGTTTCAAGCCAAGCTTTTGCAATTTCACGTGCAAGCCCTGGTCCTACGACACGCTCACCCATTGTAAGCATATTGGAATCATTGTGCGCCCTTGTTGCTTTTGCACTAAAGACATCATGCACAAGTGCTGCACGTATTCCTTTTACTTTATTCGCTGCGATTGACATTCCTATGCCCGTCCCGCAAATTAAAATTCCACGATCAAACTCTCCACTTGCTACGCGCTCTGCTGCAGGAATACCATAATCCGGATAATCTACGGAATCTGCACATTTACAGCCGGTATCCTCATACTCAATACCCATTTCCTCCATTAGACTTGCTATTTCCTTTGATAAATGAATGCCACCATGATCCGATGCTAAAATTACTTTCATCTTCTATCGCTCCTTTTTTTAATTTACTATCATTTAGCTTAGCTTAAATTGACGCATTTGTCTTTTCAAGTTTTGTGCCTCTTCTCCGAGAGAAAATGCTAATGCTTCTAAAGATTCAGCCAATTTGGCCTGACCTTCCATAGAAGCTGTTATTTCCTCTGCACCGGCTGAGGTTTCCTCTGCAATTGCTGAAACCTGTTCTGAGTTTGAGCGTGTTGTTTCAATTTCATGTAATTGTTCTTCCACTAATTTAGATATTTCTTTAATACCGTTTGCCACGTTGAGGACAGAGGTTGACATTAACTGGATCGTTGATTTAACTTCTTTTCCTTTTTCTGATTCTTCTCGCGTTTCATTTGCCCTTGTCTTTATACTGGCTACGACTACTTCGACGTCTTGTTGCATAGCTTGAATCAATTCACTAATGCTTTTAACCGCATTGGAGCTTTGATCAGCTAATTTTCTAACTTCTTCTGCGACTACTGCAAACCCACGACCTTCTTCGCCTGCTCGTGATGCTTCAATCGAAGCGTTTAAGGCTAGTAAATTTGTCTGCTCACTAATGTCGCCGACTAAACCTATTACCTGTTCTACCTCTTTTGCTTTATCTGACAGCTGGGTTACATTTATGAGTGATTGATCTTGATTTTCTGCTAAGCTGCCAATACCTTTTAAGAGGTCCTCTATTTGTTCGTTTGTCGCTTTTAACTCGCTCACCATAACTGCTGCTTTTTCTTCTGAGAGATTAGCTTTTTCGTCTACTTTCTTTGCAATAGTTGTTGCGTGTTCAATTGCTTCAACTGTGCCTTGTATGGCATTGGATGATTCCTCTGCACCTTTTGATATTTGTTCAATCGTTTCTTCTAGCTCTCTTGTTTGTGCTTTTGAGTTCGATGCAGCTTCCTTCATTTTTTCCACAGAGCTCGTCGTGTGGGTAGCATGGTTATCAATGTCCGTTAAAATTCCTTTTAAATTTGTCACCATCTGATTAAAGGACATGCTGAGTGCGCCTATTTCATCCTTAGATTTCTCCACGGCTAACTCATGATTTAAATCACCATTTGCCACATGATTTGCTGCTTTTTCTAAGCGTATTAGTGGTTTCGTAATGAAGCCTGCTGCAAAAAATGCTAAAATACCTGACCAAATAATTCCTAGCAGAAAGGTAATTAATACAAAGTATACCTCTGGAATGTCGATCCATGTGCGTACCTTATCCTGCACGTAATAAATAAATACTGCACTTGTTGAATACGTAATTAACGCTAAAAGTGTGATGAATACGACTAATTTCAAGCGCAAATTGAAATCTTTTTTTACCCCCGTCATCTGGTCTCCTCCTGTACTCTTGGTGCTTTTTACTTATCTATTGTCTATTTTTTTCGCTAGTAGGTCAAGATACTTATTTAGTTCATCAAATGTTTTTTTGTACGTATCATAGCTTCCACCAAACGGATCGGAGATATCTTGATTACTTAATATTAATTCCTGCTTCTCAATTTCCCGCAGTTTTTCTTTAAAGGCTGCACCTAATTCCGGATCTCCATGAGCGTTTTCCTGCTTCATTGCAAGCTTGATAGCTTCTAACTCGCTATAATCTTTTTTTAGCTTTTCCCAAGCTTCTTCCTTATCTGCTTGTACATATTCACCAAGCGTTGCCGATTTTTCCGAGTAGTGCGGAAATTGCATGTCAAGCGCTCTTTTATGCTCCTTCGTCATGGTCAAAATGAGATCGGCCCATTCTAGTAAGTCATCTGTGACTGGCTGTGATTCATGCTTTAATTCAATGCCGTCTTCGCGTAAAACGTTTAGGCTCATATCTGAAGCAGGCTGACCAAATCCTGCATACACTCCAGCTGACTGTACCTCGTGATCTGTTTTATTTTTAAATATCGCTTTTGCCATTGGACTACGACATGTATTTCCTGTGCACACAAATAAAATCCTCATCTGTCTTCTCCCTTTTGCTTATCCTGTTTAACCAAATTTTATCATATCTCACAGGATGCAACAAAGAAAGATTGGGACCGGGAAGCTATTTGCCATGAAGAGGGTGCTGTCCTTATGGTGGACACGTATGAATATGGTGCGACCATATTACTGTTTATCCGCCGGGGTAGGGGCTTACGAAATCATCTTGTTATGTAGCTTAAATGCGTGATGACGGGGGGAAAGAGGAAGGAGGCATTACCTTTAACCAAAAAGAAGATGCAATCCTGCTGCAAAAAGGATGGAGCCTCCTAGTAATTCACTGTTGTTACCAAGATAATGGTGGGTTTTTTTGCTGATAATGAGTCCGCACCAGGTGAAAAGGGTGGCGGTGATGCCGAACATAAGAATAGCGATGAGTGTTTTGGTGCCGGACAGGCCTAGGCTGATGCCTACGGAGAAGCTGTCGAGACTGACGCTAAGGGCAAATAAGAGGAGTGCTGTTCCGACTGGGGCTGGGATAATTTTATGCTCGGAAAAGAAGCGATGGAGAATCATTTGTACGCCAATCGCACAAAGGATTAAGCCGGCGCCTAAAAGGGCAATGCTTTCGAGTTTGCTGGAGATCAAGGTACCTAGAATTAAGCCGAGAAGTGGCATGATAATATGAAAGACCCCGATAATGAGGCCGATCATGAAGATTCGTTTTAGCCTTATTGGTTGTAAGCCGATTCCGAGACTGGCGGAGAAGGCATCCATGGCTAAGGCGATTGAGATTCCGATCATTTCTAGTGCGATTTGATTCATCGTCGTTCGCTCCCTTTTGGACATGCTAGTTGAGTCTATGTCCGGGAGCTGTTAAATATGTTTGATTTTTACTACTGTTTAATTTCCTTTGTTGCGGCTTTTTGTAGTCTGTTCATGATTGCTTGGCCGACGCCTTGATCTGTAAAGGTTTCGCATAGAATGATGTCAATTTCTTTTTCATTAAAGAAGCGGAGTGCGTCGTATAAATGCTTGGCAATCGTTTTTAAATCAGAACGCGTGCCAATTTGTTTAATGTGACTTGCTTGTAATTCGTTTGCAAGTTCTTCGCTAGCGATCACACCGACTTTCTTCGATTCGCTTATGAGCTGGTCGATTTGCGCTTGGAAAAATGCCGTGTCGCCTTGAATAAGATGAAGCGGTGCATCCGGTTCGTAATGATTATATTTCATACCTGGTGCTTTCGGTTGTTCGGTCGATTGTTTTAATGCTTGATCGACTAACACCTCACCGACGACTGCTTCCATTTCCTCTTTTGTCACGCCACCTGGGCGCAGAATAAGCGGAAGCTCACCTGTACAATCAACAACTGTTGACTCGACACCCACGCCTGCCTCTCCTCCATCAACGATTCCAGCGATCTTTTGATTGAGGTCCTGGAATACATGGATGGCTTGAGTCGGACTCGGCTTTCCTGAGGTGTTAGCGCTCGGTGCTGCTAAAGGTCTGCCTGACGCTTCGATTAAGGCACGTGCGACGGTGTGATCTGGAATTCTGATCGCAATGGTATCAAGGCCAGCAGTAACTATACTAGCGATTTTTTGATTACTTTTTAAAATCACAGTTAACGGGCCTGGCATAAAAGCATCAATTAATTTTTCAGCTATTTGCGGGATTTCTGTTACATATGTTTTAATTTGCGCTTTTTCTGCCACATGAACGATCAGCGGGTTATCCGCAGGACGACCTTTCGCCTGGAAAATTTTCGCGACTGCATCAGAATTGGTGGCATCTGCTCCGAGTCCATAAACGGTTTCGGTTGGAAATGCCACCACTTCTCCAGCTTGAAGCAGGGTTGCCGCTTCTGCTATTTTTTTATTTTCTTGTTGGATATTATTTGGATCTATTGTCCAATAATGTGTCTCTTTTTCTATCATGGTTATTCCCTCTCTAGCGATTTACGTTTAATTGTGGATAAGTGCTGTTTTGTTCCACATTTTATCCACAGTCGCTGGTGCGGATTAGCTTTATTTATTATGGTTATCCACATTATCCACAGGTCGTGGTCAATTATAAACTTTTTTGAAACCAGTCCTGCATCTTTTCCTTTTCAGTTAGTGTATCGATTGCAGGAGTTGAGTCTGCTCGCTTATACTCTAACCAAAGTACGAGCTGTTTGACTGCTTCTTTATCCACTTTTATCCACAGCATCTCTTTTTTTTGTTGTTTTGCTATTTGTTCTGCTGCCTCAAACAAAAGAAGCGGCATTTCCACTCGACTTTTTGGTTGGACAAATAGAGAACGTAGCCAAACTGCTTGTTCGTCTATAGTCGTTAAGGAGAAAAAGCCTAGTAATTCCTCATTCTCTGTTAAAAAGTAACCGGATTGATTTTCGCTGACATGCTCTTTGATCGATTGATCAGCTTGACTGAAAAATGCTTCGACCTTTTCTACGGCAACGTCTTGGGTTTCTAAAATATCCATTCACTCATCTCCTATTCTATCGTTCTTCTCTCTATTAATCTATGAATAGAATGGACATGTATGCTAGATTTTAATTAAACCACGTCATAAAGAAAAATTGGAACTTGATTTCTTCGTCATCTTCCTGTTTTTCTTCGCTTTCTTTATTTGAATTGCTGGATTCCTTATCAGTAACTTGTTGGTCTTTTTGGGCTTCTTTATCTTCTGCTTCTTTTTCTTGTTCGTGGTCCTCTACTGTAGTTCCGAAAGAGAAATCTAAAAAGCATAGCGGCGGGAAGACAACGCACCACCAGTTCGCACCTTTTCCCTCACCTAAGGTGATAAGAATAGCTTCATATTTACCTGCTGGGTAAAGATAGTCACCGTATAGTTTTGTAGGAAACTCGACACTATCATCATAATCAACCGTGTGGGAAATCTCTAAATCTAGTTTTTGCAATTCATTTTTGACGATTTCATCGATTTCAGGAAGTCGCGATTCGATTAAATTACGCGCCTTTTCGATATCCGCCATCTCTTCTACCCACTTGGTCACTTCTTCATTAACCGCATCACGGATTTGTCTTTTTACTTGTTGATCTTTTTCATCATCACTATTAGCTAAAATGCGAAGTCGGATCGCATCGTCTGGTATAACGGTAACGTCAAGCTTTTCTTCTTTTTGATCCCCTGAAAACGTCGGTACTGGAAAGAAGCTAATAACTAAAGCTACTACGAGCAACATGATTAATTTTTTCATTTTTATTCCCCTCGAAAATCTGACTTTTTATTTAGCCATCAGTATCGCCGAGAGGAATATTTTTAAACAAATTATTCTTTTATTTTTGCCGACACGATTCGATCTTTTCCACTGATGTCTTGGATAACTTCTGCTTCTGCATGTGGAAATACCTCTTTAATTATGCTCTTAACAGCTTCGCCTTGAGTCATTCCAATTTCAAAGAAAAGCATGCCGTTTGGAGTTAATACGTGTTTTGCTTGTTGGATAATTGCTTGATAAGCGGCTAAACCATTTTCTTCAGCGAATAAAGCAAGTGCTGGATCAAAATTTTTCACCGTGTCAGATAAGGTTTTCTTTTCTTCATACGCGATATAGGGAGGGTTCGAGACAATAATCTCCGCTTTAATCTTTCGTTCGATTAACGGCTCCAAATAGCTTCCCTGAAAAAATGTAATAGTAGCATCATGCTTTGATGCATTTTTTTTAGCAACCTCTAGCGCATCCTCAGAAATATCCGTAGCAATGAGACGTGCACCAACCATCTCATGAAACAACGATATCGCAATCACACCACTGCCCGTCCCAACATCCACAATCGTCGGAGCGGGACTATTTTCGTTCGTGGTGACAGGCACCACCTGACGATTAGCACTCTCAAACTCGTGACTTAGGGGCAAAATGTTCGCGGTGCCAGGCACCACCTTTACGAGCTCTTCTGTCTCGGGTCTTGGTATGAGTACGTGTTTATTTACGTGATAGGTGCGGTCTAGGAATGTTTCTTGTCCGGTTAGGTGTTGGACGGGTATGCCGGACTTTACATGTTGGGTGATTTTTTCTTTGTATGTTACTGCTATGTCTTTGGGCACTGGCTCGCGCAAGCTACTGATTAGTTGTACCTTATTTATGCCTAGCTCATGCATTAAAAGAATCTCTCCAACACGGGGCTCGCGGTTACCTTTTTCTAAAAAAAGAGAAGCCCAGCGTAGGGCTTCTTGTATGGTCATTTCTGTGTTTTCCATGGGTTATTCCCCAATCTGTTCCATTTTTTTAGCTTGCTCTTCCATGACAAGGGCATCGATCACTTCGGAAAGCTTTCCTTCTAGAATCTGATCAAGCTTTTGAATCGTTAGACCAATACGGTGGTCCGTAACACGGTTTTGTGGGAAGTTATAGGTACGAATACGTTCAGAACGATCTCCAGAACCAACTGCAGATTTTCTTGTTTGATCGTATTCTGCCTGTGCTTCACGTTGAAATTTATCATATATACGTGCACGTAATACCTTCATTGCTTTTTCTTTGTTTTTAATTTGTGATTTTTCATCCTGACACGAAACCACAATACCGGTTGGCTCGTGTGTTAAACGAACTGCTGACATAGTAGTGTTAACACTTTGTCCGCCAGGTCCACTTGACGTAAACGTATCTACACGAATATCATTTTCATGGACATCGACTTCCACTTCTTCTGCTTCTGGTAAAACTACAACCGTAGCAGTGGAGGTATGAATACGTCCGCCAGATTCTGTTTCTGGTACACGTTGCACGCGGTGTGCACCGTTTTCATATTTTAATTTAGAGTAGGCACCATTTCCAGAGATCATAAAAATAATCTCCTTATATCCACCAACCCCAGTTGAGTTTGAATCCATTATTTCAATTTTCCAGCGCTGTGCTTCTGAGTAGCGAGAATACATGCGGAAAAGGTCTCCTGCAAATAATGCTGCTTCATCTCCACCCGCAGCTCCGCGAATTTCCATGATTACGTTTTTGTCATCATTCGGATCTTTCGGAAGCAATAATACTTTTAGACGTTCTTCTAATTCTTTCTTGCTGTCTGCTAATTCATCAATTTCCATTTTGGTCATCTCACGCATGTCAGCATCGAGATCCTCGTTAAGCATTTCTTTTGCGTCTTTTAATTCTTCGTTCACCTGACGATATTCACGATAAGCGGCAACAATATCCGCTAAATCAGATTGCTCTTTTGAATATTCTCGTAGTTTTTTATTATCGTTGATAACATCTGGATCACTGAGAAGCTCATTTAATTTATCATATCGCATTTCTAGCGACTCTAATCTATCTAACACGTGTTCCACCTCTTTTTATCGTTCACATCCGATTATTTTAGTCAATAGCTCTATTATAGTATATGCGCTAGCTTAACGTCAAAATCACGTTTGTTTTATCAGCTTTTTTGTGTGGTGATTTGCTTTTCTTTTTTATGTGGATGGTTGACTATTTCATGATGATGACGACATCTAGGTTCATAAGCTTCACTAGCACCAACTAAAATAACAGGATCATCATATGCTGCAGGTTGTCCATCAATTAGGCGCTGGGTTCTGCTTGCTGGTGAGCCACATACCGGACAAATCGCATTTAATTTTGTAACAAATTCACTTGCAGCAAGTAATGCAGGCATCGCACCAAACGGTTCGCCGCGAAAGTCTGTATCAAGTCCGGCTAAAATGACGCGATGGCCTTTATTTGCTAATTGATCTACGACTTCCACAATTGCCGGGTCAAAAAATTGTACTTCGTCAATTCCGACTACATCGACATTTTCTGTGACATCTTCTAGTATTTCTCTCGGATCAGAAATTGGTCTTGCGATAAATTCATTCCCATTATGGGAAACGACTGATTCTTCTGCATAGCGATTATCTAATTGTGGTTTATATACGCGAACGGTAAGGTTTCCATATGTGGCACGTCTCACTCGACGTATAAGCTCTTCTGATTTTCCGGAAAACATACTTCCACATATTAATTCTATCCAACCATTATAATGAATGACATGCACGCTAAAGTTGCCCCTTTCCTATTCTTCTCTCAATTCTTTTCTTCTATTATGACGAAAAATGACCTAATTCGCCATGGTATAATCGAACGAACTTCTTTTTTTTAAGTGCTAAAAGTTGGCCGAACACCTATTGATAAAGGTCTCACCTTTTTCTATGTATAATTCTATTCAAATCTATTTTTTATTTAATATTATTCATCCACTCATTGTTTGGAATTTGTGTCACCGACCACTGAGAGGAAAGTTTTCATTAGTAGTCTATATTATTTACTAGTTTGTTTTTGTTATCCTGGACGTACAAGGCTAAAAAGGGTGATTTCAAGCAAAATAAAAACAGGCAAACGAATTCGACAATTTGCCTGTTTCAATAGGATCCTCTTGATCCCTGGATATAAACTAATTCGAGATAAGAAAAAATCCTTTGATTAGTTAAGGTTATATTTTTTCTTAAAGCGGTCTACACGGCCACCGACTTTATCAGCTTTTTGCTTCCCAGTATAAAATGGGTGTGAAGCTGAACTAACTTCTACACGGATTAATGGGTATGTGTTACCATCTTCCCACTCAATTGTCTCTTCTGGAGATTGAGTTGATCCGCCTAAAAATTTGTAGTCAGAGCTTGTATCAAGAAATACAACTTTTTTGTATTCTGGATGAAGTCCTTTTTTCATATCATTCCACTCCTTTTGCCCTGAATCCTTAAGAAACAGAGTTAGATTCGTACTTTAATCAACGTTAAAGCAACTTTTTAGTTATAAATGTCACACAGAAGAATTATAACAGTGTCATTTATTGATTGCAAGCACTATTCTATCGATTTTTAAGAAAAATAAACTTTGTAAGATCGAAGGAAAATTATGCTTTTTTCGCTGTGCCTTTACGCTTCATTTCTTCTTCTAGCACGCTAATAAATTCCTCATTACTCTTCGTTCCTCTTAGCTTACGTAAGAATCTCTCTAAGAAATCTGGAGAGTCTTGCATCGATTTTCTAATCGCCCACATTTTATCCAAGTGAGGCTTCGATAATAGCAATTCTTCTTTTCGTGTACTCGAACGTAAAATGTCAATCGCAGGGAAAATTCTACGCTGGGCAAGGTTACGATCAAGATGCAGTTCCATGTTACCGGTTCCTTTAAATTCCTCATAAATTACGTCATCCATACGAGAGCCAGTTTCAACTAAAGCAGTTGCTAGGATCGTGAAGCTTCCACCTTCTTCAATATTACGCGCTGCACCAAAGAATCGTTTTGGTCTGTGGAAGGCAGCTGGGTCAATCCCCCCTGAAAGTGTTCTACCACTTGGTGGGATAACGAGGTTATAGGCACGTGCTAGACGAGTAATACTATCCATTAAAACAATAACGTCACGTTTGTGCTCTACTAACCGCATTGCACGTTCTAAAACAAGCTCAGTCACTTTAATATGATTTTCTGGTACTTCATCAAAGGTAGAACTAACAACATCTACGTCAGGATTCACCGAGCGTTCTATGTCGGTCACTTCCTCTGGACGTTCATCTACAAGCAAAATAATAAGCTTGGAATTTGGATGATTTTCAGAGATACTATTAGCGATTTGCTTTAAAAGAACTGTTTTACCTGCTTTTGGTGGAGCAACAATTAACCCACGTTGTCCAAAACCAACCGGTGTTAACAGGTCCATGATTCTGGTTGATATGGCTTTTGTGGTCGTTTCTAAACGCATATGGCGGTCTGGATATAACGCTGTCAACCCTGGAAAGTGCACGCGTTCTTTTGCAATTTCAGGATCTTCTCCATTTACCATATCTACGTGCAATAACCCGTAATAGCGCTCATTTTCTTTTGGCGGGCGTACTTTACCCGATACTTTGTCCCCGTTTCTTAAATCGAAGCGACGAATCTGGGAGGCTGATATGTAGATATCCTCTGCACTCGGGGAGTAATTGATTGGACGCAAAAAGCCAAAACCTTCTGAAGGAATAATTTCTAAAATACCGTCCATGAATAAATAACCACTTTTTTCAGCTTGTGCTTTCAAAATGGCAAAAATTAATTCTTTTTTTGTTAATTTTGCATAATAAGACACTTTGAACTCTCTAGCTTTTGCATAGAGGTCTTTTAGTGTCATGGATTCTAATTTTGTGATTGTTACTTCACTCAAAGATATCACCACACCTATTCTATTCTGTATTATAGTATTCGTTAGATTTTTGGATTTTCGTACCATATTCAAGAGATTTAACGGTTGGAATGTTACGCAGATCGTTGAGAGTATCACTGGTAGATTTGAAACTCGCTATTGCTTTTTACAATTAAGGATGAATGTCATCGAAGCATTTTTGAAGTAGCGAGATTAATCTCGATCAATCCCAAGAAGAATATGAAATAGAAGCTATTAAGAATGAGCCCGTCATTCTTGGAGATCCAATACAAATCTTGCATATGACCCTATAGTACCCTTTTTCCCTTAAATATTCAAGGTTTTTCTCAAGTTACGGATGAAGAGAGGGGTGCCTGTCACCCGTCGTCTTATGTTATTACTTGTCGAATTGAGGAATAAAAAAAGAAATTGAAAAAAGCCTGCGGCTGGGCAGGCTTTTAGTTAGGAGTTCTGGAATTGTTCGATTTCTTCTGGTGTCATTTCTTCGCGCCAGACTTTGGCGCCTAGTTCAGCTAATTTTTGAGTAATATTTTCGTAACCGCGATCGATATGTTCGAGTCCAGTTATTTCAGTAATGCCTTCTGCCATTAACGCAGCAACAATTAAGGAAGCCCCTGCTCGTAAATCTGTGGCTTTTACTTTTGCCCCTTCTAATTTAACTGGTCCGGAAACGATTGCTGAGCTACCTTCAACCTTTATTTGAGCATTCATTCTTCTAAGTTCATCTATATGCTTGAATCGTGCTTGATAAATGGTATCTGTCACAACACCCGTACCATTCGCCCTTGTAAGAAGTGAGGTAAAAGGTTGCTGGAGATCCGTTGGAAAGCCTGGATGAACCAGTGTTTTTATATCCACACTTTTAAGATCTTCACGACGATGAACAAGTAATTGTTCTTCCCCTTCTTCAATCTCAATTCCCATTTCACGAAGCTTTGCAAGTAATGGCTCCAAGTGCTGAGGGATAACGTTATCGATTAACATTTTCTCTCCTTGTGCTGCTGCTAAGATCGTGTACGTACCCGCCTCAATACGGTCAGGAATAATGGTATGCATACATCCGGATAGCTGATCCACACCTTCAATACGAATCACATCCGTACCAGCACCTTTGATTTTAGCACCCATACTAGTTAGTAACGTAGCTACATCAATAATCTCTGGCTCACGAGCCGCGTTTTCTATAATAGTTTTCCCTTTTGCTTTTACTGCTGCGAGCATTATATTAATAGTCGCACCAACACTAACAACGTCCAAATAAATTCGTGCACCGCGAAGCTCATCTGCACGTAAATAAATGGCACCCTGTTCATTGGTCACTTCTGCCCCAAGTGCTTCAAAGCCCTTAATATGCTGATCGATTGGTCTTGGACCTAAATAGCACCCGCCAGGTAAGCCGATTACAGCTTTTTTAAAACGACCAAGCATCGCTCCCATAAAATAATAGGAAGCGCGTAATTTTTTCACACGACCATTTGGTAATGGCATGGATGTCATTCCACTTGGATCAATATGTAGGGTTTTTCCGCGTTGTTCTACTTTTCCACCAATTTCTTCTAACAACCCACTTAATGTATCTACGTCTGAAATATTCGGTAAACCTTCAATTATCACTTTAGAATCAGCTAAAATTGCTGCTGGCAGTAGTGCAACTGCACTGTTTTTCGCTCCGCTAATACGAACCTTTCCGTTTAGCAAATGCCCACCTTCGATTAGTAATTTCTGCATCTAGTGTTCCCTCTCTTCCGAAACGAACTTTTATCCATAAATTGTCTTGATTTTTTTGCTTAGAACGTCTATACCGATTAAATAGTTAAGATTAGTTTGTACAATTATTGTGTATTCATGCCCTTTTAGTTCATGTTTCAAAATAAAAATTATTATTCCATGTATATTAACAAATTGTCATATAAAACCAAACACATATGGACTATTATAGCTTATCTATCCTTATTTTGAAACCGTATAAATCGATTCAATTTCATCATCGTATCAAATTCGCCTTAAAATAACCCTTTTCAGGTTCAGAAAATATTAAAAATGAGATAAAAGTAATGGAGTATGAGGGTAAAGATTATTCGACAGGTGACAGGCACCGAAAACCACAGGTGACAGGCACCACAAAAACCAAAAAAAAGACTGCCATATTCGCGGCAGCCTTTTTGGATAATTATTTTGCTTGGTTTGAGGATCCGAATTCGCGCATTTTGCCGATTACTGTTTCTTTAATCGCGTCGCGAGATGGTCCTAAGTATTTACGTGGGTCAATCATATCAGGGTTTGCAGCTAATACTTCACGTACTACTTTTGCTTGTTGAATTTGGTTCTCTGTGTTTACGTTGATTTTAGAAGTTCCGTAAGAAATCGCACGTTTAATATCTTTTGTAGGAATTCCAGTACCACCGTGTAATACTAATGGAACACTAGCAGCAGAACCGATTTCTTCCATTTCTTTAAATCCTAGGTTAGGTTCACCTTTGTATGGTCCATGAACAGAACCAAGTGCTGGAGCTAAACAATCAATTCCAGTACGTTCTACTAATTCTTGACACTCTTTAGGGTCAGCATAGATAACGCCATCAGCGATTACGTCATCTTCTTGTCCGCCAACAACACCTAATTCAGCTTCAACAGATACACCATGGAAGTGTGCTAATTCAACAACTTTAGATGATACCGCAACGTTTTCTTCAAATTCTCCGTGAGAAGCATCAATCATTACAGAAGTAAATCCAGCATGAATAGCTTTTGCACAAGCTTCAAAGCTTGAACCGTGGTCTAAATGAATTGCAACTGGTACAGTAGTACCTTGTGCTTTCATTGTTGCTTCAACCATTGCTACTACAACGCCGAAACCTCCCATATATTTACCTGCACCTTCAGAAACCCCTAAAATTACTGGAGATTTTTCATCTTCTGCAGCTTGTAGGATTGCTTGTACATATTCAAGATTATTAAGATTGAATTGTCCAACTGCATAACGATTTTTTTTTGCTTCTTCCAACATTTCTTTCATTGAAACTAATGGCATAAATGATCCTCCTTAAGAAAATATGTAAACTTTTTTAATTACACTGGCAATTTACTCTATAACGCTCTTGAGAAATTGCACCCATTAATAGAATACCAATACCAAGAAGAATGTGCAACAAAACCTTTTCAGGTAAGCGTTTTCTTGTGTTCGCTATTTCTCAACTGTCCTTTTTCCGTCATAATTTAAATGCTATCACACAAAAATTATTTATTTTGAAGGAAAAATGCTTTAATTGTGCTTCTAGCATCGTTGATATTAAATGGTTTGGAAAAAATAGTCTGTACTGACTTAAGTGTCTTAACTTCATCACTGATTTTCTCAGGCATACCTGTCATGATTATAGTAGGAATCACAGTCCCTTCTGACTCTAACTGCTTCACTAAAGTAAGCCCGTCAATCACAGGCAATTTGTAGTCAACTAACATAAGGTCCGGGGCTCGCGCTTCTATTTTCTCTAAAGCGTCCTTTCCATTAATAGCAGTAGTGACTTGAAATCCTTCTATTTTCATTATCTCCTCTAGTAATAGTCTAATGCCAGGTTGATCATCCACAATTAAAACGTGATGCATTTAATCCTCCCCTTTCTATCTCGAAACCCTTTATGGTATAAACATTCGTTATAAAGTTTGTTTTTCCTGCTATAATAACTCTTTTTTTCCAGTATGAACCATAAAAAAATGATTTTTAAGCAAATTTGTGTCATTCTTTTAACATTTCTCTCTCAAAGAATTCATTTCATCCCACAAAAAATCGTATTTCAAGCTTTTTTATCAAAAAACGAGTAACACAGCACACAGCTACGTTACTCGTTGATTTTTATTATTTAACAGAAGCTCCAATAAATCCATCAAACAAGCGTTGTGGTCTTGTCGGACGTGATTTGAATTCAGGATGGAATTGGGAGGCAATAAACCATGGGTGATCTTCTAGTTCAATTGTTTCGATCAATTTTCCATCAGGGCTTGTACCAGAAAAGATAAAGCCATGCTCTTCCATTTGCTCACGATACTCGTTATTAAATTCAAAACGATGACGATGACGTTCATAAATAACGTCTTCATTTTCATAACATGCTTTTGTTTTCGTGCCATCTTTTAAACGACAAGGATAAATACCTAAGCGAAGCGTCCCGCCTAAATCAGAAATATCCTTTTGTTCTGGTAATAAATCAATAATTGGATAAGGTGTATTCGGATCAATTTCTGCTGAGTGAGCGTTCGCTAACCCTACCACATTACGCGCAAATTCTACTGTTGCTAACTGCATGCCTAGGCAGATTCCTAGGAAAGGCACTTTGTTTTCTCTTGCATATCGAATCGCTTCTATTTTTCCTTCAATACCACGATCTCCAAATCCACCTGGCACCAGTATGCCATCTGCATCTTTTAACAGCTCGGCTGAATTAGCCTGTGTCATGCCTTCAGCATTAATCCACTTAACCGTAACGTCTGTATCGTAGTAATAACCAGCATGCTTCAACGCTTCTACTACAGAGATATATGCATCTGGTAATTCTACGTATTTACCAACAAGCGCAATTGTTGTTGTCTTAGTTAAATTTAATACACGATCAACTAGCTCATTCCACTCGGTCATGTCTGCAGGAGCACAGTCCAATCCAAAATGATCACATGTTAGCTGATCTAACTTTTGTTCCTGCATTGCTAGTGGAACGTGGTATAACGTATCTGCGTCACCAGATTCAATAACAGCTTTTTCATTAATATCACAGAACAACGCAATTTTTTCTTTCATTTCTTGGCTAATGGACATTTCCGTACGTAAAACAATCACATCAGGTTGAATACCTAAGGAGCGTAATTCTTTTACACTGTGCTGTGTTGGTTTTGTTTTCATTTCACCTGCTGCTTTAATATATGGAACCAATGTACAGTGGATGTACATCACGTTTTCACGGCCAATATCGCTTTTAATTTGGCGAATTGCTTCAATAAATGGAAGAGACTCAATGTCCCCAACCGTTCCGCCAATTTCTGTTATTACGACATCTGCATTCGTTTGTTTTCCTGCTTGGAATACCTTGTCCTTTATTTCGTTAGTAATATGTGGAATTACTTGAACCGTTCCACCTAAATAGTCACCACGGCGTTCTTTTTTAATAACAGTTGAGTATATTTTCCCAGTTGTTACATTACTATATTTATTTAAGTTGATATCGATAAAGCGTTCATAGTGACCTAAGTCTAAATCTGTTTCTGCCCCATCTTCGGTAACAAAAACTTCCCCATGCTGGTACGGACTCATTGTACCTGGATCCACGTTAATGTATGGATCGAATTTTTGAATGGTTACTTTTAAGCCACGATTTTTCAATAAACGTCCTAGTGATGCAGCTGTAATACCCTTCCCTATCGAAGAAACTACCCCACCTGTTACAAAGATATAATTTGTCACGCTTTATCCCTCTTTCTCACTTTTTTATTTTTTAAGCCCTTGATTACTTTTTTTTTAATAAACATGATTATTGCTTCATATTTGAGTGCCCTTTAAAATATAAAAAGCGCTCCCCACTCAGGGGGAACGCTGTGCATTGTAATCTAAAATATGGAGCCCAAGTAAAATTGTACTCAGTTAGTTTTAGAAAGTCAAGCACGATTTGTTACCACTTTTGATAAGAAATCTTTATTATATATAGCTCTTAATTCATTTTTTAACGACAAAAATTATTTTTTCTTTTCCTCTTCTTCATCATCATCTTCGTCATCATCATAATCATCGTCGTCTTCCTCTTCGTCCTCATCTTCATCTAACAAATCATTTTCAAAGTCTTCATCGAAGTCGAAATCATCTGTATCATCTTCTGCGTCGTCATCAATAGTTAAACCTACTGGATCAGCATCATAGTCTGAAACATCATCAAAGTCTACATCATCTTCTGTTAAATCATCGGTCTCATCGATAGGTTTTTTCTTCGCTTTTTTCTTAGTAGCTGCTTTTTTCTTTTTCTTCTTTTTAGGAACCTGTGTAATTTCTTCTTCAAACTCTTCAACAGGATACCAGCGCTTTAATCCCCATAAATTAGAACCCTTCGTTAAAAAACGACCATCAATATTTAAGTCCGTATAAAACTGGGAGATCATTTCATCCTTTTGAGATTGTTTCATTCCTTTTAAATCAGCAAGACGATCAAAAATTTCACGAAAGTCCATTGCTTTTTTCTCATCTAATAACATAATATTAGCTAGATCAATCATTGCAAATTCATCTATTTGTTTTGCAGTTAAGTCCTTTAAACTCATGGCTACCGCACTCCTTTATTATCATAATTAATACATTCTGTTTATCTTTTTTAAATTATTTCAGCTGTTAAATTTCTGCTAATAATTAGCACGGTTCTAAGTATACCATCATATTATATGTTTTTACATTCTGAAATGCAACCTGTCGTATATTTCTGTAAAAAGGAACTTATAAATTTGCGAGGAATCAATTCTTTTTCACTTGTGTTTTATACTTGTTTGGATGTCGGCAGTCAGTTTCACGAACACTTTTCTGATTCTCACGCACACTTATACCTCACTCACACACAGTTTTCTGATTCTCTCGCACAGTTTTACCTCGCTTACGCACACTTTTTATTATCTCCTCTAAAAAAGCATATTAAAAAAGAGGAATAAAAGACGTTCAGATTATGTATAAACCTGAACGCCCTTTTATTATGTTCTATGTCTAATTGCTAAAAAGTGATCTATTATATCATTTATGCATTAATAAACGATACTAGACCTTCCACTTTTTCATCTGATAAGTCACCTGAGTTATCATAAATATGAATATTGTCTTGTGGAATATCCCAATTAATTGTTGGCACAAAATCTACGCGCGTTTCATAAGAATCCCAGTTTTCTAATTTCCATGTATCGCGTTCTGTACCGCGATCTTCAATGCGCTCACGCTGGGTATCAATATCTTGTAGCGTCACGACTACTACTTTCACATCCACTTCAGCCATCGATTTACCACTTGCTTCTATTACTCCTTGAATCCAATCACGATTTTTCAGCTCCGCAGTAAAAGGAGAGATCATGAATACATTTTGTCCTACTCGAATATTTTCAATGCAAATATCCTTGGTTGTATCGTATTCTAGGTCACGAAGATTTTCTTTATAAAAGGCGGAGTCACGATCATTCGGATCGAGTCCTTTCATTTCTAGAAATCTTTCAACAAACCTTCCCCCTACTGTATCTCGGTCTAGAAAAGCACAAGGAATTTGTTCCGAAATTTTCTCAGCTACCGTTGTCTTACCTGTCCCTGCTACGCCTACAAAAAACACTAATTTTTGCAAAAAACTCACCTCGTTTAAATATATGTATATCTTTTTCTATGTTAACGCATTCTATCTTAAAACGCACCTATTATACGCTTCATCAGATAAATTCTATGTTTCTAAATTTAGAGTTCCGGGAAACTTAGTTCTAAAATATGTCTTATTTAATTATGATATTTTTTCTTGTACGAGCTCTTCTTTTCATGATAAAGTATGTTAGTTCACTTTTTAAAAAAATTTAAATATTACCGTATTTCGGTTTAAATAGAAGTATAAGGAGGTTATTTTTTGAGAGAAATTATTTTAGCACTAATTGCTGGCTTAATTGTTGGATTTTTATTTGCGTGGATCAAGCTTCCGATACCGGCACCACCTGCACTTGCTGGTGTCATGGGGATTGTAGGAGTATATCTTGGGTTTAAAGCTTTTGAGTGGATTCAACAAATGCTTTAATTTTAAAAAAGGGGAGCGGAACGTAAAGGTTCTGCTCCCCTTTTGATAATTTGTTAGAAAAACAATTATTCATAATGGTACATCATCCAAAAACCAATATCCCTGAAGCCAATTCGTTTATATATGCTTCCCGCTTCTGGATTTTCATAAAATAAGCAAAGCTCTTTACCTTCTTCCAATAAATCAAAACAAAGCTTACTCATGCATCTTGTTGCATAGCCTTTTCTCTTGGCACGTTTATTCGTTCCTACTGCTACAATCATGGCAGAAGCCTTATTTTCTGCACTAGTAGAAGCAGTTGAGACCATTTCACCATCTTCTTCGATATAATAACAACGCGCTACCCCTTGTTCCATATTCCGCTTCTTTATTTCTAAATTGAATGGTTTATCATGAAATTCCGGAATTGTTTCAAGTAATTCCTTTAATCTGGATATTTCATCCGGTTTTAACGTTTTTACGTTTTTCATCTTTTCAAAGTTTAAATGCTCACGCGATGTAAGCTTTGCGTAATATAGCTTTCGTTTTACAATTCTTGCTCTTGTTATAAAGGGTTCCACTGCACCAGTTAAATGTTCCAAACCAGAGAGCATCGAAAATTCAGGGTCAGCACTCATTATCTCTGCAAACCCTTTTGCATCAAAATCTCCTAATGCAAATGGAAGATAATTTTTTTCATATTTTAATAGAACAGCGCGTAAGTTACCAAGCTCATCGAAATCTCCCCATAGCTTTTGAAAGGGTTGGTCATATCCATACGCTTCTATATCGCCAATAATAAACAAATTCTCAGCAGGACGCGTTTGAATCAGTGCTTGGCATGCTTCATTATCTTGTTCTGTTAGCTGTCGAATCATTGCTATTCCCTCTTCGCTCGGTTTTATAAATGCTATCTTACCAAGTGAGGGATTCGTTTGTAAAGTAATTTTCAGAATTATTTGTTAATCGAAGGACTAAATGCTAGTCTCATATTAATATTAAATTTATTTTTTAATATAAATTACTGTGATCATTCTGATATCTTCTGTGTCATTCATTTTCCCATCAAGATTAAAGTATCGTGTATTATTTAAAATATAAAAATAAGGAGTCCACCTATGCACAACTTTTCCAATACATTAGCTTATGTAAATGAAATTTTTTATAAACCTAATCATTTAAATCTGAATGAAATTCGAGAAGAACCACAAAATTCAGCTTATGGGGCTGGGATTTTTCAGTTAGGTTCTAAATCTGTTAGGTTTAGAGTCGCCAAAATAACACCCAACAAGATAGGTCAGTTTGTTGCCTTCTGGGAAAAGGATGAAAATAATAAAAATCAAGCTTTTTCATATAAAGATGCTCCTGATTTATTGGTTATAAATACTTTTACAGATAATGAAGATTTTGGCCAATTTATTTTCCCAAAGGAAATACTGCGTAAGCAAAACATACTTAAAACAGAAACTTCAAAAGGAAAAATGGCAATAAGAGTATATCCTGACTGGGAAACTCCCACGAGTAAGCAGGCTATCGCAACTCAAACGTGGCAATTACCTTATTTTGTGAATATGAACAATATAAATCATTTAACCACTCAAAAACTATTAAACCTATACTTAAACTAGAATTTTTGCGGCATTCTCAAATGTGTCCAGAACTTTGACTTGAATTTTACCCCACACCAAAAAGAGCATTAAATTGCTTTTGCAATTCAATGCTCTCTTCGTCATGCTTGTTAATTGTTTTATACCTAATTCAAACTCATAACCTATTACATACTCTCTGGTGCTTCTACACCAATTAAGTCTAAGGCATTCGCTATTGTGATTCGTACCGCATCCATTAATGCTAGTCTTGCCTTTGTACCTTCTACATTTTCTGGATCTAATACTTTTTCTGCATTGTAAAAGCTGTGAAGGAGTGAAGCTAAATCAAACACATAATTTGTAATGCGATGTGGTGTTCTGTTCATCGCAGCATCTCCTACAACCTGTGTAAATTCACCGAGCTTTTTCAATAGAGTTTCTGCTTTTTCTGACGTTAATAAGGATGCATCAAAGTCTTTAAAATCGATTCCTTTATCTGCTGCTTGCTTTAACATTGTACAGATTCGCGCATGTGCATACTGCACGTAGTATACAGGATTATCATTGGATTCAGACTTTGCTAGGTTCATATCAAAATCAAGGTGAGAGTCACAAGAACGCATAACAAAGAAATAACGGATCGCGTCAATGCCAACTTCCTCCATTAATTCACGTAACGTAACTGCTTTACCTGTACGCTTACTCATCTTAATTTTTTCACCATTTTCAAAAAGGTTTACCATTTGTATGATTTCTACTTCTAACGTGTCAGCGTCATAGCCTAAGGCTTGAATAGCTGCACGCATGCGTGGGATATAACCGTGATGATCGGCGCCCCATATATTAATCAATTTATTAAAGCCACGATCTAATTTGTTTTTGTGGTATGCAATATCAGGAGTGAGATACGTATAGGTGCTATCATTTTTAATTAATACACGGTTTTTGTCATCCCCAAAATCAGTTGAGCGGAACCAAGTCGCTCCGTCTTCTTCAAAGATATAGCCTTTTTCCTTTAAAACATCAAGGGCTGGCTCGATTCTTTTATCCTCATATAAGGAGGTTTCAGAAAACCAGTGATCAAACGATACGCGGAAAGCTTTTAAATCTGTAGCTAGCTTATCTAGCTCGTATTTTAAGCCATAATCTCTAAAATAGCTTAGCTGTTTTTCTTCTGATTCTTCTAGCAATTTATCGCCATGTTCTTTTGCTAATTTTTCCCCAAGTGCAATAATATCAGCACCTTGATAGCCATCTTCTGGCATATCCATTTCTTTCCCTAAAGCTTGCATGTAGCGAGCCTGAACGGATTTAGCCAAATTAACAATCTGGTTACCCGCGTCATTAATATAATACTCACGCGCAACATCATAGCCTGCTTTTTGCAATACATTACATAAGGAATCCCCAACAGAGGCACCTCTAGCATGACCTAGATGCAAATCACCGGTAGGATTTGCTGAGACAAACTCCACTTGAATTTTTTCATTCTTACCGATAGTTGAATTACCGTAGTCTTTTCCTTGTTCTAAAATAGTCGGAATCAAATCTGATAAATAGGTATTATTTAAAAAGAAGTTAATAAATCCAGGTCCAGCAATTTCCGCTTTTGTCACAGAAGCTTTTTCCCCATCAAAATTTGCAAGGATGTCCTCTGCAATTTTACGTGGTGCTTTCTTTGCAATTCGAGCAAGCTGCATAGCGATGTTGGTTGCATAGTCACCGTGTGCCTTGTCCTTTGGTTGTTCAAGTATTATAGCAGGAAGTTCTTCTTTTGTAGCAAGATCTGCTTTTACAACAGCATCTTCAATTTGAGACTTTAATGCTTCCTGCATTTGTTGCATAATGTTCATCACGTTTACCCCCTGATTTCGTTTTCCGGTCCTAAGAGTTGAAAGGAAATCGTCAGTTCATGCTCCCTTTCTTCCTCACCATTTAATATCGTTTTATATTGAATAAAAAGGTTTCCTGCTTTATCTGTTTTTGGCGTTTCAAAAAAGATTCGATCGGTAGTTGTTTGCATATGAATCGTTCCAAATTCATGGCGATAAACATTTTCTGTTTCACGACCTGTGAGGAATTGCTGATTCATCGTCACTGCTCCCGAACGTTTCACATTTACTTTTTCCGGTTGGATGGTAATTAATGAATCAACCTTTTCCTGGTTTTCATTCCATTCAGAAAAAGTAAGCACAGCAGTGTTGCCTTTTTCGATAAAGGAACCGACTTCTTCGACGACTGTTTCTGTTTCATCTTCTGCGTCGTGAATCCTTGTTATCATTTTAAGGGAAATTGGAGTTTTATTCATTTATCCATTCCTCCCCTTCTAATTTTTCCAAAGCCTCATGTGGTAAGCGAGCGTAGAAATAATCATTTCGTTCATTAACAAAGCGTTGGTAGGATTCGAACAATAAAGATCGATCATTGCGAGCTTTTCCTAAGTAGTATTGCTGAAATGGTGTTAAATTTTCTAACTTCTCAAGGATTTCTATTGCTTCTGTGCGCTTGCCTTGCGCTAAAAGAAGGTGGGCTTTTTCAGCCTGATCCTCTGTTTCAATTCCTTCTACCTCTCTGTAATAGGCTGAGATAAAAGGTTTTGTATAGTTAGAAAGACCATAAATTGCTCGGTCATATTCGAGTGATTCAGCAATTCTCAACGCTTCATTTACATGGTACATGGCTTGGTCATAGCTGTCATATAAATAACCCTGCGCCATCATATTATGAATGTCAATCTTTTTTCGCCAATTACATGTAGACTGCAATAGATGATAGCCATATTTTCTAGAAATCAGCATTTCATTTCTCTTCCAATGATATACCATTAAGCTTTCTGCTAATCGTCCGTCGAGTAACTCCTGGAGAAGTGGATCCTTCACAAGACTCATTCTTCTTCGGATACTATCGTTATAATCTCCAATTTTACCATATTGATGGTTATCAAAATAACAATAGACATACAATAAATGCTTTAAAATCCAAAGTGCGTGTTCCTCTTCTTCCATATTAATCTTTTCAATCGCCTCTAGATATTGCATGGAGGAACGGGCGTTTTTAGTTATATTTTCATTTGTTCTACGTTTTAGTAAAATACTGTACACAGAAGCCCATTTATGATTTACCGGATTGTCAGACTGATTGTTGTATTCGATCATTTCTGCTAATTCCGATAGACATCCATTCGCGTATAAAAATTCCATCGCTACCCGCTTGTTGTTATCATCTTTACTTAACAGACAAATTTCCTTCATTTGTCTCGTGGCTTCTTCCATCGTTTCAGAAGCATGCAGCTGAATACATATTGTGGATAAAGCTGGTTCAACTATGCTGTTTTTAAAGGTTTCAACCCATGTTTTTTTTTCATGATTAAAATCCATACCGATACCCCTTAAATCAGATTAGTTTTGTATCATTCCTCAACCTAATAAACAGACCAAATAACCTTGCAACACATAGACTTAGCAAAAATCAACAAACCAGCTTTTTAAAAAAGGGAGAAACTTAAACTAATCAGAATTCTCTTTCTCGTTATTTCACCCAACCTAACAGCATTTCCCGGAGCATTTTACTTGCTGCTATTGCTGTTTGGTCAACAGGATCATAGCTTGGGGCTACTTCAACTAAGTCAGCACCAACTACAAACACGTCACTTCCTGCAATAAGGTGGATTGCTTCTAAAAGTTCTTTGGAGCTTATTCCCCCAGCCTCTAGCGTTCCGGTTCCAGGTGCATATGCTGGATCTAAAACGTCAATATCAATCGTTACATAGACATTCCGGTTATTTAGAGCTGGTAAAGCCTTCTTTAGGGGTTCTACGACTTCAAATTTAGACATGTGCATGCCTGAGTTTTTCGCGTACTGAAATTCTTCTCGCATGCCAGAGCGAATACCAAAGGAAAAAACGTTCTCCGGGCCAATGAGCTCTGCTATTTTTCGAACAGGTGTAGAGTGTGATAGCGTTTCTCCCTCATACTCCTCTCGTAAATCTGCGTGTGCATCAATATGGATAAATGCAATGTCTGGATACTTTTGGTGCATCGCTTTTACGATTGGCCAAGTGACTAAATGCTCCCCGCCCATTCCAAGTGGAAACTTTCCTTTTTCTAAAATTTTAGTGACATAATCCTCTATCATATCAATACTTCGTTTGGGGTTACCAAATGGTAACGGAATATCCCCTGCATCAAAATAGCGAACATCTTCTAAATGCTTGTCCAAATATGGACTATATTCTTCTAACCCAAGTGATACCTCACGAATACGATTGGGACCGAAGCGGGAGCCTGGCCTGAAACTAACAGTCCAGTCCATCGGCATTCCGTATAAAATCACATCTGCATCTTCATGGGTAGGGTGGGATAAAATAAAAACTTTTCCTGAGTATTGTTCATCAAAGCGCAAGGGGCATCCTCCTTATTCAGTCAAATCCTTTACAAATTTCGGCAGGGCAAAAGAAGCAAAGTGTAGTTCTTTTGTGTAATATTTTGTTTCCATTTCATTAAAACGATCCTCTTTCACTTTTAGCGGATCATGAATTTTACTTCCTAAGGTAAACGTCCACAGTCCACTAGGGTATGTTGGAATGTTTGCGGTATAGAGGCGAGTTACCGGGAAGATTTCTTTTACATCAGAAAATACCTGTGAGATTAAATCTGCTTTAAACCATGGATTATCTGTTTGTGCAACAAAGATTCCGTCGTCTTTTAATGCTTTTGAAATGCCTGAGTAAAAGCCTTTGGTGAACAAATTCACGGCTGGACCAACTGGCTCGGTTGAATCAACCATAATCACATCATACGCTTTTTCACTTTGCGCAATATGCAAAAAGCCATCATCAACTTTCACTTCTACGCGCGCATCTTCTAATGTTCCTGCGATCGTAGGTAAGTATTTCTTTGAGTATTCGATTACTTTTCCGTCGATTTCCACAAGTGTCGCTTTTACAACAGATGGATGCTTCAGTACCTCTCGAATTACTCCACCATCTCCCCCGCCAACTACAAGGACATGCTTTGGATTTGGATGTGTAAATAATGGGACGTGTGCCACCATTTCATGATAGACAAATTCATCCTTTTCCGTGGTCATTACCATATCATCGAGCAAAAGCATATTGCCCCATTCTTCTGTTTCAACCATATCTAGCTTTTGGAAATCTGTTTGTTCACTATGCTGGATTTTATTAATTTTTGCAGTAATACCAAAATTCTCTGTTTGTTTTTCTGTAAACCAAATACTCAATTAAAACACTCCTTCTGATCAATCATGCTTGTAAATATTTATTTAAATGGAAAATTATTCTTTGGTTTTTTACTTACTTTTCCCGAACTTCTATGGAAGGAAACGCGTTTCCCTGCCTGCTAAATTTAAAATATAAATGGAAAAAAAGCAAGTATTATTTTCCTTTCTGACGTTTAGATTGACTTACATTTTCCCATAATTATATAAGAATATCCAGTTAGAGCGAAGGGCCTAAAAAAAGATCGAGTGGATGGGAGGAAATAAGATTGATAGAAAGACGAGTTATGCGAAAAAAAAGACGGAAGAAAAAGGTGTTGTATAGTGCAGTCTTTTTATTGTTTTTTATGCTTTCTTTTATAAGTGTTATCCTTCTATCCAGCTATCTTTTGGGGCCCCCCTCTTTAGACAGTGTACAAAACACGATTTTTTATAGCGCAGATAAAGATGTGATCGGAGAAGAACGCGGATCAGAAAACCGCTACATTATACCTCTAGAAGAAATGAGTGAGCACGTCATTGATGCTACCGTTTGGACAGAGGATCAGCATTTCTATTCACATGTCGGATTTGATTTTAAACGCCTTGTGGGAGCAATTTTTGAAAATGTGCGAACAATGTCCTTTAAAGAAGGCGCCAGTACGATTACGCAGCAATACGCCAGAAATTTATTTTTATCCCACGAGAAAACGTGGAAGCGTAAAATTTATGAAGCTTTTTACACGATTCGGCTTGAAATGTTTTATGACAAGGACCAATTACTCGAGGGGTACTTGAATACGATTTATTATGGGCACGGAGCATATGGAATTGAAGCTGCAAGTCGTTATTATTTTGATAAATCAGCACAAGACCTTACGTTAGCAGAGGCAAGCATGCTTGCGGGTATACCGAATGGTCCATCCCTTTTTTCACCGATAACTAATCCGGAAAATGCTAATCGCAGGCACCAGCAAATTTTAAGAAATCTGGTGGAAAAAGAAGTGATCAGTCATGCCGATTACATTGAAGCTAGGGATACGGAATTAACCTTTAATGAAGAAGGTTTGAAAAAAGAAGCGGTGATTGGTCCATACTTTCAGGATACAGCCTTGGATGAACTAGAAACAATCTTAGACTTGGACGTCGAATCGATCAAAAGCGGTGGCTATCGAATCTTTACCACATTAAAAGTCGATCAACAAGAAAAGCTAGAACAAGCTGTAAAGGAAAATTTAGCAGCAACAGATAAGGAGCTTCAGGTTGGTGCAGTTGCTATGAATCCATCGACCGGTGCAGTTAATGCGTTAATCGGTGGACGAGATTATCAAAACAGCAGCTTTAATCGCGTGACACAATCGAAGCGGATGCCTGGTTCAAGCTTTAAACCTTTTTTATACTATACCGCTTTAGAACAAGGCATGACGGCAGCTACCACCCTGATGAGTAAGCCAACTAGATTTGCCTTAGCAGAAGGAGATGTGTATGAGCCGAGTAATTATCAAGGCTATTATGCTGAAAAACCCATTACACTTGCACAAGCAATAGCACTTTCAGATAATATTTATGCGGTAAAAACAAACCTTTTTGTTACCCCGGAAAAATTAGTGCAGACAGCAAAGGATAAGTTTGGGATCACAGAAAAACTTTCACCAGTAGCATCCCTCGCTCTTGGAACGGAGGTTGTAACAATGGAGGAAATGGTGAACGGATACAACCGCATTGCAAATGGCGGATATGCCGTTGAGCCTTATACTATTACAAAGGTAACAGACGCAACAGGTGAAGTCATCTATGATCGCGACAAGGTACTTGATAAAGAGAATCAAAGTCTATCCAGCTTTTTTCAGACCGGACTTTTCAGTGAAGAAAAAAAGCGCACAATTTTCGAACCCATTTTACCGAAAACGATGGCAACAGAGGATACTGAAGTAGAACGTGTCCTAGACCCAGCAAATACCTTTATTTTAAAGAAGCTAATGTCAGGGATGTTTAATGAGGAGCTAAATGGTTATATGAGTGTGACAGGTTCTTCTATAGCGAATGAACTAACAAGAGAATATGCCGGGAAATCAGGGACCACTGATACAGACAGCTGGATGATAGGCTTTAGTTCAGATGTGTCAACTGGGGTGTGGCTCGGATATGATGATAATCGTGAAATGAAAGAGCCCAGTCAGCAGAAACTTTCGAAGGATATATGGGCGACTTTTATGGAAAATGCACACGAGAATTTCGCTGATCGAGAAGAAGAAGCGCCTCCTGAAGACGTAGTAGCAGTAGAAATTGATTTAGAATCCGGGAAATTGGCGACAGATTATTGTGAACAACCCAAAACACTCTATTTTAAAAAAGGTACTGAACCAAATAGCTACTGTACCCTTCATTTACCAGACGGAGACAACCCAGAGCAAAATGAAACGGGAGAAGCTGATGTCCTTGATGAGCTAGAAGGGTTAAAGAATCAAATTTCGAAAGAAAAAAATCATCTCGAGCCAACCACTGATTTTTTTAAAAGGTGGTGGAAATGGCTATGGATCGGAGAGGAATAATGAGGTATTTACACATCTAAAAAAGGGCAAGAAAATGGCCGGGCATAGAAGCCCAGCCATTTTCCTGTCCTAGTAACAAAGAGTTACCATACAACTAATTGTATAAAGGATTAACGTAAACAACAAGAATTTTCATGTATGTTCACAAAATGTTCATTATTTCGCCAATGCATTTCTTAATTCATCCGAAGCATTCTGCCACATTTCCTCATTAAATTCCTTCAAGAAATCACTTAGCAATTGTCTAGATTTCTCATCCATATGGTCAATGATCACATGGCCTTTCATCGATTTATCCATATGATTTACATGCTCTGGCATCGATTTATAAGCACGCTTAATCGAACGATCAACCCGAATTTCACTACCGGCAACCCCGTGATAGTAAAGTCCATTTTCACCACGCTCTACCGTTACCCAAACGATCCAGTATAATAAACCATTAGGCACTTCATCCCTATTCGGAAGAAACTTCACTCGACGCTCCACATCACTTCGCGCATGCATTGCTGCCATGTCAACATAAGCTCGCTCTTCATTAGGGTCAATAATAACTGGCGAAATATTCTCTAAACTAACCGTTCCAACGCCATACCCACCATGACCATCAGTGGAATCATCTTTCATTATCGTAAAGGGATTTGATTTCTTTTTATTGGTAGGGTTTTGATTATCTGCCATAAGTTGAACCTCCTACTAATTTGCTTTTTGTGTATCCATTGTAGCATAATCAAAAATGCCTTTTCATCCTCTGTGTTTCGCTCCACTACATTTTGGGTTAAAATATAAGTATATTCAGATAAAAAGGGAGAGAAAAAATATGCCATACGTAACCGTTCAAATGTTAGAAGGTCGCACTGATGATCAAAAGAAAGCCTTGATCGCAAAAGTAACCGACGCTGTTGTAGAAACTACTGGCGCTAAAAAAGAAAAGGTCGTTGTTTTTGTTGAGGATATCGACAAACGCTATTATGGTGTAGGCGGCAAACGTTTAATCGATTGATTTTAAAATGTGCTTGATGCAGCTATGCATCAAGCATTTTTTAATGGTATTGCTGATTTAATCATGCTGGTTTATGCTAGAGATACCAATTAATGGATAAGGATGTGTGAATCATGGAATTAATTTTTGCTGAAGTTGGCGGTTTTCGAGCAGGCGATATGTTCTTTGCCTTGTTTAGTTTTACCATTATGTTCTTAATTACAACGGTCATCATCTATCTTTACAGACGCAATTCACAAACTAAAGCTCGGCTAAAAAGAGTGGAAGAAAAGGTCGATGCTCTATTAGAGCGAGATAAGAGCTAATTGTTTAGGCTTTATGATGCTAGGTTTTGTAATATTTTTTGGAATATTCCGCTGACTAGAGATTGGGAAGCTTATTTCAGGATGTATTATATTCGTTAAATTTTGAATTTATTCGTCGATTCTATTTAGATATTCGCTATTTTTCTGGTTTATTCGCAAATTCCGGTTAGATATTCGTAATTTATCTGATATATTCGTATTCCTCCTTTGGATGTCCGCGATATTTTGATAATATCCGCGACTTTCATTTGGATATCCGCGATGTTTCTGATATATCCGCGATTCTACTCAGATATCCGCTAATATCAAACTATATCCGCTATTCCTGATCAGCATGGCATCTAAGCAGTATTATTTGAATTTTTTCCTCCTTGACCAATAAGAGTAGTGACCCTTAATTATACACGTCCCTCTTATTCAATAACCAAACAGAAAAAGCCTCCGCACAAAGGGAGGCTAATGTTTCATTTTGTCGATAAAGGTCCAAGCTTTCGCTAGATCTTCTTCTGTATAATTCGATTTTTTCTTTACTTCTTGTACCTTCTTCTCTACTTCCGCTTTCGTAGCCGGTTCAAAATAAAGCATTGTCGCAACAAGCTCCAAAAAGCGTGAGCTCTCTTCTTTTAACGTAGCTATTTTTTCGTCTACTGGCGGCATATCTAACGTCGATTCTTTCAGGAACATTTCCCCTTGATCGGTTACTTGATAACGATACTGGGTGTAATTACTTTTCTTTTCCTTGATTTCATCGATGAATCCTAGGTTGCATAATTCCTCTGTTCGAAGGCTTAACTCCTCCGAATATGGTCCATAAAAATGGAAGGCATATTTCTCTTCAAAAGGAAATCCTACCTTTTTCAAGATATAGACCATCTTTTGAAGCTTTTTCCGTCCGGTAATTTCTTCTGAAGCTTCAAATACCTTCAATAATTTCGCATGGTTCTTCAGCAAAACGAACACCCCAAATCTATTAGTAAATCTCTCTTTTTATCGTCCAAGAATCTCTAGTATTTTTTTCTTCTCAGGTATATCGTCCGACAGCGCCTCAATACTATCAAGCGGAAAATAGAGCTTATGATCCGTTCTCTTTTTACCCGAGATGGCTTCTACGATTTCGGATTGGCGGGACAATTCACGCAAATCTCCATTTGGCATCAATAAATGAATTGGGACGCGCTCCTCTTCTTCTCCTGGCCGGTAAAAATCATATGGTAAGTCAGAGGACGAATCTTCCACTAAGTAATACTCTGAATCAAGTCCAACCGCATCAAATAAACGGTAAAGCTCCATCCAATCCTTCATCTGTAAGTTCGGATTATACTGTACATATTTAAACAGTTGGCGATTAGTAAATCGTAGACACAAGTCTTTTAAAATCGCATCGTCTTCCTCGGCCCATTGTTGAAAATAAAATAACACGACCGCTTCGTCGAGTCGCAGATAATCCTGTAAATCAACTTCCCCTTCAAAAAAAGAACGGAAATGAATCGGCTCAAATTTAAACGCATAGCCCTCTGTATATAACCTTTTCACCCGGTGCAGAATTTTAGACAAAATTACTTCCGCGCTTCTCGTTACTGGGTGAAAATAAACCTGCCAGTACATCTGATAGCGGCTCATAATGTAATCCTCTACCGCATGCATCCCAGATTCTTTTATGACAACCTGATCCTCTACCGGACGCATGACGCGAAGAATTCTTTCCATATCAAAATGACCATAACTAACGCCGGTATAATACGCGTCACGCTGGAGATAATCCATGCGATCGGCATCAATCTGACTAGATATCAAGCTGACAACAAGCTTATCGGGATAGGTTTTATTAATAACATCCGCTACTTTTTGCGGAAAATCAGGACTAATTCTAGATAAAATCTGACAAATCTCGGTATCCCCTAAAATAATAGCACGTGTATAATCCTCATGATCAAGCTTGAATACTTTTTCAAAGGAATGCGAAAAAGGGCCATGGCCTAAATCATGAAGCAGCGCCGCACACAAACATAACAAGCGTTCCTCTTGATTCCAATTCGGGCGATTCTCAAAATTGATCAAAATTCTACGAACAATTTCATAAACCCCTAAGGAATGATTAAAACGACTATGCTCAGCCCCGTGGAACGTGACGTATGTCGTACCAAGCTGCTTAATTCTGCGCAATCGCTGAAATTCCTTCGCCCCAATCAAATCCCAAATCACCTGATCACGAACATGTATGTAGCGGTGCACCGGATCCTTAAAAACTTTTTCTTCATGCAGTTGCTCGTCTTTATAAGCCATGGCAGGGTCCTCTCTTAACGTCAATTTTTTCATCTTTGTTTATTATAATACAAATCAAGGTCGACTAAAACAGCCAGTACAATTTTCTGCTATAATAAATGCATGTTTTTGGTGAAGGAGAACAGAAAATGAAGGATTGGAAGCAAGCATTTGACCAGAAAAAAATACGTATCATCGACCATAGCGATCCAGATATACTTGAAACACCGATGGCATCATTCGCAACAGATGACGCCCTTTGCATTCATGTGAGTGAAAAAACGAACACCCTAGCAACAAGACTGTGGGTCCATAAGCCGACCATCGTACTCGGCATATTAGATGCCCGACTACCTTTTTTGGAAAAAGGGATGAGCTATTTGCGTGAGCAGGGCTATCAGATGGTTGTGAGGAATTCAGGCGGCCTGGCGGTTGTGCTCGATGAAGGTGTACTCAATTTTTCGATCATCCTGGGCGAAGCGACGAAGCTCGGAATTCATGATGGTTATCTGATTATGGTGGATTTTGTGCGTGATTTATTTCAAGATCTAACCACAGATATCGACGCCTACGAAATAAAAGGATCCTATTGCCCTGGTGATTACGACTTGAGTATAGGGGGAAAGAAATTCGCAGGTATCTCCCAGCGCCGGGTAAAAAACGGAACCGCTGTGCAGATATATTTAGATATAGAAGGAAGCGGGACGAAACGTGCAGAACTTGTGCGCAACTTCTATGAGTTGGGTCTAGACTCAGAAGAAACACGGTTTGATTATCCGGAAATTGTCCCAGACACGATGCGCTCGTTATCAGAGTTGTTGGATCATCCGCTAACAGTAAGCGAAGTGTGTGACCGCATTGTCAAACAAATAGATGGTGAATACGATAGCTTAACCGAATCAGAGCTTGAGATCTTCGAAAAACGAATGAAGCTGATGATCGATCGAAATAAAAAAGCACTTGGCGACTATTTTTAGTCGCTTCAAGTGCTTTTTCTCATGTTAAAACTTTTTTCTCAACGCGGTATAAGCGAAGTGCTTCCCGGTCAATATCATGACCAATACCGGCCGACTCCGATAGATGGATAAATCCATTATCTACCTCTACTGGTTGCCTTAATATATCTCGTTTGAAATACCGATCTGAAGCTGCTGTGTCTGCTGGAAACTTAAAGTTATCTAACGTAGCTAAAGCAAGACTTTGTAACCGTCCAACTCCTGCTTCAAGCATCCCGCCACCCCAAAGGGGAATTCCATTCTCCCTGCAATAATCATGGATCCGAACCGCTTCCGTGAAACCACCGACTCTACCCAACTTCATGTTAATAATCTGACAGCTACCAAGTGTGATCGCTGTTTTTACATCTGAAAGGGTATGAATACTTTCGTCTAAACAGATCGGTGTTTCGATTTGTTGCTGGAGCTTCGCATGATCGACAAAATCATCTGTCCCAAGCGGTTGCTCGATCATCAAAAGGTTGTATTTATCCAATTGCTTCAAATGTTCGATGTCGTCTATCGTATACGCTGAATTCGCATCAACCATCAGCGCAAGATCTGGATAATCATTTCTCACCGCTTCTATTAATGCGATATCATTCCCCGGCTTTATCTTAAGCTTGACGCGCTCATACCCAGCAAGCAGCGCTTGTTCGATTTCCTCTAGTACAGTTGAAATCGAATCCTGCATGCCAATGCTCACACCGGCCCGGACTTGCGAGCGCACTCCACCTATTAGTTTATAAAGTGGCACGTTCTCTTTTTTGGCGTAAAGATCCCAGAGCGCCCCTTCTACTGCCGCTTTGGCCATGTTATTCCGTCGGACGTCACGTATCCTTTTTCCAAATTCGCTCGGATGTTCATAGGGCTGTTCTTTAACGATTGGACAGAGATGCTTCTCAATCATCAGTCTAGTCGAATCGCTTGTTTCTTCTGTATACCATGGCGATCGGAAGGCGACCGTTTCACCAAAGCCACGTAGCCCACTCTCATCAATGAGCTCAACAAGGGTAAAGTCCTTGTGCGTTGTTGTCGTGAGGCTATTTTTGAAAGGCTCTTTCAATGGCATTTGCAGGCGATGAAGGATCAATTTTTTAATTCGCATTGTCATTCTATTACACGTTCCTTTCATTTCCCCTCATTGTAGTCGATAGAAAGTAGTGAGGCAAATTTTTTTGATTCCGCCGTCGCGCAGGGTAATTCCGCCACTGTGGTGCATAATTCCGCCAGTCTGCACCTTATTTCCGCCACTCTCAAGCATATTTCCGCCAGTCTATCTGTTAATTCCGCCACTCGTCCTTCTTCAATATATATTTACTATTTTTTGTCTTCCCTATGCGCGTGAATTTGCTTCGATTCATTAATTTTTGAACCGCATCGGCAGAATGTAAAGAGAGCACCTCTTGTATTTGCTTATTCGAGAGCCCTCCACTAAATAGCGTTAACATCTCCTCAAGGGCAATTATATGTGCAACCCCCGAGCGATGCTTGCAGTAACCACACTCCCACAACAGCCTTACACGCTTCATTCTATATGCCTCACATTCCGGGCACCTGACGCCTTTTATTATATCGCCCCACTTAATATTGTATCGCGCAATTAAATCTGGATTAGCAGGTCTATGCGAAGACTTGAGAAAATCCCGCATAGCAGCTAAATCCGTATTTGAAATGTGCGACTCTCTGTATTTCTTTTCTAGCCTCTCTAAGAAAAATGGCAGCGCTTGTGCCGTTAGAATACGATCACGATCTGGATAATGTTGAAGTAGCAGCCTTCCGCTTCGATTGGTGAAAACCACGACACCGTATAGAGGGATATTTGGGTAGTTGTGCTTTTGAAGAAATTTTTGAAGCTGCTTTTTTTGAAGGTCAACCTGCAGGATTGGATCAGGAAATACATCATCTTCATCCTTATTTTTTCTAAATATCTGCCTCGCATGCGGATCAAAGTAAATCTCTCCGGCAATATTTTTCACCTCGATTAATAAACCATAGCAACGCGTCATGATTAAATAATCGATTTGAAACACAGACTCCGCTTCGATCCGAATCCCGTGAAGATAATCCCTACAACCCGACATTTCCAGATAATACTTCAAATCCTGTTCCCCATAATCACCAGCCGCCGTTCGCCTCGCCTGATCGCTAATTTCCGCAAAACAAGGATGACTTGAATGCAATCTTTTAGCCAATTGGAAAAATTTATTGTTCATCATCGTGTCCTTTTTCCTTTGATTATAGTATGAAGGTAGGCCATGATGCTAACCGCAATATTCTAATTTTCCCGTCTGATGTTGCCCCGAAATAGTTATTTTCAGGCATAAAAAAAGCGTAACACCGATTAAGTGCTACGCCATTATCTAAATTTAAGAAATACTTTGTGCTGCTGTGATGATAGCTAGTTTGTACACATCATCCGAATCACAGCCACGTGATAAATCGTTCACTGGTTTATTTAAGCCCTGTAAAATCGGCCCAACTGCATCGAAGTTTCCGAGGCGCTGCGCGATTTTGTATCCAATATTACCAGCTTCAAGTCCAGGGAAAACAAACACATTGGCATCACCCTGAATCTCAGATTCCGGTGCTTTTTTCGCTGCAACAGATGGAACAAAGGCAGCATCAAATTGGAATTCACCATCTAAAACTAAATCTGGTGCCATCTCATTAGCGATTGCGACAGCATTTGAAACCTTTTCCGTTTCTTCAGATTTAGCAGATCCTTTTGTCGAGAAGCTTAGCATCGCAACACGCGGATCAATATTAAATAGCTTCGCTGTTTCTGAGCTTGCTATTGCAATTTCAGCTAGATCCTGACTATCCGGTGCAATATTAATCGCACAATCAGCAAATACGTATTTCTCATCATTACGAACCATAATAAACACGCCAGATGTTTTCTTAATGCCTTCTTTTGTTTTAATAATTTGAAGCGCTGGACGAACGGTGTCAGCTGTAGAATGTACGGCACCACTAACCAATCCATGAGCTTTATTCATATACACAAGCATGGTACCGAAATAGTTTTCATCCAGTAAAATCTTACGAGCATCTTCTGCAGTTGCTTTGCCTTTTCTTCTTTCAACAAACGCTGCTACCATTTCTTCAAATGCATCATAATCTTCTGGGTTTTCAACAACTGCATTAGAGATGTCTACCCCAATTTCTTTGGCTTTCTGTTCTATTTTTCTCTTATCTCCGACTAATACAGGAGTCAATATTCCTTCTGCGCTTAATTTACTAGCTGCTGTTAAGATTCTGTCATCTAAACCTTCTGGGAATACAATTCTATTCGTTTTTCCTTCTAATCTACCTTTGATTTCAGAAAATAAATCACTCATGTTTTAACCCTCCAAAGTTCCTTCTGTACTATATGATACGCTTTTTCGTGTAATAATGAAAGTCCTTCGTTAAATGTATGCGCTTTATTTCATCATTTCTTTTAAATGTTCATATTTTTGTCAAACTGACTGAAAATTTTTAATTCTTGAACCTGCAAACTCTATGATAAGTGTTCCCTATTTATGTTATATTAAAACGGAAGAATCAAGAAGGAGAGATTCAGTTATGCCAGAAGCAGTAGAAACAATGGATGGTTGGTATTGCCTCCATGATTTACGTAAAATCGATTGGAGCGCATGGAGAAAAGCGTCACAAGAAGAACGCGACGAAGCAATCAAAGAATTACAAGACTTACTTACAAAATGGGAAGAAGTAGAGGAAAACCGTGAAGGTAGTTACTCTTTTTATAGCTTGATGGGACACCGAGCGGATTTTATCATTATGCTTTTACGTCCTACAATGAAGGAATTAGGTGAGATTGAACTTGCCTTTAATAAATCAAAGCTTGCCGCCTTTACGACAAGTACCTATTCCTACGTATCAGTCGTAGAATTATCCAAGTACATGACTAAAGAAGGCGAAGATCCTATGGAAAACCCAGGAGTTCGTGCCCGCTTGAAGCCGCGCCTGCCAAAATGGGAGCATATCTGTTTTTATCCGATGGACAAGCGTCGTGAAGGTAATGATAACTGGTACATGCTACCAATGGATGAGCGTAGAGAATTGATGTACGAGCATAGTAAAACCGGACGTAAATATGCCGGTAAAATCAAACAAATTATAACCGGCTCCATGGGCTTTGATGATTGGGAATGGAGCGTCACCCTTTTCGCTCATGACGTCTTAGAAATTAAGAAGATTGTCTACGAAATGCGCTTTGACGTTGTAAGTGCCCGTTACGGAGAATTCGGTCCCTTCTATGTTGGGAACCTGTTAACGACTGAAGACGTCCCAGCCTTTTTAGAAATATAGGGAAAATGTAAGTGGAAAGCACACGTTATTTTCGTGTGCTTTTTTGTATGGCTAAAAATTAAACAGTGCTCCCGCTATTTTTCTGTATAAAAAAGGCAAGCATGCACCTCTTAATAAAATAATTAGCATGAAGCTAACCCTGCCTGCATATCAATAGCTAGTAGAAATAGTTATTATAGGATTGGAGATGGTTAACGATGATAAACCAGCCACAAAACATGGATATGCAGGGCTATTATCCATATCCAGGAGGGTATTATGGCTACCCTCAAATGATGCCGCAACCTCAACCGCAGCAAAATGGAGCCGATGTGCCTGGTATGCTTCCAGCCGAAGAGTCTTACATTGAAAATATTCTACGCCTGAATAAAGGTAAACTTGCTACGGTATACATGACTTTTGAAAATAATGAACGCTGGAATGCAAAAATTTTCAAGGGAATAATTGAAGCTGCTGGGAGGGATCACATTATTCTTAGTGATCCAGAAACAAAGAAACGGTATGTTTTATTGATGATTTATTTGGATTATATAACGTTTGATGAGGAAATTGTTTACGATTATCCGTTTAATGGCACAGCAGTAAATCCAATGGCATCTTATCCTCCAAGATAAGTTCCTATTCCCCGCTTCCATTCGAAGCGGGGTTTTTCATAACCTTTTATTGTTATAAAAATTTCTGCACGACCTCAAGAGTTTCTATATACACTTCCGTTGCAGACAGTCGCTTTCCTAGGGACACGGCCTCAGCTAATTTGATAAAGAAAAACACTTTACCAAATGGATCTTCGGACTCGTGCTTATCCCTTAGGAGTCGCCGTCTTCCACTTTCGTTTTACTTTATTTCTAAAGATATAAATTTCCTACTTAAATAAAGGAGGTAAAAATATTGAATCAACGTGCTGAACAAAAGGCAACACTTCACGACGTGTTAGGAGCTATTGTTATTGTCATTCTCACATTAATGGCATTTAGTTTTATTTTTAAAATATGGGCAGCACTTACTATTATTCCGGCTTTAATAGCCATTGCTTTTTTGATAGAAGCCATAATTGCATACAAAAAGAAGCAACGCCTTATATTTAGCCAGCAGCTGCTTCGATCGATTTCATTTAGTATTATTTCTTTATTTGTGCTTATCCAATATGTTTAACGACTGCATATCCAAGTATGACCCACCCAATTAAAAAGGCTAGTCCTCCAATTGGTGTGATCATCGCAAATGTTTTGATACTTGTAGTCGAATATATATAGAGACTACCCGAGAACAAAATAATACCCGCTAAGAAAAACCAACCTGCTGAAACGATGCTTGTCTGCGTCGTTTTCATCAGCAGTAAGCCAGTTACAAGTAAAGCGGTCGTGTGAAACATTTGATACGTAACAGCCTTTTCCCAAGTTGCAATCATTTTAGCAGAAAGCTTTCCTTCTAAACCATGTGCACCAAATGCACCTAAAGCTACCGCTAAAAAGCCGTTTATGATACCAATCAATAAAAACAATTTAATCATTTGATTGTTCTCCTCTCGTTCATTATTGATCCTTTAAAAATCAAATAAGGAATTGCCGTTTGCTTCCCCGTGATTTTCTTTATCTTTACCTGCGGGCTTTTCCCCACTAATTTTAGGACTAGGCGCATTACTACCCATCATTTTTAAAAGTTCCTGCTGGTCGATATTCTGCTTTGAAACTGGCACCGCAGGTTCTTGGCTTTCGTCGCTCTCATCTAAAACTACATCACACAACAGCCTGATCGCACGGACATGTTCTCTCACCTTTTGGTGATCCGTCTGCCTAGAAGCGGCTGTTGCTTCTACTAACATTTTTTCTACAAGTGCTTGACTCGTAATGGCCATTTGAAAATGCCCCCTTTTCTATTACCTTCTTTTCTATTATACAAGCCCGATTGCATTTAAGAAAATAATCACTATTAAGATTGGTGCAATATATTTCACTAACACAAACCAGATATTTCTAATTGGATTTGTTTGCATATCAGTAGCTTCGAGTGCTTCTTGTTTCTTAAATTGCCAAGTAAGGAAGAGTGCCATCGTCAACCCACCAATTGGTAAAAATATATTTGAAGCTAGATAATCCATCGAATCTAGAATGTCTAATTTCCCAATTGGTGTAACACCAGACCACACACCGAATCCAAGCGATACCGCTGTTCCCAATAAGAACACAATCAGACCAGATATAAAGGATGCGAATTTTCTCGTCCAATTACGAGCACGAATGAAATAGGCAACCGGGACTTCTAATAACGAAATCGAAGAAGATATTGCTGCTAAACTTAATGCTGTAAAGAAAACGAGTGCGATCAATCCACCAAAAGGCATCGCACTAAATATGCTTGGTAGTGTGATAAAGACTAGTGGCGGACCAGATGCCGGTTCTATTCCAAAGGCAAACACTGCAGGGAAGATAACAATCCCTGATATAATTGCAAAAACCGTATCCATTACACCAATACCAACAGTTGCTCCTGGCAATCGTTGTTTATGAGATAAATAGCTTCCATAAGTCATCATCGTCCCTACTCCAAGGCTTAACGAGAAAAACGCTTGACCTAATGCCGCAATATAAACAGATGGATCATCAAGTACGGACCAATCTGGTTTAAATAGAAAATCTAATCCGGCCTTTGCCCCATCTAAAGTAACACTATAGATAGCAAGTCCAATTAACATGATTGCAAGTAATGGCATTAAAATTTTATTCGTCTTTTCGATACCTTTTTTAATACCAACTAACACAATCGCCATTGTTAAGCCTAAAAATAAAGCATGCCAAAATAATGGTGCATACGCACTTGAAGTGAAAGCACCAAATTCAGCTGCATATCCACTGGCAGGCTCGACAGTTAACGCTCCAGTAACAGAATTCCACCAGTAATAAAGTGACCAACCAGCTACCACACTATAAAAGCCTAAGATTAAAAACGCACTAATAACTCCTAGATATCCAACCATAAACCATGGTTTGGTGGGTGCTAGTTTTTTATAGGAACCAACAATATCTTGTTGCGCTCTTCTCCCTATTGCAACTTCAGTTAAAAGAAGCGGAATCCCAATAACAAATACACTAATAATATATAAGATCAAAAAGGCGCCTCCACCATTCTCACCTGCTACATAAGAAAAACGCCATATATTCCCTAAACCTACAGCAGAACCCATAGCTGCAAGCATAAAACCTAATCTTGATGCCCAATTTTCACGTTGCATGTTTTCACTTCCCTTCTTCCATTCAAAGACTATCCTATTTTACACGAGAATAGCACGAATTTCACCCCTAATCTAGAGAGAAATATATGGAATGAAAAAAACTATTTAATGGGAACCAATTTATAATATTCCTTGACAGGAATATTCCTAATATGGAATAATCTATTTAACAACAAGATCGCTCAAAGTTAAAGTGAAAAATTTGGAGGTGATCTTCTTAATACAGTTCGGATAAATATACGTAAATTAAAATTGCAGGAGCTGATTCAGCATGAATACACAGACATTTAGTGCACTGGCGGAACCAAATCGTTTTAATATCGTCGAACTTCTTCTCAGTGAACCACTTCCAGTTGGGGATATTGCAGAAAAATTAAAGCTAAACCAGTCTCAAACCTCAAAGCATCTTCGTGTTTTGAGTGAAGCTGGCCTCGTGGAGGTTCAGCCAATAGCCAATCGTCGAATATATAAGTTAAAACCCGAACCTTTTCAAGAGTTAGATGCCTGGCTTGATTCCTATCGTAGAATATGGGGTGCACGAATGGACCGTTTGGATGATTATCTCAATGTAATACAAGGAAAAAAAACACTCAATTGAACATTGGTTAGTAGAAACAGTATCGTTATCCACCCCCATGAACTTGCAGATTTAGCGATGGAATCAATACTAACTTTTACACGATGAGTATGAAAGTAAAATTTATTGAATTAGATGGGAGAATTATTATGTCAATTAACGAAATGAATTCTAGAGTTGAGAATGACCGGATACTAGTATTAGAACGTGTTTTCGATGCACCGCGCGAGCTCGTGTTCCAAATGTTTAAAGAACCTGAACACCTCACGCACTGGTGGGGCCCTTTTGGTTGGGAACTGCCCGTTTGCCACATTGATTTCCGACCGGGTGGTTCATGGCATTTTTGCATGAAATGTATGGATCAAAATCAAGGGGAATATTACGGTATGGAATCTTGGGGGAAAGTTGTTTACAAGGATATTATTGAACCCGAAATGATTACTTACACCGACTACTTTTCCGATGCTGAGGGCAATATCGACAAGGATATGCCATCAACCGAGGTCACCTTGGAATTCATTGATCTGGAAGGAAAAACAAAGCTGATTAATCGAGCTGAGTATGTATCTGCTGAAGCTCTTAACTCCGTCTTAGATATGGGCATGCTTCAAGGTATCACTGAAACTTGGAATCGTTTGGAACAGCATCTAAACGAAACTAAATAAGTATCATTATAGAGGAGGAAGTATCCATGATAGAACAAAAAATCGTTCCCCATTTATGGTTTAATCAAGAAGCAAAAGAGGCTGCACAATTTTATACATCCATTTTTCCGAATTCAAAAATTACCAATATCGCAACAGTTGAAGATACACCATCTGGAGATAGCGATGTTGTTTCTTTTAATTTAGCAGACTTTTCATTCATGGCGATTAATGGAGGCCCACATTTTCAGTTCAATCCCTCGATTTCATTTTTTGTGAATTTTGATCCTTCAAGGGACGATAACGCCAGAGAAAATTTAGATGAGCTCTGGGAAAAGCTTTCTCGAGGCGGTACAGCCATTATGCCACTGCAGGAATATCCGTTCAGTAAACGCTACGGATGGATCCAGGATAAGTATGGCCTGACATGGCAACTGATCCTCACGAACCAAGAAGAGGAGGAACGACCTTTTATCGTACCTTCTTTGATGTATGTTCAAGACGTATGTGGTAAAGCAGAAGAAGCCAGTGACTTTTATCTTTCTGTTTTCCATGGTTCCAAACGAGGTGAAATCGCTACTTACCCTGCTGGCATGGAACCAGACAAGGAAGGAACATTGATGTTTACGGATTTTATGCTAGAGAATCAGTGGTTTGCTGCTATGGATAGCGCTCAATCACATAACTTCAAATTCAATGAAGCTATTTCACTTTTAGTTCGATGTGAAAATCAAGAAGAGATAGATTACTACTGGGAAAAGCTTTCCTCAGATTCAAAAGCTGAACAATGTGGTTGGTTAAAAGATAAATACGGTGTTTCCTGGCAAATCTGGCCAGAGATTATGGGAGAAATGATGGCAAACGGAACGGACGAACAAATGGAGCGATTAACAAAAACTTTTCTCAAAATGAAAAAATTCGACATAGAAAAATTAAAAAGAGCTTATCAAGATGAGTAATAATTATGTTCGATCAATTTTAATATGGATTTATTTTAAAGCTGGTTAATGCCAGCTTTTTTTATTACACATTTTCTGGCTAACACATAACATATGACTCTGCAGTTCGGTCCTGAAGTTAAGTCATCTAATTATTTTTTAATATAATGAAGCAAGTTTACTGGTATTAAAAACGTTATGGTCAATTAACAAAGTCATTGACACTTTGTTATACTTCTCTTATATCAGTTTTTGATGGAAAGGACCGTGCGTAAAATGCAAGATTTTTTTCAACAAGCTTTAGCAAATATCGAGGATCATAGCGAAATTAAAAAAATGGAGCGTGTATCTGGCGGAGATATTAATGATGCTTACTTTGTCCAAACCAACGAACAAGCTTACTTCATTAAAGTAAATCAGGATGTACCCCGTGATTTTTTTGAAATAGAAGCAAATGGTCTTCAGGCAATAAAGGATACCAAAACGATAAAGGTACCAGAGGTGTACTTTTATAACCAGCCTGAACAAGACGAAAAAGCACTATTGATACTAGAATGGATTGAAAAGGGTTCTCCTAACGCTAGTAGTTCCAAATTATTAGGGGAACAGCTTGCTAAGATGCATCACCCGCAAAAAGATAAAAAGTTTGGCGCACCCCATGACACCTTTGTCGGTGAGATCACGCAGGAAAATGGATGGTACGAGGATTGGCTGGGCTATTACAAAGAAAAACGGCTAACACCTCAATTAAATCTAGGAATTGAAAATGGTCGAATTCAGGCAGGCAGAAGGAAGAAGCTTGAAAAGTTAATTAATCAATTAGATAAATATATAGAAGCACATCCTCCTGTTTCCTTACTTCACGGGGATTTATGGGGAGGAAACTGGATGGCTGATAAAAATGGCACACCTTATTTAATAGACCCTTCTCTTCTTTATGGTGATCATGCTTTTGAACTTGCATTTACAGAGCTATTCGGAGGATTTGGCAACGATTTCTACACTCGTTATCAAGACATTTTTCCGCTACCTCCCCATTATGAAGAAGTGAAGGAAATCTATCAGTTATTCTATTTACTAGTACACTTAAATATTTTTGGTGAGGGTTATGGGGCGAGTGTTGATAGAATTTTGGATTATTATGTATAAATGAACAGTGCAAAAAATTTCAGAGAGAATATTCTCTCTGAAATTTTATATGTTAAATAATGTTGGAAAACATTACTTTAACAGTTCTATTATTTCTTCAGCTAATAGATGTGTTCTTAAGTCCGCTTCATCCGATTCATTTAGCACTTCTTTTTTCTCTACTCTATTAAAAAATGTATCAACTATACCTCTAAAACCTCTTTTATTTAGTGTTGGTTCCCAATCATTTTCTGCATGGATCATGTTGCTTTTATTTTGTTGTGAAATAACTTTATTTACATTTTCAGCGATTCTAGTCTCTTTTGGACTATGTACTTCTACTGTTTCCTTTGAAGTACCAGATTCTCGGTTCATGATTCCAATTGCAGTTCCTTCTTTTGCTTCTAATTGAAGAACAATATGATGCAAAATACCATTTTTTCGCTTTCCACGGACGTTGACATTCTCTATGTCATAAGGGAATAGGTAGAGCAAGGTATCGATCACATGGATAAAGTCATCAAAAATAAAAGTTCTTATTTTTTCAGCTTGATTACCTCGGTTCTTTTGAATCAGTACCATATTTGGATCATCTATTTCTTTTAATTTTTGATAAGAAGGGGCATATCTTCGATTAAAGCCTACCATTAATATAAGGCCTTTATCTTTCGCTTTGTTGATTAATCGCTTTGTGGACGAAGCTTCATATGTAATCGGTTTGTCCACATATACGTGAATGTCATGATCGAGCAATGTATCAATAATGCCTTCATGGGAATCCGTTGAAGAATGAACAAACGCCGCTTCCATACCGCATTGTAGCCAGTCATCTATTTGAGTATAAGTGTTTTGTAATTGATAAGTAGATTTTATTTCTTTTAACGTTTCTTTATTTCTCGTACATACATGCAGTTCAATATCTTTCGTTTGTGTGAGCACTGGTAGATAAGCCTTTTTTGCAATATCACCAATTCCAATTACGCCTATTTTCATATACTAGCCTCCTCTTATCAATATTTTAAAAAATCAACGTTTTTGATAGCTTTTAATCGCCTCTTTTAGATGACCATTAGCTTCATCTAAATACTGATTCGCTAACTCGTTGTCACTATTTGTTTCGGCTATAAAAATAGCTTTTTTTAGATCATTGCTTGTTAAGTCCATTAATTCAATCGCTTTATTTTCAGATATATTGGTTAGATCCATTAAAATATGTATGGCTCTTTTCACTAATTTCTTGTTAATAAGCTGCATATCTACCATTTCATTTTTATAAACTTTTCCAAGTCGAATCATTGTTGCCGTTGAAATCATGTTCATGACCATTTTTTGCGCTGTTCCGGCCTTAAGTCTAGTCGATCCTCGGATTATTTCTGAACCAACAACTAATTCTATACCAACGTCACTTATCTCAGAAGACACGGTACCTTTATTACAACTAATTGAAATGGTTCCAGCTTGCATCTTTTTCGCATAGTTTAGAGCTGCTACAGAATATGGCGTTGAACCACTGGCACTAATAGCAATTAACACATCATTGTGATCAAAATCATGTTCTTTAAGTTCATCGACAGACTTATTTTCACTATCTTCATGCTGCTCAAGTGGTTCCCACATTGCAGCTTTGCCACCAGCCATTAAGGGGACCCAACGTTTTGGATCAATCGAAAAGGTTGGTTCTAGCTCGACAGCATCTAGTACTCCAATTCGTCCACTTGTGCCAGCTCCAACTAGAAATACCCTTCCGTGAAGCTTCCATTTTTCTAATATTAAATCAACAGCCAATGCAATATTTTCTACATTGGCTTCAATCGCTTGATGAACTTCCCGATCTTCTTTCTCCATTAATTGAATGATATCGATCGTATTCATTTCATCAATATTTACAGAATGATGATTGACAGCTTCCGTACTAAGTTCTGTCACCTACATTCCCTCCCTTTTAACTCAACGTTCTAAATCAAGCATAAATTTATATCGATCTGCACGATAGCTAGATTTTACAAGTTCAAAAACGGTACCGTTATCTAATTTTGTCACTCTTCTCATAAACAGCACAGGAGATTGCTCTGGTATTTCTAAATATTTTATTTCCTCTTCGTTTGCGTGAGTAGCTTCAAATATTTGACTGGCTCTCCCAATTTTTAAACCTAAATTCTCCTCAATATATTTATAAAGGGAAGATTCCACAATATCATCTGTCAGACCTTTGATTAGGTTAGCCGACACATATGTCCTTTCTAATGCCATCGGAATCCCCTGCGCTAACCTAATCCGCTTTATTTCATATACTGGTGCATGTTCCTTAATATTTAGTTGTTGCGCAATACTAGGCTTTGCTGGAATTATTTCAAAATTCAACAGCTTATTACTCGGTGTCATTCCACGTGCAATCATGTCTTCTGTAAAACTAGTCAAACCATTTAAATTTTGTTCTAATTTTTGTTCAGCTATAAACGTTCCTTTACCTTTAATACGAATTAAATACCGTTCATTTACCAAATTACTTATCGCTTGTCTAACAGTCATTCGACTTATATTCAATTGTTCTGCATACTCTCTTTCAGAGGGTAATGCGTCACCGGGATTATATTCACCATTTTCAATTTTTTGTCTAATTTGTTCTTCTAATTGGTGATAGATAGGAATCGGAGAATGTTTATCAATCACTATTTCTACTCCCTTCTATAATAAAACATGCAACATAAATTGGAATATTTTGATCAAAAATCATTACATGAATATAACGCTATTTAATGTGATTTTTCCTTTTTTTCTCATTTCATTATAGCATCTTCAGTTGCAATGATGGTAACATTCTCATGTGTCTTTAGAATAGAAGCCGGGAAGTCCTCGTCTTTGTCGGAATGAAGTAATTGGCTTAGCGCATGTCTTTTTTCTTCTCCAGAAACTAAAACGAGTATTTCTTTACTTTTTACAATCGTCCCTAGCCCCATCGTAATCGCCTTAGTTGGCACTTCACTTAAATCGTTAAAGAATCGCGCATTGGCAGTTCTAGTGGATTCCTCTAACGTAACTACATGCGTTTTCTGTTCAAATGGTGTGCCTGGTTCGTTAAATCCGATGTGACCATTTTCCCCCAACCCTAATAGCTGTAAATCGATACCACCATACTCTTTTATTTTTTCATCATACAGACGGCATTCTTCTTCTAAATTTTCTGCTAATCCGTTTGGAATGAAGGTTTCATTTGGATCTATATCAATATGGTGAAACAAATGCTTATTCATATAAAAATGATAGCTATTTGGATCAGTGATAGGTAATCCGATATATTCATCTAAATTAAAGGTTGTTACTTGTTTATATGAGGTATGGTTTTTACGAAAATCTTCTACTAAACGCTCGTAAGTTTGAACTGGTGTACCCCCAGTTGCTAATCCTAAGGTTATCTTATTATCTGCCTGAATTCGATTGATAATTATCTCAGCTGCTTTTTTACTCATTTCCTCATAATTGTTTACTTGTATAACTTTCATTGTTTCTAATCTCCTTTATATGCAATTTCCCCTCGACAAAATGTAAACAGAATGTCATTTTTTTGATTTAACAAAATGATATCTGCATCTTTACCTACTGAAATACTTCCTTTTCTGTGATAAAGACCTAACTCTCTAGCAGCATTTCTAGAAGACATGCATATAGCTTCTTCCAACGAACAACCGGTATAGGAAAGGATATTTTTAAAAGCTTCTCCAAGCTTTAACGTACTTCCAGCTAGTGTGCCATCTTCTAATGTGGCCTTTCCTTTTTTAACGATTACAGGTTGTCCTCCGAGATCATATTTGTTATCTTCTAAACATTTTGCTCGCATTGAATCTGTAATAAGAAGCAGGTTATCTTTTCCTTTTAGCGAAAAAGCAGTCTGAACAGCCTCTGGTGTGGAATGAATTCCGTCAGCAATAATTTCAACCATTAAATCGTTATTTAACCATGCCGCCCCTACGACTCCAGGTTCTCGGTGATGGAATTCTCTCATTTGATTATATAAATGTGTGATATGGGATAAGCCGTAATCAACCGCTACAGAAATTTCCTCTGCTGTAGCGTCTGTATGACCAGCTGAAGCAATCACACCCTGCTCGTTGAGATACTGGATGAATTCCATCCCTCCTTCAACTTCAGGTGCTAAAGTGACTAATTTAATTTGGTTCTGCGCTAATTTGTTCCATTTTTTAAATAAATCGATATCAGGTTTTTTAATATATTCTAGTGGTTGCGCGCCTTTTCTTTTTCCATTAACAAAAGGGCCCTCTAGATGAACACCCAATATTTCTGCCTGCGCTTTTTCTTGTTTTTCCATATATGATGCTATATTAGTCAGTGCTGCTTCTATATTTTCATTACTTTGTGTCATGGTTGTGGCTAAAAAGCTTGTTGTTCCCTCTTTTGGTAAAACTCGACTCATCGTCTCAAGTGCAGCACGCGTTCCATCCATTACATCTGCCCCATTGGCACCATGGATATGCACATCAATCATCCCTGGAATGACTTTTACTTGTTGATTATTAAAATCTAGAACTTCACTACTAAAATGCGTATTATTCAGTCTATCCATGGTATCCAGTTCAGTAATTTTGCCTTCCTCTATTTTTACAAATCCATTTTCGATGACATTGTTTTCAACATAGATTTGAATATTTTTGAGTAATACATTGCCCGCCATTTCATCACATCCTACCATTTTTACTATTAAGTTTATCATATCAAAATTAGATATAGTTGTCTATACCAATTTAAAGGCTGTGGTATTATAAATTGTTTGGTTAAAATAACTTACACTCACGGGTATTACTGTATTAACATTGATAAAAACGTCTTTTAGTTTCATTTTTCTGTTCAAAATAATTTAGCACTACACCAAAAGAGGTATAGACAACTGAACCTTTACATGTTATTATTCTTTTAGATTCAGTGATAAAAGTGGCATGCCCTGTTAAAACAAAATAGGGTGAAGGACTAGCACGCTTTTCTACAACATAATGAGTTTTCAAGGAGGGATAGATGACTATTCATACATGCTTCTATGTTATATGAAATATTCAACCGTTATCTCGTAGTTTTTTGGGGAGATTATTATGTATCGTTTGTTATTTTTAAACGATTATGCAATCGATTACAAATCACAGGGTTTTGAGAAGGAATTAAAAAACTATAGCTATTATTTTTCTTAGTTTAGATGGAAATGTTATTTTGAGGAGGAACAAACATGATGAAATATATCCAAAATATTGGACGGTCTCTAATGCTTCCAGTTGCAGTGTTACCTGCTGCTGCGATCCTGATGGGGATTGGGTACTGGATAGATCCCACAGGTTGGGGTGAAGGAAATGTAATTGCCGCATTTTTAATTAAGGCTGGGGGATCGATCATTGACAACATGGCGATACTCTTTGCGGTTGGTGTAGCGTTAGGTATGTCAAAGGATAAAGATGGCTCAGCAGCACTTAGTGGGCTAGTCGCATATTTAGTTGTAACGACGCTTCTTTCCACTAATACTGTTGCACTCTTACAAGGCGTTGATCCCGAAACTGTCAATGCTGCATTTGGTAAAATTGGCAACCAGTTTATCGGTATTCTTTCAGGTATTATTGCTTCTATTATGTATAACCGCTTTAGCCAAGTGAAGTTGCCAGCTGCACTTGCCTTCTTTAGTGGTAAACGTTTAGTGCCAATTATGACTGCAGCTTCTATGTTGTTCGTTTCCGCGTTGTTATTCTTTGCTTGGCCTGTCATTTATACTGGATTAGTTTCTTTTGGTAAGTCGATCAGTGATATGGGAGCTTTTGGCGCAGGAATTTATGGTTTCTTTAACCGTTTATTGATTCCTACTGGTTTACACCATGCCTTAAACTCGGTATTTTGGTTTGATGTTGCAGGAATAAATGACATTGCTAATTTCTGGTCTGGAGAAGGCACCAAAGGAGTTACCGGAATGTATCAAGCTGGTTTCTTCCCAGTGATGATGTTTGGCTTACCGGCTGCCGCACTTGCGATGTACCACACTGCAAAGACATCTAGAAGAAAAACAGCTGCATCTTTATTATTAGCAGCAGCATTTGCATCCTTTTTCACAGGTGTTACCGAACCACTTGAGTTTTCGTTTATGTTTTTAGCACCAGCACTTTATGTTGTGCACGCAGCTTTAACAGGTTTATCGTTAGCTATTGCAGCCACATTCCAATGGACTGCCGGATTTGGTTTTAGTGCAGGTTTTGTAGACTTTGTTTTAAGTGCAAGATTACCACTAGCCAACCTACCATTTATGCTACTCGTTCAAGGCTTGGTATTCGGTGTCATTTACTATGTACTGTTCCGTTTCTTAATTGTAAAATTTGATTTAAAAACTCCAGGTCGAGAAGATGATGCAGAAGTTACTACATCCTCAGATCAACCTACCTCAAAAGGGGACGACATATCCGTAATGGCTTCCGAAATTTATGCAGGCCTTGGTGGAGATGATAATGTTGTCAGTGTTGATAACTGTGTAACGAGATTACGATTAGAAGTAAACGATATGAGTAGTGTCGATCAACAACGCATTAAAAACACTGGTGTTCCTGGCATTAATATCGTAGGGAAAAACAGTATTCAAGTAATAGTTGGGACACAAGTCCAATTCGTTGCAGATGAAATAAATCGCATACGAAAATAATTACCGTTCATGAGAAATAACTTTCCTCTTTCTAGAATAGTTGGTCATACTAACTTATTCTTGAAAGAGGATTTTCTTTTGCTTTAGCTATACTTAAAGAGAATTTTTTTCGTGCAAATAGTGTAGCTTTTGATGCAAACTTGTTGGAGTTACTTCGCTTTTTGTACTTTTGTGATTTGCTTGCAACTTTCTTGATTTGCTTGCAACTTTCTCGATTTGCTTGCAACTTTCTCGATTTGCTTGCAACTTTCTCGATTTGTTCTCGACTTTCACGATTTGTTCTCGACTTTCACGATTTATTCTCGACTTTCACGATTTGTTCTCGACTTTCTCGATTTCTTCTCGACTTCCTCCTCAACTGCGCAATTCCGCGCGTCTACTTCAAAAAAATTATTATTATAATATAGCAGCGCAATAAAAGGACCGGAATATACTAAAAAACGCATGAAATCAGGATAATAAACTCTGATTTCATGCGTGCTGTTTTAAATAAAATGAAATTACCTTAAAGCATGCTTCTCTTTTCGACTTTTTCCATTAGAATCCTGTATCCATTTTTTCCATTCTGAATTTTTCAATTCAATCGCTGGCTGGGTGAACATTACAATCCATTTAGATGATAAGAAACCAACTAAAAGAATCGAAATAACGGCCAACCCTATTACATCAAAATTATTATTTAACTTTAACAGGTCTGCTTGCCTGATATATTGGATAACCGTACCGTGTAATAAATATACATATAATGTGTATTGTCCCATATAGGTAAAACGCATTTCTTGGCGTGGCACCCATGCCAGAATAGAAAAGGTCATAATGACAGCAAGTGCATATAACCCTACTCGAATTAAACCGCCTGTGATTGGGTAATCTAAAGCTTGATACGGAGTAGAGCCAAACAACCAATATGCAGACATAGTTGGTGTAAAGCTAATAACCGCAAAAATCACAAGCAATACAGCTAGAGATGCCAATTTAAATCGGACATTCTTTAATTGCATTAAACGATCCTTGGTCGCCCAATATCCTAAAAGGAAGAATGGGAAAAATACAATCGTACGGGATAAACTAAACGCCTCTCCAATTCCACTTATATAACCTATCCCTATTCCCAAAGTAAAGGCAATAAGTACACCATAAAGAGGTGGTAGCTTTTTAAATGCAATTAATAATAAGTGCCAGCTAAATAAGCTAAGCAAAAACCAGAGTCCCCAGTGAGGATCAAAGAAGCTTGATTCCCAATTTGACTTACCGATAAATCGGTAATAAATCGTATAAAATGCTTGGAAAATTAAATAAGGTACAATTAATCTTTTCGCAAGCTTCATAATATATCCTTTGTCACCAGAACCTTTTGCAAAAAAGCCGCTAATCATCACAAAGGCTGGCATATGAAATAAATAAATCCATTGATATAAGTTATCTACTAACACAATATCTTGTTTAAGCGGTTGAATCATATGGCCAAATACAACCAAAAAGATAAAGAGGATTTTCGCATGGTCAAAATAAGCTTCTCGTTGCATAAAAATCATCCTTTTCAAATTTAGAGCATGAACGAAAATGATAAGTTCGAACAAAGTTTTTCTCATTTCTGTTCTACTACTTACCATTGTATACCCAATAGACTTTTGAGTATGCAGTTGTTACTCAAATGTAATGACCGCTTAATCTGCATGAAAAAACACGCATGAAATTTATCATGCGTGTTACAGTTTGATTAAAATTTTACCGCCCATTCTCCGTTTTTAAATAAAGCTTCTCTTTCACCTTCTACAGTAATTCCATCTATATCCAGTTTATCAGACCCAATCATGAAATCTTCATGGACAATACTATCATTGACTCCATTTTTATCTAATTCTTCTTTATTCATGTCAGATCCATTCTGGATATTCGTTGGATAGGCCTTTCCAAGCGCTATATGACATGAAGCATTTTCATCAAATAACGTATTAAAGAAAATAAGACCAGACTGCGACACCGGGGAAGAATGTGGAACGATAGCCACTTCCCCTAACCTTTTCGCCCCATCTTCATCCGCTTCTAATAGATTTTTGAGTGCCTCCTCTCCTTGTTCTGCTTGAAAATCAACTACTTTTCCGTCTTTAAACGTTAACGTGAAATTATCAATCAGCTGACCACCATAGCTTAAAGGCTTAGTGCTTGTCACTTTACCATTTACACCATACTTATGTGGCATGGAAAAAACTTCTTCTGTAGGTATATTAGGGTTAAACATAAATCCGTCCACTGCTTTTGCTGCTCCACCTGCCCAAATATGATTTTCTGGTAGAGCTAACTCTAAATCGGTGCCAGGACCTTTAAAATGAAGCTTGGCAAATTTTTTCTCATTTAAATATTGATGTGCATTTTCCAATAATTTATTATGGGCATCCCATGCTTTAACAGGATCTTCTTGGTTGACACGCGCTATTCTAAATATTTCATGCCACAATTGATCTATCGCTTCCTCATCATTTAACTCAGGGAAAATTTTCTTTGCCCATTCTAATGTAGGATAACCAACAATAGACCACCTGGCTTTATCATTCATTAGGTAATCACGATATTTTTTCAGTGCTATTGAGCTTGCTTTTGTAACTGCTGAAATTCTTTTTGATTCGATATCACTTAATAAATCAGGGTCTTCCCCATATATATTTAAAAGTCCGTATCCATCTTCAATCATTGATTCTAATGCCTCTTTACGCCACGTTGGATAAGTCTCTAATACTTCCATCGGGGCATGCTTCATTTTTAAATAGGTTAACCTGTCATCCTTCCATTCTACGTGCACATCTTTTGCCCCAATAAGATATGCTTTTTCTACTACTATTTGAACAAAATCTATCGCTTCAACTGGTGCATTGATTATTAACCCTTGCCCCTTTTGAAGGTTAACCCCTGTTTTAAGTGCTAAGTCTGCATATTTATGTAATTGCTGCTCAAATTGATCCATTTATACTCCTCCTTTTATCTAAAAGAAAACTGTTATTATTATCGCACACGAATTTGGATTATTCTAGCAAAAAACCATCGGTAATTGGAATCATTTTCATTTACAGTTTGCATGAACTATGTCATTAATAGCATATAATGTTTAATAGAAAATAATGGGGTGGACAATGTGAAGACAATTTTAAAATACCGCAAAATAGTTGGGATTTTTATGCTATTATTTGTGGTTACAGGGATTTTTACATATTTACAAATTCCAAAGCGCGATATTCCGGAAATCAAACAAAATATTGCTTCCATTTCAACCGTATATCCAGGAGCAAATGCTGAAATCGTAGAAGCGGATATTACCAATCCAATTGAAGATTTACTGATAGATTTAGATGGCGTTGAAAATGTTACATCGGCATCAGCAACAAGCTTTTCTACCATTACTGTTAGTGTAGAAAACAGTGACAATCCTTCAGCTATCTATAGCTCGATTCAACAAGCAGTAACGGAAGCCGCAAAATCTTTTCCTGATCAAGCCCAAGCACCTGATGTTGAGACTGATATTGTAACGTCTAGTGTTGCCACGTATCACTTATTAAGTGAAGACCAGGAATCTCTATATGACTTGCGAGATGAACTTGATGAATGGGAAGAAAGTTTAACCGAGCTCTCTGGGGTGGAATCGTTACAAATCAAAGGAATGCCAGATGAAGTTGCGATGATTTCTTTAGACCAGGATGCATTAGAGGAAGAACAAATCCAACCGAATCAAGTTATTACAGCTATTCAAAATGAAATCTCGCCAACTGCTATTGGCACAGAGAAAAATGAAGACACGATTTACCAATTAAAGCTTGATTCTATTTCTGATTTCAATGCACTTTCTGAGCTTTATATTGCCCAAAACCCCGCAGGAGAAGCAATTTCCTTAGGTGATATCGCATCTTTATCCATGGAAAAGGAAAGTCCAGAAGACCTTATCACTTATGAGGGAAAGGCTGCTCTTTCTATTACTGTTTTTGCGCAAGAGGGCATTAATATCACAAGCCTTCAGGAACAAATCAATGAAAAAGTAGATAAGCTAAGCGGAAATCTTCCAGATGGTATAGAGGCAGATCTTTTTTATACCCAAAGTGAAGTCATTGATGAAGTGTATTCTAGCTTACTTACTTCATTTGCCATATCACTATTTTCTGTGGTCATTATAATGGTTCTAGGATTGCCAATTTCATCTGCTATTCTAGTTGCCTTAGCTATTCCACTTTCGATTATAATCGGTTTAATTCCGCTTCCTTATTCAGGAGTCGATTTAAACCAAATTTCGATTATTGGTATTATAGTTGCAATAGGTATTCTAGTTGATGATGCCATTGTTGTGAATGATAATATTATGCGGCGATTCCAATTAGGTGACAACCCACTTGATGGAACCATTCGTGGGGTGAAAGAAGTTGGGGTTTCTATCGTTACATCCACCCTTCTTATTGTATTTAGCTTTTTCCCGCTTACCTTTTTATCAGGAAGTAACGGAGACTTTATTAGGGCGTTGCCGCTTGCTTTGATTTTCACTATTATCGCATCGACAACTATCGCATTAACGGTTATACCTTCTGTGCAATACGCCAGACAATTAAAAATCTATAAAACGAAAAAACGAAAAATTGGTTTACTCACAAACTTTTTCCGTAAATTAGAAACCGTTTATGCAGAAAAGATTTTACCAAGAACGATTAAAAAACCATGGATCACTGTTGTAAGTGGAATTGTTCTTTGTGTACTTTTATTGCTTTTAGCAATCAAAGTACCATTTGAATTCTTCCCGGCAGCAGACAGAGAAGAAGTGACTGTTTCTGTCAAGCTTAAAGACGGAACTCCTATTGACGAGACAGATCAGCTTTTAGAGGAAATGGAAACATATATATTGGAGGAAAATGAGCACGTCACAGAAACAGTTCGTTACACAGGAAGCGGCTTACCAAATATTTTTAATTCTGGACTAAATCGATCCGGCGAAAATACGGGTCAGCTAGCAGTTCGAATTGATCGTGACACTACCTCTGCAACTGAATTTATTGAAAACAATCAGCAGAATTTAAGAGAAACTTTTCCTGATGGAGAGATATTCTTAGAAACGATTGTATCTGGTCCACCTCCTTCTGCTGCTTTAGAAGTAAAATTACAGGGGCCAGATCTAGATATGTTAACGGAAAATGCATTAGCGATCCAAGAGGATTTAACTGCACTCGATTCTGTAGAAATCGCTACTACTAATGCCGGCTCTACGCAGCCTGTTAGAACCTATGAGATAGATCGTGATTTCCTTGCAGAAGAAGGTGTTGCTCTTGACCAGGTTAGAGGGACCCTGCAATTAGCAAATACAGCAATACCACTTGGAGAACTTGATGAAAACGAACAAATAATTCCTTTACAGCTAATTTTAGATGAAGGCGAAGATAATGGCATCGATTTAAGTGCATTAACTTTATTTGCTGGAATGGGTGAAGACGGAGCACCACAGATTTATAGTTTTGATGAATTTATTGACTCAACAACTGATCAACAAATCGGGGCAATTCCACATGACAATGGGAAAAGAACAATTACAATCTCTGCCTATGAAAATGAAGATGTAGGAACCTTTTCTTCTGATACAGCAGATATCTTGGATTCCTATCGAAATGATTTAGATAGTGATTATCAGCTGATAGAAGACGGTGAGGCTAGTGCAGAGACCGAATTCTTTGTTGAAGTAGCAAAATTGTTTGTCGTGGTACTATTCTTAATTTATGTCACTCTTGCGATTCAATTTAATTCACTGTTAACACCAGTTCTGATAACGAGTACCGTATTCCTTGCTATTACTGGGGCCATTGTCGGTCTATTCGTAAGCGGACAGCCACTAAGCTTCTTAGCAGTCCTGGGTATTGTATCCTTATCAGGGGTTGTTGTCCGAAATTCGATTCTGATTATCGAATTTATTGAACAAAATAAGGAACGTGATAAGTCTATAAATGAGGCAATTATTGCTGCAGGTAGAGCAAGGTTCCGTCCGATTCTATTAACAACGTTAACCTCTATCGCGGCACTGTCTCCAATCATCTTTACGGGAGATGTATTATTCAGACCTCTTGCTGTATCGATTGTAGCGGGAATCATTTTCTCTACAACTCTTACACTCTTATTGTTACCTGCATTCTATTTAACGATGGAGGGAATGCGCAGCAAGAAACAAATGAAAAAATCAACTTCATAATATTAAAAATTCCACGCCAGAGATTGGCGTGGAATTTTTATATTAATCGATCACAAGATCTTTACTTGTTGCTTCTTTATCCTGGTATCTTTTAATATTTAATTTCTTCATAATTTTAGAAGTAAGTGTTCCAGATAAAATAGAATCATTTACATTTAATGCAGTACGACCCATATCAATAAGTGGTTCTACTGATATCAATAGACCTGCTAAAGCTACTGGTAAATTCATCGATGATAAAACGATTAGAGCAGCAAACGTTGCTCCACCACCAACACCGGCGACACCAAAGGAGCTAATACCGATAATTAAAACTAGCTGGATTAAAAAGCTAGGTGATAATGGATCAATGCCTTGACTTGGTGCAATCATCACAGCAAGCATCGCAGGATAAATCCCTGCACATCCATTTTGACCAATCGTTGCACCAAAGGAAGCAGCCATGTTTGCCGTACCACTGTGCACACCTAAGCTATCCTTTTGAACTTGAATGGTTAACGGAATCGTTCCTGCACTAGATCTAGATGTAAATGCAAAACCTAGCACCGGCAATACTTTTTTCGTGTACGTTAATGGGTTAAGCCCAAACAACGCTAAAATGATTAAATGAATAGCGAACATGATAATAAGTGCAACGTAGGATGCTCCTACAAATTTTCCTAGCTCTAGTATTCCCGCTACATTCGTTTGTGCAACGGTATTCGCCATCAAGCCTAAAATACCATATGGTGCTAATCGTAAAATCATTTTTACAATACGCATAACGACAGCATAAATCGCATTAACGATTTCCACGAACTTCTCTGCTTGTTCCGGTTGTTTTTTTCTAATTCCAAGAACTGCAATACCAATAATCATGGAGAAAATAACGACTGCAATAACAGAAGTTGCTCGATCACCTGTCATATCTAAAAACGGATTAGCAGGAATAAATTCTAAAATTTTCTGTGGTGTAGTCATCCCTTCTACGGACCCTAGTGTTTCTTCAAGTGCCAATCCGCGATCTTGTTCCTCCTGGCCTGCTTCAATTTGATCTGCGTTAAGATCAAAAATGGTTGCACTGAAAACCCCAATCATTGCCGCAACCATCGCTGTAGTTACTAAAATCCCAATGATCCAGGCAGACATTTTTCCAAGCTCTGCTGACTTCTCCAAATTAATAATCGACTGGATAATGGAAACCATCACAAGTGGTATAACGATCATCATGAGCAACCTTACGTACCCACGCCCTAATATATTATACCAATCTGTAGTAGTCCCTAGAACGCTTGAATCCACGTTATAAACTACCTGTAAAAAACCACCTAGTAAAATACCTAACCCTAAACCTGTAAAAACTCGTTTTGAAAAAGATACATATTTTTTCTGCATCACAAAAAGAATACCAATAAAAAACAGCATAATAGCAATATTGATTAAAATTAACAGTGTATCCATCTTTCTCTTCCTCCTTTGATTTCTATATTCTATATAATATATTATTCCGATAAATTTACTACGATTAAATTTACTACCCTTTACTATATTTGTCAATGATTTGATTCATTTTATGCAATTTAAACCTAAAAAAATACTCTATCCAAGTAATAGAGTATTTTTTTCCTTTTATTATACGATTGAAATAGATGGCTTTAATTCGATTTCCACATTACCATTGATCGCGCGTGAAATCATACAGGAGGCTTCAGCTTGCTCTACTAATAATCGAAGCTTGTCCAAATCTTTATCTGTTGCTTCAGCACTTAATTTCATTTCTGGCTTATGGGTGATCTTTTGATACGTAAAGACACCATCTGTTACATCCACTTCTCCGACCGAACTTAGCGATAAATGGGAAAGCGGAAGCTTAGTCCGTTCTATCATTGCTGCTAACGTTATTAAATAGCAGGTGGAAGACGCACCTAATAACATTTCATCTGGATTTGTTCCTTCTCCTGGTCCATTCATTTCTCGAGGAATCGAAATTTCCGTTTTTAAATTCCCTGCTTGAAGATATCCAACTTCATTTCTTCCCCCAGGCCACGTTGCTTGTAAGTGAAATTGATGTAAGGTCATATTCGTCATCCTTTCTTACTCTAATTTACTAAAAAAAGAAATTTGTCGCAAATAGAAAAAGCACAACCTCTTTTTTGAAAAAGAATTGTGCTTGATCCATGACTTATGCTTCGATTTTTTTATTCTTATTGCCTGATAAGAACCATCCGGCAACAGCTATCGATACTAACACAATGTAGAATGTTAATTTCCAGCCTAAAGAGTGAGCAAAATCGTGCGATAAGATGTGGATATCATCATGAGCTAACACACTCACGACTAGCTTAATCCCTACCCAGCCAACGATTGCAAATGCTGCAATTTCAAGTCCTGGACGATCATGTAATAATTTAACAAATACATTAGCTGCAAAACGCATAATAATTAAGCCGATCATACCACCAGCTAAAACTACCGCAAATTGCCCACCATCTAAGCTACCTACATTCGGTAAGCCGGTTGCAGGAAGAGCTACAGCAAGGGCTACAGCAGCTAGAATAGAATCTACTGCAAATGCTAAGTCAGCTAGTTCTACTTTTAAAACAGTCACCCAGAAACTACTACCTGATTTAGCATCCTCATCGTCTGATTCCTCTGGTTTGGCTTTTAAGAATTTATCATAGAGATGTTTTCCAGAAATAAATAGTAAATAGGCCGCACCAAGTGCTTGTACCTGCCAAACGTCCACTAAAAATGAGATAACAAATAAAGAAGCAAACCTTAAAATAAATGCACCTGCTAGTCCATAAAACAATGCTTTCTTCCGCTGATCATCTGGTAAATGCTTTACCATAATTGCTAAAACTAGCGCGTTATCTGCTGCTAAAATACCTTCTAACCCAATTAATACAATAAGTACCCAACCATATTCGATAAGTAGTTCCAAACGAAAGCATCTCCTTTTCTCCATAAAAAAATGATCTCCACCACCTGGTGAAGACCATAAAAATAGACCTTCACCACATGCGTGGTAAAGGTCTCGCAAACAACGTTTTAGTTGCCAGTGAGGCCGGAGCTAAAAAGCTCGAAATGACGACATTCACTGTACAGCTACTCCCCTTTATATAATCATTAGCATACCTATTTTGGGGGATTCTGTCAACTTTTCTTTTTAATTGATGATCATGACTTTATCGTATTCTGATCGTCAGAAGCTTAAAAGGCTACTAGCCTTCGATAATTTCATCCATACGAGTGGTTACATCGTTTTGCAGTTTTTCTAATAAATGTTCACTCGTTTCTTTCCCAGGACTTTTCACTCCGAAATAACTCTTGATTTTAGGCTCCGTACCAGATGGTCTAAAGCAAACCCAACTATTATTTTCTAATAAAAATTTCATCACGTTCTCTTTTGGTAAAAGAATTTTTTCACTATCCTTTGTTTCCACGATTAACCGTTCGCTTGATTGATAATCTTCTATTTTTTCAACACGAAGCCCACCAATTTCTTCGAATGGATTTTCTCTAATTTCTTTCATAATGGTAGCAATTTGCTCTGCTCCATCTTTTCCTTTTAGTGTTAGTGATTTCATGCCTTCTAGATAATAACCATGCTTCATATGCAGGGTTTCTAATGCTTCTAATAAGGTTTTACCTTGCGTCTTCCAGAAACTTGCAACCTCTGAGGCAGCAACTGCAGCCTGCACCGCATCCTTGTCACGAACAAAGTCTCCTAGAAGGTAACCATAGCTTTCTTCATACCCAAATAAAAAGTGATCGTCTGTTTGATCAAACTCTTTCATTTTTTCACCAATAAATTTAAATCCAGTTAATGTGTCAATCGTACCTACATCATAATAATCAGCAACCGCACGACCCATTTCTGTTGTGACTATTGTCTTAATAAGATAACCATTTGCGCGTTCACTTTTATCCGTGTACGACAGGGTATAATCAAGTAGCAATGTACCGAGCTGGTTTCCTGTTAATACTTGATAGGAACCACGACCATCCTTTACCGCTACCCCTAAGCGATCTGCATCAGGATCTGTACCAATTAATATATCAGCATCGATCTCTTTCCCTTGCTGAATAGCCATTTCAAAAGCTTGATGCTCTTCTGGATTTGGTGAAGCTACCGTACTGAACTCTGGATCAGGCTCTGCTTGTTCTTTTACAACATGAATATCTGAAAAACCAGCTTGCTTTAACCCTTTTAAAACAAGGTCATGTGCTGTTCCATGTAATGGAGTAAATACGATTTGAAGTGGATCATTTTCTTTTATTTGTTCGCTCGTTTGTTTTTGAATGGTTTTTAGATTAGCTAAATAAGCGGTATCCACTTCACTACCAATCCAGTTTAATAGACCTTTTTCTTCTACAGTTGCTTGAGATTCTACTTTTACTTGTAATTCATCCGGAACTTGCTCTACTTTTTCAATCACTGCTGCTGCCTCTTCAAGTGGTAATTGCCCACCATCCTCGTTATAGACCTTAAAACCATTATATTCTGGTGGGTTATGGCTAGCGGTAATCATTACACCTGCCGCCGCTTGTAAATGACGAACTGCAAATGAAGCAAGCGGAGTTGGGCGAAGTGACTCAAACACATAGGATTTGATGCCATGCGCGCCTAGTACTCGCGCAGTTTCGACTGCAAACTCTTGTGACATATAACGAGAATCATAAGCCACTGCTACCCCTCTTGCTTTTGCATTTGTTACATTTTCCTCTAAGTATAGTGCTAAGCCTTCTACAGCTTTTCTGATTGTGTAAATATTCATTCGGTTTGTACCCGGACCAAGCATTCCCCGCATACCACCAGTTCCGAATGTTAAATTTTTATAAAAAGCATCTTCTAAGTCTTGTTCGTTTTCTGATATTTGTTGCAGTTGTTTTAATAGATCCTCATCTAAAGTCGTGTTTGATGTCCATTTTTTTAACGTTTCTTTCCAATCCATAAGACGTTCCTCCTATTAGAAATCTTTCTAAATTCTATATTAAATATTATCATAAACGCATACTTTATACGAATAACAAAAAATCATTTTCCCCTATACTTATTGATATTGTTGCTATTTTATGTGGATTTTTATGGTAAAATAAAAAAAGCTTATCTTATACAAAAAAAGAAGGTTGGGATATCTGTTGTTAGAGAAAAAAAGCATTCGAATACTCATTACACTTATACTATTGTTTCTACTTATCTACCTCATTTCCATTACGTCATTCGTCTTTCAGCCGTTAGGTGCCTATTTAACGGCTATTGCAGTGCCGATTATTGGAGCCGGTGCTATTTTTTATGTAACAAACCCTCTCGTTAATTGGTTAGAAAAAAAGAAAGTTCCGCGCATTGGTGGTACCGGGATTGTATTTTTGATCATTGTCTTAGTTATTATGATTTCTGTTACCATTATCGCACCAATTGTGCAACGTCAATTTTCAAATCTAATTGATAATATACCAGCAATGGTTGAGACAACTCAAAAATTTATAAATATGTGGCAGGATAATCAAAACATTATTCCTTCTCAACTTGATGATACGGTACAGCGTATTACCGGAAATTTAGATAGTTATGCAGAGACCATCACTACCTTTATTATTGATCTGATTGGGCAAATTTTCAGCTTTGTTTTTGCATTTTTCCTGATTCCATTCTTTTTGTTTTTCATGTTAAAGGATGGGCATAAATTTGTTCCTTTTGTCTCTCAATTTTTAAGTAAGCATAAGGCTAAAAGCTTTAAGGAATTAACTGCAGACATTAATCACACATTATCATCCTTTATACAAGGTCAATTCATTGTAAGTCTCTGTGTTGGTGTCATGCTTTATATAGGTTACTTCATTATTGATCTTGATTATTCTTTAACACTTGCGTTATTTGCGATCATTATGAATTTCATCCCTTTTATAGGACCTTTTTTATCTGCTATTCCCGCTGTGATCGTAGGATTTTTCCAGGATCCGATCATGGTTGTCTGGGTCATTCTTGTAATGGTTATTGCGCAGCAAATTGAAGGAAATTTCATTTCTCCTAATATTATGGGGAGAGCGCTATCGATCCATCCCCTAACCGTTATTACGCTTATTTTAGCGGCTGGTGGCATAGCAGGTTTTCTTGGATTACTGTTTATTATTCCAGCATATGCTGTAGTAAAAGCAGTGGTTGCTCACTTTTATCATGAATGGCAAAAGAAACAACCTGGAAATGATCCAAATATATTTTAAAAAATAATCTAAAAAACTTCCTTAAGCTATGCCTAAGGAAGTTTTTTAATGTTAATGATTATTCACCTGTAACTTCTGCAATTTCTTCTTCTAGCTTATCAAGAATTGCACCATCTACTTCTGAAACTTCAGAACGATAGAAATCATATACTGGTGTAGCTAATTCCACAAATGCTTGACGGTCTTCCTCAGTAAGCTCAATGATTTCTGTTGCATTCTCGGTATCTTCTTCAATTGCAGTTAAAGCTTCTTCGTTTTGACGTTTTTGCTCATCAAATACCCAGCTTTGCATTTCTTCTACTGTTTCATCAATTACTGATTTTACATTGTCATCTAAACCATTATACCAATCCGTATTAACCGTAGTCATTGCAACATAGTTATTGTGACTAGATAAAGTAAGTGTATCTTGTACTTCATGGAACCCGGCAGAGTTAATGAAGAAAAGTGGGTTTTCTTGACCATCAACAGTACCTTGGTCTAACCCTGTGTATAATTCTCCCCAGCTAAGTGCTTGAACTTCTGCGCCATAAGCGTTATAAGCTTCACGCATTAATGGAGATTCTTGTACACGCATGTTGAATCCTTCAAAATCTGATGGTGCAGAGATACCATTGTTACTAGTCCAGTTCATTGCACCCTCTGTCCAATATGCAAGTGGTGTAATACTGTGTTCTTCATAACGTTCTCTTAAATCTGTGTTTAATGCTTCACTCGTATTTAAGATTTCTTGCGTTTGTTCTTGGTCCTCTGGGAACAAGAAATGTAATGAGAAAAGTTGTCCTTCTACTACTTGCCCACCTGTGAAACCTGGTGACATTACAGCAAGCTCAACTGCACCTTGTTGTAAAGATTGTGCTTGGTCAACTTCACTACCAAGTCCACCAAATTCGTAAGGTGTTACTTCAATTTGACCACCTGTTTTTTCATCAATACGATTTGCAAATTCTGCAGCATACTCATATTGTACTTCTCCAGGAAGTTCCTCTGTAACAAAACGCCATTCTTGCGCTTCAAAGTCTCCTGCTGCTTCTTCTCCGCCTTCAGAACCTTCATCAGTTCCTTCTTCTGTTCCTGTATCTTCCCCTGATGTATCTTCTGTACCTTCTTCGTCATCTCCGCCACATGCCACTAGCAAGAAGCTAAGTGCCAATACGGAAAATAATGCTAACCATAGTTTTTTGTTAAAAATGGTGATTACCCCCTATTATAATTTTTTACATTTATATCAAGGAGCTAAAGTTTCCTTCAACTCTCTTAATAACACATTAAATCAAGATTAACGATAGTTCTTCAAAGAATATTAACAAAATTCCAATAACTAACAATATCGCTATAAATGGTGGTGTACTTTTAATTACTTCTAAATATGGCCGCTTAAACACGGCACTTGCGGTAAATATATCGACCCCAAACGGCGGTGTTGCTGAACCTAATGCTGCTTGGAAGGTAACGATAATACCTAAGTGAATTAAATCTATACCAGCTGCTTGTGCTGCTGGGACAAAGATTGGTGTTAAAATTAAGATAACTACAATCGGGTCGACAAACATACACCCGACGAAGAAAAATAAACTAACCATTAATAAAACATAGATCGCACTAGGATCTGTCCCTAATACCGCTTCTGTTATTTGCTGAGGAATCCTTGCATAACCCAGCACCCAAGTAAATACTTGCCCACCAGCCACTAAAATAAATACGGCTGAGGTTACGAGCCCAGTAGAAAGAGCAATCTTTGGAATATTTTTAAGCGGAATGGTTTTAAATATAAAAACCTCTAAAATAAACGCATATAATACAGAAATACCTGATGCTTCAACAGGTGTGAAAATACCTGTATATATACCTCCAATTATTACCACTGGAAATCCAAGAGGTAACAAGGCTTTACGCGTAAAAGCCAATCTTTCTGGCCAAGTAACACGGTTTGCCAATGGAATGTCTTTAACCTTTGCATAAATTACACTATATAGTGCAAACGATAAAAACACCATTAAACCTGGAATTATTCCTGCAATAAACAAATCTCCAACAGAAACCCCTGACCCAGCTGCTAATGCATAAATAATCATTCCAATACTTGGCGGAATAAGAAGTGCTGCATCACTGGAGTTGATAATAAGTGCCATTGCACTGGAATCTTTATAGCCAATTTTCAATAATCGTTCTCTCATTGGTCGTCCTACAGCAACCACCGTTGCTTGTGTCGACCCAGAAATAGCCCCAAACATTGTACATGCAGCCGCTGTTGTTACCGCATAACCTCCGCGAAGATGGCCAACAAAAGAGCCAATAAAATCGAGTAATCGATTGGAAGTTTTACCAGACGTCATAATGTCTGCTGCGAATATAAATAGCGGTACAGCTAATAAAACCGGGGATTCTATCCCTGTTACTAATTGCTTCATCAATAAATCCATGTTTACCATTGGGTTGTAAATAAACATAATCACGAGTGGTGCTACAATCAATGGGATCATCATTGGAAAATTTAAAAATAGCAATATAATCATTATCGATAAAAGTGTCGTTAACATATCGGTTTCCTCTCTATCCCTGAATCCATATTGTTTATACAGATATATCTTCTAATTTTATATCTTTATCTTTTTCATCATTGTAATCAACGGCATCGATACCCAAATAAACCTTATCCTTCGCTTTGGCGGTAAAGTTAACAATCGTATTTCTAATAAACTGAATTCCTGCCATGAAGAATCCAACCGGTATAAAGATATACATAATATATCGTGGTATAGCTAAAGCAGATGTGATAGAACCTGTTTCATATTCGAAAATTAAAAATTGATAAGAATAATAAGCGAGTACAAACATAACAACTGCTGTCAACGCATTGATTATAATCATTAATATCTTTCGAATTTTAAAAGGTGCAAAATCATAAAATGCGGACATGCTGATATGTCTTCCTTTTCGAGCTGCATAGGAAAGCCCCATAAAAGTAGCAACAACTACGGCGAACAAACTGACTTCATATGCAAAATAGAAGGCACCTGATTTAAAAACCTCACGAGCTATGACATTACCGACAATCATAACTGAGATTAATATGATAGCAAAACTTAAAATAAATTCTTCTAGCTTCATAATCATCCAATCAATGGTTTTAAAGATTTTCAAGTTATCTTTCCCTCCCTTCATTTAAAAGTTTGTATAATAACGCACAATAAACAGTTACCCTTCATGTTACAAAAGTATTTCAATCATTACAAATTTACTATACCCGCATTTGGAACAAATAAACGACATATTTGCTTATTAAAAAAAAGATACGTATTAATCATGTATATATAATACTGTATACTTTGATTTATTCTTTTATCCTTAAAATTCATTGTTCTAATCCTCTTATTTTTAGAAAAAATGACTTAATACCATGAATACTTGCGCTCGTTTTCTGAATTGTATAGGATAGAATTATAAATGAGGTTGATAAATTGAGGTGAAGTATTGATGGACCAAAACACGGAAGAAAAAATAGCAGAATTAAAATCAGATTATGTTCGAATCTCACAGGATCTTGAAAAATTAGATAGTGTTGGTGGCAACACTGAAAATGCCGAGAAACAATTAGCTATGATTGAAGAAGAAATTTCTAAATTAAGAAAACAAGGTTAGCTGGGTTCAGCTAACCTTGTTTTTAATTACTTTCACTTTTGTTTGTCTCTCTTTCACTTAACTTTTCTCTAATTTTATTAAATTCTTTACTAGGTGGAGTTAAACTAATAATTTTATCTCCTGCTACAGCATTTATCTCTAAATCCTCTGTCACAAATTCAATTTGGTTCGATTGCTTGATAACTAACAGAACAATTGTCTGATGTTCTCTGTCGTTTTTATAGGCATCAATATCGTATTGTTTCGTTAACGTCGTCGTTCTAAAAACATAACCACTATTTATCTTATAGATTAAATCCTCTAACCCATCTTCTTTACTAAACAAGACGCGTCCACCAATGGTATGGTCAATATTTTCTACTGCGTCCCCACTATGACTCTGTGTTGATAACCGGTAGACGTTATTTCGTCCAAAGTCCGGCACGAAGGTAGAACACACCAAGGCGTTATACGAATCAAATTCAGTAGCACTTACTAAGTAATCATAAGGTGTAAAATCAATGGAGTATTCTGTTTGCTCTGATAAGATCTCACAATGACCAGAGGTGACACCTTCTTTTCTTGCTTTAGATAACTTTTCCCAAGAAGAATCGGTTACAATCGTCGGTATCTTTAATTCTTCTAAGAGCTTCGCAAGAGAGACTGAGAATCGGTTACTACCAACAATAATCACGCCTGGTTTTCCTTCTGAGGATAAGCCTAGCTTTTTCGCCAACCACCCAATTGAGAAGCCATGAATTACAACTGTTGAGAATACTAAAGCAAAGGTAAGCGGAGTGACAATAGATGCCCCTTCAAATCCAGCATCAGCAAGAACGGATGCAAAATAACTAGCAACGGTTAATGCAACGATACCTCGTGGAGCAATCCAACCAACCAATGTTTTTTCTTGTTTAGACAAATCCGTACCAAAAGTCGATAGGAAAATTGATAAGGGTCTAACTACAAAAAGCATTAAAATAACAAATGCAATAATTTCAGGTCTAAACACCTCTAAAAGCGTCTCACGCGTTAGAGAAGCAGTAAGTAAGATAAAGACTGTGGAAATAAGCAAAATAGAGATATTTTCTTTAAAATGGCGCATATCTTTAATTGACGATATCCCTAAGTTTGCTAAGGTTATCCCCATTGCAGTTACTGCTAATAATCCTGTTTCGTGCTTTACTTCATCTGCTATTGTAAAACATGCTATAACCGTACCAAACACTACCGGTGATTTTAGGAATTCAGGGATATACCCTTCTTCAAACATCCAGCCAATTCCTTTACCGAATAAATATCCTAAAAACACTGCAAAAATAGATGCTAGAAAGAAAAGAAGTAAAGCAGTAAAATCACGACCATCTGCTGATAAAAAGATGATAATCTCAAAAGCAAATAGAGCTACTAATGCTCCAAACGGATCTACAATAATCCCTTCCCATTTCAATATTTTTGCTGGTGTTGGTTTTAGCTTCGATTGCCTAAGGAGTGGTAAAATAACAGTAGGACCTGTTACAATTAAAATTCCTCCAATTACAAAGGCCACTGCCCAGGACATGCCAGCAACATAATGTGCTGTTAATGAACCAAGAATCCATGCTAGAAATGCCCCAAAGGTTACAATTCTAAAAACAGGCTTTCCAAGGCCTCTTACCTCTTTAAAGTTTAAATTTAAACTTCCTTCAAATAATATAATCGCAACCGCAATCGAAATAAACGGTCGGTATAAATCACCAAAATCCTCTTCTGGATTTATCAAATGAAATATCGGTCCCGCTAAAAGACCTGCTATAGACATAACAACGATAGCGGGTAGGCGAAACCGCCAAGCAATCCACTGGGAGCCAATACCAAGTGTTGCAATAAGCATAAATACTAATAATAATGAATCTATCATCTAACTCCCCCTCCTGCTTTCTCTCTAAAACCCACGTTCGAATTTATAGCATAAGTTTATAGTTAACTGTAAGTGAAGTAAATAGTTTTGCACAAGATAACTCTTTATTTTTATTCAACAAAATTACTACCTATTCGTGTTAAAATAATCAAATAGAATAGTTTAAAAGGATGTATACGATGCTCACAAAGGCAAATCACTATTTACAAGAATATTTTGGTTATGATCAATTTAGACAAGGACAAGAAGAAGTAATTGGCTATATATTAGATAAAAAGAACACGTTAGCAATTATGCCAACAGGAAGCGGTAAATCACTCTGCTACCAAATACCCGGCCTCACCCTACCTGGAACAGCTGTTATTATTTCTCCTTTAATCTCGTTAATGAAGGACCAAGTAGATGCATTACAAACGTTAGGTGTAAAAGCTTCCTATATTAATAGTTCGTTATCAACAGCTGAACAAAACGAGCGCTTGCAGCAGCTTCGGGAACAGGCCTACGATTTTATATTTATTGCCCCAGAACGATTTGATTCCAATTTTTTCGTACACGCTATCGAATCAATACCTTTATCATTTATTGCTTTTGATGAAGCGCATTGTATCTCGCAATGGGGACATGATTTCAGGCCAAGCTATCGGTCGGTTGTGCAAACGGTGCTTTCACTAAGAAATAAGCCCACCCTCGTTGGATTGACTGCGACTGCGACAGAAGATGTTCAGTTAGATATTAAACAGCTTCTTGAAGTTGACGATACAAATGTTGTGAACACAGGTTTTTTAAGAGAAAACTTATCTTTTTATATCATTAAAGGGCAAGATCGCCTAAAATACATCGATCGTTATATTAAAAACCATCAAAATGAAGCTGGTATCATATATGCAGCTACACGAAAACAGGTGGATCAGCTTTATCAACATTTTTATAAAGAAGGAATCCCTGTGCAAAAATATCACGCTGGCTTATCAGAGGCTGAGCGTAAAGAAGCTCAGGACGTATTTATCCATGAAGATATCGGCTTAATGATTGCAACAAATGCTTTTGGGATGGGGATTGATAAGTCAAACGTTCGCTTTGTGATGCATTATGCCCTTCCTAAAAATATCGAAGCCTACTATCAGGAAGCAGGACGCGCAGGAAGAGACGGAGATCCAAGTGACTGCATTCTCCTTTTTTCTGGACAAGATATTGTGCTGCAAAAATACTTAATAGAACAATCTGATTTAGAGGAAAACAAAAAGACGCAGGAATATCAAAAGTTACAAGCAATGGTTAACTATTGTCACACCGATCGCTGTCTGCAAGCCTATATCTTAGATTATTTCAACGATAAAATTGATGTTCAGGATTGCGGAAAATGCTCAAATTGTATAGATGATGCGGCAAAGGTTGAAAAAACAAAAGAAGCACAAATGATTCTTTCTTGTGTCAAAAGGATGGGAGAATCCTTTGGTGCTGCAATGACTGCTAAAGTTTTAAAAGGCTCTCGCGATAAAAAATTGCTCAGTTTCGGGTTTGATCGATTGACTACGTATGGATTATTAAAAGATCAAACAGAAAAAGAAATTGTCCAGTTTATTCATTATTTAATTGCTGAGAATTATTTAAGTCCAGGTGAAGGTCGCTTTCCAATACTACGATTACAACCACGGGCCTTAGAGGTTTTAAAGGGCACAGAAAAAGTTTGGTTAAAAGTAGAGAAAGTAGCAACGCGTGAAGCGGAGGATTACCATGTCGAGTTATTTGAAGCCTTACGAAGACTAAGGAAAAAAATGGCCGACGATCAAGGTGTGCCACCATATGTGTTATTTGGTGATCGCACATTAAAAGAAATGGCGAAATTTCTACCAGAATCAAAGAGTGAGATGCTCGAATTGCGCGGACTCGGCGAGAAAAAATATGATCAATATGGAGAAGCGTTTTTAAACGAAATATCTAATTGGAAAAACGCTAATCCTGGAGAAGCTAAAGAAAGCGCACCGGTTCAAATGAACAATGCGCCCACCTCCTCCAAAAAAGAACCAAGTTATCTCACTACTTATCATCTTTTTCAGGATCTACAATCACTAGAAGCGGTTGCATTACAACGTGGGCTTGCAGAAAATACGATCATTGCGCACCTTTTTCAGGCTGTAAAAGAAGATCATCCAATTGACTGGAGTTATTTCTTTAACGAGGATGAAGAAAAGGCAGTATTAGATGCCCATAGCAAGCTAGAGGAACCAAGATTAAAATTGATTAAAGAAGCATTACCAGAAACATTCACTTACACATTAATACGTGCTGTTCTCATTAAAAATAACCAGATGTGAAAAGAAGCCCATTCGCTTTAATTATAAGCAAATGGGCTTCTTTCATTTATTAGCGGCTTAGCCTACTCTCTTTTTTTTACGTCTATTTTGCCATAACGTAACTTCGAGCGCGAAGATACATACAAATAAAAAAGTTAAACCTAAGCTAATTCCCGCAACTACATCTGTAACATAATGGACATTGATAAACACCCTACTCGTCGCAACAAGTAATGCAAAAATTCCGAGTACGATATTAATCAACCATTTCCACTTTTTATCTAAATGACTAATCACAATAAGATAAATTACAAAACCGTAAAAAGCAATAGCCCCAGTAGAATGCCCACTCGGAAAACTAAAGCCAGAACCATCATATTGCTCTAACACTTCTGGACGTTCTCTTTCAAAAAGTAATTTCAGGCCTTTTGTAAGCCCAGCAATTCCAATCATATTAATGGTAAAGTAAATCAAAAACCAATTACTGTATTTGGAATTGAGAAATAAATATACTAGTAAAACAATCGATGCTACAGATAAAAACCATACAGAGCCACCTTCTGTTATATAACCAAATATATTATCTGTTAATGTAGATCTAATAGGCTCGATCAGATTTTGCACAGTAGAATCGATATAAAACTCTTCTTTTTCTAATACTTCTTCAGCGATTTCTATAAACAAGTAAAAACTCATGCCTGTTAAGAAAAATCCTGCAAGTATAATGATAATTGGAGCCTTATATGTTTTGAGAAATTCTATAATTTCAGATTGATTAGGCATAAAAATCCCTTTCTTTGATGCATTTCTGGCTACTATTGATTGATACCCGTTAAGTACATTTTACAAACTATCCTTCTTGTATAATGAATAGTTTTGCTATATATATCCTCCCAGCATTTTTTAACTTGTCCACTTATCCTGGTTTTTTAATTTAAACTCTAAACACTATGATTTAACATCTTTAAGTTAAAAATATACGACATTTTTACAAAAATAGTTTACATTAAGTTAAAAATACATTACACTACAAGTAACTCACAAGGGGGATGAATAATGAATGAGCACGGTGAAATTAGAAACCAATTACCAGTATTAAGAGCTAAAAAAGGATATTCACAAAAAGATGTAGCAGAAAAAATTAGTGTTAGTAGACAGACAATTGCTTCTTTGGAAAAAAATAAATATAATCCATCACTCAAATTAGCTTATGAACTAGCACTTTTGTTTGAGGTGGAATTGGATGAAGTTTTTCAATATAAACTTAAGGAGGATTTGTAAATGTTTATCTATTTTTATTTGGTAGTTTTCATTATTGCGATTATATTCTTTTCTAAATTTCAATTTGGACACGAAGGAAAAGATGAACGTGGACAAATAATTCTCAATAGGTCTTATACAATTATTTTTCCGATGTTTATTATAGGATGGATTATTATTAGATTAATCGAAGACTTTGTAATGCCATTAGATGGCGATGATTGGCGTATGGCTATGTGGTATTTAATAACAGGAATTATGATTTTACACTCTTTTCTGATTTATGTTTTTAGGCGAATATATTGAAACATTTTTTTAAAAAAATCTTATAATAATCACAATATAAAGGATGTGTTCTAATGGGGCGAGACGTTAACCAAATTAGTACTGAATACATGGAGGTATTTACAGCGTTAAAGAAAAAATTAAAGTGGGGTATGGCAGATACAAGCTCGATAATGATGATTTCTTCACTTTATAGTATGAACGAAAAGCCATTCCAAATGGAGCGATTTTCTACTATAACTGATTATATTAAGAAAAATGTTGGGACTTTTTCAACATTAAAATCCTCCCACCGCTTTACAGTAGGAGCGATGCTTGATCTGCATTTTGATGAGCCTAAAGATAATTTTCACAAATATCTTGCTGTCTATGAAAAGCTCGTAGAAGGTGGATTCAAAAGAGGAAGCTTCACTTATATTGCTGCATTAAGTTTATTTACATCTAATACTGAAACAGACAGTGACCTCCTTATTGATCGAGCAATGATTATTTATAAGAATATGAAGAAAAGCCATTACTTTTTAACTGGTGACAATGATTACCCCTTAGCTTTATTATTGGCACAATTAGATAGAAATACTGACGAACTTATAAATGATATGGATAGATATTATGACCAGTTGAATCAAAATGGATTTCGAAAAGGAAACGATTTGCAGTTTTTAAGTCATATTTTCACCATTCAACAAGACGAGGATCCTTCTGTTCTAGTTGACCGAGCTAAGTCTTTAACACAAGATTTCAAAAAAATGGGGTTGCGAGTAAAGCCTATGTTTTACCCAGTGATTGGTCTACTTGCATTGATTGAAAACAGTTCAAAGGATATTGAAACTCTTATGGCCTTGTACGATCGGTTCAATAATGAAAAGCACTTTCGTTGGAAAAAGGATATCAATTTTATTATCGCTACTAATTTTATCGTGAAAGATAAAGTAGAAAATACGAATTTGCTAACAACTGGTATTCAAACGACCATTGAAACGATTATTCAAGCACAACAAACGGCAATGATCGCTGGTGTCGCAGCAGCTGCAGCAGCGAGTAATAGCAGTAATTAGGGGAGGACCTAATTAAAGGAACAATGTCTAGTAAAGTAATGATGGATAAAAACACATCTCTCTTGTTTGTTGTGTTAACTTAGTATAGTAAAGGAAAAAGGAGGAATTAAAATGGATGTAAGGTTTCCAATTGGACCATTACAGGTTCCTGAAAAAGTTACATTAGATCATATTGATGGATGGCTAAAGGAAATCGAAACTTACACGATTCGATTAAGAAAAACTGTGGACACTTTAAGTGATGAGGAATTAAATAAAACCTATCGCTTGGGGAGTTGGACTGTTCGTCAACTTGTGCATCACATCGCAGATTCTCAGTTGAACCTGTATATTCGTTTGAAGCTTGCTTTATCAGAAGAGAATCCAACCGTACTAGGTTTTGATCAAGAAAAGTGGGCTAATCAACCAGATACAAGACTTCCAGTCGAAAGCTCTATTAAAATGCTCGAAGGTATCAATGAACGTGTCGTTCAGTTGGGCTCCAGTTTAACTGAAGAGCAATTAGAACGAACTTTCACTCACCAAGCAGATGGTGAAATTACTGTTTCATCAACCGTTGCTAAATTATCTTGGCATGAAGAGCACCACTTAGCTCATATAGAAATCGCACTATCTAAATAAAAGAGTATATGAAGTTAGCTTCGATACGCTTATTTTTAATACGCAATAACATTAAACAGAACTTTCTACTAATCGGAAGTTCTGTTTTTCTACAGAAACCCGGGAAGATAACCCGATCCTTTTAGTAGAAAAAAATTAGTTGTTGAATCATATGAAGCCAAGAAAAGAGTAACGATAAAATAAAGTTTTCACTTTGAAACAGATGAACGGCTTAACAATCGCTACGGCTTGCCCACTCCGCTCGTATGATATAGGTAACCTTAATTTTAAGGTATCCCCATGACATTGTATACTGGGGGTAATCAGATGGAGGTATCGTAACTTCGCTTGAAGCAGAGTCTTCGTTGGAAAGTCTGATGCCTCCTTCTTTATAGAATGATTCGTATCAGCTGGATGACACGATGTTGTCGAATATCGAACGAGCATGGATATCTATAAAGATGTGGAGGATTCCTCTTTTCTGATTAATCTATCATACGGGTGGTGTTTACATGTACTACTTAGGGATTGATATTGGTAAAAAAAACCACGAAGCTGGGGTGATTGACCAACAAGGTAATTCAGTTGGAAAAACTCTTCGTTTTTCTAATTCAAAAACCGGGAGTGACAAGTTGTTAGCTTTTTTAAACCAACATCAGCTCACCCCTGATAATTGTGCTTGTGGCCTAGAAGCGACTGGCCATTATTGGCTTTCTGTGTTCACTTATCTTTACCAACTTGGCTTTAAGGTAACGGCCTTCAATCCGTTACAATCTGATGCTTTGCGAAATTTTTATATACGTAAAACAAAAACAGATACTCGTGATGCTTTTCTCATTGCTCAAGTTATTCGGATTGACGTTCCAGAAGCAACACCTTTTATAGAAGAAGCCTTGCTTCAGATAAGGCATTTGGAAAGATTGCGTTATTCTCTGGTAGATCAAAGCTCTGATATCAAACGAAAGGTCATAGCTCTTCTCGATCAGATATTTCCAGAATATGAGGAGCTGTTTTCCGAAGTATTTGGGACCTCTTCTTCTGAATTACTTTTTCATTATCCTATGCCAGAAGACATACAAACCATTGATACAGATAGCTTAGCTGCATTCTTAAATGAGTCCAGTAAACAATCCTATGGAGAAAAAAGAGCACATGAAAAAGCAACAAAAATTAAACAATCTGCAGCAGAAAGCTTTGGCATTACAATGGCCAACGATTCATTTCGAATGCAAATCCATCTATTACTTGAACAACTGTCCTTACTGGACCGTCAAATCCATCAGATTGAAGAGAAGCTTTCTGCACTCGTGAAACAACAAGCAACCTATTTAACTACTATAAAAGGCGTTGGAGATGTCACAGCAGCTGTAATTATAGGCGAAATTGGATCGATAGAGCGCTTTTATCGACCAGAACAATTAGTTGCATTCGCAGGCCTAGACCCAGCTGTAAAACAATCTGGCAAATTTAATGCTACCGAAGTACACATATCCAAAAGGGGTTCTCCTTACCTGCGAAGAGCTATTTGGCATGCCGCATTTTCTGCAAGCCAGAGTGATCCAGCGTTATCACAGTTTTACAATAAATTAAAGGATAGAGGAAAAGGACATCACGTAGCTGTTGGGGCCGTAGCCAGAAAGCTAGCTCACATCATTTTTGCCATTTTACGAGATAACAAGCCATACGAACCACAAGTTAAGTAAGTAATAACCAAACGTATATTCCTCTCAAAACACCTCTCAGATGAGGTGTACTTTCGCATGCATTTTTTTAAATGAAAAATAATATTAAAAAATAACTATATGTGGTTGACTTTCCATAGCTGGTCTTTCCTAGGGGGCGTGTCTTCAGCTAACTTTTTTAAAAGAAATTCACTTTACAAAAGTGGATCTTCAGATCACGCTAATCCCCTGGGAGTCGAAGTGGACGCCTGCGCTAAATTAAATGCTGCACGATCTTTATATACAAAAGGCTCCTTTCCATAGTGAAAGGAGCCTTTCTATGTGTTTATTCAGTTAGTTCAAATGCCCATGCACCTTTTCTAAATACCGCTTCTGTTGTGCCATCTTCTTTAACACCGTCGATATCTAAGTCTTCTGATCCAATCATAAAGTCAACATGAGTCAGGCTATCATTCACCCCATGTTTATCTAATGTCTCTTCATCCATGTCAGAACCACCCTCTAAATTGGTAGGGTAAGCTTTCCCAAGTGCGATATGACAAGATGCGTTTTCATCAAACAAGGTGTTATAAAAAATCAAACCTGATTGTGATATAGGAGATGCGTGTGGAACTAGGGCTAATTCTCCTAATCGCTTGGCACCTTCATCCGTATCTAGCAAATGCTTCAACGTTTCATAGCCTTTTTCTGCCTGGAAATCAACTACTTTTCCGTCTTTAAACGTTAAACTAAAGTCATCAATCATGTTACCACCATAAATCAATGGCTTAGTAGCTGTTACTTTTCCATTTACACCATATTTATGCGGAACTGTGAAAACTTCTTCTGTTGGCATATTGGGATTAAATGCAAACCCAGCAGTAGTCTTTGCTGCTCCACCCTTCCATATGTGGCCATCTGGAAGATCAAAGGTAATATCTGTTCCTTTTGATTTAAATTGTAATGATTTATATGCCTTCTTATTTAAAATCTCACGAGCAACTTTTAATTGCTTATTATGCTTTTCCCATGCTTTAACAGGATCTTCTTGATCCACTCGGACGATTTGGAAAATGGATTCCCATAAGCTTTCGATGGCATCTTCCTTTTCTTTATCTGGGAATATCTTTTGCGCCCAGTCACCTGTTGGGATAGAAATAATCGACCATGGAATACGATCATTCATCGTATATTGGCGAAATTCCTTCATCGCTTCCGCTCCAGCTTTGTTTGCCTTTGCAACACGAGCAGGGTCAATATCCTTTAATAAATCTGGATTCGTGGAACGAATTGCAAAAAGTGCAGCTCCATCTTTAGCAAAATCAAGATGTTTCTCAACCTGCCATTCCGGAATATCCGTTAAAACCTCTTCTGGAGCATTTTCGTATTTTAGTAAGGTTAATTCGTCATCCGTCCAATTGACATGGACATTTTTCGCTCCAAGTTCGTATGCTTTTTTAGCTACAATACGAGTGAATTCCACACCCTCAATCGATGAATTGATGACAAGTGCTTGATCCTTTTGAAGATTCACTCCTGTTTTAAGAGCTAATTCCGCATACTTTTCTTTCAACTTCAAATCTGCCATAACATTCCCTCCATTTTTTCACCATTAGAGTATCTTTTTTTATTAACTCTTTTTCACCCAACAATTATCCCATAATCGATTCACCAAACCAAACCATTTGGTTAGTCCATCTCTTCTACCAATAAAGAAAGCTCTTCCCATCGTTCCATTTTGAATTCAAGCTCCTGCTCTAATTGCTGTTGCTTTTTATAGAGCTTCTGGATTTTTTCACTATCACTTCCGGCATCCTCAATATCTTGTTGAACACTCTCTATTTGGCCCTCTATGTCACCGATGGTATCTTCAATCGTTTCCCATTCCTTTTGATCGTTATAGGAAAGCTTTTTTCTTTTTTTCTTTTCAGGAAGAGGTTTGCTTTTCTCTTTTTGTATTGGAGTTTCGGCAACCTTTTCTTGTTCTCTGTATTCGGAATAATTCCCATAAAAATAAATAACATTTCCGCTTCCATCAAAAGCTAAAAGCTGATCAACCGTTTTATCAAGGAAATACCGATCGTGCGAAACAGTTATAACAACACCAGGAAAATTTTCTAAGTAATCCTCTAAGACCATTAACGTTTGTGTATCTAAATCATTGGTCGGTTCATCTAAGAAGAGTACATTGGGTTCTTTCATCAATACACTTAATAAGTACAACCTTCTTCGTTCGCCACCCGAGAGTCTTTTCACATACGTCCATTGCATAGATCTCGGAAATAGAAATTGCTCTAGCATTTGTTCCGCTGTAATGATATCCCCTTTTTGGGTATGCACCACTTCAGCCACATCTCGAATAAATTCAATCACCTTTAAATCGTCTGGAATAGCGGGATGGTTTTGGGTATAGTACCCAATTTTCACCGTCGAACCTTTCTCCACGAAACCTTTATCAGGCTCAATCTGTCCGGCTAAAATATTTAATAAAGTAGTTTTTCCACTACCATTTGCACCTACTATGCCAATTCGATCATGTGGTTTCACTAAAAAATCAAGGTTTTCAAATAACATTTCGTTTCCATATCCCTTTGTTAGGCCTTCTACTTCTAACACTTTTGTGCCTAGCCGATTTGCACCAACTGCAAAAGCGACTGATTCTTTTTTTGTATCAAAGGTTTTATCCTTCATTTCCTCCACACGACCGATTCGTGCTTTTTGCTTAGTAGTTCGGGCCTTGGCCCCCCGATGAAGCCAAGCTAACTCTTGTTTTAAAACATTTTTATGTTTCTTTTCACTAGCTACTTCCTGTTCTTCTCTTTCCGCCTTTTTCTCTAAGAAAATTTGATAGTTACCTTGATAGGTATATAGCTTACCCTTATCTAACTCAAAAATACGATTGGTAACACGGTTTAAGAAATAACGATCGTGTGTAACTAGTAATAATGCACCTTTATATTGTGGTAAAAATTCCTCTAACCATTCGATCGTATCATTGTCTAAATGGTTTGTTGGTTCATCTAAAATGAGTAGATCTGCAGGCTGAATAAAGGCTTTGGCAATTGCCACTCTTTTTTTCTGGCCACCTGAAAGTGCGCTAATTTGTTGATCTAGTTTCGTTACACCTAGCTTTGAAAGAATTGTTTTTGCTCTTGTCATTGCATCCCAAGCATCAATTTCATCCATTTCCTGTTGGACGCGCAAAAGCTGCTGTTGCAATTTTTCATCCGTTGGGTTGTTTTCAAGAGCTAGTGCAGCTTTTTCATATTTCCTTAGCGTTACAATTTCCTTTTGTTCGCCATTATAAATATATTCCATTACTGATACAGTATCGTCTAATTCTGGATCCTGATCTAAATACTCCACAAGGTAATCATTTGGATGCTCAAATTCTCCTGACTCTGCTGTATCAATTCCAGCTAATACTTTTAATAAAGAGGATTTCCCCGTACCGTTTACTCCAATTAAACCGATACGATCGTTTTCTCCAATTGAAAATGAAATTTGATTAAATAATACTTTTTCACCGTAAGATTTATATAAATGGTCCACTTTTAATCCGCGCATATGACTCATCCTTTCCAATCATTAGTATACGCGAAATTCAGATAGGCATAAAGCCAGACTAAATGCTTAGACCATATTTAATGGAAAATGGATCTTCTAATTGCATTGATTCCTCTTTTAAGACACCACTCTTCCTTAATGCATGAAGGTCTTCTACTGATATAGTTACATTCGCTTTTTTCAGACCAACCACGTTTTCTTCTGGTACTACTGCATCTCTTCCATTCCATACATTTAAACCAATATGATGATGGTACCCTTCTCCAGAAACAAACAGTGCTTGTGAACCCATTTCTACTTTTTTATCTAATCCAAACTGATCCATATAAAAGGTTCGTGCCTGTTTAATTGAGCTTACATGAAAATGCAGGTGTCCGATTATCGTACCAATCGGTAACGCTGTCCACGGCTCTTTATAGGTGGCCATTAAATCTTCTACCTGAAGCGGTAAAGTCGCTACTTTTATCTCTCCATTATCCTCTTCCCATTCTTCTTTTGGTCGATCACAATATACTTCAATTCCTATTTGGTCTGGATCTTCTAAATAGATGGCCTCACTAAATAAATGGTCTGAAGCGCCAATTAAAGGATATCTTTTATCTGATATATGTTTTAGAAAAGCTGCTAATTGCGCTCTTTCTGGTACTAAAATAGCAAAATGGTAAATTCCCGTTTCTCCTTGTCTCATCTTTCGTGCTTCTTTATTTTCATGCAATACTACGAGAATTTGCTCATCCTTTGTTCCTAGCTCTACATATTTGTCTGCTTTTCTGATCACGGTAAATCCTAATATATCCTCATAAAAGCTAATGGATTTTTCAAGATTGGTTACCTCTAATTCAACGCTTTCTATATGAAACTTTTCAATTGATCTGGTTGTCATGATTAATCGCCTCTTTTTCATTATTTAACTTACTTTATGTAAGTAAGTATATTTTAGTAATTGAATAATGTCAATCAATGCTTTTTTAATTTTTCCCATATTCTAAGGCAAACAAAAAGACAAACATTTAAGAATGTTTGCCCTTAGCCTTCACAGTATAGGAGAAATTAATCGTGCTAATGATTCTTTAAAACGAATCCATAGCGAACGTTGCTTGTAGAGTGCAAATGTTAATTCAGATACATATTCCATATCTTTTTCAAATTCATCAACTAACATTTCTACTAATGTCTCATTATATAAAAATGCGTTAACCTCAAAATTAAGACGAAAGCTTCTTACATCTATATTAGCCGTTCCAACTGAAGCTATTTTTCCATCTACTACAATCGTTTTGGCATGTAAGAAACCATTTTGATAGATATACACGGTAGCACCGGCACTTAAAAGATCTCCTACGTAAGAATATGTTGCCCAATATACAAATGGATGATCTGGTTTATTTGGGATCATGATGCGAACGTCTATTCCTGATAAACTAGCAATCTTCAGTGCGTCTAATAGGCTTTCATCCGGTATAAAATAAGGCGTTTGAATAAACACGTATTTTTTAGCTGACATGATCATTTTTATGTAGCCATGCTTAATCTGTTCCCATTCTGAATCTGGTCCACTAGAAACAATTTGCATGCCGACTGTCCCTGCTGGTTCTGCTTGATAATAGCGTTCATCATATACAATGTCATTGCGTGATGCTTGGTTCCAGTCCAAAATAAATCGAGTTTGCAAGTGCAATACTGCACTCCCTGTTATGCGTAAATGTGTGTCACGCCAATATCCAAACTTCTTTTTATATCCGAGATATTCATCACCTATGTTAAATCCACCGATATAACCTACTTTACCATCAATGACAGCAATCTTACGGTGGTTACGGTGGTTAATTTTAAGGTTAACCTTCGGAATTAATGGCGGGAAAAAGGAGTCCACATCTGCTCCTGCATCGCGCATCAATCGGATTATTTTTTTACTTATAGTTCTTGATCCCATATCATCATACAAGACTTTTACCTGAACGCCTTCTTTTGCTTTCTTAGCAACCATCTGCGCTACTCGTTGCCCTAAAGAGTCATCACGAATTGTATAATAAAGTAAATGAATATGGTCAGTTGCCTTATCCATATCCTTCAATAATTCATTAAATTTTTTCTTGCCATCTGTGAAAACATCAACCTTATTATCTTGCGTAATTAGAGCGTCATTATTACGTAGATGCAAATAAAAAATATCCTTGTACGGGAGCATTTGCTCATCTGAAATTTGGTACTTCCCGTGTTCCATTTCTCTTAGTTGATGCTGAACAGCAGTTTTTACACCTAGCTTACTTTTCGTGTCCCAGGTAAAAATTGATTTATTACTTAATTTCCTTCCAAACACGAGATATAAAATAAAGCCGGCTACTGGAATAAATAATAAAACCATCAACCAAGCCCATGTAGCTGTTGGATTTCTTCTTTCTAAAAATACAATTGCAAAAGCTAATACAATATTAAAAAATATAATAAAGCCTAATAAATAAGGAGTAATATCCAAATTTCTTCCCCCTCTCTTACATTCTACTGTTCTATCAATATAGCACACTTCTCATGGAAAAGCGTGCTATGTGAACAAGTCTATTCTGTTGATAGAATACGTCTCATCCCTTAATCAATTTCTATTCGCTTTGTATTTTTTTCTGATTTTTCTCCTTTGATATAGAGTACCCCATTTTCATAATTAGCATGCACAGTTTCAGTATTTGCTGTAAAAGGTAATCTTATTTTTCTTGTTGCTTCCTCCATTTTTCTTTCGCGTTTATGATAGTGATACGTTTCATCATATTGATTGGTTTCCTCTTTATGCAAAACTACAATATTTATTTCCTCGTCTAAAACTTCTAGATTAATTTGTTTCTTTTCAATCCCAGGTAGATAAGCTTTTACTAGCCATTCATCCTCTGTATCTAAAATATCTACAGGCATATCAAGTGCTGCAAACGATTGTTTAAAAAACTCATCAACAGATTGCAGAATTTTAGTTGGATCCTGCCTTCTAAGGTGATCTATCTTTTCTTGAAATTGTTCCTTTTTACTTTTATTTTCTTTCTCAGAAAAATTTTGACTCACAACAATCACTCTCCTCATCTCTTTTATAATTACGATATGTTGGAATAGAAAAATTGAATAGGCACTTAATTTTTTGGAATTTTTTAAAATAAATTTAACCCCGCTATCAATAGGGTTTTCGTGCATATTTTTAGAATAATATCCTTTATTTACAAAAAATTGAAAAATAATTGTTAATAAAGGATTGACTTCCCAACTTTAATGCCATATAATCCATACTAAGAAAACTTAATCGCATATCTCTTATCAAGAGTGGCAGAGGGAATAGGCCCTATGAAGCCCGGCAACCGTCAATTTTATTGAAAAGGTGCTAAATCCTACAGGTTAATAGCCTGGTAGATAAGAGGAGGAAATGATACATACAACCCTCTTCTTACATAGAAGAGGGTTTTTTGTTTTCTCTTGATTAGAGACGTGTAAAAACTTTATTAGGAGGCTTTTATTATGACAAAATCTTTTCAATTTCCAGGAGTAGAAACAACATTACTACACGGTGGACAGGAACCAGATCCAACAACGGGATCTCGCGCAGTACCTATTTATCAAACAACCTCTTATGTTTTTCGCGACACAGAACATGCTCAAAACCTTTTTGCTTTAGCAGAACTAGGTAACATTTATTCAAGAATTATGAATCCAACTGTAGATGCTTTTGAACAACGCATCGCGTTACTTGAAGATGGGGTAGCTGCTGTTGCAACAGCTTCAGGTGCTTCAGCTATTACTCTAGCAATCTTAAACTTAGCGAATGCTGGGGACGAGATCCTTGCTGATAGTAATTTATACGGAGGAACTTTTAACTTATTTAACAAAACACTTCCAAAATACGGAATTGATGTAAAATTCGTCGACGGAACTGATCCTGAAAACTTCCGAAATGCAATTACACCAAAAACAAAGGCTATATTTGGTGAAACTATTACGAATCCAAGCTTGAATGTATTCGACCTTGAAAAAGTAGCAGATATCGCTCACGAAAGTGGAATTCCAGTAATTATCGATAACACTTTTGCTACACCTTATGCTTGTAAGCCAATTACATGGGGCGCTGACATTGTCGTTCATTCTGCAACGAAATGGATCGGTGGACACGGAACTTCTATTGGAGGAGTTGTTGTAGACAGCGGTAAGTTTAATTGGAATAGCGAACGCTTCCCAGGCTTTACAGAGCCAGATGATTCTTATAATGGCATTCGATTTGGAATTGATATTGGACCACCAGCATTTGCGATTAAATTACGTGTGCAAGGGTTACGTGATATTGGCGCATGCCTAAGTCCACAAAATGCATTCAACTTTTTACAGGGCTTAGAAACATTGAATTTACGTGTAGAGCGACACACTGAAAATGCGAAATCTATTGTTCAATATTTGGAGAACCACCCTCAAGTGGAATGGGTATCACACCCTAGCACAGAGGATCACCCTTCTCATGCACTTGCTCAAAAATACTTAAATGGACATTATGGCGCCATTGTAGTATTTGGCATCAAAGGCGGAAGAGACGCTGGACGCAAAGTAATCGATAATGTTAATTTGTGGTCACACGTAGCAAACGTTGGAGACGCAAAATCATTAATCATTCACCCTGCCTCTACTACACATCAGCAGTTAAATGCGGATGAGCTAAAGAGCAGTGGTGTAACAGAAGAATTAATTCGTTTATCTGTAGGTCTTGAATCAGTTGAAGATACAATAAATGATCTAGACCAAGCAATTGCAATTGCTACTGACACAGAACCAACTATCCGTGTTTCTTCAGAACAAGCAATCAGCTGGGCTTTAGCTTCTTCTTTTGCAAGAGAAGATGGTGGAATCCGCCCGAAAACTATCGTTGTAGCAGGTTACAAAGAAGAAAAAGCAGAAGCAGTTAGCAAGCTTCAAAAAGCAGGATTTCAAATCATCCCATTAAGTAATGCGGATAATCAACTTTATGGTGCGCAATCAGTCTCTTCTATCAATGAAATAGAAGGCCCTGTAGATGTTTTATATATTGTAGATCCAAAAGAAGTATCAAATGAAGCAATTGAAAAAGCAAGTATTGTATGGGCAAACACAGATCAAGATGTTTCTACTATTAAAAACCATACAGAAGGACAAGGGAAAATCTTTGTAGAGGATCGCTGTCCATTTAAAGAATTTGACCGTTTGCGTCAAAATTACTAGGCAAGACTTAATTATTGTTATTATCTCCCCAAGATAATATAAATGAAGCCGCTCTGATTTTCAGGGCGGCTTTTTCATCTTTATATTTTACTTCTATCTTATACATGATAAAATACAAGCAGTTTCCCTAAATAATTATCGGCGTAGACGAATAAGTATAATACTGCGTATTAAAATGATTAATATATTAGAAAATAGGGTAAATCAACATAGACTATAAACGTGTAGGTGTATATAAAATGAAGGGCAATAAAGCAGTAATTATTATCCTAGCAAGTTTAGTGATTTTCATTGTGATGGTTAGTTATGTCGCTGCAATTTTCGAAGAACCGACACAAACAACCGAAAATGTTAGACCTATTGCAGAAGAAGAACAAAGAGTTGAAGAAGAGTTAGCAGAAAATGAAGAAGATGAAACTGATGAAGAGGAAGAAGGCTTTTCACAGGATTTTCGCGAAACAGTAAAGGACGTAGTAGAAGGTGCCTTAAATATATTTAAAAAAGAGACGCATATAGTTGCTGTTGGTGATTCCTTAACACAAGGAGTTGGTGACGAAACAGGAAATGCAGGTTATATTGGTATTTTAGAAGACCGTCTAGTAGATAATGACTTTAAGGTAAGCTTTGAAAACTATGGAGTTAGAGGAAATCAGACGAAACACCTCATTAAACGTTTAGAAGAAAATGAAGACTTAAGATCTTCTTTAGAAAATGCGGACGTCGTTCTCCTTACTATTGGTGCAAATGATATTATGCGAATTATGAGAGATAATTTCACTAATTTAACTGAGGAACCCTTTATGGCGGACCGGGATGATTACGAAGTTAGAATGAGCACCATTTTAGAAATAATTACGGAATTGCAACCTGAAGCAGATATCTACCTCTTAGGTTTTTTTAATCCTTTCGAGAAATACTTTGGTGATATTCCAGCTTTAAATGAAATCATGATCAGGTGGAATGACTCTAGTAAGCGTGTAGCAGAATCTTTTGAACAGGTGACCTTCATTCCGATGAAGGATATTTATAAAAATCGTGAAGGTAACTTTTTCGCAGAGGATTATATCCATCCAAATCGTGAGGGATATGTAATTATAGCAAATCGAGTCCAATCATACATGCAAGCAGCTCTAGAGGAAGATGAAAATGAAGAGGAAGCTGAACAAGACCAAGATGAAGAATAGACTTAAATGAAAAGGTGACAACATATGAAAATTGAAAAGAATTGGAAAGCATTTTTTATTGCATTATTAGGTTTCAATGTATTATTTTTATTATCCGTAATGCTTTTTATCTTTTGGCCAACTTCAGAGGTTGAACCACCTGAAAAAGAATTTATTGAAGAAGAAGAAGGAGCAGAATTTACGATTAATTCGAGTAAAGAGAATTTGACAGAACTCGTAAATGCCTATATTGATAAATTACTTAAAGATGATGAAGATAAATATCGTGTAAGCTTTGAGGATCAAGTACATGTCACGGGCACTATTGATGCCTTTATGACAGAGGTACCAATAAGCATCAGTCTCACACCAATTGTACAAGAAAATGGAGATATTATATTACAAACAGAGGATATGTCCTTAGGGCTGTTAAACCTTCCAAACAATAAAATTTTAGAATACGTCAACAACCGTGTGGACCCACCAGAATGGCTCGTCATTAACCCAAAAGAAGAAAATATTTATATCGCCGTCACCCAAATGGAAATCAAAAGCAACTTCAAAATACGCGCACAACAAATCGACCTAGAAAATAACAACATTTCTTTCCGCATCAAAGTACCAAATCAATCACTCGGGTTGTAGGGGGTGGTGCCTGTCACCCCCCGTTTTTTGTCGAACCAACGAGGCCGTGCTGATACGCGTAAACGGCTGCTTGAGTCCTGTCTTGAACTTCTAGTTTGCTGAGAATGTTGGAGACGTGTACTTTGGTTGTTTTTAGGGCGATGAATAATTGGTCTGCTATTTCTTGGTTTGTTTTGCCTTCTGCGATTAGGAGTAATATTTCATTCTCTCGGTTCGTAAGTGTGTCATGAAGTACCAAATCTGATTGTTTACGCATTTTTGCCATTACTTTTGAGGTTACCTCTTTTTCAAAAACTTGCTCCCCTACATGTGTATCGCGGATAGCCTTTGCAATTTTGTCTGCTTTTGAGGTTTTTAAAATATAGCTAGTCGCTCCCGCTTCTATTGCAGGATACACCTTATCATCATCAATAAAGCTAGTAACAATTAAGATTTTTGCTTCTGGCCAAGACTTCATGATTTGTCTGGTTGCTTCAATCCCGTCCATCTCTTCCATTACCAAATCCATTAAAATTACGTCCGGACGCATTTCTAAAGCAAGTTCTACCGCTTTTTTCCCATTATCCGCTTCTGCAACTACTTCGATGTCAGGCTGGGTTGCTAAATATGCACTTACTCCGATACGGACCATTTCATGATCATCTACAAATAATACACTAATCATTATTCTCACCATCTTCGTTTATAATTGGCACGCGTACTTCAAGCCTTGTACCTTCATTTGGAATACTCACAATTCTAAAATTAGCCCCTAATTCTCCCGCTCTTTCCTTCATATTAAGAAGGCCGTATGCACCAGAGTGTTCTTCTTTTGCATCAAATCCTATACCATCGTCCTCTATTTTCAAAATTACAAATCCATCTCGATTTAATAAAAGAACGTTTAATGTATCAGCTTTCGCATGTCTTAATGTATTTGAAATCGATTCCTGCAATATTCTAAATAAATGATCCTCCACGCCTTTATTCACTTTTACTTTTTCCAGCTTCCATGTAATGGAAAGTGGCACTTTGGCTGTTAGCTCCTCCAAGAGTTGCTCCATTCCCTCTGATAACGTCTTATCCTTTAAAGCAATTGGTCGTAAATGTAATAACAAAGCCCTCATTTCGAGCTGGGCCTGCTGAATAATGGTTTCGATTTGTAATAACTGCTTTTGAAGCATTCCTTCTTTCGCTTTTTCCGATGCATTTAAGGCAGAAACAAGCATGGAAGCTGCAAATAGTTCCTGACTAACTGAATCATGTAGCTCACGAGCAAGACGATTCCGTTCATCTGAAATAACTTGATCAATTTTTTCTTGTTGATTTTCTGTTCTTTCTTTAATTAGGCGTTGTGACCTTTGGGTTTGTTCTTGCATATAGGATTGAAGTGATTTTATCTTTTCCATCAAGCCAGCCATATCATCGTATGGCTGTTCATCTAATAAAGATTGACTTTTTCTGAGCCGATCAACGGTTTCTTCTAAAAAGGCCATTCGGTTACTCCAATAAAGCGACACCCCTATTCCAACGCTTAATCCGAAAACCATCGTCACAGATGGAGCCAATGCAATAAAAGGCATCCCCCATATTTTTCTCGTCCAAAATAGCTGCCAATTATCCAATGGATAGGCTACAAAAACGAGGGCATACAAAATAATCATTAATAGAATGGATAAGAAAAAGCCAAAAACAATCGCACGAGAATATAATTTCATCCCCGCTTCACCTCCAACTTACCGACAATCATAGAGGTGAAGATTTTAATCTTTTTCTGTGATTCTATATAATCTTTCGATTGAAACTCGATTGTTCGATTAAACGCATGCTCCTCGTGGTGCTCAAAAACAGAGATTGCACCATACATCACGTTATGCTGGATAACGACTTCGACGTCGTAGGGCACAATAACTTTCACATTTCCAACCACATTACGAATTAGCATCATCGCTTCTTGCTTTGGCAAAACCGTGTAGTTTAAGTCAATTACAACATCCCCAATAATGCCCTGAACATTCATATCCTGCCATGCAAAGGATTCTTCGTTCGTTCTAAATTTATGAAACCAACTGTTTTGACTGATTTTTTCCTTTACTACTGTTTGCTCTTTATTATCTGTAAGTAAATGATTTGCATCATTTTGTTCTTTTTTCCCTTTATACCACTGATAAATAAAATAAATAACAATAATAAATATAAACAAGCGAATTGCGAATGTATTTAACAAAAAAAGAAGAATTGCTACAATACCACCCCAGAAAAATGTTTTCCCAGATGTTTTATAGTAACTTCTTTTTCCAAAATAGATCGCTACAATTGCTAGTATCAATACAAAAAGAAGACCAGTATCGATAAAAATAACTTCGATTACAAATAAAGCAATAGCAATAATCAGCAATAACTGTATCAAATCGGTTGGATTTTTTTTAAACATACTGGCCCTCCTTTTTTTATTTTTATACAAAATGATTGAGTGCAGAAATTTTCTGCACTCCTTTAGATTACCATGTTTTTAATTAGAATTAGAAGCCTTTTTTTCTAATGCTGCAAATCTAGCGTCTAATGTATGCAAACGATAGTCTGATTGGACTTGTTGCTCGATTCTTTCAATGTAGCTTTCTAGTTCTGCAAATTTTGAAGCGCTCTTTGAAACAAGGTCCGTTTGTAGTACCTTGTTGATACCTTGCTGCGTGCGAGCAACGTTTTCCCTACTCTTCATTTCTAACCTTTTTACATACAAATCCTTCAGCTTCTGTTTCATTTGTACATATTTTGTTTCTAATCCTTCAATGTCTTTAATGGATTGATCTCGAAGCTTTGACAGGTGCTCTACTCTTGATTCGAATTGCGAAAGCTCTTGTTGAGCTTCTTCCTGAAGCTGTGCTTCATTTAATTCTTCAGCTAGTTGCATTTGACGCTTGCGTTTTTCAACCATCATTTTTGCTTGGTTCCATTCTCGGTCAATATCTTGTTTAATTTGATATTGTTTTTCAACCAGATGCTTAATCTTCTTTACTTCTTGCTCACATTCACGAATATATTGATTCACGTGCGCAATTGGATTCTTTTGTTCTTTTTGGTCTACTAAGTCATGCAAATCTGCCATTACCGTTTCTTTTAATCTTGAAAATAAGTTTGTCATCTTCATTCTCCTTTTTTATTTAGATATTTTCCCAATTTAAGTAGTCATCTTGGATGCTTTTGTTTTCTTTTTCTTCTTTCCATTTTTTATAGGTGTAATACAAAACAAAGATAGCTGCAACACCTATTAGTGCTGGTATGTTTGAAAGGCTAATTGAAACACCTATCAAAATGATGATCCCCCATAGCACTTTCTTGCCAACCGTTTCTGCGACTACAAACTTTCTAAGCGCATAATAGGCCACCGCGACACTGATAAGTAGCATAATCATTGGACCAAGATTGGATAATAAAACAATCGAAGCAATGATCGCTAAACTGATAAGTAAAAATGTTTTCAATGTCATTCCCTCCTTCCATGACTTAATGATAGCTTGTCCTTAATCTTTAGGTAACGGGCTTAAGCTGTATTTCACACTAAGCCTTAAGGCGTAATTTAGATAAGACTGTGTGCTTTTCCTTTACACGCAATACTAGTATTCTATTTTGTATAAGTAAGTTAACGAAGGAGTTTTAGAAAATGGCCGCCTATTTTATCGAGCTCAGTCCTGTTTTACAAGCATTTATTTTTACGCTATTTACATGGGGAATGACCGCTCTTGGAGCTGCACTTGTCTTTACAACTAAGACAATGAACGAAAAACTATTGGATTCCATGCTAGGCTTCGCCGGCGGTGTCATGATCGCTGCAAGCTTCTGGTCCCTCCTCTCACCAGCTATTGAGATGGCAGAACAAGACAGTCTTCCGGCATGGGTGCCTGCTGCAATTGGCTTTATGTCAGGGGCAATATTTCTTTGGGCAGTGGATAAATTGATTCCTCACTTACATCCAAATTCAAATATGAAGGATGCAGAAGGGATTCAACCTGCGAAAAGAAAAAGAAGTACCTTACTTGTTTTAGCAATTACCTTGCATAATATCCCAGAAGGCTTAGCAATTGGGGTTGCATTCGGGGCAGTAGCGCAAGGTCTGCCAACTGCTTCATTAGGTGCCGCGATCACCTTAGCCATAGGAATTGGAATACAAAATTTACCGGAGGGCACGGCAGTTTCTATGCCGCTTCGACGTGAAGGGATGTCTAGAAGGAAAAGCTTTTTATATGGACAATTCTCTGGAATGGTCGAGCCTATTGCAGCAGTAATAGGGGTTTTGGCTGTAACAATGATGGAGCCATTGCTTCCTTTTGCTTTAAGCTTTGCAGCAGGTGCAATGATATTTGTGGTTGCAGAAGAAGTAATTCCAGCTTCACAGGAAAATGGAAACAAAGACTTAGCTGCAATGAGTTTAATGATTGGTTTCACCATCATGATGATATTAGATGTAGCACTGGGCTAGGAGTAAGAAAAACTCCCCTTCTTTTATCATAATAAAGCTAAGTAGGAATATACCGTATTTCTCTTATTGAATCCATTGACTTGTCAATCTCACAAAGATAAGTATAATGAACTTGTTTGATCGATGATTTCTATGGAGGTGAGCACATTGACGAAATTAGAAGGCGTACTACCAGCAGTAAGAAGCATGAAAGACTTTGAAAGTGTCCTTAGAAGTCATCATGAAAATATTATCTTTTTAGAGTGTAGATTGTCGCAAATTAGCAGTCTTGTAAAATATACGAAGCAACAAAATAAAAAGGTTTTTATGCATGTTGATCTAATTCAGGGGCTTAAAGTGGATGAATATGGATTAGAATATTTAATTAATGATTTGAAGGTCGATGGAATCATTTCTACTAGAGGTAATGTAATTACCACAGCTAAAAAACATAACGTTATTGGTATCCAACGGCTTTTCGCATTAGATAGTCATGCCATTAATCATAATTTAAAAATTTGTAAGCGAATAAAACCCGATTACATTGAGGTATTACCAGGAATCATTCCAAATATATTAAAGGAAATACACGAGGAAACAGGCATTCCGGTTATCGCGGGTGGATTAATCCGTACCAAAGAGGACGTCTCTCATGCATTAAACGGTGGCGCAACTGCCATTACAACCTCCAATAAAGATCTTTGGTCATAATATTCGAATAGTTACTCTAAAAAAGGAAGATATAATTGTGAACATTTGTTGACGATAATTCCACAAAAGATTATAATCTTAGTTAAGTTAATATTTTGTGACGAGATGCGGAGACACACTATTATCTTTGATTTTTTCAAAGAACTTTAGTCGTGTCTTTTTTTATGCTTTTTACAAACTTAAACGTTTTAAAAGTTGGTTTATTAAACACTAATAAAGGTGAACATAAACCATTCACTATCCAAAAGAGAACAAAGCATAATGGGGATATCCCTATTTTCAGTTCTTAAATTCGCATATATAGAGGAGAGAAAACAGTGGGGAAATATATTTTATCGCTCGATCAAGGAACTACAAGCTCACGTGCTATTATATTTGATAAACAAGGTACCATCATCGCAACATCCATGCATGAATTTGAACAATTTTTCCCCAAACCTGGATGGGTAGAACACGATGCTAATGAAATTTGGACATCTATCCTGGCCTGTATTGCAGATGTTTTACGAATAGCAGATATCTCTGCTGCCGATATAGCAAGTATTGGCATTACCAATCAACGAGAAACAACTGTTGTTTGGGATAAAAACACAGGGAAACCAATTTACAAAGCGATTGTTTGGCAATCCCGTCAAACAGAAAATATTTGTCGTAATTTAAAGGAAAAAGGCTACAAGGATCTATTTAAAGAAAAAACTGGTTTACTTATCGATCCATATTTCTCGGGCACGAAGGTGAAATGGATTTTAGACAACGTGAAAGGCGCTAGAGCGAAAGCCGAAAATGGAGATTTACAATTCGGAACCATTGATACCTGGTTAGTTTATAAGCTTTCAGGTGGTAAAGTTCATGTGACAGATTACTCGAATGCCTCGCGTACATTAATGTTTAACATTTACAACTTAGAATGGGATGACGAGCTACTTGACATTCTTACTGTTCCAAAAAGCATGCTACCTGAGGTAAGGCAATCCAGTGAGGTCTATACTACAACCGTGGGGCATCACTTTTTCGGATATGAAGTGCCAATTGCAGGTATTGCTGGCGATCAACAAGCCGCTTTATTCGGTCAAGCTTGCTTTGAAAAAGGGATGACTAAAAACACATACGGAACTGGTTGTTTTATGCTAATGAACACTGGAGAAGAAGGCGTAAAATCTGATCATGGCCTACTAACCACTCTAGCATGGGGTGTGGATGGAAAAGTAGAGTATGCCTTAGAAGGTAGTATTTTCGTTGCTGGTTCTGCTGTTCAGTGGTTACGAGACGGCTTACGAATGATCAGAAAAGCAAAAGATACGGAAAAATACGCATCAAAGGTTTCTTCTAGCGAAGGCGTTTATTTGGTACCCGCCTTTGTTGGCTTGGGAACACCTTACTGGGATAGTGATGCACGTGGCGCGATATTTGGACTAACTCGTGGTACCACGAAGGAACACTTTATTCGTGCTACACTCGAAGCATTAGCCTATCGAACCAAAGATGTTATCGACGTAATGGTAGAGGATTCCGGCATGGAGTTAAAGTCGTTACGTGTTGATGGTGGTGTTGTTAAAAACAATTTTTTGATGCAATTTCAAAGTGATATGTTAAGCGTTCCAGTTGAACGTCCTGTAGTGGAGGAAACAACTGCATTAGGCGCAGCCTACCTTGCAGGACTTGCGGTTGGATATTGGAAATCAAAAGAAGAAATTGCTATGCAGTGGAAAAATGAACGTACGTTTATTCATGCTCTAGACGAAGAAAAACGCGATGAGCTCTATACTGGCTGGCAAAAAGCTGTCGCCGCAGCAAGACACTTTAAATAGGTTGATGATAGGAGACTGGGGTGTATACCTTCCTTTCCCCTACTCCTCATGCTATACTAAATACAAGTTAATAACTCGGTTGGAGAATAGAGAGACCACATTAATCAATTGCTATGTGTACGATATAGACAATTGATTATTTGTGGTCTCTTTTTGTTTTTCTAACGGAGATAACCATATTAATAGAAAAAAACGAAAGGGACGATCGTATGGAATTTTCAAGTTTACGAAGAAAAAATATGAAACAAAAAATGCAAGACGAAGCTTTAGATGTGCTTGTAATAGGTGGAGGAATAACCGGTGCTGGTATTGCCTTGGATGCCGTTACCCGTGGAATGAAAGCAGCTGTTGTAGAAATGCAAGACTTTGCTGCTGGCACTTCCAGCAGGTCCACAAAATTAGTGCACGGTGGTCTTCGCTATTTAAAACAATTTGAATTCAAGGTTGTTGCAGAAGTTGGTAAAGAACGTGCTATCGTATACGAAAACGGACCACATGTAACCACTCCCGAATGGATGATGCTTCCCTTTTATAAAGGTGGAACGTTTGGTCCTTTAACAACCAACATTGGTCTAATGATGTATGATTTTCTAGCTGGCGTCAAAAAGAGTGAACGTAGAAAAATGTTCTCTTCAGATGTTGCAATGGACCGGGAACCTACACTAAAAAAAGATGGATTAAAAGGTGCTGGCTATTATGTAGAATATAAAACAGATGATGCCCGTCTTACACTTGAAGTAATGAAAAAAGCTGTAGAAAAGGGTGCTCTTGCCTTAAATTACCTGCAAGTGACAGAGCTTTTATATAAAGAAGGAAAAGTAGTTGGCGTAAAAGTATTAGATTTAATTGATAATACTACTACAGAAATATTTGCAAAGAAGATTGTAAATGCAGCTGGACCGTGGGTAGATACGCTAAGAGAAAAAGACGGCTCTAAAAAAGGAAAGACTTTACGACTTACGAAAGGGATACATCTTGTTTTTGACGGAGAGAGGTTCCCATTAAAACAAGCCATCTACTTTGATACACCGGACGGACGAATGGTTTTCGCAATCCCACGCGAAGGAAAAACTTACGTTGGGACAACTGATACCGTTTATACCGGAAACATCGCGCGTCCACAGATGACTGTTCAAGACAGGGATTACGTAATAGATGCGATTAACTTCATGTTCCCAAAAGTGAAAATTACAGCATCTGATGTAGAATCTAGCTGGGCTGGATTACGTCCATTAATCCATGAAGAGGGTAAGTCTCCATCAGATATTTCACGTAAGGATGAGATTTTTATTTCTGAGTCAGGATTTATATCGATTGCTGGCGGTAAGCTGACTGGTTATCGTAAAATGGCTGAGAGTATCATTGACCTTGTTGCCAAGAACTTGCATCAAACAGAGAACCGTCAGTATCCAGCTACCCAAACAAAACACCTTCCTCTATCTGGTGGTGAAGTTGGCGGTTCTGCAGAGTTTGAACGGTTTGTTACACAAAAACTAACAGAGGCAAAAGAGATTGGACTAGCTACTTTTGCTGCTGAGGGATTAATTAGAAGATACGGCTCCAATATTGACATTATTTTGAATATTTATAAAAATAACAAGGGAACTTCTGATACAACAGCCCTGGATCCTACGCTGTTTGCTGTGTTAGAGTATTCGATTAATTACGAGTTAGCCTATACGCCTGCTGACTTCTTCATTCGCAGAACTGGTGCTTTGTTCTTTGATATTAACTGGGTACATGCAAACAAAGAACCCGTTATCGATTACATGGCGAAGAAATTCGGCTGGTCTGACGAAACAAAAGAAAACTATACCAACGAACTCGACCAGCTACTTTTTGAGGCTAAAAACCCAGTAGAGAGTGAATAATTTTTAATGAAAGGTACGTTCGTTCTTCAAGCTATGCGTTTTTTATCGAGGCAAAATAGGATTGATTCGCCTTATCTTGCTAAGATTAGGTTAAAGAGAACCCTGTATAAGTCTCGCTGAAAAATATAGTTGGAGTACCTATTTATAATCTCTAAGTTAATAAAGCTAAAAAAAATTAAGATTGAAGCTTATTTACATTTTAAGAAAAAGCGATACTTCCGATTAAAGGGGAAGTATCACTTTTTTATTTGAATTTCATTGAAAGTTTTATAGACTACGCTAAGTACTCTACTGGTTCTTCTCTACTTCCTCTCCTAGTGCGTCTGTGTTATTGCCTCCAGGAGGAACTATTGGGTAGACATTTTGTTCATCCTCAATGGTAAATTCCATCACCACAGGTCCTTGTATACTAAATGCCTTCTCTATAACAGTTTTAGCCTCTGTTAAACTTTTTGCTCGGTAACCTTTTGCACCATAGCTCTCAGCTAAGGTCACATAATCAGGTGAAGTAATTTTCACTTGTGAATAATTTCGTTCATAAAAGAGTTGCTGCCATTGACGAACCATACCAAGATAACCATTTTTCAAAATAGCAATTTTAATATTCAAACGATAACGTACAGCAGTCAATAGTTCTTGAATATTCATTTGAATACTTCCATCTCCGGTCACACATATTATTTCTTGAGTGGGAGAAGCCATTGCACCACCAATTGCTGCAGGAAGGCCATATCCCATCGTACCAAAACCACCTGATGTAAGAAAACGTCGTGGCTCTTGAAAAGGATAATGATGGGCCGTCCACATTTGATGCTGTCCTACATCCGTTGCCACTATGGCATTAGACGAGCTATGGTGATGAAGTAATTTTATTATTTTATCTGGTCCAATACGTTTATTTTTAGGTTCATGAAAACCAGCTGATTTTTTACTCCAACTCGCTGATTTTTCCAACCATTCGGAGTTTGCTTGTGAGAAGCTATGTCTATTAACCAACTCTAGAACTTGTTTTATGTCTCCTATTACAGGATAATCTATTAAGACTCGTTTGTTTATCTCAGATGGATCAATATCTACGTGAATCTTTTTAGAATTTGGGGAAAAACCATTCGTATTCCCTGTAATTCGATCACTAAAGCGAACGCCTAAACAAATCAATAAATCTGCCTTATGTACTGCACGATTCGCAGCAAAGGTCCCATGCATTCCTACCATCCCTAAGTGAAGGGGATGATTTTTATCTATGACTCCTAGTCCCATTAAAGTACTTACAAACGGAATAGACGTTCTTTCTATAAATTGAAGTAATGCAGTGCTAGCTCCTGAGATCAGAGCACCACCACCAACAAGTAAAACAGGCCTTTTCGATTCGTTTATTACACGAATTAACTTTTCAATAAGCTTTGGAGAAATCTTTTTAGGTGTTAATGGTAATCTATTTTCTTGTTTTTCTACATTTTGAACTACACTTGAGTCATATAGAATAGAACTTGGATAATCTAAAACAACTACTCCTGGACGATCACTAATTGCAATAGTTATAGCATCACTTGCCATAGAGATCAGATCAGTGATCGACTTGGCAGTAAAACTATATTTTGAACTTGCTTTTGTCATTCCACTTACGTTTAATTGTTCATTTACATTATTACTTGGGTGTTGGACAAAAACAACTAACGGTACAGAATCCAATTGCGCTGTCCCTATACCAGTTACTGCATTTGTGAAGCCGTATTCAGTTGTAATAAAAGCGATCCCAACTTTCCCTGTGGCTCTACTATACCCATCTGCAGCATGAATAACAGCTTGTTCATGCGTAAGTTGAATCTGATCAAAGGGTGACTCCTTACTAAACAAAGTCGGTTGCTTGTTTGGTTGAAATATTACGGAAATTTGCTCCTGTATCAAAACTTGGCATAAAACGTCCAACCCCGTTTGTTTTTTATTCATTAATTGTTCCATCCCACTACCCCTTTCATGTATTATCTAATTTTAAATTTTCTGAAAAATGAATGCTGTGATACTCATCACAAAAAAGAGGGTAATATTTATTTCTCCTTTTTTAACAAACCTAATTTTTCACCTCAGCAAATTTCTAAATAATTATCACTTACTTTATTCATCCAATATTTTATTTTTATTGATCAGTAATACTTGTCTGTTTCATCTTTACAACATTAAAAATTGTTTTCAGGGCATATAAAAAGCCCAGTAATAGCTAGATTTATGCTATTACTGGACTTTGACAAATAATGATCAAGATTACGGCATTTTAAATTAGAATTTAAAATTTTTCATATTAATAAATTACATCCATTCACAACACTCCTTTGACTTTGTATACATTAATTCGAAGAAGAATGTTATTTTATTCTAAGTATTGGTTTACCGCTTCGCTCCCGATTATCTGATTCCTCCTTAAGTGATGAGGAACAATTTGGGCAAATAATAGCTTGAGTAGGAATGGGTGTACAACAGAATGGACATTCTTTTTTTGTCATTGCGTCTAGGGGGTGCTGATGTGGTTTTTTCCAGCGATTAATTTGACGAATTACGATAAATACAACAAATAACACGATCATAAAACGCACGGTCGCTGTAATGAATAGGCCATAATTAACAGTAACAGCTCCAGCTTCCTTGGCATCTGCTAGCGAAGAATAGTGCTTTCCATTTAAAGTGATATGCAAATTCTCGAAATTCATTTTGGAGTAAAGAATTCCAATTGGCGGTAGTAGAATGTCTTTAACAAGTGAATCAATGAAACCACTAAATGCAGCTCCTAACACTACACCCACCCCCATATCCACCGCGCTTCCTTTCATCGTAAATTGACGAAATTCATGTAAAAGACCCATTTTAACAGCCTCCTTCGCTATCCTATTCTATGAGCGTATAGGACAAACTATGAAATGATTCTCCCCTACTAAATATCGATAACTTTTTTCAAATTACCTTATTACCTTTTCAAAAAAGAAATATGCATTTTTATGAGCGTAGAACATTGAATACTGATCAAGATATTATCTGCCTAGAGGTGTAAAATCTTTTAGATAAACAAATGTATTCGTTTATCTTATACTTGGTACGTTAAATTTTCTTTACGCAGATTAGACTTCTGCGTTAAAAATTTATCTTTTGTTATCGTACAAAAAAATGACACATCTCCTTTTTCGTTGAGATATCTATGGTTACACTTGTTTTAAGAAAAAATAGTATGTGAAATTTTTAACAAACATATAGACCAGATAGATCCTTAATGGTAAAATAAGGTTGTAAATAACAACGTTGTTATAATATTGCTCGAGGAGGATTGTTAATGAAAAAGTTATCAAAAGAAATTGTTGAAAAACAGATTTACCCAGAACGAGTACTGCAATTTGGTGAAGGAAACTTTTTACGTGCTTTTGTTGATTGGCAAATTGATGTCATGAATGAAGCAGGTGTTTTTAACGGAAGTGTTGTCGTTGTTCAACCAATTAAACAAGGCTTAGTAAGTAAATTAAATCAACAAGATGGCTTATATACAATGCTTTTGAATGGTTATAAGGATGGTTCGCCAGTTAAGGAAAAACGCATTATTCAGTCTATTAGTCGATCTATTAATCCCTATGAAAATTTGGAAGACTATCTCGCTTTAGCTAAGCAAAAGGATTTAGAATTTATTTTTTCAAACACAACAGAAGCTGGTATTGTTTTTAATGAAAATGACCGGTTAGAGGATGAATTACCAAAATCATTTCCAGCAAAGATAACAGCATTTCTTTACCAACGCTTTTTGCATTTTGATGGTGATGTAAACAAAGGTATGACGATTATCCCGTGTGAACTAATTGATCGAAATGGAGACTTCTTAAAAAAATATGTTCTACAATACGCATCATTATGGAAACTTCCAAAAGCATTTACAGATTGGTTGGAGGAAGCGAACACTTTCTGTTGTAGCTTAGTCGACCGGATTGTACCTGGATATCCTAAAGATAAGGAAGAGTCACTTAAAAATGAATTAGGCTATCAAGATGACTTAATGGTAGTTGGCGAATACTATCATCAATGGGTGATTGAAGCTCCAAACTCAGTAAGAAAAAGCTTTCCAGCAGATAAGGCAGTGCTGAACACATTGTACGTGGAGGATCTGAATCCTTACCGGACACGTAAAGTGAAAATTTTAAACGGCACACACTCCGCAATGACGCCAGTAGCTTATCTTGCAGGTATTGATACGGTTAAAGAAGCGGTAGAAGATAAATTAGTTGGATCTTATATCCAATCGCTTCTTTTTGATGAAATTTTGAAGACTATTGATTTTCCTGAAAAAGAACTAACTAAGTTTACAGAAGACGTACTTGATCGTTTCCGTAACCCCTATATTCAACATTTCTTAATAAATATTTCATTAAATTCTGTAGCAAAATTTGCAACACGCGATTTACCAACATTGTTAGAGTACCATTCTATAAAAAAAGAAATTCCAGAAAAACTAGCTTTTGCTTTTGCTGCCTTAATCCTCTTCTATCAAGGCAAAAGAGGAGAAGAATCCATTGATCTTAAAGATGATGAAGATGTATTAAGCTTTTTCCAAGAGCAATGGGATAGTTATGATGGCTCACAACAAAAAATTTCCCAAATGGTAGGTAATGTTCTTGCACAGGAAAAATGGTGGGGCGAAAACCTTAATACGTATGTTGGACTTAGTGAGAAAATAGCTACGCACCTTTATAAAATGGAACAAGAAGGCGTTCGTAAGGCTTTAATAGAATTAATGGGAGCTGAAATAGATGCGTAAGTTCATTCACTTGCAGAAAGAAGATAATGTAGTCGTTGCCTTACAGAATCTTAAATCTGGCACCACTCTATCAGTTGATGATGCAGTAATTACGCTTAAAGAGGACATCCCACAAGGTCATAAAATAGCGGTTACTCCGATTGCCAGTACGGCTGATGTAATAAAGTACGGGTTTCCAATAGGGCATGCTATAGAACCGATTGAAGCGGGTTCACGTGTACACATAACCAATATGAAAACAAACCTAACAGGCATCGAGAATTACGTTTATGAACCAAAAGAGACAAAGAACCCTTATGAAAATGAAAATCGTTTTTTTCAAGGCTATCGACGAAAGGATGGAAATGTAGGGATTCGTAATGAGCTGTGGATTGTACCTACTGTTGGCTGCGTAAATGGTGTTGCAGATTATATCTTAAAACAATTTAAAAAAGAAATTGGAGATTTGGCACCTTTTGATCAAGCATTAGTCATGTCGCATCAGTATGGATGTTCCCAACTTGGGGATGACCATCAAAACACAAAACAAATTCTATCAGACATCGTTTTACACCCAAATGCAGGTGGTGTTCTTGTTCTCGGTTTAGGTTGTGAGAATAATATTGTGGAAGAATTTGAAGAAGGTTTAGGCGATTATGATCGAGAGCGCATTCGGTTTCTAGTTTCTCAGGATGTATCGGATGAAATTGAAGAAGGTGTAAAACTATTAAAAGAAATTTACCAAGTTGCCCATGAAGATAAGCGTGAAACCATTCCATTATCAGAATTGAAGGTTGGTCTAAAATGTGGTGGATCTGATGGTTTATCAGGTATAACAGCTAATCCCCTACTCGGCCTTTTTTCAGATTATCTGGTGGCTCAAGGTGGTACAACGGTATTAACAGAGGTACCTGAAATGTTTGGTGCAGAAACGATTTTAATGGAAAGAGCAGAGAATGAACAAATATTTCATGATACGGTTAACATGATTAATGATTTCAAGGAATATTTTATGAAAAATGAGCAGCCTGTTTATGAAAATCCATCCCCAGGAAACAAGGCAGGAGGAATTACAACGTTAGAGGATAAATCTTTGGGTTGCACACAAAAAGCTGGGACATCACTAGTTAAAGGTGTACTTAAATATGGAGATCGTCTCGAGTCACACGGGTTAAATCTATTAAGTGCTCCAGGTAATGATTTAGTTGCAGCATCGGCTTTAGCTGCTTCTGGATGTCATCTTGTATTATTTACAACCGGAAGAGGTACACCTTTTGGAACATTTGTACCAACGCTAAAAATCTCATCGAATACTGCGTTGTATGAGAAAAAACCGCATTGGATGGATTTCAATGCTGGGGTATTACTAGAATCTGAAAAAGACGAGGTCCTAAAAAAATTCAGTGATTATGTCATTGAAGTTGCAAATGGAAAGCCAGCACAAAATGAAATAAATGATTACCGGGAGTTAGCCATTTTCAAAAAAGGTGTGACACTCTAGTATATGTGGCTTAATGAAAAAAGTTGTGCTACTTAATTCTGGGTGAGTTTTGGCATAGGCGTCTTTTGCCACTGATAAATATAGTTAAAAGAAATTAAGCCGGCTACTTCGCCAACCGTTATATGAAAAAGCGACACTTCTTATTAAAAAGAAAGTATCGCTTTTTTCTAGTCTTTTTTCAATTTTTTAAGTGCTTCAGCTAATGCTGGATTGGTGAAGCCTTCATCTTGTTTTTTCATGTACTTATTCACATCGCGTTTGTCCGCTTTATTCTTCCCTTGTTTATTTCTTCTTTTCTGAAAGTTACTCAATTTTTCACGGTAACCGCAAACACAACTAAATGTTTGCGCCTCACCTTGTCCACGCATTTCCATACGTTTATGGCATTTCGGACACCTTGCATTTGTCTTCTTTGCGATATGCTTTTTCTCACCACAAGAACGATCCTGACAAACAAGCATACGTCCATTTTTCCCGTTAATTTCTAGCATGAGCTTCCCGCAAGTCGGACACTTGGTACCGGTCATGTTGTCATGCTTGAATTTAACATCTTTACGTTTGATTTCTTGGACCACTTGTTGGGTATATTCTTTTATTTCTTTAATAAAAGCGTCTTTCCCTGTTTTTCCATTCGCAATTTGGGCAAGCTTTTCTTCCCATGCTGCCGTTAATAGAGGTGATTTTAAATCCTTTGGAACTAGATCTAATAATTGCTTACCTTTAGAGGTTAGATGTAAATACTTCCCTCGTTTTTCCATGTAAAACGTATTAAATAGTTTTTCAATAATATCCGCTCTAGTTGCAACTGTTCCTAAGCCTCCAGTAGCTTTCAATGTGTTCTTTGCATCTTTTTCACTTTCCTGCAAAAACTTAGCTGGATTTTCCATTGCTTCTAGAAGGGTACCTTCTGTTAACCTTTCAGGTGGCTTTGTTTCACCCTCTACAAGCTTAAATTGAAGGCCATCTAATGTGGATCCTTGTTTGATATCCGGTAAGACCTGGTCGTCCTTGTCCACTGATTCTCCCGGATCTCCTTTTGCATAAACCTCTTTATAACCAAGAGCTACTACATTCTTTCCGCTCGCATAAAATTTCTCCTGGTTTACATCTACTTGAAACGTCACTTGTTCATATTGATAAGGTGGCATGAGTACCGCTAAAAATCGCTTCACAACTAAATCATAAATTTTTCGTTCTTGATCTGACAATTCAGACAAGTATACTTCTTGTTCTGTTGGAATAATCGCATGGTGATCCGACACCTTCGCATTATTTACAAAAGAACCATTTGTCTTAATTGGTCGCTGCTTAATTTTATTAGCTATATTTGCGTATGGCCCCACACCACAAGCAGATAATCGATCCTTTAAAGTCGGAACAATATCGGTTGAGATAAATTTAGAATCGGTTCTTGGGTAGGTTAATACTTTATGTTGTTCATATAATTTCTGCATAAGAGAAAGCGTTTGTTTCCCTGAAAAGTTAAAAATTCGGTTCGCGTCTCTTTGTAGCTCCGTTAAATCGTAAAGCGGGGGCGCAAAGCTTTTTTTCTCTTTTTTATCGATTTTTTGAACGGTTCCTGTTTGGTTCTTTACTCGGTTAAGAAGCTCATCTGCCTTTTTCTTATCAAAAATTCTACTCTGGTTTTGTTTATCCTTCCACGTTAAGGTTACACCCGTTATTGTCTTTGCTTGTAGCTGATAAAAGGTTTTCGGTTTGAATCGATTGATCTCATCTTCACGTGCAGCGATCATCGTTAAAGTTGGAGTTTGGACCCTCCCACCAGAAAGCTGCGCATTAAATTTTGTAGTTAAAGCACGAGTTGCATTTAAACCAACATACCAGTCCGCTTCCGAGCGTGCTACTGCAGAGGCATATAAATTTTCATATTGTTTGCCTGGTTTTAAGTTTTGAAATCCATCTTTAATTGCTTTATCGGTGACGGAGGATATCCATAACCTTTTCACCGGCTTTTTTACACGTGCTTTTTCTAAAATCCACCGTGCGACCAATTCTCCTTCTCGTCCTGCGTCTGTTGCAATAACAATATCTTTTACATCTTTTCTAATAATTTGAGATTTTACAGTTTGGAACTGCTTCCCTGTTTGCTTCATAACCACAAGCTTTAATGGGCTTGGAAGCATTGGCAGATCATCTAATTTCCATGTTTTATATTTATTGTCATAGGCATCTGGATCCGCTAATGTTACTAAGTGGCCTAATGCCCATGTAACAATATAGTCTGAACCCTCCATATAACCATTCGTTTTTTTGGTGCATTTTAATACACGTGCTATATCTCTTCCTACAGAGGGCTTCTCTGCAAGAACTAACGTTTTTGGCATCTGTGATACATCCTTTCGATAAACATACACTTAACATAACATAATCGTGGCACATCAAACATTATTGCCTTCTCATTTTTTAAAATGTTGAAGATTCCATAAACCTAAGGCTCACTATTTTTTTACTCTAGATACGGTTAATCCATCACCAATTGGAATTAGCATTGATTCTAACCTTGGATGATTGGCTACCGTTTCATTGAATTCTCTCATTGTCTCGGTATAACCTTTAGGCTTAACAGTTTCATCTATCACACTGCCTCCAGCAAGCACATTATCGCTAACGATTAAAGCACCAGGCTCTGCAAGCTGTATGCAATATTGTAAATAATTTTCATAATTCCCTTTATCTGCATCAATAAAGAAGAAATCAAATTTTTTCTGCTCTTCTACTAATTGTTGCAAACTTTCGACGGCTGATCCAGTTATATAAGATACTTGATCACCATACCCTGCTTTTGATAGATTATTACGCGCTAGCTCCGCATAGTTTTCCTTCAATTCAAGGGAAGTTAATGTACCCTCTTCACCAAATCCTCTAGCAAGACAGATCCCACTGTAGCCTCCTAAAGCACCTATCTCTAGTACATTTTCAGCTCCTGAAATCGATATAAGCATTGTAAGAAGCTTTCCGGATGAAGGTGAGACAGAAATAGAAGGCATCCCATTTTCTTTAATAGACGAAATCACTTCTTCTAGAAGCCCATCTTGTTCATCCACAAATACAGAATTGATATAGTTATTCATTTTATTCATAGCTATTCGTTTCTTCCTTTCTAAATTAAAAGTTGTTTTATATACGTTGAAGATGTAATGTATGCCGTACTTTTCATTCCGCATTAACTAGCTTTCTACCTCTTATTCTATCTGCTTTACTTTTATTTCACCATTATTTTCATTTTCAGCTTCTAATTTATCTAGAGTTTATTGATGTAGAAAATTAATTACTAATTCTATTACTTTTATTACCCAAAATTGATTTCAAGCCATTTAGAGAGATGCTAGCTATAATTACATGGAGAGGAGTCAAGTCTAAACTTTCTAGCTTCTCACACATTAAAAATTCAACACTGTTTTCTTTATACCTACTTACAATTTAGACTCTAATCCTATATAATTAGCAAAGAACAGAGACAGATAAATAAAAAACGGGGATAATCAAATGGATAAATTAAAACAACGAAGAATTTTAATGATGTTTATAGGAAACTTATTTATTGGAATAGCAGTTGCTTTACTTCGAATTAGTACATTAGGAACAGATCCTTTTTCCACGATGAATTTAGGAGTGAGTGGCTTTTTAGATATAAGCTTTGGTGTTTATCAGCTTCTTTTTAACATTGTATTGTTAGGTGTTGTGTTTTATTTTGCCAAGCATACGATTGGCTATGGCACGCTTGTCAATATGGTCGGCATTGGATTTGTATCTGACTTTTTTGTGCATAGCTATGGTCTATTTTTTGGCGATGATATAATGCTGCTTGGTAGAATTTTAATGATGAGTACAGCAGTACTTATTGCAAGTATTGGCGTGGCATTGTATATGACCCCAAATTTAGGTGTAGCTCCATATGACGCATTAGCATTAGTTATTCAGAAGGTATCAAAGGATAAAATTTCCTTCCCCATCGCTCGGATCATGACGGATGTAACTAGTGTTATTATTGGATTCTCTTTTGGCGCGGTTGTTGGAGTTGCTACAGTCGTTATGGCCTTTTTTACTGGACCTTTTGTACAATTTTTCAGAAAGCGTTTAGCAGAACCAATGCTTAAAGAAAAAGATATTTTAAAAGCGGACCCAGTCCCAGCAAAATAAAGATTTGTAAAAAGCATCATCTCCAATTTTAGAGATGATGCTTTTTTATTAATTATATTCAGGTAACCAATCACCATGGGCTTCGATTAAATCATCACAAAGTTGAACAATATCTTCCATTGATAACTCCGCTGCAGTGTGTGGATCTAAAAGTGCTGCTTGATAAATTTTTTCTTTTTTCAGCGTTAAAGCAGCTTCAATCGTTAACAACTGTGTATTAATATTGGTTCTATTTAGTGCTGCTAATTGCTCTGGTAAGTCTCCTACGTATGTTGGCGCAATACCGCTTGCATCAACTAAACAAGGCACTTCTACTACCGCATTATTTGGTAGATTACTAATTAATCCGCCGGTATTCAGTACATTACCACCGATTTTAAAAGGCTTATTTGACTCCATCGCTTCAATAATATAGGATCCATATTCATGGGTCCGTTCATGTGTGAGATTTTGATCGTTTACGATATCATCTCGCATTTTTTTCCAGTCTTCAATCTGGTTCACACATCTTCGTGGATATTCATCTAATGGAATATTAAATTTTTCAATTAAATCAGGATAGTTCGACTTAATAAAGTAGGGATGATATTCCGCAGTATGCTCAGATGATTCTGTATTATAGTACCCAAAACGCTCCATGATTTCAAAACGGACCATATCATTATGTTTTTCATTTTGTTTCTCTCGGGCTCGTTTTTTGATTTCTGGATAAAGGTCCTTCCCATCACGCGTAATTTCTAATAACCAGGCCATGTGATTAATTCCGGCAATCTTCCATTGAATATTATCCGCTTCCATTTCAAGTGACTTAAGTAAATCTGGGGCACATACTTGCACGCTATGGCAGAGGCCAACAGTTTTAATCCCTTCCTTTAACATGACATTGGTTAAAACAGCCATTGGATTCGTGTAATTTAAGAACCATGCATCTGGACAAACTTCTTTCATGTCACGTGCGAATTCTTGCATAACTGGAATCGTGCGGAGATTTCTAAATATCCCACCAATTCCTAATGTATCCGCAATCGTTTGGCGGAGATTATATTTTTTTGGAACTTCAAAATCCGTGATGGTACAGGGATCGTACCCACCTACTTGAATTGCATTGATTACATACTTCGCTTCACGCAAAGCTTCTTTTCGATCATGATAGGAAACAATGTTAACTGTTGATTTTAGACTTTGCTTTAAGTTATTTAGCATACGTTCAGAATCGTCTAATCTTTCTTGGTCAATATCAAATAAGGCAAACTCAAAATCCTGCAGGGCATCAACTGACATACAGTCACCCAGTATATTCTTTGCAAAAACAGTACTTCCTGCGCCTAAAAAAGTAATTTTTTTCATTTTCATCCTCCATTCACACGCAATAAATTGCGCAACTAATTAGTGTTATCATCTATAGATTAATAGATAAGCGACGGGGAAACAATCGCAAATAAAATTTATATAGGTAAAATATTGCTTATTTAATCCAAGAAAAAATGATCCACAGGCATGATATTTTCGCTACTTCTATACACACTAGGAGAAACGTCCAGCATTTGCTTAAATACTTTACTAAAATAATTCCCATTACTAAATCCAACTAATATTGCAATTTCCTCGATAGTTCGTTCATTATCCTTCATATAAATAATCGCATGATTGATTCGTATTTTAGTTAAAAATTGCATCGGTGTCTCACCCACTGTTACTTTAAATAGCCTGGTGAAATGATATTTTGACAGACCGGATTTTGCTACAATATCCTCCAACGAAATAGCATGTTGATAGTTCTCTTTCATATAACGAACTGCTTTTTTGATAGTCACTGGCCATCCATCCTCATTTTTATGACCATACTCTAGGTAATGTAGACATTCCATCATAAAGCTGTATGCATAAGAAGAAGATTGATACGAACCCTCCATTCCAGTCGTTTGCATTTTCTCTATCACCCTTAGCACAAATTGAATGGGTTTTGCTTTCTCTGGAATCGAAGTTACATTTCCTGCTTTACTGGTAAATTTTTCATAAAAATAATCTGCGTCCTTTCCATAAATGGTGAAATAGATAAACTCCCATTTCTCTGATTGTCTTGGAAAATAGTACGTGTGGTCACTTGGTATTCTCACAAGAAATGCCTGTCCTTTTTTAAGTGTATAAATTTCGTCACCAAGTCGAAGCGCCCCTTCTCCGCTCAAGGTATACTGAAAAATAACTTTTCCATCCTCTTTGCGTGACAAACCATCCCAGTAATAATCATGATTCGTTTTTATCTCATATCCGAAGGCCTGTAAGCCAACCATCTGTTCTTGATGATCACCCTTTAACTTGAAGCCATAAGTTCCCAATTTTATATTCTTCATCTTAAAAAGCTCCCTTTCTTAAAATGTCATCCGACCTCTTTTTTTTTATCTTAGCGAAGAAAGTGAAAAGAAGCACGGGAAATTCCGTACTTCTCCATTTTAAATTCAATATTTAAATAATAATAGGACTGGCAAAATAATTAAAATGACTTTGGAATGATTAATTGTACAACAGTTCCTTCCCCTCGCTCACTTTCTAATCTAATCCTCGCTTCTTCCCCGTAATAAGAATGGAGCATTCTTTTGACATAGTTAAGACCAATTCCAATCCCTGTTCCTTTGTCTTTACTCTTGTTATTCATAAGCTGATCGATTTCTATCTGACTCAAACCAGATCCATTATCTTTTATAGAAATAACCAATTGATTATTTTCTTCATAAACCGTAACAACTATATGTCCATCTTCTTCAAGCCCGTGTTGGATAGAGTTTTCAGCGATAGGTTGTAATATGAATCTCGGAACTTTTGTATTTAATAGACTATCATGTACATTTAGAACGATGGTATAAGTAAAGTCATAGCGAATTTCTTGTAATGTAAAATATTGTGTTAGTGAATCTAATTCTTCACGAACCGTAGACAGCTTCCCTGATCTTTTCAAATTATAATACAATAACTTATTTAAAGCAGAGACCATCTTATCAATTTCATCTTGTTTATGGATGACAGCAAGCCAATGGACAGTATCTAATGTATTCATCAAAAAATGTGGATTAATCTGGTACATTAATTTCTCTATTTCAAGGTCAGCACGCTTTTTTTCTTTCCATTCGACTTCGGTTAATAATTCACCAATTTGAATTTTCATGTTTTGAAGCTGATTTAGCGTATGATCAAATTCAGGAATTTTTGTGGTAATCGTATTGGACTCTAAATTATTATTCGAAATCTCCTCAATCTCAGAATCAAAGATTCGTATTGGTTTGTAAACCATCTTCCATACTAACCATGAAATCAATAAACTGAATATACCGAAAATGATTGCTAAAAAAACCATTTGGCTAATCCATCTATCTTTTTCATGATCAAACTGTTTTTGTGGGATTAAAGAAACAATGCTGCATCCCTGTACATTGGTTGATTTAAACCAGTAATACCCCTCATTCTTTCCACTCATATCTGTTGACACTAATGAATGAAAATTATCATTTCTGGGAAAAGCGGATGATAATTCACTAAATGCAATTCTTCCCGTTTTATCTAGAATTAAATAAAATGAATTATTCATTTCTTGATTTATACTCAAAATATTCTTGGTAATACTAAAACTCGACTCTAAATATAGTGTAATAGTTCGGTTATTTGGCAACTCTATATCTCTAGTGATAGAAATAACATATTGTGTATTTAGAGGGTTATTACTTATATGAGGTCCATAATAAGTTATGTCATTAAATTCTCCGATAGACGGTAATTTATCTATGCTAAAATCATCTCTAACAAGCATGTTTCTATACAGGTGATCATCATTTTCTGCAATGTAAACGGCTAAACCAGCAGAAGCATTTGTATATGTAATATAATCCAATTCTTTTTGAATATCTTCTTCTAAAGAGGTTAATTTACTTTTATCATCCGTTTGTAAAAACTCATTAAATTTAATAGCTATACTACTAGGATATACTAATTGTTGAGAAGTCTGAGCAAGGTTTTCCATCGTATGATAGAGAGAAAGCTCCGTATGTTTTAAAGTATTTTTAGCACTAGTTTCAAGTTTACTATCTAAAATTGAATAGATTGCATTATATGAAAGTATAACTGATGAAAGAAAGGGGATTAAAGCTGCAATAGCAAATAGATAAACGATTCTGCGTCGCAAGGAAAAAGTTTGAATGACCTTCAGAATTTTTCGTTGCATAATACCCCCCCATTTTAATGCCATACATAAATCAAAGATATTTACTTATGTAGGCATTATTTCTCTTTCCGCTTGCTTAATTTTTATTTTTGTAAAAGCTTTATATGAGATATACATAGAAACAAAAGAAGTACTACTTGCAAAGAAGAAGATGAAAAATCCACTGAATAGTAGGATATAAATTATTATACTCCACACTAGCACCATAAGAATAGCATAATGAGGAAATCCGATTGTAATATACAATGCATGTTTATATACTTCCTTAAGATTTACATCATAATGGGTATAAACTGGCATCAAAAAAAGAAAGAAAAATAGAAATAGGACTGAAATAAAGGAAAAAGCTATCATAATGAATAAAGATAGGGAGTGATCGATCAAGATCGACCACCTCACTAACAATACTGATATGATAATGATAGGTGCTATTGACCACCCAAGTATATTGGTAGAAATAAAACTATCCTTATAAGTCTTAAAAAAAGTTTGAAATATAGGTTTTGTTTGCCCATTAATCCAAGATCGGATTAAATGATTACTAGATACTGTAGCTGGAAATACTCCAAACAAACCAATTCCTGCTACGGTAAATACTATCCACAAAATATTTAAATATGCTAACCGTGCTATCCAAAGTGTAACACTATACACCATTCCGCCAAGCCCATTAAAGCCCATAAAATATCTCTCCCTGCCTTTATTTAACCGCACCACTTAAAATATTATTAACAACGCGCTTTTCAAAAATAATATACAGAATTAATAATGGTAATATGGTGACAATTGTAAATGCTAATACCATAGGCCAATCTTGCATCCCCATACTATCTTTCAACATAAATAGTTGATATGGTAAAGTCCGCATCTCCTGAGAGGACGTAAACGCCAAGACAAACGGAAATTCATTCCATGATTCTCTTAACGAAAAAATACTAACTGTAATTATTGCTGGTAATGAAATTGGTATTACCACGTGCCAGATGATCTGCCATGGTTTTGCCCCATCTATTGCTGCTGCCTCTTCTAGTGCTTTTGGAATTACTTTAAAGAAACCAGCTAAGATCCATGTAGCTAAAGGTATTGCAGTTGCGGCATAAGTTAATATCAAAGCAAAATAAGAATCGAGCATTCCTAGCGCTGCAATCCCTGTAAATAACGGAACAATTATACTTGCTCGAGGAATTATCCTTGGAACTAGAATGATCACTAATAATATATGACGAAATTTAAAAGCGTATCTTGCAAAAGCATAACCAGCCAAAATACTGATAAAAACAGACAGAACAGTAGTTGTTATTGCCAGAAAAACACTATTAAACAAATACCGCCAAAAGTTAGGATATTCAAACACACGTAAATAATTGTCAAAATTAAAACTTTCAGGCAGCAGTGATACAGGTGTTTGATAAACTTCAGTTGCTTCTTTAAATGAAGCAGAAACTGCCCATACCAATGGTAAAATTGTCCAAACCAAGAGTACAAATAATGGAATCCAATACCATCTATTGCTTAGCCACGTTCGTATATTATGAAAAAAACCTGTCATAACCACATTCATATCTCCCTTCTGTAACTATTAGTCTGCATAATTCACATTAAATATTTTCAAATAGATGACGCTTGTAACTACATTAAAGAATAAGATAATAACCATTACAGCACTACCCAATGAATATTGAAGTTCTCCAAAAGCTACGTTATACATATAAAGTGCCATAACTTCTGTCGAGCGTCCTGGCCCACCATTCGTTAATGGCAAAATAACATCAAACATATTAAAACTTGCAAAGCTCAACCAAATTAAGCTTATACCCATCATAGGTGCTATTAGTGGAAGTATTATTTTTCTTAAAATATGGATACGATGTGCGCCATCTATTTTTGCTGAGTCGAATAATTCAGGATCAACACTCTGTATTCCTGATAACAATACTAATGTCGCAAAAGGACATACGAACCATACATTAGCTAACACACAAACTAGTAATGCCCACCATGGATCTGCTAAAAAATTTACTGCGTCTAATCCAACTGTTTTTAGAATTAAATTTATTAATCCTACATCACCACTGAATAAAAAGCGGAACATAATAGCTGTCGCAATTCCAGAAATTAAGTATGGCACTAATGCCAAGGCTTTATAAAAATTACCGGTCCGTTTGCATTTATATAAACTAAGTGCAAAGCTTAATGACAATGCCAAACCTAAAACGACACTTCCAAACACAAATATTAACGAGATAAATAAGGAATTCAAAAATATCTCATCCGTAAATAAATAGATGTAATTTTCAAGACCAACAAAAGGAGCGTCACCAAATGATAATCGGATATCAAATAAAGACATTAATAATCCTGCTATAATCGCATATCCTAAAACTCCAATTACAAATAATACAGCTGGAAAAACTAAAATATATGGAATCATTTTCTTTCTGAATTTTGATTTCTTTTGTTCCTTTTTATTTTTTTCATTTTGCAAAGAATATTTTGTTTCTGAACCTGCAGCCATATATACCCTCCTTGATCTGTTAATGAAAGGGGAAGGAAAAGATATACCTTTCCTTCCACCATCACTTTAATTGTCTAGTTCATTTAATTTTTCTTGATATTCTGCTGCAATTTCCGCTGGATCTCTTTCCGTATTTTGCAAGGCTTCTTGTTGAACATCTACTAGAATATTCATAACTTCACCTTGATTGATATGAGAAGGCATGATTATTGTATTAGCAAATTCTTCTTCAAAATCAGCTGCCCAAGGCTTCGCTTCTACATATTCTTCACTTTGCATAACCTCAGAATTTGTCGTAGGCTGATAACGCTTTGCAACTTCGTCTACAATCTCTGTATCGCTTAGATATTTAAAAACTTCCATAACCGCTTCCGGATTTTCTGTATTCGAGCTTACCATCATAGGCCAACCCCAAATTTCATGTTGATTACTTTCCTGACCAGGACGCACAGGCTGTGGTGCAGCTGTCCATTCTTCCCCATAAGTCATTTCCTCTTGAATTAACGGGAATATATTATCTCCAATAGGTGCCATAGCTGCATTTCCACCGATAAATGCACCGCGCATTTCTCCTGAGGACCAAGAAATAGCACTAGGATCAATTAATTCTTCTCTCATTAATGTTTGATAGAAATCAATCAAGTAATGGCCAGCTTCAGAATCGATTTGAGGTAAACCGGTGCTAGAATACTCTCCACCCATCGATACAAACAAAGAACTAAACCACCATGCAGGGTGTTCTCTTCCACCCACTAACGCATAGCCTTCATGTTCATCTGTGTCTAACACTCTTGCTGCTTCAAGCAATTCATCGTAATCTGTTGGTATTTCTAATCCTTCCTCTTCAAACCAATCTTTTCTATACACATGCCAATATGGACCAACGTGAATACCCATGCCATAGACTTTATCTTCCCAGCTAGCAATATCCCACGCTTGACTTAATATTTTATTAAAACCATCAGCATCATCAGATTCCCATTGATCGACGTATTCAGATATATCCATTAAAGTGTCTTGAGACACCATCGTCCCAACATTATCATGAAAAACTTGCACAATATCAGGTTCATTACCTGCACTGTGATTTCTCATAAAATCAGAAACAGCTTGTTCTAGAGGAACAACATCAGCTTCTACACGAATATCTGGATGCTCTTCGTGGAATTTCTCAAAATTATCAGCAGGAATAAAATCTTCTCTACCAAACCAAACTTTTACTACTTTTTCACCAGAATCTCCATTTGAATCAGAAGAACTCTCATCGTCGTTTCCGCACGCAGCTAAAACGGATAAAAATAGAATAAAAATTAATGCTAAGCTCGCTTTCTTCATTTAACACCCTCCAGAATAACGAATTTTTAAAGCGTTTAACGAACAAACTAAAATAACCCCTTAGTTCACTCCTCCCATATCTTTGTAATCGCTTTACATATAAAATTCTAGCATATATAAAGCGCTTACAAATTAGGTAGATAGCTACTGTAAGGAGGTCATTTGAGTTTTATCTGTAATTTTGAAAAACTGAAAGTTCATATATCCTACCATCAAAAATCAGATATCTTACATTTCCCCATTTTTCCGAAAAACACTTGGCAATTGTCCTGTATAATCTTTAAAAAGCTTACTAAAATATTTTTCATCCATATAACCAATTTTTTCAGCTATCCAATATATTGATTCATTTGTGTGAAGCAATAATTCTTTTGCATATTCTAGACGAATTTCTCTTAGATAATGATTAAACGATTTTCCCACAATTTCTTTAAAACATTTATTAAAATAGCTTCTGCTCATATTTACTTCTTTCGCAATATAGTCTGCCGTCCAGGCTTCTTGCATATTGGATTGCATCATATCCAGCGCCAACCAAATACTTTTCATTACATCTGTTGCATAAAGATGTTTAGATTGAAAGTTAGAGTGAAAACGGAATCTATCAAGCCATCCTTTTAACTCTTGCCAATTCGAAAATTCATTTGGGCTGTCAAGCTGAAAAGTCATTACAAAGCTATATTTATCATTCCATCGTTCTACCATTTCAACCATTAAATTATAAAGATCTTCTTTTACAAAATGCTGCTCGTATATTATTGATAATAATTGCCCGTATAAATCATCATCCAACACCCATTTAAAATCATAAATTCTATTACGAATAGAACTTAGATTAATTCTACTATTTTGATTAATCCTCTCTATTTCTTTTAAAGATTTCTGATACAAATACTCATTTTCCCTTATATCATAAAACAACAGTTTACCATGGTATTCTTCTAAACACCTGTGAACCACAGAAGGAAAAGCACCTTCTACTCCATCTATTAAAACTAGATGCCACGCTTCTTTATATCTAACTACTTCTATTAAATTTTCCGTTATTTCCTCCACTGTTACTTTCTCACTTGGAACACAAATGATAATTTGATCGTTTACTTGTTGCACTTCACATTCATTGGTTATTTTATTTATTGAGTGAGGTGATACTTCAGATTCAGATGAGAAAATAGCTAGAACTTTTCCTGTTTCATATGTCCACTTCTGGTTATTGCTATTTTTAAAATGAGGAAGTTCTTTATTTATCCGATCTTCTAATCTCCGCAAAACATTGTGGAAGTTTTCTTTTTCTAATTGTACTTTAGTGATAAAGTCTATTGCGCCTAACCTTAAAGCTTCTTGAATATATTCAAAATCTTGATGTAAGGTTAATACGGCGATAAACACATTGGAATATAAATCATTGGTGATACGCATAAATTCCAAACCAGACATTTTAGGCATGTTTAGGTCAGTAATTACAAGATCAACTTTGTTATTCCTTAAAAAATCTAATGCCTTCTGTCCATTACTCGCTTCTCCTACCACCATCATATTAAATTCATTCCATGGCATTGCCGATACTAATCCTTTACGAACCAGCTGATCGTCTTCAACAATTAAAACTTTTATCACAATATTCCCCCTTGTCGCAGCTTAAATATATTTTTATACCTAGAATAACAAATATATTCTATTTTGAACGATTATATATTCTTAATATAACTGAAAGTTTGACTTCACACCATAAATCCCTTAAGCTAAATTTACGATATGATATAATGGAGGAATTGTGTAATTATGCTACAAGCAACGAATGTAAGTTTACGTTTTGGCGATAAAAAGCTATTTGAAGATGTCAATATAAAGTTTACCCCTGGGAATTGTTATGGATTAATTGGTGCCAATGGTGCAGGAAAATCAACGTTTTTAAAAGTATTGTCTGGAGATGTTGAGCCTCAATCCGGACACATCTCTCTTGGTAAAGATGAACGCCTTGCCGTGCTAGAGCAGGATCACTTTGCTTATGAAGAACAAGAGGTTTTACAAACAGTTATTATGGGACATAAGCGTTTATTTGAAGTAATGAATGAGAAAGATGCCATTTATGCTAAGGGTGAATTCACTGAAGAAGATGGCATGCGTGCTGCTGAACTTGAAGGTGAATTTGCGGAAATGAATGGTTGGGAAGCTGAATCAGATGCAGCTATTCTATTAAAGGGTCTAGGTATTCATGAAGACCTTCATACAAAAAGAATGGCAGAGCTTAATGGTTCTGAAAAAGTAAAGGTGTTACTTGCTCAAGCATTGTTTGGTAATCCAGATATTCTATTACTGGATGAGCCAACTAACCACTTGGATATTTTAGCAATCCAGTGGTTAGAAGAATTTTTAATCAACTTTAAAAATACCGTTATTGTTGTTTCCCACGACCGTCACTTTTTAAATAAAGTCTGTACACATATTGCAGATGTTGATTTCGGAAAAATTGAGATGTATGTCGGAAACTATGATTTCTGGTATGAATCAAGCCAATTAGCCTTGCAAATGGCTAAAGATCAAAACAAGAAAAAAGAAGAAAAAATAAAAGAGCTACAAAACTTCGTTGCCAGGTTTAGTGCTAACGCCTCAAAATCAAAACAAGCAACATCTCGTAAAAAGATGCTCGATAATATCACGCTTGATGATATTAAACCATCATCCAGACGTTATCCGTATGTTGCGTTTACACCTGATCGTGAAATCGGTAATGATTTACTTCGTGTAGATGGAATATCGAAAACGATAGATGGCGTTAAGGTATTAGATAATGTAAGTTTTACTCTTAACCCATATGATAAAGTAGCTTTTGTTGGTCGAAATGAATTAGCAAAATCTGTTTTACTGGATATTTTAGCTGGAGAAATGGAGCCTGATGAAGGAACATTCTCATGGGGAGTAACTACAAGTCAATCTTATTTCCCGAAAGATAACGCGAAATATTTTGAGGAAAACGACAAAACATTAGTTGAGTGGTTACGTCAATATTCACCTGATGACCAAACAGAAACTTTCTTACGTGGTTTCTTGGGTCGCATGCTTTTCTCTGGTGAAGAAGCGCTTAAAAAAGCAAACGTGTTGTCTGGTGGAGAAAAAGTACGTTGTATGCTTTCTAAGATGATGTTGAGTAACTCCAATGTCATTATTTTAGATGAGCCTACTAATCACCTTGATCTTGAATCCATTCAATCATTAAATAACGGCTTGATTAAGTTTAAGGGTTCCATCCTTTTCACTTCTCATGACCAACAGTTTGTCAATAGTATTGCAAACCGCCTTATTGAAATTACACCATCAGGGATTGTTGATAAAGAAATGTCCTATGATGAGTATGTTGCTGATCGTAAACTACAAAAGCAAATTGCTGAAATGTATGAAGGCGTAAAAGGCTAAGTAAAATTAAATAAACCATTAAAAAAGAGATCAAGCCCTAATGCTTGATCTCTTTTTATAAGAAATTATTATTATGACATTCTTCTCTAAGCCTTTGCAGAAGCAATCAAGGTACGAATTTCTTCTGTCTCACCTTTATGCAGTAAGTCTACAATTCTACTCCCAACGACCACACCATCACAATGCTGGGTCAATGATTTAACATGTTCAGGTGTGGAAACTCCAAAACCTGCTAAAACTGGTACATCACAATTTTTTTGTAATGATTCCAAATGTGCACCTAAATCATCCTTAAATGTCGCTCTTGCACCAGTTGTTCCTGTAACCGTCACCGCATATAGGAAGCCTTCTGTTCGTTTTGCGATTTCCGTTAATCTTTCCTTGGTACTTGTTAACGCCGCTAAACGGATCAAAGCAATTTCATATTGCTTCAAGTACGGGGAAACTAACTCCTCTTCCTCAAGGGGAACATCCGGAATGATCAGTCCATCTACTCCAGCTTCAGCACAATCTTTTGCAAATCTTTCTACACCATAATTAAAGATTGGATTAATATATGTCATAAACACGATCGGAATATTGCGACTAGCTTTCGTCTTTTTCAACAATTCTAGTACACCGGTTAGTGTGACTCCATCTTTTAATGCACGAATACCAGCTTCCTGAATTGTTGGTCCATCAGCAACCGGATCTGAAAAAGCGATCCCTAATTCCACAACAGTTGCACCACTTTCTTCTAATAGTGCAAGCTGTTCTTCTAATTTATCTAAACCGCCATCCCCTGCCATAATATATGGTACAAATGCTTTATCCCCACGGTCGAGCACTTGTTTAAAGGCCTGATCTAACTTCTGTTTACCCATTCGCTTCACCTCCAAGTGCTTCTCTTACCGTTTCAACGTCTTTATCTCCTCTTCCTGATAAACAAATGACCATCGTTTCGTCTTTTGTCATCTCTTCTGCAAGTTTTAATGCATAAGCAATCGCATGAGAGCTTTCAAGTGCAGGGATAATTCCCTCTGCTTTAGACAACAGCTGTAATCCTTCAAGCGCTTCTTCATCTGTAATGGATACATATTTCACACGATCAATTTCCTTTAAGTGACTATGCTCAGGTCCAACACCAGGATAGTCAAGTCCCGCAGAAATCGAATGTGCTTCTTGTATTTGGCCATGCGCATCTTGTAATAAGTAAGTCATGGTGCCATGCAGGATTCCTTTTTCACCGTAAGATAAAGTAGCAGAATGCTTTTTGGTTTCCACGCCTTCTCCTGCCGCTTCTACTCCATATAGTTTTACTGACTCCTCTGGAACAAAGCTGTAGAACATGCCCATCGCATTGCTACCGCCACCAACACAGGCAACCACTGCATCTGGTAATTGATTTTCTTTTTCTAAAAACTGTTCCTTAGTTTCTGTTCCGATCATACTCTGAAAATCGCGAACAATTTGCGGGAATGGGTGAGGCCCAACAACAGAGCCTATAATATAATGGGTGTCTTCTACATTACTGACCCAATAGCGCAATGCTTCGTTTACAGCATCCTTCAGGGTCCCGCTTCCTTGATCAACACTTTCCACACGCGCTCCTAATAACTCCATTCGAAAAACATTTAATTTTTGTCTGCGAACGTCTTCTTTTCCCATGAAAATCACACATTCAAGCCCTAATAAAGCACAAACGGTTGCGGTAGCTACTCCGTGCTGACCTGCACCAGTTTCTGCTACTACTTTTTTCTTCCCCATTCGGACGGTTAACAGTGCTTGGCCAAGAGCATTATTAATCTTGTGTGCACCTGTATGATTCAAATCTTCTCTTTTCAAGTAAATCTTCGGTCCATTTAGCTTTTTGGATAAACGCTCTGCATAATACAGTGGTGTTTTTCTTCCTACATAATCCTTTAAATAATAATTGAATTCATCGATAAAAGCTGGGTCCTTTATCGCCTCTTGGTATGCTTTTTCAAGTTCAATAACTGCTGGCATTAGAGTTTCCGGTACAAATCTGCCACCAAAAGAACCATAATGTCCATCTTCGTTAGGTTGTATATACGCTCCCATTTTATCACCCTTCTATTTGCTTTGCTTTTTGTATGAATATGTTTATTTTTGCTAGATCTTTTTCTCCGTTTGTCTCTACACCGCTTGAAACATCGATTCCAGCTGGATTTACTTCACGAATGGCTTCTTGTACATTATCTGCATGCAATCCACCAGCAAGAATGATTTTTCCATCAAAGAAAGAAATATCTTTTGCCAAACTCCAATCAAACTTTTCTCCGTTACCACCACGATATTTGCCTGCAGGACTATCAAGTAAATAATAAGCGCATTGATAATTTTGTATGGCTAAAAGATCATCTTTTTCTTTCACATGAAACGCTTTAATCACAGGCTTTCTGAAGCTGTTACAAAATTCAGGAGATTCATCACCGTGTAGCTGAATGTAATCTAAACCTACAGTTTGAACGATCTCCTCAATCACTTCCTGAGATTCATTTACAAATACACCAACTTTTTTAACAGACGCAGGAATTACTTTCGCAATTTCAGCTGCTTGCTCTTTTGTTACTTCACGCTTACTCCTTGCAAAGACAAAGCCGATAAAATCAGCGCCGCTTCTAACTGCTTCTTGTGCTGCCTCTTTTGTTGTAATTCCACAAATTTTCACCTTCATGTTGATCTACTCCTATAAATTGATACGTAAATCATCAAATGTTTCTTTTAAATTGGCTGACCGCATCATCGTTTCTCCAACTAAAATGCCTCTTGCTCCTACATCTCTAACACGTTCTACATCTGCTCTTGTTTTTATGCCGCTTTCGCTAATAAGAAGTATCTTCTTTGTATCTACCATTTTAGCTAGCCTTTCTGTTGTAGCAAGATCGACTTCAAATGTTTTTAAATTACGATTGTTTACGCCAATGATGCTAGCACCAATTTCTATTGCCACTTCCATCTCTTCTTCATTATGAACCTCAAAAAGTATTTCAAGCTCTAATTTTTTAGCGTAATCAAATAATTGTTTGAGTCTTTCCTTTGGCAAGGCTGCAGCTATTAAAAGAATAACATTCGCTCCATAGTCCTTCGCTCGGTCCAATTGAATTTCATCGATAATAAAATCCTTATTGAGAACCGGGATGTTAACTACCTCTCTAACAGCAGCAAGGTCCTCCATGGTTCCTTTGAAAAAAGGCTGATCAGTTAAAACGGAAATAGTTCCAGCGCCACATGCTTCATATTCTTTCCCCTGAACGGCTGGTTCAACCTTATCATTGATCAACCCTTTTGACGGGGAGGCGCGTTTCATTTCAGCAATGATACTCATTCTTTTTGCATGCATAAACGTATCATAAAGAGAAACATCCACCTGCCTAACAGCCCTATCCTGTCGTGTATAAGTCTCCTTTAACTTTTCTACTTCTAGTTCTTTTTCTTTTAAAATATCGTCTAAAATTGTCATGCTACACCTCTTGCTTTATTTGATTGCTGTATGCAATTAAATTTTGTAATTTTTCTAATGCTGCACCTGAATCGATACTTTCCTTAGCAAGCTTGACACCTTCTTGCACGGTTTCCGCTTTTCCATTTGCGAATATACCTAAACCTGCATTTAACACGACTGTATCTCTGTGAGCACCCTTATCTCCTTTTAAAACCTGATATAAAATAGCTGCATTATCCTTTGCATCGCCGCCTCGGATTGCTTCATTATCATATACGGGAAGGTTTACTTCCTCAGGCTTTAAAGTGAATTGCATTAATTCCCCGCGTTCTAATAATACCAGATGATTTTCCCCGGCTAAAGAAGCTTCATCCATAAATCCGGCTCCATTTACCATTAACGCTCTTTTTCTCCCTAATTGATGGGCAACGCTCGCCATTTTCTCAAGCATATCTCTGCGATAGATCCCCATTAGTTGTGAGGTTAACTCTACTGGATTTGTTAGTGGACCAATCATATTGAAAATAGTTGGTATACCTAAATCCTTTCGCACCTGCATTACCCGTTTCATCGCAGGATGCACATTGGGTGCGAACAAAAACGCAATGCCGTTATCTTTTAAAATTTCATGCGTTTGTTCTGGTGTTAATGATAATGATACGCCTAAGTGCTCTAATACATCTGCACTTCCTGTTTTACTGGAAATACTGCGATTCCCGTGCTTTGCTACTGTGATCCCTGCACCTGCAATAACAAAGGAGGAAGTCGTGCTTATGTTAAAGCTTTGAGATCCATCACCGCCAGTACCACAGTTATCCATCACTCCAGTGAGTGCTGTTGGCAGTGTTAGTGATTTTTCCCTGATCACTTGCACAAGACCAGCAATTTCTTCTGCTGTTTCACCCTTTGATTTTAAAGCAACTAAAAAGGAACCAATTTCTGTATCACTTGTTTCCTCTTTAAACATTTCTCGAGAAGCCTCAATCATTTCATCTAGACTAAGAGACTGTCCACTGATCACTTGATTTAAGTAATTTTTCATTGTTTTATCTCCCTTCTAACTGCTTCAAAGAAATTTTGTAACAATTTTTTACCCTTTTTTGTTCCGATCGATTCAGGATGGAACTGCAGTCCGTATACAGGTAAATACGAATGTTTGACCGCCATAATTGCTCCATCATCCATCGCAGTCGCTGTTACGAGTAACTCTTTTGCCGTATGGTTGGTTGGAATCATTAAAGAATGATATCGCATTACCTCTAATGGCTGCTCCAGGTAATTAAAAATTTCGTCATTACTATGTTTGATCATCGAGGTTTTCCCGTGTTTAATTTGATTTGCATGGACAATTTCAGCTCCGAATGCCGCACCGATTGCTTGATGCCCTAAACAAATGCCAAGAATTGGGTAGGTCGTTGCTAACTCTTTTACTACATCAATACAGATCCCCGCTTCTTCTGGTGTTCCAGGCCCAGGTGACAAAATAATAGCTTCCGGATTTTTAAGTTTTATTTCTTCGATCGTAATCCGATCATTCCGGATAACCTCAACCTCTTTTCCTAGTTCTGAAATATATTGAAAAAGGTTATAGGTGAAAGAATCGTAATTATCAATTAGTAGAATCATGATTACTTACCTCCAATAAAGATTTGGCTTTATTTAGGGTTTCCTCATACTCAGATACCGGATCAGAGTCATAAACAACACCTGCACCCGCTTGCACATAAGCATTGGATCCTTTAATAACCATTGTCCGAATCGCTAGTGCTAAATCAAGATCACCATTCATATTGATGTAGCCAACAGCACCGGCGTATACCCCTCGTTTTTTATCCTCTAGTTCATTTATTATTTGCATTGCTCTAATTTTAGGTGCGCCAGACACGGTTCCTGCAGGTAATGCTGAAATCAGTGCATCAAGCCCTGAGTACCTGCTCGTTAGCATACCGTGCACCTCAGAAACGATGTGCATGACGTGCTGATAACGCTCAATAGTCATGTACTTTGGTATCGAAATAGAACCGATTTCACTTACTCTTCCTAAATCATTTCTACTAAGGTCAACAAGCATCTTATGCTCCGCCAGCTCTTTCTCATCTGCTAACAAGTCACTTGCAAATTTTTGATCCTCTGCTTGCGTTTTTCCACGTGGTCTTGTTCCTGCAATTGGGTTTGTGACGACGTGTTTACCAGTTGTTTTAATCAAGCTTTCTGGCGATGCCCCTAGTACAATATAGTCATCAAAATCAATAAAATACATATATGGTGATGGATTTGAAACTCTTAATTTCCGGTAAAAAGTAAATGGATCGGCGTCGAAGCTTGCCTTCATTCGTTGTGATAACACTACTTGAAAAATATCCCCATCGATTATATGCTGTTTTGCAACCTCCACCATGCGGATATAATCCTCTTTTTCAATCGATGTTTTAAAGCTCACCTTTAAAGGTGAATTTGGCATGGACACTTCAGGAGTCCAAATCTGTTCTTGCATTACTGTTAGGTTTTTCTCTAGCATTTCTTCATTTCTAGAACCATCCAGATTAATTGTCATAATCGTAATTGTTTGTTGCAAATGGTCAAATACGATAACATCCTGATAAAACATCATATGCACGTCAGGCATCTCTATTTCATCGTCTAAATCGGGGCCGATAAATTCATATTGACGAATGACGTCGTACCCAATATAACCGATTGCTCCACCGTAAAAGACATATGGAAGTGGTAATTTTTTATTTGGAATATGATCTTTTAAAACCTCTAATGGTTTCTCCTCGTATTTTGTTTCCGTTTGATTAGTGTGATCAATAACTTTGGTTTCTCCATCTTCTCCGATTAATTCTTTGTAAGGATTTACACCAATAAAAGAAAATCTACCTTTATCCCCGTGGCCTGTTGAACTTTCTAATAAAAACTTTTTCTTTCCTTCCACTCGGTTAAACACTGCAATTGGCGTTATTGTATCACCATTTAATGTTGTACTTTTATATTGAACCATGCTCCCACTCCTTTTTTATCGTTGCTCTTATTTTCCAACATTTTCCTTATCGTTGCATAAAAAAACCTATCAATCGAATGCTACGATTGATAGGGACGGTTTTTACCGCGGTGCCACCACTATTTGAAGAGAAAACTTCCCTTCCACTTTATGATCGTTTAACGCTGATCACGCGTTACACCATACTCATTTCTGGTATAAACTCAAAAGTCCATTCCTTTTAGCGTGAATACTGGCTTCCACCGTCTACCAGCTCTCTGTGATTCATACAATAAAAGTACTACTCTTTTTCATCGATTTAGTTTATTTAATTTTTTCCAAACAAAAAGGGCTCCACATCCGAAAAGGACGAGGAAACCCGTGGTACCACCTTCATTAACTGCAATATTGCAGTTCACTTAGCACGTCAAATGATAAAGATTTAACGTGGCCCATTTATAACGAGTGGGTATCTCGCCAAAGCCTACTGGTGTAAACACGTTCGGTTTGGGGCTCAGAAGTCCATTCACTTACTCTTCGCGCTAGTTTTCACCAACCACTAGCTCTCTAATAGCGAAATGTATAAGCTACTTCTCTTCATCAATGCCAACGCAACTATTTGGTTGTTACTATCATAGTATCTCAGCTTAAATTTGTCAACGGGTTTGTTTTAAATTTTCTAAAAATTCATACAATCTACCATTCATTGATTTCTTCTTCTATCTTTTCTCCTAAATGTCTGCCTGGTTCATCCACTGCTACCATTATTTTGTCACCAGCTACTAAAGAAATTGCTGGGACCTCTTTAGCATTTGCACCTAATAAATGGACACTATCCGCTTCTTGTATGGTACTTGATATTTCAATGTTACCAACCCTGCTAACCACTCGTAAAAAGGGCCGCTTCTCCATTTTGACTCTACCTACCGTTACTTGTCTTGATGTTTGATTCTGATGAAAAAGGGATAGCTTCATGCCCGGTTTCACTTCCCCAAGGTACGTGGTTTTTTCTCCATCTATAGAAACATAATGATGTAGTGCTCCACTATTTACACGAAACACTCGAGCTGGATAGGTTTCTGTTGATCGATTCTCCGATAAAACGAGCATATAACCATAGCCAGTATTACCTACTAGCAAACCTTCTAGTGGATCTAATTCATCGATAAAATCGATACAAACACGAGCACCCTCGCCCACCTTTTCTACGCTAATAATTTCCGCTTCCTCAAGCTGTATCGTCATGGTTTTTCCTCCAACATAAATTACTTAAAATTTCCACATTTTTTATCTAGTCTTTTTCACTTTTATGATATACAATAAAATTCGGAAATACAAATGGGAGGAATAACACATGCGTAAATTATTAGTTGTTTTATTTCTTCTATTAATTACAAGCTTCAGCGTGATGGGCTATGCGAGTGCGAATGACAATGCACCAACAGAAACAATCGAAATGGAGCAATAAACTAATAGAAGAATTCAAAATCAAGAGAGCTAGTAAATGCTAGCTCTCTTTTAATTTATGCGATGTTCACTTCTGAATTTGCCCGGCGTTGTACCTTCTTGCTTTCTAAAAGACCGGATAAAGTTTTGTGAATTGTTATATCTTAATTTTTGAGCAATATCTTTTACTGATATGTCGGAGTGAACAAGAAGTTCTTTCGCTTTTTTTAACCTATATTGACTAAGATATTCACTAAAAGATACATTCTTTTCTCTTCTAAAGACACTACTTAGATAACTGGCATTATAAAATAAACGTTCTGCAATTAATTCTAATGAAATATCTTTATCATATTCCTTTTGTACGATATGAACCATCTCATCAGATAAATTATAATAATGTTCATTTGATCTTTCATTTAATTTTTCTAAAACCGGATAAATAATATTCGTTCGAAACCAGCTAATAATATCTGTTTTGGTTTTAAACTTAGCTAGTTGACTAAATAAGGAATATCGATCATTAATTTGTAATACGTCTATAGCAAGCATTTCAATTAACTCCATTAAGTTATTTAAAAAACGCATCATGGATATTTCATACTGAATATAATTTAAATCCTCATTAAATAGAGCGTCTATAATTTCTTCCGTTTTTTTATCTACATTCTCTTTATCACCTAACTTTATTGCTTCAAAAAGTTCATTTTCTATTTGTTTTGGGTAAGTCGTATAAAAAGTATATTTACTTTCAATGTTAGAGAAGAATATAATCGATTCTTCTCCGAAGTTTAGTGAATGTTTGAGTGCTTGTTCACTTTCAACAAAGGCTTGATGTGCTTTTCTTAAATCCAAAAATGAATTACTAATTCCAAAACTTACTGGAATGCCTAACACTTGTCTAATGGTAGTTTGAAGCATTTCCGTTAATATTAATACATGTTTTTTCCACGTTTCTTGGTCAGCTTCCTTTCGTTTTAATAGAGTCACTTGCTTATCTTCTAATACGATCGGCGCAAATCGAATGTCTTCTGATATAATTTCTTCTATCATCGTATTTATAGCAAATAATAAGACATCGTCATCGCCATGTATAAATTTGGTATTATCAACCGAATCAATTTGAATTGATAATACTGTATAATTTATTGCCTCTTCTTCATCTCCATTTACAACATACGCAATATCTTTTTCTGCGATCTTACCTTGCATTAGTTTCGTTGTTAAAAATTGATTCAAATGATCTTTTTGAACAGATAGTTTGTTTTCAAGCGATTCATTTTGCTCAACCATTCTATTGATCTGACTTTGCATGATCAGAAATTCATCATTGGATGCTCCTGAGATTTTTTCTGTTTTTAAAGCTTGAGTTAAAGTTTTTGATAATTGAGAAATGGGTTGGTATAACCTTTTTGATCCTATAATGGAAATTAATACTAGTCCAAATACAATAATGCTAGAAATTCCTAAGGTAAGCCAACCAATCGCATGTGAAGGGGCATTTAAAACATTTAATTTTACAATATTTATATAATTCCAGCCATTATAATTAGATTTTCTGTAGGTTACATGATAAACTTCCTCATCTATATCGATTTCAAATTGACCTTTCTGTTGATGTCTTTCCTTCAATTCTTCAATAAACTTATTTTTTTCGATATTTTTTCCTATTTGATCTTCTTCGCTATCTGCGATAACTTGATATTCTTTATTTGCAATAATCGTTCTTTCTCCATCTATCTTTTCCCCTAAATGATTATTTAGGTTACATAAAGGAATACTTGCAATCGCCATACCTTGCTCACTTATCCCAGCTAAAGGCAAATGTTTCACTAAATTCAGATAATATTTACAAGTTGAGTGATTATCTTCATTTTTAAAAAAGAAATTAGAGTCTTCTATTTTCCAACTCGAACGATATATAGCTTGATATTCTTCTATTAATTTTTCTTTTTCGGCCTCAGATATTCTTTTAAGTCCATCATTTCTAATCATCCATTGATGCGTTAAATTCACAAAATATATGTCTTCTACACCTGTTTCAAATCGCTGAATATAATTTAATTCTTTCTTTGTTTGTCGATAAAGAGGAAATTGATTCGGCCTCATCGGTTCATCTAGTAAACGATTCACCAATGGTGTCATAACAAAATTCGTTAAGGAATGATCAACTGTTTTTATTCCTTGTTCTACCGATAATTGAATTTGATAAATAATTTGTTCTTTTTCTTTAGCATTACTACTTTCTAAACTATTAGACGATATTAAATAAGAAAACACCCCTAAAAAAATAACTGGTACAATCCCTAATATGAGCATAAAGGTCACAAGCTTAATGTAAAATTTATTAGATTTATTTAACAACCTCTACACCCCATCTTTCTTACTTGTATATGTTTCTGAGTTAAAAATGCACTAGTAAACTTATATAGAGAAAAGAGGCTGGGACAAAACTCAGTATAAAAAATGAAAAATCGCACCATTCCAAATAATTGGAAGGTGCGATTTTTTTATTGGTTCAGCTATTTTA
>NZ_QPJJ01000002.1 GCF_003337485.1 Saliterribacillus persicus
TTTCTTTCCCCATTTACTATTTTTTCTTAATTATACACAAAAGCACCCTATAGGTAGACTTTTTTTAAAGTGTCTACTCTATAGGGTACATTTTAAATTAGACACAAGCTTTTCTATCATTATTGTTTCTCTTTTTCCACTACTTCCCACACTGCTTGATAGATATCCTTCAAGGCTATCTGATTTTTCTCAGCTAATTTTCTGCAATCCTCATATTCAGGAGAGGCTTTGATGACTTTACCATCTTGCCATCCTTCTTTTAAGGTTACTGGTCCCCATTTTGTATCAATGACTCTTGTACTACGTTCCATGCGAAACACATGTAACGGATAATAACGAAAGCCTAGCGTGGTTGTCTCTGACAATAATATTTCTTTCATGTCATCTAATTTATCTTCACTACACAATAACTGCAAAAGTACAGCAGGTCGATTTTTCTTCATATAAATCGGCGTATAATAAACATCATTGGCTCCGGCTTCAAATAATTTGTCCATTACATATCCCAGCCATTCACCAGGTGTATCATCTAAATTAACTTCTACCTTCAACATTTCACTATCTACATGTTCATAATCGGGAGGAAGCAACGTCTTCACCTCATTATCAAATTCTCACGCTTTTGTGCCATCATTTTATCACATGCGTATTTGCGTTGCACTTCCTTACACCTTTTCGTATTCCTGATGTAAATAGTCGATACTCTCTTTAATATATGGTTCTTTTGTATTCTCAAGTAAAACTTCGATTCCAGGTTTCACTTCCTTTATCCATTTAAATAATAAGTCATACCTCAGCAACCCTTTTCCAACCGGAACCATTTTGATCCAATTATCCTCTATAACAAAATCCTTTGCATGTACAATTACGATTTGGTCACCGAATAATCGGAATGCTCTTTTAAATACATCTTCTTGATTTTTATAATTTTCTAATGTCATAAAATTAGCAGGGTCAAAAATCACTTGTAAATGACTCGAATCGACTTCCTTAATGAGGCGTTTTAATTTTTCAGGCGTATGAATAGGGTGATTAATACCACCTTCTATCGCAACAACCACGCCCCATTTTTCCGCTTCCTTCACCAATTCTTTTACGCTTTTCACTACTTTTCGGAAGGCTTCCTCTGTAAAATTATCTTCTGTATAACCCATCTTTTCATTGATATTACCAGTCTCCGAGCCAACCAGTGGACAACCAAAAAGGTATGCATAACGAATGTGGGCTTTAAAATATTCTAGCAACTTTTCTCTCTCTTCCGTGTTCGGATGAATCATATTAATATAGCAGCCTAATACTGTAATATCGATATCTTTATTGTGAAATGTCTTTGCTATATGACGTGCGAATCCTGGACTAAATGTGCCCGTGTTTATATTTAAATCAGGAAATGATTTCTTTAACGCTAGTTGCATGCAGCCTAGATTATGCTGTCTAATATCTTCCGCTATATCATTCGGATCATTCTTGTTGATATCGTGTCCTCTAATTCCGAGGTTCAGCTTCATTTTTGACCTCCTATACTTTATTTTCTTGAATTAATTGGAGAATTCCGCCGTGGCTGTAAGTTATTCCGCCGTAAGTATTCGTAATTCCGCCACCCTAACAAGTAATTCCGCCACTAATCAACTTTTTCCCGCCAGACTTTTTTTAAAAACAGAAAAGACTAGCTGCTCGCTAGTCTCCTCTCTCCCTCTTACCTTGCTAACCAGCCACCATCGACAGCTAGAACGTGTCCGTTCATATAGTCAGATGCGCGACTAGATAAAAAGACTACCGTTCCCATCAAGTCACTAGGATCTGCCCAGTAACCAGCAGGAATACGGGCCAAGATTTCTGCATTTCTCTTTTCATCTGCACGAATTGGTGCGGTATTATTTGTCGCAATGTAACCTGGTGCGATAGCATTCACCTGAATACCATGATGGGCAAGTTCATTAGCAAAGGACTTGGTTAATCCCGCTACAGCATGCTTACTTGCGGTATATGGGGGAATGAATTTTCCACCTTGGAAGGAAAGCATCGATGCAATATTTATAATTTTGCCAGATCCTTGCTCTACCATCACCTTGGCGCAAGCTTGGCTCAACAAGTAAACAGCATCTAAGTTAACCGCCATCACTGAGTCCCAGTCTTCTACTTTAAATTCTAAGAGAGGATTTCGTTTAATTAATCCTGCATTGTTCACTAAAATATCTACAGAACCATAGGTTTCCACACATGTATCTACAATACCCTGGATGCTTGACCTGTCTGAAAGGTCCGCTTCATAATAAGTTGCATTCCCACCGTCATGATCGATTAACGCTTTGGTGTCGGTCCAATCAATTTCACGAGAAACCGCAAAAACATTTGCACCAACTTTTGCTAATGCGACAGCATATGCCTGCCCAAGCCCTGTATTTGCTCCAGTTACGATTGCTGTTTTTCCTTTTAGTGAAAAAAAGTCTAGTGAAAAATCTACTGCTTTTTCGTTCATTCCGTCATCCTCCTTTAGCGTAATTGATCCATTTTGACGTGATCCATGTCTGTGTACGTTATATTCTCACCACACATACCCCAAATAAAGGTATAGTTACTTGTTGCTGTACCACTATGGATTGACCAGCTTGGAGATATAACTGCTTGCTCATTTTTTAGTACAAGATGTCTTGTTTCATCTGGTTCCCCCATAAAATGAAAAGCTCTTGTACTTTCTTCCATATCAAAGTATAAATATACTTCACTTCTACGATCATGAGTATGAGCTGGCATGGTATTCCATACACTACCTGGCATCAGCATCGTTAGACCCATTTGCAATTGACAGCTTTCACACATATTTGGATGAATATATTGATGAATTTTTCGTTCGTTTAATGTTCCCGGTTTTCCTAATTCAAGCGGCTTAATATCTTTAATATCAATCTTCACGGTTGGATAGGTATGGTGTGCAGGTGCTGAATTAATGTAAAATTTAGCAGGATTACTTGCATCATTTGATCCAAATAAAACTTCTTTCGTTCCTCTGCTTACATACAATCCATCGTGACGTTTCATATCATATTTCTTTCCGTCCAATATGACGTAGCCATCATTTCCAATATTGATGATGCCTAACTCTCTTCGTTCAAGAAAGTAAGTTACTCCTAACTGTTTATCTAACGTGATCGTGAGTTCCGTTGAAGCTGGTGTAACACCTCCAAAAATCATACGATCTACGTGGGTATAAGTTAAGTTGACCTTCCCAGCTTCAAATAGCTTCTCCACTAAAAATTTCTCGCGCAATTCTGTTGTATTGTACCTTTTAATTTCCTCTGGGTGATTCGCATAACGTACTTCCATCTTGCATCCTCCTCCATTTTTGTTTATCTACTAATCTCTTGATCTAACAAGGAAAGATAGCTTTTTACCTCAAGTTCTGTAAAAGCATTACTATCGCCTTTTATCGTGTGCTTTAACACGGAACTTGCAGTCGCAAAATCTACGGTGTCTGTTAAAGGCCATTGATTCAACCATCCGTGTAAAATGGCTGCGGCATAGGCATCCCCCCCACCAATTCGATCTACTACTGGATCAATAACATAACTCTTACTTTTTACTAATTGCTGTTTATCATAAAAATACCCCTCTAACTCATGCTTATTTGATGAGTGAACCGCTCGTTTCGTTGAAGAAAGAGCACTGATATTTGGGTATTTCTCTACGATGTTTTGGTAGTATTCTTTTAGCTTATCTTCATGCTTTTCACTTTTCGATTCTTCTATATCTAAGAAATGAATGGCATCTAACTGATTACAAAAGGCAACATCTACATAGGGTAAGACCTTTTGTATCGCATCCCTTGCTTCACTCTGCGACCATAGCTTTGCGCGATAATTAAAATCAAAGCTCACTGAAATACCTTTTTCCTTCGCTTTTTGCATAGCTACTAACGTAATTTCACGAAGTTTATCGGATAAAGCTAGTGTTATCCCTGTTGTGTGAAAATGATCTACATCTAAAAAGATTTGATCCCAATCAAATATAGACTCATCTACTAAATGAAAGCTCGAATATGCTCGATCATAGGTAACATTTGCTTGACGATTTCCAATTCCCGCTTCTACATAATAGGTTCCGAGTCTCGATCCTTGTTCTCTTAAAAAATTTGTTTTTACACTATTAGCCTTTAAATATTTCCTGCAGGCACTTCCTAAACTATTAGGCGGAATTGCACTAACAAATTCGACCTCATGTCCGAAGTTTGCTAGAGAAACAGCTAGATTTGCTTCCGCTCCACCAAAATAAAAGGCAAGTTGATCTACTTGATGCAGTCGTTTTTCTGCCTCCGTCGTAAATCTTAGTAGTGGCTCTCCAAATGTAATCACCTTCATGACGATGCCTCTTTTACTTTTGCAACATATTCAGATGCTAGCTTAGTAATCTGTTTAAAGTCCCCTGTTTTTGCTGGGGCTACTAAGTTTCCACCAACACCAACCGCTACTGCACCTTGCTTGATCCAAGCATCAATATTATCGATGTTCACTCCACCTGTTGGCATCATATTAGCCTGTGGGATCGGAGCTTTTACAGCTTTTATAAAGCTCGGATCAACATTACTTCCAGGGAATATTTTTACAACATCAGCTCCAGCTTCCATCGCTTCCTTTATTTCCGTCACTGTTAAGCATCCCGGCATATAAGGTACTTGATATAAGTTACATAACGAGGCTGTTGTCAGGTCAAAGGATGGTCCAACGATAAAATTCGCGCCGGCAAAGATAGCTTCTCTTGCGGTGTATGGATCTAGAACCGTCCCTACCCCTATAACCACTTCGTCATTTCCTTTGTATAAGTTCAACAATTTTTCTACTGCAGCTTCAACGCACGGAATCGAGTAGGTTAGCTCGATGATGTTTATCCCACCGTTGATACAAGCCTCGGATATTTTTACAGCTTGGTCTACATCATCAGCTCGAATGACAGCCACTATTTTTTGTTCTTCTAACGCTGTTAACACTCTTACTTTTTTCACATTGTCACCTCAATTCAGTCAATTATTCTTTCTGCTAATGGATGTTTTAACCGTTTCAATTCTGATACAAATATTTCAGCTATTTTTTTAGCACCTTCTTCACGAAAGTGCGTATTATCTTGTTCTCCTTCAGGGTAGGCGCCGAACTCAGCTGGTTTCACCCACATAAATAATTCTTTCGATTTCTCATCACCAAGCTCCTGCAAATAAGCCATTGTCAGTCTTTCCATATCGACAAAAGGAACCCCTTCTTCGACTGCTACTTGTCTTACAGCACTCGGATAATCACCATGTGTTTCTTCAAGTAGCCCTTTTTTATCAAAGTGCCTGCGGGCAACCGATGTTAATAGAATTGGTTCTACATCTTTACTACGTGCTCGGTCAATAAAAAAGCGTAAGTTGTCTTGATAGCTTGAAAAGGCATCTGTGTGCCTTTCAACATCTTCTTTTTGGTCATTGTGTCCAAATTGAATCACAACAATATCTCCTGGGGTAAATTGTTCTTCAGCATGCTCCCAACGATTTTCATCGGTAAATGACTTGGTGCTTCTCCCTGAGGTGGCATGATTTCTAACTAATATAGAAGCATCCACATAATTAGAAAGAACTTGACCCCATCCCATTCTTGGATAGACTTCCGATTCATAATCTGACATCGTTGAATCGCCTGTTAAAAAGAGCTGCATTTCCTTCAATTTATTTCGCCTCACTCGCCAGATGCATCTGTACACTTGCTAAAATAAAAGCTCCTACTCCGTGCAGGTCATTCTCACTTGTCTCTCGGTTCACATAATAATCGTAGGTTCCAATTGAGGTTCCAATACAAATATCATGTAATTCCACTTTATTTTCATTGGTTGTTTTTACCTTATGATTGATAAGTCCTTGATAAGCTTTTTCTGCATATTTCAAATAACTAGAATCGAGGTAGCCCATATTAACAGCCTTTGCGATTGAATACGTAAAAAGACAAGAACAGGAAGCTTCTAACCAGTTATCTGCTTGATCACCTTTATCGACTACCTGGTACCATAGACCAGTTTCTTCATCTTGATACCTAATAAGAGCTTCCATTAACTCTACTACTACACCCTTTAATTCCTCTCTTTTCGGATGATTTTCAACCAACATCTCGATGAAGTTAGTTGTTACCATGCTGTACCAGCCTAGAGCTCTTCCCCAAACTTCTGGAGCATGGCCCTTTTCGGTTGCCCATGGTGCATTTTTGCTTTCATCGTAGCCATGATAATATAAACCATTTTCTTTTCTTGTATGCTCACGCATCAATTTTTCTTGCTCCAACACTAGCTCTGTTAATTCAGGCTCATCAAATAATTGTCCATACCGGATGGTAAATGGACCTGCCATGTATAATCCATCTAACCACATTTGATAAGGATATTTATCCTTATGCCAATAGCCGCCTTCTTTTGTCTTATTAAGGGTGCGAAGTAAATTTCGCAACTTTGCTGCAGCTATTTGGTACTTATCTTCCTTTGTCTCTTCATACAACGGAAGCAATAATAATCCGGGTTGAATCGCATCTAGCTCACTTCTCGCAAAGTAAAAATTTCCTTCTTCATCCACAAGCTTATCAACGTATTCTTTAAAATAATCAAAATACTTTTTTTCGTTCGTTTGCTTCCAAACATCTAGCATGCCGCATAAAAATACCCCTTGATGATAGTGCCATCTGTCTTTTGGTGGTAATTTTACTGGTTCATATTGATCCATCAGTGTTTCACATGCACTGATCGCCCAATCTAGTGCTGATTTTCCGTTATAGGTCATCTATTTCCCCTCCATCACTCGTTAATTCCGTGATATTCAAACCAATCAAAATCTGCATAATTCTTGCTTTTTTCTCCGTTAGCAGAAGCATATAATCCTAGATAAGCACCAATAAACCCTCCAGCTACATCTGTACTTAAAATGGTCCCGTCGATATTCTCGGCTAATATTTCCCACTTGTTATAGGTGGTAGCATAAGAAAACGTATAGGATTGCCCAATTGCTTCTACCTTTAGATACAATGTATCTACATCAGTTGCCACTTTCCCTTTGGTTTCGTCCTTCCCATCTTCCCGGCTTACAAGACATAGGAAATTACCTGCGTCATTTTTTCTGTATTCCATTCTAAATTGATAATTATGATTCTGCAGAAGAACTAACCCAGCTGATTCATTATTTGTTTGGGCCTTAAACTCCATTTTTGTTACCGCAATAAAGCTTTTATGCTGCTGTCTTCTTGCCACAAAAGAAGGGTTTTCCTCTTCTAAAATACTCTCTTTTTTTAGCTTTAAACGTAAGTAACCCGGTCTTTCTGACAATGACCAAAAGTCACCTCGAGGAGTGCGTAAAAAATTCCATTGATCGTCTAACTTTTTCGATTCAAAAGGATCCATATAGGACTTTTCTGGCCATTTATGTTCTTTTAAATTAGGAAATGCCATTTCTTCTTCGATCATCCCTTTACCAGGGTTCACAACCGGCCAACCATCTTCCCAAGTAAATGGTACAAGGAAGGACTCTCTTCCTAAATTTCTGTAGTATCCTCCGTAAGGTCTTGATGCTAAGCAAACCATCCACCAATCACCAGCCGATGTTTCCACAATATCTGCATGACCGACATTAACAATCGGATGATCATTCCCAAGATGACGATGCGTTAAGATTGGATTGGTTTCCGTCATTTCATAAGGTCCTGTCACCTTTTTACTTCTAGCAATCGTAACGGCATGCGTATGCCCTGTTCCACCTTCTGCAATAATTAAGTAATACCAGCCATTTATTTTGTAAAGATGCGGCGCTTCTTGTGCATGCGCATTCTTAAGTGCACCATCCCACAGACTATACTTATCACCAACTAGTTGCTTCTTCTTTAAATCTAATTCCTGTAACCATATTTCATTATGTTTTTTATACTTCGGTCCTTCTGGCGGTTTTCTATTTCCGGTATAATAAACCTTTCCATCATCATCAAAAAGAAGGGATGGATCAATTCCTGGAGCATCCTCCAACCAATTTGGATCAGACCAAGGGCCACTTGGATCTGTTGCTGTAACATAAAAATTCCGTCTTGCTCCTGTCTGACTAACTACAAAGGTTGTAATCATGTAAAAAATTCCGTCATGGTAACGAATAGTTGGTGCATATATCCCTCTGGAATTTGGTGTTTGATCAAGATTGAGTTGCTCTGGTCGGTCTAATACATGACCAATCTGTCTCCAATTGACAAGATCCTTACTATGAAAGATTGGTACTCCAGGGAAATACTCAAAACTGGATGTTACTAAATAATAATCCTCCCCCACCCTACAAATAGATGGGTCTGGATAAAAGCCGGGGAGAATAGGGTTTTTAAAAGTTTTCATGCACGCTCACCTTCTTTAAGATAGGAATTTTTTTCGGTTTCATATTGTCTCCCTTCGATATAGAGACTTTTTACCGCTTCCGCATCAACTACATGCGCATCTTTTTGCTTGTTTTTAAGCTCGAATTGCTCAAGTGCGATATCCTTACTTTCTTTTAAAATAAGGGCAGGGCCTATTCGCGTTTGGATTTGAACGTCATGAAGTCTGAGGTCCTCTACATATTTAGCAAATATCCCTTCGCCTTCCATATATATTTCTTCTCTAACCATATCTGGTTCCCCGCCATCAACTTTTGCCCCGTTCATTTCGAAGCTACTGTGGCTAATACGAACTTCTTTAATAGGCATCTCAGGTAAACCATAAATAAACCCAGCAGCTGCCCGACAATTTTTTGCAATCACTTGAGTAAGATAAATATTTTCTACCACCGGAGTCTTTTCTGTTACAGGAATGGCTTTCGCATCCAACAACTCTGGATTACTCTTACTTACCCCATGACGATAAAAGGAATTAATTGCTAACGGGCATAGCACATTTTCCATATAAATATTAGACACTAACAGATTACGAATATAGCTGCCGCGTTCTCGATTCGTTTTGATCCGAATTCCTCGGTCCGTCCCATCAAACACACAATTAGAAACGGTAATGTTTTCAATCCCACCAGAACTCTCGCTTCCAAGCACTACACCACCATGGCCATGCTGCATCGTACAATTGGTAACCACGATATTTTTTGTCGGTACGTTGTATCTGCGCCCATCCTCATTAATTCCTGATTTTAAAACAACACAATCGTCGCCTACGTCAAAGTGGCAATCAGAGATTCTTACATTCTCACAGGAATCGATGTCGAGTCCGTCTCCATTCGGCGTATTGGAAGGATTTAAAAATGTAACGTTGTGAATGGATACGTCTTGGCAGAAAACCAAATGTGTATTCCAAAATGGAGAGTTTTTGACCGTAACTCCTGAGATTGTCACGTGTTTTGCATGATAGAATTGCACAAGAGGAGGTCGTAAGAATTGAGATGGCCATTCTACTAGATTCGTATCGGCGGGTTCTGTGAAATTTCTGTTAGCTTCTCTAATTACTTCCGTTTTATTTGAGGAGTAGGATTTTCCTTCCCTTAAAGCACGATTAATTTTCCACCAGCTCATCCCTTGACCGTCGATCACCCCTTCTCCTGTAATAGAAGTGTTTTCCACATGGTCAGCAAAAATAAGTGGCATAAAAGCATGACATACATAACCGGACCAGCGCGTTTTCACCACTGGATACTTTTCAAAATCATCTGTAAATAAAAGGATCGCGCCTTTTTCCAGGTGTAACGTTAGATTACTTTTTAACGCGATTGGTCCTGTAAGAAACCTACCAGACGGAACAAAAACCGTTCCACCACCCTCATTTTCACAGGCGTCTATTGCGGTTTGAATAGCATCTGTACTGTCTATAGCTATATCTGATTTTGCACCGTAGCTTGTAATATTATGAAATACCATTCTGTTGCCTCCTAGCTTAATAAATCCTCTCGCAGAGGTGTGAAAACATCTAGTAATTTACTTTCCTCAAGTGCTGTTACGCCGTGTTCTTTATTAGACGGAATATGTACAGATTCACCTTCAGCCAGTACTACTTCTTCACCAGCAATTTCAAACCTTAGTTTTCCTTTTAAGCAATAGGTTAATTGTTCATGAGGATGTGCGTGTTTGGATCCTTTTGCACCTTTTTCAAATACCACTTCCATCATCATGACCTTTTCTCCCGGTGAATGAATCTTTCTTTTTACTCCTTCTTCCGCTTGTTCCCACTCATTTATGTTACCCATTTATTTTCCTCCTTCTTGACTTTTTATCAAAAACGGTAGTGCCAATTGAATTCCCATTGCGCCTAATATGACATAGCTGGCTGTGGAGGAATCAATTCCATTTGAAAAAATCATAAATAATATAATGCCTAGTCCTCTACCAATATTAATGATTGTTTCCCGTAAGACGACTGACTCCACACGAAACTCAGACTGAAGCGGAAGTCTATTAATCCATTCAAAATAATAAGCTGCATAACCATTTGCCTGAAGCGGCTTAAAAATGTTTTGAACGCACATAAATACAATCACGCTCCAAATTGCAATTTCAATCGTCAAGAATGAAGCTGCTATAACGAGGCCACAACCTGCAATCCACATATATAACTTGGTATGAGATATATCTGCAAATCTAGAAATAATATAGCTAGATAAAATAGAAATCGATAGGAAAAATGCATTCAAATAACCAACTACATCTTCACTTTCAAAAATGCTATATATCAATATAGCTGGAATGTACATGAGAATGCCTTGAGGAAAACCAATTACAAACCATCCAATCAATGCTTTTTTGAAATCAGGATGCTTCTTTAAAATCTGGCCTAAATACTTCATGTAATAGTTTCTATGTCTTATCGATTCTTTTTTCATTCTGAAACTACCCACTGTTGCCACAAAAAACATGATAAAGGCTACTAAAAAGACAATCATATAGCCCGTTAACCCTACAAATTGGCCAATGATGAACCCCGCAAGGGCCGGTGCTACTAGATTAGAGGAACCCATTACAATTTGATTCCAGCCTAAGTATCTGTGCCTGTTTTCATCAGAAGACACTTCATGCACAATGGTAAAATACGCCACCCAATATAAGCCTTGTGCGACACCTCGTAATAAAGCAAATAAATAAAAAAAGGTAACTATATTTTCCTGCACGATAATGATGAGCAAGTAAAAAAGAGCAGTCATGAAAATTCCATATCGATAGATCAACGTTCTACCTTTTTTCTTTGAGACTTTTCCAATAAAAAAAGTAGTAAAGGCTTGCGCTAAAATAGCAATTAAATTATAAAGGCCATTAACCCATAAACTATTGGTCAACCGCCACAAATACAAATTCACAAAAATGATCGATAGCGCTCCACCGAATTGAAAAATGGCATGGTTGATTAATATATTAATAGCATGCGAGGATAATTGTTTCTTTTTATCTAGTTTTAAAGTCAGACGCAAGATGTACACTTCTTTCTATAGAGTTAACTGGTCTGGTAAAGAGAATCGCAATCAATAACAGGGAAAACATCCTTCTTATAAAATTTATATAATTGCAGCCTTATTAAGGTGGCTTGCGTTGTAGCGTTCATATCCCCTTCTACTTTCCCTAAGCTTAATGGCACTGCTTCTGGCATATTTGGATAATATTCATTCGCTTTAATTTGTGCGACGTTCGGTGCTTTCGGGGAGTGTTTAAGCTCTCTTGAAAAAGCCCCATCACTCCGTTTAAGCTTTTTCATATTTTTAATAGTAATTTCTGCAATTTCATTTAACTCCTCATTAGTCATGTTTACTTCTAAATAGGCTAGTAGATCGATTGGGTTTCTGATATAACACATATCAACTGCCTTTTCAGTCCGCAGGCAAGTCATAATACTTTGATAAATCTTTTCTTGATTTGGCATAGGTAAGTCAAACCGCTTGTAAAAGGTGTGAAGTTTAAACGTTCCAGATATTTTTACGTACAGAGAACCCTCCCCCCATAATCCAGTTTGTGGGTCTTGGATTTCTTCTAAAAAATGAGCCATCGCATCAACGCACGCATTTCTTTTCTTCTCATCCATTTGTCCAATATAAACAGTGGAAGAGGCTAGTAAATCACAGCCTCTCCAACTATTCCTTAAATCAATACTTTCCCATTTTTTCCGGTATGCCGTGATTGACTCTGTGTAGCTTGGTGCTTCATTTTTTGCCACAGGTTGCTCGTAGAGTGGCACACTTCCAAGTCTACGTAGTGAATTTATAGAATAACCCAAAGCCCGGTGCACCATTACTTCATCTTTTCGCATTGCAGGATGTTCATCAAAAAAGTAACCAGTTTTGGGATCTTGTTTATGCTGAAAAAAGGAGATCATCTTATTCTTAATATCCTTTGGAATATTTAAAAGGCAATCGTTTCTGATTAAAATATTCAGTGCCTGTGCTGTTGATTCAATATCGGGCTGGAAAAGTCCACTCGATTTTGAACTTGCAGCATAGAAATAACCTCCAGACGTTGGATCATATTGACGACGCATCCACTCTGTTAAACCGCTAAACAGTTGATCTAAGTCCTTTAAAATAGCTGTATCTTTTTCCATGCATCCATCCGTCCTCTCTCTTGCTTAACCTTTTACAGAACCAAGTAATGCACCTTTAGCGAAGTACTTCTGTAAGAATGGATATACAAGTAATACAGGAACCGTAGCCACCACAATTGTTGCCATTTTAACGGTTACCTCTGGTGGTGGAACATCTGTATATGACGCTCCGTCATAGTTAATACCACTTGCTAATACCACAATTTGTCTTAATAGTACCTGTACAGGCCATTTATCAGCATCTGCTAGATAAAGAATGGCGTGCATATAAGTATTCCAATAAGTTACCGCGTAGAATAAAGAAATCGTTGCGATAGCAGGAAGTGATATCGGTATGACAATTCGAAATAGTATACTGAAATCATTTGCTCCATCAATTTTCGCTGACTCTTCTAATCCTGCTGGTATATTCATAAAGAAGCTTCGTAAAATAATCATGTTAAACGCATTAATCGTCACCGGAATAACAAGTGCCCACAATGAATTTAATAAGCCTGTTTGTTGTACAACTAAGAATGTTGGAATCATCCCACCATTAAAAAGTAAGGTAAATACAATCATAAAGTTAATCGCCCGGCGTCCTACAAGATCTCTTCTAGAAAGACCGTATGCAGTTAAAGTAGAGAACAGCATACTCCAAAGCGTTCCTCCAAGTGTCACCACAATGGAGACAAACAGTGCCCTAAAAATGGTATCTGTTGAAAAAATATAACGATACGCACTTAAAGAGAATTCAGTAGGAAAAATTAAAAATTTAGTGTTAGCAATCTCAGCACTCGTCGCAAAAGAGCTTCCTAACACGTGAATGAAGGGCAGAATGGTTATAATGCCCAGTAACCCTAACAAGAGATAGTTAAAAAAATCAAAAACTCTACTTCCAGTGGAAATTCTTTGTTTTTCTTTTGCCACTTTTTTCACCTCTTTTTTATATCAAATAATTAGTATATTCCTTCTTCGTTAAATCGTTTAGCTAACCAGTTTGCAAAGACAACCATCAGTAACCCAACGCCACCTTTAAAGAAACCAACTGCCGTACTATAACTAAATTGACCCTGCTGGAGACCTGCAACATAAACGTACGTATCGAAAATTTCCGCTACATTTCTATTAGAAGAATTCAGTAGCAAGTAAACGTGTTCAAAACCTAGCTCTAAAACGTCACCAATTTTTAGAATTAACAATACGATAATAACGTTACGAATAGCTGGTATCGTAATGTGCCACATTTGACGGAAGCGATTTGCTCCATCCATTCGTGCTGCTTCATACAGCTGAGGATCTACCGCTGTAATTGCTGCTAGGAAGATAATCGTTCCCCAACCAGCTTCTCGCCAAATAACCTGCAAGATATACATTGGCCTAAACCATTCATCATTCATTAAAAAGTTTATCTTTCCTAAACCTATGGAATCTAAAATTTCATTGATAATTCCACCATCTAACGTAAGTAACACGTAACTAATCGAGACAATAACTACCCAAGACATAAAATGCGGAATATAAATCAGTGTTTGCACTCCACGCTTGAAAAATCCGTGTCTAACCTCATTTAACATTAAAGAAATAATAATCGGAATTGGGAAAAACACAAATACCTGTAACCCGAACAAGATTAAGGTGTTTTTAAAAATCATCCAAAATTCAGCGCTAGCGAATAATCTCTCAAAATGCTCTAACCCTACCCATTCACTTTCCCTAATTCCTTTATACGGCTTGTAATCTTGAAATGAGATGATTAACCCATACATTGGTAAATACTTGTAAATAAGAAAATAAATTAACCCTGGTAAAATCATTAGGTAAATTAATTTATTACGTTTGATTTTCTTCCAGGTATCCGCTCTTTTCATTCGTTTTATTTCTCTTGCTTCACTGAGCGGTGTTTTCACTTTAGCATTCGTTGTGGTTTCCATAAGCAGTATCCTTTCTCTTTAAATAGTAATCAAATCTTATCTTCTTAAAATATTTAGATTTCTCTGGATGATTATTTAATCAAAATGAGGTTACGCCAATCGTATGTTAGATATGGTGTAACGTAAATAATCATTATCTTACGAGTTACCACTATCACTACTTTTTAAGCGCTATCATAGAGTTGTTTGTTTTTTGATTGCAACTCACATAACATAATGATCATCTCCGTTATTCAAATGAGATAGTGCGGGCTCTTAAAACTTATCTTAAGAGCCCTATCCCTACTATTTTCTATACCAACTCATCATTCAGCTGCATTGTACTCTTCGATAATTGCATCTCCACCTTGAGATTTCCAATTATCAATCGCATCTTGGAATCCTGCTTCATCCGTTTGACCTAAAATATATTGATATGTGGCATCAACAATTATTTGTTTTAGACGTGAACCGTCTTGCACAAAAGTCTCAGAATAAAGTGGTACAGTTGGATCTTCGATTAAATAGTTTTCATTATCTTTGAATAATTTTTCTGATTTTGCTTTAGGTGCATATTCGAAGAAACCTTCATAACGACCATTTGTTTCTGGCTCGCCAACTTCAATTGCTTGATATGGTTTCACTTCACGGTCGAATATTGCTTGGTCATCCGTTGTTTTTGCTGCACCATCTATTACTTCATAATGTTCTCCTTCAATTCCCCAATAAGCCATATTAGCCACTTCTGGTGTCATCATTTGATCAAAGAATCCAAGGATCTTCTTTAAATCTTCTTCTGTTTCAACAGAGCTTTTCGGAAACATCACTAAGTTACCGTACCCAGGAATTGCCCAAACACCGAATTCTCCATCCGGACCTTCAACATAGTTGTGTACATCAAATTCAACATCCGGGTTAATTGCTTCTGCGTCATTATATAGACTTATTACGTCACCCATAGAACCTACATAAATACCCGCTGTTCCATTTTTAATGAATTCTTGTTGGTCCACTTTACTTGTAACCGGAAAGTCTTGGTTAATATATCCTTTTTCATGCATTTCTTTAAAGAAATCCATTGTGTCTTTATATTCATCAAACATAAATTCTGGTAATAACTTTCCGTCTTTTTCGCCCCATTCATTTGGAGTACCAAACCAAGAGGATACAGTTTTAAAAGCACCATATACAAGGTCACTTCTATCCGTTAAACCAAATGTATCATCTTTTCCATTTCCATCTGGATCATCTTCTGTAAAGGCTCTAGCCATTTCCATGAATTCATCCGTAGTAGTAGGAGCTTCTAAACCTAAATTGTCAGCCCAGTCTTTTCGATAAATGAGTCCTTGACGTGATAAAGGTCGTCCTTGATAAATCGTATACAAATCTCCATCCACTCTCGTATTATCAAGCACATTTTCCTTTAATTTAGATAAATTCTCAAATTCATCTAAATAAGAACCAATTTCCCAAAACTGATCATCTTGGATAGCATCACGAAATTGAATAAATGTAGTTTGGTTCTTTAGAAAAACTGCATCTGGTAAAGAGCTTGTTGCAAATGCCGTATTCAATCTGTCTTCATAGTTATTGTCCGGCACCCATTGAATTTCAACATCTGTGTTTGTTGCTGCTTCAATCTCTTCTAAAACTTTTTCATCTGGCACCTCAGGTGTATGAAGGTTTGCCATTAAAGAAAAGGCAAAAGGTTCAGAATCTCCATCTCCATCACTCTCTTCTGATCCATCATCTGATGAACCTTCGGCATTATTCTCCTCATTCTCTGAAGCGCTCTCGCTATTACACGCAGTAACAAAGATAAGTACAAATAATACCAGCATTAACCCCATTAACTTTTTCCAATTACTCAAAACTACCAACCTCCAAAAGTGTATGATTTTTGTTTCGTACCGATTTGTATTTGCGGTACAACTTCATATTATTTAAATAGTAGATGGATGTATATAATCACTTTTTCATTATTATTGTAAACGCTTACTCTTGCATGTGGAAATTTTGTGAATATTTATTAAAATAATCATTACATTTTAGTATTAAAAATGTCATAATGAAATGATTATTTTGGTGACAAAAACAATAAAATTCCTTGATATATCTATGTTTTATCTACTAACATAATGATCATTTTTATGTAAGCGCTTTAAAAACGCCATTTACGAAACTGGAATTTATTTGTATCCTATTTATATACCACACAGAATAAACTATACTATAAAAGTAAGGTGATGATACAAATGGAAATGACAGGTGTTTGGGGAGGCTTCTATCGTTTAAGTCTATGGGTTACTCGTTTTGCATGGCTGAATATATTATGGTTAAGCTTCACATTATTGGGTTTAATCTTTTTTGGTTTGATGCCAGCAACTATTGCTATGTTTACAGTAACTAGAAAATGGGTGCAAAAAGAAGTGGACATACCGATCTTTCAAACTTTTTTCAAAGCATTCAAAAGTAATTTTATCCGCTCAAATCTTTTTGGCATCGTTATTTTTATCTTCGGATATATTTTGTCTATAAATTTAAAATATACTGGATTAATGAATGAAAGCAATCTATACCCTCTTTTATTAGGATTATTCGTGATAGCTGCTTTCTTATATGTAATGCTAATATTGTATATTGGACCGGTATTTGTACATTTTGAACTTTCCTTTTGGCAATATATAAAATATGCGATTATGATTGGTGTTACTAATTTACACTTTTCCATATGTGCCTTAACTCTATTAGCAGGCGTTTATTTTATATCATTTACCTACCCTGGCCTTATCATAGCGTTTAGCTTTAGTATAAGTGCATACATTATCATGTTTTTAGCTAACATCGGATTTACGCAGTTATTAAAAAAACAACAGCAACAAATAGAGTCCACTAAAGAAGCAGTAGCTAGCTAATCCTGCGTGAAACGCGGAGTATACAGAGGGAAGTATGCCTATGAAACGTTTTTCAATGAAACATTACTATAAAATTATTGCTTTTTTAATTGTGCTAAGCACCGTACCAGTAATTATTACTGGTACACTTTCTTATTGGCAGTCATCCAAAGCCATTGTTGATTATTCTAATGATGAAAAGAAGCAAAATATTTATCAAATACAAACAAATGTGGAGCAGGTATTAAAGTATGTAGATCTATCGATTACTTATTTTGTTCGTTCTACACAAACGCAAGAATTTTTAAATCAAGATATGAAAGCGGCTCAGTTCGCTGATTTTCATAAACTTAGAAGGGACTTAAACCACCTTCAAACCTTAGAAACCGGGATAGAAGATATAGTGCTCGTAAGCTTTGACAAGCGGTGGTTAATTAATAACGATGGTTTAGTTAATCTTGAACAAACAGACTACGAAAAGATAAACAGTCAATATTTATCTTTACCTCAAAAGTCAACATGGGTAATGGAAGAAGCAGATGAGATTGGATTTGAAAATGCGACAAAGAAAAGCTGTTCACACTATATTAATCTAGTGAAACGGCTACCGTTATTGTCATCCACTACTGAAGGAATGATTAGTGCACTTATTCCAAGCTGTGAATTAACTGAAATTATGGGACAAAATACAGATAGTGAATCCTTTCTGATACTAGACGGTGACAATCAAACAATTGCACATAGCAATACTACATATATTGGTGAAGATGGTTATATACCAAATGCATTGTATGAGAAAATCGATAGAAGTGCTGATGAAGGTCAGTTCGAATATGACCTAAATGGGTTGAGCTACAAAGTTATCTACCAATCATCCGATTATAATGATTGGACATATATTTCTTTTGTTAAGCTAAGTGATTTGCATATGAAATCAAGCGCGATTGGCTGGTTAACTATTATCATTTGTAGCATTCTTTTAGTACTCTCTCTATTTTTCGCCTTTATTGGCAGTCGTGTCCTCTATCAACCTATCAAGAAGTTAAAAGGACTCATCCATCACGAGGATAATCAACTAGATAATGAAAATGAATTTGTTTTAATTGAAACTCACATTGAGAACCTATTAAATCAAAATGATCAGCTTGAAAAACGAATGCAAAAACAAATTACGCAACTTAAGCAATTATTTATGATGAGACTTTATCAAGGGAAAGTTTCAGAAAATGAAATCCCTGTGAAAGTGAAAGCTTTTAATTATAGCCAAACTTGGACATGGATGACCGTTTTTTCTTTACAAATTGATTCTGTTGATAAAGACAAATTTAACAAGAATGATCAGGATCTTTTGTTGTTTGCCATTAATAATTTAATGGAAGATTTATTAGGTGAAGATAAACGTTTTACACCTGTTGTGATGAATGATATTCAAGTAACAACCGTGTTGACTGTTTGTGATTCAGATTCGGCCTACACTCATCATATTAATCAAACAGCTCAACTGATCCAAGAGAAAGTAGAATCCTTATTTCACCTATCAGTCAGTATTGGAATAAGTCAACGATTCAAGGAATTAACTGAAACAAAAACAGCTTTTGCAGAAAGTAAAGAGGCTTTAAAATATCGTTTAAAAATGGGTGAAGCCTCGATTATTTATTATGAAAATCTTAATCGTAAATACTCAAAAGTTCCTCCTTATCCTTCTGCTATCAAAAATAAACTATTTGATGCAATTAAATTAAGTGATAAGGATAATGCAAAATATGAATTGAATCGACTTTTTGAATATATCGATCATCACGATATGTATCATCATCAATTAGATATTATATTATCACGCTTTTTATATGAGTTGTTTGAATTAAAAGAGATGTTAGGGGTTAATATTGAAGGCTTTTCTTCTACTGAAATGGTAAAGGATTATCAGCAATTTAATACGCTAACTGAAATAAAAAATTGGCTGCATAGTGAAATTATTATGCCACTGATCGATCATGTTGATGAACGAACCGATTCAAAGAATAAGAAAATTTCAGATAGAATGATCAAACTTATTCATGAGAATTATGATAAGGATATTTCATTGGATAGAATTGCAGCAGAACTTCATTACAATCCAAATTATTTGAGTAGTATTTTCCAAAAAGAAACACATTATTCTTTTAGTGAATATTTATTGCGCTATCGATTAAATAAGGCAAAAGAATGGTTGACCTCTACTAATAAGTCCGTAAAGGAAATTGCTGAGGAATTACAGTATAACAATTCCCAGAACTTTATACGGTCTTTCCGAAAAATCGAGGGAATTACACCTGGTAAGTATCGTTCAGAGTTTAAAAATTAGGCATTCTCCTACAGATAACATACAAAAAGGTTATACATGTCTTTAACTCATCAAAAGGCGCTAGAATGTATGATTGAAAGCTTGTTTTATAGTTTTTTCATAGATCAAGCTTACAGACATATAAAAACATAGACGTATTCAATCACCATGATATGAACGCGTCTATGTCCTTATGCTTGCATCATTCTTTTTTTGATCTGTATTTCTCTTGAGAGATTTTATCTTTATAAAAAAAGCAATTCTTATTAAAGTGGTTTGATCAAATACTCTACCACCTCATAGAATTGCTTTTTTATCTTCATTAATACATGGATGGTTTGATTATTGTTCCCCAAGAACCAGACGTAATACATTCGGATGCTCAGGGAAAGTTTTTGTTCCTGCACCGTAGCCAATATCTTGTACTTTCATTTCTGGAAAAGTACTAAATTCATCTACTAATACTTTAATAATTGCTGCTCCAGTTGGTGTAGTAAGTTCAGATTTAATATTTGTATTTTTAATTGGAACTCCTTTTAACACTTCAAGCGTCGCAGGTGCTGGTACTGGGTAAACTCCATGATCAATATGAATATGTCCAGACCCCACCGGAACTTTAGCAGCAACAATTTTGTCGACCTTTAACTTTTCCACTAATATTGCTACACCAACAATATCTATGATGGAGTCTATTGCTCCTACTTCATGAAAATGTACATCTTCAAGCGTCATTCCATGGATCTTAGCTTCCGCCTCTCCAATTACTTTAAACATTTGTAATGACTTATCTTTTACTTTATCTGACAGTTCGCTAGTCTTTATCATCTTCACTATATCTTGATAAGTTCGATGGTGATGTTCATGATCCCCGTGATGGTGAGTATGTGAATGATCATGGTGATCATGATGATGGTGATGGTGTCCGTTATGGACATGAATGTCATCAGGACCGTCATGTGTATGTATGTCTTTATTTTTATCAGATTCAGCTGATAAATTCACATCAAACTTAGTAGCTGTAATTCCATTCTTTACAAGTTTTTTAACCGATAAAGTATATTCTCCATCCAGTTTTAACAAGGTGAGTTCTTTTTCTAAATCCTTCATATTTAGTCCTAAATCTAATAATGCCGCAATGGTCATATCACCACTTACTCCTGAAAAACAATCTATATAAAGTGTTCTCATTTTCTTCACCCTTCTGTAATGAATTCCTTCTATATTTTAGCATGATTAGACTATATATGCGATCGAAAACAATGCTTAAAACTTATTCGATTAGACCTAAGCAACTGAGTTAAATATACGGTGAGTTAACCAATTGAATTACCCATTGTGTAGATCATTACCTAGTATTGACTAATCGTTCTAAAGGTTACTAATACTATTTACTTTATGTACAAGGCATAATTTAAAATGAGCTAGACAAAAAGAGACTGCCTAATTTTATGGCAGTCTCTTTCTGGTATTTATTGCATATTACCTTCAATAGTCTCTTGCATTTGATCTAAAGCTTCTTGTGGAGTTGCAGTTTCTTGTCTGAATACGTTGTTTAGTACATTCGTATTCATTTCAGTTGCAACATCCGGAGTATATTCAGTAATGTTTACTGGATAAATCTCGTCTTTAATATCATCTAGTGTATCGAAAATGTCATCTCCAAAGAATTGGAAGAACTTGTTATCTTCAAGTACTTTTGGATCATCCCAAACGTCATGACGTGGAGGGTCAAATCCAAGCACTGTCCATAGTTTAATGTTAGCATCTTTAGAAAGTTTAGCAAAAGCTAAGAATTCTTTAGCAAGTTCTTCTTCCTCAGTTTGGTTGGTTACAACTGTACCAGTACCACCCATACCAGCTGAACGATTTCCACCTTCTTCAAATGCAGGTAGTGGTCGTACAATTACTTTACCTTCAAGATCTGTCATGTAGTCTGTGAAGCGGCCCATATACCATGCTGGCATTGTAACAGCTGCTGCTCCACCTTCGTTCATGTATTGATAGAATTCTTCCGCATGTGGTGCCCCACCTGGTGAAAGTTCAGCAATACCATGCTCAAACATCATATCATGTAACATTTGTAAAGTTTCTACATTTTCAGGAGCATTAGCAGTTAATTCTCCATCAGGACTAAAGAAATCCGATTCTTGTTGAGTCATCATTTGCCATATTGGTAAATAGTCATCTGTGTGAACGTTAAACATCATTGAATCAGTGTTTTCTACCACTTTCTTACCTGCTTCAATAAAGTCATCCCATGTAACAATTGTATCAGGATCAACACCAGCTTCATCTAAAATCTCAGTGTTATAGTACATTACAGATGCACCCACGTGTGTTGGCATGCCGTAATAGTTACCATCTTTAGAATAAATTTCGAAACGTGATTCTACAAAGTTTTCTAATTCAGGTTCTACATATTCATTCATTGGAAGTAACTGTGGCTCCCCTTCTAAGAAGTTCGGGAAACGCCCAATTTCAATATCAGCAATATCCGGAGCACCTGTACCTGATTGTAGTGCTAATAATAAGTTATTATGCATTTGATCGTATGGATATGTTTCAGCAGTCAATTTAATTGGGTTATCTGGATTTTCTTCATTCCACCTGTCAGCAGCGTCCATAAAGAACTCCATGTGTAATTCCACAAAAGTCCACATTGATAATTCTGTTGCATTTTCAATATCGTCACCAGCTGAAGCGCTATCAGTAGCCTCTTCACCGGAGTCACCATCACCACCACATGCGATGAGGAACATTGCCATTAAACCAAATAATAGTGCTAATAAACCTTTTTTCATCTTGGTCTTACCCCCTGTTTTTCATTTTAAAACTAATTGCCAGCAACCAGCCTTCATTCCGTTGTGGATGCCTCACCTCCCTAAAAGTATGCACATAATTAAGACTTTTATTATGGATTTTTAGAAACAATGAATAGTGCCACAACTTGTACATACATCGTAACCGCTTACAAACGGTACGAATAATTAAATGAAGCTATCATTTACAGTTAACCAATACATTAATCGTAAAGTACGTACAAGTAATTTAGTAAATAAACTTCATTTAATCTAGCGCTTGTTACTAGTTATAGATTACCACCATATTAATAATACGTCAATAACTTTTCTATAAAATTACTATTATTTTTGATAACTTTCAATAAGTTTTAACAAATTAATAAATTAGTCCGTACAATAATCAAAATCACTTTGTTTCAACAACTTGTTCTTCATGCTTATCTATTTTATTAAACACCGGAAATGCTACTAGCATAGTTCCAACACTGATCAGACTAAATGTAATAAAGAAAAACATACTTGGTAAATCTAAAGAAAGATATAACATTAAGAATACAACCACACCAATACCGAATGTAAAATGAAGCTTTGATATTCCAATAATGAAAGCATGTTTGATATATTGCTTTATGTTGGTTTCATAATGTGTAATTAATGGGAATATCCAAAGTACTGTAATCATATATAGAAAAACGATAAAATAAAAAGCAAATGGAACAACAATTGGTAATGTATCACCTAAGGCTATCGTCACTTGATAATTAAGATAAAGTACCCCTGCGATTAATGTGAAAATCCAACCTATAATATTAGCCGTCTTAAACTCTTTTCGATAAGTTGATTTAAACACCTTCCACACAGAAAACTCCGTGTCTTTCAATCTCCATTTTCTAGAGACATTTAGAGCAGCAACTGTCGCAGGGAAAACCCCTGCAACAAAGAGCCCTAATAATGAAAATATAATCCAAAGAAAATTAAGCCAAGCAATTCTTAGTACCCATTTTAAAAATTGATCCAAAGAATCGACTAATTGTTGTCCGAACATTTGCTACCACCTCAGTATATTTACCTTTATCCTTTTACCCCACCGACTGTGAGACCAGCTACGAAATAACGCTGGAAGAAGATAAACAGAATAATAATTGGAATAATGGTCATAATCGAACCAGCAATTAATACGTCATAGTTATTACCATAAGGTGTTAATAATGTAGCCAAACCAATAGGTAAAGTAAACATATCATTTGAACGCAATACGATTAATGGCCATAAGAAGTTATTCCAGCTTCCTAAACCTTGTAAAATTGCCATCGCACCAAGAGATGGTGTCATTAACGGTAACATAATTTTAAAGAAGATACCATATTCCGTTGAACCATCGATTCGTGCTGCATCCATTAACTGGACAGGTAAACCAATTGCATATTGTCTAAAGAAGAAAACTGCTATTGGTGCTACAACCATCGGCAAGATTACCCCTGCATATGAGTTTACTAATTGGAAATTAATCATCATTTGAAATAATGGAAGCATTAAAATTTCAAATGGTACCATAAGAATAAATACTACGAATGTGAAAAATAAGTTTTTACCTCTAAAGTCATACACTGCTAAAGCATATCCGACCATAGAAGAAAAGAACAATGACAGTACAACTGTAATAGCTGAGATTGCCAAACTATTCATATACCACTGCCAATATTGACTAGCTTGAGTGAAAATATACGTATAGTTAGAGATGTTCATGACACTTGTATCAAATGTTAAACTAATACCAGTTCTAAGCAATTCAGAAGAAGGTCTGAAAGATGATATAATTAAAATAATGATTGGAAATAACGCAATCAAACAAATAATTGCCATCGAGACATTTGCTAACCATTTTAAAGAAGGGCTATTTTTATTTCTCTTTTTCATTATTCGTCACCTCGCTTAAATGCACCTGTTAGAATTAATTGAATAAAACTAACTACAAATATAATTAACATTAGGATTACGCCTATTGCAGCACCAAAGCCCATGTCATTTTGTTGAATACCTTGTTGATAGATATAACCTACAACTGTTAAACCAATGTTACCTGGGGAACCTGCTTCCCAGAATACGAAGCTTTCCTCAAACATTCGAAAACCATTGATGATAGAGATAGTTACAACGAAAATCGTTACTGGCTTTAAGAATGGTAAAGTAACATACCAGAACTTTTGGAAAATCGATGCTCCATCTATTTCAGATGCTTCATATAATTCTGTTGGTACGTTTTGAAGTGCTGCTAGGAAGTAAAGTATATTAACCCCTAACCAACGCCACACACAAAGCATAACCATCAAGAACATCCCAGACCAGGCTTGATACCGCCAATCGACTGATTGCATCCCTAACCAGTTTAAAATTTGGTTAGCTGCTGCTGAATCTGTTTCCCCAAACATCAATCGGAATATCATACCAGCTACGATTGTAGAAGCTAAAGCCGGCATAAATAAAGATGCACGGAACAAAGTTTTTAATTTAATAAATCTCGAATCCAATATTACCGCTAAAATGATCGGTAATATCGTTAATATCGTTACGGTCAGCACCACATAAATTGTCGTATTGGTGAGCGCTTTATAAAATGTTGGGTTAAATACACGTTCATAGTTTTCCATACCAATAAAATTAACCTGACCAGGTAGTACGCTTTGAAAACTCATAATAATACCTCGTACCGCTGGATAAAACGTTAAAACTAAAAATGAAATAATAAACGGTGATACAAAAACATAAGGTACAACTTTTTTCGAGTTTAGAAACCTCATGAATTTATTCGGCCCTTTTGGTGAACTAGCCGTTTCTTGTGCAGTTGCCATTTACAACCCCTCCTTCAGTGGTTAAATCCTCTTTCTAAGTGAAAATTTATTTCTTTTTCAAACGGATAACATTCCATGATGTTTTAGAAACATTTGCTTCTAACATTCCGTTATCCATTTTTGCATTGCCATTTGTATGTGGTTTTACTTTTTGATTATCTGCAGTATTAACTGCTTTTAAATCATCATTTTCTAAAACGATATGCTGATCTAATTCATAACCTTCAAAACTTCTTAAATCTACTGATAAAGAAATAGAGTCTGTTAAATGTTTGTTAACCATAAATATCGTTACTTCTTCTGTTTCTTCGTTATATACAGCTGCACTGTCGATATAAGGTACATCTGTGAAATCTTTACTATCATATTTAGGTGCATGTACGATTGGTTTCAATGCTATTCCTCGACCAAATACAGAAGTATGCATATATGGATAGAAAATAGTTTGTTTCCAAGAACGACCGTTGTTCTCAGTCATGATTGGCGCAATAACGTTAACAAGCTGTGCCATACAAGCCATTTTCACACGATCCGCATGTTGTAAGAATGTGATGAGCATACTACCTACTAAAAGTGCATCTTCAAAATTATACTGATCTTCTAATTGCGGAGGTGCTACTGTCCAAGGTTCAATCTCTTTATCTTGTTGGTTAGAATGATACCAAACATTCCACTCATCGAAGCTTAAGTTTATTGTCTTTTTACTGCGTTTTTTAGCTTTAATATAATCACAAGTAGAAGTAACTGTTTTGATAAAGTGATCCATATCTAGATTTTTTGCTAAATAGTTCGCTGTATCGTTTGTTCTATTTCCATAATACTGGTGCAAGGAAATGTAATCTACTTCTTCGTAAGCATGATCTAGAGAAGTTGCTTCATATTCTGGAAATGTTGGCATACCAGTATTTGAGCTTCCACAAACTACTAATTCAATACTTGGATCTACTAGACGCATTGCCTTTGCAGTCTCTTGTGCGAGACGACCATATTCGTGAGCAGTTTTATGCCCAACTTGCCATGGTCCATCCATTTCGTTTCCTAAACACCATGTTTTAATGTTATGTGGTTGTTCATAACCATGGGATTTACGTAAATCACTCCAATAAGTTCCACCAGGGTGATTGGTATACTCTAATAAGTTTCTTGCAGCGTCTATTCCTCTTGTACCTAGGTTCACTGCCATCATAACTTCTGTATTTGCTTTTTTAGCCCAATCTGCAAATTCGTTTGTACCTACTTGGTTTGTTTCAATGGTACGCCATGCCAGTTCTAATCGACGCGGACGATCTTCTTTTGGTCCTACCCCATCTTCCCAGTTATAAGCAGAAACCATGTTACCACCCGGATAACGAACGATTGGTACTTGCAATTCTTTTACTAATTCAATTACATCTTTACGAAAACCATTTTCATCTGCTTCTGGATGCTCTGGCTCGTATATACCTCCATATACAGCACGACCTAAATGCTCGATAAATGAACCGTAAATTCTTTCATCTACCTTAGCGATTTGATAATCCTTGTCAACGATAACTTTTGCTTTTAATTGGTCAGCCAAAATTTCCACTCCTTTTTTTGTTGTAACAACGACACGCATTAGCTTCTCCAAATAACAATGAGTTAATCAAGTTTTTTGTTGCAAGCCAAGCAATTGTATAGTAACATAAAACTACCTTTCTTGTATGCGCTTACAAACATACAACGCTCGACTATTTTTCTAAGCTGTCGTTTCCAAATTATGAACACTCCCTTATACGAGTTTTTTAAAATAAATTAAATCGTACGTATAAGTAACGGTTTCTTATATTATATATAACTGCATAACTTTTTTCAATCTTTTTTATTAACTTTAATAAATTATTATGATAATAGCTATAAATGATTACTTATTTGATTAACCTTATTGCTTAATAACAGCCCGTTTTAACGAACTAATTCAAAAAATATAGCTTCTCCTTCTATTCTAAGAAGGGAAGCTATTATTTATTTTAAAGAAAGTTCTCCTATTGGATATGGAATATCATCTTTTTTATGAAGATTAATAAGCAATAAACCTGTGCACCTATCTCTTAGGTGCTGTGCATTATTCAAACTTTCTTGAACGAGCTCTTTAGTTATACGTAAAGCTTGTGGGGTATCAGGGCCCCCCAGCTTTCTTAATGTCTCTTGTAAAATTTCTGGGCTAGGGAGATTATTGATCTCTTCTACAATTTTACTCCAATGTTTTTCTATGTTTTGTTTGTATTTCGGATCCAACTCATTTAATTGCCATTGATTAGCAAATTGCTTGTACACATCGATGATGATAGTAGTAGTTACGCCAACCTTTGCTCCGTGGAGATGTTGTTTAAGATTTTTATCAAGCATATCCATTTCCCAGTAGTGAGATAAATGATGCTCTCCACCTGAAGCTGGTCTTGAAAAGTCTAACACTAACATCACAATACCGGATTCAATTAAAGCACGAATTAATACCTCCACACCCGCTTCATCGTGGCGTGCTATTTTATCAACATTTTCCATACATTGTTCAAGCGATTGTTTTGTAAGACTCGCAGCTCTTTCATTATATGGCTCCTCCGCTACCCAATCAGAAATTTTCCAATCAAGTAAGGAAGTGTATTTTCCCAGAATATCCCCAAACCCAGCTGCAGTAAGTTCTGGCGGTGCCTCTGTTAATACTTTTAAGTCCGCAAAAACAGCAATAGGTGATGCCGTTTGAATTGTTTGTTTTACGCCTTTTAAAATGAGAGGTGCGCCTTTTGAGGTAAAACCATCCACAGAAGCTGCTGTTGGAACTGATAGAAATGGAATGTTCATTTTAAAACCAGCAAACCGGACGATATCATGAATTGTCCCTGATCCTACCGCAATGATTAAATCAGTATTTTGCTCTGTTTCGATAAGTAGTTGCACCAGAGTTTTTTCATCAGCAATAACTTGTTGATGCTCTGTTTCATGTAACCGTACAACTTTTACTTCTATACCGCCGTCAGTTAAAAGAGTTGCTAATCTATCGCCTGTAGCTTGCCAAGTGTTGTCATCTACTGCTAACACGACATTTTTAAAATCATTTTTTGTTAGATAAGCAGGAATTTGTTCCATTATATTTTTTTCTACAAATATTTCAGGTAAAACAATATTCTCCATTTCCCATTCCTTCATCAACAATTGAATTTCTTCATTAAAATTCATATTTACCTCCTAGTTTGTACATTTAAGGAAAAAAGAGTCGACAGGACCTCCCCTATCGACTCTGATTTAAACTACTAACTTACTTTACTGCTAATACAACTACAGATTTTGCTGGTAATTCTAATTCAAGTTCATTTTCTTTTACGGTAAATCCAGTGAAATTAGTTGGTGCAACATTATCTGGTTGTTCAAAGGTATTATGTGCATTCATTTTAGAATCGGTTAAAATACGACCTGAAATGTCTGATACATCCATACCTCTTAAATCCATCGTAAACTTAGCAGAGTTGTCTTTGTCTACATTACATAGGCTAATATTAACGGTGCCATCATTAGCTTTTGAAGCAGAACCACTTACTTGTGGGAATTCTTTACCATCAAATTTCAAAGTTTCTGATTGAATGTCTAAATGAATTCTTTCTGCATCTTGGTGGACTTTATACATTTCAAATACATGATATGTTGGCGTAAGAATCATTTTTTCTTTGTCTGTTAAAATCATGGATTGGATTACATTAATTGTTTGAGCAATGTTAGCCATTTGCACACGGTCATTATGATTATTGAAAATATTTAAAGATACACCAGCGATTAATGCATCACGAACAGAGTTTTGTTGATATAAAAATCCTGGATTTGTGCCTGGTTCCACGTCATGCCATGCACCCCACTCATCAAATATCATTCCAATTCTTTTCTCTGGATCATATTTATCCATAATCGTACTGTGCTTTTCAATTAGTTCCTCAGTGTGATATGTTTTCTGCATTGCCATATCCCATTCATTTTCAGAAAAATCTAGTGCTGAGCCTTTATCCCAGAAACCTCCACCATTTGGACCTGCATGCACATAATAGTGAACACTTAGTCCATCCATATATTCTGCTGCTTCGCGCATTAAGACCTCAGTCCAATTATAATCATCCACATTCGGTCCACCTGCGATACGATAAATCTTGTTGTCTCCATAATTTCTCACGTATGTTTGAAAACGACGGTACAAATCTGCGTAATATTGAGGACGCATATTTCCACCACAGCCCCAATTTTCATTACCTACACCAAAATATTTTACTGCCCAAGGTTCTTCCTGGCCATTTTCTTTACGTAAATTAGCCATTGGAGATTCCCCGTTAAATGTCATATATTCAACCCACTCAGACATTTCCTGAACAGTTCCGCTACCAACGTTACCATTTATATACGGCTCTGTATCTAACATGTCACACAGCATTAAAAATTCATGCGTACCAAAGTGATTGTTTTCAATAACACCACCCCAATGCGTATTTACCATACGCTTGCGGTTTTCTTTTGGACCAATACCATCTTTCCAGTGATATTCATCAGCAAAACAACCGCCTGGCCAACGTAGTACTGGAATATTTAATTTTTTAAGTGCATCCACTACATCATTTCTAATTCCATTCGTATTGGGAATGGAAGAGTCTTCTCCAACCCAAAATCCTTCATAAATACAACGACCTAAATGCTCTGCAAAATGACCATAAATATTCTTGTTTATTGTACCTTGACCTACATCTGCGTTTACTACAATTTTATTACTCATTTTTCCACCTCTTCTAATTTATTATAAATTTAATTGTGCAACATTTTGACAGTGGACAATTTTTTCACTTGTTAGTTTAAATAATTTACAAGCATGCGGCTCTAAAACCGCACTAACTTCATCCACTATTGGTTTTAAATCTTCTTTTTTCCATAAATCCCTAATTTCAACTTCTTGTTCTACTTCAAAACAAAGCTGCTCAAATGAAGCCGTAACTTTTTGAGCGTGGTCAGATAGATTGAATAACGCAACATATATCGTTGAGTCATCTCCTAAAGCGGACCAAACAACTCGATCATTTTCTCTATAAACCTGTCTCGCTCCAAATCCATTTTGATGGATTTCAAGTACTTCTTCATTTGTTAATAAGGACAATGTCCATTCATCATTGTCTCGCAACTCTCCACCAAACATTAACGGGGAGCGAAACACAGACCACAATGTCATCATGGAAAGCTGTTCATCCTTTGTAAATCTCGTATAACGGTCACTTGCCCCGCCGTCAACGGATCTTATTCCAATATGGCCTAATGGAAGCATGTCTGCATCCGGCCAATGCCCTGGACCAACATTTTTACTCCATTTATAACAACGCTCAAACATATCATAAAGCAAAGGCCATATATCCCAAAAATCATCTGTCATTCTCCACATGTTAGCATTTTCCTCTAATAAGCTAGCATGCTCAAGCGGCGCTGGACCAGGAGATAAACTTAATACCATCGGCCTTCCAGATTTATCAATAGCTTTACGAATCATTTTTATTTCTTCTTTATGAATACCATAAAGCTTGGAGTCTGCAATATCATCTACTTTCACAAAATCAACTTCCCATTCAGCGTATAACTGGAATAGGGAATCATAATACTTTTGTGAAGCCTCTTTATTTTCATCTAACCCATACATATCTGTATTCCATGGACATATCGAGTTTGGTTTAGCAATTTCCCTTGCAGTCGTTTCAGTATTCATAATAGCTGTATTTTGATGTACTGCCTGCCTGGGAATACCTCTCATAATATGTATGCCAAATTTCAGCCCAAGCTTATGAACGTAGTCAGCTAACGGTTTAAAACCCTGTCCATCCTTAGAAGACGGAAAACGGTTTGTGGCAGGTATTAATCTCGAATATTCATCCATTTCTAAAGGGATAAACGGACGATATGCACTTGATACAGCACCAGCTTCTGACCACTGTATATCTACGACAACGTATTCCCAACCATATTCTTTTAAGTTTTTTGCCATGTAATCAGCATTACCTTTCACTTCGTCCTCTGTTACAGTTGCACCGTAACAATCCCAACTATTCCAGCCCATCGGCGGTGTTAATGCATGTGTATGATGCTTCAAATAAATTACCTGCCTTCCAATTTCTTATTGATCTTACTCCTGCTTTTGTTAGAATAGCAAAACACTATTTTTAAACGCTTACATCAACATCTCTAGTTTTTCACTTGTGATTTACACCAATTAACTTGAACGGACATTTTATGTGAAAGTTCTGATTTAATATCATTTGTACGTATGTTAAGATTATGAAAAATAATCGCCTTTGTCAAGGTATCAAGCTCCTTCTATGATGAAATAAAAATAATAAATATGGCCTTTCTTTATCTTGAACTTATTTTAAGTCTTTTACTTATATCGACACTTAGTTTTTTCAATATTATTAATATTTTCTCTCCATAATAAATACTTCTATAAGCTACGTCATTTTCCTTCATATAAATTTACGTACAACTCTGTTTAAGGTATGCTTATATCATGAAAGTTAAAGTCATCAATGGAGGAATTTTATGCGAAACTTTACTGCCGGATATATTGTTATTGGTGAGTGGTTATTTAAAGTTATAATCCTTAACCTTTTTTGGTTTTTATTTATGATTGCTGGCTTAGGATTATTTGGAATATTTCCTGCCACTGCCGCTTTATTTGCTACGATAAGAAAAGATCTAATAGAAGAAAAAGATATAAAGTTATTCTCAACCTTTTGGCATTATTTTAAGACTGATTTTCTAAAAGCTAATCTACTCGGTTACTTTTTAACTATCATTGGCGGCCTTTTAATCTTTAACATCAGGGTGCTTGGACAATTAGAAGGGTCCATTTTAAATTCTATTTTAATGGTGGTCACCTATATCTTATTGGCAATCTTAGCTCTAATTGCTATTTATATTTTTCCAGTATTCGTCCATTTCCAACTTAGATTTCTTGAATATATTAAATATTCTTCCGTTTTAATAATAGGGAAACCTTTACATACTATAGTTTCTGTCCTGTTGATTGCAGGTATCTTTACAGGTTTTTACATGGTACCCGGACTAATACCGGTAGTTGGCTCCAGCATTATAGCCTATGTATTAATGAAAATTGCTTTATCATCATTTGCTAAAAAAGAAGAGGAAAGTATAAGTAATTAAATTTTCACATGGAAGGTGCAGTGGTTCTTTATTTTCTAGTGCTCCTTCTTTTTTATTAACATAACGCTACATACTGAAAACTCACCCATTTTTTAATGAAATAAATGGGTGAGTATTTTTTTATCATCCTTAAGGTAGAAAATATTACCTATTCCTTTCACACCCTAAAGACCTATCTTATTTTTGTTTTTTTGAAAAAATACTGTACTATCATTTTATCCTTTCACCGAACCAATCAATACCCCTTTTTCAAAATACTTCTGAATAAATGGATAAAGCATTAAAATAGGCAAGGTTGAAACGATTATAATTCCGTATTTCACCTGATCAGCATAACGTTGCGCATAACCACCGCCAGTACCTCCGCTACCTGCACCTTCGGCAAACACTTGGTTTGATAACAAAATGTCTCTTAGGACAATTTGCAGTGGTTGGAGGTCATAATTCCTAATATAGATTAGGCCTGTGAAAAAATCATTCCAGTGCCATACCAAATAATACAACCCTATAACAGAAATGACCGCCTTTGATAAGGGCAATACTACTTTTTGAAAGAATGAAAAATGCGTACAACCATCTATCGTAGCAGCTTCATACATTTCATTCGGAATATTACTTTCAAAGAAAGTTCTAGCAATAATTAAATTAAATACATTTACCGTTAATGGATTAAAGATAAATACCCACGGCGTATCGATTAAGCTAAGATCTTTCATTAACAAGTAAGTTGGAATTAACCCACCATTAAAAAACATCGTAAATACAAAGAAAAACATGAGAAATCTTCTTGCACGAAACTCTTGTCTCGATAAAACATATGCTGCAGGAAGTGTGAATAATAGATTAATAAATGTACCGAATATGGCATAGAATAACGTATTTCTATAACCTATCCAAACACGCGAATCCTGAAAGATTTGCTCATAACCAAAGAAGCTAAAGCCTTTAGGGAAAAAGATTACTTTCCCTGTAGCTACAAATGTTGGATCACTAACAGAAGCGATTACGATAAAATATAGCGGATACGCCACTACAAAAAAGATAAAAATACAGACACTATAGACGACCACATCAAAGAGTAGGTCCCCTGGCTTTTTGTTTTTGATTCTCTCCATGGAAACGGATGCCATTTTTCTTTCCCCCTTAATATTTTTTACAGTTTATTAGTTGGTTACCAAAGACTAATTCTAGATACACGCTTCGCTATCGTATTCATAATAAGAAGTAAACTGAAATTAATTAAGGTATTAAATAATCCAATTGCAGCAGCATAGCTAAACTGATTGGAGATAATACCTACCTTATAAACATACGTTTCTATTACTTCTGATATAGGTAAGTTAAGCGAATTTTGCATCAGGAATATCTTCTCAAAACCAGTACTAATCACTGTCCCCATATTAAGGATTAACAGAATGATAATAGTAGGAATGATCGCTGGGATTTCTACGTTTCTAATAATTTGCCATCTATTTGCTCCATCAATTTTTGCTGCATCATAAAGTTGTGGATCTACGCTTGCTAGTGCTGCCAAGTAGATAATACTATTCCACCCAACGTGCTGCCAAATATCTGAAATAACATAAACAGGAACAAATGCCTTTATGGAAGCTAATAAATTAGTCCCTTCAAAGCCCATTCTTTCTATCAATAATCCTAACAACCCGGTGTTTGGTGATAATAAAACATTTAACAAACCAACTAACACTACGATAGAAATAAAATGTGGTAAGTAAACGGTAGTTTGTAAAATCTTTTTCCCGCGTTTCCATCTTATTTGGTTTATTAACAATGCTAGTATAATAGGTGCGGGGAAACCAACCACGATGGTCGTTATACTGATTAGTAATGTATTTCGAATCAAGTCCCAGAACATATGACTATTAATAAATTGTTCGAAGTATTTTAAACCGACAAAATCTCCACCAGTTAAACCAGCAGTAAAGTCATACTCTCTAAAAGCTAGTTGTACCCCGTACATTGGGATATAATTAAATATAATAACCGTTATAATTGCTGGTAAGATCATCAGCCAGAGCTGATAATCTCTTTTAAATGTACTCACAACGGTAGGTTTTTTTAATTGTTTGGTATCTTGAGCAGATTTCGCCCCAGAAATAAAGGCCATAAATCATTCTCCTTTATTATAAGAGAGGCATTAACGAACATCGTTAACACCTCTCTTATTTTTTATATACTCACGTTTTATTCCATACTACTTTTATAATCATCATAGTAGCCTTGCATAATATCCAAATTATTTTGAAGACCAATTGCTTCTACTTCTTGCACATAGCTATCCCACTCGTCTTCAATTCCGCCTGATGTAATCCATTCAGCAAATTTAGATAAGGTAAGGTTCATCATGTCTGTATTCGTCAAACTCATTTGATTGTTATCAGCATCAGAGTACTTGATAAACATTCCAGGGAATACATCATTTTCTTTATCTAAACCTTCAAATGCATCAATGAATGGCTGTTGTTGCTCTCCAACTGCTTTCATGTCTTCGCCTAATTCCACCTCTAACTCATCCGAGATGAACATTGGACCATTATCCGCCCATGAAGAAGTCCATTTCCACGTTCCTGGATCCATCTCTTCGTCTTGTGGAGGAAGAATAGTGTAGGAACCATCATCCGCTTTTTCAATATTTGGCCCAATAGAACCAAACAAAACTTGAAGACTTACTTCTGGATCATATAATTCATTGATAAATTTCATTGCTGCTTCTTTGTTTTCTGTTTGAGAAGACATTTGAATTAAGTTAAGACCGAAGTTTAGGTTGTCGTAATCGTAAGACCAAGAAATATCTCCGCTATAATCAGCTGACTTTGCCATTGGATCAAATGAAACATACTGATCCGCAACATTTAAACCGAATCGGTCTGTTCTTTCCCAACCATAGGTATAACCGACTTTAGCATTTTCACCTTCACCACGCGCTACAGATTGATATTTTGTATAATCCTGCGTAAATGCTTCTTCGTTTATTAAACCATTAGAATATAAGCGATTCATAAATACTACCATTTCTTTATAGCGCTCATCGACAAAGAAGTTTTTCACTTCACCATCTTCTAGGAAGTAGCCTTGGCCACCACCGCCAGAAATTGTCATCCCTGTACTACCGAGTAAAACTGTTGGATGGAAGAACCCAAATCCACCTGTACCAATTGGAGCAAAGTCCATCGGTATTTCGTCATTCGCATCGCCATTACCATTAGCATCTTCTTCTTTAAATGCCATTAACACATCAAATAATTCATCCCAATTAGTTGGTGTTTCAAGCCCTAAATTATCCAACCATTCTTGGTTGATAAACTGCATGGTAGCAGTTTCTGGCCAGAAACGTTGATATTTTGGTAATCCGAAAATTTGACCATCATCTTGTGTTGCTAAAGCTTTTGTTTTTGGCTGTTGATCAAACATTGCTTGTACATTCGGACCATGTTCTTCGATTAATGGAGCCAAATCCTCAAATAACCCAGTAAATTTTGCAAAATCCGCATCAGTGATGGCATTCGGGCCAACGATAATATCAGGGATATCTCCACCTGCTAGCATCGCACCTTTTTTCTGATCCCAGTCAGCGGTCACTTCTTCCCATTTAATTTCTACACCAGCTTTATCCTCAATTTCCTGTAGCCATTCCATATCCTCTAAATCCTTTGTAAGTGGGTGCTTTGTAATCAAACCAGTGAGCACAACTTTTCCATCTTCTGTTTCTTCATTTCCTTCTGAAGAAGTTTCATCATCATTGCTACAAGCTACTAATCCAACCACTAAAAAAGTTATTAATAAAAATAAAGATACATACTTTTTCATCTAAATACCCCCATTGCATTTTAATAAAATACTTCCACAACGCTTTTCAACACTGAAAGATTCAACTCCGCCTCCTTTTCAATTTTGATAACGCTTACACATCGTTGCTAAAATTAAGGCTTTCTCTACTTAAACTTGATCCTTGCACGTACAAATAATTTAAATCTTGCTTAGAACTTATTTATAGTATGCCACCTTAAATTACTCATGTGAATTCAATTTTATTTAGATTTCATATCTTATTTTTGGATTTATAATATTTTTTGGATTTTTTACTTAGAAAAGAAATCAGATGCACGCCCCAGTTTTTTTGAAGCAGATAAGAGAAGAAATATTCATTCCCAGAAGATTATATCGGCGGAACAAAAGCTTAAAATATAGGTGATAAACGAAACTACAGAGATAGAGGAGTTATGCGACTACTTGTCTTAGGATGTTTTTTTGAAATTGCCTATATTTTAGTGCTTTGAGTTAACATTTCTAATAATACTTACTTTATTTATAATTTCCTAAACATAAAAACACAGTAGCTATTATAGCTACTGTGTTTTTATGAGATTATTAATCCTGATTTAAAATTAGAAGTTGATTGTCTTATATTTAGCTCTGGTACATACGTTATGGACTTAATATCGATTATTTTACCGGGTTGTTGATTTTCCACCATTTTAACAATTGCTTTAGCGGCATCTAACCCTAATTGACTCTTTGGATGCTTAACAGATGTGAATTTAACCTCTGAAAGTTCAGCAAGTGGAGAGTCATCATAACCCACAACTGATATATCCTTAGGGACACTTAAATCTTTATCACGAATGATTTGCATTACATTCAATATCAATTGATCATTATATCCAACCAATCCTGTTGGACAATTTATTTTACGTGATAATATTTTTTCTAATTCTTCTACTGGCTTTGTCATTTCATCCAAAGTATTGTAGGTAACGATATTTTTAGGATCAATTGGTACATTATATTTACGATGTGCTTTAATGTAACCCTTTAATCTTTTTTGACCTTGTGAATCATCTGTTTTATGCATACAAACAATATTTTGGTGACCTAGTTGAATTAAATGCTCCGTCTGCAAGAAGCCCCCTTGCACGTCATCTAGCATAAAACTAATAGGCTCTAATTCATCATACACGGCGTTTATCATGACAAATGGCTTATTCATATTCTCTAACTGCAGATAATAATTGAGATTCGGATTAGCAGAGGCGCTATTGGTTGGTTCAATGATTACACCATCATAGTTTCCAGTTAGTAGCGTGGTTAATATTTGACGCTCTTTTTCATATTCGTTATGTGTATTAAATATACTCACGTGGTAACCATTTTCGCTTAAGTAGGATTCCGCTCCCCGAATGATAGAAGGAAATATATATTCTGAAATAAAAGTTGTAACAATCGCAATATTTTTTTGAGTCTTGTTTGTTCTTTTATTGCTTTCTATATTGGCTCTATCAGCACAAAATGTTCCTGCTCCTTGCTCTCTATATAACCATCCTTCATTAACTAGCTCCCCAATTGCTAGTCTTACTGTGTGCCGACTCACGCTAAACTTTTTCATTAATTCACTTTCGGAACTTATTTTTTCATGCGGATTAATTAACCCTTCTAAAATTTTAGATTTTATCGCATGTTTTATTTTTTTATATTTAGCTTCCAACACAAATCCCCCCCTTTATGAAGCATAAATAGCACTTCTAATCATAGTTTGTTAAACAAATTAAGAAAATTAAAGAAATGGTGCTATAAATGATTATATAAACTTGTATTTCCTAATCAATAACCTTAGATACAACAAATGATAGCGTTTTCAACGATGAGTTCATGTAGCTTTAAATTATTTGTACGTACTAATATTATATCAAAATCAAGTGTTTTTACAATAGGTTGTTCAGATATACTTTACATAGTTATAATAATTCATTGGTAGTTCTTTAAGTTTAGACATTATATTCAATGGCTTTAAAGCATCTTTTTTAGTCTAGCTTTTATTTAATTAAGTAAAACAAAAAGGCTACTCATTAACGAATAGCCTTGCATTTTATTTCTTATTCGCACCAGTTGAGCTTCTGTTAACTAATTTTGGCTCAAATTGGATAGATTCTTGTGTCTTTTGATCTTTTCGTTGTATACCCTTCGAAGATTTTACCATGTCTAAGATCACTTTCGCTGCAACTTCACCCATTTTACTTTTAGGATGATCGACAGTTGTAAGCTTTATTTCCGTTAATTCTGCCATAAACGAATTATCAAAGCCGACTATGGAAATATCTTCAGGAATTTTTAATTGGAATTCTCTAATAACGTCTAGTAGCTTTATAGCTAATTCATCATTGTAGCAAACAATAGCTGTTGGTTTATTGCCACTTGACTCTGCTAAAAACTTGCGCAGCATTTCTATTGGTTTCGTTGCTTTTTCCTGACTACTATAGGTCACTATGTTATTAGGTTGAATATCTACACCATTCATTCTGTGCGCCTTCAAATACCCTTTCATTCGCTTCGTGCCTTGGATATCATCATTTTTAAAAAAACCAGCAATATGTCGATGGCCTAGTTCAATAAGGTGCTCCGTTTGCAGCAATCCACCTTTTTCATCATCAATCGTAATACTTATTGGCTCTAGCTCATCGTAATAAGCGTTAATCATGATATAAGGTATATTCTGTCTTTCTAAATTTAAGTAATAATTAATATTTGGATTAGATAAAGCACTTCTAGTTGGCTCGATAATAACACCATCAAAATGCTGCGTAAGAATTTTCTCTAAAAATTTACGCTCATTTTCATGATCATTATTTGTACTAAATAAACTCACTTGATAACCTTGCTGACTTAAATGGGATTCTGCTCCTCGAATAATAGATGGAAAGATATAGTCAGAAATATGCGTCGTTATAATCGCTATATTTTTATGATTTCCAGGTTTAGCATTTTCCTCATCTTTAGACCTATCCGCACAAAAAGTCCCTGCACCCTGTTCACGATACAGCCATCCTTGATTTACCAAGTCACCAATTGCCAACCGTACCGTATGTCTGCTCACACCAAATTCTTTCATTAATTCACTTTCAGAACTTATTTTTTCATGCGGTTGGAAAGTACCGTTTAATATTTGTGATTTAATAGCTTGTTTTACAATACTATATTTTGTTTGCATTTTCTTACACCTCAGAACCGTCACTTAGTAGAAGGATGTGCATCATCCTTATTTATAACGTAATTTGCCTATTATAAGCATAAAGCAATAACATAGAGTGTCAAGCAATCTTGCGTAATAAGTAGAAAAATGTTGTATACATGCTATAGAAGAATTTAATGGAAGGGTAAATCAAACTTATTATATAAGCATATTTTGTTGATGTATATCTTAGTAGAATTTTATACTATTAGGATGTGTATAAATAATGCAGAGATTTACAAAAAGTAAATCTCTGCATTACTATGTTTTTAAGCTTATCTGTAAGTAGCTTCATTCCATTTTAATTCATTTCTAAATTGACGTATTTTGGTGTCTTCATCAATGACAACACACTCAATCTTAGCCATATCTGCAAAATCATATAATTGTTCTGTAGTTACATCAAATGAGAACACAGTATGGTGTGCTCCACCTGCATAAATCCAAGCCTCTGTTCCTTCGCTTAAAGATGGCTCAGGTCTCCAAAGCACTTTTGCTACTGGTAAATTAGGTGTATCAATTTTAGGCTGTTCTGCTTTTACTTCGTTAATAACAAGACGATAACGTCCACCCATTTCTACTAATGAAGCGTTTAGAGCATCTCCTCCGCGTCCGTCAAATACAAGACGTGCTGGATCTTCTTTACCACCAATACCTAAAGGATTCACAACAATCTTAGGTTTTGTAGCTGAAACTGTAGGACAGATTTCAAGCATGTGAGAACCTAATACCATTTCATTACCTGGCTCTAGGTGATACGTGTAATCCTCCATAAATGAAGTACCTTTGTTATCTGAAATTATCTTCATAAAACGAAGTAATGCCGCCGTTCTCCAATCACCTTCGCCTGCAAAGCCATACCCTTCAGCCATTAGACGCTGTGCAGCAAGACCTGGAAGCTGCTTCATACCATGTAAATCTTCAAAGTTAGTAGTAAATGCAGTGTAATTACCTTTAGCAAGGAAGGATTTTAATCCTAATTCAATGCGCCCTTGTTCTATAATAGAATCACGCACTGCACCTGGTTGTTTTGCTTCTTCAGGAATTTCATACAACTCTTCGTATTCCGCAAACAAAGCATCTAGTTCCTGGTCGGTTACTTTATTCATTTCTTCTACTAAGTCACCAATACCATAGTAATCCACTGTCCATCCAAATTTAATTTGAGCTTCTACTTTATCTCCATCTGTAACTGCAACGTTACGCATGTTATCTCCGAAACGCGCTACGCGAATGTTTGCACTTTCTGATACTGCTACAGCAGTCTTCATCCAATCGGAAACCTTTTTACTCACATTTTTATCTTGCCAATGACCTACTACTACTTTACGAGAAATATTCATACGCGTTCCAATAAAACCATATTCTCGGTCACCATGAGCGGCTTGGTTAGTGTTCATGAAGTCCATGTCAATTGAATCCCATGGGATATCACGATTATGCTGTGTATGAAGGTGTAGCAATGGTTTCTGTAATGATTTCAATCCTAAAATCCACATTTTTGATGGAGAAAATGTGTGCATCCATGTAATTAGACCTGCACAATTTTCATCCGCATTTGCCTTTAAAACTAGGCTATGGATATCCTTAGAGGTAGTAAGAACATCTTTAAATTCAATTTCATACGCAAGATTTCCTTCTTTATTTAACCCCTCCACTACATTTCGTGAATTATCTGCAACTTCTTCTATCGTTTCTGGTCCATATAGGTGTTGGCTCCCTGTTACAAACCAAAATTTATAAGGCTGTACTTTTAACATATTAATTTCCTCCTTTTATTATCCTTCTAAACGAATTGCTTTAAGGCGTTTCATTACATTATTTTCACCGCGTCCAAAGTAATCATGCAGCTTAGCATATTCTTGATAAAGCTTTTCATATATAGCTACATTCTCTGGATTTGGTTTAATTACTTCTTTTTTCACGCGAGCCATTGCCTTCGCAGCATCTGTGATGGTGTCAAAACCACCAGCTTTTGTTCCCGCTGCTACCGCACCAAACATAGCTGCACCTAATGCCGGTGTTTGCTTAGAAGCTGCAATTTTTATCGTGCGATTGGTTACATCTGCATAGATTTGCATCAAGAGTGCATTTTTTTGTGGCAAGCCTCCGCATACATACAATTCTTCAACAGCTACACCATTATTCTCGAAAGCATCTATTACTTTTCTTGTTCCAAAAGCTGTGGCTTCCAATAAGGTTCTGTAAATTTCTTCAGGTTTCGTTTGTAAGGTCGTGCCTATGATTAGTCCACTAAGCTCTGTATCAACCAATACGGAACGATTTCCATTCCACCAATCAAGCGCTATTAATCCAGTTTCACCCGGACGATATTTAGACGCTTCTCTTTCTAAAAATTGATGCACATTTATTCCTTCTTGTTTGGCGCTATCTTTCACATATCCCGGGACTGCCTGATCAACAAACCAAGCGAAAATATCACCTACTGCTGATTGACCAGCCTCATAGCCATACATCCCAGGAAGGATGCCGTCTTCTACAACCCCACACATGCCTTCTACTTCTTTTTCTTCTTCACTTAGCACTAGGTGGCAAATAGATGTACCCATCGTCATAACCATTTTTCCAGGTGTAGTCACGCCGACCGCTGGAACGGAAACATGCGCATCAACGTTCCCCACAGCTATCGCAACACCTTCCCTTAATCCGATAGCATTCGCCATTTCAGCAGTTAGTTCCCCAGCTTTCGTCCCGATAGCGACGACGTCACCACGAAGCTTTGTTTCCATTACATCTTCTAGTCTAGAATCTAAAGCTTTAAAGTAACCTTTGCTCGGATAACCCTTTTGTTTATGCCACATCGATTTATAACCAGCAGTACAGCTGTTTCTAACTAGGGTGCCAGATAATTGCGAAACCACCCAATCAGTAGCTTCGACAAATTTATCTGCTGCGTCGTATATTTCGGGAGCTTCTTCAAGTGTTTCCCATACTTTAGCAATCATCCACTCTGAGGAAATTTTACCTCCATAACGGGGCAAAAAATCTTCATTTCTCTTTGCTGCCACTTCATTCATTTGGTTCGCATGACGTTGTGCTGCGTGGTGTTTCCACAGTTTAACCCAGCTATGGGGGTTATCCTTCCACTTTGAGTCAAACATTAATGGCACTCTGTTCTCATCTACAGGAAGCATGGTACAGGCTGTGAAATCAATCCCTAAACCAATTACGTCATCTGGGTCTACTCCAGATTCCTTCATTACTGCCGGAATAGAATTTGTTAACACTTCGATATAATCAGCTGCATGCTCTAATGCCCAATCATACCCTAAATTCACTTCAGAGTTAGGGAGCTTTTTCTCAATAACCCCATGAAAATAGGGAGTGACGTGATCCGCTATTTCTGAGCCATCTTTTAATGATACTAATACAGCTCTTCCTGATTCAGTTCCATAGTCAACACCTATCACGTACTTATTTACCATGCTGATACATCCTAAAAATTATTTTTTATCTTGCCCATAATAAGCATTTGCTCCATGCTTTCTTAAGTAATGTTTATCTAATAAGTATTGGTCCATAGGTTTTGTATCTGGATTAATTTGATACGCTCTCAGTGCCATTTTAGCTACTTCTTCCACTACTACTGCATTATGAACCGCTTCATTGGGGTCTTTACCCCAGTTGAACGGTGCATGACTATGCACGAGTACACTTGGGATTCGATTTGGATCTATAGCCTGGAATGTTTCTACAATCACTTTACCTGTTTCCCATTCATATTCTCCTGTTACTTCTTCTTCTGTCATTCTTCTCGTACAAGGGATCTCTCCGTAAAAGTAATCCGCTTGCGTTGTACCTAAAGCTGGAATACCTTTACCAGCTTGAGCCCAGCTAGTCGCCCATGGAGAATGTGTATGCACAACACCACCGATATTTGGAAACTTTTGATAAAGTAATCGATGTGTTGGTGTATCAGATGAAGGTTTTAAATCACCCTCTACAATATTTCCATCTAAATCTAAAACGACTAAATCCTCCGCTTTTAGTTGGTCATAATCCACTCCACTTGGTTTAATAACCATTAAACCACTCTCTTTATCGTAACCGCTTACATTACCCCAAGTAAATGTTACTAGACCGTATTTTGGCAGTGCCAAGTTTGCTTCAAGTACTTCTTGCTTCAGCTTTTCAAGCATGCGTCACCAAACCTTTCTAAAAATTTACAAGGTTTATCCTTGTACGTATGTGTAAACGTGTTTAATTTTATAATAATACAATTCGTACGTACATTCAATAAGAATATAAATATTCATAAAATATTGTATACTTGCACTAAAAATTTATACTTTTTTCACCATTTCGCCTAATAATTTATTTTCATTAAGCAAAATGATGAAAAAGTTTTGCTATTAATATATTTTACAACGCGCTACTCATTAGCTTTCACGACATACCTTCCAACGACTTTCTCAGTTTTGAACTTTGTAAAGACTTCTTCTATTTCTGTTAAATCAATTTCTTTGGTCAAGGTTTTTAGATTAGCATTTTTAGCATAGGTCTCAATTTGTTTCCAAATGTACGCTCTTTTTTCAATAGGATATTGAACAGAATCAATTCCCACTAAAGATACGCCTCTTAGAATAAACGGAAAAACGCTTGTATCGACATTCGTGCCTCCTGCTAAGCCGCTTAATGCAACTACCCCTTGATAACTTATCTGACTTAAAATAGATGCTAGCGTATTTCCGCCAACTGGATCAACAGCAGCTATATAAGTGCTCTTATCAATCATTCTATTTTTATCCGATAATACATCTTCTCTACTAATTACTTCACTTGCTCCAAGCTCTTTTAAATAAGTTATTTCGTCTCCTTTTCCACTGCTAGCAACAATTTGAAATCCTTTTTCTTTCAACATCGTTATCGCAAGAGAGCCTACCCCTCCTGTTGCGCCCGTGACTAATACCTTTCCATCCTCTGGTTTGATTCCTTTTTCTAAAATTGCTTCAATAGACAATGCCGCAGTAAATCCAGCCGTCCCATACACCATTGCTTCTTTCAAAGACAAGTCTTTCGGTAAAGATACAAGCCAATCTCCTGGCAACACAGCATCCATTTGATATCCGCCGTCACGCGAAACACCTAATCCAAACCCAGTTGCTACAACTTTATCTCCAGATTGAAACGAGGGATGTTTTGATTCTGTTACTACTCCAGATAGATCGATTCCTGGAATAATTGGATAGCTTTTCACTACTCTACTACTTTTCTCACTTGCCAATGCATCTTTATAATTCACACTAGAATATTTCACCTGTACGCGAACTTCGTTGTCTTTTAAACCAATTTTCTCCTTATTAATGTAACTTCCGGTTACGTTGTCACCCTCTTCTGATAATTGAAAAGCACGATTAATTGCTTCCATTAAAAACAGCTCCTTCAGTTCATTTATTTCTATTTCTAGATTAAATCCGATAATTTTCTTCTTATTTTAAAATGTAACACAGAAGGTATGTAGAGGTGAAGAAAATGAAAAAAACTTGATTCAAATGTGAATCAAGTTTTCATAAAACCGTTAAAAAACAATGGTTTTATTCCCATATACAATAATACGATCTTCAAGGTGCCATTTAACAGCCCTTGCTAAAACACTTCTTTCGATTGATTGCCCAATTTTTTTCATTGCTTCTGCATTGTCTCTGTGATCTACTCTACTGATGTCTTGCTCTATGATTGGTCCTTCATCAAGATCATTCGTTACATAATGCGAGGTGGCGCCAATCAATTTAACTCCTCGATTATAGGCGCGTTCATAAGGCTTTGCCCCGATGAATGCTGGCAAAAAGGAATGGTGAATATTTATAATTTGATGCTGATACGTTTTAACAAAATCAGGTGTTAAAATCTGCATATATCTTGCTAAGATCAAAACATCAACTTGATATTTTTCGATAAGTTCTTTTTGTTTCTCTTCTACTTCTCTTCTAATTTCTTTGTTAGCAGGAATATAGTAATACGGGATGCCTAGCGACTCCACCATCTCTCTAGATGTTTCATGATTACTAATCACTAGAGAAATATCTGCCATTAAATCTCCACTTTGCCATTCCCATAACAACTCGAGTAAGCAGTGTGGCTCTTTTGATACAAAAACAGCTATCTTTTTTACTTCACTCACATATTTGAACGTTGCTTCTAAAGCGAATTGTTCTTTAATAGCTGTAAAATCAGACTCCAGCTCTTTCGCTTTCTCTTTTAAATTAGGAATTTCAAATTCGATTCGAATGAAAAATTCTCCACCATGAGGGTCGGTTGAATATTGATTTGACTCAATAATATTCGCCCCATGATCAAACAAAAACTTTGAAACAGCTGCGACAATACCCGGCTGGTCTGCACAGTTAATTAATAATCTTGCACGATTCTTATTCTCTGATTGAAAGGAATCTAATTTTTCTTTTATATAGCTTTTCATGTTAATCCCTCTTTGTTTCTTATACATATTTGACTTCCTCGATAAATTATAGCGCAAAAGATAGCTTAATTAAAGTGAGACTTCCATCAGTGAAGGTTTTTTTCACTGATGGTTAGCGAAACTTATCAGGAAGTTTAGCGACCGTTTTCTTGGCGTAACATTATCATCTTACCTTAAAACTACGGACGCTTAACGCTGTGATAAAGTGAGACTTCCATCAGTGAAGGTTTTTTTCACTGATGTTCAGCAAAACTCATCAGGAGGTTTAGCGACCGTTTTCTTATTTATTCAGCAAATAACTTTTCAAATGTATTTAAGAATGCTTCTATTTCTTCTTTATTCGTTGTTAAAGGTGGAAGAATTCGAATAACATTTGGTCCCGCTACAATAATCAAGGTTTGGTATTCTTCTCTTGCTTTTGTAATATAATCAATTGCTTGACCCTCAACTTCCACACCAATCAAGAAGCCTTTCCCGCGTACTTCTTTAATAACATCGTATTTAGAAGCAATCTGCTCTAAGCCTTGCCATAATTGATCAATTAAGGGCTTTATATCTGAGAGTAGAGATGTTTCAGCAATCTCTTTTAACGTAGCTAGCCCAGAAGTTGTCACAATAGGATTACCACCAAAAGTACTTCCGTGTGTGCCGGGACTAAATGCTTTAGCAACCTGCTCCTTTGCGAGCATTGCTCCAATTGGGAGGCCTGATCCTAAGCCTTTTGCTAAGGTAATCACGTCTGGATCGACTTCATACTGCTCATAAGCAAATAACGTACCCGTTCTTCCAAATCCTGTTTGAATTTCATCTATCATAAATAAAATATCATTTTCCTTACAGGTTTGTGCTAATGCCTGCATCCATTCCTTTGAAGCTGGATTTACTCCACCTTCCCCTTGTACCATTTCAACTAAAATTGCACATGGTTTACGATCAGCAACCTCTTTAATTGCATCGAAATCATTAAAAGGTAAATAGTGAAATCCTGGGGTTAATGGTGCGAAGCCTTGCTGAATTTTCTCTTGTGCCGTAGCAGACAGTGTTGTAAGTGTTCTTCCATGAAAGGACTGTGTAAATGTCACAATTTCATGGCGTCCATTTTTAGCTTCTTCTTGTGCATATCTTCTAGCAATTTTAATCGCTGCTTCATTCGCTTCTGCACCACTATTACAGAAAAAAACCTGATCTAAAGAGCTATTATCTGCTAATAATTTTGCTAATTGTTGTTGAGAAGGAATGTGAAATAAATTGGAACAATGCCAAAGCTCACCCAATTGCTCCTTCACAGCTTGCTCTACCTTTTCCGGTACATGGCCTAAATTACAAGTAGCAAGACCAGAGGAAAAGTCTAAATATTTCTCACCTGCATCATCCCACACATAGCTTCCTTTTCCTTTTACTAAGGTTAATGGAAAACGATTATAAGTTTGCATGACGCTTTCTGTCATTGTTTCATTTGGCATATGGCATCTCCTTTTCTAATAGTATTCTTGTTCCTACTTCCTTCCCTTGCATAAAGGAAAGAAATGCGGAAGGATCCATTCCATTTACAATCGAAACCTCTGGAACATTCTTATTAAGAGCACTTAGTGCAGATTCTACTTTTGGAATCATACCACCGAAAATAACCTCTTCTTTAATCAACTGATTAATATCGTATTCATTTAACTGATGAAAAACCTTTTTCTCTCCATCAATTTCTTCATAAATGCCTGGTATATCACTGATAAAGCACAGCTTCGCACCTAACGCCTCTGCAACAGCTGAAGCTGCCATATCTGCATTAATATTATAGCGTTGACCAGTCTCATCCATCGCTAAGGGGGATATCACCGGAATAGCATCATCATTCGCAATCAAGTTAAGCATCGATGTTTGAACGTTTGCTACTTTTCCCACAAACCCTAATTTCCCTGAAGGATCTGCTGGAACAGCTGTTAATAAATTGCCATCAACGCCACTAATACCAACTGCTTTTCCACCAGCTTTCGCAAGAAATCTTACAATTTTTTTATTCATCGATCCACTTAGAGCCATTTCTACGACGTCTAACACTTCATCTGTTGTTACTCGTAAGCCATTTACAAATTGGGATTTTACTCCTGCTTGATCTAAAAGCTGAGAAATAAGCGGTCCACCACCATGAACAATGATCGGATGATAGTTTCCCGTATTTTTCAGATCCACAATAGTTTGATAAAAAGATTGTGGAAGTCTTTCAAATACACTACCTCCACATTTAATCACGACATATTTCATCGCTTTTTCCTCCTTACGTTCGATATGAAGCGTTAATTCTGACATATTCATAAGAGAGATCACAGCCCCAAGCCTTCGATACACCGTCACCGTCACCAAGTGTTGCATTTATTGAAATATTATCCTGAAGTAAATATTTTTTTGCTTCATCCTCATCAAATGGATATGGAACCCCTTTTTTCACAACCGGGATATCCCCCAATGAAATGCCTACTTCATTTGGATTTAGTTCTTCTCCACTGTATCCAATTGCCGTTATAATTCTACCCCAGTTAGCATCAGCACCGTGAATCGCTGTTTTTACTAGATTAGAAGAAATAATGGCTTTAGCAATAGCCTGTGCAGCTTTCTCTGTACTTGCGCCTGAGACATTAACCTCTACTAATTTACTTGCACCCTCACCGTCACGCGCAATCTCTTTTGCAAGGTATTCACATACATACGTGAGTGCCTGATAGAAGTTATCCCATTCCGAGTGGGACCCGTTTAAGGTATGATTTCCAGCTAAGCCATTGGCCAAGACTAGCACCATATCATTCGTACTTGTATCTCCATCAACGGTGATCATATTAAAGGATTTATTCGTGATCGATTTAAGCGCTTTTGTGAGTTCCTCTGCTTCAATTTCTGCATCGGTTGTAATAAAACTAAGCATCGTTGCCATGTTCGGATGAATCATTCCAGAGCCCTTTGCAGCTCCACCAATCGTTACTTCTTTCCCATCAATGGTAAGCGAAATAGCAATTCCTTTTTCACGCGTATCGGTTGTTAAAATCGCTGACTCAAATTTCTCCGCTCCAGCATGAGTCGCATCATTTAATTGGCTGATACCGGCATGAATTTTATCCATTGGTAAAAGTTCACCGATCAATCCAGTAGAAGCAACAGCTGCGTAGTGTTCTTCCACACCAATTGATTCTGCAAAAGCCTGACGCATGTCATACGCATCAGTAAATCCTTGTTCTCCTGTACACGCATTGGCTATCCCCGAGTTAACCAAGATTGCTTGAATCTTACTTTCTTTTGCTATACTCTCTTGTGTAACCTTTAGTGGTGGTGCCTGAAAGGAATTCGTAGTATAGACCCCTGCAGCTACTGCTGGTTTATCGGAGTAAACCCAGCCTAAGTCAAGCTTCTTTTTACGAATACCACAATGTAACCCCCCTGCTTTATACCCTTTTGCACTTGCTATATTTCCGTTCTGTATCGTTTGAAAGCTCCCTGCCTTCAACTCTTGATTCGTGTCTACCATTTTAAAATCCCCCTTATGGATAGATCGGAAGCTGTGTAATGCCTGTTGTTTCGTCCCAGCCACACATAAGATTCATATTTTGAATCGCCTGCCCCGATGCTCCTTTTACTAAATTATCTATCACTGAAACGATCGTTAGTTTACCTGTTCGCTCATCTGAAAAAATGCCAATATCACAATAATTACTTCCATATACCTCTCTTGTAGAAGGGATAATCCCCTCATTTCGCACCCTCACAAAAGGATGATCTTTATAATATTTCTGATATAACGAGATAATCTCTTCACTCGAATGATGTTCTTTTAAATTAACATATATCGTACTCATGATTCCACGCGTCATTGGCACGATATGTGGTGTAAAAGTTACCTGAATCGTTTCACCTGCTGCTGTGGTTAATTCTTGCTCAATTTCCGGTATATGCTTATGTGAACCCAATTTGTATGCTTTAAAGTTTTCATTCATCTCGGAGAAATGAACATTTAACGATAACCCACGTCCCGCTCCTGAGACACCAGTCTTAGCGTCAATAATGATATTATCTTGTTCCACTAAATCATGCTTAAATGCTGGTAATAACCCTAAAAGCGTTGCAGTCGGATAGCATCCAGGATTTGCAAGAATCTTTGTGTCTTTAATTTTTTCTTTATTTATTTCAGGTAATCCGTATACAGCTTCTTTAATATACTTTTCATCTGCAAGGCTATCCTCATAATATAAACGGTACTCCGCTTCATCTTCTAAACGAAAGTCACCCGATAAGTCAATACACCTTATTCCAAGCTCAAAAAACTTTGGAATATAATCTTTACTTATATTAGAAGGGGTAGCGAAAAAGACAAGATCTACCTGTTTACTGAGTGCTTCCACGTCCAAAGCATCCATTTCTAAATCTATTATATCTGATAAATGCGGATAAACCTCTGATAGTTTCGTGCCGCTACTAGAATGAGATAATATTTTTTCCACTGTTACATGTGGATGATTATTTAAAAGTCGTATTAATTCAACTGCGCCGTATCCAGTTCCACCAACAATTGCTACTTTCACGATTATATTCACTCCTAATAATTCCGAATGGGATTAGTTTATTATTATACTTTATTTTGCATGTTTATACAATAATCTTTTTCGTTTTTTTCAAAAAAATATCCTTTTTTCTTTGTTTTCATTATTTATAATTGTATGTTTTATGCACTATTCCCTTTATAAAATAGGTGTATACCCCTGCAACCTTTTATATGCATAAGGATGAATATTTATAATTATCTTTAACCATTAGAAGAACTTGCTTTCATAACGTATAAAAAATCCCCCTCTAAATAAGAGGAGGATTTAAGTGTTACCTTTCGTCTTTAACTGTATTTGTTAATGTACCAATTGATTCAATTTCTAGGCGCACAACATCTCCATCATGCAATAATTTCGGAGGATCCATTGCTAAACCTACCCCGTCTGGAGTACCTGTAAGTATGATGTCTCCAGGTTCTAATGTAATCAGATTCGAAATGAAAGAAATCAAATGCGGTATATTAAAAATCAAATTCTCAGTATTCGATGATTGTCTTAATTCATCATTTACATAAGACCTAACTGTTAAATTTGCAGGATCTGTAATTTCATCTTTGGTCACAAGCCATGGACCAACAGGTGTACTTTTATCTAAAGATTTTCCTTGGAGCCATTGCGGCGTTCTTTTTTGTAAATCTCGTGCAGATATATCATTTCCGATTGTGTAGCCTGCTATATAATCAAAAGCATCTGCCTCTGCTACATTTGTTGCGCGCTCGCCAATCACTACTGCTAATTCCACTTCATAATCCAATTTCTCGGTTAATTTCGCTTTTTGAATCGTATCCTCTGGTCCAATTAATGCATTATTAAATTTAGCAAAAAGCACCGGGAATTCAGGAATTTCACCCTTCATTTCAGCCACATGGTCCGCATAATTTGTCCCAATGCATATTATTTTAGATGGGTTTGGAATCGGGGTGTGAAGGATCACTTCTTCTCTTGAAAAGCTATTTGTCGCTCCCTTGTCCTTTACATAACGCTCTACTTTTTGTGCTAATTCTATCCCTTTACTCCCTAAAGCATAAAATGCATCAGGATTTGAGGTGACATGCGTTCCTCCTAATTTAGTATCAGTAGCTATCATTTCTTCGTATGTAGCATGAAGGTCTACAATTTTATCATATAAAATAAATCCTATTCGGTTTGCGGCAAATGGGTGTTTTAAGCTGTAATTAACTAATTTCATGAAAACCCTCCTCTGTAGACTATTATCTCTAGTTTACCAAAACCTTGAATAAAACGCTCTCATTTGAACCTTCATTTTTATGAGTTGAGGAGTGAATCGCGGATATAAAGATTTTTTAGCGGATTTATTTAAAGTTTTACGGATATATAAGATATTCAACCGAAAAAAGACGCATTACCGCGGAAATATTTAAATAATCGCGGATAATACGTCTTCTATTATAAAACTTTACTTAAAAAGGCCTGTGTTCTTTCATGTTGCGGATTACCAAATAAAGCTTGTGGTTCATTTTCCTCCACAATGTATCCTTCGTCCATAAATAAAACCCTGTCACCAACTTCACGAGCAAAGCCCATCTCATGGGTTACAACTACCATCGTCATTCCTTCTAAAGCAAGTTGTTTCATTACTTCCAGTACTTCTCCGACCATTTCAGGATCAAGTGCAGACGTTGGTTCATCAAAAAGCATCACCTTTGGTTCCATTCCAAGCGCTCTTGCGATGGCTACTCTTTGCTTTTGTCCACCAGATAATGAGTCTGGGTATACATCGGCTTTTTCTTTCAATCCAACCTTATCTAATAATTCCTTCGCTTTTTGGATGGCAGCTTCCTTTTTCCATTTTCGTACTGTCATCATTGGCAGCGTTATGTTTTCTATCACTGTTTTGTGTGGAAAAAGGTTAAATTGCTGAAACACCATTCCCACTTCTGCTCTTAGTTTGTTAATATCTGTTTTTTTAGCGGTAATATCTTTTCCTTCAATTTCAACCGATCCACCTGTTATGGATTCAATAAGATTTAAACAACGTAAAAAAGTAGATTTACCAGACCCAGATGGGCCGATCACAACTACCACTTCCTTCGGTTTGATTTCCACATTAATATCTTTTAATACTTCAAGATCACCAAATGATTTTTTTAAATTTTTAACAGAAATCATGTCGTTGCAAACCTTCTTTCTACATAATTAAGTAAGTATGTTAATGTGAGCGTTAATATTAAATAAATGAGCGCAACCGTAAGATATGGTTCCCATACCCTGTAGTATTGACCTGTTGCTGCTCTTCCCCAATATAACAGCTCAGGAGCTGCAATAATAGCTCCTAATGAAGAATCTTTTAATAAAACGATAAATTCATTGCCAAGTGGCGGGATCATTCTTCTAAATGCCTGTGGCAAAATAACATAACGCATTACTTGTATTTTGTTCATCCCTAGTGAATGAGCAGCTTCTGCTTGTCCACGATCAATCGACTGGATTCCCGCTCTAAATATCTCTGCTACATAAGCAGCTGAGTTTAGAGATAAAGTAACAACGACCGATACAATCGGATTAACAGAATCTAAAATAGCAGGTAAGACTGCAAAATGAAATAAGAATAATTGCACGAGTAAAGGTGTACCTCTAAAGAAGTTAATATACCAAATAAAAGGAAGACGTAAAAGCTTTGATGGAAGCATTTTCCCTAAAGCGATAAAAAAGCCAAGGATCGTCCCCATCAAAACCCCTATAAGAGACATCATAATGGTCCAAAGCATCCCTTTCATAAAAAAAGGTAGGTATTCTATAATAATTTCAAAACGAAAATCAATCATATCTATTCTCCTTCTTCCGTTTTTTGCGTTAGTATTCCCCATAAAGTAAGCTTTCAAAATTAGTAAAACTCGTATTCGCTTTTCCTTTAACAAGCGTGTTAATTTTCATTATACTTGTTGGGATAAATTTTCACTAGATCGATTAGACTTCTGCGTGAAAAATTAATGCTTTCCTGCCGTACAAGATTGAAAGCGTAGCACGAATGCTACGCTCCTTTATTTGATATTATTATTTACTAGCAGATTTTAATGCATCAAGATTAGGCTCAGTCCCAAACCATTCTTCATAAATTTCAGCATAGGTTCCGTCCTCAATTACTGTTTGAAGAGCTGCATCTATTTCAGCTCTAACTTCACTATCCTTAGGAAACATTAACCCATAAAATTCAGATTCAAAAGCTTCTTGATCATTAATCATATCTACTTCAGCTTCCGGATTATTTTTTACGTATTCAGAAGCCACTACATTGTCTGTAACAACTACATCCACATCTCCACTACCTAAAGACATAAACGCTAATGAATTGGATTCATATTTTGAAATACTCTCATCATTTTTTCCAACGATTTTCTCAGCAGCGTCCGCTCCGGTTGTGCCAGTTTGCACGCCAATTTTCAATCCTTTAATATCTTCAGCACTTGTAATGTTCTCCCCCTCTGGAAAGACAACCATGTGTGTTGATTCAAAATAAGGAGAAGAAAAATCATACGATTCTTTACGATCATCATTAATTGTAATCGCTGCAATAGCTAAATCCGCATCGCCACCTTGCACTGAAGCTAGCATTGGCTCCCAGCCAGTATTTTTAAGCTCATAGTCAAATCCCGCTTCTTCCATCACTGCTGCTAGAAGATCTACATCAAATCCAACCATTTCACCTTTATCCATATATTCAAAAGGGGCAAAGGCTGCGTCTGTTGCAACTGTTAATTTATCTTTTGAATCTGTGCCACACGCTGCTAAAAGAATGATGCTCATTAAGACTAGTAATTTTAATAATTTATTCATATTTATTCACTCCAATTAGTATTTATACATTTTCATGAAACTAATCATATATTAATTATCCCTTATGTACAAGTGGTTTACAAAAAATCTATTTATTAAAATTGTTCTGAAAATTATGTATATTATACATTATTTCGAATAATGCACTAAAAATCCTCTCCATTTTTTAAATAAATGAAGAGGAATGAGACGTCCTTATAATAAAATCCACATTAAAATTGGTAGTGTCACAATACTCATCAAGGTACTGATTAATGTCACACTAGAGACGAATCCCGGCCTTGCACCAAACTGCAGGGCGTACATCGTTGTATTAGCAGCAGTTGGCATAGCCGCCATCAAGATCAATATATCCTTTACCATTTCATCCATCGGAATAGGCATAACTAGAAAATAAGCAATGACAGGAGCGATTAATAAACGAAATACAAGTGCTAATGATAATTTGCCAACTTCAATATCCCCTAAACGAATCAGTGCTAATTGCATACCTAGCACAATCATAATGGTAGGAATAGCGGCATCTGCTATCATTCCCACTGCCGTCATCATCTGATCGTTAATTTCAATTTCCATGCCATTAAATAAAATCCCTAATAACGCACCATACACTATAGGCACTTTGAGCACTTCTTTGATAGGGGAAAACGACATTTTATTACTAATAGTAGAACCTGATGCGGCAATATAAATGCCAATCGTGCTCATAATTAGTGTTTGCAACACCATAAGAATTACTGCATATCGAAACCCTTCTTCACCAAACACTAATAACACAAGCGGTGCTCCGTAATTACCGTTATTCATAAAAACGGAAGCTAGCATAAATCCGCTTCGAACAGATTTATCCCAGCGATTAATAAAGCTAATAAGGTAACAAAAGCCAATACTAATCACACTAAGTGCAAGTAAAAAAGCCCCTAAGTATACGTAGTCCATATTTAATTCATTTTGATAAAATGTTTGAAATGCCAAAAATGGCGACATTAAATAAAGCGCCATCGTTGAAATCGTCTTAATCTCAAACTTTAAAAATTTGATTCCAATAAATCCAACCGCAAAGATACTAAAGATTGGCAATAGTACTTGAATAAAACCCATGATGCATCTCCTTGAAATGAGCTATTTCATTTATGATTTCCAAAAAGGAAGTAGATGATAAACAGTTAAAAAGATCGAACCTAGTAAGGTTAAAGAACCCATAAAGAAGTATAGGGAACCGCCACCCATCGAGTCAATCAAGGATCCTCCAATAAGAGAACCGATAATTCCAGAAATCCCAAAAAACACGGAAACAAAGACAAGATGCCCTGTTGATTGCAATACGCGTGGAATTAATCGTGTTACATATTGAAATGCGGTCAAATAAAAAATCCCAAATGTTAAACCATGTAAAAATTGAAGTGCCACTATGAAAATTGGATCCTCAAAGCTAGAGTATAAAAACCAACGAATCGAATACAAAAGCCCCGCTCCAATGATAAAAATAAGTGGATGAAATTTTCTAAACCATAGTCCAGCTGTAGCAAAAACAATCGCTTCACTAGCAACACCTGCAAACCAGGCATACCCAATTAAGTCTTCTGAACCACCGAGCTGCGCTATATAAATACCAATAAAGCTATCATTAGCCCGGTGTGCGATCGTAATAAACGTGATTAAAACTAAGAAAATAATAAAAGGCTTTTTTCGAGCCAGTATTTTTATATCCCCCAACTGAATGGGTGGTGCTTCGATTTTCACATCAACTAGTTGTGTAGTGACAATCAAAGCAGCGATAGCTAGTACTAAATATGGCCACATAATGTATTCAATACCAGTATAGGAAAGTAATTCTCCCACTAATAAAGAAGAGGTTGCAAATCCAATCGATCCCCACATACGAATCGATCCAAATGAAATGCCTAGTGAATCAGCACGTCTTTGAGACAAACTATCTCCAAGTGCACCAATAGGCGCCGCAAAAAAGAAGAAGGTTGCCCCAAAGGTTAGAAGTAGCGGTAAGACTGACATCTGCAAGAATATAACACTCGTAATAATGATTCCGACGATACAGATCATCAAAATCCTTTTAACGGTTTGGTATTTATCACTCATATATCCCCAGAAGGGTTGAGAAAAAATAGCAGCTAACGGTCCAATTGCCATAACCCAGCCTATTTCTTTTCCCGTTAACCCTTTGTGCTGTAAATATAAAGGTAAGAAGCTAACAATGATTGTATTTGCTCCGTGAAAACAAAACAAAAGCATTTTAAGTGGTAATATTGATGGTCCCTTTGACATCTATGGTGCCTCCTCTCGTGAAGCCTTATGTAAAATCAATAATGTGAGACTGTTATCAGCATCTGCTCTCACTGATTGTATTCGCACTATGAATAAATTTATCCGTACATCTAGACTCTAATTCTATATTATACGATTATCATTTCTAGAAAGAAACCTTTTCCTCTTCAAAAATAGTAAAAAGCACCACAAACGTGATGCTTCTTCTTTAAGCCTCGGCCTTATTAAATCTTATCGTGGCTAGTACGACGAATACAATACTCAATATAGAAACAGCAATGATTTCATCTGTAAAAGTGATAACATGATTAAAGACTTCAATATCAAGTCCCATCGCTTGTCTTAATGCTGGATCCATTTTTTCCGGCTCTAAAATAATTTTTTTGAACATATCAACTGAGTAGGTAAGTGGATTAATTTTCACTAATATATCCATCCAAGTTGGCAATCCATTTAACGGAAATAACGCACCTGAAAGAAATAACATCGGAAAAATTAATACTTGAATAACCATTTGAAAGCCTTGTGCTGTCTTTAAAGCTGTAGCAATTAATAATCCAATCGAAGATAAAGCAAATGCGACCAAAAACATGATTGGGATCAATTGTAGCACCATACTGATTGTAATGGACACACCTATAAATGGCACAAATATAAGCATCATTAAGCCTTGAAATACTGCTACTGTGCTTCCACCAAGGACTTTTCCAATCGCAACGGAAACTCTAGACATTGGTGAAACTAATATTTCTCGCATATATCCAAATTCTTTATCTTGCACTACGGACAAAGCTGAAAAAATTGCTGTATTAAATACGGTCATTCCTATGATACCTGGAAACATAAATTGAACAAAGTCGAACTCAGCAAGCGCTCCTGATTCTCCTCCACCTCCAAGCATCGAGGACATCGCACCGCTCATTCCGCTTCCAAATAGGATAAGAAACATAAACGGCATTGCAAATGAACCAATTAATTGCGCTCGATTTCTAAAAAATTTAATAACATCACGCTGCCAAACAGCTAATATACCTTCCATCCTAGTGTGGCCCCCTCATACTTTTTCGCATCATATCTTTTTTCGATACAGATTCTTCGCGAATTTCTCTACCAGTTAAATGCAGGAATACATCATTCAATGTGGGTCTTCGAAGGTTTACACTTGTTATGGCAATATCCATTTCTCTTACTAATTGAACTAAGAATTCACTTCCCTTTTCTACTTGGAAGCTTAATTTGTCATCCTTTTTTTGAACCTCTAAATTGTAGCTGCTCTCAATAATTTCTTTTGCCTTAGGTAAATCTTCAGCAGTAATTTCAATAATATCCCCACCAACCTTTGCTTTTAGTGCTTCTGGTGTATTGAGCGCAATCAGTTTCCCATGATCCATTACAGCTACACGATCACAAATCTCAGCTTCATCCATGTAATGCGTGGTTAAGAAGATAGTGATGCCTGCCTTTTCTTTTAATTTCAAAATATATTCCCAAATATGGGCTCTTGTTTGTGGGTCAAGCCCAACAGTAGGTTCATCTAAGAATAAGACACGCGGATAATGTAAAAGTCCTCTAGCTATTTCTAAACGCCTTTTCATTCCCCCTGAAAAAGTTTCTACAATATTTTTGCGTTTATCAACTAAATCTACAATTTCTAATACTTCTACAATGCGTTCTTCTCGAATACTTTTTTCAATACCATAGAACTTACAATGCAGCATCAGATTTTCATTAGCGGTTAATTTTTCATCAAGCGTTGATTCTTGAAAAATCAAGCCAATACTTGCTCGCACTTTGTTTTTCTCTTTTACATTATCGAAGCCATTTACCTTTGCATAGCCTGTAGAAGGCTTAATTATCGTAGAAAGCATGTTAATGGTCGTACTTTTTCCGGCACCATTCGGCCCCAAAAAGCCAAATATTTCACCTTCTTCTACTTCAAGATCAATGCCTTTTACCGCTTGAAAATCCTTATAATTCTTCGTTAATCCTTTTACTTCTAGTATAGCGTTCATCTTCTTCCCCCCTATTCTTCCTGCTTTAATCGTTCACTTAACAAGCTGAGACCTTGTACAATCTCTTTTACTTCTTTATGTTCTGCGTCCCCAACTAATTCATTTAAAAGATCTGATACCGTACTATGGTGATACTCTGCTAATTCTCTCGTTTTTTCCGTAATTTTAATCCAAACAACTCGCTTATCTTCCTTACTTCTCTCCCGAACAATTAAATCTTGTTGTTCTAAACGATCTAAAATACCTGAGACCGTACTTTTGGCTAAATGCATTTTTTCACTTATCGCACTCGTAGTCATCCGTGTTTCTTCAAGCAGCATTAAAATGATCATCATTTGTGGGGGAGTGATAGTCGTATCCTTGAACGCCTTTCGAATATGACGATTCAAATCCGCATTAACTCTCCTGATTAAATTAGCTATTTCTCTTCCGTTATCCTGTACCATTCTGCAAATTCCCCAATCTATTCGCATCCGAATTATTCGTATACGAACTATTTTACCACATTAAAAAAAGGATGCCCAGTAACTTTTTACGAAGCATCCTTTTCTTCTATTTGCGAATAAAAAACTGTGTCCAATAATCTCCTTTTGTATCGTAGCCAACACCAATATGAGTCATTTCAGGATCCATTATGTTTCTGCGATGTCCATCACTTTTCATCCAAGCCTCAATTACCACACCAGGTGTCGGTTGACCTTTTGCGATATTTTCAGAAGCCTTTGTGTAGGACACACCAAACTCCTTTAACATATCAAAGGGGGAGCCGTAGGTTGGTGAAGTGTGTGAGAAATAATTCTTTTCCTGCATATCCTTTGCTTTTACACTTGCCACTTCTTCTAAAGAAGGATCTATCTTTAACGGAGGTAAGCCTTCGAGCTCACGTTCTTGATTTGTTAGCTGCACAATCCGCTCAAGATAATCCTGGTTACCATTTTGATTCGTTACCTTGGGACGATTTGTGAGATCTTCATCTTCTTTAAAATTGTTTTGCTCTTCGCCAGGGTTAACTGGAATTCGATCTTCTGTTAGCTCTCGTTCTTCTTCAAAAATATTTTGCTCTCGACCAGGATTCACTGGTATCCGATCTTCTCTTTGATCTTCTTGATAATTTACGTTGTTTGGATACGAAAGAGGGTGTGACTGTCCTAGTTGATCCACATCCTTATCGCGCCCCATTTCAGTTTGGTTACAAGCGGTAATAAACGCAAACAAAATAACTAAAAACACCAAGCGATAAATATATTTCATTTAGGTACCTCCATTTTAAACTGGGATGTACCTGTAGTTTTCCAAACTTCGTTCATTTCATACTTAAATATTTTTATGAGAATTGGGGAAAATAAAAACCTAAACTTTGTTCCGCGAAAACGCATTTAAAGCTTATGTATAAAAGTTATTTAGCTTCTTTCTTTTTGTTCATTGCTTCAACTAAGAAAATTGCAAGAAATAAACCTATCAAAGCGAAATCCATATCAGCAATAAACGTTAGAATGATTTGTATTACTAAAATCCCCGTGAGACCGAGTACTAATTTTTTAATGCTGAATCCTTTTTTGAAGACCAATACAGCATAGACAAAGACCCCAATTAAGCTAAGTGCAAATTTAATATAAAAGACACCAAAATCATCATACAAAAATACTGCTAACAATAGACCAACCAAAATACCCAGTATAAAATTAATATTGCCTTTCATAATAACCCACCTAGAGTTTACTTTTAAATTCTTTTATATTTATTTAGCTGGATCAAATATAATCATTATGTATCCTTTTTGTAATAAATAAGAGTTGCACTATCATTCAATTTTTTGCTGAATCCTGTTTTGGAATAGCGCATTTTTTCATATACGTGACAGTTACCTTCTTCCTCCAATATGGTAGCTAGTTCCCATGTGAGTGCTTTAGAGCACATCTCTTCAATTAAAGTTATAGCTTTCTGGGCTATACCTTTCCCTTGATATATAGGAAGAATAAACATTGGACTTATCCAATAATGAATGTCATCTTTCCAAAAAACATAGATAGCTCCTACAAATGTGTTGTTAGCTAATATTTTATAAAATGCACCATTAGAATTATTTATTCTCTCAATTACTCTTTCGATTGTTTCATTTGCTGGATTGGTTTCATAATCTTTATACTTTTCTAGTAAAGGATTAAACGCTTTAATTTGAATATCAAGTATTGATTGCGCATCATTTTCAAGTGCTTTTTCCAACCGTACCTCCATTAACTTCACCAACCTTAACAACTTTAATTGAACACTCATTTATTTTTTTGCGAAGTTTTATTAATTTAGTAAAAACCTCAAGTAGTTCACTAATTTGCACATATTCGAGGTGAATTTATCATAATATCTTAAGCAGTTTTACATATTCACCATAATTATCTTTCCCAAAATATAATACTTTTGTAAAACCTTTCTTTTCGTATAGATGTCTTGCAGGTGAATTTACTGTATCTACACCAAGCGAAATTTCCTCATACCCCATTTGTTGTGCGTAAGTAATTAAATAATCAAGCATAATACCGCCTATTCCACGATTTCGATGTTCACTTTTAACAATCATACGAGATAAATAAATCCTTCTATCCTCAACTCTATAATCAGGATCAGAGTGCGTAAAAACCAATGACCCTTCTCCTATATACTCATCATTTTCTGAATAAATAAAGGTAATCCTGTTTCCACTTACTAACTCTTCATAAAACAATTTAGTCATCTTTGGGTTCTTATCCATATCCCAAATATTACTGCACTTATCATAATCATTTATATTTAATTTCTTTATTTGATACAAAGCCATTTTCTTATTCCTTCTTTTTATCGAATAGTAGATATTGCTAATTTTAATTGACTACCTTTACTTTCTAGCATTAATTAACCTTCTTATAGGCTTCTAAAGCTATAACTTCACAGCATCTATGATAAGTGAAGGAAAAATTAGTTTTTCTCCTTGATTTCTTGGGTCATATTTCTTGGAACGAAATATAACACCTTCAGCGCCATTCCATTCATTTTGATGAAATTTTCCTTCTTCATCGCAATATTCAAGTAATTTTACCTCATACCCTACTGTTTCGAACATTTTAGTTAAGGTTTTATAATTAAATACTATTTTATGACTAGCGGCTGGATGATCTAATGGACCAGGCCCTCCTACCTGTACAATATTTTGATAGGATTCATTTGGAAAATAACCATCAGGTACTGCACAGCGAATATATCCATCCTTTTTTAAGTATTTATAGCACAGTCTTGCCGCTTTAGTACCTTCTTCATATGTAAGATGCTCCCAGACATGTTCAGCCAAAATAGCTTTTATTGAATTCGGATTAAACTTTTCTTTCCACATATTTTCGTACAATAAGCTTAATTCTTCTTCCTGTGTATGTGTCCAGCCAGGATTATTAACATATTCACCAGCCCCGATAACTACCTTAATGTTATTCAATCAAATGCACCTTCTAACAATTAGTTATTTTGCTAAAAATCTTATCAATTACTATATATAACTTCTGAAATCAATGAATTTTACTCTGTATTTTATTCAGCCGGTTATTTTTATTACTTAAAGAAAGTGCTACTGACTATTAAGTAAAAGTATAATTTGCAGCTAATGTTTTTCATTTAATTTCATTAATAAATCTATTATTTCATCATTCTGTTTATTTGATTTTCTAAGTTGTGATTCAATAGAAAAAAGAGTTATAAACAACGCAAGAAATCCAAAAATAAGCATAGAAATCCCCTCATTTATTCGCAAATAAGTGAAATCAATTTTTAGAACCGTTTTGCATAGAACATCATTCTATAAGTATTATTTTTTAAAAGCAGTATTTACTGCTTCAATTGCATGAATAGCTGTTGTATCAAATAATGGGACTTCTGAATCTTCGGGTTTAACTAATAACCCAATTTCTGTACAACCCAAGATGATTCCTTCAGCCCCTTTATCCACCAAATGTTGAATAACACTTTTATAATAATCCTTGGATGATTGTTTAATTTGTCCTAAACACAATTCTTTGTAAATAACTTTATTAACATTATTTCGTTCTTCCTTATCTGGAACTAACACGTTAATTCTGTTAGATTCGATGCGGGATTTATAAAAGTCTTGCTCCATTGTATATTTCGTTCCAAGTAAGCCAACTTTTTTTATATTGGATTTTTGGATTTGATTCGCTGTTGCATCAGCAATATGTAAGACAGGAATGTTTATTTTTCCTTCGATATAATTAATTACTTTGTGCATCGTATTTGTACAAATCACTATGAAATCTGCACCTGCTTTTTCTAATGATGCTGCCACTTCGCCTAACGCTTTACCCGCACTTTGCCAATCGCCTCCAGCTTGATAGCGTTCAATCTCGTCAAAGTCAACACTATATAACAGACACTTCGCTGAATGCAGACCACCTAACTTTCCTTTTACCTCTTCATTTATTATTCGGTAATACTCTGCTGAAGATTCCCAGCTCATTCCACCTATTAGTCCAATAGTTTTCATCCCTTTTCCCCCTTCACAATTACCTATTATCAAATGTTACTAATCTTATTTTTTATAACTCTGTATAAATATTAAAAATTCCATATTTATAATTTATTCAATATTAGATCTTCAATCACTTGAAGAAGCCTATTTGGTTATTACAGTTAAACACCAATAAATTTAACTACACTCTCTAACAATCTTCCATTATACTACTCTATTACGATATACAATTAGAGTCATTACGTTCAATATAATAGTACCGATGAGAAGTATTGCTACGACGAACACCCTAACGCCCATTATGTCCATAAGAGCAGAAAAGTCCTCCATTTTCACACGATTATAACTATTTAATATTTGGAAAAATAGCGAAATAGCACAAGCACTCATGCTCATCATGGAAAGAGCAACCCAATTATTATGAAAATGCTTCGTAAAACTCTTAAGATTAACAATAGGAAGTATCCAAGCAATTAGACCAAGAACGAGACTGCCAACATTTAGCCAACCAATCATATCTAATCCCCTTTATTTTTTCTTCATTCTTCAACAATTGAATCATAAGTTTCAAAAGATTCAATTTGGAATCCGCAAAAACTCAGGTGGTTTCTTGAGTACAAAACGTTTTTCAATAGAAACAATTCTAGTAGAAATCTCACATCAAAAATATATTTCTCTCAATTTATATTTTATGGTAATTTTAGGAAAACTTCAAATTTATGCTAATATAATAATATAAAGCATCGTAATATTATTTAAAAAAATAAAAAATAATCTTTTGTCTAGAAATGGAACAGAGGGAGAGTAGAATCGTGATATTTTTTGATATAGATGGAACTTTACTTGACCATGAAGAAGCAGAAAAAATGGCAGCTATCGATTTTTATAAGGCTTTTGGACAAGAATTAGAATATAGTGAAGCTGAATTTGGTGAGATATGGTATAACTTATCCATAAAATATTTCGAAAAATTCTTAACAAAAGAACTCTCCTTTCAAGACCAAAGAAGAATGCGAATGAAAGATATGTTTGGACATCAATTAAGCAATGAACACGCAGACAGCAAATTCAAAAGTTACTTGAATTTGTACAAAAGAAATTGGGGGCCATACGACGATGTAATTACTTGCTTAGAGCAGTTAAAGCAACTAGGACATCGCCTTGGCATTATTAGTAACGGTGATTATAAGCAACAGCTAGAAAAATTAGTAAGCCTAGGAATACATAATTTTTTTGATTGTATTTTCACTTCAAGTGAAATAGGTGTGTCTAAACCAAACCTTATTATCTTTCAAAAAGCATGCAAGGAAGCAAATGTCCAAGTGCATAAAAGTTATTATATAGGCGATAGACTTGAAACAGACGCCTTAGGGAGTAAAGAAGCAGGGATGATTGGAATATGGTTAAATCGAAAAAATAACGCAACACACCAGGATATAAAAGTTATTCATAATCTCGAGGAGCTAGTTCCAATACTAAATTGATGTTTTTTTCATTCATCTATCACTTGTTTCTCAGCTTACGGATAGCGTAACTTTTTATAGAAAATGAATCATTTTAACAGCATTAGTCGTAAAAATAATAGTTATATAATTTTTAAGTTTTTCCTTGGAGATTATTTTTTGAAAACAGCAATCACACGAGTGGCTTTGTTTACTGGTATATTTGTTGAGTTTATAGTTTTTTAATGGAGTATTTAATCCCTGAGACAAGTCTTGTTATCAGAGTTGCATTTTCTGGATTATCTGCTTTTATTGGTTATTTAATAGGTATTAAACTATTTCCAAACAAATCATGAAAAAATGCATTTCAGCAGTCAGAGCAAGATAATAAAGATTTTTACCATTTTGACGGTTTGTTTAAATCATATAAATACAAGGAGGATTTCTATGAAAAGGAAACATAGGATAACTCTTCTAGGATTTCTAGCAGGAATTGCTATCTATTTTGTATTAAAGATGATTATCCAAAATATATTTTAATAGTTGAAAATTATTCTAGAACTAGTTCAAAAAAATTACAGTTAAAATAAAGTTAGAAAATAAGTCATCTCTTAATTATAAAAAGGGGAACAAAACTTATGATTAAACCATGCGCGTTAAAAGAAGGGGATCGGGTAGCAATTATTGCCCCTGCCGGTCCACCTGATAGAGAGAAGTTGATAGAGGGAAAACGTGTATTAGAAAAAATGGGACTTGAGGTCAGCATTGGTCGATACGTGTTCGATGGGGAGGGAGATCTAGCAGCTCTAGATCAAAAACGAGTTGCTGACTTACATGAGGCTTTTTGTGATCCTTCTATCCGTGGAATTTTTTGTGCTAATGGAGGATTTGGGTCAGCAAGAATTGCTCCTATGATTGATTATGCAAAGATTCAAAGAAACCCTAAGATATTCTGGGGGTACAGTGACATTACTTATCTGCTTAACGCCATTCAAAACTTTAGTAACTTGGTTACCTTCCATGGACCAATGATTGCCTCAGATTTGCATGACGAACAAAGAACAGTTGAGACGGAATCCTCCTTTTTCGAACTATTCACCAAGGAAGATTTAAACTTTGATTCTAGCAAATCACCTCTCATTGCATTAGCCCACGGCACAGGAGAAGGACAGTTGGTTGGAGGGAATCTCACTCTCCTCACCAATGGGTTAGGAACGCCTTTTCAAATTAATACGGATGGAAACATTCTGCTAATTGAGGAGGTGGCAGAGCCGGCGTTCCGGATTGATGCGATGCTAACACAGCTCAAACAGGCAGGGTTATTTGATAATCTCGAAGGATTGGTTATCGGCACCCTCCAGGTAGAGCCAGACCAATATCCAAAGATTAAAAAAGTGCTACAGGATTTGTTTGCGGAAGCGCCTTTTCCTGTTGTGGAGAATTTTCCAATCGGCCATTGTAAGCCTAATTATGGCGTGCCACTCGGAGTACAGGCAAAACTAACAACGTCACCACCTCGATTGATGATCGAATCTGGTGTGACCTGAATCCCTTAATAAGCTTTAAGTTTGAAGGGTTACTTTGAAGAGGTTTTAGTATTTAGTACTTCTCTATATCTAACTTAGAATGGAAAAAGTTCTTATGATAGTATGTAGAGGTGAGGGAGGAATGACGATGAAATTAGAATATTTAGTATTAATATTATTTATAATTTCATTATTTTTCGATTGGAGGAAATACAAAAAAGATATGAAGAAAGCAATAAGCGAAAATGAAATAAGGCCCATATTCGTACGTTTTTTGTTAACAGTAATTCTATTTCTTTTACTCCTTGTGGTAATTATATTTTAAAAAAGATGATCCCTGGTCAACAGGAATCATCTTCATAATATTGCGTAGTTTTATTCATTTCTTTTAGAAAGATCATTCTTTATACATGAATAGCTCTTTTTTCCTCTAACGACTGCCATGCAAGAACGGCAATTTCAAACGACTTCACACCATCTTGATAGGAGGATAATATTTTAGATTCATCACCTGTTTTGATAGCATGTAAAAAAGCATCTGTTTCTTTTTCATACGGGTTGTCTTTCACTTTAATTTCTACCTTTTCCTGCACACGATCTAACGAAAGTGAACTAGGAGTCCATTTCTCTATACCTTGATCGGTATAAGCGGTTATTTCTACTTCTCCTACACCGTCTGGTAAAAGACAAGTATTCGCCACTTGTACTACGACTCCACTTTTCATCGTTAACGTGAAAGATCCCGCTTCAGCGACTGTTACATCAGCATTTTCCTTGGCTAATATTCTTGATGATTCCTGTGCATAAACCGTTGCAACTTCCCCGTATAAGTAACGGATCATATCAACTAAATGTGTGGTCTGTTCATTAAATTGTCCACCTGATTGAGCTTGGTTTTTCCACCAAGGAGCACCCGGTAATCCACCCATCCATTTAGCAATAACAAGACCTGTTTGAGCTTCATCCTGCATTCCCTTCCATTTTTCCACAATATCCTGGTAGCGAAAATGATACCCCACAGACGTAATCACTTTTTTCTTATTCAATGCTTCTTCGATCGATTTAACAGTTTCCATATCCACGCCTAATGGCTTTTCTACTAAGAAAGGAATTCCAGCTTCTATTAGCTTTAATTCATATGCTCCATGTGCCATTGGTGGTACACAAAGGTAGGCCGCATCTAAGGTTTCATTTTCCAACATATCCTCTAATACTGTATAACCTGTTGCGTCAGCATACTGCTCGGCAAATCGATCTGCTTTTTCTTGGCTTGTACCTAAGAAAGCAACTATTTTCACATCATCTCTCTTCTTTAGTATATTTAAATGATGTGTTGTGAAACCACCTGTCCCTATAAAACCTATATTTAATGTCAATTTCATTCAGCTCCTTTTCTTTCTACACGACCCTTTCGACGTAAAAGTGTCAGATTCCTGCTTCAAAAAAACTTTACTTGTGATTATTTTCACATTATAATTAGTGTGTTTACTATCATTAAAAGTAGAATGGAGATTATTTGTGAAAACCAAAGCATTGTTTAAACTCATTTTGTTATTAGTTTTTGTTATCGTCTTTTCCGCTGTCCTATTCGCCTTCACCTCTTCTTCCACGAAAACCTTCGAAGATATTCAAAAAATCCCAGCACAGGATGTATTTACTCAAAGTGATCAAAATTACCTTGTTTATTTTTGGCAAGAAGGATGTAAGTATTGTATCGAAGTTGAACCAGATATAGTAACCTATGCCAATGACAGTTCTATTCCTGTTTATGTGGTAGATATGAAAAAAGAAGCGAATTTTCATGCTTGGTATGACTGGGAATTCCATCATGATAAATTTGATGTTGTAATCGGAAAAATAAAAGATGGTAAGGAAGTATATCAAGACGGAATCGATTTAGCAGATTATACAAATGATGCAGAAATCAATTGGAGTATAGAAGAAACAGAAGATAAAAAAATCATCGCAAGCCATAACACACCATACCCTAAAACTGCTCCGAAATCCACTGAAGAATTAGAAATAGTAGGTACACCAACGATGATTTCAGTTCAAAATGGCGCGTTTGATTCTTATTATTTTGGAGTAGATGAAATAAGAGATTTGATGACAAAATAGCTAAGTCTAAGTTTTCATGAGTCACTAGATGAAAACTTAGCCTTATGGTCATATCAATAATTCATAATAAAAAGTGAAATTCTATTCGATCGCATACTCCCAATTAACCAATGACACTTAATCTTCCTTATTCTTAAAAATTCGCTTCTCTCTCCATTTTCCAAAACGGTAATATAAAAATGCTATCAAACTACTAATAACAAAGCTGACACCAATTCCAATGCCTATCCCTTTTTCCCCAAATAACTCGGAAAATAGATAGGTAAGCGGGTACCTCAACACCCAAAATGAGAGGATATTCAAAATTAAGATCTGATACATTGCCCCGGACGCTCGAACCACACCATTTAAAACAAAATTGATCCCTAAGAACGGATAGAAGAATGCGATAATCATTAAATATTCTGCTCCGAATGATACGGCAGCTTCCTCTTGGATAAAAAGCTTAATACCAAAAGGTGCAAATAAAACAATCAGCACAGTAAAGGAAAGCATTACAATACTATTATACAAGACACCATATAAGGCGATTTTCTTTACACGATCCCATTGATTCACACCAATATTTTGCCCGGCCATACTATTGACTGCCGTACTTAAGGCATGAGCAGGTAATAAGAATAAACTGTCTAGCCTCTGAGCAGCACTATAACCCGCCACTACCGCTTCCCCGTGCGAGGTAACTACACTCATAATTGCTGCTGAACCAGCTGCAATGACTGACATTTGCAAACCAGATGGTATCCCGAGGTGTAAGATTAATTTCACTTCTTCTAAAGCAGGTAAAAATGGCATCTGAAACGGTGCTAATTTTTTCCTTAAAATAAATATTAGCCCATATAAAAAGGCAGAACCCTGAGAAACTATCGTTGCATAGGCAGCACCTTCTACCCCTAAGTCAAAATAAGCGATAAACAATGGATCTAAGAATATATTTAAGATTACGGCAAGTGCGACAAATTTTAGTGGTGTTTTACTATCACCCATTGCCCGCATTACTGTACTGATAAAGTTATATCCTACTAAAAACACAATACCTATCGCATTAATTCTTAAGTAAGAGACCGCATCCGTTAGCATCGTTTCTGGAGTTCCCAACAGTCGAAGTATTGGCTCTGCAAGTATGTATCCAAGTAATCCCATCACCAGCCCCATCACTAACAATGTTACGACAAAGGCATTTAAATATCGTTTCAACCCTGTCTCATTTTTCTTACCTTTTTGCTGAGACAAGACGGTTAACGTCGTATTATTTATACCAATGATAAAAGATAGTATCGTAAAAATTACAGTTCCCGATACGGCTACAGACCCTAACGCATTTGCACCAATTAAATTTCCTACCCACAAGCTATCAATCACTTGGTAGCTTACCTGAAGTAAGTTCGCTAACATAATTGGTCCTGAAAAGAAAAATAAAGCTTTCCATATACTACCTGTTGTGAAATCTCGTTGGTTATTCAAAGGATGTTCTCCTTCCTTAGAGGGATTTGTAAAAACGAGACTGCAGTATTTTGCCGTCCCAGATTCTCTCTGTCTGTGCTTCTCTTTTTTTAATTTCAGGTTCTTCTAATAAAACAAAAAAGTTTTTTGTGGGTAACTCACCGAGATTATGCTTATGAGCTAATCTATCTAAATACTTGCGCATCTTATTTAAATCCTTCGATTGATTGTTACCACTCGAGGAAAATTCATATAATACACTTGCAACTGGAACTCTTTTCACACGATAGGAAGATGCTACACGTAAGAAAAAGTCCCAATCCCAATAATTCCTCACGTATTCATCAAATTCTCCTAACCTTTTATGTATCGACTTACGATACATACTTCCAGACGGTACATAGGTAGAGAACTTTCGCATGGCGGCAAGATCACTATCATAAGCAAATAGGAACCTTTTCTTAGGTATTCTGCGCCCTGGATTTTCTTCATAATCAACAATTTCCACATCGGAATATACAAGATCAGCACTTTGAATTGCGTCTACCATTCTTTCTAGATGCGTCGGCAAAGGCAAATCGTCATCATCCATAAACATGATAAATTCTCCTTCTGCTTGTTCTAATGCACGATTTCTTGCATATACATGATAATGGTTTTCTTTTAAGTTGATCACTTTAGATTTAATTTCAGGATAAAGTGCACAGATGCTCTCTACTTCTTCCCCAGCATCATTGACAATAATGATTTCAAAATCCTGAAAGGTTTGTGATAGTAAAGCTTCCAAAAGTTCTGCTAATGCAGTTTTTCTGTTGTAAGTTGGGGTTAAAATAGATATTTTGGGATTCATTTTCTAATCTCCTATCAAAAAGTGTGCTAGATTATATAACAAAACGGCTGACATCCTTACATAAGGCAGGTAAGCTAAAGGTAATTAAATCGTTCGAAGCCTTCCAACCAAATGTCAACACGCCAATGAACCTATGCCACATTATATCTCATAGTCATTCATCGTAACAGTATTCTTACTTTCACTATTCTTAAAAACCTTTTCAGATTGTTGGAACGTTTTCTAGAAGACCTGCATACACTTATATGGTTTACCTTTAACAAAAGTTGGAAATACTTAAACTAGCAGCTGCTGAAGGCGAAGACGAAAACAATTCTAAGGAGGCAATGTGTATGGCTTTTTTACGTGAAGCGGTGGAGAGACAAAAAGTCTATTTAATCCAACAGTTGATTAACAAAGGTGTTGTCGATGGCACGGAAGAAGAACTTTACCAAAAATCAATCAGCGAAATTGTTCATGATTATGAAAGGTATTGTCTAGATATTGAAAAAAGTAGTAATAATGTTTTACGATTCACTCGGGTAATGGAACCGCAAAAAACAGAGAAGCCTGGTCTACACTAGGCTTCTCTGTTTTTCTTTTACATATAAAATTATTCCTTTTGAATTCCGAATCGCGCATTAATTTCACCACGTAGAAGATCTCTACGCATGCGCTTTTCTTTCTTCCGTTCTGCTCTTAGCATATCCTGTCTTATTTCATAGGTCTGTACGCCCTCTTCTCGCTTGTTTGCAATATCTATTAGTTGTTCCACATCTGCAAAGGAATATTTTCGATTCCCTTTTGGTGCGCGTTCTGGAAAGATTAACTTTCGCTCTTCATAATAACGAATTTGTCTCTCCGAAAGTCCCGTTAATTCACTTACTACACCAATTGTGATTACTTTTCGTTGTTTGTAGGAAGGAATATCCGCCATTTTCTTCACCGCCCGATTTTTTAACGCATAACTTTTCTTAAAAAATAGCACCTTAATATTGTCAGAATTCTTTACCTACTCACTATTATACAGAAATTTAGATGAAAGCGAAAAAGGATGTAAGATAATCTTACAAACTTTTTAACAGGATGAATATAGGGTATAAGTAGGCAAGTACATTTGTATTTGCTATAGTGGAAAAAAGGAGGTAGTTCGATGGAAATGACAATTACGCAACCAGCTGCAAAATGGTATATGAACGAACTTTCCTTGAAAAAAGGTGATGCTGTAAGGTTTTATGTAAGATACGGTGGTCACGGTGGTGTTCAAAGTGGCTTTTCATTGGCATTATCTGTAGACACGCCAGATAAACCAGCAATGCAAGTAAAGGAAATGGGTATTACTTTTTTTGTAGAAGAAACAGATCTATGGTATTTTGATAACCAAAACTTTCATATTAAATTTTCCAGAAAAAATGAAGAGGTTGAATTTATCATTGCCAACTAAATGAAAACACCGATAGAAGGCTACAAATTACCTTTTATCGGTGTTTTTTGATGCTAAATTATTTAACTGTCACAATTGCTTTTGCCTTATGATTCGTGAAATCTAATTGATAACCTGGCTTCCCAAAATACGGCATGCCATCATTTGTCCAGAATAGACGTTGAATTCTTGCATGGCGATTATGATCATATAAAGGATTTTCGGTTTCAAAGCCTTTATAAGGACGTGCGTGATATACTAACAAGTCATACCCTTCTTCGTCCTCGCTAAAGCTGTTATGACCTGGGCCATATTCGCCTGTTTCATCACTGGACACGAATACTGGTTGCTCTTCTTTTATCCACACGTCAGGATCTAATAAGTCCGCGTTAATATCCGCATGCAACAGACCAACCGCATATCGCTCATCCGTAGCACTACCGGAGAACGCTATAAAAATTTTATCTCCCTGTGTAATCATAGCCGGGCCTTCGTTGACATCAAACCCTTGAATTTCCCACTTATATTCAGGTGTGGATAAAAAGATTTGCTTCTTAATTGTCCAAGGATTTTCCATTTCTGCAATATATAGATTTGAAATAGTATCATTCTCCACTTTTTGCGCCCAAACGAGATAACGTTTTCCATTATGCTCAAACGTTGTAGCATCTAGTGAAAAGCTTTGAAATTCAGTATTAACTTGACCTTTTTCTACCCATTCACCTTCAAGAGGATTTTCTGCATCACATTCTAAGACATATGGTCTAATTGCCCAGACGTCATCTTTGTCACCAGCAGCAACATGCACATACCATTTACCATCAATATGATGGAGTTCTGGTGCCCAAATATGCTCTGACATGATTCCAGATTCATGCTTTTCCCAAATTACTTTTTCTTCAGCCTGTGGTAATTCATCAATTGTTTTAGCACGACGAAGCACTACACGATCATATAAAGGATAAGACCCAGTAAAATAATAATACCCATCAGTATGTTTGTATAGATATGGATCGGCACGTTTTTCGATAAAGGGACGCGGATAATTTTTATGCTTTACGTTACCCTCAACTTCTATCGTTCCAGCTTCTTGTAGCTTCGCTTGATCAATATCATCCCATTCCACCGTGAATTCAGCAGTAATGTTATCCTCCAAATCAACATTTACACGTTTAGGTAAAGATGGTTTTTGATTTACTTCTGTTGCGATTTCAACTTCATGTACTCGCTTTATTTCCACTTTAGACATCCTCTCTACTATCTTCTAGCTTTAATTATAGTATAATTATATTTGTACTTACAAGCAATGTTTTATAGCTAGAAATAACTAAACTCATACTAATAAGTTTTCTTTGTCCATAAAATGTTTACAATTTTTCTTCATAGACAATGTGCTTTCTAACTAGTTTATCCTATTGAAAGCCACTTTATAGCTAGATATTTTGATACAATACAAGCTTAAACATAGAAAAAAGCCGAGAGTAAGTTACTCTGGCTTTAATCAGTATATTTTTCAACAAATTTTCGTAATCGTTTCATTGATTCATCCAATTGTTTCATCGAAGTAGCATACGAACATCTTATATGCCCTTCTCCGCTTTCTCCAAATACATGGCCTGGAACAACAGCTACTCTTTGTTCCTCCAATAAGCGCTCTGCAAATTCTTCTGAATTCATCCCTGTTTCCTTTATAGAAGGGAACACATAAAATGCTCCACCAGGAAGGTGACAGGAAAGACCCATATCATTAAGGGCATCTACGACAAAATTACGACGTTGACGATAACTTACCTTCATTTCTAGCACACTTTCATTTCCATTTCGAAGTGCTTCTAGTGCACCATGTTGAGCCATTGTCGGCGCACACATCATGGTATACTGATGAATTTTAGTCATCGCTTGAATAATTTCTTTTGGTCCGGTTACATAACCTAATCTCCAGCCAGTCATCGCAAATGCTTTTGAAAATCCAGAGACTAAGATGGTACGATCGATCATATCTTCAACAGCTGCAATACTTGTAGCTCTTTCGTCATAAGCAAGCTCTGCGTAAATTTCATCTGAAATAACCAGTAAGTCATGTTTTTTCACAACTTCAGCAATAGCTGTTAACTCTTCTTTATTTAGAACTGTACCTGTTGGATTATTGGGACTACATATAATAATAGCCTTTGTCTTTTCTGTTATTGCCGCCTCTACTTCACTCGGTAAAATTTTAAATTCATTTTCAGGTTTTGCTTGAACCGTTACCGCTTTTCCACCAGCAAGATTTACTGTTGGTGCATAAGAAACAAAGCACGGTTCTACTACAATAACCTCGTCTAATGGATCTAAAACTGCCCGAAGTGCTAAATCAATTGCTTGGCTCGCGCCTACTGTAACAAGCACTTGGGTTTCCGGATGGTATGTCACATGGAACTTATCATTAAGATAAATACTAATTTCCTCACGAAGTTCTAGTAATCCTGCGTTAGCCGTATAAGCAGTATAGCCTTGCTCTAAAGAATGATAGCTCGCTTCAATCACATTCCACGGTGTCACAAAATCCGGTTCTCCTACACCTAAAGAAATAACATTATCCATTTTGGAAGCTAAATCAAAAAATTTACGAATACCCGATGGTTTTAGTGTTTGCACGTTGGAAGAAATATAGGACGAACTCATGGCGAAACCATAATCCTTTTATCTTTATCATCGTCATCACTAAAAATAATACCATCATGTTTATATTTCTTTAACACAAAGTGGGTAGTCGTTGAAATAACAGTATCTAGGGTTGATAATTTTTCGGAAACGAAGCGACTTACGTCCATCATCGTTTTCCCCTCCACTGAAACGCTTAAATCATATGCTCCCGACATAAGATAGACAGCTTTTACTTCCGGAAAACGGTAGACACGTGATGCGATATTATCAAAGCCGACACTACGCATCGGTGTAACTTTTACATCGATCATTGCTGTTACACCTTCGTACTCATACACATTTGACCAGTTTACAAGTGTAGAGTAACCCATAATTTTATTTTCTTTTTCTAATTTTGCGATCATCTCTTCCACCTGTTCGGTAGTAAGCTCGATCATTTTCGCAATTGTTTCTGATTCTAATCTGCCATTCTTTTCTAACAATTTTAATAATTCAATCTCTTTTTCTTCCAATTCCTTCACCTTCTCTAATACGTCAGTATATTATATTTGAAAGACAATTATACTTTATCTTACTACAAACCATATCAAATATAAACCTCAGAACTATTATTTTTCGCATGTCTTAAAGGGAGGCAAGTCCTATGAACATCATAGATACAGAGATTAGCATAAAAAAATACCTCGATTCAATTGAAAGTGATCCCTTAATATCCCAACGATTATCGATCATAGAACCAATTGTTCCTTATTTCCCTAATGCTAGCGCAAAGGACATTCAAATTCTTTTACAAGGCTATGGACTATTCCTTCCTGAAAAAGACGATTCCTTTAAGCTTCTACAGTGGGTAAAAATGATGGAAAACATTGATTTTTTTACTCTGTTTTCTAATTTTAAAAAAGAATGGAACGGCCCTGATATTCCTATTTTCATCCTGCCATCTCATGAGAAAAATAACATCTTACAACGGGATTTCTACGGTTACAGTGGTCTGTCTTTTCACGATAAATGCTTCTTATTTATACCGATGAAATATGAGCACAAACGAATGAAAGCACTCTTCACCCACGAATACCATCATATCTGTCGCCTTCATTTACTGCATCCGTTAGAAACGAGCCTTTCATTGTTGGACAGTATCATATTAGAAGGGACGGCAGAATACACGGTGAGAGAGCTTTGTGGGGATAGTTATGGTAATAAAAATATTCAAATGTTAGAAGATGAAATGCTCTTTTATCTTTACCATAAATGGATCCAGCCTTATCAAAACCATGCATCAACAGAGCTTATAGCCCATCAGCTGATGTATGGAGGGAAACAAGTCCCCTTACTATTAGGATATAAAATTGGTTATTCTATTGTGTGCAAATATAGACCAACTACAATAGAGAAACTCATTGCAACTCCTACGCAAGAATTTTTCCGGAATCTCTCTTCATAAACGGACAAACATCCAACCACATGCTCTTCTATAGACATACACTATTATCAGTCTAGAATAGAAGGGAGTTTCGTTATGTCTTCACATTATGATTTGTGCTGTCAAAATATCGGAAAACCAGCAAAAATAATTACCTCTAACGGGGAAGTTCACCGCGGATATATTAGACACGTTGATCGCTCTCACGTCTTCATTGATCCAATTAACACTGGCTTTGGTGGATTTGGGATGGGATTCTGGGGATTCCCCGGATACGGAAGCGGTCTAGGTATCGGAATAGCACTTGGTGCCATTGCTACCATCGCTTTTCTACCGTTTTTCTTTTAGAGTGAAAAAATAATATTTTCTTAAAGTAAAATAAAGAAGATCCCTTAGCGAACAGGGATCTTCTGTTATTTTTTTTCATGCTTTTCTTCTAATTCATCCACTAATTTCTCTGCCATTTTTCGGTAGCTATTACTCATATGTGCAAAGGAAGCGATCAACAAAAATTGTTCTAAATAGTCACTGTTAAGGTCACTATTATCCTTCTTTTTGTCTTGTACATCCTGAACTAGAATGTCTACCTCATTCATTAATCTTTCATGACTCTTATGAACAACAGACAAATAATCCTCATATACCGAAGAAAGTTTTTCTGGTTCCGCTTCTGTTTGTGTATTTAGTGGATCTAACACATCTTTTACATCATTAATGGACAAAGTGCCTTTAAGTTGGTAAATCATATTAATTAACATTACATGCTCTTTGGAATATTTCTTATTTTTAATCGGAAACAATAATTTTCCTTTTGCATAATTATTTATCATTGTTTTGGTTAAAATTTTATCATCAGGCTTTCGTTTGCCCTCTCCATATGCGCGTTCAAATAATTGTGTCACTTGATCCATATAAAGGTCAATGGTAGGGATTTCTTCTATATTAAGTTGTTGATCTAACTCCAACGATTTTAACATCTCTGCTAGCTTGTCCATCTCTAATTACCCCATTTCCATTTTCCTATAGTATAGCTAAAATAACAGATTAAGTAAACATTGACTACATAACAATGTAGTAGTATTATAATACATAGTATTAAAAACTACATAAAGAGGTGGAAACATTTAATGCAACATTTCATTCGCGAACCAATAAACGCATTAACCCACATGGCCGGTGCTGTTTTTTCTATTATTGCCTTAATTGCCATGATCATTAAAACAACACACAATACCGCTTCAACAATAGATATTACAGCTGTGATCATTTTTGGATTGAGCATGCTTTTACTTTACAGCGCTTCTACTACTTATCACTGGGTTATTTCAAAAAGTAACGTCATTGCATGGTTACGAAAGTTAGACCATTCGATGATTTATATTCTGATTGCAGGAACATATACACCATTTTGTTTGATTACATTGAACGGAACGACTGGCTGGATTTTGTTTTTTATCATTACAGCTATGGCTATCAGCGGGGTTATTTTTAAAATGGTGTGGTTTCATTCTCCGAGGTGGTTATCAACTGGGATTTACATTGGAATGGGATGGTTAATTGTATTTTTTTCTTTTCCGCTTAGCAATCTAATGGATACGACAGGATTTGTTTTGTTAATCGCAGGGGGGCTTCTATACACAATCGGCGGTGTTATATATGGAGCAAAACCAGCATTTTTACAATCCAGATGGTTAGGATTTCATGAGATCTTTCATATATTCATTTTATTAGGTAGTCTCGCACACTTCTTGAGTGTATATTTGTATGTTATTTGATTATCGATCGTAAAAATTCATTTAACGCTGCAGGTAACATTTTGCAGCGTTATTTTCACTCAAAAATAACCCAGTTTGGAAAGAACTGGGTTGTTTTGGTGATATTTTTCTAAAATTAAAGTCACTATGTTAATTTAAATAAGTTACGTATTATCTATCTCAATTTTTAGCTTATCAATATATTGTTTTCCTTCTAACAAAGACAGACCTAAAGTTTCTCTTGCTTTTTTGACAGCTTTTATATCTTCACCTTCCTTTATTAGTTTACGTAATTCATTATTAATTGGATGCTCAGGTATTTTTAGATGATCTGCCACTTGATCTAACGTGTGCTGCATCAATTTTATTCGGCCCTCTAATTTATCCACCTTAATCATTAAAGAATAAACTACAAATGCTACGAGTAAAGCAATACTTATAAATATGTATTCCATTAATTCATTCCTCCTCTGTTTCTGTACGAAAACATCAAGAATATGTACAGTTGAAAATTCCCTAGTAAATATATTATTCTTTTGGTTTCGGCAAGAAATATGAGCTAGCACCCATTAACAATCCACCCGATACTCCAAGTAATGTTCCGATTATAACCCAATGAGTCAATAATAAACTGGATAAGTATATTCCAAGCATCAATAATAGCAAACCAGCAAAAAATAAGATTCTTGTTTTTTTCATTTAGCTCATCCTTTATAAATCATTTTAATAGGCAATTAAAAGAATATACGATAACTCTTCATTCAAGGAAAAGTACCCTGTAAGCTTAAAAAGCTAGATTCTTAAGTTGTTAAATCTCCTACTTTATTAACTTATTTTTATTATGTTGAATCATAAGACTACCGTTCTCTCTTTTCAACAAATAACAAAATTAGTGTTGCTAGTGGACCTAGCAAAAGAGATAGTAAAAACCAGTTAATTCCTCTTCTATTCTTTCCTTGAGCAAGTCCAGCATTTATCAACGCTAGCGTACCCCATCCTACAAAAAATTGATTCTCCATAATCTAAAGTCTCCTTTCTTATTTAGATTTAGGTCCTCCCTTCATTAACGTATTAATTCAATACTTAAACTTTTATTACGTGAAGGAGACAATCAATATTGGTAGCTTAATCCTTATCACTATCGAAAACTGTTTCTAGAACAGCCAGAAGCAATGCAATAACAATTTCTATTTTCAAGGAAAGTGCAATACTATTCATAAACTCATCCACTGTGAAAAGGAGGATCCAGTTCGATGCACTTTCTATACTGAATCGGATAAGAAACATCTTTACTTTCGCTGTTATATTTCTAACAAACAGCTTGTAAATTACTTTCGAAATCAAGTCGACAATAAGACCTAGAAAAAAGAAACTGACAACAAAAACAACCAATGACCAAATAGATTTATACTGAACTCCCAACAGTTCAAAAATTCCCACCATGCCAAAGAAATAAAACCCTAATACAAAGCCTATTACCAGGATAATGAGAAGTGCTATTCCCGCAACTGTTGCTATCTTTCCTTTTATATTCATATCACGAAATGCATCATTTTTATGTTCTGGCATAGGCTTGTTTCTCCTTTAAATAGTACTTCATTAACGAAAAAGAACTCCTGCTTATTAAAATTAAACAAGATTAGTAAGGTTACGATAGACACTTTTAATCTCACTTCTGAAAAGAGCCACCAGTAAGTGCTGAAATTTCTTACTAAACCATCCTCGATATAATAGCATTCACATTTTGTTCCACTATTGCATCCATTTGATTAAATATAATTGTTCACATTCTTTAAATTGTTATGAAAAAAAGTATTACAAAACATATAAACAATAAGAAAAGCCCTAATATTACAACTTTTTCACCTTTGTTATTTTTAAAATATAAATACACAAATAAAATGTAAACAACATAAGCAACAGAAAAAAATACTATGCCTGAGATAAAGTATTCTTTAGGGTAATCTGTAAAAATAAAATGAAAAATTGTGAAAATATATGACACCACAGCAAATAGATAGTGGAGTTTTTTAATTTCCAACTAACCCCTCCTCAGTTGGTTCAGTCTGATTTTTCAATGTGTATTAGTTTAGCCCCATGATAATGAGACCATTTATATTCTATATTATATGTTTCATTAGCCTCGACTAAATACCACACATGCTTTTCAACATGTATCTCTTCACCATCAATATTCACAAAATACTCATCTCTGTGTTCACCTTTATATTTTTCAAGTAATTCAGTATTCTCAACTTCTACCTGGTGAACTCTAGTCCATAAACCAATTAACACACTAGCACATAAACTGAAAATAATTATAGCTATCATTTTTATTATTTTTGAAAACTTTATATTTACATTCTTTTGACTAGCAACAGTCCCTCTTGATTATTAGTTTGTAGATCAGCCATATTTCACCTCAACACAATCATTTTTACTCTTAATAATTTCATACGAATATAAATAGAATAAGATTCACTAATATAACAACCTTTTCATGACCATACATATCACTTGAACAACAAATTTTAATAATATTTTTTTCTATCGTTGGTATGTAAATAGGCAAAACACGCTTCACCTTTATTAAAGAAATTGCATGGTTGCTTTAATTATTTTTGTCACAATTATGTTATGGTCCAGTCCAATATAATGTTCTCACTAAGAAAGGAAGAACAACTGTTATAAATATAAGGACACCATTTCCAATCAATCCATTCTTTCTAGATACGCCTTTTTCTGCAAATAATGCTAATATAAAACCAATTCCAGATGCAATGACTCCACATATCATAAAAATATCGATAGCAAATACAAGAGCAATAAGGTAGGATGATAATCCAATGAAAAATAGAATGCTTGAAAATGAGCCTATTTTCCTTCTCATTATATTCCACCTCCATTATTTTTTGATTTAAAATTATACCTTGCTATACATATCTATGTCTTTAGCATAAGAACAGATTTCTATCTTTTTGAATACTCACATTCGTTTGTTTTAAAACATTTTACTGTATTGTTATTACATCTTCAGTTATTGTATTTTTTTGTATCCAATTTTCTATCAATTGATTAAAGAAAACAGGATTTACTAAACTGATTCCATGTCCAACTTTAGGAATAATAATCCCAGTACAATTAGAGTTACTCGAAACTAAATCTATCGCTGATTTTTTCATTACTGATTTTTCTTTATCTCCAACAGTAACCAATATCTTACATTTAGCTTTATTAAAGGTTTCGGGAATTTTAAAAGACATATTTTCTTCTAATATTCTAATAAGTGTATCTGGTTTCATTTGGGAACTTTCTTTGTAATATGTATCAAAATATTCCTCTCCAATATAGAGGGTTTTCGCTTGAAGTTTTGAAAATGATTTATTTTTTACTAAGGGGTAAGATATTTTTATCGACGGTTTTATAATTTTTCTGATAATAGAGTTTGGTCTTACCAGTGCGCTGTTAATTATCGCATAATCAGCTAAACTGGAATTAAGACTCAACATTTGAATGATCACTTGTGCACCTAAAGAAAAACCAACAACAGTAACTTTTTTATCGTTAGCTATTTTTTCTATTAAATCATTTATTTTTTCCGCACTTAATTGAATTGAAAATTCTTCTGTATCTTCACTATCTCCTTGTTCGGGTAAATCTATTGTAATGCAATGATAATTACTAAAATATTCAACCTGTCTATCCCACATCCAGCTACTTACGCCACCTCCGTGTAAAAACACTAGTAATGAAGCATTCTTATCTCCGTACTCTTGATAATTTAAAACCAACTCTTTCACCTCTTAATTTGATTTGTTATAAAAGTAACTGTCCGCTGAAAAAGCATAGGAACCTTAGACTCCTCAGCTTCTTGTTCCACTATTGTACCCTTTAGATAAATAACAGAAGTTTGAATGTTTGCCAGTATTTTTCAGGTTTATATGTTTGCTTAATCATTGACTAAGGTTTGAATTTTTAATACCTCTTTTAAATTTATGACTTCATAATCCGGTTTAACGTTGCCCTTTATTTCACTCTGATTTCTATTAAGCCATATGTTGGTGACTCGTTATGTAGTGATATTGCTGTTTCAAATAAAATGGGAATTAAAAGTGGAGTCAACTCACCAATCTTTAAAGAATATCAAGCATTTTTGGATGAGGCTTATATGACTTCACGTCCTCACTTGTAATTACATCCTTAACCGATAACTGATGAAGTTTGATAACTGCCAAAATATCTGAACGGTCTATATTTGAGAGTATATAAACGTGAGTTCTTGTCTAATTTAAGAATTCGATTGAATCATGAAAACAGCCGGATTTACCCAATGATTAATTGATGAATCGCTTCCATTAAATTAATTGAAAAGCCTCATAATATACCCTTATACTTTATAAAAAATGGGGCTAATAGCGAACCTAGCAAGAGTATAATTAACCCTATTACAAGAGTAAGAATGAAATTTTCAAAAGAGGCCAGGAAATTTACAAATATAAAGAAAGGCACAATTGTGCAAAAAACAAAAGCTAACCTCCCCAATTTGGTTATATTATGTTCCGTTCCACATTTATTACACGTAATTGGTTTGTATTTCAATACAAAAGATTTATAGATTTTACTCCAGCTAAATGGAGTATTACATTTATCGCATTTCTGCAAAATAAAACACCTCGTTATTAGAGTATCTTGAATAATGTAATTATGTATTTAAGCTCTTGCTATCTTAATAAGAAAGGACAATTATTTTTTCACTTAATTTAGAACCCACCTTATCATTCCAACCACAACAGTAAGAAAACCATTAGCTAATGTTATAAGTCCTAAAAACGCTCCACCATAACCTGCACCTTCTCCTGTACCTCCCGAACTCCAATAATAAAAATGAAGAAATAATGCACCGCTTAAAAAGCCAAACACTGGAGCAAGCACCATCATAATGGTGCCTAATACTATAAGATTTAATTTATCCTTTTTAAACAAAGTAAAAGAAATAACATTAAGAATTAATAAAACTATGATAAATAATGTCAAAATTAATCCTTCCATAACTTATCCCCTTTTATCGGTTGAATTTATACAAACAACTAAAACTTATTAATTAATTCTGCTACATTATTTTGATAAGGTTTCGACGATTCATTTTTTGATTATTTCAGTTCCTTTATTAAGAAGATTAATTTAGTGTGAAATTACTTCCTCAATCTCACTCATAATATCAAATGCACCCTGGGATTTATTTGAGCATACTACTGTTTTTATTGATGTTTTGGGATAGAAAGCAGAATGGAAACTAACCCCTGGGTCATAACCCATAATATGAAATTTGAAAATTCCATCCTCATTTTTATCTATCCATACTCCATAACCATAAAAACCATTTTGTTCCCCTGTTCGAACATGCGGAGTTAGTAACATTTTAGTGTGTTTTTCATCAAGTAATTGGTTATGGATGAGGGAATCCCACAAGTTTGACATATCATTTACAGTTACAAAGGCTCCTCCATCTGAACCGCCTTTTACAGGCAATGAATAGATATTTGTTTTCCATTTACCATTTGGAAGGGCAATATAACCAAGTGCTGTATGTTTGGGGAGAGAATCAAATTCAAAGTAGCCAGAGTTATACATCTGCGCTTTTTTGAAAATATTTTCTTCTATGTATTTTGAAAATTCAAGCTTGCTCGCTCGTTCTACAATTAAACCAAGTAAAATATAACCAGCATTGTTATAATGAAATCTTTCTCCAGCTTTTAATTTCATTGGTTTGTCCTGAAAAAGGGGTAGAAAGTCTTCTAAGGTTCTAATAAGATACATTGGTTTTTTAACCCACAATTCTTCAAAATCTTGCATAACCTCTTCATCAAAATAATCTGGTATTCCAGATGTATGCGTTAAAAGATGATGAATAGTTATTTCTTTATCAAAGTATGGGAAAAGCTCGTCAAGGCAATCTTCTAATTTTGCGTCAAAAGAAAGTTCCCCTGTTTCTACAAGTTGACATATTGCAATTGCCGTAAAAAGTTTGCAACCAGAAGCTATGCCAAATTTTGTTTGGGTACTATTTAAAATTTGCTCAGAACGATTAGCGAAACCATGGCTTAACTCTATTAAAATATTATTATCTTCTTTGACAAGAACGCTTCCGGAGAAATTAAACTCTTCTTGTATACTGGCTATACGATTTAGAATGTTGCTTTTCAATAAAATCCCTCCATTACTTTGCTTTTTCATTTTAGCTACTCCTTAATTGAAGTGGTCTGGATTGTTCCCGTTTAAACCATGACAGCAGCCACATCTTATTCAACTATTGCTAAGCGCTTTGTTTAATAATTATATTATTATAGATATAAAATGTAGGATAAAATTACAAAAGCTACAACAATTATAGATTGCTTTATCCACAATAATTTGTTACTAACTCCAGCTTTCTTTTCTAAATAGAACACATAACTATTAAGAAATGTAATACCTATGAGCGATAATCCGAACCCTTGCGAATCATACATCAATGAGAAATACCTCAAAATACCTAACCCAACCATAACCATCGCAATTGAACCAATAACCATATTTAAATATAGTTGTTTATTTTCTTTAGAAATTTTTATCCATTCCAGTTCTTAATAGATAATCCGCTACATTAATTTGATTGTCAAAATCACAAATTCTCAGGTTCTTTATTATCATATTAACATAAATTTTCCAATTTAATTTCAAATTTCAATAACCTACTTATTCTGCAATCTACCTCTACCCACAAAAAAAGCGCGATTCTTATTAGAGAATTGCGCCTGATTGTTGCATGTATTATCCAATAGGAATTAGGTGCTAAAGGTCAAGCGATTAGCTTCTTGCACTCTCGCAACCCTTTCGTTCAAGAAGGGAAATATTCCATAGGTTCTGTGCAATGTACGTAACCGTTTTTCTTATAATAATTAATAGAATCATCACTTGGCCATACAATGACAAATTCATAATTGTTTTGTTCAATCCATTTATTTACTGTTTTAAGTATGTTACTTCCGACACCCATATTTCGGATTTTTGGAACTGTATATACATTGGTCATATAAGCAAATGGATATGTTACTTTACCTGGTCTTGGTACTTTTTGTATTAACTCTATGTATATGTGTGATACAACTTTTCCATTTTCCTCAGCAACCCAAATAAACCATTGATCACTTTCAATTGCATTCTCTAAAAAAGATTGACATTCCTTTTCAAAATCATCAAATGATGACTTCCTCTTACTTTCATCATATTCAATAGTAAATTCCCATCTCATTTCTATTAATTGCTTAATGTCTTTTATTTCTGCAAGCCTAATATTCACGCTTACTTCCTCTCCTTAATCATTTGTTGCTGTTTCTGCTAAACTGCATCGTTGAACATGAAAACCATTCCTTATTCGTGGAAAGCTAACGGTTTGTTGAAGATTATTAATTTAGTCTCTTTCAAATGAACGAATGAATATAATTCCACAAACGACAGTCAGTATTGCTCTCAATTCTGAATAGATAAACGGATTATAAGGAAAATGAGAACCTGTACCAAACCATTTAATCCAATTGGTAGTCGGTATAAATACTAATAGAGTTAGAATAACTGTGGGTATCAAAATACTCCAATTAAATCTAAGCTTCCTTGAAGTTAGAACACCTAACAACTTATCTAACTCCAATAAAACCCCAAATAAAAAGTATAATATACCTATACCAAAAAACAACAGCTCACTTTCCCCACTAACATTTTCTAAATAATTATATTTCGGAATTATCAAAACTAATAATACTAATACACAAAGACCGCCTAAAATTTTAGATATATTAACTTTATCCACCTATATCAATCCCCTTCACTCTCTATGAAATTAACAGCATGCTTAATTAAGAAATCTGATGGGTTGGTTCAATATCTACATTTAATGTTAACATAATGTTCCAATTTGCATTAATTAGATTCCGAGTAAAGATTGACTGACTTTTCGTCTGCCTTCTTATTAAACTCTAACGCTAAGTTAGTAGCACAAAGTGGTATTTGTATTATTAAATACGAGGTATCATTAGTTCCATAATCTATTTCTGTAATATAGGGAATATTGTTTGTAGCTCTTTCAAATCGTTAATTACGATATCGGCTTGAGAAAGTTCATCTTCTTGTGCAAAATCAAAGTTGCATCCAATAGAAACTAACCCATTATCTTTGGCTGCATTTATATCTGAAATTCGGTCTCCAATCACTGCTCCATTAGTGATATCGTATTTTTCTATGATACTCTGGACCAAATCCGATTTATTCAAAGATTTAATTTGTTGGATACTAAATGTTTCCGTAACCCATTTATCCAAATGATAATAATTGACAATCGCTTTTAAATAACCTCTTAAACCATTGCTCGCTATGTATATTGAACAATTACTCTTTTTCAAACAACTAAAAACTTCTTTTACATTAGGATATAAAGAACCTTTTCCACTTCTTATATTTTCAATTAGTTTTTCTAGAAAATAAGCATCTGTTTGCTCTCTTTCTTCTGCCGAATGATTAGGTAACAAAGTTTCCCATACTTTTGGTAGAGGCACTCCCATAATTTCACGGTATTTATTAATAGGAGTCACTGCATCCCACTTTTCTAGTGAACGTAAGTGGTTAAAAGTATCTTCAAGAGATACTTCTAAAATTTTATTCGTTTGAAATAGCGTTCCATCCATATCAAAAATTAATGATTGAGACATTATTTTTTCTCTCCCTATTAAAGTGATGCACCTTTTAATTTAATAGTAAAAATTACAATTTAAATTAAGTCATCTTTTTCTAGAAAATACTCTTCATCGGAATTTTTTAATACAATATTAAAATTTCGATGATAAGGATGCATAAATAATTCATATTGAATTCTACGCTCTTCATGAGATTGTCTTAAAAAATCTATATTTCTTCCTCTTTCAGCAACATCACGATAAGACCTTCTTGTAAATTCAGTTTCGCCATCCGTATATAAGTATACTTTTAAATCTAATAAATTAGGATTAGCAAATGCTACACTCATCCCTTCAATAATATTTACATTGTTTTTAGAAGAGATTAAATTACTCTTTTTATAGTGGGTACCTATTGTATAAATATCTAATCCATCTCTAATCATATGTATGTCTCGTTCTAAAGCTTGTATATTATGTGCCCCTGGGTGACAAGCTGTCATCTTACCCTGGTGATTTTCATTCTTATATTCATAATTAATCATAGAGTAATTTCTAATATTAGATGAGCCGATAATATATGGATCAGTATTAATATAATTAACATCACTATGTCCTAATAATTTTATAAGGTTATTTGCAAACGTTGTCTTTCCAGAAGCACCATGCCCCGAGATACCAATTATGATTTTCCTTTTTTTACTGCTGGCAAATCTAGCTATCTTATTTAATATCTTGTCCATAATTCCCTGCCTTTTTGTTAACTTATTTAATATCTTTCTTAAAGAATTCCCACTGTTACTTTAATAAGCATAGGAACTCTAATCTCATCAACACTCCCATCACTCATTCTATAAAGAATTTCAAAATATTAAAATTTTATATAGAAAGGGTGAGTATTTTCATCCAAACAATATTCAATTCTTTGTCTGAAATTCCCCACAGTTACCATTTCCAAAGCCTGCTCAATAGGATAGAACCCAACTTCCAAACTCTCTGGTGAAGTCGTTAATTTCCCTCCAACTGGTTTAGCTAAGAACAATGAATTACAAATTGATTTTTTCACGTTTTGAAATATTCCACAAAATATTAAATCTGTAATATCAATACCTGACTCCTCTTTAGTTTCTCTTATTGCTGCATCGCTTAAAGACTCACCTTCTTCAACTTGCCCACCTGGCATTTCCCAGCCTCTTTTGGGTCCCCTGATTAATAGAATTTCCTTATCCTCATTGAGAACAATAGTGGCAGCCGAAACTATGTGTTTTGGTGGTGTGTAAATTTGTGATTCACTTCTCCCCATAAAATTCCTCCTCTTTTTAATGACTAATTTTCAGTTCTTTTTTAACAATCCTGCCCGGTATTACAATAAGTAGGTGCGAAAGGGCAAGCACCTAGCTTCTTGCTCTATCTCACCCTCAGTTAAAGATCAAGGTTTATATTTGATGAATGATTAACTTATTCCAAGTAGCCTTCCAATCTTTTTTAATAATACGCTGATTGTAAATTAATGATAGGTCTGTGTTTTCAAGAAAATATGGAGTCGGTTTTACTATCAAGCTGACAACATCACTAATTCCACAAGGAGCTGTTAATATAACTTGATTCCAGTCATCTAACTTTACTCCCAATGCGGTTGCTGTTTCTGGAAACTTTGAAATGGCGTCAACAGAAGAAGAGTATGGTTCAACATTATTTCTAAGGTGCATTCTGGCTTCATTCTTTATCGACCAAGGAATATTTGGTAAAAGAGATTTGAGTTTACCTTCTGACTTCTTTTCTTCTAATTCACTAAGTGTTGTCGGATCAAAATAGATTACATCAATATCAGGTATCGGTGTTCTTACACTAAAACCATGTAAAATATCCCAAACTTTTGATCTAACAAAGCCCGCACAGATCCACCAATCTGATAAATTTAATGACTTAGCAGCTTTTAATATTTCCATCATCCAATCATCTTCATCTATAAGAGTCGTGATTTCATCCTCATTAAACATAATAATATACCCCTTCATGAACTAAGAAATTATAAAATTTTTATCTTCTAGGTGGAAGTCTTCATCAAGAGGGTGTACCCGTTAAATTGCGAAATCTAACCAACCTCTTCTACTTCGAATTTTAACCGATTTACATCCCAAACATCTTCATCATAGTTACTGAAAACATTTACCTTAACTTTTTGCCCTACATTATACTCTTCTGGATTTGAAACCCGAATTGTATGTATCATTGACTCCGTTTTATTACCAACTGCCTCTTTTGAAGTTGCTGATTTAATCAAAGTCATCGATCCTTCTACTTCAACATTTCCAGAGTTTTCGTTGATTTCTATGATAATTCCTTCTATCAAATACTCTTCATCCGTTTGTGAACAACTTATCAGAACAGGCATTAAGGCTACAATAAAGAGTGCCTTGCTTTTTAACATTTTAGCATTCACCTTTCCTATTCATTTTTTAACTCTTCTTAACTTCAACAAGAAAAGGCGAATACCCTTTTTCAGTATTCGTACCTGTTTACTTTAAAAAGAGACTAATACGAAAAGCCTTAATAAAGCATATAAAGAAAATCCCGTACCGATAAATATGATAATAAATCTTATGATAAATCTAATGATCCGATTCATTTTAGAACGAATGAAGAAATCAATAAAACCAACCGCTAAAAACAAAATCCCTATACTAAAACTGATTAAGATTTCCAACAAACTCACTTCCCACCGTCAAATCTTATTCACGAACAATGTTCTTCATTGAATAGGCTGCTTCGTTAGGATGAAATTCCATTTAAATTTTATCAATAAAAGGTGATTACTTCCTTAGTTTCCTCAATTTGCTGCTGTCCACCTCTATGTTCTTTTTCGTGCTCATTTTCAGTTACCATATTGAGGATTATAGTGATTAAAATTTGCAAAACAAGAAATGCCAAAATTGCTATAAAAACAGCACTTATTAAATTGGATAAAAATTTTTTCATACCTAATACCACTTCTATACATAGGCAAAAATGAAGCTAAATTTTTAAAATTCATCTTAGATTTTTGGTGAATTAAATTGAAAAAACACAAAGCCTATTTTGTAGTATTTACACCTTCGTTTGAAAGGTTTTTTCTTTATACCACTTTCTAAGCTGATTAATATGAGCTTGATGGTAGCGGCTATGATCAGCCATATGCCATATTCCCCATCGAATCGTAGCTTGCTTTTCGTTTTCATGGCCAAAAGTGACAACTTTATCTAGTGCGGCATCTGCTAATTGTTTACATATATCTTCAAATTTATTTAATACTCCTTCATATTCAGATATAAGGGTATTTAAAGACTTCCCTTTGATTATTGGAAGTCTATTATTTGTATCTATCATGGGTCCATATTGATCTTTTAGAGAATCAGGAATTGGCTGTTTTTTTATTCTATAAACCCAATTAAGGTCAACATACATGATATGTCTAATTAACTGGGCGGTACTATTAAAGTTGTTAGTTGGTCCTTTATAATCTAATTCTTCTTATGACATCCCCGCAGTAATAAACCTTAATCGTTGGCTATTTTCAATCACAGCAGAATAAAATATTCCTACCATTGGTGACATATCTGCTTCACCTTTTAAATCTTTAAACATATCTGATTTTCCTCTCTAGCTTTATTTATATAATCAATCCTTTACGCAGTACAGAAAACTGGAGAATTGAAGTGAAACCATGTAATCACTATCAAAAATGTATATTTATTTTTGATAGTCCATTTAAAAAATCGTGAATTAAAACAACTACTTATTATGTAAAAAACTTAATAATCTATCAAAAGTATTGATCTCGGCATATGGTTTTATTTCGGTATCATTCTTTACCCTATGAGGATTAAACCATATTCCCTTTATATTTGCATTTTGACAACCACCAATATCCTTTTCTATGTCATCTCCAACGAATAAAGTGTCTTCTGGTAACACATTAATCTTAGTTAAGGCTAATTCGAATATGCGTTTATTAGGTTTACTACATCCTACTTCCTCAGAAATAATGATATTATCAAACAAACTATTTAAATTAGTGTTTATAATTTTAGCCTTTTGTCTCTGAGTTGAACCGTTTGTAATAATTGCAACTTTAACATGCCTCTTTATACCATTTACGATTTTTATAGTATTTGGGTCTGCTGAAAAACAATGGGGGAAATTAACGTTCCAAAAACCCTGAAGGTCACTGCGTGGCAGTCTATATACTGGTGGAAATTCATCAAAAAACGACTCCAAAACTTTTGCTTTATCACCATTTCCATAGCTTCTATTGTCATATTCTTTGAATTTTTGTAGCATTTCACTTTTCTTTGAATCTTTAACATCGCTATAACACTTTTCTAAAATAATGAAAAACATTTTATCTACTGCATTACCCCTATTAAGTAAGGTATCATCTAAATCAAATAGCATTGCTTTTGAACCTCTCAAAGAATTTCACAGCCTTTCTCGAATTATGTAAACAATCGCTAGTTTACATTTTCAAATTCAAAATTTATCGAAGACTCCCTGTTAAAGTAAACGCTTCTCGTTTAATAACTTCTGAATATTTTCCAAAATATAATTCCTTATCAACAGAAGTTCATCCTTCTCAAAGTCATAAGCATCTTTGCAATTAGAATAACAATTGACCACTTTTTCAATAGTAATGCTCAACTCTTTGGGGAATGTTAATACACCCCAGTTACCAGCTTCTAGCTTTGAAGAAATCACTCTTTCTTTTAGGTACCAAAACACTCTGATCATATTTAATGTACAGTATATTGGGTCATCTTCAATATTTTCTAAACAATCCTTAAAATCACCCATTATTGAGGATGTATAATCCGACTGTGGAACTAGTGGGAAAACCTCACTAATTGGTGTACCTACTACACATATTCCTCTATTATTAATTATAGTAATATGAGCTGCTAAATCTGTATCAGTGTTAATATCTCCATTAAGAAATTTGTATGTTCCCTTTAATAGATCATTTTCATACCTTTCTCTCCAGAATTCACTGAAATGAAAATCAAATGGACAAGGATGTTTCCAGTCTTTTAATTGTTCCTTATATAGAAAACTAATTTCAACTGGATATGGGGAATTAGAACACATTAAAAGAAACTTTGCTAATTTCCTTTTAGTTTGAATTGTAATAGGCTTGTTTGTGATTACCAATAAATCAATATCGCTACTTTTTGGGTTAAATCCTCCCATCGCCAAAGAACCGTGAATATAAAAACCAACCAAATCTTCTTCTATTATTCTTGTAATCTCCTTTTGAAGTTGAGTAATAATAACTTTTATATTAGAGGAATACGTATTCCGATTGTTACTCATTTAAGATCCCCCTTTTGAAGAAACACACCGTTAATTAGTCTGTGTACGACGATATTCTACAGTCATTGCAATTCCTACGATTAATTCAAGAACCGCTAATCCTAAGACATATAATCCAATTGATGGAAGTGACAAAATCCCTAAAACAAGATGACAGACCGCAGCAATATACATGCCTATCTGTTTTTTAAAATACATGTTAAAAATTGCATAAACTAATACAGCTACAATAAGTCCCAATGCAATCCAAGAAACCCAAGATAACATCAAACCTCCTCCTTATCTCGTATATTAGTTTAATGTTAAAATGTGGACTCTTCCATTAACCTGTGACTTTAATCTAAGTATATTTCTTTTCAATTTTCACTATAATTTTAACATAAATATCCATATGGTCTTTTAACAGTTATTTATTTTTTTACTGATGAATATTAATTAAAAACGAAATGAAGGTATAAAAATGACTACTAACCTGATTTTAAATTTAGTAGTCATTTAAAGCCGTATTTTATATGTTAGCGATAGATATAAGAACCCGTTATTGAAATTTAGCTTCTTATCTTTTTCTATTCAACTAAAACTACCTTTAGCTAAATAAGAAATAAAGCTTAATTCATTATTCTCGTAGAATATTCTTGTTTAAAAAATCATAGAAATCTTGATTCATTCTTCACTTCATCAAAATTCACTTCTAATAGTTGCCCAGCGTGAACCAAACCAGAACCAAAACCGTACATTAGAACTCTGTCCCCATTTTTCACTTTCCCTTCACGAATACCAAGATCAAGCGCTAAAGGGATTGTAGCGGCAGAGGTATTTCCAAAGTTTACTAAACTGTATAATGTTTTCCCCATTGGATAATCCAATTTTTCACATATTGGCTCTATTAATCGTAGGTTTGCACTGTGAGGAATAAACCAATCCACGTCATTTAAACTCGTTTTAGTTTTTTTAAACATTTTTCTAATATTATCAGGAACATTCCTTACAACCCAACGAAAAACTTCTCTACCGTTTTGGACAAGGTATTGTGTATCTAATAGTTCTGTATCATTTACCTTTTTTGATAGCCCGATGCGATATACATGTTGCGCTCCACTTCCATCACTTCCTAAATGGAAACCAATAAAAGATTTGGAACTTTCGTCTTTCTCAACTAATACTGCACCTGCTCCATCTCCAAATATGATGCATGTACTTCTATCCGTATAATCTGTGATTTTTGAAAGTGCATCTGCCCCAATCACCAAAACCTTTTTATGAAGCCCAGCTGCAATATAACTGTGTGCTGTGTGTAGTGCGTAAACAAACCCAGCACAAGCTGCACTTAAATCGATGGCGCCTGCTTCTTTTATACCTAAATTCTCCTGTATGATACTTGCGACAGATGGGAATGGGAAATCTGGTGTGCTAGTTGCCACAATAATCATATCTACGTCATCAAGATTTTTATTGTATCTTTGCATTAGATCTTTTACAGCTGAAATGCACAAATCACTTGTAAACTCATCAGGACGAGCTATTCTACGTTCTTTAATTCCTGTTCTTTGAATAATCCAGTCGTTATTTGTATCCACCATTTTCTCAAGGTCAAAGTTTGTTAACTTTTTTTCTGGAACATATGTCCCAATAGCCGTTATTCTTGTTCCAATCATTCATTCCACCCCTTTTTATGGTTGGTGTTATTATCTGGTACTAATTATATCTAAAACGGGAGGTATAAATCAATATATTTCCATTTAATAAACTGAAAAGAACTGTAGATTAATTATAGCTACTTAATAAAAGTATATTGCTTCAATCAAAAAAATGACCACTAAACTGCTATGCAATTTAGTGGTCATTTTTTTATATAAGCACTAGAGAAACCTGTTATTATCTATTTCTATTCCACTAATGACTCGAGTACTTCATCAATCGTTTTTTCAAATGCAATGACACCTTTATTTGTCCAGTTACTTGCATCTGTATAACGATATACTTGATCATTTTCTACCGCATTAATTCCTTGCCATACAGAGCTGTTATTTAAGGTTTCTAGCCCTTCAGATCCATCTTCTCCTAGTAAGAAAACATGATCTGCATCTAATTCTGATAATTTTTCAAGAGAGATCGGATCCCATGTTTCACCCGCTTCTCCTAATTCTTCTGTAAGAGCTGAAGGTGCTAAGCCTAGACCTTCATAAACAACTCTGGCAGCATGGCGATCTTCTTCAAGCATAAAGTATTGATCACCTGTCACCCAGATAATTGCAACTGTCTCGTCTCCTACCGCTTCAGAAACTTCTTCTTTAGCTGCTTCTACCTTTTCGTCATAAGCTGCAAGTCTTTCTTCAGCTACTGCTTTTTTTCCTAACATTTCACCAATTAATGTTAATTGGGTGCGGAAATCCGCATGATCTTCAGGTTTAAAAACATAGGTTGGTGCAATATTTTCATAATCAGAAAGCTGACCTTCCATTGAATCAAGTGTACTTGCAATGATTAAATCTGGATTATAACTTAATACCTGTTCTACAGGTAAATTCCATTCGATTTTCTCGACACCTTCTAAATCATCTTGTAGATAATCCTGCACACTTTCACCAATTGCCCATTGCGCTGCTGGTGTTACATCTAATGCCACTAAAGCATCTTCCATAAATGGTGCAATAATATTCTCAGGGTTAGCCGGGATTTCTACCTCTCCGTTTGCATCTTCCATAGTTACTGGCTCGCTGCTTTCAGCTTCCCCTTCTTCAACATTTTCTTCTTCATTTGTTTCTTCATTACTAGTATTCTCTTCGTTATTTTCTTCGTTTCCACATGCAACAAGAAATAATAATGCAAATAAGGCTAGAAGAAAAATCGATTGTTTAATTGTACGCATTTGATTGCCTCCTTGGTGTTCTCTCTAATGATGATGATATTCATTTTCAATTATGATGTCAAGCATTCTGAAAATATTGATGTATTAAGATTAAACCGATATACTTTCCTATATACTTATAGCGAAATTAAAACACACTATTTTTAAATAGATGAAAAATTCTTTTTTGCTACGAAAGGAACTTTTTAATGGAACGTACGGATAATACGATTCAGACTAAGCATAAAAGAAGCTCGGCACTGCTTTTTGGCGGACTTTTTTTATTGGTTTTTTCGATTGGTGTATCAATTGCTTATGGTGCAACAGATATAGATCTTTTAACGGTATGGCAAAGCTTATTTAATTTTGATTCAGCTAATACCTCCCATCAAGTGATCCAAGAAATTCGGTTACCAAGAGGACTTGGTTCCGCACTTGTTGGGGCTTTTTTAGCTATGTCAGGCGCTATTATGCAGGGCATGACTAGAAATCCGCTAGCCTCGCCTTCGATTATGGGTGTAACAGATGGTGCAGCATTTGGCATAGTTATGGTACTTGCATTCTTACCAATGGCTACAACTTTAACGCAAACACTAGCGGCTTTTGTTGGAGCTGGGCTTACCGTTATCATTGTATTTGCTATTGGCTCCGCTTCAAAAACAGGCTTAACACCAGTTAAATTAGCACTTGCCGGTGTTGCCATTGGAACACTGGTTCAATCACTCTCTTCTATTTTCGCACTACATTTTCAGCTTGAAAAGCAATTAAGCTTTTGGATTGCAGGTGGACTTGCTAATACGACATGGAATGCTGTTTATATCTTGTTTATAGCTGGAATTATTGGCGTTGTTTTAGCTTTAACGATTTCAAAATCACTTACAATCTTAAGTCTTGGTGAAGACATTGCTACCGGGCTTGGGCAAAATAACACCCTTATTAAAATAGTCGCGATTATTGCGGTATTTATGCTCACTGGCGCAGCAGTAACGACAGCCGGTGCAGTTGGGTTTCTTGGACTTATTATTCCACATATTACTCGATTTTTAATCGGAAATGATTATAGATGGATCATTCCAATATCTGGTGTGTTAGGCGGTATCTTACTTGTGAATGCTGATATCGTAGCAAGAATGATTAATGCACCATTTGAAACACCAGTCGGAGCAATCACCTCCATTATAGGCGTGCCCTTCTTCTTATATCTAGCTAGAGGAAAGGGGGTAGCTAAAGCATGACAGCTAAAGCAAAGCTAAGAAAAAAATTTATTTTATCATCTATCATACTTCTTATAGCGATCGTCTGTAGTAGTCTTTTAAGCTTAAACCTTGGCATTATAACTATTTCGCCGTTAGAAGTCTGGCAAACGATACTTGGAAATGGCACAGAGCAACAGGAGCTTGTATTATTCCAATTCAGGTTACCTAGGATTACACTTGCCATATTAATCGGAATTGGCTTAGCTGTTTCAGGTGCGGTCTTGCAAAGTATCACACAAAATGACCTAGCTGAGCCTGGAATATTGGGAATTAACGCTGGTGCTGGTCTTGCCATTGTATTATTTATCTTCTTTTTTCAAAATACGATGTCTATGTCAGAAGGGCTTTCTATCTTTATTATGCCCCTATTTGCATTACTAGGAGCCTTTACCGCCGCAATATTGATTTACATCCTATCCTGGAAACGCGGGGTTAGTCCAATTCGACTGATACTAGTGGGTATTGGGGTAAATGCTGGATTTAATGCTATTTTGATAATTTTTCAATTAAAGATGGACCCCCAGGACTTTCGTCAAGTCACCGTGTGGCTAACAGGTGATATTTGGAATGCCAATTGGAGCTTTGTCTATGCATTAGCTCCATGGATTATTATTTTAGTGCCACTTGTTCTATTAAAAGCAAGTACATTAAACCTTATGCACTTGAGTGATGAAGTTGCCTCTGGATTAGGGTCAAATGTGGAAGTGGAACGCCGAATATTACTCATTTTTGCCGTCGCATTAGCTGGTGCTTCGGTTGCTGCTGGTGGAGGAATTGCCTTTTTAGGTTTAGTTGCGCCACATATTGCGAGAAGAATGATTGGACCGCTTCATCAATATATGATCCCTTTGACCACACTTATTGGCGCCTTCATATTAATCACAGCAGATATGATTGCGAACAATTTACTTTCACCAACAGCGTTACCGGTTGGTGTGATTATAGCCATTTTAAGTACACCTTATTTTATTTATTTGTTAATGAAAGCATGAAAAAAACGTGGAGAGATGACCTCTCCACGTTTAGTGCTGTCTTCTAGCAAAATCTACAAATCGGAATTTATCTGGTCGATGTCTAGATTCTGTATACTGAAATAAGCTGGCATCATCTAGATAGACATAATTTTTTATCACGACAATATTATGAAATCCCTCTAAATCTAATAATGCACGATCCTCTTCGGTCGGCTCCTCGACAACTATTTCTTTCTTGGCAAAACTAATAGCTAGCTTAAGCTCATTTTCTAAATAAGCATAGATAGAATCTTCCGCATGTTCACGTGTAATGGTTGGCACATATTTTTCTAGTAAATAGTCTTTATCTAAAATAATTTTAGAGCCTGAAAAAGAGCGGGTACGAATGATTTCCCAAACATTGTCGCTAGATTTCAACTGTAATTGTTGCTCTAGCTCTTTACTTGAAGTAATGAGCTCGCACGTATGAACCTCTGTTTCTGGACTTTCAGCCATACTACTAGCTAGTTCCTTAAAGCTAACTAGACCTGAAACAGGGAAATCAAATTTATTCCGATCAATAACCATCGAGCCTTTACCACGTATTTTTTGAATATAACCATTTTGCGCAAGTAGATTCAATGCTTTTCGAATTGTCTCCCTAGAGGTATCATATTGCTCTTTTAATTCATGCTCAGATGCTAAAAGTGAGTTTGGTTTATAAATACCTGCTTCCATTTTTTCTACGATCTCATTATAGATCGTTAAATATTTAGTACGCATGTCAAAATCCTCATTTATCTTTTTTTATATATAATATTCGTGACTCATAGGGACGCAAAGTCATATCGTGAGTATCCCTCGTTGCATCTGGGTAGTTAGATAACAGCATTTCACCCTGTTTCTCTGTTATACCACTATCTGTTGGCAACGTAAAGTCTACTTGTTGTGCATAGAAATTATTGACGACCAATAGTTGCTCCCGGTCATTTTCACGAATATAGGCAAAGATATTTGGATCATCAAAAGACAGCATCTTAAAATCTCCATCTGTAATCACCTGATATTTTTTTCGCAAGCTAATTAAAGCCTGATAATGATAAAAAATAGAAGATTTATCCTTTAAAGCTTGTCTTGCATTAATTGTTTTGTAATTAGGTGCTTCCTCAATCCAAGGTGTTCCGTCTGAAAATCCAGCATGCTTGGAATCATTCCATTGCACAGGCGTTCTGGAATTGTCACGGGATTTTTGTTTTAAAATTTCTAGTATTTCCGCTTCATCCATTCCTTCTTCCTTTTTCATTTTGTACATATTTAAAGATTCTACATCTCGATATTTTTCAATCGAATCAAAGCCAGGATTAGTCATACCAAACTCTTCTCCCTGATAAATATACGGGGTCCCTTGCATCATATGAATCGTTGTCGCTAGCATTTTTGCCGATTCCCTGTGATATTCTTGATCATCTCCAAAGCGTGAGACAATACGAGGTTGGTCATGATTGCACCAAAATAGTGCATTCCAGCCTCCACCCCGGTGCATTTCGACCTGCCATTTTGATAAAATTTGCTTTAATTGCTGGAAATCAAAATCAGCCTTTGTCCATTTTTCACCATTTGGATAATCAACTTTTAAATGATGGAAATTAAAGGTCATATCGAGCTCTTCTCCATTTGGATTTGTATATTTAATACAGTCCTCAATTGTTGTAGAGGACATTTCCCCTACGGTTAACGTTTGATGGCCTTTAAATACCACTTCATTCATCTCATGCATAAAATCATGCACTCTGGGGCCATCTGTATAAAATTTCCGACCATCCCCTTGTGCGACGGAGCCATCATCATCTGGAAAACGTTGATCTTTAGAAATAAGATTAATAACATCTAAGCGAAAACCGTCTACACCTTTATCCAGCCAGAATTTCATCATATCGTAAACCGCTGTTCTTACATGTTCATTTTCCCAATTTAAGTCAGCCTGGGTGACATCAAATAAATGCAAATAGTATTGCTTTGTTTTTTCATCAAACTCCCACGCATTGCCACCAAATTTTGATTGCCAATTCGTTGGAGGACCATTATTTTTTCCATCCTTCCAAATATAATAATCTCGATAAGCATTATCCATGGATTTGCGGGATTCTTGAAACCATTTATGGTCAGTTGACGTGTGATTTATCACAATATCCATGATTATTTTTAAGTCACGTTGATGCGCTTCTTCTAATAGTTGTTCAAAATCTTCCATTGTTCCATATTCCGGGTGGATGGAAAAGTAATCTGAAATGTCATACCCATTATCTTTTTGTGGTGAAGCGTAAATAGGAGTTAACCACAGCACATCAACACCTAATTCTTTTAAATAATCTAACCTTTCAATGATTCCTTGAATATCGCCTACACCATTTCCTGTCGTATCGCGAAAGCTTTTTGGATAAATTTGATACACAACTGATTTTTTCCACCAAGCTTCTTGCATATGTTTGACCTCCTTCTTTATCTATTGGCTTTTTTAATAGCAAAAAGAGGAGCGATCACTCCTCTTCTGCTTTTTATTTTCCTAAACGCTCATATGCATCTTTACCCATTTTCGTACGGGCTAAAATAACCGTTAGCGTAAATGGAATAACAATCGCTACAAGCATTGATACCGTAAACATAAGCATATCTGCAACTTGGATTGATAGAATTCCCGGAATACCGCCGACACCAATGGAATTGGCCATTACTCCTGTACCAACTGAAATCACTGCTGCAATGGATGAACCAATCATCGCTGCGAGAAATGGAAACAGGTACTTTAGGTTAATCCCAAACATCGCTGGTTCTGTTACACCGAGATAACAAGAGATAGCTGCCGGTACGGAAACCTGTTGTTCTTTTTTATCTTTTCTATTTAAATATATCATCGCAACAACGGCTGAACCTTGCGCAATATTGGAAAGTGCAATCATTGGCCAGAGGTTTGTTCCATCAAACTCACTCATGAGCTGTAAATCAATCGCATTAGTCATGTGGTGCAGACCGGTTATAACGAGCGGCGCATACGCAAAACCAAATAATGCGGCAAACAACCAGCCAAATGCAGAGGTTAAACCAGAATATACCACATTAGAAATCCAAGAACCAATTTCCCAACCAATCGGACCTAATACAACGTGTGCAATTAAAACCGCTGGTACTAAGGCAAAGAAAGGTACAAATATCATCGAAACAACTTGTGGAATTATCTTACGCAACCATATTTCTAAATAAGATAATACAAAACCTGCTAAGATAGCCGGAATTACTTGTGCTTGATAACCAATCATATCAACTTGTGCAAATCCGAAATCCCACACAGGAATACTATCGGCACCTGCCACACCATAAGCATTCAGTAATTGTGGTGATACTAGTGTAATACCTAGAACAATACCAAGAACCTGAGTCGTACCCATCTTACGAGCGATGGCCCAGGTGAGGGCGACTGGTAAGAAGTGGAATATAGCTTCCCCTATTAACCATAGAAAGGAATAAACTCCAGCCCAAAACTGCGAAGATTCAGCTAAAGTTTGTGTACCATCATTCAACATCTCAATGTCACCAATAACATTACGGAAACCTAAGATTAACCCCCCAACAACTAGTGCCGGAATAATAGGTGTAAATATATCAGCTAAATGGGAGACAAGACGTTGCAAAATATTCATGTTTTGCTTTGCTGCCTGTTTCGCTTCATCCTTAGAAGTGTCACCTACACCCGCAATTTTTGTGAATTCATTATAAAAGGAAGCTACTTCGTTTCCAATAATGACTTGGAATTGACCTGCTTGTGTAAAAGTTCCTTTGACTAAATCAATATCTTCCACTGCTGTCACATCAGCTTTATCTGTATCATGCAGAACAAAGCGCATTCGAGTTGCACAATGTGTCACAACCGAAATATTTTCACTTCCACCAACATGCTCAAGTAGCTCTTTGGCTTGATCTGTATACTTACTCATCCACTTTCTCCTCCTTCATTGTTGAAATTTACTAATAAAACACAACAAACTTGTATATACAAGTTAATGATTACGTTTTCATTCTATCTTGTATATACAAGTTTGTCAACTGTTTATATTTTATTTAAAATCCTCTTTTTATATGGCACTGTTATAGAGGAAAACAGAATGTATTATCCAGTTATGATCTGGAGTAAAAAAGATGGTTGTTTAAACTCTTTCACCTATCCATCGAGTGAGGAACTTCTAACACAACACTTCTAAATTCTCTTACTAATCAATATGACGAACTGGGTTCCTTTATATACGAAATCAAAAAAAGACAAAGGAAAGTATAATCCTTTGTCTACGCTTCTACTTATTTTCATCGTAAATTTCTTTACTTACGTGTCCATCATTTTCCATGATAATCTTCAATGCTTCTTGATAATCATCATCTGCAACGGAAAATTCTAGTGAATTTGGACGCGGAGAATCGTCTGCTGGCGTCCCGTCTTTTGCATCAAATGTAGCTACAATTCCACCGCCTGCTCCCATGCCATGTGTATTATTTCCAGAAAAAGCGAGAGGGGTAAGAATCATTTTATTATCAGCGTCTGGTAAAGTATCAACGCGTGCATCATCAACCTTAAGGGTTTGAAGATGGGATTTTACATCCTCTGCGTCATTTTCAGTTTTAAAGAATGCTTGTACGTGTTTAGTCATACTGCGATCATCCTTTCTGTTTTGTTGGTTATAATGTACCCTCTTCCTTCAAAAAATAAACCAATGTAAACGAAAAGTTAATTTTATATACGAAAGCTAGTTTATATAAAGGAAATCAATTACACTGATGTTAATCTAAAAGTAATTATTCCTTTAAAGTAGGTGGCCGATAATGGGTAAATTTAAGCAGGAAGAAAAAAGTTGGATGGTCTATGATTGGGGAAGCTCTGCTTTTTCAATTATTATTACTACTGCTATTTTCCCGATCTATTACAAAGCACAAGCGACAGAAGCAGGAGTTTCAGCTGCGAATTCCACAGCTTACCTAGGATATACTATTTCTATTTTCACCTTTATTTTAGCAATGCTTGGACCGATTCTTGGAACTATTGCGGATTATCGTGGTTTGAAAAAACGGTTCTTTCTCTTTTTTCTGGGACTCGGACTTATTTCAACTGGATTTCTTGTTTTCATCCCAGAGGGCCAATGGCTTTTTCTACTTATTTGCTTCACATTAGCCTCCTTAGGCTCCACTGGTGCTAATATTTTCTACGATGCCTTCTTAGTAGATGTGACCACTGATAAGCGAATGAATCAGGTATCGGCACGCGGTTTTAGTTTAGGCTATATTGGGAGTACGATTCCTTTCTTCATTAGTATCGCCATTATTTTATTAGCACAGCAAGGTATTCTTCCGATATCAAGTGTTTTCGCAAGTAAGATTGCTTTTCTTATTACCTGTGTATGGTGGGGAGTCTTTTCTATTCCATTAATCAGGCATGTGACGCAAAAGTTTTACGTAGAGCCTGACCAGCAGCCTATTAGACAGAGCTTTAAACGACTGTTAAAAACCATGAAAAATATCAAGCAATATAAATCCTTAACATTATTTTTGATTGCCTATTTCTTCTATATAGATGGCGTTGGTACTATCATTGCGATGTCTACTGCGTATGGCACAGATGTTGGACTTAGCAGTACGTTATTGTTGGTGGTTTTATTTGTCACACAAATAGTCGCCGCACCTTTTGCACTTATTTACGGAAAATTAGCAGATCGTTTTTCGGCGAAGTCGATGTTATATGTCGGTATTTCTGTTTATATTATTGTCTGTATTTATGGATACTTTTTAGAGACTGCTGCTGATTTTTGGGTGCTTGCTATGCTTGTAGCTTCTTCTCAAGGTGGTATTCAAGCATTAAGCAGATCTTACTTTGCTAAATTAATTCCCAAAAATAACGCAAATGAATTTTTTGGTTTCTACAATATTTTCGGCAAATTTGCGTCAATCACCGGGCCACTACTCTTAGGGGTCACTGCCCAGCTAACAGGTAGATCCAATGCTGGAATCTTAAGTCTAATTGTACTTTTTTTCATCGGGATGGTTATACTAAAATTTGTACCCTCTGATAAATTATTAGATCAAGAACAAAGCGCGTAACACTGACGAACAGTCTCTCACAGCGCACTTAGCACCGTGATAATTATGATGCCTAAAAAAGATTGATCTAAAATCGATATGGGTTTGTTCTCAGATCAATATTGTTTAGATCAATTCGCTATACTAAACTAATAGTTGATGATTGTTTTATCGAAATTGTTCGATAATTATCTCATTTAGGTGTCACGCTTATGCTTAACATATAACAAATCTGAGTAAGGAGAGAAAATAAGATATGACAAATGCAAATCAAGTTGCAAGAAATTACGTCGATGAAGTGTACGAAACAGTCACTAAACGTAACCCCAACGAAAGTGAGTTTCATCAAGCTGTCAAAGAAATTTTCGATTCACTTGTTCCAGTATTTGAAAAACACCCCGTATACATGGAGCAAGGTATTCTAGAAAGAATGTCTGAGCCTGAACGCATTATCTCGTTCCGTGTACCATGGGTTAATGACGAAGGTAAAGTACAAGTAAACCGTGGTTTCCGCGTTCAATTCAACAGTGCAATTGGACCTTATAAAGGCGGATTACGTTTCCATCCATCTGTAAATGCTAGTATTATTAAATTCTTAGGTTTCGAACAGATTTTCAAAAATTCTTTAACTGGCCAACCAATCGGTGGCGGTAAAGGTGGATCTGATTTTGATCCAAAAGGTAAATCTGATGGAGAAATTATGCGTTTTTGCCAAAGCTTCATGAGTGAGCTTTCTAAACACATCGGACCAGATACGGACGTACCAGCTGGTGATATCGGTGTTGGTGCTCGTGAAATTGGTTACCTATTTGGTCAATACAAAAAAATGCGCGGTGGATACCAAGCTGGTGTCTTAACTGGTAAAGGCTTAAACTTTGGTGGAAGCTTAGCTCGTACAGAAGCAACTGGTTATGGTACTGTTTATTTTGTACAAGAAATGCTTAAAGGTAACGGTGATAGCTTCGAAGGTAAAACAGTAGTTGTATCTGGTTCTGGAAACGTATCTATCTATGCTATCCAAAAAGCAACTGAACTAGGCGCTAAAGTAGTAGCTTGTAGTGATTCTAGCGGATATATCTATGACAAAAACGGAATTAATCTAGAAACAGTTAAACGTTTAAAAGAGGTAGAACGTAAACGTATTAAAGAATATGTTAACGAGCATCCTGAAGCAGAATATACTGCAGGATTTGAAGGCATTTGGAATACTCCTTGTGATATCGCTCTTCCATGTGCTACACAAAATGAGTTAAACGAAGAATCAGCTAAAACACTTGTAGCTAATGGCGTAAAAGCTGTTGGTGAAGGTGCGAATATGCCTTCTACATTAGAAGCAATTGATATCTTCTTAGACAAAAAAGTACTATTTGGCCCAGCCAAAGCAGCTAACGCTGGTGGTGTTGCTGTATCAGCACTTGAAATGGCTCAAAATAGTGGTCGCCTATCATGGAAATTTGAAGAAGTTGATGAAAAACTTCAAGAGATCATGAAGGACATTTACAAAAACAGTGTACAAGCTTCAGAAGTATATGGTCACCCTGGCAACTTAGTTGTCGGAGCTAACATTGCAGGTTTCTTAAAAGTAGCAGACGCAATGGTTGCACAAGGTGTCATTTAAGATTAAATCTATATAAAAAGGGTGTTAGCAACTTTTTGCTAACACCTTTTTTCTGTTAATTACATGTGATTAGATAACTAACTTCGGTTCTGCTTCAGGCTTTCCAAAATAATAACCTTGAAATAATTGATATCCTTTTTGCTTCAACCAAATAAAATCTTGCTCATTCTCAATTCCTTCTGCTAAAGAAGTCGCACCTAGTTCTTCTGCTTTTTCTAAAAATTTTAGTGCTACTATCTGTTTTTCCTTGTCTTCTGCTACACCTTGAACATATTGCATATCCAACTTCATATAGCGAGGGGAAAGATCTGCTAATAAGTCTATTGTATTATATCCAGCACCTACATCATCTAGGGCATACTGAAAGCCCCGTTCCCTGTAATAATGGAGAATACTTTTTAAATGTTTAACATCCTCTACCTGCTCTGTTTCCACCACCTCAAATACTAAGTCAGCCGTATCAATATTTAACTCTTTAGCAAGCGAGGTAGTCGAACGCAAACAAAATTCCGGCGCATAAATAGAAGTTGGAATAAAATTAATAAATGCTTTCGCACCATTAACAATTTTCGTAGCATGACGAACTGCTGTCATTCTGCATAAACGATCTAGCGCATAAATTCTTCCTCGATTATTAGCTGCTTCAAATATTTCATTTGGATAAATAATCGTACCATCCTCATTTTTAAAACGGGCGAGTAATTCGTACGCATATATTTCTTTGTGTCGTGTCACTATTGGTTGATAGTGACAATGAATATGTTTGTTATTAATTACCTCATCTATCCATTCTGCTTCCAAAAAATCATTAATCTCATCTATTGACTTCCACTCACGATCTAAAAGTTGAAATTCAACCGTTTCATCCTGCAGATGATCTTGACTGAAATCTAATAAATCGCTCGCTCCTATTTCATTCACTTTTAGAATATTTTTATCTTTTTCTACAGGAATATCTAATCTTATTAGATATTTTTCCATCATTTCCATTATCTTTTTATTATCATCTACAACTTTTACTTTAATTTGCTGATTTTTCATCGAACAATTCTCACAAGGCAAAAAAGTCCCCACCTTCAATTATTTTAGGTAATTATCACTATAAATCAAAAAGTATTTTATTAATTTTATCATATTTTGTCTTTTTTTGCGATATATGAGACTTTTTTATCATCATTTCTCACTTTTTTCTAAAACTTAAGTTTGAAGCATAATAAAGCTTTGATTCTTCACTTAAAACAGAAGGTAGTTACTATACGAAAAATTAATGATGACTAGGGAGTTCTCTTTGGGGGTAATATGTTAATAAATTTTTCAAAAGCTATTAAGAGAGGAAATACCATATGGTGTCACGATTTTTGATTTGCAGCATCCTGATATGCTTGGATCTGCTGAGGGAAAGTCTATTTCAAATGCAGAAAATTTAACGAAAAAGTTTTAACATGGATTGGCCTTCAATATATTCAACATTATATTCCTTTGCCCATTCTACTAATTTTTCCGTAATTCTTTCATAATTGTTTTTACCATTATAAAAGGCATCTATGTCTTTTAAAAATATTTCCTTTTCTTGCGCTGTGATCTTATCCTTGAAGTATCCAAAGATGTGCATGAGGGCATTCGTTATTTTCCCTTTTGAAATCGGAGTAGCTAATAATTTTTCTAATACTGCTTCATAATGATTTACAACCAATCGGACTTCTAATTTGCCTTTGTTTGCCACCAGTTGTCCGAGTTCTTTTTGCAAGGCAGGCTGAAAGGCCATTAAGGCATATTTATGATATTTTTGAAAAATAATTAATTTCGATATCGAAGGATTGAACATGATGAAGGCGTACTCTTCTCGTATTATTTTTTTCAGAGATGTTTGTAGACGCTCATCCATTTTCTTGGTCCTCCAACTAAATAGTAGTTCTATCTTTTTCCGCTTCAGCTTTTACTTTTTCCAAGAAATCATCAACAACTTTTTGATTTTTTCTAAGACTAGATAACTTTAAAAGAGCTCGAATAAATATATTTAAGCCTTCATTTTTGCCTTTATATTCAAGCTTGGTTTTGTTTATTTCAACTACTTCACAGCTATACGTTGTTTCAATTCGAAAAGATTTAGCTAACACAAATTGAGTCGTCTTGTATTTGTAGGTGGGCTGGTCTTCATAAGCAGTAATCTCAAGAATATAGGTCTCAATCCTTCTTCCTTCTCGATATTTCTGTTTATATGTTGACCCTATTTCATTTTCCTTTTTTTCTAATAATGTATGTTCAATAATATTCGGCATAATTCGTTGTATGTTTTCGTCGCTAAATAAATTCCATACTACTTCTATAGGAGCATCTATTAAAATCGCTTTATCCCATTCCATCTAAAGCCAACTCCTTTCTTTATATTTTAGCACATTCATCTTCTTTAGGGCTTATAAAATCATCATTAGGGTATAAGAGAATTAGACAAATACATCTGTAGTTAGGACGTGAATTCCAGTTGAAACATAAAATTATCGTTTGGTTTAGACAGGATTTAAGGCTTTTAGACAACCCAGCTATGTATGAAGCTTCCCAAGATGGTGTCATTATTCCTGTGTACATAAAAGAAGATCAAATTGGGAGTGCCAGCGCTTGGTGGCTCGATCTATCTCTTCGCTCCTTTAAAGAAAAATTGGACAGTTTAGGAGCAAATTTAATACTCAAAAAAGGTAATCCACATCAAGTGTTGAAAGAACTTGCATCTCGTACTGGTGCAACTGCTGTTTACTTTAATAACCGGTATGAACCTCACCACTTGGAAAATGATAAAATTTTGATTACAGAACTAAAAGAACACGGCGTTCACGTAAATACTTTTCATACGAATTTACTTTTTGAACCTGGCTCTATTCGAAATAAGCAAGGTAACCCGTATAAGGTTTTCACTTCTTTTTGGAAAACATGCAAACAAATTCCGGTACAAGCACCATTACCCGTACCAGCTAATATAAACTGGGATGAAAATAAGATAGAATCATGTAAATTAGAGGAGCTAGAATTAGTTTCTGCTACAAATTGGCATCAAAAATTGGAACAATACTGGGAGCCTGGTGAGGACGCTACACTTAAAAAATGGCGTACCTTTGCTGAAGTAGACATCCACGATTATTTAACTTATCGCAATGATCCCGTACTAGATGCCACTTCGTTATTATCTCCACATCTTGCCTTCGGAGAAATAAGCCCTCGACTCATTTGGCATGAGAGTAAAGAATTAGAGGAGCTAAGTGAAATAGAAAATCTTAACGAGGAACAGCAGGAAAGTGTAGAGGGTTTCCTGAGACAGCTGGTGTGGAGGGATTTTGCATATCACCAGTTAGTTGATTTCCCTCACATCGTTGATAAACCTTTACAACAGGCATACCTCTCCTTCCCGTGGAATAAGGTGGAAGAAGATACCCTAGAAGCCTGGAAAAAAGGACAAACAGGTTATCCATTAATCGATGCAGGCATGCGAGAATTATGGGAAACAGGCTGGATGCATAATCGCGTAAGAATGGTAGTGGGATCATTCCTAGTAAAACACCTTTTATATCATTGGAAAGAAGGATCTGCTTGGTTTGAGGATACGTTAGTAGATGCAGATTTAGCTAATAACACCATGGGGTGGCAGTGGGTGGCAGGAACAGGATTTGATTCATCTCCATTTTTCAGAATATTTAACCCAATAAAACAGGCGGAAAGATTTGATCCGGATGGAACATATATTAAAAAATGGTTGCCGGAGCTTAGATTATTGCCCGGGAAATATTTAGTCGAACCATGGAAAGCTCCCACAGAAATATTGGAAAATGCTAATATTAAAATTGGAGTAGATTACCCTGAACCCATTGTGGAACATGACTTCGCTAGAAAACGAGCTCTTTCTGCTTATCAACAAATGAAGGAGGAAAATAAAAATGCGTAATGCCGTAATAAATTTACTCGCATTACTATTGGTTATTGTAGTAAATGCCCTAGCAAACATTCTTCCTATTAACGATAAAACTACGGGAGAAATATCCAATCAGCTCGATGTTTTATTTACACCGGCTGGTTATGTTTTTAGCATTTGGGGAGTTATTTATATCTTATTATCAATATGGGTAATCATTGGATTTACATCCAACCGAAAAGATTCTGCTCTTTATAACGCGGTCAATCCTTGGTTTTGGTTAAGTTGTTTATTAAATGTAAGTTGGTTATTAAGCTGGCATTATGAGTTTACCGCTATTTCCATTGTTATTATGCTAGGGTTGTTACTGACGTTAATCAAAATTTACGAAACGGCGAAGCGTCTACATCAAACGTTTTATGACCGGCTTCCTTTTTCTGTATATCTAGGCTGGATAAGCGTAGCAACGATAGCCAACATTAGTTATTACCTAGTCAAAATCGATTGGAATGGCATTGGAATATCTCAGGTCGCTTGGACTATTATCATGCTTTTTGTGGCTATTTTATTAGGAGTAATTTTTGTATTAAAAGAGAAGGATTTAGTTTTCCCACTTGTTATTATTTGGGCACTTATCGGAGTTGGTGTAAGAAACATGCCTGAAACTACGAGCGTTAGTTATACTGCTTACGGCCTTTCTGTTTTTCTAGCTATCGTTATCTTGATTTTTGGATTTAAAAAAGTCTTCGCTCGACCTTGATTTTAGTAGGGAGAGCTCATTTTCTAATACATGAAGGGGCTTCACTATCAAAAAAAGATGAAAAAACCGCGACAATTTTTCTGGAAAAATGTCGCGGTTTCTTATTATCTTTTTTCCATAAGCGGAATCCCTACCCCCATCATTACAATACCCATCGCAAATAGAATAAGTGTTTCTGGAATGATGTCTGTTATTACTCCTTGGTAAATCGTTATTTCTTTTAAGGCCTCCATAGCATACTTAATTGGCATGAAGTTAGCTAGCTGTAAAACAATTGGATTGTCTACAATTTCAATTGGCCAATATGCACCACCGATCATCGCCATACTTACTGCTACGATTGGTACGACAGCATTTAATTGAGATGTTTTAGAAACAAATGCTAATAACAATAAACCAAGTGCCACTATTGTAAATGTGTAGGCAATCATAATCATGATAAGCCCCAACCAATTGTTCCCTAAATCAAAATTCAGTAAATTATCGAACATGAAGAAGATAACAAAGATCTGAAGAAAACCAATGATAAAAGCATATGACAAGTACCCACCATACACCTGCCACTTTTTTGTTGGAGAAATAATGATTCTATTCCAGCTACCAAGTTGTTTTTCCTCTGCCACTTTACTTAAACTAAAGACCACGGTGTAAATAACAAAAAATAACGTCATACCAAACAGAGATTGTAGCTGGTTATCAAATACGAAGAAATCCTCGTTCGTTTCTCCGACTTGCGCTTCTACCAAAATAGGCGGACTTTCAAGATTGGCTTGGATTTTGGGTGCTATATCTTGATCGGATGAATTTTGCATTACTTGAACTATCCTTACTTTTTCCCGGTAGATGGACTGTAAATGTTGTTCAACAATAGCTTGGTTCGGATTATCCGTAGCAATCAAAAAAGTATATCCGTCTGTCTTTAAGGATAAACCAAAAGCTACTTCCCCAAGGGCTATCTTCTCTTCGATTACGTTCTGTTCATTTGATTCTACAAAATTGTATCCCTCAAGTTGATTTAATTCATCTAATAAGTCCGATTTTTCATTCTCTGTCATAGATTGTGAAAATGTAGTCGGAATGGTTGCTTCCCCGTTTGGATTGGTCCCGCCCATAAACAAGACGAATACAACGGTTAAAACAAACATGGAAAGAAGCAGAAAAGGTTCTCTTCTTAAGCGCTGCCACTGTAACAGAAAGATCGCTCTCATGCGCCCACCTTCTTTCTTGGATATAAGACGAGACTTAATAGGACCATGATTAAAATAAATCCACTAAGCTTCCAAATGTTTGTAATGATGTAATCAGCACCAAGTCCCTGCATGCTTTGCATATAGGCATTCATCGCCATCCCATTCGGTGTCCAATCACCTAATTTCTGCACAGCTTCCGGAAAACCGGCCGTAGGAATAAAGCTTCCTCCAAGAAGTGCAAATATACTAACAATCGCACCAGAAAAAACACCAGCAATGGTATTCGATTGATACTTTACCGTTAAGGTTGTTAGCAATGCACCTATACCTGCGATAGCTAACGCATAAAAAATACTAATGGTTGTCATGCCTATCATATCCTCTATAGATAAAGGCCGAAAAGAACCAAATATAATACTTGATAGACTAAATAAGACCCCCAATTGGAGTAAAACAGTAAGAAACACAGCTAAAGCTTTCCCGCTTAAATAAGCACTTGGGCGTTTACCTGAGATTAAAATTCTTGAGAAAACCTGCTGTTGGGTTTCGGTAAAAGCTTTACTAGCAATGGTAGAAGCGGTGAAAAATGCAAACATAGCTGCCATCCCAATTGTATAATACTCCATTGAGCTTACCGGATCACGCTCTGTCACTGACAACGTCTCCCCGTTCACTTCCATCTCAACAGAGGGGCTGGATGCCACCTGTGTACCTGTTGCTTTTGTAATTGCTGCTTCTAAATTAAAACTTTCACTAAATTGCTCTATAATCGTATGAAAAATACTAGCAGAAAAATTGGCATGTGGACCTTTTACAATTTTAAGTGTACTCGATACTTCTTCACCTAGAAGCATATTTTTTAACGTATCATAGGTAAAATCATCTGGAATGATAAGCATCGCATCTATTTCTTGCTGATCAATTGCCGTTTTAGCTTCTTCCTCCCTCATTTGCGTGACACTTAATTGATCCTGTAAATCTTCTGTTAAGAGTTCGTCAAGAATGCTAGCAGGCGAAAAATTATTGCTTACTTCTAAAAGGGCGCTTCTAGCTTGTTCTGGGAGCTGACTTTCACTTAGGTCGATTTCAAGCTTCTCTTTTCCCTCTTCTTCTTCATCCTGCACCACAAGTGCAACTTCCATTTCAAAGCTTTCTGAGCTGCCACCCATTACACCCTGCAACGCAAAGCCTAAGATTGTCATTAAGACAAACGGCATTAAAAACATGACCATTAATTCTGTTCTATCACGCCACAGAACTTTTACATCTTTCACAAAAAAATTCCACACTTCTATCCCCCCTAGTCCCTCAACTTCTTACCTGTTAAATGTAAAAACACATCTTCAAGCGACGGAATTTGTATATTCACATTCGTAATAGAAGCATCATGTTGTTCAGCAAGCTGGAAAATTCGTGTTAGTTTTCTATTGTTTTTTGGTACGATTAATTTTAAGCCATTACTTTCTTGTGTGACACGCAAAATGGAAGGCTCCATTTCTAAAGCTTCTTTAAAAGTGGAAATAGGTTTCTCTAAGACAAGCTCAATACTTTCCTCTTCAGACAAAATAGCAATTAATTCTTCTTTTGTACCATTTGCGATAACTTTTCCATTATCCATGATATAAATGCGGTCACATAGGCGTTCTACTTCTTCCATGTAATGGGAGGTATATAAAACAGTCAACCCTTGCTCTCTATTTAAATCTCGCACCATTTCTAATATGTAATTTCTAGATTGCGGATCAATTCCTACCGTGGGTTCATCCATGATGATGACTTCAGGTTCATGCAGAAGTGCTACTGCAATATTAAGTCTGCGCTGCATTCCGCCTGAAAAAGTTTTAACTAAATCCTTTTGGCGGTCACTTAAACCTACTAATTTCAGCACTGCCTCGGCTCGTTCCTCTAATTCCTTTCCTGTAAGCTTATAAATTTTTCCGAAAAATTTCACATTTTCATAGGCTGATAACTCTTTATATAATGCTATTTCCTGGGGTACTACACCTAATACTGGACGCAATAAATCTGGCTGCTTTATAATACTCTTTTCATTCCAGGTAACGTCTCCTTCTGTTGGTTTGATCAAGGTTTCGATCATCGAAATCAAGGTAGATTTACCCGCGCCGTTAGGTCCCAATAAACCAATTGATTCCCCTTTTTTTAATAGAAGATTTGCATCATCCACCGCCACATGCCTTTTAAACGTCTTCTTCAAGCCGATCGTTTCTAGCAATTCAATCCCTCCTTGTTTAATAATGAGCAATGTTGTTTTCTAATAAACGCAATATTCAAAAATATCCATTTAATTTAAATATAGCATGTTTTTCCCAGAAAAGAAGTCCTAGTCTGGTGTTTTAAATTATTTTTTTGAGGAATAACAAAAGCATAGTCTTATTTTTGAAGAAAGGAGCTTTAAACTTGGAAAATTATAATAAAAATAGTATTACACTAACAGGAGCCGTTGGACTTGGGACAGGGGTCATGATTAGTGCTGGTATATTCGCTCTTTTAGGGCAGGTAGCAGAGCTCTCAGGTAAATGGTTTCCACTCATTTTCATTATAGGTGGGATCGTTACTGGATTCAGTGCATACTCCTATGCAAAAATGAGTCAGCAATACCCATCAGCAGGTGGCATCGGTATGTTTCTTGTTAAAGCTTATGGGAAAAGTACCATTACAGCAGGTGCTGCGCTTTTAATGGCGTTATCGATGGTAATCAACCAAAGTTTGGTGGCAAGAACGTTTGGTACGTATACGCTTCAATTATTTGATATGGAAGCTACTAGCTTTCTTGTTCCACTATTAGGTGTAGGACTTCTTATTTTTGCTTTTCTTGTAAATATTTCAGGAAATAGTTTTATCCAATCGTTTACTTCGATTGCATCTTTGGTGAAAATTATCGGTCTACTTATTTTTGCAATAGGCGCTTTATGGATTGTTGGATTTACCTTTGAACCGGCTGAAGCTGGGAACAACCCACCTGAAACGGGTCTTACAAGCTCAATTGCAGCAATTGCCTTAACTATTTTAGCCTTTAAAGGTTTTACAACGATCACAAATAGTGGTGGGGAAATAAAAGAACCAAAGAAAAATGTGGGAAGAGCAATTATTTGGTCAATTTCTATTAGCTTAATTGTTTATTTACTGTTAGCTTGGGCTGTTTCTAGCAATTTATCTTTAACAGAAATTATTGAAGCTAGAGACTATGCATTAGCAGAAGCAGCACGTCCACTTTTAGGTGGCTTTGGTTTATGGTTTACTGTAATCATCGCGATTATTGCAACCATTACTGGAATTATAGCGAGTGTATTCGCGGTATCCAGAATGCTTGCCATGCTATCAGATATGGAATTAATTCCACACAAGCATTTTGGTATGCCTGGAAGTATTCAAAAGCATACCCTTGTTTATACGATTGTGATCGCTTTAATTCTAACCGTGTTATTTGATTTAAGTCGAATAGCGTCCATGGGGGCAATTCTCTATCTTGTAATGGACATGATGATCCATTGGGGAGTATTTAAACATCTAAGGGATACCGTAAAAGCAAATCCCGTTATCGTAATGACTGCCCTTATTTTTGACGGAATCGTACTTGCGGCGTTTATGTGGGTAAAACTCACAAGTGACCCAATGATCGTAATTGTTTCTGTTATTACGATTGTCCTCGTCTTTACTGGAGAATATTTCTTCTTAAACAAGCGGCAGCAAGAAGCTTAATTAATAGAACAGAACGTTTTCCTGTAGTATAGTTGTTATGAAAACGCTTATTTTTCATCCAAAAGAAGGAGTGAATACAAAATGGAATATCGTAGACTCGGCAATACAGGCTTGAAAGTAAGTGAAATTAGTCTTGGTAGCTGGCTAACATACGGTGGATATGTTGAAGAACAAAAAGCCACTGCCTCCATTGATAAAGCATATGATTTAGGAATTAATTTCTTTGATACTGCGAACGTTTATATGCGCGGGGAAGCAGAAAAAGTAGTCGGAAAAGCTTTACGCAAATACCCAAGAAGTTCTTATGTCCTTGCAACAAAAGTGTTTGGTGATATGGGTGATGGTCCAAATGATCGTGGTTTGTCTCGCAAGCATATTATGGAGCAGGCAGATGCAAGCTTGCAGCGTTTAGGTATGGATTATGTCGATATCTATTATTGCCACCGATTCCATAAAGACACACCATTAGATGAGACCTTACGTGCGTTAGATGATTTAGTTCGACAAGGGAAAGTTCACTATATCGGTGTAAGCGAATGGACAGCAGAGCAAATGACTGAAGCGGTGAATCTTGCGGATAAAAGGTTATTAGATCGTATTGTTGTCAATCAGCCAAACTATAGCATGCTTCACCGGTACATTGAGAAGGAAGTCATTCCAGTTAGTGAAAAGCATGGGATTGGACAAGTTGTATTTTCTCCATTAGCACAAGGGGTGCTGACAGGAAAATATAAAAAAGGTGAAGCACCACCTGAAGGTAGTCGTGCTGCTCAGAAGGATTTAGATCTTTCTCGTGTATTAACAGAAGGTAATCTTGATCGCGTCGAGGCTTTAAAAGGAATCGCGGCCAATGAAAACTTAACCATCGCGCAGCTTGCAATCGCTTGGATCTTACGTCAACAAAATGTAGCAAGCGCACTAGTTGGTGCGAGCAGACCAGAACAGCTAGAAGAAAACGTAGCAGCTTCTGGTGTTCAATTGTCCCAAGAAACCCTTGCTAAAATTGAAGATATTTTAAATTAAAAGGAATAGACATTGTCGTCTTGATTAGGCATTTTTACGAATATGGAGACCAAATCACGTGTGGTTTGGTCTCTTTTTTATGTATATCGTTAATTATGGATTGCTGAAATTCGAATTTGGATGAAATCACCACGTAAAAATACAAAGTTTGCGCTATTTAGTATATTGATTTTTATAAATCGATTAGATAATTGTTATTTTATGTTAATATCGATTTATAGTTTAGGAGTAGTTGGGTTGCTACTACTTATGGTTATATTGCTCAGGGGTTGCCTATGCTATAATCTAAAAAAAGAAAAAACAATCTAGGGGTGATGCTTTTGAGTAAATTATCACTTTTGGCTGCGATTATTTTATCAACTGTAGTAGCATCAATTAATTTTTTTGAGAACAGATATATATATGGTGCTGTTATGAGTATTGTAGCTTTATTAGTATTGATTGAATTAATCAAACAATTTAAAAATGAAAGCACATAACGAAAGGGAAGCTTCTAAGGCTTCCTTTTTTTATTGGGAGACTCATGCAAACAAGCGCGACTCTTTCCCTTGGATCCAATTAATAATCCCTCAGCAGAGGTTACACTCTTCAAATATAAAGTTTAGTGTACTAGACTAGAATTTATATAAACGCTCTCGTTTAATGGCGGTGCTATTCTGTGAGTTATGCTGAGATAAATAACAAATTGCAGAAAAAGGTGGAAACAGATTATGAAAGTTGCATTCTTTGATAGGGACGGGACAATTATTGAAGACTATCCAGATGAGAAATGGACTCGTATAACATCTCCTGCCTTTCTTCCAAACTCTATTCAAATATTAAAGAATATTCAACAATCAGGATATGAAATTATCATCATTACGAACCAATATCTTATAAATGAAGGATTTATTACTTTAGGACAGTATGAGGTCATTACTGAAAAAATGATAAATGAACTAACCAAGCACAATATTCAAATATTTGATATATTCTATTGCCCACATAGCAGAACTGAAGGATGTAATTGTATAAAACCAAAAACAGGGATGATTAAAGAAGCGTTAGTAAAGTATCCATCCATAAAAATTGAGCAATCATTTATAGTAGGTGATTCTACAGTCGATGTGGAATTAGCTTTAAATATGAAGATGAAGGGCTTTGGGTTAGGAGTTGGAGATGCTTATCAAGAAAAGAATATCATTCAGCTTCATGAAATTAAAGACTTGATTAATTATATATAATCTTTCACTGGACTAATCTGATAAGTTTGTATAAGGAAAAATGTTAAATTCCCCGAAAATCACTTATAGATAAATAATATTCAGTAAGTATTGAACTCTCAATGCAATTGATATAGTTTTGCATAAGTTAACGTTTACAATTGCTTTTCACTTTAGTTATACTTAATCTAATCTTTCAATTGGGGTGAATGGAATGTCTTACCGTATTGTTCGAAGTATCTAGGTTTTCGGGCTGGAAAAAAACGCGTACCAGCTAAAAAGGAATAAGTATGTCCTTTTTTCGAAATCCGTATGCTGAACAGTGGTGGTAAGCATCTATAATACTATTAATTACAAGACACTGCATTTGAAAGGCGGAGCAAAATGGAAAAATTAGATTACGAAGAATTTTATGATAAGGTTGGAAAAACAAATGGTTGGGATTTTAGTAAAATACAGTCTTCCTCTGAAGGAGTTAGCTGGGATTTTTACGAAGAAGTAATTAAAAAGTGCAAAAAAACTGATGTTCTTCTAGATATCGGTACCGGTGGCGGAGAAAAGATAATCAAAATCGCTCCTCAATTATCTTTCTTAATTGGAATTGATTTATCTAAAAGTATGTTGGAAACGGCTTTATCTAATCAGGAAAAATCAAGCGCTTCAAATATCAGATTTTTTCAAATGTCTTCTGATGATTTAAAATTCCCTACTGGATTTTTTGATGTCGCTTCCAGCTGTCACGCCCCTTTTTCTTCAAGCGAAGTTAGTAGAGTATTAAAAAGTGGAGGTTTGTTTCTTACACAGCAAGTAAGCGAAGCAGATAAATCAAATTTAAAAGAGGCATTTGGTCGAGGACAAGCTTTTAACGAAACGGATGGATCATTAAAGAAACAATATATTAAGGAATTAAGTGAGGCTGGTTTTTCTGACATCCACTCTTTTGAATATAATGCTAGTGAATATTTTAAAGGACCGAAAGATCTCATATTCTTGCTTAAGCATACACCCATCATCCCTAATTTTGGGCAAAATAGAGAAGACTTTGAAATATTAAATGATTTCATTGAAAAGAATCAAACAGAGAAAGGTATTCGTACAAATTCTAAGAGGTTTCTTATCATAGCTAAAAAGTAAAACGTATTTCCGTTTAAAAATATCAATTGAAAAGACGTGCTATAATTTGCACGTCTTTGTTTAAGTGGAATGTTAAATTATATTGAGTGTATCTTTAACTAAAGGAATCTTTTAGATTGAGGTGATATAGTGTCGATAAATGGTTTTAATCATTTTTTGTTTTCAGTATCTAATTTAGATACTTCTATTGAGTTTTACAAAAATGTATTTGATGCCAAGTTGTTGGTAAAAGGGAGAAATACTGCATACTTTGATTTAAATGGAATGTGGTTGGCTCTCAATGAGGAGAAAGATATTCCACGAAATGAAATACACCAATCGTACACACATATAGCTTTTTCCATTGAAGAAGCTGACTTTGATAAAAAGTACGATAAACTAAAAAGATTGAATGTAAACATCTTGCCAGGTCGTATAAGGGATGAAAGGGATAAAAAGTCGATATATTTTAGTGATCCAGATGGTCATAAATTTGAATTTCACACTGGAACATTACAAGATAGAATGGATTACTACAGAGATAAGAAGACACATATGACTTTTTTTGATTAAAGAATTTATTATTTCAATTAGCTGCAGAAGATTGTCAATCCTGACGATCTTTTATTTTACTATAATAATCCTATATTTTTAACGAGCTTTCTCTGGTCTTATGCAAGTTTTAGTAGCTACAAAATTAACTTTTCACTCCTATTTTTACATAACTTCTCCTCTTTTCTTGTTTAGACAAGTTTCATTATTTGCGCTACAATACCAAAAACTGATAGGAGGCTTTCATGATTATTTTAAATAACCAAATGCAAAAGCAACTTCAAGCCTTAATGCCCCGTTTAACAGATACACATCCAAGTTATAATTATCTCGATCAACTATCAGGAAAACTAATAGCTGGTTCAATCGGTGAAAACAGTCTTTCTTATTATTTTCATCTCGCTCCATTAGAAGGACACGAAATTATCTTTGGAGTTCGACTTAAAGAAGATGATTACTTTTTCCAAATAGATTGCCTTCTTCTAACTCCCCATGTGATTCATCTAATTGAAGTGAAGCATATTAAAGGCGAACTTTCCCTAAATTCAATGGAACAACTATTACGCGCGTCTTCCAACCAAACAGAAGTCTTTCCTAATCCATTAATCCAAGCAAAAACACAAGCCTATAAGCTTAAGAAAACACTCCGACAACTTGGGTGTGCTGATATTCCAATTCATCCATACGTTGTTTTCACTCACCCTACTGCTATTCTTAACTTTCCCTCGGCCACGGTTGATATGATACCTCTTCAAAGACTCCCCAACCATATTAAAGTAATCAATAATTTGTATAAAAATAATGAACATTACGAAATCAGCAAGATCTACAATATAATCTTAGAAAGGCATTGTCCTAACAAAGAGAACCTTATGCTAAAGTATAATTTGGAAATAGAGCATATTATCCGCGGAGTCCGCTGTAGGAATTGCAATAATTTTAGTATGGAAAGAATGCATCAATCATGGAAGTGCTCTATTTGTAATACATTGGACAGACATGCGCATCTAGAAGCATTGAAAGATTACGCTCATATTTTTGGTCCCGCAATAAGAAATAAAGATGCGCAATATTTTTTGAAAGTTTCTTCTCCCGATATTTGCTACCGATTGCTTAATCATATCCCGTGCTCAGTTCAAGGTTCTAATAAAGGCAGAATCTATTATTTGAATTCATTAATAAATTAGTGGAGGCATTATATCCGCGATAAAATTTTTATATCCGCGAATTTTTTCATATATCCGCGCTTTTTTTCATATATCCGCGAAATTCCTAATATATCAGTAACTATAGATTTATATCCGCGAATCTATTAAAATACTATATAAGATAATCATTGGAGTGAACAAAAATGGAAAAGTTCGATAACATCTTAGATCAACAATTATGCTTTGAAGTGTACAAAGCTGCCAGCAATTTTCAAAGGCTTTATACTGAAATATTAAAGCCTTATGCACTAACCTTCCCGCAATATCTTGTGCTTCTTGCTTTATATGAGAAGCAGCCTATTTTAGCGAAGGATATTAGTGCTCGCCTAGGGATTGGGATTGGTACATTAAATCCAATCCTGACTAGAATGATTAATAATGATTGGATAGAAAAAAAGCAGTCAGATACAGACAAACGTAGTTACCATCTATTTTTGACAGGTAAAGCAAAGTCCTCAAAAACTAGCATCAAAAAAGCGATAGAGGATAAAATAACCTCTTGCGACCTTATCGATCAAGATACTATTTTATTGATGAATCAGATGAAACAATTAAATGATAAGCTACAACACACGTTATAATTGCAAGCGTTATATTCGCATTTATATGCCTATTTGATATACTTAATATATCGCGCACGATATATTTTTGACAAGGAGGCAACTAAGATGCAAATCTATGATTTTGATGTGACAAAAGCAAATGGAGAAACTTATAAATTAGATGAATATAAAGGTAAGATCATGTTAATCGTAAATACCGCTAGTAAATGTGGACTGAACGGACAATTCGATGGCTTAGAGGAAATCCACCAAAAATACAAGGATAAAGGTGTAGCTGTCCTTGGTTTTCCAAGTAACCAATTTGCCAATCAAGAACCTGGGTCTTCAGAAGACGCAGAAGAAGCTTGTCGTATAAACTTCGGAGTTACTTTTCCTATTCATGAGAAAATTAATGTGAATGGGAATGATGCACACCCATTATTTCAATATTTGAAAGAACAACAAAAAGGTGTATTAACAAGTAAAATAAAGTGGAATTTCACGAAGTTTTTAGTTGATCAAGATGGTAATGTGGTAGAAAGATTTGGGCCAAAGATAGAGCCGAAAGAAATTGAAAAGCAAATTGAAAAAATGGTTGGATAATAATTCAGAGCCGCATATCTCATTGATATGCGGCTCTTCTTTGTTTCCATTATTTTAATGGTTTTTTCCAGAATCCAACCATCAGTGCTGAAACTATTGCGCCTATTAGAATGGCTAAAATATAGAGTAAAGCACTTCCTTGTACACCAAAGATAACAAAGATGCCTCCGTGTGGTGCCGGTAAACCTACACCAAATAATAGCGATAATCCACCTGCAATGGCAGAACCTACAATTATAGAAGGAATTACTCGTCCTGGATCAGCTGCAGCAAAAGGAATCGCACCTTCTGTAATAAAGAAGGAACCTAGCACATAACTTGTCTTACCAGCATCGCGCTCTTCCTTTGTAAACTTGCTTTTAAAAAGAGTTGTTGCTAATGCTAAACCAAGTGGTGGAACCATTCCACCAGCCATTACGGCAGCATGTGGACCAAAGTTACCAGCATCAATCATAGCAATACCAAATGTAAATGCTGTTTTATTAATTGGACCACCCATATCTACTGCCATCATTCCACCTAAGATAACACCTAGGATAATCGCATTTGTAGTAGTCATTCCGCCTAACCAATTCTCTAGGAACGTCATTAATAATGAAATTGGTTCGATAATAACAAAGTGCATCAGCATGCCTGTGATAAATAGACCTAATACCGGATAAAATAAAATCGTTTTAATACCATCTAATGATTGCGGTAAATTTTTAAATATTTTCTTGAGTAATAATACAATGTAACCACCTAGGAAACCGGCAATTAATCCCCCTAAGAAACCAGCACCGCCAGTTGCAGCCATGAAACCACCGACCATCGCAGGAGCAAAACCAGGCCTATCCGCAATACTCATCCCGATGAAACCAGCAAGAACAGCTACCATTAATCCAAATGCATGCTCCCCACCGATAACACTTAGCGCTCCTGAAAAGGCATTATACGATTCGTGATCAGGATTCGCTGAATTAATACCAAAGAAGAAGGAAATAGCGATTAAAACCCCACCACCAACAACAAACGGAAGCATGTTTGATACACCATTCATAAGGTGCTTATAAAAGCCGCTTCTTCCACTACTGCTAGAAGAACTGCTACCTTCGCCTGACGCTTGATGAATAGGTGCGTCACCTTTTAAGGCTTGATTAATTAATTCTTCTGGCTTTCTCATACCTTCTTGTACACCGCGATTTAGAACTTTCTTTCCTGCAAAACGGTCTGTTTCTACTTTCGTATCCGCAGCAATTATAATTGCTTTTGCATTTTTAATATCTTCGTCTGTTAATCTATTTTTGACCCCATCTGAACCGTTTGTCTCTACTTTTATACTAACGCCTAATTCTTTTGCTTTTTCTTTTAACGCATCTGCTGCCATATACGTATGAGCTATCCCAGTAGGACATCCTGTAACAGCAAGTATTTCAGGACCATCACTTGCAGTAGTCGTTTCCTCTTCCTTACCTAACTTTTCTTTTTCTTTTTGATCTACAATCGATAATATTTCTTCTTTTGACGTTGCTTTTAATAGCTGTCTTCGGAAATCATCATCCATTAATAAAGTCGACAAACGTGATAAAGTCTGTAAGTGATCATTATTTGCTCCTTCACTTGCAGCAATCATAAAGAAAAGGTGAGCTGGTTGTTGATCTAAGGAATCAAAATCAATCCCTTTATGGGAACGCGCAAAAGCAATGGCAGGTGTTTTAACAGCACTTGTTTTCGCATGCGGAATAGCCACTCCGTCTCCCACACCAGTACTACTTTGACCTTCCCTTTCGTGAATTGCTTCTAAAAATTTCTCTTTATCGGATAGACGCCCACTACTATCTAGTCTGTCTGCTAGTTCTGATAAAGCTGCATCTTTAGAAGTTGCTTTTAAATCTAAAATCATCGTGTCCTGCTTGAGCAATTCTGTAATATTCATTTTTTTCATCCTCTCTTATAGTGTTTGTACTTCCACATGGTGCAACAATGTATCTACTTCTTCCTTTGTACAAAGGATTGCTGAAAATGCAGTAGCGCTACCCGCTGCAACAGCAAATTGCGCTGCTTTTTTTGCATCTTTCGTTTCTTGCCATTTATATAAAAATCCAGCTACTGCTGAATCTCCAGCCCCAACAGAATTTACGGCTTTTCCTTTTGGTGCACGTAAACGAATAATTTGATCTTGTCCCACATAAATCGCGCCATCTTTTGCCATGGAAATTAATACATGGTCAATGTTGTATTCCTCATTTAACCTTTTTGCAAGGCGAACAATATCCTGATCATTTTGAACTTCTTCCCCAAATAGCTCAGCAAGTTCTATATGATTCGGTTTGATAAAGGCAGGAGAAGCTTGAATGGCCTCTTTTAGTGGTACCCCACTTGTATCTAAAATCGATTTTATCCCTTTTTCATTTAGCAAGGAAACAAGCGATCTGTAGGTTTCCTTTGGTAAAGAGCTTGGTAAACTTCCTGCCAGCACCACTACATCATCTGCTGAGAGCTTACTTAATTTCTCCACCAGTTGGGCATAATCTTTTTCTTCTATCGTTGGAGATGTTCCGTTAATTTCTGTTTCCTCTGTAGCTGCCTTTAATTTCACATTGATTCTGGTATCCTCTTTTAAAGAAACAAAATCATGTTCTATTTTCGCTTCATTTAAGGCGTCTTCAATAAATTTTCCAGTGAAGCCACCAACAAAGCCTAAAGCAATACTTTTCTCCCCAAAGATCTCAAGAACCCTTGAAACATTGATACCTTTACCGCCAGCTTCCTTTAAATCTCTCTTACTTCTATTAATCTGACCGGGCTGAAAATGCTCTAGCTGTACAACATAATCTACTGCCGGGTTACAAGTTATGGTGTAGATCATTTTAGACCACCTCCAATCGTGTTTTATTTGTAATGTTTTCCTCCATATCAGAAGAAATGCCTTTACTTGTGATGATTTGGGCTTGTTCTAAATTAGCTACATGTGCAAAAGAAACATCTCCAAATTTGGTATCATCTGCTACTACAAAGTTTTCCTTTGCTTGTGCGATAGCCGTTTGTTTCACGGCAGCTTCTTCTGGGTCAGGAGTGGTATAGCCATAATCTAGATGAATACCGTTTATGCCTAAAAAGCACTTATCAAAACGAAAGGATTGAATCGATTCAATTGCTTTCGCACCAATTAAAGCTGCTGTCCCCTGTTTTAGTTTCCCGCCAACTACGTATGTTTCAATGCCTTGGTCCAATAATGTCTGAATATGTGGAATACCATTTGTAACTACAATAATATTAGGAGGTAAAAAAGGAATCATATGCATCGTGGTAGTTCCTGCATCAAGATAAATGCAATCACCGTTTTCTATTTTTTCTGCAGCATATTTTGCTATTCTCGTTTTTTCCTCTTGAAAAAGTGACGTTTTCTCTGAAAGACTTGGTTCCTCTGTCTTTTTTCTTAAAAGAGAGGCTCCACCGTGCACGCGTTTTATTTTTTGGGCACTTTCCATTTCGGTTAAATCTCTTCTTATTGTCGATTCTGAAGCACCAGTTTGTTCCACCATTTCTCGTACGGAAACGACTTCCTTTTGCTTTAAGGAATCAAGAATTATCTCTTGCCGTTCAACTGTTAACATCTGCATCCCAAACCTTTCATATTAACCGCTTACATATATCATACAATCATTTACGATCAAAGTCAATCATAAATGATCAATAACAGTCATTATCAGTCAAATCCCAAGTAAGCAACGAAATCTCTAATTCCTGTTAAATATGATAATATAGGTAGCATCAGCACTAGAAAGAAGGTCAGCAACATGCGGAATTATTTATATCTCTTTTTTTCTTTCATTTTTTTACTACATATTTTTACGGAATTTTACACAAATAATATTTTAATTTATATACTTGGCATTTTATCCTTTATTATGCTTATCATTAGCTTTCCACTCGCAAATCGTCTTTTTAAAATATTAGGCAGTGCTTTTTTAATAGCTGGTTTTTTCTTGTTTATCACAACAGATATACAAACGAGAGACATTCCACCGCTTCTTGGCACAAATTTATCCTTACTTACCTTACTTGCGGTTTTACCGTGGATGAATAGTGTTGTTCGAGCTGGAAGATTCGATACCTTAATGCAAAAGCTGCTACGGGGAAATGTAAAGGATCTCGGTACTCTATATCAACGGAGTACTACAGCAATGATGTCTTTAACCGCTTTTTTAAATGTCTCTGCTGCAACGATTGCACAGGACGTCTTAGTAGATAATTTAAAACCGATTAAAAAAGATGTGGCAGATAAGTTTGTCATGATGGCTACGTTAAGAGGATATTCTCTTGCTTTATTATGGAGTCCATTAGAAGTATTAATCGCTATTTCAATCTTTATTACCGGTGTTCAGTTCGGAGCATTATTACCATGGATGCTTAGCATTACGATATTCATGTATATCGTTGACAGTATTTGGGGTAGAATTTACTTTGGAAAATATAAATACCCGGCATCTAGAATGGGTAACAACCAACTAACGAATCATTCCAAAAAGAAAATAGCTCAACTCGCCTTAGCGCTTATCACTTTTTTAGCATGTGTTATTTTGATTGGAAATATTTTTGATTATGAATTTATCTTTGTTGTTACGATGCTCGTTTTTCCATTTGCATTTATCTGGGCTCTTTTAATTGGAAGGCTGAAAAGCTTTTGGGTAATCGGATGGGACAAGTTTAAACATACCACCAATAATATGCATAACTTTATTGTGTTGTTTGTGACGCTCGCATTTTTTGCAAACAGCTTAAATGCTTCACCAGCACAAACAATCATTCAACAGCCCATTTTAATGGTAGCGGACTACCCTGTAGTTATATTAATAATGGTCCAGCTGTTATTTGTAATTATGAGTATGTTTGGGATTCATCCGATTGCTACAATTGGTATTCTAGGTGGGTTAAGCACGTTATTATTAGAAATTTTAAATCCACTCAGTTTAGCAATTATTTTGACAACAAGCGGAGTTGCAACAGTACCTATTGGAACCTATGGACTAGTGGTTACACTAACCTCTATGAACCTAAAGAAAAGCCCTTATAAAATTACGTACTACAACTTAATCTATTCGGCGGTATTCGGAGCTGTCGGAATTTTCGTTGCATGGTTAGCATTATAGTATTGTCCTCATTTTCGGGTAGCGCTTACTGTGAGGTGCCGATCCTGTAAATGCGTTAGGTGTTTCAACAAAACTGTGCTATAATATGCGGTAAGGGGAAACCATATTTTGGTAATAGGGTGAGCGATCTTGATCGCTTTCAGTTTAGACTTTGTGCGATTGTAACAAAGTCTTTTTTGTTATCTTTAGTGGTAAATTTTTCATCAGGTGGAATATAATTCTATTCAAATCTTTTGACTTGGTATATACAAGTCTATTTTTGGAGCAGTTTTATCATTTTCCATGATTTCTGTTTGATACCTTTAGGAGGAATAAGGAAAATGAAGAAAACAGCCATTATTTATTGTGAAAAGAATTTCGGTGAGATGGACGGAAAAACAGCCAATGGGCTAATTAGAAATTCTGAGATTTATCAAATACTAGGTGTTATAGATAGCACGAAAACCGGCTGGGATGCTGGTGAATTAATCAATAAACAGGAAAATGGGATTCCCGTTTTCAAGAATTTAGATGAGGCACTTACTAAGCTACCAGTAAAACCAGAGGAATTTATCTTCGGTCTTGCTCCTGCAGATGCAGTCTTACGTAAAGAAGAACGAAATATATTAAAGCAAGCAATGGAAAAAGGGATGAACATTGTTAATCCTTTACAGGAATTTTTAACAGAAGATGAAGACTGTATGGCACACGCAAATAAATTTGGCGTTACGATTAAAGACGTTAGAAAATACCCAAAACAAAATGAACTTCATATATTTTCAGGTGAAATTTTAAAAATAACACCACCAAGAATTGCAATACTCGGCACAGATAGTGCTGTTGGAAAAAGAACGACAGCCATGATCATTGTTGAAAAATTAAAGGAAATTGGAATTAATGCAGTATTTATCGGCACTGGTCAAACAGGATTAATTCAAGGTGCAAAGTATGCTATTGCAATCGATGCACTACCCCTTCAATTCGCCATTGGTGAATTAGAAAATCAAATCATAAAAGCAAATAATGAAGAAAAGCCTGACCTCTTTTTAATCGAAGGACAAGGTGCTCTCAGCCACCCAGCCTATGTAAGCTCCACAGGGATCTTAAAAGGTTCCAAACCTAATGCTGTCATTGTACAACACCCTCCAAAACGTGAATTCTTAGGTGATTTTCCATTTATAAAAATGCCTACCATTAAAAGTGAAATCGACTTAATTGAATTATTTGGGAGTACTAAGGTAATTGCTGTTACATTGAATCATGAGAATATGAGTAAAGAAGAATTAGAGGAAGAAATAACACGTGCTGAATTAGATTTACAATTACCTGTCACCGATATTCTTACCTTTGGCAGCGATAAAATAATTAACAAAATCCTAACTACCTTTCCAGCTTTACAGGAAAAATCAAAGCAGTCGGCACTTAATTGAGCAATACCTTACAAACGCCGAGAATTAATATCGACCTAAAGAAGATTGCCCATAACGCGCTAAAAATAAAAGCACTCTATCAAGATAAGGGTATTGAAGTTATGGGTGTTGTAAAAGGGGTGTGTGCTAGTCCTGCAATTGCACAAACACTAATAAATAGTGGGATAACCCATTTAGCAGATTCTAAGATTGTTAACTTACGCAAAATGAAAGAAGCGGGTGTAGAGGCCACTTTTATACTTTTAAGAACTCCTTCTTTCAGTCAGGTTGAAGATGTAATTACGTATGCTGATATCAGCTTCAATACCGAAATTTCTGTCATTCGTAAATTATCAGAAGAAGCCATCTCTCGCAATCAGAAACAAAAAATCATGTTAATGATTGAAATGGGTGACTTACGTGAAGGGATTATGCCTGAGGATTTAGCAACCTTCATTCCTGAAGTTCTTTCTTTATCTGGCATTGAATTAATCGGTATGGGAACGAACTACGCCTGCTTTGGCGGCGTCATCCCAACTGAAGCAAAAATGCAAGAGTTTTCTGCGCTTGTAGCACATACACAACAAACCTTTTCCCTTCAATTCTCACTTGTTTCAGGTGGAAATTCAGCTAATTTTTGGTGGATTTCAAACACCGACAATCCAGGGTTAGTTAATAATATTCGAATAGGCGAATCGATTCTTCTTGGTCGGGAAACAATTCATCGTCAAAAAATTCCCGACCTTTATACAGATGCATTTACATTCACATCTGAAATAATCGAATTAAAAACAAAACCTAGTTATCCTAATGGGGAAATGAGTCAAAATGCATTTGGAGAAACACCAATTTTTAAAGATATTGGTAGAATCAGAAGAGCGATCCTATCTGTAGGACGTCAGGATATTTTAGTAGATGAATTGATGCCCATAGAAGCGATAGAAATTTTAGGGGCAAGTAGTGATCACATTGTATTAGATGTAAAACAAGAAATTTTAGCAGTTGGCGATGAAGTATCGTTTTTTCTTAATTATGGCGCTTTACTAATGGCAATGACGTCTCCTTATGTTTATAAAAATTATTTAGTCAACTAAAAAATGAGCCCTGCCAGCGTTTTAGCGCTAGGTTAGGGTTCATTTTTTATCTTTCATCATAATAATCATCCGATTCAATTGAAGGCCAGCCAGCTCTAGCATATTCTCCCTCATAAAATTCCACATTCATGCCAAACCAATAATATTCTTGCATATCACCTTCCGGATCATTTAACACGACGCCACCACTTATTCGATATTCCCCAGGCTGCTCTAGTTCCTGATCTTCTTTTTGTTTTAACTTCATTTCAATATCGTAAAATGAATCAAATTCACAGCCTCTTTCCATGCACTCTGATTCAAAAAACTCCTGTGCCACTGCTAGTGCTTCTGCTTCGCGATCTTCCTTATTAAAATCAAATATTACATAAGCGCCTATGACGAGCACAAGGATTATAATGATATTTCTATTCTTATTTTGAAACATGGAAAGAAAGCTATTTTGACTCGTAGCCTTCGTAAAAGATGCACCGCAATTCGCACAAAAATTCCCTTTCCCTACTCGTTGTTCTCCGCAATACTTGCAGTAATTAATCCCCAAAAAATCGCTCCTTACTAATCTTTATTCCTCATATAAATGACATGCTACAAAATGACCTTCGTCTTTTTCTCTTTTTTTAGGAGTAACCGTCTTGCAAATGTCCATCACATATGGACATCTCGTATGAAAGACACACCCAGAAGGAGGATCCATTGGAGAGGGCACCTCGCCCTTTATTACAATTCGATCCTTCTTTTTCTTATTATCAGCAACTGGTACCGCTGATAGTAGTGCTTCTGTATATGGATGAAGCGGCGAATCAAACAGCTGATCGGTATTTGCCTCTTCTACTAAATGACCTAAATACATCACACCAATTCGATCTGAAATGTGCCGAACAACGCTCATATCATGGGCAATAAACAGGTATGTTAATTGATATTCTTTTTGTAAATCCTTCAGTAAATTAAGCATTTGTGATTGAATCGATACATCAAGTGCTGATACTGGTTCATCTAATATTAAAACATTTGGATTTAAAATTAATGCGCGTGCAATACCAATTCGTTGCCGTTGTCCACCCGAAAATTCATGCGGATACCGGTAGTAATGTTCCCTTTGCATTCCTACTTTTTCAAGCATTTCTAAGACAAGATTTCTACGCTCCGCCTTTGACCCACGATCATGAATAGCTAACGGCTCTTCTAAAATATCCCCAATTCTTTTTCGTGGATTTAAAGAAGAGAATGGATCTTGAAAAACCATTTGCAATTCTGTCCGTAGCTTTCGCATTTCATTATCTGACAAAGAAAAGATATCTTTGTCATTATAAAAAACGTGACCACTTGTTGGTTCAGTTAGATGCAATATCGATCGTCCTGCAGTACTTTTACCACAGCCCGATTCTCCTACCAACCCATATGTTTCTCCTTTATACAGGTTAAAGGAAATATCATCGACAGCTTTCACTTCTGCAAGCGTTTTACCAAGTCTACCAAATGCCCCTCTGACGGGAAAGTATTTTTTAAGATTTCGCACTTCTAATAGAGGCTTTGATGTTGTTTCCGTATTCATTTCGGTCATGCTTACACTCCTCTAACCAATCTTTTTATAATGCCAGCAACGTACATGTTTTTCATCACGATCATGCTCGAGTACAGGATGCTCTTGTTTACATAGCTCATCTGCAAATGGACATCTCGTTGAAAAGCGACAAGCATTTGGCACTTGATCTAAACTAGGAACGGTTCCTTCAATAACAGGTAAGGAATCCTTGCGATCTCCGTCTAATTGTGGAATTGATTGAATTAATCCTTTTGTATAAGGATGAAGTGGATTCGTAAATAAGCTTTCTGTATCAGTTATTTCCACAATTTCACCTAGATACATCACAATTACTTTACTACATAGCTCTGAAACAACACCTAAGTCGTGTGTAATAAACATAACCGCCATGCCCATATCCTTATTTAAATCACGAATTAAGTCTAAAATTTGTGCTTGAATGGTTACATCGAGTGCAGTCGTAGGCTCATCAGCGATCAATAATGATGGCTGACAGGATAATGCCATCGCAATCATTACCCGCTGTTGCATACCTCCTGAAAGCTGATGCGGAAATTCATTTACACGTTTTTCTGGCGCTGGAATTCCAGTTAACCTGAGCATCTCTACAGCCTTTTGATGTGCTTGTTTTTTCGTTACTTTTTGATGCAATCGAATGGTTTCTGCTATCTGATCCCCGACAGTATAAACCGGATTTAAAGAACTTATCGGGTCCTGAAAGATCATGGACATATCATTACCACGGATTTTTTGCATGCGCTTCTGCGGCATATGTAAAATGCTCTCATTATTAAACAAAATATCTCCTTCATATTCCACCAAGCGTTTTTCATCGAAAAGTCGCATAATAGATTGCGAGGTTACACTTTTACCACAACCTGATTCTCCTACAACCCCAACAATTTCACCAGGAGCTATGGAAAAGCTAACATCGTCAACTGCTGTGACTCTACCTCTTTCGGTATGAAAATGCGTGCGTAAATTTTTAACTTCTAATAAAGGGTTAGTCATACAAGGAACCTCCTCTCGTTATTTTTTTCCTTTTGTTGCGTGTGGATCTATCACATCACGTAGTCCGTCCCCTAATAAATTCAAACCTAAAACAGATAAAACAATCATGATACCTGGAAAAACAACCATCCACCATGCTTGAAAGACGAGTAATTTCCCGTCATACAAAATATTTCCCCAGCTTGGATCAGGGGCTGGAATTCCAACGCCTAAAAAGCTCAATGCCGCTTCTGTAATGATTGTTTCTGCAAAAATAAAGGTAGCTTGGACAATCAAAGGTGATATGGTGTTAGGTGCAATATGTTTCCAAATAATCCGAAAACTACTTGCACCCTGTGCATGCATCGCTTCAATATACGTTTGTTCTTTAATAACAAGTGCAGAAGAACGCACCACTCTGGCAATATTCGGAGTAAAGACGATACTCAGCGCGATAATTACATTCGTAGTAGAAGGTCCTAATGCTGCCATTAAAGCAATCGCTAATAACACACCAGGAATAGACATAAGGCCATCTGATATACGCATTAATACATGATCTAGCACACGATAATAGCTGGAATATAGTCCAATAACTAAGCCTAAAAAAGAAGTAATAACGGTAACTGCTAGACCCACCCATAAAGAAACTTGAGCCCCATGAGCAATACGCGATAATAAATCTCGTCCAAATTCATCTGTACCAAGTAAGTGACTCATACTAGGAGCTTGTAAACGATTCGCGACTTCCATCTCTACTGGTCCATATGGAATAACGAGTGGTCCAATAAATGCTAATACGAGAAGAAGAAAGAAGATGATTGCTCCAGTTACAAAGAGGGAGCTTGATGAAAATCGGCGTAATAGTAATTTTTTCTGTCGTTGGCGAAAGCTTCTCATTTCCTGCGTGAAAGAAGCTTCTTTTTTAAGTAAAGCCATGCATCTAATCCCCCTCTCTATTTTTTATCTAGACGCACTCTCGGATCAATGACTCCATATAGTAAATCTACAATTAAATTTATAAATACATAGATAAAAGTAACAATCAGAACAACACCCTGGATCACCGGGTAATCACGACGCTCCACGGAATTAATAATTAATTGCCCAATACCTGGAATGTTAAAAATCGTCTCTGTTACTACAGCCCCAACAATAAGAGTTCCAAATGATTGTCCGATAACAGTTAAAATAGGTAAAAAAGCATTTCTAAAGGCATGCTTTAAAATTACACGACGTTCTACAACCCCTTTTGCTCGAGCGGTTTTTATATAATTACTATTTAACACCTCTAGCATCGATGCCCGAGTCATTCTTGCGACTAAAGCTGCTTGAATCGCACCTAGAGAAATGGCTGGTAAAATTAGAAACTTTAAATGTGTAAAGAGTCCATCGCTTAAAGGAGCATAGCCCCCTATTGGTAACCATTGCAATTGTACACCTACAAAAAGCATTAATAGTAACCCTAAGATAAAGCTAGGAACAGCCATACCTAAAAGCGAAATACCCATCAAGGACTGATCTAACCATGATCCACGCCTGTAAGCTGCAATAATTCCGATCGGTATAGCAATGATTAACGCAAAAATTTCAGCGAAAATAGCTAATGACAGGGTAGGTCCTAAATGATTTATAATAGCTTCTTCCACCGTTTCTCGCATAAAATAAGACGTTCCCAAGTCACCAGTTAAAGCGCCCATAACCCAATTTGTATATTGCTCTATAATCGGTTCATTCAAACCAAGCTGCTCACTTAAGGATTCAATTTGTTCTTGTGTCGCTTCTTGCCCTAATATAATTGCAGCAGGATCTCCTGGTGTAATATGTATGATGGAAAAAATAACGACAGATACCACAAATAAGACCGGTATGAGTGATAATATTCTTTTAATAATATAAGCAAACAAAGGTGACAACCTCCTTTCTAACAGTTTAGCACAACCCTTAAATATAATAGAAATGGCAGAGGTAGAAAAACAGAAGAATAATAGAATTAACCATTATTCCCTTCTGTCTTTTACGCAATGCCATTTCAGTCATTTCATTATTCAGTTATCACACTTTTTTATTCACTAACCGTTGTATCCCAAAGGATTGGTGCTTGGAAAGGTTCAAAGCCTTGTACGTTATCTGAAGTAGCAATAATGTCTTTTTGGTGACCAAATACAGTGGTTGATAAAGAGTCATATAAATAACCCTGTAATTCATCCCAATTTGCATAAGCATCTTCTGGTGTTTCTGCTGTTCGAACTTCAGCAAGCATCTCCTGCGCCGTTGGATCATCTAGCCCAGCAAATCCAGGGTTTAATGCTAATAGCTGTGCAGGGATTGTTACGTAGCCTGTACCTGCAGCAAACATATCCCACTCAGATGGTTGATTTTTAAGTTCTAGGAATGTAGCTAAATCATAATTTTCTACCTCTACATTCATTCCGAGCTGGTTCAGTTGTTCTTGGACTACAATCGCAGCGTTATACATATAACCATAATCTCTTGTGGTAATAATCGTAATTTGTTCACCGTCATAACCTGCTTCATCCAATAATTCTTGTGCTTTTTCTGTATCATTAATATTGTAACTATCCATGCCAGCTTCACTCGCCCAGTTCACTTGATTTAAATTCATATGTCCCGGGTTTAATTCATACACATCTTCATTCATATAGCTTGCTTGCATAATTTCATCAATATTTAAAGCGGTATTTATTGCTTCACGCATTTTTTGATCCGCCATTACACCTTCATTGGTGTTATAAAACCATGTTAATGTACGGTTAAAGTATAGATGTGTGTTAACACCTTCCATAGATTCTACCTGCTCATAGGTTTCAAACGGAATTTCATCCGCTATATCATACGTGCCAGTCTGCAGACCAGCTACACGTGTAGAAGGATCAGTCACGATTTCAAAGTAAATATCATCAACCAAAGCTTCTTTTTTACCTGATAGTCCGCTTCTTTCCGATTCTAAAGCTTGATAATCTTCAAATTTTGACAGGTGAACATATTGATCTTGTCTCCACTCCTCAAATTGGAATGGTCCTGTTCCGATATATTCTGTTACCCCAGTTTCGTCTGCTGATTCAATTACTTCTTTTGGCATAATTGCCGGGAATTCACTTTGACCAGCCATAATATCGAGTACATCAGCCGCGCGTTCTTGTAGCTGCAACGTAACTTCATTTTCTCCACTTTCTTCAAAGCTAGCTTCTTCTAGTAATAATTTAGCACGAGAAGAAGTCTCTAACCAACGGTTCATAGAAGCTACAACGTCTTCAGTTGTTAATTCTTCTCCATTATGAAAAGTAATTCCCTCACGTAGCGTGAATGTATAAGTTGTTCCGTCATCACTCATATCCACCGATTCTGCTAGCATAGGTACCGGTTCATAATTTTCATTTAACGTGACTAATGTTTCATAGATATGTCGCGCAATATTTAATGCCGCAGTAGAAACTGTCATTTGCGCATCCAATGTTGGTGGTTGTGCAGGAATTGCAATACTTAACTCACCGCCCGTTGCACCTTCACTCGCTTTCTCTTCTGTTTCTTCCGTATTATTAGATTCATTTGTCTTTGTCTCTTCTGAATCATCGCTACATGCGATTAATACGAGAGAAAGTACGATCATTAAGCTTATCATTCCAAACCAACGCTTTCTCATAAAATTGCCCCCTAAAATATATTTCTTGTTAAATCCTTAGTTCTTTTGTCGGATTTACTGTTATAAAAATAGTAGCCTATATTTATCTCGATGTCAAAGAAATAATCTGGGTTTTTCGACAGAAGATGACAAGTTAATTTGCGATAAATATAGAATTGGGAATTTTGAACACTATTTTTCTAATTATATAAGCGGACAATTGAGACAGCACTTCTTTTCAGGCCTGTTTTTATCCAATTGATGGAAAAGGCAACAGGTTTTTCGTAGCGGATTTTCTTCTAAGTCTATTCCTATTTTTAAAAACGATGTCAGCGGATTCGTGTTTAAATGAAATAAAGCACCGTCTGCATACTTCAGGTATTCAAAATCCTGGTAGATCCGTTCTATTGTAGCTGCATCTAGATCACGCGCTAGCATTTTTCTATAAATGGAATTAATTCGTACAGCTATATTTTCCCAAAGTATAGCTGATTTTATACGTGAAACCTCCTGTAAGTTCGCTATCATGGGAGTGATATTTTCTGAAAAAAGAGTGTAGAAAAGTTCATATCGTGATTCTGTTCTATCTTGATCCTTTAAATCTTGCACTATTCTAGCACTGTTTGATAGATATAGTTTCCCCTCACTGTTCCAACTCACTTTATGTATTGGGAGGTGCATTGCCTTGTTATGTAGCGCTAATGTATAAAGGCTAGAAGAAGCAACCATTAGCGCATATCGTTTAGAAAACATGGAGGCAGCGACAACGATATTGGGAGCACCCCAATTCACCATTTGTTCTTTCAAAAAAGATACACAGATATCCCTTTCTAACAAATGCTTCATCACCAATCCTTCTCCACGCTCAAAATCTAATTGGAATGCTTTTAATTCTTGTCTTAAGTCTTCCCTCAATTCACTCAGTCCCTTGTTAAACATTAAGATAACATCACATATGACGATTACGATATAGTAAATAGATAAAAAATGGAGCACCAATTCCGGCAGTGAAAACACCAGCAGGAATATCTAATGGTAAAAAGGCAGTTCGTGCGATCAAATCTGACACCATCACCATTAGTCCTCCAATTAACCCGGCGATCGGAACTAATAGATGAAATACATTCGGTGCTAGCTTTTTAGCTATATGGGGCGCTATCAATCCTACGAATCCAATACCTCCAGCAAAAGCTACTGCAGAACCTGCCAATACCACACTGACAAATAGTAAGGAGAATCGAATTACTTGAACATTTACACCCAAGCTAGTAGCAAGTTCATCACCTAACTCTAGTACTCTGATTGTTCTAGCAAGTAAAAATGCTAATGGGATAAACACTACCACCCATGGCAGGATCCCAATTACATCCTTCATCGTTGCACCATATAAGCTTCCAGTTAACCACAAATAAGATTTCGTAGTGACTGCTGTCTCACTTACGACAATCATCATCATTACAAATGCTTTCATGGCAGCGGCGATTCCAATACCAACCAACACGAGTCGAATCGGAGTCACACCCTGCTTCCATGCTAAAAGGTAAACCAGAACAGCTACAACCAATGCCCCGGACATGGAAACTAAAGGTAACCAAGATATACTAATGGTGCCTGCAAAGAACACTATAAAGGTGATCGCACCTACTGACGCTCCTGCTGTAATTCCAATAATATCTGGTGATGCTAACGGATTACGAATAATCGATTGTAAAATTAGTCCGGAAACACTTAAAGCCGCTCCAACTAAAAATGCTAAAATTAAGCGCGGTAATCGAAGCATATTGATGGTAAAATCATACTCTCCGCCACCTTGACCTAGAAAGTGCCCCCAGATTTCTATTGGTGAAATGTAGGTGCTTCCCACTGAAAGACTCACGATTGTAACCATAAATAAGCATGCTAATAAACTTAAAATAATCCATGTTATTCTATTTTTAAAAAGATGAAATAAAGGTTGAGATTGCTCTTTTTTCATAAGCTACAACCTCCTTCTAGCAATGTATATAAAAAATGGTGTACCAATAAAAGCCGTCATAACACCAATGGGTACTTCTTGCGGCATAATGATAAAACGTGCTGCCACATCCGCAAATAACAGTAAACTAGCTCCAAACAATGCGCTATACGGTAATACCCAGCGATAATCTGGCCCAATTAAGCCACGCACCATATGCGGAACAATTAAGCCGACAAATCCAATCGAACCACCAATCGCTACCGATCCCCCGGCAAGGAAAACGACGATTATTCCAATCATTATTTTGAGTACAATGATTTTTTGACCAAGTCCCTTTGCTACATCCTCACCCGATAAAAGAACATTTATCGAACTACCCAGTAGCATAGCTAGCACTATCCCTGCCAGTATAAAAGGCAAAACTGGTAAGACCATGTCCAAATTTCTACCTGCAACAGATCCTGCTAACCAAAATAGGATGCTTTGAATCCTTTGTTCATCTATGACTAATAAACCTTGTGTAAAAGACACAAATAACGCAGAAATAGCTGCCCCAGCAAGGACTACTTTGATAGGAGCAAGACCACCACTACCTAAAGAGCCTAAAACATATACAGAAATAGCTGCAATTCCAGCGCCTATAAAGGCAATCCACATATAATGAACGAGTGAATTTACTGAAAAAAAAGTAGCTGCAAAAACAATGAAAAAAATCGCACCAGCATTGATTCCAAATATATCAGGTGCAGCAAGAGGATTTCTGGTTAAAGCTTGCATCATTGCACCAGCGATAGCTAGACTACAACCGATTATCGTAGCGACGATAGCTCTGGTTAAACGCGAAGTCATGACAATAATATGTTCCGTCACCGTCTCATCATAATGAAAAATAGCATCTAAGGTCATAGACACAGAGATCGATGTTTGGCCAAGCGAAAGGCTTAACATAAAGGCAAATAAAAAAATAAGAAAACTGATTATAAGTCCTATCCATTTATATTTTTTTCTAAATAAAGGATTCATTAGTAGTGAACACCCTTTTCATACGTCATATTCCTATTCAAAAAGATAAAGGTAGGAGAAAGTTGCTCATCCTACCTTGTGATAATCTATTTATTTTTCTAAATCAAATCGGTCGTATAAATCATCTAACATCAAATTAGCAGCTTTAATCCCACCGGCCATGTTCCAAATAATCTCATCTACTTGATGCACTTCATCATTTTTAACAGCATCTAAATCCTTCCACAGTGGATGCTCTGTCCATTCTTTATATGTAGACTCCACTGCTGGATCATCCTCCATAAACAGATAAAATACATCTGCATTCATTTCAGTAATACTTTCTTTATCCGTTAGCTTTAATACATCCTGCGAATCGTCTGATAATTGCTTTGGTCCCTTAAATCCTAATTCACTTAAAATTGAACCAGCAAAACCAGTTACATAGATTCTAGCGTGATCAGCCCTGAAATTTAATACAGATGCATGAAACGGCCACTCGTCTTGGTACTTCTCTTCGACTTTGCCTTTAAAGTCTTCTACTCTATTATTCCAGTCATCTAGGATTTCAGTAGCTTTCTCTTCTTCCCCCATCGCTTCACCCATCAAGGAGACAGTCTCCTTAAACGCATAAACAGTCTCATGTGACACTGTTGGAGCGATAGCTGAAAGCTGATCATAAATTTCTTCATGGCGGATATTAGAAGCAATAATTAAATCGGGCTTCAGGTTTGCAATTTCCTCTAAATTTGGTTGTGTTTCCTGTCCTACAACCGTAACATCAGTTAAATCGTCCTTAAGATAATCATAAAATGGCTGTTGCAACCACGACTCTACTGCACCAACTGGTGTGATACCAAAAGCAACAGCGGCATCAGTTGCACCTTGATACAACGTGACAATTCTTTCAGGTTTTCCTTCGATAGTAGTGGTACCCATTGCATGCTCTACTTCCCGTGTATTAGCTGTTTCCTCTTCTTCATTTGAATCAGTTGCTACCGTGTCATTTTCTTCCTCTTCGTTCGCTTGAGATTCATTATCTTCATTTCCACAAGCAGCAAGTAGCAGCATGGAAAGTAATAAAATCGTCAAAATATTAAAAATATTTTTTCGAAACAAAAATTTAGTCATCTTTTCTCACCTCCTAGTAATAATAATGATAATCATTATCAATACAAATTAGTATATATCAATTATTATTTACTTTGCAAGAGGTTTTTAGAAATTTTTATAATAAAAGGAAAAGTCTATCTAATCAAACGCATAAAAATATAAGATAGAAGAAACCTCTTTTTTTAAGTATAAATTTTTATCTCCTTAAACAGATGAACAGTAACTCCCTTTCTTATCACTGCTGAATTAATTAACAATATAAGGTATAATTCATTTTATAAAAAACCAATCTTGCCAGCGACTTTTATAGTGAAAATAGGCTCGCAAAAGAAGCATTTAAGAAGCTGCGCAACATTTAAGGAGAAAGAAAATGAAAAACCTCTTCATAGACTCTCACTGTATCTTTCCAACACCAGATATAATTCAAACCGCAAACTTTTATGAGCATAAAATAGGATTTAAGGCTGTTCATTATTTGAATAGTAGCGAACCTCATATTTGTTTATACCTTGATGCAGTAGAGATTATTTTAATAGAAACGAACGGACAGAAGGTAATTCCGAATAGGGAATTATATGGCTCCGGCTACGATGCTTACTTTATCACCAAAAATCAAGAGGAACTTCAAGAACAGTTGGTCAAATCTAAAGTGACGATAGTTCGGTCTCTACATAATACTGATTATAATAATAAAGAATTTGTAGTTGAAGATATTGACCGGAGATGGATAGCCTTTGGGATTAAAGAAGCGTGAGAACAGAAGTATAATTTAAAAAACTAATGAAAAAAAGTTGTTATTACTGCAGAAATATAGAGAGAATACTAAATCGGAAATGCAATGACTTTTAAAACATTAAGCCTTAAACTATGAAACATATTTTCTGGTAATACTGCGATTTGAGGTGAAATATATAATGGCGTCAAAGCTTAGAAAGAGAAATTTAATATACCTAACCTGGTTAGTTATGTTATCTACTTACGGTATATATTATTTTATTGGTTATTTGTTAAATACTGATATATTAAATGCTATAACTCCACACAAGAATGGATTTTCTGTCAGTTTTGTTGGAGTTTTTCTTTTAATTGGCACTTCATGTTTTCTTGTATATGTTATCGACAACTATTGGAAAAATAAAAAAATATCTTAATACATTGCAAACTATAATCTGAAGTAATTGCTGAACAAAAGGTAATCATCTTTTAATTTAAATATAGACCAGAGAAGTTTGCCGAAAATTCATGCTAAATAATTAAAATTCTATTAAAAATTGGGGGATAGATTATGAAATCAGTATTGGTTTATCATTATGATGCTTTTAGTAAAGAGCCTAATAAAGGAAATCCTGCAGGAGTAGTGTTGAATGGTAGTGACTTAACAGTAGCAGAAATGCAGAAGATTGCTTTCAAAGTTGGATTTAATGAAACAGCTTTTCCTATTGAATCAGAGGTAGCGGATCTAAGAATTAGATTTTTCACACCGGGGCATGAAATGGATTTATGCGGACATGCAACAATCGCTACTGTGTTTGCTTTAACAACAAAAGGACTATTAGGAGATAAACATGAGTTAACAATTGAAACAAATGCTGGGATTCTTCCAATTGAAATTAATAAATCTATTGGTGGTGAAATATCTATAACGATGAAACAGGCTTCTCCCCAATTCAAGGAATTCAGAGGTTCAAAAGGAGATTTAGCGAACGCAATTGGGTTAAAAGAGTCAGATCTTCATCCTGAGTTACCTCTTCTTTATGGAAGCACAGGCACTTGGACTTTGCTCGTACCGATTAAACGACTTAACAGTTTTCAAAAAATGAACCCACATAATAAACAATTTCCGGCAATTTTAAAAGAAATGCCTCACGCCTCGGTTCACCCATTTTGTCTTGAAACCTATGATACTAATGCTGATATGCATGCCAGACACTTCTCCTCCCCTTATTCAGGAACTATCGAAGATGCGGTAACCGGAACCGCTTCAGGAGTGATGGCCGCTTTTTATGCAACTTACATTAAAAACAATAGGAAAGAACCATTAATCCTTACAGTGGAACAAGGCCATGAAATTGGAAAAATGGTCAGGTGGTTGTCCAAGTTTCAAAAAATAAGGAACTTTTTGATGTGAGAATTACTGGAAATGCAGTTTATGTGGAGCAATTTAATATTCTGTTAGAGGATTAATAGTTTATGAATTTGTGCACGATAGCATTTTCCCAAAATTAAGGATCTCACCATTAGTATATGAACTAAGCAGTTTTGCGGTAGAAAAAAGAGAATAAATGAGGGGTTAGCTTGATTAAAGAGATTTGTATAAGTGAAAGAAAGAATGCTGAACAAGTGTTAGGCATCCAAATTCCAGCCTATAGAGTAGAAGCTGAATTGATCGGTTCTTATGACATACCTCTACTAAAAGATACCGTGGATACATTGTAACAATGCAACGAAAATTTTTATGGTTATTATTTGAATAATGAACTTTGCGCAGTAATTTCAATAAAACTAGACAATAAGGTGGTTGATATTCATCGGTTAATTGTTCACCCAAATCATTTCGGGAAAGGAATGGCTCAAGCACTTTTGAATCTTCTCGAAAGCACCTTTGACTTTAGAACTATACAAGTAGCAACAGGCTCTAAAAATACTCCAGCAGTTAATTTTTACATAAAGAATGGATTTGAAAAAACAAGAGAAGTCACAGTAAATGATCAAATTTCGCTAACTTTTTTTGAAAAGAGTCGATAATTTTCCATTAAAGTAATAGAAGTTATTCCATCGATATACGGCTACCATTTTTATTCAATACCTTAAACTACTGGTAATAACTAAATTTGATTCTTTTTTTAAAATTATTCAGTCTTTGTTATCTGGTAAGGCTCAATTACGCTTTCTTTTCATAATGCTCAATTATAAAATATATTATTAACGTAACTATTCCCAATGCTGTAGCTAAATAGCTTGAAATATAATTTAACGCGGGTAAACAAAAAATTATTATTAGCAATAGAGTTGTTATAATCCTTAGTATATTGTTTTTAACAAACTTTTTCATTCATACTCACCCATCTTTTATCTTATTAGAATCCTAGTTTACGAACGCGAATAGATAATTGAAAGCTTTCCACTTCACTTATAATATTGATTCAGCCCTCACTATAAACCTTCTATATTATTCCTTTAATTCCCTTTTAATTTAACAATATTCTCATGTGTCGGACCACTACACTAAAAAAATATATAAGCAAATAGTCTTCACCATACAGCAATTGATACATTTGCTGCATGGTGAAAGTTTTTTTAAATCTTATTTAAATTCGGAAGATTATAAACTATCGATTTTATTTACCAGATAAAGCGTCAAAATCATATCATAATCGAAAAATATTAATTAGAAAAACTTTCAACATAATTACCAATTAAATCACAACTGGATTAATTGTAAATATAAGGTATAATTGGAACTAGAAAACCTCTATCTCCAGTTGTTATAACGAAAGGAAGAATAGAATTGGAAGTTCTTGAACTAATCGATATCCATAAAAACATTAAAAGCCACAAAATATTAACTGGTATTAACTTAAAAATGAATACTGGAGAAATCATTGGATTAATCGGCTCAAATGGTGCTGGTAAGAGTACACTTTTAAAAATTATCAGTAATTTATTAAAACCCTCTGAAGGTGAAGTACTAATAAATAATATAAATGTACATGATAATTTTCAACAGGTAGCAAACGAAATTGGTTACCTAATCGAAGAACCGGTTTTATATCCATATTTAACCGCAAAAGAGCACCTTCATTTGGCTTTGAAATTACATGGTAAACCTATAAATGATAAGCAAATAAACAGTCTCGCTACTATGTTAGACATCACCCCTTTTTTACATAAAAAAACTAAGAATTATTCCATGGGAATGAAACAAAAATTAGGAATTGCATGCGCAGTTATCCATAATCCTGATATCGTTATTTTAGATGAACCTACTAACTCTATCGATATTAAGGGAATAAATTTAATTAAAAAGTTCATTCTACAACTCAAAAGTCAAGGAAAGCTTGTTATTGTCTCCAGTCATTTATTGCAGGAAATCAAAAATATCTGTGATCACTATATTATGATTGAAAACGGAGAATTGATAAATACTGATTCACTATCTACTGCAAAATCTCAACAATATCTAATTTACTTTAAAGAAACACCAGAAACACAAAACAAATTGGAACCCTATTATCCGCTACACAAATCAAAAGAGTGTATATCGATAGAGATTTCACATACCGACTTAAATAGTACGTTGAAATTTATAATGGATAATAATATTCATATTTCCGATATTGAAAAAGTTGAACTTTCATTTGAGAATTTTTTATAAAACAAAAGAAGGTGAATAGTTTGATAGAGGTAATGAAAATAGAACTTTATAAGATCATAAAATCTAAACAATACATATTTTTAGTTGTTTCGTTATTTTTATTTATTATAGTTGCACTATTATTTATGTTCTATAATAGAGATCCAAATGAAATCAATTTATTTTCTTTGATATATCAGGTATTTGCCTTTAATTCAGATATATTCTTTCCAACAGTTTCTATCGCGTTTTTTTCTTCCATTATTACGAAAGAATTTCAAGATAAAACTATAAAAATGGTAATTGGATCTGTTTATACAAGACAAAATATAATTATTGGTAAATTTTTAGCATCAAGCATTGTTTTCTCTGTTGCTTTTTTGATTACAGTTTTGACAGCTTTCTTCATAGCATATTTACTTCCTATCAGTTCCATTATCTATATTGATTATGAACAACTAGGTACGTTGAATGTATTTGGCCGGATGATGTTAATTACATTATCCACATTAGTATTTTTAATATCGTTTGGTTCTTTTGCATTTTTAGTTGCTTTAATAGTTCGAAACCAAGGTTTGACCATGCTAATTGCTATAGGTTTATTAATGTTCTATATACTAATTCCTTCTCCAGATTGGCTTACAGACTATATTTTTATTGGTAAGGGGGTAATGTTTTATACTGCATTTTCTTTTCTTGAGATCCCTTATCTTGAAGCTATAAAAACAGTTCTAGTGTGTATCTTGTATTTACTGACTTTTATTATTTGTAGCACGATTTTTTTTAACAGGTTTGAATTAAAGGATGGTTCATAAAATGACTAAAAAAAGCACACTTACATTTATTGTAATTTCTATTATTATAATCTCAGGAATAATCACTATAAATCTCTTTCAAGGAAAAGATAAAATTTATCAACAAGGTGCAAGGTCGAATGAATCTCAAATAGAAAAACTAGAAATCTATTTAAAAGAAAATGAGGAAGATCCGACAGCTAATCTAAATTTAGGATTACGATATTACCACGATCAACAATATAAAAAAGCAATTTCTAAGTATAAAAAAGTAATAGAACTTGAACCAGATAACGCCCTTGCTTGGCATAGATTAGCAAATACCCACGTTCTTCAGGAAGACTTTCAAAAAGCCTTTAACGTGAGACAAAAAGTGGTCGAACTCGAAGCAGACGCTACTTCATACCTTAATCTGTCAACATTAGACGTATTATTTGAACCTTCGACTGCTCTCAAACATGCTAAAATCGCACTAGATTTAGCAGAAAAGTCGAAAGAAGATAATATAGATTATTTTAAAATGTGGCATGATGCTTTACAACAATTTGATAAACAACAAAAAAGCGGTGATATTAGCGAAGGTTTTATTACTCTAATTAAAAGTGAAATTAGCTTAGAAAAAACCTTGTTATTAGAATATATCGGTAGAGCATTAAATGCTGATGTAAATAAAGAAACAGAAAACGAATTAGTTGAATTAAGAGGAAAAATACATTCTTATCAATCTAATATCTTAGACTATTCTGACTTATCAAGTGGTTGAACGATTATGCAACACTATTAAATAAACAATCTAAATTACGGTTAATTATTCAGAAAGATTATTAATAACTTTGAAGTCAAAGTTATTATACAGCGAGTAATAGTATAAGGTATTTAATTGTATTATAGTATTCTAGAACGATAAATATCCTCATTGTTAAAACACCAACTTTTACTTTAAGGATTATATTTCTTACGGTTTTCTTACTTTTGATTTGAGGTGCTATATATGAGAAATGCTACTACTATAATATTTGGAAATTTAATTATCGCAACTTACCTTGGCATATATGGTCAAAGCGTAGCGGATTTTTTGAATGAAAATTTCATTAAAATCTCTCCGATTTTTTATTTAACTATTTTGACATTTACAAGCGTATTCTTATATTTAAGTTCATTTGTGTATACATACCTTCTTTACAAGAAAAAAAGAATTGAAAAAGATAAGATAGATTTATATTTACCTGTAATTTTAGGAATTGGTTTGCTCACTTCATGTTGGTCATTATTTGTTTTAGCTATGTGGTGGGGGTAATAATGTCAAATCCGGTTGTACATTTAAGTGATTATAATTCTGATTGGGAAAAACTATTTGATTTTGAAAAAAAGCAAATTATAGGTGTTATAGGTGATAAAATAAAAGATATTGAACATATCGGGAGTACTTCCATTAAGGGATTATTAGCTAAACCAATCATAGATATTATGATAGGTGTTGATGATCTAAACCTTGTATCAACTTTTATTACTGCTCTAAGCGAAATTGAATTTGAATACATTCCAAAACCCGAATTAAAAGATAGATATTTTTTTAAAAAGGATTCTGGAGAGACGAGCATTTGTCATTTGCATATTTGTAAAATGAATAGTTATGAATGGACTGAGAAACTATTATTTCGAGATTATCTAAGAGAAAACCCTAAAGTGGCCAAAGATTATGCTTTGCTAAAAAGTGAACTTGCTTCTAAATATAAATATGATCGACCAACTTACACGAAAGAAAAGGAACCGTTTATTAAAGAAATAATTCAAATAGCTAAAGACTGAATTCGTCTGCGTTCTCGTAATTGCCAAAAAAACAAGCCTATATCATAAGATATAAGCTTATTTATCACTCTTATTTAATTCTAATTATTATTGGCTACTTACTAACTCTGTATAAACTACCAATCTTTCCTCATGTGTACCAGCTGCCTTATCGAAATCACCAGTACAAGTGATTAAGTTGAGCATTCGGCGAGAAGTGTAACCGAAAATTTCAGATACTGGTGCACCATTTCTTTGGAAGGATTCCATTCCAACCACTTCAAATGTTATTTTTTTATCATTTTCGTCTTTAATGATAACTTCATCGCCAACCTCAAGACTATCTAACTCATAAAATACAGATGGACCCGTTCTATCATCTACGTGTCCTGCTATTACTGCACTGCCCCTATCACCAGGTTTCGTGCCAGGTTCAAACCAACCTGTATTGTCTACATTTTCTGGCACACCCATTTGACCATTCTCAATTCTACCCACTTTTTCAATATGAGCATCTACACTTATAGATGGTATTTCAATTCGCATAGGATCAATTCCTAAATTCTCATCTTTTAAAATAGGAATATCACTCGTATCAACAGTCTTTACTTTCTCTTGCTCTTGTTCTTTTTCATTTTCATTTTCTTTTTTATCTTCTGTTTCTAATTGTTCGCTCTTTGCTTTGTCCACTTCGGGCTTTTCTTCTGCCGTTTCCTTTGCGTTAACTTCCTGACTATCTACAGATGCTTGTTCATCACCGGAACTAGCACAAGCTGTTAGAAAAAGTAAGAAGATTAATATAATCCAACATATCCTTTTCATTCTTCACCACTCCTATAGACAAGTAATGCCCCATCCATTAATACTAGATGGGGCAAAAAATGTTTTACTTGTCAGTTTCTCTTCTCTGACGAAGGAAAACCATTGCTGTAATAAGAACCATGAAGCCACTTAAGCTTGCCCAAGCCCATGACATTGAATCATTACTTGCTCCACCTAGACCTGTTTTAGGCATATCAGATGGCATTTCTGATTGGAATTTATCAGGGAATTGCATTACAATCCCACCAGAAAGCGTCTCAGATGCACCGTACATATGACCATAAGCTTCGCGAATACTTGAAAATGCTTCATCGTAATCTTCTGCTACATAGCTATCGAAAGCTGCAATCAATTGATCTACGTGCATTTGTAGTCCTTCTGCTAAACCTTCTTGTGGAACTTCTCCTTCAGTAGCTGTTGCAATAAAGGAAGAGAAGTCGTCACGATACTGTGCTAACTCTTCAAGTGCCGCTTCTTTTGCTGCTTCATCTTCAGCACCAGTTGCCTCTACATATTGAACGAAGTAACCAATGTGATCTGACCACATTTGTTTAAATTGCTCTCCTGCTTCTTCACCATATACGGAAGCAATTGCTGCACTAAGGTCGTCTGTATTCATGCTTAAAGCTTGTACAGATGCTTCGAAATCTTCTGACCCATCAATACCATTTTGCATAGCAATTGTAGCTATGCCAGCGTGTTCTGACATTAGGTGATTTAAGTCTGCTCTTAAATCTCCAGCTGGTGTAACTGCTTTGGTATTATTAAATTCTTCAGGGAACTGATCAACAATGGCAGATGATAAACCTTTTGCTACCATATGCATATGACCAATTGCTTCTCTTTCATACGTATAAGCTTTTTCATAATCTCCAGCTACATAGCTGTCAAAAGCTCCGATTAATTGATCTACGTGCATTTGTAAACCTTCCGCTAGAGAATCAGCTTCTAATCTTTCTTCCGTTGCACTCTCTAAAAATTGAGAGAAATCTTCTCTATATTCCGATAATTCATCTAATGCTGCTTGTTTTGCTGCTTCATCTTCTTCTGCTGTTGCATTAACGTAATCTACGAAATAACCAATGTGTTCACTCCACATATCATTAAATGCATTTCCTGCTTCTTCACCGTATACAGATGAGATAGCTCCTGATAAATCCTCTGTATTCGCATTTAGTGCTGCAACAGAACCTTCAAAATCTGCAGTACCTTCTGATCCGTTACGCATTGCTTCAATTGCTAAAAATGCGTGTTCACTTAACAGATGTCCTAAATCAGAGCGTAAATCCACCGCCGCTGTTTTTACTGTAGGTGTTTCTGTTGCTGTTTCTGCTTGTACAACTCCTGCTGTCGTCGGGATGAGTAATGGTACACTCAACGTAATGGCTATTGCTGTCTTTTTCAAATTCATGAAAACACTCCTTTTAATTTTTTTATTTTGTTTTCTACTTAGCTAACGGAGTGTTTTCCAAAATGGATCACTTTTTTTAAAAACTTTTTTATTTTTTTATGAAATTCCATCTAAAGGTATTAGCTTATCGATTGGTATAATAGGCTTCTACAGTGTTTTATGAATTTATATAATTTCTACACATATAGAAATTTTTCCTTCGTTTCTCTCTAAAAAAGTATATAAGTTTATTAAAATTACGGATAAGATTTAAAAATAATCCAAACAAATTCTGAAACAATATTAAATCGACTATCGTCTAAGGGTCGAATTATTGAAATGTAGAGTAGAAAAGAGGGCAGTTATGGAGATCAGTGAGAAAGAAGATTTACTAGAACAAATTATGATAGAGCATGGGAGTGATTTGGTTAGGTTGGCATTTAACTACGTAAAAGACAAAGAGACTGCAAAGGATATGGTTCAAAATACGTTCATCAAATGTTACGAGAACTTAGATAACTTTCGTTTCGAATCAGCAATTAAAACATGGTTGTATAGAATCACAGTTAATCAGTGCAAAGATTATTTGAAAAGCTGGAACTATAGAAAAGTTCATGCGAAAAGTTTTTTTGGGAATGCTGTTAAGTCCATGTTTCCTTCCACAGAAGAGAAAGTAGTAAAAAATTCAGAGCACGAAGAAATTAAAAAAATTATATTTTCTCTGCCTGAAAAGTATCGAGAAGTTATTTTTCTTTATTACTACGAATCTCTATCCATTAGTGAAATAGCCACAGTAACTGATCAAAAAATTAATACTGTTAAAACAAGGTTAACTAGAGCTAAGCAAAGGTTGAAAATCATAATGGAGGAGGCAAATATATATGGATAACAATTTTAAAAAGGAGTTATTTTCATATATGGATGAGGAAGAGTTAATCTTTAGTAAAGAGGACAGAAAGAAAACAATCAACAAAATTCAGGAAAAAAAGAAGAGAAAACACAGTAACAATACTTTCATTCGTATTAAAAAAGGTTATTTAGCTCCGATATTAGGTACTGCAATAGCTTTGATCATAGCAATCGGCTTACTTTTACCTAATTTAAATACTACTAATGAAATAAGCCAAGAAAATACGGACAAACAACAAGCGACTGAACAAGAGGACATTTCGTTTTCAGCATTATTAATGAGCAAAGATTCAGGTAATCGTGGAAGTGATTTAAATATATTAATCACTTATAATAGTAATAATGATTTGATCAATTTAATATCTATTCCTCCTGATACGTATGTTGATATTTTTAATCCTGTAGGAAAAGTAGTAGCTAAGGATAAACTGCTCCATGCTAGTGCTATTAATTTAGAGCCTGAACCAGTATTGGCCACTGTATCAAACTTATTCGATCTTCCTATTGATTATTATTCCGTTATACCAATAGAAGAAATTTACACAGTACTAGGAATCACAAAAGATAGTGAAAAAGTCGATATTATTCAAAAAAATGAAATTGGAAACTTGATAAAAGAACGATTATCTATCTCCAAATTTAAAAGTCTACTTGAAAAAAGTGAAACTAATATTCCACGTGACATAAATAATCAAATTGAATTGAGTGAAAGCTCTAAATCAATAAACGTTATCGATATGAAGGATGGGTTGGAAGAGAAATTGATAAATGAAATCTATTACGTAGAATTTAAAGAAGATTTTCTAGAAACTATATCTAATGATTTAAAACAGCACTTAAATCAGAAATAGCTTTGTGAAGCTAACTGTCACAGATTGAATGTCAGGATATTAACTTTTAATAATATATCCTGGCATTTTTTATGTCCCTGTCGATCAAGATCTATTATTGATTTAGTCTTTGTTTATTTGTACGACTTAATTATTTTTTTAGTCTGGTGAAAAGTATCTTTTAGTATACGTACACTAGATTAATTCAAAACTGTAGTGAACACCTTAAGGGTGGATACGTATTTGATACTATTCATTAAATAACGTTTTTTCATTCTACAATTTGGTTAATTGTAGAAGAAAGTTGACTCTTTTATATTTATTATGTAATATATAAATTGCATATGTAATATATATGTAACATTAAGTGGGTGAACTTATGAGAAATAACGTAAAAATTTCGAGAATAAAGTCTTCAATTAACCAAGAACAATTAGCAAAAAAGGTTGGAGTAACTCGACAAACAATTGGACTCATAGAAAAAGGTGAATATAATCCATCCTTAAAGCTTTGTATTTCGATAGCAATAGAACTGAATAAAACATTAGATGAATTATTTTGGGAGGTGGAGTAATAATGAAAACATGGATATCTTTTTTATTGCCAGAAGATGAATATAAGGAAAAAAAGGTGCTTCATTTTATTTCAGAAGGAGCGATAATCCTATTTGTTTACTTGATAGCTATGCTTTTTTTAAATAGATATTTTAATTTCACCATCGAAGTAGTTTTATTAACTTCCATTGCTATTTTTCTTTTTTATGTGTATGGAAGATATATAATATCAGGTATTGAATATACAGAGGTCTCAACCAAAAAGTCTTACAGAAAAGAATTAAAAGTCATTCTTGTTAGAATATCTACTTTTATTGGATTGTTTTTGTTGGCGAGTTTAGTCTTTACCGGAGTCCCTGGTAATAGAAATGAATGGATTGATGGAGCAGGTTTATTATTAGGTATAAGTATTGTTATGTTCTCTTCAAACTTTATTTCATTGAGGAGTTCTTATAAAAAAAATAAAGAGCTATTATAAAGTGGATATTCCATTCACAGCCCGTTAGTGCATAACATAATAAATTCAATTATTTGTTCAGCAGTCTTGTTTTAGAGTTTAAGAAATATTATAGCTAATTCCCTCCAAATATAAGCGTGTTTTTCAATGCACATCTTTTTATAACATATTTCACAGTAGCATGAGATACTTATTTATTTGTTCCTAATTGTCTTGTCTGACCATATTCATTAAAGGATGCTAGCTACCTGACAAAGAAATCTTTCTCACAGAGGCTCCTTGTCAAGCCAACTAATCCTACTGCATTATTCAGTTAGAAAATTAACTTTTTGTGTAAAAGATATTGGCTTAACTCCAACCTAAAGGAGCTTAACCATTTATGATAAACCTTCTGCAATAACTGAAGAATTTTTAGTGAGTCTGTTTCACACTTAAGAAAGTGATAGTGACTAAAATAAAGAGCATACCTATAATTTGAACAATGGTCAGACTATCTTTAAGGACTAAAACACCAAACAAGGATGCTGTAACAGGCTCTACCATAGCGATCATCGAAGCAGTTGAAGGTGCAGTCCATTTAATACCGACTACATAGAAAACAAACGACACCCCGGCTCCGACAAGTCCTAACAGAATAAACCACCCTAAATCACCCGAAGTTATGACAGAAAGTGCTTCTTTATAATCGATAAACAGTAGAAGTATTAAACCAAATGCTAAGAAAGCAATGGTCAATGTTAACTGTGGCTTTGCTAAAGTAGCGGTCTTTTTAAAACTGAAAATAAACAATGCGTACGATAAACCGGCACCAAGTCCTGCAGCTGCTCCTAGTAGAGTAACAGAGGATGATCCCGACTTATAAGCACCTGTAAGTAAGAAAATTCCCACTAATACTAAAGCGATACATCCCCATTTTAGCCAAGTGGAGCGCTCTAACTTAAATAGAAACGAAATTAATAGCACAAAAAGTGGTGCAGTGTACATTAATGTAGCTGCAATTGCTACGCTAGATGCTTCAATACTCAGAAAATAAAAGGTGAAATTTCCAGCTACACCAACTCCTGCAAGGATAGACCATATGTACACCGCTAAGGAGCTAGACCAATTTTGTTTGCCCTGAAAAAGAAACCATGAAAAGATACATACAAACCCTATTGCTCCACGATAAAATGAAATAATTGTAGGATTCCAGCCTTTGTTCATTAATATATCTGCGATTCCTCCGGTAACACCCCAAAGTATAGCTGCCAACATAATCAAACCTATTCCACCATATCTCATTGTTGACCTCCAGTTAACGATACTTTTTTGAATTGCTATCTAGGGACTATTCCATTTGTAACGAATAATTAAACATAATTTTATTTAAGTTAATTGCTTTTTTTGCTGTGATTAAAATACTTAGTTAAGTTGTAATACAGAGGATAAATTAATTTATTTTTAGATTTATTAGTTTGGTGGATAGTTACACTTATTTTTTGTATCATGAGTAATTCCCAATAAAAGCTCTAATAGAAAAAAAAAGGACACCTAAAAGTTTAGATGTCCCTTTTGTTTCTTCCTATAGTTCTGTACTTAAAATTATATCGCCCTGAGGTGTTTCGCTTGTTGCATTAGGTTCTTTTGTAATTGCGATCACATCCCAGTCATGATCACCTAACTGATCCATTTCAAACGAAACGGCTCCAAATCCTTCTTCATTCGGTACAAAGGTACCTGCACGATATGGTTTTTCTCCTTCTAACACCCATACCTGATACGTTTGATCGCCTTCTAAAGCCGACAAATTATTTGCTTGAATCATTAAATTTAAGCTGTTTTGCTTCTCAACCATCGTGGCAGTCGCAGATGCTTCAATTCCTTCTGAAGGTGCAAGCTGTGCACTTAGTTGCGTTCTATCTAAGCTTTCTTCTTGTTCAATCTCCGGACTTTCCGCCGTATCCTCTGATTGGTTCATTACTAATATTCCATTTCCTAAAACAGAAACTAGTAAGCCTGCTGCTAATAATGGGGTTAACCAATTTTTATTTTTACTCTTTCTTTTTTCTAATGGAAAAGATGAAACATTTGATCCTTGTTCTGGTTCCGCTTTTTTATTTTGGTCTACAGTTGCGTCTTCTTCTTTTTCTGAAGCAAAAATATTCGTAAGCACTCGAGCCTTCATATCTTCTGGCGGGGTTATAGATTCCGACATATACGGCAGATCCTCTGTGAATTCTTCTAATTCTTTTAGTTCTTCTTGACATGATTCACAGGATTCTAAGTGTTGTTCGAAAATCTCTTTATCTTCTTTACTGAGTTGATTATTAAAATAATCAATTAATAAATTACACGCCTCTTGTCTCATCGTTAACCCCCCTTTCATCTATATTTTTCATGGTTTCTTTTAAATGTTTCAAGGCTAGCCGGATCCGGCCTTTTACTGTTCCTAAAGGGATACTGCATGTATTAGCAATTTTTTGCTGTGAGAACCCTTTAAAATAAAATAATTGAACGATTTGTTGCTGATCCTCGCTTAATTCTCTTACAGCGATTTTGAGCTTCTCTTTCTTTTCTTTCCATAATACAATATCTTCCGTCTCAGTTTGATCACTTTTTAACGAATCCCATTCTTCAAAGGTATGCGTAGTTATTTTATTTTTACGAATGATATCAATACTAGTATTGCGGGTGATAGTCAAAATCCATGAAGATAACTTACCTTTTTTCTCCTGATAAACGCCTTTTTTTGTCCATATCTTCATAAAGACTTCCTGAACAATTTCTTCCGCAAGTGCTTCTTGCTTTACCATACGATATGCGAATGAATAGACAAGCTTTTCGTAACGATCATATAATTGTTCTAATGCTCGTTGATCGCCAGCCTGAATCTGAGAATATAATTCTAAATCATGACTGCTCATAGAAACCTCCCTTTACCCCTATTATAAATTGATTAATTAGTCCTTTTGACTTAACTATCAACTTATTCCCCTAAAAATAAGATTTTATCCCTATCTAAATCATATTAGCATATTTAAGGATATAAAGGTAAAATGCACATGCTCCTTTACTAAGTAAACGTATATTTGAGGGGATTGGATCACTTTCACTGAGATAATTTTTTATCAACATTCATTTATTATAGAGAAACTATACTTAGAGTAAAATAGTAGAAAAAGCTGAGGAGTCACAAAAAAATCGCCTCTTTTTTTATATAACTTGGGATTGACCACTGTTAGTTATATGCAAAGAGACGATTTTGGATCTACCCTTCATAGGCTGATCATTTATATTAATTTAACATAAACGCTAAAATCTTATCTTTCCTTTAGTATTGCCCTAAACTCATCCAAAGTATCAATTAGTTCAGCTTTTGTTTTTTCTGTTACATTATCTTGAAGTGCTTTGTTATTTAGACTCTTTTCAAACTGATCTAAATGTTGAATTACCTGCTTATATTGTTTTTTATCGAAATGATCTTGTATTCTTAGCAGTCTATTTTTTGATTGCTTTAATAAAGGTCCTGTCAATTCGCCCTTTTCTTGATTTTCATGAATCAAATTAGATAGTTTTGTTAGTAGTGAGTTTTCCCTATATAATTTTAGCTTAGGCATTTCATCTAGTGTTATAACATAATCATGGTTATATACTTTCTTTAGGTGTTCTTCGCTATTTTGGTTCCTTAACACATCTCCATTCCAAGTAGAAAACCAGCTATAATTAGCATGGTAAAGTGGTAATAAATCAGGATCAGGTATCGGTCCATTTTCTGCAATTGCAATGATTTTTTTGTTGCTAGACAACTCCTTTAACGCTTCATGCTGACTGCTCATTGGACTATAATTAAAGTCACCAGGATACGAATCAAAGCTAACAATGTCCACATACTCATCTCCAGGATACCAATCCTCTTCAATGGAGTTCCATACCCAAATTAAATTATTTAAGTTATGGTAGTTTGTCATTCTATCATACATTAATCTCCATAGTTCCTTTGTAGGCTCTGGACCTTTTGCACCCCACCAGAACCAACCACCTTCTGCCTCATGAAGCGGTCTCCATAACACAGGAACACCCGCTTCCTGTAATTTTATTAATTCATCTGCTATCACATCAATATCACGTATTAGAAGCTTGTAGTCTTCTGATTCAGGATGATTTAACGCATATTCTACGTCAAAAGTTGTTGCTCTTGTATAAAAACCACTCCACCACTCATTGCCCGGCTCATTGATTAAATCTTTTGGCGCATTCCAGTGCCATGTAAAGGCAACAATTCCACCCTTATTCCACCAGTCAATAGCTATAGGGGTTTCATCAGCTGAGGCTCCATGTTCCACTCTAGAAGGACTATTATCGATAAAATCCAAACCTAATACAGCAGGGTATTTGCCAGTAGTTTGATAGATATATTCTAAATCCCCTGGTCGAGTGCTTGGATAATCTTGTTGTCCAGCAAGGATCTTTTCACCAAAGTTATCAACAAGAAAGCTAATTAAAGATTTAGTTTCATTCGTTGCATTTGGATTAATTAATTCCTTTTCAATGTCAGGCTCTTCAGGTGCAGATACAGGCTTAATTTCAATGTAATCAATTGCAAACCAAGTCCAATTTGGAGAAATTGTAATTGTATTCTCACCCGATTTAAGTAAAATATTACCTGCCGATGCTTCTCCAAACCCACTTCCCATTGTAAATGAACTTAGCGGTTGTTCATTAACGGTAACATTTGCTACTTTTCCACTACCATAAATAGCTCCATATCCAATATTTAGATTGTATAAAGCGGTTTCATTCACCTCCACATGAAACGTAACCTTCTGTGAACTATTTTCAAAATCTCCTACATATCCAGAACCAGAATATCCTTCTTCATCCTTTTTAACACTTAGTTCATTCAAAGAAGCATCTTCTGCTTCGAATTTTCTCACCTCTGTTTCAGCATTAGCTATACTTCCCGTTGTTATAATTAAGGAAAAACTCAGCATAAAAATACTTGTAACAAGAATTGAGTTTTTTACTAATAATTTTATTCCCTCATTTTTCATACTTCTTCCTCCCTCGAATTTTATAATTTACCTCGTCATCCTCCTAGATCCATCACCTTTGGACCCTTCGCTATCTATTCGGCAGATCATCTAGTGTTATACAATAAGGATGATCGTAAGCTTTTTTTAATTGGTATTCACTCGTGCTGTTACCAAAAACAAATTCGCCATACCACGGCATATACCATAGCCAAGGAGTCTTACTTTCTATTAATTTTTCTGGATCAGGTATTGGCCCGTTCTCTGTCAAAGCAATAGGTTTCCGATTTTGAATAAGTTCTTGGCAATAATCAAAATGACACTTTAATGGGCCATACTCACCGCTTGGTGCATACGTATCTACTCCAGAAATGTCAACATAATCATCACCTGGATACCAATCAGTATTTGGTGCATTCCAAACCCATATTAAGTTATTTAGCTGATGGTATTCGGTAAAACGTTTATACATCCAAACATACAGTTTTTTATAAGGTTCAGGTCCTTTCGCTCCCCACCAAAACCAACCTCCATCTGCTTCATGAAGCGGGCGCCAAAATACAGGTATATTTTCATCTCTTAATCGTTTTAATTGTTTTGCTATCTCATCCATATCAGCTAATAATGCTTTGTATTCTGTTGAATCTGGAATCAAAGCTTTATTTAAATCAAAATCTGTATTTTCTGTATAAAAAGCTTTATCCTTACCACCAGTTGGAGCATACCAATGCCAACAAAAAGTCACCAAACCTTTATGCAAGTTACCCCATTCTATTGCCTTTTCAGTTGAGCCTTTATTCTCATTAATTTCTTCAATTTTATGTGGGGTCGCTTCTACTGTGTCTGTTTTCAACGAATAGCTAAGAAAGTCAAATCCTCTTAAAGCAGGTAGTTTACCAGTTATCTCCTTAATATGGTCTAGTTCCGGTCCACTAGCAGCCGCAGTATGCTGACCAGTAATTATTTTCTTACCATAGATATTTTTCAAATAACCTAAGATAGTATGACATTCCTTTGAAGCAAAAGGATTTGATAATTGAAAGTCAGGACTTTCACTACTACGTTCAGGAGAAGGCTTCAACAAGAAGCTATCCACTTCAATTCCACCCCAACCTTTTACAACCTTAATTTTTACTGGCCCTTGTTTTAATGATAGATTGCAAATCTTTAACTCAACAAAATTATTTGATTGTTCGGTGATAAATTCCCCATAACAGTCATCGTTGATATATAAAATATTCCTTCTAACACCATTTAACGCAGCATACCGAATAAAAAGATCGATATTGCTGTCGCAAGAAATAAATCCTTTAACCTCTAAAAAATTATTATCCTCATCCAGTCCGGTTACATATCCACTACCAGAAAACCCCTTTAAAGATGTTGACACGCGAGTACCTGATAACTTGCCTTCATTTGCTTCTAGTACTAGTTGATTATTTGTTTTCTGTTCTTTCTTCATTCTATTGGTCATATTATTAACTCCACCATTCCTTGTATAAAATTCTTTTAAGGAAAAGGGCCATTTACATGGCCCCCTCTCATTGAGTTTAATTATTCCATAATTCAACTCTATCTTTTATTAGCTGCGTATATTCTTCTTCAGCTTTTTCAATATTATTTTTCTCTAGGTTGGTCATAAATTTACTCCAAATCTCATCAAATTGATCCGGACTTGTAAGAACAGCTTCTGGTACAAGTTTTTTCGTAACGTCTAATGCACGTTGATTTAAGACTTTCAGGTCAGAACTTGCAGGTATAGAAATATTATAAGCGGCGCCCCAAGCTTTGACTGGGAATTCTTCCATAGCTGGATATAAGTCTTTCCATAGCTCCACATCATATGCAGCAAGTACTTCTTTTTCTATATCTGTTTGATTTTTAATGGCTTCTTCACGCGTATTGACTGTAATGGTTTGACCAGTAGAATCTACTACACCATCACCCCAATGAGGAACATAGCGCAAAAAATTATAACCAATTCCAGTTTTCTTGAGATAATCTTTATCGTTATTTCGTTTTTCCCGCTCTTCTTCTGGGATAACCCGCTTCCCATCGACAATCTCGTAGTGTTCGCCTTCAATACCCCAGTTAAGCATTATTTGTGTTTCTTCAGATGCTAAATAATCCAAAAATTTTATAGCACGGACTGGATCTTTACAATCCTTAGTGATACTGATACCCCATCCTGCTTGTAAACCATTACTATGGTAGGCATGACTTACATAATCTTCATTTAACGTCACCGGATATTGTCCATACATTCTTTCTTCCATTCCCGCTTCGCGTAGAGCGCTTTGCCCTTCATACATTAAGTAGTCAGGTCCTATTGTAGCGAGTACTCTGCCCGATGCTAACTTTGCAGTATATTGATCATGCTTTTGTACAAATGTTTCAGAGTCTAATAGCCCCTCTGCATTCATTTTGTTATACCATTCAAAAACCTTTTTTTCGATTGGACGACGATAGTGCAACGTTGCATCAAATGTTTCTGGATCAATAAAATATTCTCCGTCATCACTACCACCAGTCATCATGAAACCACTATTTAAAAATGCTGATTGTATTCTCCATTCATCTGTATTCATGGATAAGCCAATAGTTTTTTGACCATCTATTGTTGGATGCAATTCTTTGTATTCTCTAATTACGCTTTCTAAGTCTTCTAGTGTTCTTATTTTTGGATATCCGAGTTCCTTTACTACGGCGTGCTGCACCCATGCACCAAAGTTAGGTGACATTGCCTGATTTTCCACTGCAGCATTGGTCAATACATAAATCGAAGGATCTTCCTTACTCCATTTTAAACGATTTAATTCCTCACCAAGCATTTTCTTAATATTTGGTGCATGTTCTTCGATTAAAGGAGCCAAGTCTATTAAAGCTTCCGCTTCAACAAGCTGACCTCCCCCTTTTGATAGAATCATATCTGGATATTCCCCACTAGCAATCATTAATGGAATTTTTGTTTGCCCGCCTTCAATATCAAATTCTGGTTTAAGTGTGACCCCAGTGTCCTCTACTATTTTTTGACCAACAGGGCTTTTCATTTCTTCCCAATCAGAATTTGTATCCGAGTCAAAAACCGTAAGTTCAATTGTCCCATCGTCATCACCAGAATCTGATGCAACATCCTCTTCGTTATCTTGACAAGCTACCATAAAAGATAAAAGTGCTACGATAAAGATCAAGCTAAAAATCTTCTTTAATTCTTTCACTAATGTTTCCTCCCTTTTCTAAATAAATTTATTGTAGTAGCAGGATTTCCTGCTAGATACCAAGAATTATTGTTTTACTGCACCTAATGTCATACCTTGAATAAAATATCTTTGTACAAGCGGATAGACAACAATAATTGGTACCACGGTTACCATTGTGATCGCCATCTTTATTGATTCAGGTGAAACAAGGTTATTTTGTTGCTCATTAGTAGACCGCATTAAATTTGCATCCTGTCCCCCACCCATTGAGGTATTATCTAATATTTTCATAAGCTCATACTGTAACGTGGTTAAACTTTCATTCATACTGTTAAAAAGATAGGTATCAAACCATTGATTCCATTGCCCAACAGCAATAAATAATGCAATTGTGGCTAATACCGGTTTACATAGTGGCAAAATGATCTTATAAAAGATAGTAAAATCATTTGCTCCATCCATTTTTGCTGACTCTTGAAGAGACATTGGTAAACCATCCATGAAGGAGCGAATAATAATAATGTTAAATGCACTTATTAAACCAGGTAAGATATATACCCAAAAGGAATTCATTAATCCCAAATCTCTAATCAACATGTATCCAGGAATTAACCCACCAGAGAAGTACATGGTTAGAACAATTACAGTAGAGACAAATTTTCTCCCCTGAAAATCAGGACGACTTAATGTGAACGCTACCATAGCTTGGATAAAAACACCCAAAACAGTCCCAATTACCGTTCGTAGTACAGAGTTTGAAAAACCAGTTATTAAATTGTCATATTTTGAGATTTCAAAGTAATTATTAAGCGTAAACTCTCTAGGCCATAAATAAATTCCACCTCTAATTGTATCTACTGATTCGTTTAACGAAATGGCTAAAACATTTAAAAATGGATAGATTGTTACAACCATTACCATTATTAAAAAGCTATAATTTATAATATCGAAAACGTGATTTTTGAAAGATAGTTTTCTAATTCCTTTTTTCATTGCCACTAGTACTCCTCCTACATAACACTTTGATTTGAATAACGCTTGAATATACCATTAGCGAGGAATAATAAAAAGATACTTACTACCGAGTTAAAAATACCGATCGCAGTTCCGTATGAGAACTCTCCTAATCCAATCCCATAATTTAGAGCGTATAATTCCAACACTTCAGAATAATCAACTACAAGTGAGTTACCTAATAACATCTGCTTTTCAAATCCTATTTGAATAAGATGACCTATATTTAAGATAAGTACAACTAAGATAGTTGGCCTTATTCCAGGTAAAGTAATATGCCACATTCTTCTAAACCTATTTGCACCATCAACTTTTGCTGCTTCATACAGCTGTGGGTCAAGTCCTGCAATAGCCGCTAAAAAAATAATTGCATTCCATCCCATTTCCTTCCATATGTCTGAAACGGTGACTATTCCCCAAAACCAATTTTCTTTTGCCATAAATTGAAATGGTTGATCGATAATACCCATGCCCATTAAAATATCATTTACTACCCCGCCATCAGTAGATAGCATTTTCGTTACAATCCCTGCAACAACTACCCATGAAACAAAGTGAGGCAGATACGTTATGGTTTGTATCGTTCTCTTAAACAAAGAATGTCGAACTTCGTTTAACAATATTGCAAAGATAATAGGAATAGTGAAACCAAATAGTAAACCTAGAAAACTCATTGCTAATGTATTTCTTAGCGTTAAATAGAACCTTTCATCTTGAAATAATGCTATAAAATGATCGAGCCCAACCCATTCTTGCTCAAAAAATGATATACCAGGTGTGAAATTCTGAAAAGCCATTGTCCAACCCCAAACAGGTAGGTAATTAAAAACAAATACCCATATAACAAAGGGAAGTGACATTGCATATAACATTTTTTGATTCTTAGCAGCTTTCCAAAAGGTTTTTTTCTTTTTTTGGATAGCCGAAGATTTTGAATACGCTTTCCTGGTGATTTCCATGTAACCCCTTCCTTTCAGTAATTTTATTTTAGATTAATTAGCTGGTTAAAAATACCGTAATAATTTAATGAAAAATCATGTAGTATTCTTGAATGCGCTTTCCTTTAGTGGTTCAAATCAATAAAAATAAGGTGATAACGAGTTTTCGCTATCACCTTTATAATTAGTCTTTTCTATTATTTTTTCTGAAAACAGAAGGCGATACGCCTTCATACTTTTTAAATTTCGAATGAAAATAATCAACATTGGAGTAACCAATTTTCTCTGCTACTTTATATATTTTCATTTCTTCTAACAATAATTTTTTAGCATTTTCTATCCTAACTTTATCTAAATACGTGTTAAAATAATCCCCTGTATGATCTTTAAATAATTGTCCAATATAAGCTGAGTTGTAATTGAGTACTTCTGCTATCGTATCTAGTTTAATATTTTGAGAATAATTTCGTTCAATGAGATTTACCATTTTCTTCACAAGGTTATCACTAGTATCCATATCAACATTTTTTAATATTTCTAGAAGCAAATCCTGCATAAATCTTAACACTTTTTCAATATTTTCTTGTTTTTCAATATTAATTATTTTAGATGTATATACATAATTAATGACTTCTCTATCATTATATGAATGAAGAACCTTATTTTGTATATTAGAGAGTAATTCGATGCAGCTTCTCTTAATTGTTACTTCTGAATAGTTAAGTGCAACCATTTGGGCTAAAGTTTCTACACAGATCCTTTCAAGTGCATCTTTATCTTCTATTTCTATCGAGTAGAATAACTTATCCGTTATACTATTAAGTTCTATAGGTTTTTCATACATCTTATCAATGTCATTATCGTTAATGAAAACCGATGTGGAGTCACTACTTAAGATCCTTTCCTCCTTAAGAAAAAAACGCTTTTCCATTAGGTCAAGCGCATCGTTATAGGATTTAGGTAAATCCTCAATATTAACGATGGCTCCTCCCAGAACAGCAAAAAAATCAGATTGTTTAGGTAACCCTGTTAACAAAAGCTTCTCTATTTTCTGTTTGAGAATAGGAAGACTCTGTTGATTATTCACAATTACACCTGTATAGGGTGTCGTGTTAAATACAATTCCATCGTTATGCTTGCCAAACAATTCTTTGATTAGTTCTAGTCCCTCTCTAATTTCACTATTTTTTTTAATTAAAAGGACTCTATAAGATGGAAAGTTAAAATAATGTTTGTAAGGCTTCACTTTGCTATAATCACCTGATAACGCGGCATGAATAACCTTCTCTTTTTTTTCTTCATCTATCCTTTGTTTTGCTTGGGTATAGTTCAATTCTTTGTTGAACTTTTCCTTCATGCTATTCAAGAAATATATTAATTCGTCTTCATCAACAGGCTTTAGTAAGTAACCCTCTACATTAAGCAAAATTGCCTTTTTTGCATATGCAAAGTCAGCGTAACCACTTAAAATTATAAAACGTGTTGATGGACTCTTACTTCTTATTCGCTCTATCAATTCTAAACCCGACATGTTAGGCATTTTTATATCTACAATTAATACATCTGGTAATAGTGTATTAAACTTCTCCAAAGCATCATGCCCATTTTTAGCCGTGCCAACAACTACAAATCCATAGATATCCCAAGGAATTATTTTGACTAGTCCATTACATGTTCTAGATTCATCATCCACAATCATCACTTTAAACATCTTTACTCCTCCTGAACAAGTACACTAAAACAAACCTTTGTGCCTATTCCTTGTTTGCTCTCGATAACAAGCCCCGCATTTTCCCCATATGTTAGTCGAAGTCTTTGATGAACATTTCTTAATCCAATGCGATCTCCATCGTTATCTTCTATTTCATTTAAAAAAGAATGTATCTCATTTTGTTTTTCTTCTGAGATGCCAATTCCATTATCTATTACTTGAGCAATCAATTTGTTATTGACCTTTTTTACGATAACATTTATTTCTACTGGATTTTCTTGCTTTTCCAATCCATGAACAACAGCATTTTCTACTAATGGTTGAATAATTAATGGAGGAATTAAGACCTTTTCAGCAAGAGGAGAAACGAGAATATCATAGCTTAATCTATCCTCATGCCTAAATTTTTGGATTTCTAAATAACTTTTTACTATTTCTATTTCTCTGCTCAGTTCTACTTTACCCGATCCAACTTCGAGATTCTTCCTCATTAATTTTCCAAGTGTTTTAATCACAGATGCTATTTCTTTTTCACCTTTTACATAAGCTTCCATGCGAATAGATTCCAGGACATTAAATAGAAAATGCGGATTAATTTGACTGGCCATCATTTTAAATTTAATCTCATTCTGCTTTCTTTCCATTAATGTTTTTTGATGATTGGATTCCACTACTTCATTGATTAGACTTTTTGTATTTGCGACCATACTATCTAAGTGCTTAGAAAGTATTCCAAGCTCGTCTTTTCCATCAATCACCATAGTGGTGTCAAAATCACCTTTTCCTACTAGATTAATTTGTCTTATTAAAATAGCTAAACGATTCGTTAGTAATTTTGAAAAATAGTAAATCAATGTTAAAGAAACAGCTACACTAATAAGGACAATGATAAATCCTAATCTTTTAAAATGATTAGCATTTTTCACAATGCTATCTTCTGAAATAACGGAAACAACTCTTAAGTTGCTTTCAACTTGTCCAACCTGAATATCTCCTATAAATACTTGAGATTCTTCTCCCTCTACTACTCCTCGGAAATTACCTAGTTTACTTTCTTCAATCTCTTTTGCATTTACAATATTCTGGAGTTTTTTCCCTATATAGTTCGGTCTATTGGCTGCGTATATATAATTATCGCCATTCACTAGCATCATTGCTTCAGATTCTTGTGTCAAAATCCAATTTAAACTATCTTCATTTATGCTAACTACTAAGATACCTTCTGTGTTATAGTCAACAAAATCTATCCGTCTTATTAAGCTTAGAAATTTTTGAGAATCATATGTCTCATCCTCTAAATAACGCCATCTATATATCCCCTTTTCATTCTTAGCTTTTAGATACCAGCTTGAATTTTTAATTTTCTCATTCGCAGGGATTATATCCCAGTTATTTAACAAGGTTGGATTTTCAACATAAAAACGAATATTGTTAATTTCCTCATACATAGTAACTAGATTTAGGAAGGTTTTATAATTACGATAATCATTAACTACATCAAATAATTCTTGGTAGTCTGTATTGATGATTTCCTCCAACTGCCTATCGTATTGTATATTATTGGAGATAAATATCGGTACTTTTAATAACTCTGCTGTTCTTTTTTGTACGCGTTCCATATCTAACTCTGCCTGTTCAATCGCTTCCTCCAGTGCAACTTGTTTTAATTGATTAGTCAGGTAACCTCCAATCATAATAATTGGAACAAAAACAACGAATACAAATGAAAGAAATAATTTATTTTTAAGTTTTATATCATTCATTTTTTTCTTTATACTAGAAATTATTACAGGGACCCCTCCTTCTTTTAAAACCTAACACTTCTGAAATATGTAAAAATGACTGTTTACTTTAAATTTACTTTATTTTATCATATTAGTTACTTAATACATAAACTAATTTTCATTCTAATCATACTGCAACTAGACTCATCGTTATGTGGTTTTAGTCACTAAAAGGAGGAAAAAGAGATGAATGGACAAATGAGAGGTTTTTATAAGGTCGCTGAATGGGTCTTGAATATTGCATATTTAAACATTCTATGGATTGCTTTTACATTAGTTGGAATTGTGATTTTCGGTTTATTCCCTGCTACAACTTCCATGTTTACTGTAATTCGAAAATGGGTTTTGGGAAAAAGGGATATTCCTATTTTCCAGACATTTTGGAGTACGTATAAAAAGGAAATAATTAAAAGCAATATACTAGGTTTGATAGTTATTGCAGTAGGAGGCCTTTTATACTTAGATTTCTCTTATGTAAGCGAACAAGAAGGTTTTTTTATTCAATTGACTTACTATCCTTTGATTATCCTTATAGTAATCTATATATTGTCCCTACTCTATGTATTTCCAGTATATGTTCACTATGATACGAAACTTATCCATGTATTAAAAAATTCCGTTTTACTGATGATAATGAGCCCTTTTATTACTATTATGCTCATGACAGGACTTGTTTTCGTTTATTTTATCATGGAATTTTTGCCAGGTCTCACACCATTTTTTGCTGCAAGTCTCTTTTCTTATATAATTATGTGGTCTTGTAACTTTGCTTTCAACAAGGTTTCTAGATTCCAGAAGGTGAATCAATAATACTATTGGGAAAATTGGTAGACTCAGCTACTATAATCTAATCAGTTTGCTTAACATTCATGAAAAAACTAAAAAATAATCCCCTACCTAGTTAAGGCAGAGGATTATAATTTTGTTTTATTTTTAAACCACTAACTGATTAATTCCCTACAGTTTCGGCTGCTTGATCTAAAGCTTCCTTGGCTGTTTGAGATTGCTGTCGCAACACACTGTTAAATACATTCGTATTCAACTCTTGCTGCATATCAGGATTGTTTTCTGTAATATTGATGGAATCAATTTCATCACGTACTTCTAATAGGGTGTCAAAAATATCATCCCCGAAATACTGATAGAACTTATTATCTTCGCGCATTGCTTCTGATTCCCAAACAGTCCACATTGGTGGGTCAAACCCTAGAACTTCCCAGAATGCAATATTTCCTTCTTCACTTAATTTCGTATAAGCTAAAAATTCTTTCGCTAACTCTTCATGCTCTGTTTGATTTGTAACAACTGTCCCAGTACCACCTGCACCGGCAGAGCGGTTACCATCCTCTGTCCAGCGAGGCATTGGGCGAATAACCATTTTACCTTCTAGGTCTGGCATGTAATCTGTGAAACGACCCATATACCACATTGGCATTAAAATAGACGCTTGACCACCATCATTCATAAATCCATAAAACTCTTCAGAGTGAACTTCTCCACCTGGTGTTAAATCTGCAATTTCGTCTTCATAGATCCAATCATGCATTAATTGTAGTGTGTTTACGTTTGTTTCATTATTAATTGTAACTTCACCATTTTCATCAAAATAGTCTGAGCCTTGTTGACGAATAATTGGCCAGAAAGTCCAGTCAGCGCCTGTTTCAAACGTAAGCATAACAGCATCTGTACTTTCAGCTACCTTTTTACCAGCCTCTTCATAATCATCCCACGTTTCAATCGAATCAATATCTACACCTGCTGCATCCATTATCTCTGTGTTGTAGTAAGCAACTGTAGCACCTACGTGGAATGGCATTCCGTAATAATTGCCGTCTTTAGAATAGATATCAAAACGAGACTCTATAAAATCATCAATTACTGGTTCTACGTGATCATTCATAGGAAGTAATTGTGGTTCCCCTTGCATAAAGTTAGGGAAACGACTTAACTCAATATCTGCAATATCTGGCGCGCCTGTTCCTGATTGTAAAGCTAGTAATAAATTATTATGCAAATTATCATAAGGATAGGCTTCAGCATTTAACTTAATTTGGCGATCCGGAAATTCCTCATTCCATCTGTCTACCGAATGTTCAAATATTCCTAAATGAAGCTCTTGGAAGGTCCAAAACGTTAATTCAGTTGCATCTTCACTATCCCCACCAAATGTTTCAGCAGCATCTTGTTCTCCATTTGCTTCTGTAGCTTCATCTGTATCTGTGTCTGCATCACTATTACTTGTATCATCTCCACTACAAGCAACAATAAATAGTAGTAAGAAGGCAAAAATCCCTAATTGAAAAATTCTCTTCCTCATTTAAACCCCACCTTTTCCGCATTTTTGTTAACGCTTACATTTATCTATAAAAGAGAAAGGTAATCCCCATCACCCTTCTCTTTCATATTCAGCTATTAAAATCCTTCTACAGGTGCTCGTTTTTCCCATCCGTCTCTAAATAGTGGTAAGAAGTTTTCACGACGGTATGGATGCTTTTTAATTTCATGCAAATTAAGGTCCGTTCCCCAGCCTGGTCGATCACTTACCTCGATATAGCCATCCTTTACTTCTAATGTATTGGTCAGGATATCTTGCGTCCATGGCTCATTAAAATCATCAAAAATTTCGTGAATAAAGAAATTTGGTGTAGCAGTATTTAAATGTGCACATACAATCGAGCACAATGGACCTTGCGCACTGTGTGGTGCAATAACACCATTAAACGCATTTGTCATACCCGCTACCTGTTTAGCCGCAGTAAGTCCCATAAACTGTGGTTCAAGTTGAATAATGTGGACTTGGTTATGAGAGAGTAATTCAGCAAATTGTTCCTTGCAATAGTAATCCTCTCCACATGCGATTGGTACAGGGCTGCGCTTAGCAACCTCAATCATCGATGAAACACTTTGCGGTGGGACTGGCGCTTCAAACCATGTTGGATCAAACTGTGCCATCTCTTCAGCAAAACGAAGTGCTGTGTGCACGCTAAAGCGGTTATGTCCCTCTATTAAAATGTCCACATCTTTACCGACTGCTTCTCTAACTGCCCCAATCAAATCAATCGCTAAAGCGAAATCCTGTCGGTCGACTACTCGCCACGAAGAACCAAAGGGATCAAACTTTAAAGCAGTATATCCTTTTTCCACTACTTTCTTAGCCATATTATAAAAGTTTTCAGGTGTTCTCTCGCCACTAGTATACCACCCATTCGCATAAACGCGAAGCTGGTCATGACTTTTCCCACCTAATAAATTATAAACAGGTTGATTCAGCACTTTCCCCATAATGTCCCAGCATGCAAATTCAATACCAGAGAGTGCAGCTCCCTGAATTTGACCGCCATCTGAGAAAACATCTCGAAACATACTTAACGAATGCTTTTCTACGTCAAACGGATTTTTTCCAATTACATATGGTTTTAATTCATGAATCGCCGCTTCTACTGTTTTTCCAAATCCATTTAATGTTGCTTCACCAATTCCGTGGACACCTTCATCCGTATCGACCTGGACAAAGACCCAGTTTTTCCATCCATTTCCGACGATGTGCGTATTTACATCTGTTATTTTCATTGGTAGTCCTCCCCATCCTCTTGAAAAATATAACAATAATTCATCTGATGACTTTTGTTTGTTATTGAAATCATATGATAAATAAGTTAAAATGTAAACAGTTTCATTAATATTTTTTTAATTTTTAGAAAATTTAGATGGTTTATAGGGGACAGGACAATGAAAAAAAAGAAGCTGGTTTATGAAGTGGTGTATGACGAAATTAAGAAAAATATTCGGGAGGGAAATTGGAAGGCTGGGGATAAAATCCCAACGGTGCAAGCACTCTCCAAGCAACTAGATGTTGGAATTTCTTCTGTTAGAGAAGCTATTAAGATTTTAAGCCAACAGAAAATATTGCGGGTAGAACAAGGAAGTGGAACATATGTGGAAACAAAGCTTGGAGATAAACCAGGAGAAGCTTTTGATTTTCTAGAGAATTCATCCATCGAACAACTAACTGAAGCTCGCCTTGTTATTGAACCAGAACTTGCTGCGATGGTTGCTTCAGATGGAAAAGAAGAAGATATCGCAAAAATATTACAATGTGCTCGTGTCATGCAAAAAAAATTCATCCAGAATATTGATTTTTTAGATGAAGATATCGAATTTCATTATTTAATTGCTAGATCAACAAATAATGAAGTGTTGCTTAAAATGATGACCATCATTAGTGATTTGTTATTCGAAAGCAGGCGTCATTCGATGAAAATAAAGAATCAAAATGAAAAAGCGGCAAATTATCACATATTAATCGCGCAGGCAATTAATCAAAAGAATCCATCACAAGCAAGAGACTTAATGCGTTCACACATTTTAGATTTATTAGAGGATTTAAAAAGTAAACCGATAAAGTAAGCAAAACAGAAGGGGTGGAATTTAGATGCACCGAGCTGAGAAATTATTAGAAAAATTTAATTTCCCTACAGGAGATCTTCGCGAGCTTCCTACGTCACAGCAGACATTTGACGATGGCGGGCACTATCGTGTTGAAATACCTTCTGTTGAAGGACCAGCAACGATGGAAGCTGTCATTAAAGAAGCGAAGGAATTAGATGTAACGGTAAATCGCGTCTCCCAGGGAAGCGGCATTATGTTATTAAGTGATGCAGAAATAACAGCGATGGTAGAAATGGGAAGGAAAGAAAATATCGAAGTTTGCTTATTCATTGGACCACGCATGAACTTTGATATTGGAGCAAGTGGTCATGTGAATCCCTCGCTTGGCTGGAGACATGCGGGAATGGATCAATTAAAATACGCCCTTGAAGATGTATACCGAGGAACAGAGCTTGGTCTTCGAAGTATCCTAGTCGCTGATGAAGGGTTACTTCACATTTTAAACGAAGCAAAAAAATCTGGTGACCTTCCAAATGATCTGATCATTAAGGTCTCTGCACTGATGAGTCCACCAAACCCTGTAACGGCTAAGCTTTTTGCGGATATGGGCGGTACAACACTTAACATTCCAGGGGACTTATCGTTAGACAAAATCGCAACATTTCGACAAGTAATTGATCATACCATTGATATGTATGTGGAATCCCCTGACAACCTTGGTGGATTCATTCGCTATTATGAAATACCGGAATTGGTTCGCATTGCTTCACCAATCATTCTAAAATTCGGCTTAAGAAATGCAGCAGGAATTTATCCTTCAGGAAAACATTTAGAAAACGTGTCGATCACACAAGCAAGAGAAAAAGTGAACCGTGCCGCAATCGGCTTAAAACAATTAAAAGATCATGCATACAAACAATCTTTATCGATCACATATAAGTAAGGGAGAGGATCAGGAATATGGTACATTTTAATAATTATATAAACGGCAATTGGGAAAAAAGTGAGAGCAATGAAAAATACGAAAGTATTAACCCAGTAGACCAAAGTGTGGTAGGATCGGTCGATCAATCTACTATTAACGACTTAGATAAAGCGGTTGAAAGTGCAAAAAGTGCTTCACTTGCTTGGAAAAAGTTATCCGGCGCTGCTAGAGGACAATACTTGTATAAAGCTGCTGATGTTTTAGAGGAGAACTTAGAAGATGTCGCCAAATTAATGACACTCGAAATGGGTAAAACTTATCCAGAAGCTAAAGGTGAAACAGCGCGTGGTGTTGCGATTCTCAGGTATTACGCTGGAGAAGGCATGCGCGAAGAAGGAGATGTTATACCTTCCACAGATCCGGATGCTTTCATGTATACAAAGCGATCTCCACTTGGTGTTGTAGGGGTTATTACACCATGGAACTTCCCTGTTGCTATTCCAATTTGGAAGATGGCTCCTGCACTTATTTATGGAAATACAGTAGTATTTAAGCCTGCACTAGAAGCATCTGTTACTGCAGCTAAAGTCTTCGAATGCTTGCACGAAGCAGAATTTCCAAAAGGCGTATTAAATATGGTAAATGGTGATGGTGCTGTCATTGGTGAGCGCATTACCGAAAACCCTGATATTAACGGTATTACGTTTACCGGCTCAGATAAGGTTGGTAAAGTCGTTGGTCAAACTGCTCTAGGAAGAGGCGCTAAATACCAATTAGAAATGGGTGGTAAAAACCCTGTAATCGTAACAAAAGATGCCGACATTGATAAAGCTGTAGAAGCAACCATAAGTGGGGGTCTTCGCTCTACTGGTCAAAAATGTACAGCTACTAGCCGGGTCATTATTGATGCATCGATCTATGATAGCTTCAAAGAAAAACTAGTCGAAAAAGTGAAAGATATTAAAGTTGGCGATGGGATGCAGGAAGACACATGGATGGGCCCTTGTGTGAGTGAGAAACAATTAAACACGGTTCTTTCTTATATTGATATTGGTAAAAAAGAAGGCGCTACGCTTATACATGGCGGCGAAAGAATAACCTCCTCTGGCTTAGAGAATGGCTTCTTCGTACAACCAACAATATTTGAAGATGTAAATTCTGCTATGACCATTGCCCAAGAAGAAATATTCGGCCCTGTGCTCGCCTTAATAAAAGTAAAGGACTTAGAAGAAGGCATAAAAATAGCGAACGATGTGGAATTTGGATTAAGTGCTTCTATTTTCACAACAAATATTCAAAATATGCTTACCTTTATTGACGATATGGAAGCAGGCCTTGTACGAGTGAACGCAGAAAGTGCTGGTGTAGAATTACAAGCACCATTCGGCGGAATGAAGAAATCTAGCTCGCATTCACGCGAGCAAGGGCAAGCAGCAAAAGAATTCTTCACTTCTATTAAAACGGTATTTGTAAAAGGATAAAATTATAGTAGAAGGTAAGGCGGACAAAGGTGATCTTTGTTCGTCTTTATTTTTCACCAAAAACAGTTCGTAAAAGGAAACTTCCTCACCTCTTTGAGCGCAATTTTTTTATACATAAAGATATCAGATTATATTACAGATCCTCCCTTCTACCACCCGCTTACATTGCCTATTCTTAAAATCTTTTATATCATGAAGAAACAAGCTATTTATTTTCGCTTTTTCCACGTCATTTTTCATACTATTACATAATTAATCAGGAGATTACATCTATGCGAAGTTTTCCATTAACATATATCGTTATTCTTTTTTTGTGTTTGTTCACTCTTTCCGCTTGCGCAGATAGTGCGGAGGAGAGTTCTGAAGAGCAGGAGTCCTTGCAAATAGCAGCAGCTTCTAATTTAACGCTTGCTTTCAAAGAAATCGCTCCTCTTTTTGAAGAGGAAACAGGGATAAATATCACCTATTCTTTTGGATCAACTGGCCAGTTAGCAGAACAGATCGAAAATGGCGCACCTTTTGATATTTTTGTAGCCGCTAATCCTTTATTCTTAAAAGAGCTACAGGAAAAAGAAGCTATCATTTCTGAAAGCACCATCGATTTTGCCTATGGTAAAATCGGCATTGCTACTGCAACTAGTGGAGGTTTTTCTATAACAGATCTAGAAGACCTTTTAGATCCGTCTATTAAAAAAATTGCCATAGCAAATCCCGCACATGCTCCATTTGGGACGGCCGCTGAACAAGCACTAAAAAATACTGGGCTTCTCGAGAGAATAGACGAAAAACTAGTCTATGCAAGAAATATCGCAGATACCCTTTCCTACTTAGAATCTGGTAACGTCGAAGCAGCAATTATCTCAGAGTCCTTGTATCAAGAAGGTGAAGTCGAATTTCAATTAATCGATTCAACGCTTTATGAACCGATAAGACAAACAGCAGCTATTGTCACCCAATCTGAAAAGCAAAAATTGGCAGCATCCTTCCTATCCTTCTTAGAAGGTTCTATAGGAAAAGACGTATTAAAATCTTATGGATTTGATATCCCAGAGGAGGATAAAGCTAATGGAAGTTAATCTATTTCCTCTTTTCTTGTCACTTAGAGTTGCTTTAACTGCAACCTTTTTTGCTTTTATAATCGGGGTACCTATTGCACTTTATTTGCAAAGATCAAAAAGCAGATTCGCTAGTATACTCGAAACCCTTGTCACCTTACCGATTATCTTACCTCCTACCGTGCTTGGCTACTATTTACTCGTTTTACTCGGTAGGCAGAGTTACATCGGAGAATTTCTAGAAAATACATTTGGCATTAGTCTTGTTTTCACACCAACAGGAGCAGTGATAGCAGCTTTAATTGTGTCCATTCCATTTATGATAAAATCTGCAACAACCGCTTTTGGTAATATTGATCCTATGATGGTCCAATCCGCTAGACTTCTAGGAAGAACCGAATGGAATATCTTCTTCACAATATTGATGCCGTTAGCTTGGAGAGGGATGCTCGCAGGGATTACGTTAGCTTTTGCAAGAGCAATCGGAGATTTTGGAGCTACATTAATGGTGGCTGGTAGTATTCCTAACCAAACACAAACCATGCCACTCGCCATATACGATGCACTTTTGGCTGGTGACCGTGAATTAGCAAACATATTGGTTCTGATCATGACAGTGGTAGCTCTTTTACTACTCTTTGCGATCAATCGATTAGAAAAGTATGTTGGAAAAAGAAACCGGGTGATATAAATGTTAGATGTGAAGCTTAGAAAAATCCTTTCCCACTTTTCACTTGAGCTTAATTTTAAAGCTAATAAAGGAATAACAGCCATCATTGGCCCATCCGGTTCCGGAAAAAGTATGACACTACAATGTATATCCGGACTAGAAAAACCAGAGCATGGAGAAATCAACTTAAATAATGAAATATTATATTCTGAAGAAAAAAAGATAAACAGAAAACCGCGAGTAAGAAGAATTGGCTATGTCTTTCAAAATTACGCCCTATTCCCGCATTTGACGGTAGAAAAGAATATTGGCTATGGATTACAGCATTTGTCTAAAGAAGATAAAAATAAACGAGTGGAAGATATCCTTGCGAAAGTAGAGTTAAGTGCATATAAAAACCGTTATCCACATGAACTATCGGGAGGACAACAGCAACGAGTTGCTTTAGCCCGAACGTTAGTAACAGAGCCTGACCTTTTATTATTAGATGAACCATTTTCAGCATTAGATCATCACGTGAAATATAAACTAGAAAAAGAGCTCTTAACGATTATTAAGGAAAACTTTCACGGTATTGTTTTATTGGTGACACATAATATGGAAGAAGCCTACCGACTATCAGATCATTTAATTATTATGGATGAGGGGAAGATCCTACAAAGCGGCGAGCGGGATACTGTTTTCTATCAGCCAAGGGTAAAACGTGCTGCTGAAATCATTGGGTGTAAAAACATTTTTCCAATAAATAAAAGTGAAGGTAGCGATACCTACGAAGTGAATGGTGTTCCGCTAAACTGTAAATATACATTACGTGAGGAACCACATTATATTGGGATTTATGCACAACATATCACCTTTGTGGATAAAGAAAGCACACTTACCAACACTTTCTCTTTTGAAGTAGTAGAATGCATTAAAGGATTACATCAAAGTCAGCTCGTTATCAGGGTTGAAAAAGCACTTACTCTAAACGTTTCTATCCCTAATCATGAAGCGGAAAAATTAAGTAGCGATACAAATAAAGTGTATTTAGATCCTGCACATTTGTTTTTGCTTTCGTAAAGCTAAAGATTGATTCTTAATAAAGAAAACCTTTAAGGTTTACACTTAACTATGATTAATTATATTAGTATTTTCATGGATTTGGGAGGGATAAATGATGCTTGCAGCTTTTTTTATTGTAGTAGCTATCGTTTTGCTTTTCGACATGGCAAAGCTAAGAAAGCAGAATCAAGAAATTATTAATATACTTGAAAAAATTGAAAAAAAATAATCTTTATTGATTTAATATTCAAATCAGACGATGTGGAATATGGTTTATAAAACTTTTGAGTTTTATATCATAATATTCCTCAATATCATTTCTCAGTTTTTTCTCCAAGGCTAAAAATTGATCTGCAATATAGTTTAAGTCAAATACGTCATTAATTTCTGACTCTGCCCATATTGATTTCAATCTTGCCCTATTTGAGAATGGAATTAATGACAGGATCGCCCCATCTTCATAATCATCATATTCAATAGTATAATAATGGAATTCTGGTATTTTATCCTTCGTATTCTTTTCTTTCCATTTATACAAAGATTTATAGAATTCAAGGATAGCAAGTTCTGCTTCAAAGTATAATTCGTTATTAATCTTTATTGTAAGTGTAGCCTCTACAGCTAATATGGTAGGAACATCTTTTTTATTCTTATTTGAAATAATTCCTTTATCACTTGCAAAAATATATTCAAAATTTATGTTTCTGGGGATGCTGCCCATATTTATTCACCATTTCCTATCCCTATTCTAATTTTTTCATCCTTTATTTCAAATTATTCCCGAAATATAGGGTCAAATTTAAACGATAGCTTCTCCATCAATTTCGCTGTTCACTGTTGCTTCAATAACTGAAGTCACAATTTTATTAGTTTAGATATTAACTTATAAATTAAAACAAGATAATTATAAGATATCAATTTTAAATAAACAATACGAAAAAAGAACCCAACTTTAAGCTTTAGCTCAGCTTTGTTGGGTTCTCATTTTTATTTATGCTTTTCTTCAAAACGTTTCATGAAATCAACCAATGCTTCTACCCCTTCAAGCGGCATTGCATTATAGATACTTGCTCTCATTCCACCTACAGAACGGTGACCTTTTAATGTTTCTAATCCTTCTTTTTTCGCTTCCTTCACGAATTCCGCATCTACATCATGATTTGGAATAACAAAAGGAATATTCATAATAGAGCGACTGTCCTTTTGAACAGGAGAAGCATAAAAATCAGATTGCTCGATATAGTTATACAATAAGTTAGCCTTGCTCTCGTTGATTTCCTTCATTGCTTCAAGTCCACCTAGATTTTTTAACCATTCAAATACAAGCTTAGCAATATAAATCGCAAATGTTGGTGGTGTATTATGAAGTGATCCAGTTTCACTATGTGTTTTATAATCTAACATGGTAGGTACCATATCAGAAGCATGACCAATAAGGTCTTCACGAATGATAACAAGTGTTAACCCTGCAGGTGCAATATTCTTTTGAGCTCCTGCATATATAATGCCGAATTTAGATACATCAACTGGTTCAGATAAAATATTAGAAGACATATCAGCAACTAATGGAATATCTCCTGTATCAGGAAATTCACGAATAGAAGTCCCTTCAATTGTATTGTTCGTAGTAATGTGGACGTAATCCGCATCACTAGAGAACAGCTCTTTGTTCAAGGTAGGAATAAAGGTATAGTTATCCTCTTCAGATGAAGCGATCACATTAACTTCACCATATTTCTTCGCTTCTTTAATTGCTTTTTTAGACCAAGAACCAGTATTCACATAATCCGCTTTGCCATTTTCACCAAACAAGTTCATTGGTACCATCGCAAATTGCTGAGAGGCACCGCCTTGAAGAAATAAAACCTTATAATTCTCAGGAATTTGCATTAAATCTCTTAATAATGCTTCTGCTTGGGTAATAATTTCGGTAAATGCTCCAGATCTGTGACTAAGCTCCATGACAGACATGCCAGAGTCATGATAGTTTGTTAGCTCTTTTTGTGCCTCTTCTAGCACGGGTAAAGGCAAGATAGATGGTCCTGCTGAAAAATTGTATACGCGTTTCATTTAACCACACTCCTATAATTAATTTAAAAATAGAAACAGGTAAGGACCATTATCCTTACCCTTGCCCAGGCGAACGGCTATGTATACTATGTGCTCCCTTGCGGTTATCCGCGCTTCGCCAGTTACACATAGGTTGAATCTTTGTGATAAGTTTATCAATCTTTTGTTATTATTTCAATGTAAATATTCTTAAAATTATGTCAATTGTTTGGCGAGTGCTTGAAGATTTTTAAATGATGACAATTATTTTATACCCTTACCTTTTGAATAAGTAGAATTTTTTATACTAATCAAGACGATATTTGAACTAAAAAATTAGTTCTGGTTTTTTTTAATTATATATGATAATTGAATTATACTACCAAGAAAAAAAGTGAAAAGCGTCAAATTACGAATATCAACAAAAGCTATATCTTGGAATAATAGATTTTTTAATAGAGCTGCTAGAACCATTAAACCCACTACAGCCCAGGATATAATAGAAATCTTATCTCTTTTGTTCATTGGGAACATCCTCAAGATTTTAGAATTGTAAATGCTATATACAATATATCAAAATCAAAGCAAATTAAAAACAAAGGAGAGATTTATCTTTTTAAAAACGGGGCGGTTCATCTATTATCATAATTGGTCTAGGACTCATTATAAACTAGGAGTCGGCCTTTTTTTGTTTTTATACTATACACTAACTTTTTACCATAAAAGGAAAACTTTCTAAATTAATAATAATAAGAACAATGCTAAGCAATATTGCTGTACTAATATATTGCTTTGATTTTTTTATAAATATAAATTCCATTAATGCCTGATACCCAAATAATAATGCTAAATAGATGGTGAAGTAAAACATTCTTTGCATATCCGAACTATCTACCATTAACCATAGCTGCACTAAAAAGATAATAAATAAAATCGTTTGACCCCAGCGATTTATAATTTTACCGGATGTTTCCGACATTTTTATCTTTTCAACAGAAAGAATTTTATTTGCTATTTTTTCTACCACGATCAACAAGATGAGCAGAGCGATCACAATCACTATAAATTCCGCATAGGCCACCTCTTATTTAAGTTGTTTTAAAAAAAGAAATTACACCTTGAAAAAACCTTACAGATTCCTCATAAGGGAACTATTAAAGCAATCGTCGAATCACTGATATTTTTACGCCATACCCCTTATTCGTTATCTAATTTATTGATATGATCAGCAATACTTTTCCCAGATAATACGGCACTTTCTATCCGCGTATGTGTCGCATGATCTTCAGGGGCTATAAATGAATCTCCCGCTAAATATATAGGTAGGCCATCTACTTGAATAAATCCACCTTCTATCGTAGAAGTAGCTTGGGCATAGCGCCATCTTTTTATTTGATAAGAACGAATCGCATCTTTTTCTACTATCCATTCGAAAAAGCTTTCTAATATTTCTTCCCATATTGCTTCATCTTCTAAATCGTACCGCTTCTCGCTCCAATCACCATCCATGACAACGGTTAATATTGGTGTATTAGAAACACCTTTTTGCTGATTATTAATAATTTTTTCAATTCCGTTTGGTAGGTCTTCTGTAACGATACCGTTTTCTCCTACACGAATTGACTTATCCAAACTAACCAGTGCTATGAGACATTTTTGATATTGGACACTTTTTGCATTTGTCATAAATTCATTACTAATCTCTAGATCTGATTGTTCTAATACTTCTACCGCCTGAGGAAGCGGTGCGGTATAAATAATGGTATCTCCTTCATATACGGAACCGGCTTCTGTATGCACAAGCATTTTTTGATTCTTTTTTTCAAATTGACTCACGCGTTGATTAAGAACCACGTTCATTTCTTCTGCTTCTGCTTTCATTAAAGCATTCATGCCATTAATAGCCATATAGCGCGGGTAATGATCAACAAACCATTCCTTCACAAGTCCTCTTTTCTGCCATTCTCGTGTTATCTCTTTAAAAATATCTGTTCTTGTTGTGAAAAATTGAGCGCCATGATCCGCTTTTCCTTCCCCTATTCTGCGAGTAGCCAGTCTTCCTCCTACACTTCTACTTTTTTCAAGAAGCATTACCTCATGCTTGGCTGAATCTATTTCATTTGCTGCGATAATACCGGATAATCCCGCACCAACAATAATGATTTTCAAAACATATCGCTCCAATCCTTTTCTGATACTATTAGTTTAATCTATTTTTAGATGGAAACCTACCGAAAATACCAATTCTCGTTGACGAAGTTCTTCCAGTACATTAATTATATGATAGAATCATAATGATAACACGTATAGGGGGACAAGATGAATGATAGAAACAATTGTGTTTGATGTTGATGATACATTGTACGACCAGCTAGGTCCATTTCGCACTGCTACTCTGAAGCTTTTTCCTGAGCAGATAAAAGAAGGGCACATTCCTAAGTTTTATTTAAGTAATAGAAAATATAGTGACATAGCCTTTGACCGTGCTGTCCGAGGAGAAATCACACAAAGAGATTTACAAATCTATCGTGTAAAAGAAGCTTGCCGTGAATTCGGCTTTACAATTGATGACGAAAAAGCAATGGAATTTCAACAAACCTATGTTGGTGCTCAAAAAGAAATAGAAGTAGATCCAGTGATGGTGAAGCTACTCGATAAATTCCTAGCCCAAGGCAAGCAACTTGCTGTCTTAACCAATGGTGAATCGAATCATCAAATGATGAAAATTAAGCAATTGCGCTTAAATAGATGGTTTCCAGAAGAAAATTTATTTATTTCAGGTAGCGTGGGACACGCGAAACCAACAATAGAAATATTTAATCATTTAGAAAATAAATTAAACTTGAACAAAGAAAAGACTATGTTTATCGGGGATAGCTTTGAAAATGATGTAGTAGGTGCCAAAAATGCCGGATGGAAAGCAATTTGGTTAAATCGCAGGCAGCACCCTGTTCCTACCAATGCCTTTCAAGCAGACTATACCATCAGCGAATCTTCTGAAGTTTTGAATATTTTTGAATAAAATTCCTGAGATACCTTTTTTATATAAGCTTAATAATCATGGGTTTAGGGTAAAAGATTACGTAACTATCTTTTACCCTATTTTTAAGGAGTACAACTATGAAAAAGAAAAAATGGTTTCTAAAAAAGCGATACGCTTTCCTTTTATTCGCAATTATTTATACCAGTGTTATTCTTTATAATCAGTTCAAGCCGCTTCCAGAAGGTGTTTCCTACCAAGGAGATACACATCAGGTTGCCTCAGAGGATATTGAATTTCTTCACGATTTAACGTATCAAGAGAATGGAAAAGAGAAATATGAGCAAGAGATTTTTGATACTGTCTATCAATCTATTGAAAATGCTGAGGAATTCATCATTCTCGATATGTTTATGATCAATGAATTTTCTTCAGAAGCAAGAGATTTTCCTGAAATCAGTAAAGATTTAACGGATAAAATCACTGCTCAAATAGAAAAATTCCCTGATTTAAAAGTAGTGGTTATTTCTGATCCTATTAATACTACTTATTATTCCCACGAAGCAAAGCACTTAGCTCCCTTAGAAGACTTAGGTGTGGAGCTTGTTTATACAGACTTGGAACGTCTAAGAGATCCGAATCCATTATATTCAGGAATTTGGAGAATGTTTTTCCAGTGGTTTGGTCAAGAAGGGAATGGCTGGGTGAAAAACCCGTTTGGGGAACCAGGTCCTGAAGTCACGATTCGCTCCTATTTAAAAACGTTAAATATTAAGGCAAATCATAGAAAAGTGTTAGTAACAGAAAATGAAGGGTTAATCCTCTCCGCTAACCCGCATGATGCTAGTGGTTTTCATTCGAATATCGGTTTTAAGGTAAAGGGTGAAATATTAAAGGATATTATCGAAAGTGAAAAAGCAGTTGCTAAATTCTCAGGAGGAAATTTGGATGCATTCCCAACGGAAAAGGAAATAAATCAGTTAAACACATCTACTAATGCTTCTGAAGATTTAAACGTGACACTTGTTACCGAGCAAAAAATTGAAAAAGCGGTAGTAGATGCGATTAATAAAGCTAAGGAAGGCGACCAGCTGTGGATTGGAATGTTTTATATTGCAGATCGAACTATTATAACGGCACTAGAAGAAGCAGGTGCTCGCGGAGTAGAAATACGCTTTGTATTAGATCCAAATACGAATGCCTTTGGTCAGCAAAAAATGGGGATACCAAATATTCCTATGGGAGACGAGCTTTTAGAGGATGGACATGAGCATGTTCAAGTAAAGTGGTTCAACGTGGATAAAGAACAATTCCACACCAAGATTTTGTATGCTAATTACGGATCGGAAAGTACCGTTATTGGTGGCTCCGCAAATTACACATCAAGAAATGTGGATGATTATAATTTAGAAACAAATCTTGTGATCGCAGGTTCATCTGATGAACAAACCATACAAGAGGTTGATAGCTACTTTAAACGAATTTGGAATAATGAAGAGATTACATTTACGCTTCCATATGATTCACAAGAGTCTTTGCCTATTTTGAAACGAATTGGGTATACTCTGCAAAAATTAACGATGTTTACGACTTTTTAAAAATCTTAAAAATAAGAAGCCATCCTCGCCGGGTGGCTTCTTATTTATCTTCTATATATCTTTCTGGATGCGACAAATCTAACACACGTATCCTATAGCAATTCATGGCAGTTTCTCCTAATTGGTCTAGAAGGTTATAGTTAGCATAAGCACCAATAATAGCGCCAAGGCCCGGAATCATTTGAAACAGTTTCACCACATCAATGTAATCTCGATATTCCTGTTGAAACACGCGCCAATCCATATCCATTAAGTGATCCTTCTCTTGTTCCCAGTTTTCTATATAATAAAGTACTTCTCTTTTTCGATTTTCATTAGAAAAAGCCAATTGAAAGACGTGTAGCAGGAACAACCTTTCTTCATACTTACTCACATCATAGCCATAAATCGAAGCTGTTTCATATAGGAATTTCATTTTAATTGATAACAACAACGGAAAATCCGCTAATCCTAAAAAGATTCCCCCTGCCCCTGTTCCTGCACCTTCAATAGTTGCCGTCTTTCTAAAAGCAACCATTCTTTCTTTTACGAGAATTTCTTTTTCTTCAAAGCTACGCTCATCGGTTTGATAGTCCTTGGTTGTTAAACCGGAACCAACTAATGTTGCCTCCACCATTTTCTTAACACTTTCCGTTACGACTTTATGTGCTTTTTCTGGTACAAGCTGATTTATTTTATTTTGGGCACCCTTTGATAAGCGATTCCATAGTTTCCCTTGTTTTAATAAGCTTAATTTCCAATCCAACACTTCTTCTTCTACTTTAGCGTAATAATCTCGCATGCTGTTCACCAATCCTTTAAAAGATTCCTGTTTCCTAGTATACGATAAACGTTATCGTAAAGTTTCAAATTTCACTTGACTCTAACGTTACGTTATCCTTTATATTGAAATAGAAGGGGGCATTCCAATTGAAAGTAAAAGATGTTGCAGCATTAAGTGGAATAAGTGTGCGCACACTTCATCATTATGATGCCATTGGTTTATTAAGACCAGAAAAGGTAACAAATAGCGGTTATAGAAACTATAGTGACGAAGATCTTTCGAAACTTCAACAGATACTATTTTTCAAAGAACTTGGCTTCCCTCTGAAAAAAATTAAAGAACTGATCAGTGATGAGAAATTTAACCGGTTAGAAACCTTACAAACGCATCAAGAGCTGTTACTTCAAAAACGAGAAAAGTTAGATCTGATGCTAGCTACCATCGAAAAAACAATCCAAAAAGAAAAAGGAGGAGAAAAAATGGCGAATGAAGAAAAATTTAAAGGATTTGATTTTCGCATCAATCCGTATGAAAAAGAAGCGAGAGAAAAATATGGCGATCAAAAAGTAGACGAAGCGACTAACAAGGTGGAGAACATGACTGAAGAAAACCAAGAGGAAATGAATGAAATTTATCGAGAGCTTGCAGCAATAAAAGACACTGATCCAACGTCAGAAAAAGCACAGCTGGCCATTAAAAAATGGTATAATTTTTTACAAGATAATTTCAGCACGTATTCACCTGAGGCATTTCAAGGCCTAGGCATGATGTATATGGCAGATGAACGCTTCACTAAAAATATTGATCAGTTTGGAAGTGGTTTAGCACAATTTATGAGTGAAGCCATGAATGAGTTTGGAAAAAGATTAAAGAAATAAATAACAAAAAAGATAAGTGGCAGAGAACTGCCCTTATCTTTTTTGTTATTTTACGGTATCTTCGCTATAATTAAGATTAATATTAAGCGCTTTCAAATCCTTATTAAAGAAGGGTATTCCATGAAAAACAAAGCTTTTGTTCAAACCTGCTTTTATTACTCTTTTATTTTTATGGCGACATCTGGTTTAGCGGCATATATGTCATTATTCTTTGCTGCAATGAATCAAACCGACACACAAATAGGTATTCTCACTTCTATTGGAGCTGTAGTCGGAATTATTGCCAGCCCATTTTGGGGTATAAGAGGGGACCGTGCAAATAGTAAAAATAATGTCCTAGCTATTTGTTTACTGCTTTCAGCAGCCGTTATTTGGCTATTGCCCCTTTTCGGGAAAAACTTCTTCCTGCTTTTATTAGCAATGATTATTTTTTCTTTTTTTAGATCTGCGATTAACCCCTTAAGTGATGCAATATCACTTGAATTAGCAACAAAGGAAAATTTCCAATTCTCAAAAGTCCGCACTGCAGGATCCTTAGGCTTTGCGATCATGTCAATGGTTGCTGGTATGATGATTGAAATCCATATTAATGCGATATTTATCATCTATACCTTACTCATTACCGCTTCTTTTTTTGTTTTACTAAGACTTCCGCAAATCAGTGGCTATCAAAAAGAGGCCGCCAACATAAATTTTTTTCAGGTATTAAAAAGCCCCTCTCTTAAAAAAATTTACCTCTATGTTTTAGTATTAAGCACAAGCTTCGGTTTCTTTGGAGCTTTCCATGCACTCTACAGCGTACAAGAAGGTATTTCAGTAGGATTATTAGGCGTAGGTGTCATGCTCGGTTCCTTCAGCCAATTTCCATTTATGCTCTTTTTTGATAAACTCTATCGTAAATTTGGCATTCGCAATATCATTATTGTTGCAGGTATTTTTAATGCCATTAGATGGTTACTGTATGCTTACTGGCTCAATTCTGTCTCCATCCTGTTTTTATGGCTCCTCCATGGTGGATCTTTTATTCTAGTTTACCTGTCTATAGCTGAATATGTGCATCGCTATGTTCAAAAGGAACTAAAGGTTAGCGGACAAATGATGAATGCAATTATCTTGCAGGGAGCAGGTCAAATCTTAGGTGGTATAGCTGGCGGATTCAGCGCTGGACTTCTTGGTTACGGAGTTGTATTTGGGGCAATGGGTGTTTTATGTATCGCCGGAGTATTATTTTTCGTCATAGCAACGAGAAAAAACCCAACCTTGATCGATCATTGATTGAGAGAAAAAAAGAGACTCTCTTTTTAGAAAGTCTCTATTTCACAATTTGCACTTTTTTTATTTGTCTATCCTCAATTTGTAATATCTTGAAGGTTAAATTATCTCTTTCTAATACTTCTCCCTGCTTTGGAAAATCATTGAACTCTTTTAACAGATAACCAGCGAGTACATCCTCGTCCTCCGGAATATCGGTATAAAAAACTGAATTTAAGCGATGAAGCGTCATTTTACCATCACAAATGATTTCAGCATCAGTAATTTTGTCTACCATCACATCATTGGCAACGTCACTTTCGTCCTCTATTTCTAACCCAAGCATCGACTCAATAACGTCTTCATGTGTTAATACACCCTCTGTACCGCCATACTCATCCAACACAATGGCCATATGCTTTTTCTCTTTAGTCATTCGATAGAATACCCATTCAATCGAGTGAAATTCATGCACCAATAATGGATCGCTGTCACTGAAATCCAGAAGTGTTGTATCCTGCTCAATCGACCATTGAATCAAATATTTGGAATGAAATACACCAACAATATGGTCAATATCCTCATCATAAATAGGATATCGTGTAAAGGGACTTTGTATTACGATATCCCTTACCTCATCATAGCTTGCAGTTTTGGGGAATGCTATAAGATCCACTCGTGGCGTTTTCAGTACATCCTTGACATTTAAATCATGAAATTCAAGCACACCTTTTAAACGGTGAAATTCATCCTTTTTAAATGTCCCTTCTTGGTCTGCTATATCAACCATGGTACGGAATTCTTCTTTGGAAATCGATATATTGTTTACTTCGCCTTTTGAAAGGGCATTGGTGATATAACCCGTCAATGCATTTAGCACTATCGTAATAGGCTTAAATACAATCACAAAGAAACGAATAATCGGAGAAACCAATAAAGCAATTCGATCTGGGAAGGTTGCTGCTACGGATTTCGGAATAACTTCTGCTACCACAATAATGGTAACTGTTAGAATAGCAGATGCCAGACCTACGCTAAACCCATACTCCAAAGCCACCATCGTCACAAGTGTTGGCAATAATATGTTTGCTATGTTATTCCCTATTAAAATAGTGGTAATAAATTCACTTGGCTTAGATATTAATTTTAATAACTTTGCTGCTTTCTGATCGCCACTATTAGCGTGTGTTTGTAATCTCATTTTATTTGTAGCGGTTAGTGCCGTTTCGCTACCAGAAAAGAATAGGGAAACAAATATTAGTACAAAGATTGCTATCGTCAAAATAACTTCCTCCTAAATTTATAGCTTACTATAGAGTATTTAATTATCCTTTTTATATAAATCACGACTTTTATAGCCTTTTTCAAGTATCATTCGCATTTCTGTCTTTCTCTTCTCCCTTGTCTCTTCTCTTTTAGCACTATAGACGTAGCGAGCCCAATCTTTTTTGTAACCAGGCGTTAAGTTTTGATAAAAAAGAAGAAGGTCCGGAGTATTCACTAGGTCTTGTTCAATCCAACTCACTTTATCTACATAATCTCCGACTAATTGGCTTGCCTTTTTTGAAACTTTCCCTTTACTCCTCGCATCCTTCTTAAAACCTACCATGGTATACGTATCATCAAGGGAAACCATTCTAGCGAATTTTATCGTACTCTCTCCTATGTACCCTTCATTATTCGCATTCAATCTAGGAAGTAATTGATCACGGTGGATAAAGCTGTCATATTTTTTATTGCCCTTTTTCGGATAGGCTAGATAAATATAACCAGCTTCTATCATAACATCTTTATTGATGACCTCATCTAATTGTGTCACTAATTCATCAAGCGTATAAACAAAGCCAATGACAAGATTGTAGTTATCACCTTTAAAGTGGTCATCAACATCTTCTAATGAATCAAAATAGTCTATATTTTTAGGTTGATTGAGTATGACAACCTTTTCATATTGATCCAATTTCAACTTTTCAACAATGGACTTTGCCATTTTTCAAATCACCATCCTACTCTGTATTATCACCTATCTTTCATAGGGGCTTCAAGTAATTCGAAGTAAAAATACCTTTAACTATAAAAATGTCAACAGGAACTTTGACAAATTGGCATTTTGATTAGATTGTATCTACGTTGTAAACGCTATATATTTTAATTAAGCAATAATTTATTTTTACTTTACAATACGAAAGGGGAAAAACAAAATGGCAAATTCCGGTTTCCGCGCAAAAGTCCAACGCTTTGGAAGTTACTTGAGTGGCATGATCATGCCAAATATCGCAGCATTTATCGCTTGGGGGTTAATCACTGCCCTCTTTATACCAACTGGTTGGTGGCCAAACGAAAGTTTTGCTGAGCTAGTTGGTCCAATGATCACATATCTATTACCACTATTAATTGGTTTTACTGGTGGACGAATGGTGCACGACATACGTGGTGGTGTCGTTGGTGCAACAGCTACAATGGGGGTTATCGTTGGAACTGATATCCCAATGTTCTTAGGAGCTATGTTGATGGGACCACTTGGTGGTTACCTAATGAAAAAAGTGGATGGCTTATTTCAACATAGAATTCGTTCTGGTTTCGAGATGCTTTACAACAATTTCTCAGCAGGTATTTTAGGAGCTATCCTAGCTGCTATTGCACTAAAAATCATTGGTCCAATTGTATCTGGATTAAATGAAGTTTTAGCAGCAGGTGTAGAAGCTATGATTAACGCTGGCTTATTACCACTTGCGAATATTATCATTGAACCTGCGAAAATTTTATTCTTAAACAATGCAATTAACCATGGTATTCTAAGCCCTATCGGAGTAGAGCAAGCCTCTGAAGCAGGAAAGTCAATTCTTTTCTTATTAGAAACTAATCCAGGACCTGGCTTTGGTATCCTACTTGCGTTCATGGTGTTTGGAAAAGGTATGGCAAGAAGCTCTGCGTCTGGTGCAAGTATTATCCACTTCTTAGGTGGTATACATGAAATTTACTTCCCGTACATCTTGATGAAGCCTGCACTTATTTTAGCTGCAATTGGTGGTGGTGTGAGTGGAGTATTCACGTTTACAATCTTTAACGTAGGTTTATCTGCTACACCTTCTCCTGGTAGTATTTTCGCTTTAATGGCGATGACTCCTAGAGGCGATCATATCGGTGTTCTCTTAGGTGTAATCGTTGCTACTGCAGTCTCTTTCTTAATCGCATCGTTCATTTTGAAAACTGGCAAGCAAGAGGAAGAAGATTTAACAGATGCTACAAGTAAAATGGAAGCTATGAAAGGGAAGAAAAGTTCTGTGTCTGGAGCATTAAGTAACGAAGAAGCAGCGAAACCAGCTGGTGAAGTAAATAAAGTAGTCTTCGCTTGCGATGCTGGAATGGGTTCTAGTGCAATGGGCGCCTCATTACTTCGCGATAAGTTTAAAAAAGCGGATATTAATATTGACGTTACCAATAAGGCAATCAATGATTTACCAAACGACGCCGACATTGTTATTACGCACAAAGACTTAACGGATCGTGCAAAAGCAAAGCTTCCAGCTGCGCAGCATATTTCAGTAGAAAATTTCTTGAACAGCCCGAAATATGAAGAATTAGTAGAATCTTTAAAGACTAAGTAAGAACAATGAGCTATCTCTTTGCTAAGGCAGGGAGGTAGCTTTTTTAACTAATAAGAAAGGTTAAAAAACTACCGGACTTTAGAATAAGTAAAAGTAAGTCCTTCTAAAATGATGTCAACTACTCCTTTGCCGAAATTACATCAACCTCTAATTGCTTTATAGGTTTATCAACCGTTAGAATAAGAGTATAGAAAGTTTTATTTTAATTTTGTCAACAATAGAAACAGGCTTACTTTTGACTCAAGAGATGAGGAGGTGGAATGCTTGTATATATCCGGAAGAGAAAGAAAGATAATCGAAACACTTCTAGCCCAAACAGATGCCATTACAATTCGACAACTAGCAACAGAGTTAGATGTTAGTGAACGAACCGTCCATCGAGACTTGAAAAACGCAGAAGAGATTTTGCATGATTATGAATTGGCTATCGAGAAAAGGTCCGGCGTTGGAATCCAGCTTGTTGGCGAAAGCGAGAAAAAACAACAGCTTAAGCTAGCCATTTTTCATGTCGAACATACGGATTATACACCGTTAGAAAGACAAGCGTTAATTCTCTCTACTTTACTTGAAGCAAAAGAACCTATAAAACTATACGCATTGGCAGATGATTTAACTGTTACGATTGCAACAGTGAGTAACGACCTCGATGGCTTAGAAAATTTGCTTGCTAAGTACAAATTAAATCTGGTTAGAAAACGGGGATACGGGGTTAAAATTGAAGGAGCGGAATCAAATAAACGGTCCGCTATCAGCTATTTAATCTCCAAGCATGTGAGCGAATCAGATGTCATCACCCTGATTAAACGAAATATTGAAAAACAATCCCAACAACAGACAGATACCATTTCCAATCGCTTGTTGGGACTTGTAGACCAAAGCAAATTAGCAGTCATTGAACAAACGATCGACAGGGTAAGAAAAAAGTTACCATATGAATTAGCAGATAGCGCATACGTCGGGTTAGTGGTCCATTTAGCTCTAGCACTAGAAAGGTTGCATAAGGGTGAAAATATTCAATTTGATCCCACCTATTTAGTAGAATTAGAAGGCAATAAAGAGTACGATATTGCCGCAGATATCCTAAAAGAACTAGAGCAAGTGTTTCAAATCGAAATTCCAGAAGATGAAATTGGCTATATCACCATGCACTTACTTGGAGCAAAATTACGATATGACCATGGCTATTTACTCGAAGAATCATCGATGGACATCGCTTATAAAGCAAAAGCACTGATCGAATATGTGAGTATAAAACTAGATAAAGACCTGTTTTATCAGGAATATATCATGAATGATTTGGTTGCACACTTAAAGCCGGCAATTTATCGACTGCAACAAGGAATGAATATAAAAAATCCCTTAGCAGAAGAAATTGAAACGGATTACGTGGAGCTATTTACGATTATCGAAGAGGCTGTAGCGGAGACCTTTCCAGGCGTCTACTTCCCAAGAGAAGAGGTAGCATTTCTAGTTTTGCATTTTGCTTCCGCTTTATTGAAACTAGAAGAAGATATTTCATTAAAAGCATTGGTGATTTGCTCAAGCGGGATTGGAACCTCTAAGATGCTAGCTTCAAAAATTAGTCAGCAATTTCAGGAAATCACCGCAGTAGACAATTATTCTTTATTTGAATTAGAGTCATTAGATAAATCCAGTTATGATTTAATTGTCTCTACTGTACCGATCAAAAATATGGAGGGGAAATATATCCTTGCTTCCCCTATTTTGACGAAAACGGATATCCACCATATTAAACGCACCATAAGAAAAATTAAAATGACAAATACCATACAAAGAAAAGAATTAGTAAAAGAGAAAACCATACCTGCTTTAAATAAACAGGAATTTATCAAAAAGCTGATAAACATGAAGCAGTATTCGACCGCCATCTTATCTATTTTCGACCAATTTAAGGTTTACCCACCACAAGAAAATATACAGTTAGAAAGTGCTTTATCCCATTCCTGTGAACTGCTACATCAGCAAGAATTAATTACAGATAAACAGGAATTAGTCACACAGCTGATAAAAAGAGCTGACATTGGTGGATTGGGAATTCCTGGTACATCACTTGCTTTATTTCATACACGAAGCAATCAAGTAAAGAAAGCTCACTTTTCCATTCACCCCCTAAAACAAGCCATCCTCATTGATGGCATGGATGGGAGTCAAATGGAGATGAAAAATTTATTATTAATGATTTCACCAGTCGAAGCAGATGAAGCAACACTAGAAATCCTAAGTTTTATAAGTGGTTTACTGATAAAAGACGAAGACAATATGGTACTATTTCAGACCCAAGACGAAGAAAAAATTCGAGATTATTTAGCGGAACAATTACATGTGTTTTTACATGAAAAAATTAATTAAAAGGAGTGCATGATCATGGCAAAAGAAATTTTAACGAAGGATAATATCGTATTAGGTGCACAATTATCAAACAAAGAAGAAGCAATTCGTTTTACCGGAAACATTTTAAAGGATAATGGATATGTGGAAGCAGCATATGTAGAAAAAATGCTAGAAAGAGAAGAAGTAACTTCCACCTATATCGGAAACCAAGTAGCGATTCCACATGGTACAGAGGATGCCAAAAAAGCCGTGCAGGAAACTGGATTATCTGTTGTTATCACCCCAGAAGGCGTAGATTTCAACGGGAATACCGTAAACATTTTAATCGGAATTGCGGGTAAAGGTGATGAGCACCTAGAGATTTTATCAAAAATTGCATTGGTTTGTGCCGAGGAAGAAAATATTCAAAAATTAATTGAAGCAGAATCGAAAGACGATGTACTTGAAATTCTAGGAGGCGTAAACTAAATGCGCGCTGTACACTTTGGAGCAGGAAATATTGGCAGAGGATTTATTGGTGCATTATTAGATCAATCCGGTTATCATACCACCTTTGTAGATGTAAATAAGACGATAATTGATGAGATTAATGAAAAGATAAACTATCGTGTTATCCTAGCTGATGAAAATAAGCAGGAGCAAATTGTAAAGAATATATCAGGTATTGTCAGTAGTGATGATCCGGAGAAAGTCATCGAAGCGATAGTCGAAGCGGATATTATTTCAACCGCTGTTGGTCCACATATTTTACCGTTTATTGCAGAACTTTTAACGAATGGTCTGCGCAGGAGACTTATAAGCAATGCTGAACCCGTCAACATTATCGCATGTGAAAATATGATCGGTGGTAGTACATTACTAAAAGAGAAAATTTTTGATCATCTAAATGAAGATGAAAAAGTGCTTTTTGAGCAATCATTTGGGTTCCCTGATTCCGCAGTAGATCGTATCGTGCCGAATCAAACGAACGAAGAATTATTAACTGTATCGGTTGAACCCTATTATGAATGGGTAGTAGATGCATCAAAAATAAAAGGCGAAAAGCCAGAAATTACTGGTATCACGTATGTCGACGACCTATTACCCTACATTGAGCGTAAACTATTTACCGTTAATACGGGACACGCAGTAGCTGCTTATACAGGTTACCATTTCGGTTATCCAACGATTCAAGCTGCAATGGAAGCAAATGAAGTAAAAGAGATAGTACGAAATGCACTTAGTGAAACAGGCGATGTGTTAATTAAGCTGTACGGATTTGATAAAAGCATCCATCAAAACTATATTGATAAAATTCTAACTCGCTTTTTAAATCCGTATATCTCGGATGAAGTCACTCGAGTAGCACGTGGTCCACTACGTAAATTAGGAGCGAAAGATCGTTTTATTCGTCCGGCATCCTTGTATACGGAACAATTTAGTAAAGCTCCTGAAAATCTATCTAAGGCGATTGCCGCTGCCCTTGTCTTTGACTACGATCAAGACGAAGAAGCTGTGAAACTGCAAACCTTAATAAAGGAAAAAGGGTATGAAGGAGCACTTAAAGAAGTATCTGAATTAGACTCAACGCATCCGTTGACCAAGCAAGTTTTGCAGGAAGTTGAAAAAATTCAAGCATAATCAAGCAATTAAGCCAAGATGCTCTTGTGTTATAAGAGTGATCTTGGCTTTTTTAATAAAATAAGTATAGAGTTTATCTCCTTCTAATCCTATAATGGTATTAAAACTATGAATTAACTAAACCCTAATTTTATTGTGGCGCAATTGAATTATAAAATTCTATTGAATAGAGTGTGACTTATGAATCGGAATTGGGAACTTTTTAAAGGGTACACCTTTAGCTTTAATAGAATGGCCTTATTAATATTTTTCATCATTATGATACCAAATTTTTATTGGTTCATTGTTTCGGCACCCAATGACATTCTAAAGAGTGACTCTGTAACACCAATCATAGATACAATTGCTACCATCACCCAAATACTAATGATATTTGGCTTAGCCTTCATCAGAAACAAGAAAGCCACAATATTCCGATTTAACTCTAATTGGATAGTGATGGTGTTAATTTGTTGTTTAGCTTATTATGTAGCGTGGATTATCTATTACCAAGGAATTATACAACCTGTTATTATCTTATCGCTATCTTTATTTCCCAGTTTGGCGTTTTTGTTCTATGCCATTGACAGGAAAAATTGGGTTGTAGTCATGTTTGCGATAACCTATACTATCTTGCACCTTATATATGGAATCATAAATTATATTATGTGAAAATTTAGAGAAAAAGAGATTTTCTATCACCAAAAATTGCTTCATAGGTTTTTTTGCACAGAAGTTAGAATTTCCACAGTAATTTATCAAAAAAACCTAACAAATAGCAAAACTATCTGTTAGGTTGATTTATATTATAACTCGAGTGCATACTGCTTTAATTCTTTACTCATCGCTTCAATCTCATCAATGAAGGAAGAAACTTCTTCTGTAGATAAAGCTTGTTCTTTACCAACAGCAACTACTTTTTCTACCAAAGACTGGATTTCAGTTATCGAACTTTGCATCTCTGTTAAGGTATTACTTATTTTTTCTGTAGAATTCACGGTTTCATTGGATAACTTTCGTATTTCCTTCGCTACCACGTTAAAACCTTTACCCATTTCCCCTGCCCTTGCAGCTTCAATGGAGGCATTTAAACCAAGAATATTAGTCTGATTAGCAATATTTTTAATAAAACGAATTACTTCATCTGTATTCTTCATACCCTCAGCAGCATGATTCGATTCTTCTAAAAGCGTCTCACTAATCTTAGAAAGACCTTCAGCCCCATTGGAAATATCAGTAATTCTAGTATTGGCTTGAGTTAAAGAGGAGAAAATTTCATCAGATATGTGTTTTAATTGTCTCTCATTTTGTTCTTGCACTTGAATCGCAATAGCTCCAACTACTTCGCCATCCTCTATGATAGGAAAAGCAAGTCCAGTGAAAGGAAAGCCGAAAAATTCTGCTGGTACCTCTTGTCTTATTTCTCTCTTAAAATTAATGCATTCAGCTAATGGTTCTTCTGGATTTATTAATGTTCCAGCTTCTACTTTTAAGTCTATTTTCCTACCTGGATAATACATCAACCACTGTTCTGTGTTTGTTAAACCAATACCCATGTCAGGTAGCATGCGATGTAAGACTGGAATTACTTGAATGAAGGGTTGTAAAGCACTTGATTGTTCAGTCATTTCTTTAGTTGAGATGGAAGTCATTATGTTACCTCACTTATCGTTTTTAGATTACGTAAATATTGAAATGATGATCAACACTTATTTTAATTATAATGTAAGCGATCACCTTTTACAAAGTATTTCGAACTATATATTAATCTTTTTGTCCTATATGGATCTATCTTTATATCTATTTTTATATTTTTCATGCTAATCCTGACTATTTTTGTCGATTGTCCATGATTATTTTAATCATAAATTATAATTAGTGGTATTAAAGGACTAACAAAGAGTATGAGAATGTAAAAAATCAAATTAGGGAAATTCTAATTTATCATTAGGTTAAAATCTAGGAAGTGGTGAAGGTTTTTTGAATAAAATTTTATTGCACATTGAAGGGTTTGTGGTACTGCTATTATGTATTTATTTTTACTTTTATCTGCAATTTAGTTGGATTATATTTATAATTTTATTACTCGCACCCGATCTATCAGCACTTGGATACTTAAAAAATAACAAGGTAGGTTCGATAATTTATAACCTATTCCACACATATAGTCTTCCCTTAGCAATAATCATCTACAGTAATTTGATTCCGAATGATACTTTGTTAATGATTATCTTAATTTGGATAGCGCATATCGGGATGGATAGAATGTTTGGCTATGGATTGAAATATCCGACAAAATTTCAAGATACGCATCTTAATCGCATCTGATTATAATTCAATTAACAGGCGAAATTCTTTAAAACACAACCACTCTCTCGCTAAGAACAATATAAAAAAGCATGGAAAAAATTAAATTGTCCGCAACTTTCCATTTTAAAATTAACTCAAATTAGCAACCTAATAATTTTTCTTTAATTTTTTTACAAGAACATATTCTCCTATGATATGCTTTATTGAAAAAGGAGAAATTTACCATGGAAGTAAAAAACGAAAAGGAACTGTTGCTACAGAATAATGAAGAAAATTTCAAATCATTGCTTAAGATAATTCAAGCCGTTCCTAGCAAGAAGAGAAAAAATTCGATTGAAACTCAAGAAAGAGATAAGAATTTTCGTGATGTATTAATGCATCTTTATGAATGGCATGCAATGCTCGAGAGATGGTATAGAGAAGGGATGGATGGAGATATTCCTTTTATGCCAGCTCCCGGCTATAAATGGAGGTCTATTAAGCAACTTAACATACTAATTTGGGAAAACTATCAAGATGTAACGTTGAATCAGGCTATTAAAAAATTGAAGCTAAGCCATGAAAGAGTTATGGAACTAATTAATTCACATTCCAATGAGGAAATCATCACGAAAAAATATTATAAGTGGACAAAAACAACCAATCTGCACACTTATTTTGCGGAAAATACCTTCAAGCATTACAGTTGGGCTATAAAAAAATGTGAGGTAATTGCAAAGTACATTAAAGAAGAGAACAAGGGACAAATGATAAATCACCAATAGTTTTTCTATTTATTGAATTAGTTAGATATTAGTTATTTTAAAAAGAATAGGCCTTCAAAGGAAAGGAGTGCGTGATAAAGTTGTCATATACGTTTAGTGTGATAACCCAGAAACAAGCAGAAGATATTGCTTTTAATTGGCATTACGATGGTGACTACTCTTTTTATGATATGGAGGCTGATACAGAAGATTTAAATGAATTTATAGACCCAGACGAACGAGGGAATTCAACATTTGCTGCAACAAAAAATAATGAATTGGTTGCTTTTTTTAGTATAAGTGAAGTTGACAGAAAAACGATTGAGATTGGTTTAGGAATGAGACCCGATCTAACAGGAAAAGGCAATGGATTTGAATTCGTAAGAGCTTGCATTACCTTTATTAAATCATCGTATAAGCTTGAAACGATCAAATTATCAGTTGCAACTTTTAATAAACGAGCAATAAAATTATACAAAAAAGTAGGATTTAAAGAAGTAGAGTCATTCTTACAAGATACAAATGGAAGTACGTTTGAATTCTTGAAAATGGAATATAAATGTTAAAGCAGATAAAAAGTTTTAAAATGTTTCAATACACGTTGAAAGGGTTATGCAAAGAGTACATAGGAAAGGTGGCATACAAATGAAAATATTCTTCCGTACACTTTATTCGATACTCTTACTTGGAGCCGGCATCTTTCATTTTATTCATGAAAGAAGCTTCCGCAAAATTGTTCCTCCAATACTTCCCTTTCGTAAAGCGATTGTACTTATTACGGGTGTTTTTGAAATGATCTTTTCTGTATTGCTTTGGGTGAAAAAAGGACAAGATATCACTCGAAAACTTTTAGCTTTCTTTATGGTTGCTATTTTTCCAGCAAATATTTATATGACAGTGAATAAAATATCATTTAATCCGGAAAAACCAATAAGTCCTTGGCTTCTATGGCTCCGTTTACCTCTTCAGATACCTCTAATTATTGGTGCTTTAAAGCTAGGAAAAAAGGATAGCAAGTAATTTTTTAACGAATGTGTGGTATATTTTTCTTGCAGCCAGATTATCCGCGGAGCAACAAAAACGATTAATCTTAGGAGGCAAAAATTATGAAAATCGTTGTTACCAGTCTATTTGTAGATGATCAAGAAAAGGCACTAAAGTTTTATTCCGAAATCCTGGGTTTTGTTAAAAAGCATGACGAGCCAGCAGGAGAATATAGGTGGATAACACTCGTTTCGCCTGGAGATGAAGGAGGTACAGAGCTTTTGCTCGAACCTAATAACCATCCAGCTGCCCAAGCATATCAAAAGAAAATCTATGAAGATGGTATACCAGCAACCATGTTTGAAGTTACAGATGTTCAGAAAGAGTATGAAAGATTAGTGAAGCACGGCGTGAAATTTACGATGGAACCGACAAATATGAACGAATTTACATTTGCAATCCTCGACGACACATGTGGCAACCTTATTCAGATCATACAGAAATAACACTATAATTAATTAGTAGCCTTAACTTTTTGTATTCTGGCGATTTAATTCTCATTACAGAAAACCTTTATGCTAATCCTGTATTCTTTCTGTCAGGGTTAGCATAAAGTGTAATAAAAATTAGAGATGTAACAACTTCCTCAATATCTTTTGTTTAAAAAATTCCTTCCCACAATAAGTAAACTCCAGTAAATAATAAGATAATATAGATGAAAATCTGAAATAACTTTGAAGAAATATACTTAAAAATCAGCTGCCCTACAAAAAGGCCAAGAACCACAAGTGGTAATGCTGCCAAACTATGCGTCCAAACGAGCTTTGTAGTACCAGCAAAAAACACCTGAATAAGCATACTCAAAAAATAAATAAACAAATAAAAGGCAAGCGTCGTTGCGCGTAAGGTGTGCTTTGTTGTATTGGACCCTGCAAAATAGATGAGTAATGGAGGTCCAGGCATACCAATACTTGTTGTGAATAGACCCGATAATCCTCCCACCGCGAGATCCCGCTTCCCGGTTTTCATAATGCGATACCGTAAAAGTAGTAAGACCGTTAAAACAAGCAAAATAATTCCCACTATCAGCTTTAATTCTTTTACGCTAACCATTAGAAAGATAAGAATACCAGCTGGTAAACCAAACACACTCCCCAGAATAAACCTTTTTAAAATTCCAAAGTCAACATCCTTTTTAATTTTAAAGATCAAAGCGAGTGAAATGACAAGAGATAGCAGTAAATTAATCTGGATCGCTTCTTTTGGTTCAAATAAGAGCAACAAAAATGGTGTTGCGATAATAGAAAAACCAAATCCGGTGCTTGTTTGAAGAATCGATGCTAATAAAATAATTATTATAAAAAGTAAAATATCCATAGATTTCTCCTTCAGATTTCTACTTTTTATTATGACATAGATACTTTCGGGTGCAATGATCATTTAAACAGCTTCAGCAAGTAATAGCTTCCCAAGCTTATCAATCTCACTTATTAACAGATCTAGCGATAAGCCTAAAATAATTATCGCTTGGATAAGATCTATTTAAAAAGCATGTGAAGTAAGTTAACCGCTTTTTCAGCCTCGATACTTTTCATATGAAAAGCTACATGTGTGTCCGGTCTTATGAAAAGAGTACTTCCAACTTCCATTCCAATTCGGCTTTCCATTTCTCGATAGACGTCATACATGAGCGGTAGTTTGTTTTCCATGATATAGGAATTTCCGCCTTTTACAATTAAAAATGGTGTAATAAGACCCTCAAATTCCGCTTCCAACTTTTTTGCTAAAGTCTGTGTACTTTTTACCATCTCTTTATCCTCTGCATCAATATACATGAAACAAAGAAAACCATATCTCTTTAATAGCTCATATAGCCGGATATCCGGTGCATCGTTTAATAACATTTTAATATCAGGAACTCGATCACCCGCTTGAAGGGATTTAGATGAACGTCTTGAATCCACTAGCTTTTTATTTTTCTCGGTATCACGATAGTTATATTTTACATGTGATAAGCTTTCTGCCATCTTTTTTTGTAACGCATCACTACTCAAAGCACTTCTCCCTATCCAGTTTCTTAATTGAGCTTGTGCCCCCTTCATCGAAATCATCCGTAATGTCCTGCTTGTTTGCTGGATAATATTCTCTGCCACTGGCCATCTCTCTTCTTGATACGTATCTAAATAACGATCACTCGCATATCCTTTTAGGACTGCACTTAACTTCCACGTCACATTAACAGCATCCTGTAGGCCAAGATTCATCCCTTGCCCCCCTAATGGATTATGAATATGTGCTGCATCACCGACAAAAAATACGCGATCATGTCTATAATTTTCCACTTGTCTATGTGATGTTCCGAAATTGGAGACCCACGTCGTTTTTCCTATCTTAAGAGGGAATGGAACAAGACGAGCCACGCTTTCTTGTACATCCGCTTCTGTCAGGTTATCTTTATGTGGCAGGTGTTGAATGGTGAGGTCTAGACAAAGCACACGGAAGGTCCCATCGCGGTATGGGAAAAAAACTGCTGCACCTTTTTTACTGATATAGACAGTAATATAAGCAGGATCTAAATCAGCAATGTGACTATCTGCGAGAAAGAAAGTCTTTCCTTCTTTCTCTCCTTTAAAATCAACATCTAACAGCTCCCTCACTTTACTATGAACACCATCACATGCTAATACATACTTTGCTTCATATTCTAAGCATGCTCCGTTATGATTAACGGTTACTAAAACATGGTCTCTTTCCTGAACAAGTGATACTAATTCGTGCTCCTTATCTACTTTTCCGCCTCCTTCCCTCAAATGCTCTTCTAATATATCCTCTGTTTCATTTTGGGGAATGGTTAACAGATAAGGAAATCTACTTTCTAATTGATAAAATTTCAATAAGGAGGCCTTCCCACTATCAAAGGTGATTTTTGCCCGATGCCCTGGATAACCAGCCCCCACAAATTTCTCAGCAATCCCCAACACGTCAAATACCTCCAAGGTTCTTGCATGAATACCAATGGCTTTTGAAAAAGGCGAACGGTCCTTCCTTTTTTCAATACAAATGTAATCTATCCCACTTTTATTTAATGCATTCGCTGCGATTAATCCAGTTGGTCCCGCACCAATAATCATCACGTCTGTTTTTACTCTTTCGACCATAACTCCTCCTCCTTCGGTATAAATCTATATTATTTACAAGTTGTATATTTAAACTACATAATGTAGTTTATACTTAACATTATATTTAGTTTGAAATATCTTACAACAGATGATTTTTAACGATTTGTCGTTTAAACAACAGGATTTAAAGGATTGTATGTTAAGAAGGAGATATTTTACAAAGGAGCGATAATTGTTGTGAAAAAAATAGACCCTAGAGTGAAAAAGACACGAAGATCATTGAAGAGCGCGTTCGTAGAGCTTATCGGCGAAAAGGGGTTTGATGCTATTACCATTCAAGATATAAGTGCAAAAGCTGAGATCAATCGCGTAACTTTTTATCAGCATTATCAAGATAAGTATGATTTATTAGAAAAGACAATAGAGGACATGCTCCAAAACCTGATTCAAAACGTATCACCGGAATCTCGAGAAGATTTAATTGCTAAAAAAGATGAGCCTAGTGTTGTTTTTCTTAATCTTTTTCAATTTGTTTATGATCATCGGATTTTCTTTACAACGATGTTTGGGGAAAATGGTGTTCCTACCTTTCAATATCGCATGTCAAAAACGGTACAGCAATTTGTATCGGAAACGATAGAGGAGCTTACCTTAACCGTTCACGAACGAAAGGTACCAAAGGAGATTATCGTACATTACGTTACTGCTGCAAGTATTGGTTTAATAACCTATTGGATCGAAACCGATATGCAGTATTCCCCGAGATATATGGCAAAACAACTCGCTTTACTTGAGAAAATTGGTCCCATAAACGCTGCACTCGGAACACACTAATTAACAAAAATAAATATTAGCTGCCCAAAATTTTACTAAAAAAATAGGCACATCCTTTCTCTAGGTGAATACCCTATTACAGAGAGGAGAGGATAAGCAAATGAATCATGAAAATTATGGGCATCAACAGTATCCGCAAAACTTACATGACACATGTGAGCAACTGAAGTATTATCATGTCACGGTTTCCTTAAAAGACGGTACAACGTTTGATGGTATTATTGAAAATGTAGATGCTGAAAATGTCATCATTTTAGTTGGAGAAGATGTTATGGACCGCGAAGATAACACACCAGATCAATCACGCCAAGTCTTTAATCCATATGGCGGCGGAGGTTATGGCCCTTATGGTGGTGGGGGTTATGGTCCCTATGGATATCCTCCAAGAAGGGTACGGAGATATAGAAGACGTAATTTCCCGCTAGGTGCGTTAGCAGCATTAACACTTTTACCTTTTATTGCACCACTGGCGTACAACAATCCATATCCATATTACTAGACAGAAAAAGTGCGTATCCGCCTCCCGGGATACGCACTTTTTTCTCATTTTTCATTTTACAATTTCATTTCATTTTCCCAAAAAATGTTTAAGATTCATTCGATTAGGTTATTTTATTTACGTAAGTAATTAAATGCATAAGTAAAAAAATCAACAACATTTTATGGAGGCGATATACATGAATCTTATGCGAGCAAAAGAAATCAAAGATGATCCAGTTATGCAGGATGTTATATATAACGGAGAATATGTCTACATTCAATCTGTAGATGATGATCGACAAATTGCACTCGTGAACTATACAAAAGAATCAGAGGATGCATTTGAAGTAGACGTAACAAATTTATACGAAGAAAATTAAGATAAGACTACAGGAGGAAGCAGCAACATGAACCCAAGCGATATGCAAAAAGGAAGTACACCGCGACAAAAACAAAATAGACAGCCTGGTATTGAATCAGAAATGAATCCTTTACCACATCAGCCTACCGAGTATAAAGGCTCTGATAAGTTAAAAGGAAAATCTGCTTTAATTACAGGTGGCGATAGTGGAATTGGACGAGCAGTAGCTATTGTCTATGCGAAAGAAGGTGCTAACGTTGCTATTTCGTATCTTGACGAGCATGAAGATGCTGAAGCTACTAAGAAGATGGTGGAAGCGGAGGGCGTAAAATGTATCCTCCTTCCTGGTGATATCAAAGAATCTTCTCATTGTGATGAATTGGTTAAGAAAACAGTGGATGCATTTGGCGCTATCAATATATTGGTCAACAATGCAGCCATTCAATATGTAAAAGAGGATGTATTGGATATTTCAAATGAGCAATTTGAAGAAGTATTCCAAACAAATTTCTTTTCACAATTTTATCTCACCAAAGCAGCTGTCCGCCATATGAATTCTGGTGACGCCATTATTAGTACGTCATCGATCAATGCGTATAAAGGAAATGGCAAACTGATGGATTATACAGCGACCAAGGGTGCTATTACTGCATTTACAAGAAGTATTGCACAAAGCCTGGCAAGTAAAGGCATTCGTGCAAATTCTGTAGCACCAGGACCTGTCTGGACACCACTAATCCCAGCTTCCTTTAGTGAAGAGGAAGTGGAAGAGTTTGGTCAAGATGGATTAATGGGTAGACCAGGTCAACCTTCTGAGCATGCTTGGCCATATGTCATGCTAGCTTCAGACGAATCATCGTATATGACAGGACAAGCCATCCATGTAAATGGTGGATCTTGGACTTCATCTTAAATTAGAAAAAAGTTGAATTGGATCCCCCTTCCAATTCAACTTTTTTAGTTTACGTTATACTTTTCAATCCCGACTACAATGGAAAGAGTTTTTATTTAGCTTTTCTTTTAGAAGCATACATTGCTTTATCTGCTTTCTTATAAAGATGCTTTAACTCTTCACCGTCTTTAGGGTAGATACTATAACCACCGCTGGTATTTATCGTAATGTTTTTTTGATGATAAACAAACGTATCAATCATCTCAGTTAAAAAATAAGTAATTTCTTCTTCTGCTTGCTGAGGTTCGTTTATGTGCTCTAGCAACACAATAAACTCATCTCCACCCATCCTGAAAACATGCGCATCAAGTGAGAAAATTCTTGTTAATTCCGAAGAAAAATGTTGCAACGCTTTATCACCAATGAAATGGCCATAATTGTCGTTAATCTGCTTAAACTTGTTCAGATCCAATACTAAAAATGCGAAAGATGCTTCTCTCTTTTTCGCATTTGCAAGGATCTCTGGAAATTTATTCATAAAAGCTAATCTATTCGGCAGACCCGTCAAAGCATCATGATAAGCCAAAAACGTAATTTCTTCTTGCTGTTTTTTTTGCTCTGTAACATCACGCATTAAAAAGATAGCAAGTTCTTCCCCTTCTACCGTAATTAAATCTGTGTCCACTAATAATTCTGCTCTTTGTCCATTATCATCGATGATACTAATATCTGTATTTCTGAGTGCTTGTTTCTCCGTAAACATGGTCTCAATCTGTTGTTTTAATAATTCTCTCTGTTGTGATGGAAAATAATTGCTCATATCCGAATCTTTTAACTTGTCTATGCTTATATTAAACATTTTAGAAGCAAACGGGTTAATGTCTTGTATTTCTAAATTTTTATTTAATAAAATAATACCAGAAGGTGATAAATCAAATAACAGTCGGTATCTTTTCTCAAAATGTGGTAAGAAATCAAAGTTTTTTATCGCTAAATAAAGTGCAATGACAAAGAAAATAGTTCCAAAGATTTGAAGTGGAGGCAGTTCTCGAAAAGCTGGAGAATTCGCATAAAAAATATTTGTCACTAATACCCAAATCACCATCAATACAAGTCCAATCATTAATATAGGTAGGAATTTCTCATTTTTCTTTCCAGCTTCTGATCTATGAAATTTATAAACCATCCTTAAAACAAGAAATAAATATAACCATTGCATCAATAAGCCAACATGAAAACCAGGACCAAATATCACAACGGCCCTCTTATCCACTACTAGCATTTCTTTTATAAACCATCCATCAATCGAAGCTGTAGTTAAATGATAAATTAATGGAACAAGTAACATCACATAATACCACATTGGTAATTTCTGCTTGCCAAAAAACAGAGTAATCTTTGCAAATAGTGTCATTAACAAGATATGCAAAAGAGAATAGACAGGAAATTCTACCCATGTTAAAAGAAATTGCTTGCTCTCTGGAGCTAAATTGTACTCTAATAATAACAGTATAAAAATTAAGGAAAAGCCAAATAGGATCATGGCTGTTAACTTATGCGCTACATTGTTTATATTTTTAGTTAAGGTAGTCGTCCCTAGATAGAAAGAGAAGAAGGCTGGTATAATATGAATGATAAAGACAAATGTATAACTCATAGCGCTTCTCCTCTTCTCTTAATAGAGTCTTTATTTCATCATAGAATAATATACTATCTTGAAAATATCATATCTTTTTGTTCCTTATTCCTTTTTTATTTTATGATACTATTTTACCATATAAATGCTTTTAAGCAATATTTACAGCTTGTTTCGCCTGTGTATTAATTATAAATGCCTATATTTTGTCAAATTCCCTCTTTATCCTTTAAACGGAATTTATTGTGTCCAAGATATCTATTCTATTACAGTACCATTACATTTTTATTGTAATTGTGCTTATTGGCGCTTTTAAGGATTAAAATACTTATCCTGTGGTATGTAATAAGTAATTAGTTTTTATGATGACGCATAAATAATATTAACGAGAGATTTTTTTAACAGAAAACTTTGGATGGTGAGATTCCTTTTGTTAAAGTTCCACTGGACATGGTATAATGGATGGGTACAAATTCGATAAAACCTTTTCTTCCACAACTTTGTTAGCGCATACAAATTTTGTCCTCTCCATTAATCTGTTCCTGAATTAGGCATTAAGTAAGTTATTTATATATATTTAATGCACAAGGAGCTTGATAAAGATAAGCTAGCTTTTCACACAATCTCTATGCATCATATTAGCCTGTCTTATTGCTCCAAAAATTTAAAAGGAGGAATTATCTGTGAGGTGTAAAAGCTGTAACGGTGAGGGTTTACTTCGTTGTCCAGATTGCTCGGGTGAAGGAATTGACTATAGGATTCATAAGTGTGAAAATTGCGTAGGTGAGGGAGAAATTGCATGTGCAACATGTGAAGGTACTGGAAAAGTAGGCTTGCTGAAAAAAGTAAAATCAAAGACATAATTTTTTTAATCGCATATCTAGAAGTGAAAAGGAAGAAAGCATAGACTTAGTTTTTACTAGAGTCTATGCTTTTTGCGTTTTTTATTGATCCTTCATATTATATGATTATAATCATCATTAAAAAAAAAAGAGGAGATAGATCTCCCCTTTAATCATTTATACGACATTACGATCCCAGTGTCTATGAGCAGCAATGGCTTCAATGAATTCTCGGGCAAATTTCTTAGCCTCTCCACCATATACAACACCCTTGCTGTTTTTCATTTCATCTACCTGAAGAAGCTTTATCCCTTCTTCTGTTGCACCTATTGGCTTGAAGTGAGAAAATGCTTCGTGGACAAATAATGCAGACTTTTTATAAAAGGCTTTATCTTCCTCACTTCCTCCAACTGCATACACCGCATCAAATAAAACAGAATCTGCAGTTAAGAAAGTGTGATCGACTTCTAGTTCTGTGCCTTCTACTCCTTTCACTTTACCTAGCTTATCACTTAAGATTTCAGGCTGGACACCCGCTTCTTTTAACGTTTCTAATACCGTATTAACCTCTTTGTCCTGAAAATCCTTACCAAGGAGTACAGCAACTTTTCGTGTTACTGGAGTTTTAGTCGTATTCTCTTGACTAAGTGCTGGTGAAGCTTTAGTCACTTTATTTTCCTGCTCTGCAGGTGGTGTAATACCAATCGCTTCAGCAAAGCCTGTTGCTAATTCATGACTGACATTCGCAAACATTTCCACTACTTGGTTTTGAACTGATGCACTTTCTACTTTTCCCAACTCAAAACTAAAAGCATTTATTAAATGCTCCTTCTCTGCATCACTCATACTATTCCAAAATAAAGTAGCTTGTGAGAAATGATCTTTAAAGCTTTCACTTCTTGCTCGCACCTTATGCGCATCAATTTTTTCGTGATAGTGCGTATAGCCACCTTCTTTTTCCGTGGATGTTTCCGGTGTATTTTCCGCAAGAGAATTTTTGTGATAGCTTACTTGTCCTCGATTAATCGTTTGTCTACCATATCCATCACGCTGATTATTGTGGAAAGGGCAAACCGGGCGATTTATCGGCAGCTCATGAAAATTCGGTCCGCCTAAACGGATCAGCTGCGTGTCGGTATAAGAGAACAACCGCCCTTGCAGTAATGGATCATTGGAAAAATTAATTCCAGGTACAACATGACCTGGATGAAATGCTACTTGCTCGGTTTCTGCAAACACATTATCAACATTTCGATTTAGCGTCATTTTACCAATAATTTTTACAGGCACATCCTCTTCCGGCCATAGTTTAGTGGGGTCTAAAATATCAAAATCAAATGCGAACTCATCTTCTTCTGCTATTATTTGTACGCCAAGTTCATATTCTGGATAATCACCATTTTCAATCGAATCCCAAAGATCTCTCCGATGAAAGTCTGGGTCCTTCCCATTAATTTTTTGCGCCTCATCCCATACAACAGAGTGTGTACCTAAAACCGGCTTCCAGTGGAACTTAATAAAGTGCGACTTCCCTTCTTCATTTACAAATCTAAATGTATGCACTCCAAAGCCTTCCATCATTCGAAAGCTTCGCGGTATTGCTCTATCTGACATTGCCCACATTACCATGTGCGCCGACTCCTGGTTATTCGCAATGAAATCCCAGAAGGTGTCATGCGCTGATGCAGCTTGTGGCATTTCGTTATGTGGTTCAGGTTTTAATGCATGTACTAAGTCAGGAAACTTAATAGCATCCTGAATGAAAAATACCGGTATGTTATTACCTACTAGGTCATAGTTTCCTTCTTCTGTATAAAATTTAGTGGAAAATCCACGAGCATCTCGAGCTAATTCACCTGACCCACGATTTCCGGCTACCGTTGAAAAACGGACAAATACAGGTGTTTTTTTCGATGGATCTTGCAAAAATCCTGCTTTCGTATATTCTTTCATCGATTCATATACTTGAAATTCACCGTGGGCAGCAAAGCCTCGAGCATGAACAATCCGCTCCGGAATTCTCTCATGGTCAAAATGCGTCATTTTTTCACGAAAATGAAAGTCTTCCATTAAGGTCGGTCCGCGCTCACCTGCTTTTAATGAAAACTCATCCTCTGACACTTTTAGTCCTTGGTTCGTCGTCATTTTCTTGCCGCGATCGTCTGATGTAAACTTCTCCAATTGTTCCTTCTTGCTGCTTCCGCCATTAACGTTGTGTTCATCACTCATGTAGTGTTTTCCTCCCTTGTTAATATTGAAAAATTTAACATAGTAGTTAATTACCCGCTAATTCATTATACAAACACTTTTTTCAGAAATTGGAATTGTCTATTTTAAATGCATTTGTAAACCTTGTACTTGAGTGTGAAACTTTCAGATTTGTTCGTGACATTTGTTGAAGTGTACGTGAAACTTATCGAAGTGTACGTAAACACTTCTAATGTGTGCGTGAAATTCCTAAAAGTGTGCGTAAAACGTCCCAATGTGTGCGTGAAGCCTTCCTACATGTATGTAATATCAAATTTCCCTACTTCTAATTCTATGCAAATTATTCAAACGGCAGGTAACTCCTCTTCTTTCCAGTAAAAAAGCAAATCGAAATAAATCGATTTGCTTTCTTGCGTTTGGGTCAAAATCGTCCAGATCTAAAAATAGAAAACATCATCCAAGCGAACATTAAGATTGCAATAACAAAGCCAATTTCAATCGCTGGAATATTCCATAGCATAGAGGTTTGTCTGCCGAGTGCTGAGCCTATAATTAGACCAACCATAATCAAACTAAATGCTAATAATACGATACTAAAAGATAGACGATTGCTAACACGGTCTAATTTTGCAAAAAAAGAATCTGCTGCTGGAATGGATATTTCTACTGGCACTTTACGTTTTTTTACGATAGCAGATAGTTCCTGAACAATTTTTGGCATATCATGGAGCACGTCACCATAATCATCGAGCTGATCATAAATATTTTCTGCTATATTTTTAGGATTATATCGTTCCTTGATCAGTGCCCGCCCGAATGGCTCGGCCACTTCCATCACACTTAAATCAGGGTGCAGTGGTTCGATTACACTTTCCATTGTTATAAGCGCTTTTCCGACTAAGGTTAAATCGGTCGGAATGGAAATCTTGTGCTCGTGTGCAATAGAGAATAAATCGGTAACCGACTCTCCCAAGCTCACTTCGCTAAGTGATACATCATAATATTTAATCATGAACTGTTCAATATCACCTCTTAGTTCATGTTGATTAACCTCTTCCGGTACGACACCCATTTTACTGATCGCTTTAATAATTGCATCCGGCTTCTGTCTGACCATAGCGATAATTAACGAGGCAAAATGTGTTTGCATTTCAGGGGACAATCTTCCTACCATCCCAAAATCTAATAATGCAATTTTTTCACCCGGTAAAGCAAGCATGTTTCCCATATGTGGATCTGCATGGAAAAATCCATCCTTGAAAATTTGAAAAAGGATTGCATCTGAGAAACGTTCTGCGATTAATTCACGATCATACCCTCTTTCATCTAACTCCTCAAGCGCATTTAATTTCACACCCTCGATATGTTCCATCGTTAACACTTTTTTAGAGCTATAATCCCAAAAAATTTTCGGGATAGCGATATGCTTATTCTCTCTGAATTGTTTGCTCATAATATCTGCATTTCTGCCCTCAGTGACAAAGTCTAATTCATCAAGAATAGCCTTAGAAAATTCCTCTACTATATTTTTTAACTGATATTTTCTTAACCGATATAATCGATGCTCCGCTCGTTCTGCTAATTCATGTAAAATTTCTAAATCAGTTCGAATTTGTTTATCAACATTTGGTCGCTGTACCTTTACCGCTACTTCTTCCCCGGAATGAAGCACAGCTTTATGAACCTGCCCAATCGAAGCCACTCCTAAGGGTTCTTTATCGAAGGATTGGAAAAGTTCGTGAACCGGCGCTCCTAATTCCTGTTCGATCATTGCTTCAACATCTGGATAGGAAAAAGGCGAGAGCTGATCCTGGAGTAATTCTAACTCTTTAATCACGTCCTTTGGGATAATATCTGGACGCATGCTTGCCATTTGCCCCATTTTTATAAATGTCGGGCCAAGCTCCTCTAAAATGAGACGAATTCGCTCTCCAACTGTTTTCCGATGCTTTTGTTGTTCTTTATTTATAAGTGCTCTTTTTGGTAAAGGAAAGAGTTGATCAAGGCCTAACTCCTTGACTACATAACCAAATCCATTGCGTGAAAAGGCAACAGCAATCTCTCGATAGCGTTGCATATGGCGCATTCTCGCTCTAAAAATAATAATCCCCCCTTCCCTTATTCCTGCTAATATTAAAGGTCATCCTTATGTTGTTTTTCCAAGTAATCCAGGCGCTGCTCTATTGCTCGTAAATCTTCTTTTGTGGCAACGTCCAAATCCTCTAGCATTTTCTTTAATTTAAGCTGAATTTTTTGATCCATTTGGCTTTGACTTTCTTCTCCTTTTTTCCTAATTTCACTGAATAAATCATCTGACTCTCCTTGAGAAAGTTCACCTTTTTTCATCAATTCGTCGATTACTTTTTCTGCATGCTCTTTACTAGTGGCTGCCAGTCCCAGACCTAAGGTGATTCCTTTTTTAAATGTGTCTTTCATTTTGATAACCTCCATTCATTTTTTGTTATTCTTGCTCTATGGTTTATTAGTTTCCTTTACCCTTTATCACTAGCTAAAAAACGAAAATTAATTTCAAAAGCATATACATCTGTTTGAAAAACTCCATGCATACACTCAACGGTTAAATAAAATCCTTTACCTTTCTTTAAAGCCGATTAATTTCTTCATAAGATCAATTGGCTTTTTCTTGTGTGAAGGACAGCGTTTACTTTTTTAAAAATCGGGAAGTTTATCCATGTTTTAACTACGTAAAAATAACAAAAGATAACCATTATAAACAGAAGACAGCTGGATAAAACCTTTAGGAGGAAAACACAATGGATGAGAAGCAAAAGTTTGCAGGTAGGGTTGCGATTGTTACAGGAGGTAGCTCAGGGATTGGCCGTGCTTCTGCTATTATGCTAGCAAAGCAAGGAGCAAAAGTTGGTTTGATTGATATTAAAGAAGAAAATGCCGATAAGGTAAAGCAGGAAATTGAAGATTTTGGCGGAGAAGCAATGGTAGTCGATGTCGACCTTTCTAAACACGATAGAGTAGAAGCTGGCATCAATGAAGTCATCAACGAATGGGGCAGGCTAGATATTGTTTTTGCAAATGGCGGCATCAATGGTGTCCTTGCACCAATTGAAGACTTTAAACCAGAGGACTGGGATCAAACGATTAATACGAATCTAAAAGGAACCTTCCATACGCTTAAATATTCGATTCCTCATATGAAGGAAAATGGCGGTAGTGTGATTATTACGAGTTCTGTTAATGGAAATCGTACATTTTCAAATTTTGGGATGTCCGCTTATAGTACTTCAAAAGCCGGCCAAATGGCATTCGGTAAAATGGCAGCACTTGAACTAGCTAAATATAAAATCAGGGTCAACATCATCTGCCCTGGTGCGATTGAAACGAACATCGGTAAAAATACCAAGAAAACACCTGAGCTTGAAAAAATTGATATCCCTGTAGAATATCCTGAAGGAGATAAACCACTAGATGAAACGGCCAAACCAGAGCAAGTGGCAGAGTTAGTAAGCTTCCTCGCCTCTGATGCAGCGAGTCATATCAGTGGGACAGAGCTGTATTTCGACGGTGCAGAATCCCTGCTATAACGCAGAATAAGAGATTTAGTGTTGTTAAAATATAAAGAATGATTTTAGAACAGCTTGTAAACTAAGAGAAAACGGAAGTGAAAGACGTCGACTCCAGCGGGATCAGCACGTGTCCGAAGATCCACTTGGGAAAGTGTTCTTCTTTTCCAAGTAAGCTGAGGCCGTGCCCCGTGGAAAGCGACCGCCTGTAACTAAAGTGCATACAGACCTCGCAGGAAAGCGAAGTATTTTGATGGAGCGATGATTGTACCTATTTCTCATAAAAAAATCCGAACTGATTCAGGTGTTCAGTTCGGATTTTCCTATATATCAACTAACCATTTTTAGAATGTAAAACTCATTATACATTTTCAACCCATGCATCGGTATCATAGCCACGTTCTTCCCAGTAGCCGATATGTTCTTCTTCAATCAATTCGATTCGGTTTAACCACTTCACCGATTTATAAGCATACATTTGAGGTACTAGAAGTCTGACTGGCCCACCATTTTCTTGGGTGAGTAATTCTCCGTCTAATAAGGTTGCTACCATCACATCCTCCATCATTGCTTGATCAATCGTTAGCGTATCCGTATAAACGCCATCAGCAGAATAGAATTTCACATATTTCGCATTATTTTTTATTCCTGCATTATCTAAAAATTGCTTCAACGGAATGCCTTCCCATGTTCCTTTATAGACACTCCAACCGGTTACACAATGAAAATCACTCACCTGTACTTTTCGTTGCAGATTTAAGAATTGATCCCAATTATATTGAGCAGGGCTATCGACAAGCCCGTCAATGGTAAAATTCCAATTTTCATTCGTAAGGATAGGCATTTCTGTTACCGTATAGTACCTGAATTGACCTTCCTTTCCCCCACCGATTGGTGGAAGTGAATCCGCATTTGGTTCGGGAAGCGGCGAAAATTGATTGGCACCCGGATTAGATGCTGTATTGGTTGGTAAATTAAGATAGGGCGCGACCCATTTAATAAAATAATGTGACGAAACTAGGACAATAAATCCTCCAAGAAGAATGCGTAAAAAAGACCGGCGCTTGTAGACAGGATTACCGTCTTCTATCTCCATTGGTTTTTCGACCAAGCTCTTTTTACGGAAGCGTTTTTCTAGTTTTTTAAATGTTTGCGTTCGCGTTAGGCTATGGTAAATCACGTAAGGAAGTCCGACCCATGTGGCAAGGTCATGAATAATGAGCGCCCACGAACTAACAGTTGGCGGAAATTGTCTATGGAAAGTTAATAGGAATCCTGAAACCATTAGCACAAGCAAAATAGAGATAACAAGCTTTAAATTAAGCTGTTTATATTTTGCCTTTCGAATCGTCAGCTGGTGCTTTTTCCGCTTCGGCAGATAAAAAAGTAGCGGAAGTACACTAATGACGCCGATCCAAATATGAATATCCTTTATCCACACACGTGTTGCGGGAAAAGTAGACCGAAAAGCTGCTGACAATAAAAGAAGTCCTGTTAAACTAAGCAGAAAAAAAAGGATGGCATTCGAATGGTGGAGTCGCACTAATTTTTTCCCGACATTTAAGTTGCGCTGAAAGAACACCTTTATATCCATGCTTTTGCCCCTCTCTCTCGTATCGTGCTGTCGCGTCTTTTTCCTGGGTCGTTTACCTGGGCGTCGTGCTTAGTTGATTATCCTTCCCCATCAATACTTTTTAAAAAGGTTTCGTAGACTTCAATCGCTTTGTCCATTTTCTTATTAAAAGCGACGTCAATTCTTTGTAGTTCTGGATTTGCTTCAAAGTATGCAATTGATTGTCTGATGCCGTTCTCAAAGTTTGTGGTTGCTTGGTACTCGGGTACAAATGTCTTAATTTTTGTGTTATCGACGACATAGCTATTGCTTAGATCACCAAACAATGGTCCTTCTAATTCGGGTATAAATTTGGAAATGGTCTCTGACGTCATATGAATGATTTTGGGTTCAATTCCGACTGCTTGGCCAATTACTTTAAGGTATTGGTCCCAAGTTTTCACTTCGTCTGAGGTAATATGAAAGCCATGTCCGAGTGTTTGGATATTCCCTAATAATCCAACTAATCCTTTTGCGAAATCAGTATTATGGGTAAGGCTCCAAAGCGATGTCCCGTCACCTGGAACGATAATTTTCTTTCCCTTTTGCATGCGATCGATCAATGTCCACGGATGTGTTGGGCTATTTACAGCAAACGGAATTGCCGTTTTCCCGTAGGTGTGCGATGGGCGAACAATCGTTACCGGAAAATCATTTTCGCGGTATTCCTTCCTTAATCTCTCTTCTGCTGCAATTTTATTGGTGGCATAGTCCCAGCCTGGATTATGCTGTGGCGTGGATTCGTCTAAGATATAATAAGCGGGTGGTCGTTGATAGGTAGCGACAGTACTAATAAAGATATATTGATTGGTTTTACCAGTGAAATACGCGATATCTCGCTCAACGTCTTCTTGTGTAAAGTTAATCCAGTTAACGACAACATCAAAATACGCATCATCTAAAAGCGCTTTCATTTCCTGTCTGTTATGAATGTCACCTTGAATTACGTGTGCGCCTTCTGGCACAAATGCATTTCTTTTTCCTCTATTTAAAAGGTACAGCTCGTGACCTTTTTCAACTGCTAGCTTCGAAGCAGCAGAGCTTATTAGGCCGGTACCACCGATAAATAACACCTTCATTTTATGCAACACCCCTCTAGTTAAGTGTCTTTAGCATACCAATTTAAAGGGTATTAGTAAATTTTCGAGACCTGAGTATTTACTGGATTATGAGAGCGTGTAATTATGGAAACATATAAGCAAAGGCCCTTTTGCCAATAACCGCATTAGCAAAAGAGTCTTTTTAATTTAAATCAGATGAAGATTTCTCTAGCCAAAGAAAAAAATCCACAACTAACACTTAGGTATAGATTATTTTTAACATATTTAGATATACACCAAACGCATATTACAAATACCAAACATGATTTCCGCTGCTTACGTCTATATACAGCACAAAAGTGTATTATTGCTCGACACTACTTAAATCTTCATATTTTATCACTATATTATCATGGGATTTTACCTTTTCCTTTAACTCTATCAATTCTTGCTTTTGTTCTTTAGTAATATCTTCAGCTGCTAAGCCCATTTCAATCATCTCAACAAAAATAGGTTTATCAAAATAAAGATTACTCTTAATCATACCTAAATAACTTTCGGATATATTACCTTTAGTGTATTCTGCATTAAATTGTTCTATTTGATCAACCCATTCTTGATAATGTTCAATATTTTCTTCTTTTGCTTTTTTCGCAAGCTCCAGTGCTTTTTTTGCATTTTCTAGTGCTAATGTTGGTTTATCTAATATAACTTCTAAAGAAGCAATACTAATATAAAATGCAGCTTTTGGATCAAGCTCTATTGTTTTTTTTCGATTTTCATAAGCTTCTTTAAAGTCGTTTTGAAAGATATTTACAAGCGTTAACCTGTGCCAAGCCAAAGAGTTTTCAGGCTCCCGTTCAATTACCTTTTGATATTCAATAATCGCATCTTCATATTGTTCTTCTAGAAAATACCTCACTCCTAATTCTAGATGCGCAGAGGTATCTTCTTCGTTTTCATCTATATAATTTTTAATATTTTCAATCTCTTTTTGATCTTCATTAGAGGTGCTTTTTTGTGAGAGGGCGGTATTTCGATCTTGGATAAAATTTATTAGTATTATACTTGCTATAAGGAAAAGACAGATGAGGATAAATACAATCCACTTTTTTTTATTCACCTTATGCACCATCCTTTAATTCTAAATTTTTAATTCTTAGAGAGCAGATTGTCAAAATAATGAATAGGTAAAAGAGACAGATAGATTCTAGGAAGAGTAATAGGAGTTTTAATAGAAAACTATTAGCATTTTTGATAGTTACATATTATCACAAATATATGTAAAAAAAAGAAAATTTTGGTTTTTTGTGGTGTTATTTTGAGAGAGAATTACAAAATTTAAATGTTAAAGACTTACCTAACTTTATCAAAAGTATAAGCTGATAAATAAAAATATAATGGATTAGATGGGTATGATTAAGCTCTACTGAACTAATTTGAATGCGCAATAAAAAAGCAAGCCTATGCTAATTTTCAGCTTGTATAATTAAACTTTAATAGTACAAATAGAATGATTGATACTTAGGAATGAATTAATAATTAAGGCACAGGCTACAAATGGGTCGTGTGGAAAAGTAGTAATTTCTCCCGATAAGGCAATAGCGTAAATTCGTGCTAATATCGTTAAGTGTAAACTTGTCGCTGATGCTTGATTAAATTTACAGCCTCGCACAGCTTTGCAATGAAACAAGTCATGCTACCTTTTATTTTCTACTAAATAAGATCTTGATATTTTTGGCCTCCATAAAGTACACGCATGACTACTACATGTTTTTCTTCTTCAACTATATAAAACGCAATATAATTTTCAATAATGAGCTTTCGATAACCTTTATTTTTTAAAATTTCATCCTTTACAAAGCTACAGGAAAATGGAAATTCTTTTAGATTCATAATACTTTTTTCTATCTTCTCCAAAAGGTTATCCGCTGCACCTTCATTTTTTAGATCACTAAAGATATAACGGTATATTTCCTCTAAATCTTTATAAGCAATAGGCGTGATTTTAATCGTATATTTATTCATGGCCATATTTTTTCTTTAAATCCTTAAAGACTTCTTCTCCATCTAAAAGCTCATCCTTGTTATTTAATTGGGCTTCTGCTTGAGCTAAATTTTGATATAACTCTAACTTAGCTAAAGAATTCTCATATGTCTCCATACTCATGATAACCATATCTCCATATCCGTTCTTTGTAATAAATAGAGGTTCCTTTATTTGGTGGCAAAGTTCAGAAATTTCCGTTGTATTTCGTAAATCCTTAATAGGACGAATTTTTGGCATTATTTCAACTCCTCTTCACATTATTATGTCTTAATTATAGCATTATTATGTCTATTATCAATTATCTGCCATTAAATTTCATTCTTCAACCTCATACCTAATTAAAAATCCTAAGGAGGGTAACCCTTTTGACACTGCACAAAAATTGATTAGTTATAACACGCTTTTAAAATAAGCTAATCGACTAAAAAAATTTTTTTAGAACTTTTATAGCTTTGATTCGTATAAAGAGTGTAAACTAATTTCAAGGAGGGATAAAATGGAATTTGATTTTTTCTGGATCGCGATTGGGCTTGCAGCTGCAGGCTATTTTATTGGGGAAGGGTTAAAGCATTTTAAAAATCCCGAAGCGGACAGCATTCTAGATGAGTTTGATGACGAAGATGATGAATTTGAATTAATTAAGGAAAAGTATCTTCATTATTATATAGGAATTGCAAAAGAAGATATTAAAGCTTTTACTGAGAAATACCCAGATATCCCGCATATTACGGTTAACAATAATAAGTACTATCCTAAAGAAAAATTACGTAAATGGATGGAACAGATTGGTGAATAAATTATTCATGGGGAAAATATAAACGCAGACCGCCGGTTAAAAACGTAACAACCGGACCGTAGTAACTGAGATATAGGAACTAGGGAGAGCTAACGAACCACTGTTAACTTATCTTAGGACGCATCCTCAGAAGTTACCTAGTTTTTGGTACTAAAGTGGGCAAGGTTACTAGCGCTTACTTTATCCAAAAGCACAAATTTTATAAATTCCGGCAAACAGAATAAAAGCACGAGAATTACACTAAGTTGTTCCGTTCCCGTAAAGAAAGATACGAAATAGCATACTAATTAGCAGACCAAATCGCATATGATTTGGTCTTTTGTTTTCACCTTATAAAACAGCAATTATTGGCTATTTTCACTTGAATTGGCATGCAAAATTGTAATCGCAATAACATAATAAAAGTAGCAGTTAGCAACTTCTAATTACGATGTAATTTGTATGATATTTACTATCTTGATTTTTAAAAGACCAAATAGGTAATTGTAATTTTATGTTAAAATTATTGTAGAGTTTGTGGAGGATTACTATTAAGCTAACAAGCTAACGCAACAGAAAAGTTTAATTAGATAATTCGATACTAAATTAATGTATTTGCTGGAGGCATGGTATATATGAGTTTTGAAATCCGTGAAATGGTAAAAGAAGATACTGAGCAGGTTCAAGATGTAGCTAAAAAAGCTGGAATGAAACGTATGAAGGAATAATTCCAAAAGGGATACAAAAAAATGTTAAACGTAGCATACAGCGATGAGATAATTAAAAAACGTCTGTGTGGATCTTTTCTATTTGTTGCAGAAACACACAATAATATTGTAGGTTTTGCTAACTTCTCACCATATAGCCATGGAGAAGTAGAATTAAGAGCAATATATCTTTATTCAAACTATCGTAAGGGAATAGGAACAGCCTTGTTAAAAGAAGGCAATCGACGTATAGATGGCATAAGAGAATTTTATATGGATGTAGAAAAGGAAAACACAATTGGAAGAATACGAGGTGAAATGGTTATGGATACTGTGGTAATTTTTGCGTTTTCTGTTGCGGCAGGAGCTTTAAGCATTGCATTGTTTGCATTTTCAAAAATAGAACAATTGGAAAAAAGAGTAAAAGAACTAGAAAATAAATAAACTGTGAAAAATTAATTAATGTGAACAATTACACTTAAAGTAAAGGGTGCAATTGTTGAAGAAACAGTAAGCATTTTTATTAAACTAACGACGCAAGTTAATGAAAGAAGAGAATTGAATATTCTGCAAAAGAAAACAAGAGAGGAGGGATTAAATGATTTTACATACTGAAGTTTTGGGGGATGGAGAACCAATTGTATTTCTTCATACTGGATTACAAACTGGTTTAACTGATTTTGAAAGTCAGAGAGATTATTTTAAAGATAAATATAAAGTTATTCTGCCTGATTTACGTGGACATGGAGAGTCAATAACAGATGACCTGACCAACTTCTTTGAAGATTCAGCAAAAGATATAGCAGATACTCTTAACAATTTAGAAGTGGATTCTGCCCATATTGTAGGATGTTCATTAGGGGCTTTAGTGGGTTTGTCTTTTGCAAAAAGATTCACTAAGAAAACTAAGAGTCTGACTATTTCCGGTGTTATGTTCGAAAAACCAAATAATTGGTTAGAACTACACAAGCAGGATATGGAACGTCAAGAGCAGTTAATGAAGAATGATGAAATTGTTGGTTTTTTTAATAATTTACATAAGTCAAATTGGAAAGAATCCCTTGAGATTGCAAAAGATGAAAATTGGTATCCATTTGAAATCACAAAAGATTTGGAAGATATTACTTCTCCTATTCTATTTATGGTGGGTGAGGGTAATAAAACTGAAACTAAAGGTGCATTATTTTACCCTTCAATAAAAGATGATGTCCACGTTTCTATCATTCCTTTCGCATCACACTTAGTGCATTCTGAACAACCAGATATATATACGAAAATATTAGAAAAGTTTATTAACAAGGTTAACAATTAAAACTTTTTGTTGAACTAAAGGGTAGTTAGTGGAATAAGCTATTGCTACTGTTGTGGCGTTAACGGGGAGGATTATAAAAGAAAGGAGCAGGCTAAATTGAAACAAGTATGGGAAAGATTTAAGACAGTTAAAGGGTCCCTTTTAGAAGGGATTTTTACGAATCAGCTTGATACATACCGAGTAAATAAGGAACTTATACTGCATTCGTATCAACCTTTACTGTACATTAGAAAAACCAATTCATCTGACATAAAGTATTGGAAATTGGACTGGATTGAAGACGACACAGGTGATGACATTCTGTTACTGAAAGAACAGAAAACTCCTGAACCAATTAAATACGAACTAATAGATGCCCCCTATCAGAAACATATCATTATGGGTTCCAGTTTTTCAGTTGAACCCAATTTAATAAAAAAGGTAAGTGGATACGGTTTTAAGAATAGTAACAATGAGATGACTTTATCCTCCTTTGTTCTAGAACTTGATGACTTGTGCATTTCTATTAAAGCGGGAGCAGTTATAGAAATGAAAATTACAGAAGAGGAACCTAATGATTTAGGAGACTTAATTTTTGCAACATAATCCTTTGTGAATTATTGTACTTAAAGTGACGTGTGCTTATCTTCAATATAGTAAATGTAGAAGTAATTATTTAAATTGAAAATATAATAATGAGAAGTAAAAATTAGTGGAGGAATTGATAAAATTTGAAGGTAAAGTTTAATAAATGACTTTTACCGGAGTTTGAGTTAAACAAAAAGATAGATATTGTGAATATAGCAAAAGTCGAAGGAATATTAAAACGAGATAAAGAGTCCTTTATCTTAGTAATTGGTTTTGTGATTATTTTAATAGGGTTATTTAAAAAAGATAAGACTAAATAAAAAAAGGTAATAGGTTATTCTTAAAGAAAGAGAAGTGCTTTTTTTCTAGAATTTATACTGTTAACGAGCAGATTAGCGAATGTTTCGAGTATTTTTATGTTAAAATTAAATAAGGGCAACAACCACTAAAATAAGCGCAGGGGTTAAAAGATATGAAACAATCGGGGACACTATACTTTTTTTGTGGAAAAATGGGCGCAGGAAAATCAATTAAATCAAAACAATTGGCGTTAGATAATCATGCGGTACTGTTGTCTGAGGATGAATGGCTTTCATATCTTTACCCCAATCAGATCGCATCATTTGAGGACTATCTAAAATTCTCAGCGCAGCTCAAGCCGTTGGTGAAAAACCATGTTCAAAATATATTAAGTATCGGTACAGATGTAGTGATGGATTTTCCAGCTAACACTCAAAAACTACGAAAGTGGTTTTTGGATATCGCTTCAGAAGTCAATGCAAGCCATCAACTAATTTTCCTTAATCTAAATAATGAGCAATGCTTGCGTCAAATTGCACAAAGACGTAACGAACAGCCAGAAAGAGCAGCTTTTGACACGGAAGCGGTATTTATTCATGTTACTAAATACTTTGAAGAACCAAAAGCATCCGAAGGTTTAAATATTTTAGAATTTAGTGGAAAAGAATAACAAATAGTTCAACACAGCGATATAAAAACCAGAAGAAAAACTCATTTGCAACGGAGAAATCCACCTTCTAAATAAGCCTTTTCATTCTATCAACTCCAAAGACTTAAACCTTATATTTTAAGGATAGATTATTTTTTCAAATGGTTAAATCCATGACCCCCTTTCCCAACAAAAAACACTTAGCATGAGCAAAATAATTAAGCAGTTAAGTATCACTCCACAGCCAGAACACTTGTTGAGTGTTTTTCACTACTAGTTAGAAAAAATAAAATGAGATGATTCTTTTGTATAAAGTACCTTCTGTTCTGGGAGGTATTCTTTATGATATAAAAAAAGTGGAGGTTAAAATGAAAACTAAATCTTTAAAATCAACACTTATAATAATCTCAACTGCTATTTTCTTATATCATGCTTTCCATTTACTTTATCTTTGGTCAGATATTCCAAATCAAATAGCTATTCATTTTAGTAGTGGAAAGCCTGATAATTGGGGTTCGAAATTTATTTTATTTATAATGCCCGCTGTAAGTGTTTTAATTTGGTATCTTATGGGGTTATTAGTCAAAAATCCAGAGAAGTTGAATTATATCAATCTCACAGAAGAAAACAAAGAAATACAATATTCTAAAGCTGAAAAAGTGACTTTACTAATTCAATACCTGGGCTCTATAGCCTTTATATTTGCTAATGAAGCACTTCTAAGAAATTCGGTTGAAATGGGGAGTCGATTTTACCTTTTTCAATTGCACTTGTCCTTTTAGCTATTTGTTTTATTGCACCATTCTACTTATTGTTCTGGGCGGCATCCTTGAAATATTAGTTAAGAATATTTGTGTTATATTCCTTGTTCAATAAACGGTTAGCTTTACTAGAATAAGATAATTCAATAATTAGGAGGAGATTGTCATGGATGTACTTTATTTAGAAGGTTGGTTACCAATCATATTAGTTTGTATTTTTGTTATTACAATAATTTGTTTATTAGCAAAGTTTGTAAAACGAATAGTTTTGTATTTTGTCTCTGCTACTTTTTTTGTATTACTTGTTGGAACTTTTATATACAGTATATTTGGGATTGGTCGTTGGGAGGGAATGGCAATTGGTTTCTATTCCTTCTCAGCTATTATTGGAACAGCCATTGGAACAGCTATTAGCCCGTTTATTAAGAATAACAAAGAAAATGATATTTAAAGACCACCGTGAAGATATTCACTTAAAGGAAAGGGGTGCTTATGTTTAAAAAATGAAAAAAGTTTAGAGGAGTTGAGAAGTAGGTGACTTTAAGAAGATTCGGCCTTGTCCTCCTATTTATTATTCTGAGTGGCTGCATACAAAATAATATAAATACATCTAATGAACTGCAAGAAGAAAAGGCGTTAATACTAAATTCAGCTGAAAAAGAATTAGAATATTGGAAAGTAACAATGAAATTAGTTGAGAACAGTGAATTTGGCTTGGGTTATATGTTTGAAGCAATTTATACAGGTGAACAAGCAATTGCAGATGCAAGTATGCAAATTAATGCTAATGAATCTTTTAATACGACTATATCAACCAATAAATTAACACCTGATAAAAGTTTAGGAATGGAAACCATTTATTCCGTCAAAGAAAAGCCGAGCAAAATAGACATAAATATTATTTGGAATGAAGAAATGAACGAAGAAACCATATTTGAAGTTGATAGGGAGATAATAGAGTAAAAGGATGCTATTTACTAACGAGAGTGTTAGTAAAATTTTTAATAATAGAAAGAAGGAAACGAAATGAAAATACTGTTTTTAATTTTAATTTTTGCTGGTATTTTTGGAGTATATGATGCAAGAAGGAAAATTAATAATAATATCCTTGAGTAGACCGAGGAACTTAAAAAAATACGTGATCAATTGAAAGAAAACAGTAAAAAGTAGATTTTACTGTTGAACTAACGGGCGTTTTCCTTTAATAAGGAGTTGTATTCTTATTCAACTAAACCATCCGCTGGTTAGCACAAGAGTTAAATGGTTTTGAATAATCAGGAGGTTAAGCTTTTGAAAAAATACAGGCAAGCCATTATTTGGGCTCTGATTGCTGTAATGCTTTTTCTGATTTGGCTTTTAACACGATAAGGCTTATTGAAGCAAGAGAGCAGTTTAGTGAAATAGGAAAAATTTCTGTTTATAGGGCATTAGTTAAATTCTTTAAAATTTAGATGTGCGTTAGTTTGATGGGGAGGTAAAATGAGGAAATTCATAGAAAAAATAATTTATGTTGTGTTTACAATTTTAATTTTTATAGTGTTTTGGAAAATTACAGGAAAAGTTTGGGAAGAATTTGTTCCGTTGAATTATAAAACAAATTTAATAGGACTTATTTTTGTTTCACCTATAATAATTATACTTTCATTTGTCTTATCCAGTTTGACTTTCCATTTTATTAGGAAATCTGATTAAAGGTTTGCTCTTGCGTACGGGTAGCTTTAATTGATAAAAAAAAATAAAAATAACGCTTGAGTATTAAAAAATCAAGCGTTTTTGTTTGTTTATTATGGTTCCATACATATTGTGTTTTGGTATGTTATTTTAGATTTTCTCTACGGTACCGGAACTACTTATAATTTCACCCTACTTCTTCTCCAAACACTGAATTCATAGGCTCCAATTTCTGTTGTTGCACTTAACAAACAAGATATGGGAGATAAAGAACAAGCATGATTGCTGCTTAGCTTTTCCCATCTGCCTTGGTTAGGCATCGTTATATTCATCACAGAAGCGGTAGGATTAATGAAGATTGCAAAATCCAAACTGGTTCCCATTAACATGTATCCGAACACTGGATGTGGTGCTGGAATGATATGCACCCGCTTCTGAATTTCTTTTTTGGAATCGAGACGGAAAACGCGATATTTTTTGCGAATACCGAGCAATATCCGCACCCACTGTATGCTCTCCTCTTCCCTTCCCCGAGATGTCCAATCCAACTGATTTACCTCGTCAGCCGAAATATAACTATTTCCATCATCTTTTTTTGTCCGGAAAAATTCTTGACCTGCATGTAAAAAAGGTATACCTTGACTCAAAATAGTGAGTCCTGTTGCAAGCTGGTGCACCTTCTTACGACTCTCTTCCGTTAACTCATGGTTCGATAACACGAGACGGTCCCATAATGTATGGTTATCATGACACTCCACGAAATTGACTGATTGCAGTGGCGTAGAAAAAAGTGGATGACCATATCTCTCGTCACAGGAGCCTGTCACCAATTGTGGCAAAAGCTCCAAAAACTTACCAGATCCATTAATATACCCTGCATCACTTGAAAGGAACACTTTCCCTTTGATGTGATCACGAAAGACATCATTAAAAAAGCTAACTCCTTCGAGTTTCATCGATTGAGCAGCTGTTGCTCTCTCTTTTGCGTCCAGTTCTGTATCTAGCTCCCATCCTTCCCCTAAAAGAAGAATAGGTCGATCCGCTTTTAGACAACGCTGCTGGATTTGCTGCATCGTTTCGAGATCGATTAAGCCCATTAAATCAAACCGAAAACCGTCGACATGATACTCATCCAACCAATAATCGATCGCGTCGAGAATAAATTTTCTCACCATTTTTCTCTCCGTTGCCATATCATTTCCTGTCCCGCTTCCATCACTTAAACTGCCATCTTCTCTATATCTGAAATAATAACCTGGCACTAACTTTTCAAATGCGGAATTAGCCTGATCAAATACATGGTTATACACCACATCTAAAATAACCGACATCCCGTTTTTATGAATTGCCTCAATCATTTGTTTGCACTCTCGGATGCGGACTTCAGGATTATTCGCATCTGTAGCGTAACTGCCTTCCGGTGTTAGATAATACAACGGATCATATCCCCAGTTATAGCTGTCTTCAGGTTTAAGCTCATCTACTCTCGCAAAATCCTGGAGTGGAAGCAGTTGAACATGCGTACAACCCAGTTCTTTTATATAGCTTAAAGCAGTAGAATATCCTGCTGTATTTTTCGTATGCTCTTCGGTTAATCCAAGAAACTTTCCCTTCTGGCTCACTCCACTGTCCAAAGAAATAGTTGCATCCCTGATATGAAGTTCGTAAATGATAGCATCCTGCTTTTCGACTTTTGGATAAGAACCCGCACGGAAGCTATCCGGATCTGTAGCAGGAAGATCGATGACCACACCTCTTTCGCTATTTGCCGTCATACTTTTAGCATAAGGATCATTAACCTTTTGCACCTCTCCGTTTATCGCCACGACAAAGTGGTACGGCATATTTTTCCAGTCACCTTCCACTGCTATATACCAGACACCGTTCGCTTTTCTTTCCATTTGAAAAGTTTCAGTTTCGATAACTAATTCTACTTTTCTTGCTGTTGGTGCCCATACAGCAAATTCACTTCTATCTGCAAAATAGCTACAGCCTAATTTTTCATCCGTACAATCATAGGTTTGATCAAACCAAGCACTGCGAACGACTTTCCGAAGATAGATCTGCCATTCATCTCCCCCCCAAGAAAGAGAAGCTACACATTCTAATGAAAAAGGATCTTCTAAAGTAATTTGAGCGGTGTTTTCATCTAAAAAACCGACCGATTTTATCATGCAAGGGCTATTTCCCACATATACATGTGGTAAGGAAGCTTCTAACGATTCGCTTTTTGGTACTTCTATCGTGATGGTATCTTTTTCATCTAACCAAGCGACACGCTTTTTCACAGATGGATCCCTCTTTTCTTTCCTATCAAATCTTTTTTTGAGCCAAGATCAAACTTTTCAACTCTTACCAATCTATTCATAAATTCGGGGTTATATTACGTTTTGCTGGTCATAGAATAACAAGAGTTCTTTATATCTCTTAAAAGCCGAAAGGAGTCTCTATGTCTAAACTGATTGCAGAAGATGATATCTACCTTTTCCACCAAGGCACGCACTATCATAGCTACCAATTTCTTGGTTGCCATTATATTTCAGATGAAAATAAAACAGGTATGCGTTTTGCTGTGTGGGCTCCACATGCCAAAGCAGTAGAAGTGTGCGGTGATTTTAATAACTGGACGGGGAAGGATTTTCCCTTAGAGCGCGTAAATCAAGCCGGCTTATGGGTCGGTTTTTTTACAACAATCAAAGAAAATTCTCCTTATAAATACCGGATAACGCCTGCAAATGGACCTGACTTTTTAAAAGCTGATCCATATGCCTTTCAAACAGAGCTTCGGCCATTGACCGCTTCTCTGACACCTTCCTCTGCTTCCTATACGTGGAACGATCAAGAATGGGAAGCCAAAAGAAAAGAATTTGATCCATACACCTCCCCTATTCTGATTTATGAAATGCATGTTGGGACGTGGAAACAAAAAAAGGATGGCAGCTATTATACGTACCGTGAACTAGCTAAAGAATTAATCCCCTATGTGAAAGGGCTCGGCTATACCCATATTGAATTACTTCCTGTCACTGAGCATCCATTTGATCTATCTTGGGGCTACCAAATCACAGGCTATTACGCTCCAACGAGCAGATATGGAACGCCAAACGACTTCAAGTACTTTATCGATCAATGCCATCAGCATCACATCGGTGTGATTTTGGACTGGGTTCCCGGTCACTTTTGTAAAGATGAACAGGGATTGCGCCTTTTTGATGGGGAGCCTTTATATGAATACAGCGATCCAACTAAGGCAGAAAAAAGATCATGGGGCACGTTAACCTTTGATTTCGGACGACCGGAAGTACAGAGCTTCCTTATCTCTAACGCAATTTTTTGGCTAGAAGCGTACCATCTTGATGGGATTCGTGTCGATGCTGTTGCTAGTATGACGTCGCTCAATTTTGATCTCCCGGACGGGGAACCTCTTCGCGTAAACGGGCTGGGTGGCAGTGAAAATCTGGAAGCTATCGCCTTTTTAAAAAAATTAAATGAGGTTGTTTTTAAGCTTTATCCCACAACCTTAATGATGGCGGAGGATAGCTCTGATTTGCCTTTCATCAGTAAACCGACTTGGATGGGCGGCTTAGGCTTTAATTTCAAATGGAATATGGGCTGGATGAATGATGTGCTTCGCTATATGAAATACGAACCAATCCATCGTAAATATCATCATAATCTACTTACCTTCTCTCTTATGTATGCGTATAGCGAAAATTTTGTTCTTCCCTTTTCCCATGATGAGGTTGTGCACGGAAAAAAATCCTTACTCGATAAAATGCCAGGTGATATGTGGCAGCAATTTGCAAACCTCAGGCTGCTTTATGGCTATTTAATGACGCATCCGGGTAAAAAGCTTTTATTTATGGGCGGAGAATTCGGTCAGTACATCGAGTGGCGTGACCAGCACGAATTAGACTGGTTGCTACTTGATTATCCAATGCATTATGGCGTGCATCAGTATGTTACAGCATTAAATCATTTTTATCATAACCAACCGGCATTATTTCAGCTTGATCACGATCCGGCTGGATTTGAATGGGTTGATGCAGATAATACCGAGCAAAGCATTCTTATTTTTCACCGAAAAAGCACGGAGCCTGAAAACGATTTGCTTGTTTTATGTAACTTTACCCCACATGTTTACTACGATTTCAAAGTTGGAGTGAGCAGGCCTGGAACGTATCAAGAGATATTTAACTCGGACACTGCCTACTTTGGTGGATCTGATCAAATTAATAGCGGTCTCCATTACAGCTTTTCTGAGAGCTTCCATGGAAAGCCGCAGCACTTAAAAATAAAGGTACCACCTCTAGCAATCTGTATCTTCAAGCAGTTGCAAGAATCAACCGAAGAGGAGGATCAGCGATGAAAAAAGAATGTGTGACGATGCTTCTAGCAGGTGGTGCTGGAAAGCGTCTTGGTTTATTAACTCGTAATCTAGCAAAACCAGCAGTACCCTTTGGTGGAAGGTATCGCATTATTGATTTTGCATTAAGTAATTGTTTGAATTCACACATGTACACGGTAGGGGTGCTAACCCAATACTCCCCACTTAAACTGCATCAGCATATCGGCGTGGGAAAGCCTTGGGATTTAGATCGGATGGAGGATGGTCTGACGATTTTATCCCCTTATACAGAAACAAGCGGTGGCAATTGGTATCTCGGCACCGCTGATTCCATAACAAAGAATATCAATTTTATTGAACAGTACGATCCTAATTATTTAATCGTTCTTTCCGGTGACCATATTTATCACATGGATTACAACGAGCTCCTCAACCAACACAAGGAAAAACAGGCAGATGTTACGATTTCAGCTCTGGAGGTTCCTTGGAAAGAGACCTCTCGTTTTGGGATATTGAATACAACCGATGATTTAAGAATCTATGAATTTGAGGAAAAACCAACTAGCGCAAAAAACAATCTTGCCTCGATGGGCATTTATATATTTAATTGGGACATTTTAAAGCAATATTTAGAGGCTGACAGCACGAATGAATCCTCTAATCATGACTTTGGCCAGGATATTCTACCAGCGATGATTTTAGATCATAGAAAGCTTTACGCTTATAAATTTGAAGGGTACTGGAAAGACGTTGGTACAATTGAAAGCTACTGGGAAGCACACATGGATTTACTACGAGAAAACCTACATTTATCCTTAAACAATCGGAACTGGCGAACGTATTCACATGATTCAAATTTTGCCCCACAGCTTATTGGAGAAAATGCAGTTATTCATCATTCCTTAATCAATAATGGTTGTATTATTTCAGGCAATATTGATCATTCTGTCTTATTTGAAAATGTGCATATAGGTGATGGCAGTGTCATTATTAAATCCATCCTCCTTCCAGGGGCTCGAGTGGGCGATAATGTGTTGCTAGAAAGGGTTATTGTGCAAGAAAATGTGACTATCCCCAATAATACAAGAATTGTCGCTCACCCCGACGAGGACCCTGTTGTCCTTTCAAACGACAATATCGCTTATGTTTCATTAGGGGAGGAGGATTAAGATGACGACAATGATGGGGCTAATTAATTTAGAGCATGAACACGATTTTTTGAAGGAATTAACCTATTTCAGATGCGGGGCAGCAACACCTTTTGCAGGTCGGTATCGATTAATCGATTTTACGATTTCCAACATGGCAAAATCGAGTATTAGTGAGATTGCTATTTTCACGAAAAGTAAGTATCGCTCCCTTATCGAACATTTAGGTTCCGGGGCAGACTGGGATTTAAATAAACGCCATGGCGGCTTATTTATTCTGCCGCCTCACTGGGAGGATCCTACTGATATTTCTAAAGGTGATCTCAGACATTTTCGTAACAACTGGGACTACTTTGACAGAAGTAAATCCAATTATGTCTTAATTAGCGGCAGTCAGTTTATCTCGAATATGTTATATCGTGACTTATTCCACCACCACCTAAAGTCAGGCGCAGATGTCACCATGCTGACGACGAAATATGATCGCTTACTTCCTGAGCATGATAGCTGTCTGAAGGTCGAAGTAGACGAAGCGGGTGTTGTAGAAGACATCACGAATGACTTAAAAAACCCTCATGTTTTTTCCGGGGTATATGTTTTGCGAAAAGCTCTACTCTTAGAATTGATAGAGGACTGTATTGCCAATCATAAAACACATTTCTTTTTAGATGGGATTAAAGCAAATCTAGCGAGACTAAACGTTCATTCCTACAATTATCAGGGCTACAGTGCCGTCGTTAACTCGATCGATAGCTATTACCGTGAGAACCTGGCTTTACTTGAGAATAAAAACTATCAACAGCTTTTTCCGACCGGAGACCCTGTCTTCACCAAGATCAGTAATCAAGCACCGACTCAATATAAAGGCACCGCAAAGGTTGCTAAGTCCCTGATCGCAACCGGTGGTGTGATTGAAGGTGACGTGGAAAAAAGTATTCTATTCCGAGGCGTCCATGTTAGCACAGATGCCGTTGTAAAGAATTCAATCATCATGCCCCATTGCAAAATTGAAGCAGGGGCTCATCTTGAAAATGTCATCTTGGATAAGGATGTCACGGTGACCAAGGATCAAGTGCTAAAAGGAGCGAAGGAGCAACCATTTGTTATTGCAAAAAGAAAAACAGTATAAAGGGGATAAATTGTATATGGGGAAGAAAGTTTTATTTGTAGCCTCTGAGTGCACACCATTTGTAAAAACAGGAGGTCTTGCAGACGTAATTGGCTCCTTGCCACAAGCCTTACAACAAACTGAAAATATTGATGTCAGCGTCATGCTTCCACTCTACCAGGAGATTTGGGATAACTGGCAAAACCAGTTAACTAAAATTAACAGCCTTCCACTTAACGTAGGATGGCGAAAGCATGACGCAACTATTTATCACACCACACATCAGGGGATTCCCTTTTATTTTATAAAAAATGATTATTATTTTTCTAGACACGGCGTTTACGGCTATGAGGATGACGGAGAGCGTTATCTCTTTTTTTGTCAGGCCGTCATGGAGGCATTAAAGGTAATCGATTTTGAAGCGGACATCCTCCATGCCCATGATTGGCAAGCAGGATTAGCTATTGCATTTGCGAACATCACGCCACCAACTAAACAACTGAAAACTGTCTTTACAATCCACAATATCAAGTACCAGGGGATTTTATTGAAAGATGCTTATGCGGATTTATTTAATATTTCCGATGAACATATTGGTGGCTTAGAATGGGATGGGCTTTTAAATTGTATGAAAAGCGGGATTTTTCACGCCGACAAAATCACAACTGTAAGCCCCACTTATGCGGAAGAAATCACTTTCCCTTTTTACGGGGAAGGGTTAGACTCCATTATCCGAGAGCGGAAAAATGACGTCATCGGCATTTTAAATGGCATTGATCTAAATGACTACAATCCAAATACAGACCCACACCTAAATACAAAATACAGCTACTCCAGGATAAAAAAGAAAGAAAACAAAGAAATTCTCCAAAAGAAGCTCGGTTTAAAAGTAGATCCAGAAATACCGATGTATGTAATGATTACACGCCTGGTCGAACAAAAAGGACTCCACCTAGTTCAAGCCATTCTAGATGAATTTTTAAACGAAAATGTCCAATTTGTCCTATTAGGAACAGGCGATTACGAATTTGAAAACTTCTTTTATCATGCAGAAAAGCGAAACAAAGAAAAATTAGTGAGCTATTTAGGTTTTGACGAAGCATTAGCAAGACAAATCTATGCATCAGGCGATTTCTTTGTAATGCCTTCGTTGTTTGAACCTTGTGGGTTATCGCAACTCATTGCCCTCCAGTATAAAACTGTTCCGATCGTAAGAGAAACAGGTGGACTTAAGGATACTGTGACCCCTTTTAACGAGTATAGCTTAGAAGGAAATGGCTTCAGCTTTAAAAATTACAACGCACACGAACTGCTAGAACAATTAAAATATTCGCTCTCTATCTATCAAAACGAAGAAAAATGGCAAGCACTCCTTAAAAATGTCAATAAAAGCTACTATAGCTGGGATGACTCTGCTCATGCTTATGCAGACCTTTACCACGAATTACATCAAGCATGAGAGATTCAATTGGGTATGAACCACTTTTAAAAGGAGGGCATCAGCATGAAGGCATGGACCGTGGATACGTTTATAGAGGCGATTATGGAAGTGCGAAAAGCCCAATCGGATGAAAGATTAGAAAACACCACTGCGCGCGAGCTCTATGAGGCGATCAGCGCAGTGGTGAACCAGGAAATCAGTCAAAACTGGAGCAAAACAAAGGAAAGCTATGCGAGAAAAAAGCCGAAACAAATCTACTATTTATCGATGGAGTTTCTAATAGGAACCTTATTAAAAAGTAATTTATTGCATCACAATCTACTGGATATATCTAATGAGGCAATTATGCAGCTTGGTTTTGATCCGGATGAAATCTACCGACAGGAGCATGACCCCGGATTAGGTAATGGTGGCTTAGGCAGACTTGCTGCTTGTTTCTTAGATTCGATGGCATCCTTGCGCTATCCGGGGCACGGTTACGGCATTCGTTATCGCTATGGATTATTTGAACAACGCATGATTAATGGGTACCAAACAGAATTACCGGATTATTGGCTAGAAAACCCGTACCCCTGGGAAACGAGAAAAAAAGAGGAAGCAATTGAAATCGCATTTGGTGGCGAGGTCCATATGCATAAACGAACCAATGGAAAACTCGAATTCACCTACACAAATACCGAAAAAATATTGGCAGTCCCGTATGATATACCTGTTGTCGGTTATCAAAATAAGGTGGTAAACACGCTTCGTTTGTGGAGTGCAGAGCCAACGACGACAGAGGATGAATTAAAATCTGAAGCATACTACTATCAACTCGAGCACCAGCATTCTTTTGAACAAATTTCTGGGTTTTTGTATCCCGATGACTCAAGTATAGAAGGAAAGCAATTGCGCTTGAAGCAACAATATTTTCTCGTTGCCGCCAGTCTTAAGAATATTATTCGGGATTATAAAAAAACGATCCGTCATTCCTTGAAATTTCTTCCTGAACAGGTTGTCATTCAAATCAATGATACCCATCCTAGTTTAGCCATTCCGGAACTAGTGCGGATTTTAGTCGATGAAGAAGGCTTCGGTTGGAATGAGGCCTGGAGAATCACCACTAGGGTCTTCGCTTATACGAATCACACCATTATGAGTGAGGCTCTAGAAAAATGGCCAGTCGATATGATAAAAAAATTCCTGCCTCGCCTTTATATGATTATAGAGGAAATAAATGAGCGCTTCTGTCAGGGGATCTGGTTCGACCACCCAGAGCTCCGCGGGAAAATTCCCGACATGGCAGTGATTGCTGACAATCAAATTCATATGGCAAGACTTGCGATCATTGGCAGCTTTAGTGTAAATGGAGTCGCTAAATTACACACCGAAATTTTAAAAACACGGGAAATGAAAGACTTTTGTTCCCTTTATCCTCATCGCTTTAACAATAAAACAAACGGTATATCGCACCGTCGCTGGCTTGTTATGATTAATCCGCGTCTTTCAAACTTGATTTCCGAAACGATTAGTCCACTTTGGATCAACCGGCCAAGAGAGTTAACCCATTTACTTCGTCACACAAACGAGCCATCCATACTAGAAAAACTCGATCAAATTAAACAACAGAATAAAGAAGAATTAGCAAATTTCATCCATAAGTTGACTGGTATTCTTGTCGATGAAAAATCAATTTTCGATGTCCAAATCAAAAGACTGCACGAATATAAGCGGCAGCTACTCAATATCTTCCATGTTATCTATTTATACAATGAACTAAAGGATAATCCACACTTAGATATTACTCCAAGAACCTTTATATTTGCCGCTAAAGCAGCACCTAGCTACTATTTTGCTAAAGAAGTGATTAAATTAATTAATACTGTTGCTACCGTTGTAAATGGCGATAAAAGTTTACAGGGAAAGTTAAAGGTAGTCTTCCTTGAAAATTATAATGTAAGCCTAGCAGAAAAAATCATTCCAGCAGCCGATCTAAGTGAACAAATATCAACGGCGGGAAAAGAAGCATCAGGTACAGGTAATATGAAGATGATGATGAATGGTGCCTTAACTATCGGCACTTTAGACGGAGCAAATATCGAAATTAAAAACCTGATCAACAGATCCAATATCTTTATTTTTGGTTTAAAAGCAGAAGAGGTCTATGATTATTATCATAATGGCGAGTATCGTGCCAATGAGGTCTATCAAAATGATGAAAGAATTCACCAGATCCTAGATCAATTAAAAGACGGGCTAGTTGGCAATCAGGAATTTAAGGATATCTGTTTTCATATCCTCTCGACCAATGATCCGTACTTTACCCTGAAGGATTTTGATGCGTATGTCGAAACTCAACAACTAGTAGATCAAGCCTATCGAAATCGCAAAAAATGGCTTGCTAAAAGCCTTATTAACATTGCCCATTCGGGTAAGTTTTCCAGTGACCATACCATTCAGGAATATGCGACTGGTATTTGGAAGATAAAAAAGATGTAAGAATAAATGGAAATCTTCGGAGTTAGCCATCACCTAGTTAATCCACACCTAGAATCTTATGTAGAATATAAACGCTACGGCATGCCCACTTCGCTTTCCTGTGGGCATGCTCTTCAGCTAACTTCGAAAAGAAAAGCACTTTTCAAAGTGGATCTTCAGAACATGCTAATCCACCAGGAGTCGAAGTGGACGCCTACGCTAAGTAGAATACTGTAATATTAACGATTTTTTATTTTTTGTCTCACAAGCAGAAATCATCCAAAAGTAGACCATCTACTTTGGATGATTTTTTGAGTTAAACTATTTCCCATCCCACTTCTTTTAAGGCCGAATCGTTTCTCGGTATAATTTAATATACCTTACTAAATTTATCGCCAGTACTTTTCCTACTGCATACACAGGTACTGCGATGACCATACCAATAAAACCAGCTAGCGGCATTGCAATCACCAGTAATAATATAATAGTCAGCGGATGCACCTTCAGGCGAGAACCTAAAACGGTTGGTGCTACTAAATTCCCTTCCAGCTGTTGCACGATGATCAAAATAATCAAGACATAAATCGCCATCACAGGGTCTTGCATTAACGCAACAATCAAAGCAGGAATCACACCAATAATTGGCCCGAAAAACGGAACAACAGCAGTCACCATCACAAAAATTCCAAGCAGAAGTGCATATGGCAACCCGATGATGAGATATCCAAGATACATTAGTACACCATCAACAAACGCTACGGTTACTTGTCCAATGATATAAGCAGCAATCGTTTTGTCCACATTCGATAGTAGTGATTTTGCCTCCTGCCTCTTCTCCCCTTTTAAAAATTTGGTCGCAAACGGCAAGAACTTCTTTCGATCCTTCAAAAAGAAGAATACCAATATAGGGACAATAATCATAATAGTAGCGGCACCCATAACAGTCGTAAACACCTCAGTGAAGTGCTCACCCATACGCTGTGTTAAATTACTAAAATACTGGGTAATTTCATGCTCAATTGAATTCGGTGAAAGTAGCCCCATATCCTTTTTCTCTACTTCCAATTTCGCTTTATCAGCCATTTCTCTTAGCTTACTCGGTAAATGGGAGAAATCCTCGACTTCCTTTCGTATCGTTGAAGCTAAAAAATATCCTGCACCATAAATAATTCCTGCAACCGAAATAAAAGTAATGATAATTGCCACCACGTTAGGTACATGTAGCTTTTTAGAAGTGAATTCCACCACAGGTCTTAATATGTAGAACAAAAATCCAGCGATTAAAATCGGATAAAATAATGTCTTAAATATCGTCAAAAAAGGATCGAACATATTCATTAATTTCATAAAAAATAAAGCAATTAATAAAAGAATAAAAGCGGTAATATATTTATAATAAGAGTCCTTCCACCACATCCCTATCAGCTCCCTCCTTTCATTCATTCACTTATTGGGACGTTTTCAAACTATATTTTTTTCACATAAAGGCCAAGTTCTTCCTCAGGGCATGATTTTTAAAAATGCTTCGCGGGTTTAATATTTAATATATACTCTAATTTTATTTGTGAGTAGCTAATATTAACTTGCTAAGTATGCTGTTAATGAGACTGTTACGGGGAATGGTTTTATATATTTCAATCGGGTAATTGTAATTTTATGTTAAAATAAATGCAAAGATTGTGACAGTTTGTGTTTAAAGAAATAGGAAATTTACGTGAATAAGTGTGAAGGAAACTTGGGAGGGTTATTTTTTGTCTGATAAAAAATACCACAGGGCTTTTGGTGTATATGGAATATGTTTGGGAGACGGAAAGCTATTAGTGATAAATAAAAATAGTGGTCCTTATATTAACAGATATGACCTTCCTGGAGGAAGCTTAGAAGAAGGTGAATCTTTATCCACCGCTATGAAAAGAGAGTTCCAAGAAGAAACAGGACTAAAAATTGAGATTGAACAAAATATTGGTGTCATTGATTTTAAAGTACCTTGGTCGTGGAAGGATTTTACCGATGTTCACCATATTGCAGTCTATTATACTGTTAATAAAATAGATGGAAAGTTAAGTATTCCTAAACAATTCGATGGACAAGATTCACTTGGAGCAATGTGGATATCGGAAAATGATGTATCGTCTGACAATGCTTCCCCACTTGTCCTAAAAGCCTTTGAATGGATAAGAACTAAAAATTTAGGGATTGATGTAAAAACTTATAAAAATTGGACTGTCTTAAAATAATGACAGAATCATTCAACAGAAATTGAAAATTGTTGACTAATTAGCAGTAGAGGGAGAATTGACATGAGAAAATATAAAATTATTTTATTTGATTTAGATGGAACACTTTCAGATCCAAAGGTAGGTATAACTAAATCTGTGCAATATGCATTAGAGAAAATGAACATAGTTGAGTCTGATATTGATAAACTAGAATGCTTTATTGGCCCACCACTACAAGTATCATTCGCTGAATTCTACCATTTTGATAAAGTAGATACACAAAAAGCAATAGATTTTTACAGAGAGAGATTTAAGGAAAAGGGAATGTATGAGAATCAATTATATCCAGAGATTTCCAAACTATTAAAATCGTTAAAACAAGAAGGGGTTACGTTAGTGGTTGCCACTTCAAAGCCCACTGTGTTTGCCGAACAAATATTAAAGTATTTTAATATTGACCAGTATTTTGAACTTATTGTCGGAAGCAATCTGGATGGCACAAGATCGTCAAAAACAGAAATTATTCAATACATATTAGATAAGTATAATGATCATGAACTTAGTGACTTTATTATGATTGGAGATAGGAAACACGATATTATTGGTGCAAATAATACAGCAATTAACTCTATTGCCGTCACTTATGGATATGGTGCACTTGAGGAACTAAGCCTTTCCAAACCTACTTATATCGCCAAAAGCGTTAAGCAATTAAAAGATATTTTGATGGCTGATTAGATAAATAACCTATACATATAAAACATACAGTTGCAATTTAATAAGAACAGCTATCACTTTATCTTCAATAAGCGAAGTCTAGTTATAAATTTTCAGATCATGAAGATTTGAAAACAGGATACAACGAACTTATCGAATATATGCTCCAAAAAAGAAAAGAGATTAGATACAATAGCAATTTCAATTAAACTATTAAATTTAAAGTTATCAAACTATCGTGGCAAGAGTGCGTATAAAAGAGGATGATTAGATGAGAATTTTTCTAATTTTATTAACTTTAATTTTAGCTTTATTAGGCTGTAGTAGTAATGAAATAGATAATGCTGAATCTCCTTCTAACCCAACTGAAAAAACAAATGAAGAAAAAGCAGAAGCTAATCCAGATTATCATAATATGTTTATTGAGGATATAAAGGAAAATAGTATCGTTATCGCCCCACATGCCACTGACCCAGAGGCTTCTTACCCTGTTTATGAGATATTTTTCAATCAAAACACCAAGATAGAAGGCAATAAACAAAAATTTGATGAATTAAGCATAAATGATGACCTAAAAGTATGGACTAAAAAAATAGATGATGATAAAAAAATTGCTGTAAAGATATATGTATATAAATAAACGCTTCCTCCATTAACCAGTGCTTTAGTTAACCTGGTAGATCACAATTCTTATCAACTATAAAGTGAGAAGATGACATGTAAAGATCTTATATCGCCAAAAGTGTTAAGCAATTAAAAGATATTTTAATGGATAATCATGCAGACAAATAATATTTACATCTTAAAATCACTTTAGAGATATCTAAAGAACAGAAATCACTTTATCAATAATGACCCAAGTTTAGTTATAAAATAGATGAAGGAAAATTATAAGAAGGTTGTGTCCTACCATGAATAGTTTAAAGTTTGATTTCCCAGTAACTGAGAAAACCTATAAAGAAGTAGAGAATAGAAAGCTGAGTTTGTATATATTTGAGCCAAAAGGAAATCAAAGAGAAAGACCTGCTATTCTATTTTTTAATGGAGGTAGCTTTAAAACGAAACCAAAAACTCCAGTTCAATTCCAACATCAAGCACACTACTTTTCAACTAATGGAATGGTTGCAATTTGTGTTGACTATCGAAATGGCTCGGATGAAGGTTTCTTACCAACTCAAGCAATTTATGACGTTAAATCCGCTGTGAGATACGTAAGAAGAAATGCTTCTGATTTAGGTGTAGATCCGGACAAAATTGTAGTATGCGGTGCCTCAGCTGGAGGATATATTACTATTTCCTCTATTATGCTCGATAATTTAAACGATGATAACGAATATGATAATCAAAGCACTGAGCACCTTCCTAACTTTTTAATTATTTTTGCTGCTGGAATGGATGGTGTTGACATAATGAAAAGAAGATATCCTCAATTACTCGACAACGCAATTGAACTATCACCTATACATAATATTAAAAAATGCTTACCGACTACATTGTGGCTTTGTGGTACAGGCGACGATCTTTATGAAAACAATACTAATTTTATTAATCTCATGAACCAAGAAGGAAATAATATAATCTTAAAAACATTTGAAAATTTGGAGCACGGCTTTTTTAATTATGGAAGACATCAAAACGAATATTTTCATAAAACGAAATTTGAAATTGAGAAATATTTACAATCAATAAATATTATTTAATATCTGGATCTTATAAAGAATGAACGTTATTTTCTTTTTGCTTACAAGCCCCTAAAGAGAAATCATTTATAACTTGATGCCGCATTAGCTACTGGGGCAAAAGTAGAAAGGAATAATTAGAATAATCTTCATTTGTTTCTTTACTAGTTTTTTCACTTATTCATTTCTCACTTTATTTGGTATAAAATACTTGAAAATAATTACAATAAGTAGAAAAATACCAAATAACCACGTTAAAGTAATATTTTCGAGATTATACATATAATTTAAAGTTAATACAATAGCTATATATAATACAATAAAACTATAAAATATCTTTTTAGACAACAATGAATCACCACCTCTTAGTTTTTTATGATTGTTAATCATGGATAAAATCTCTCCCGATTTATATCTTTCCTTAAAAAGTTTTATCAGTTATCAATCTTTTTTCAATTTTATTCCATTTAAAGTAGTATAATTTACATTAATGAATTTTGTCTACAAAATTTTTCGTTAAAAATCTACCTATTATAGATACTAGATATTCTTTTGTCTCTATTAATTTTCAATTTCTTCGTTAACATAAAAACCTAAAATATATGACTATAAACATTTGTGAAATGCTCATTTACAACAATAATAACTGAGGAGAGTTTCCTATGACTAAAGAAAGTTTAGCATTTCCTATACTGGAGACTGAAAGATTAATATTAAGAAAAATTACTCCTGATGATGCGAACAGCATTTTGAGTTATCTGTCTGATGAAGAAGTAATGAAGTATTATGGGTTAGAACCTTTTAACACCATCAACGATGCCTTGGACGAGATTTCATGGTATCAATCAATACATACTAATAGTACGGGGATTAGATGGGGAATTACTTTAAAAGAGAAAGGAATTGTTATTGGTAGTTGCGGTTTTCATAACATTAATCCTCAGCATTTCCGTACTGAAATTGGCTTTGAATTGAGTAAAGAACAGTGGAGAAAAGGTATAGCTGTTGAGGCTGTTGAAGCTATACTAAGTTATGGTTTTGAATATATGAATTTTCAACGCATAGAAGCATTAATAGAGCCACCGAATATACCATCACAAAAGTTAGTGGAAAAATTGGGATTCATTAGAGAAGGATTATTAAGGAATTATGAATTTACATGTGGTAAATTTGATGATCTATATATGTATTCTTTGTTGAAGCAAGACTTTGATAATATTTAAAATAGTTAGACTCAAAATATATTTAATGTTTAATTGTTGAAATATCAACTTAAAGTAACAACTGTTTTTGTTTATCATGCGTGCCATAGTTTGAATTACATAGAAGACCATTAAAGGAGGACCTATTATTGCCAAACCATGAAGATGAAGAGGTTCTAACAGGTGGAAATGTCTCTAACGTTTTTCGGTTAGGTGATACGGTTAGACGTGAATTAAATCCAGACAGTCCTAAAATTCATAGACTATTAAAACATTTAGAGAAGAAAGGTTTCAGTTATGCACCAAAGTTCTTAGGTATTGATGAAAAAGGAAGAGAAATATTATCATTTATTGATGGAGAAGCTGGGAATGATCCATTAAAAGATTATATGTGGTCTAATGATAGTTTGAAAGAAATAGCAAAGATGCTCCGTCTTTACCATGATGCTGTGAGTGATTTCTCCATAACAGATGAATGGAAACCAATAGATAATACGCCAGATAATATTGAAGTATTATGTCATAATGACTTTGCTAGGTACAATATAATTTTCAGTAACAAAAGACCTGTAGGTATTATTGATTTTGACGTTACAGGACCAGGCCCAAGACTTTGGGACATAGCCTATACCTTATACACATGCGTTCCCTTAAGTAGATTTTATCTTTCCGAAACAGGTAAGAAAATTTACTATAATTCCAAAGATGCCAATCGGATAAAACAAAGAGTAAATTTGTTTTTTGATTCTTATGGCATGTCTAAAGAAAAGGATTATTTAGATATCGTATTGCTACGATTAGAAGGGTTATGTAAAACGATTAAAAGAAAAGCAAGTGACGGTGACATTGCATTTCAAACCATGATAGATGAAGGACATCTTGAACATTATCAACATGATATTGACTTCATTCGTGATCATGGAAAAGAGTGGATTTAAAGATGATTTTGTATATACACTCAGAATAATTTCAGCTGATTTTTAGGAGCGATGTCATTATGAGTTTTGAGGACTATTTAAATGAACCAACTAACTACACAATAAATTACTAATATCAATACACCTATAATTAATGCAGATAGGATAGATGCCTTATACACCTTTGGATCTTCTAAATGTTTCCATTCTGTATAAATGGTAAAACCTATAAAAATATAGAAAAAAATAATTGTCACAATTAGCTCATTATCTTCAAAAAAGAAACGCCAAATAATTAAATATAAAGCCAGTATAAATATACTGCCCCTTTTGTGAAAGGAATTTAAATAGTCTGGATTATCTTTATCATCCACCTTCATCCATTTTCTAATTAATTTATCAATTAGAGCACCTAAAACTAATCCAACAATAATTATTACTGAAATATTTATGGAATTAATGAGCAAACAACCTCCTTAAACTGTATAAATGGTATTAATCATAAGTTTTAAATCTATTAAAGCTTCTTAATTATGTTTTCATTTCTATATAAAAATCAACTTCTTATGATGTAGAATAGCCGAGCATAGGTGGGATACTCCTATTGAAAGTAATGGTCAATTAGCATACCTTTTTTCTTTTGGAATGTATGTGAGACTGTCCCTACCATAAGTTATTTGGAGGTTATGCTGACAAAAAAGTAGTGTGGGAGTAATTATGCTTTTATCCATGATTAGAAGCCCCTTTGTTCACCAGTAAATTTTGGAAAGCTTTATTCGGATTACGGTCTTTATCTTCTGCTACAAATTCTTGATAAGACCCTTGAAAAATCAATTCACCCTTATTAATAAAGAAAATATCGCAATCTACATTTTCCAATTCATGTAAAATGTGAGTAGACATTAATACATATCTATCCTTATCTACCATTGAATTAATTGTCCGCATTACTTCTTCTCTAGCGTTGGGATCCAAACCTGCAGTGGGTTCATCAAAAATATGTAACTTTCTATCTAGCAAACAAATAGTACGAACTAATAACCATCTTCTTTCTCCTACTGACATGTCACCCATTCTCATTTTCCGTAACCGATTCAGCTTTTCATAATCATTATCATTCAAATTATTTTTCATTTTTTCGACAGCAGTAGTTTCTTTTTTCCTTTCTGTATTTAAAAAGAGTTTTACGTAGTCATCTCCCTTAAGAGTCATAGGAATACTAAAGGTTTGTTGCTGATAGCAAATATCCTCCTGTGGGAGCATATTGAAAAATCCACTTGGTCTCTTTAAAGCACCAGAAATCAAATCGAACAATGTGGTTTTCCCTGCACCATTTTCCCCTAAAATAATATTTAGTTTTCCTTTTGAAAACGTCAAACTTAAATTTTCCAATGCCTTTTCTGGACTTTTTTTATATTGATAATTAACTTCCTGCAGTTTCACAAAAACACCCTTTCTGGCAATTATCTTTGTGTTAGCGAAGTAACACCAACACGGTTAATTATTAATAACCCTATTCCTATATAAATTACAATACCAATCAATATGACAATCCCTTGATTTATATCGAAGCTAGCGTTCCACACCACATCGCTTATTAATAGTGATAAATCATAGGTTAAAGCAGCTGGATTAATAATAGTAAAAATAGTATTGATAACACTCGATTGGAAATCGAAGGTTACTGTATTTACTAAAAGCACAATAACTAACATAAAAGCCGGAGCTATTGTTTCTTGTCGAACTGATAGAGTAGGTATCACTAAAGCTAGAAAAGACAAGGGTACGCTTATGACGGCTGCCAATAATATTACATTAATAGTTAACAAAAAAACATTTAATTGAAATAGGAAACCTATAGTAACCGTAAATACGAATAGAACAACAAATAAATACAAGATTTGAGAAAACATTTTCCCAATAATTATTGGTGTCTTAGAACCAGAAATAAATGAAAAAACCTTTAAAAACCCATTCTCTCTATTAATTAATAAGGCAATTCCATATCCACTAAAAATCGATAACAAAATGATAAACGTCCAAAAAGCTGATACAATACTCATATAGTAATCAGGTGTTTCATTAATCCAACTATAATTAGTGAACAACATAAATGCTATTGGAATGATAAGTGTATAAAAGCCCGTCATTTTATTCGCGAGATTTTCTTTATTAAAATATTTAAAGTATTCAATCGTTTGATTCACATTTTTCTCCTCCTGTATGGAAACGGAATAGACAGAAATTTAGTAGGAACTCTAACCCCATATAAATATATAGGTAAAGTAACGGTTATCGGGGCAATCATTTGATTAAGCAATAGGATCTAAGTGGACCGATCATCCTTATTTTTCTATATATGGGATTAAATACAAATTATAACACAATTAAATTTCCTCCAAAAATTATTTTCATTTCAATGCTCAGAGTGTTTTATTATGATCTTGACTTTCCTTGGAGTTTTAATAGGCTGTTGTATTTATAAAAATATTGAACTCTTATAAAGTTATTCTTAGAGAAATCCATTAAAAATACATAAAAATAAACCTTTTCATCAGATTTATTCCCGCTATTTATGGTATCATCTAACAATGTGGGAGTGAGATAAATGAATAAAAAAGACATAGCAAATATCAGAAAACAGTTTAAGTTAGATAATGATTTATTAAAGATAACAGAGATTTTTAATGTATATATCATGAAGGAATCCAGTGAAATTTATCATCAGGAAAGTAAGGTATTTGACATGCTAGATCCAGATGAGCAGGAGTTATTTATGAATAACTTTAAAAAGGTTCTAACAGGTACCCTTGATGAAAAATTATTTGAATTAAAATTTCAAACGGAAGTGGAAAACCCTACCCAGCTTATTTTACATAAAGGGTTACTTAGCAGTGACTCTGATAGCTGGAAAGAACAGATGCTTTTAATGGTGGAAAAAATGCTACAAGATAAAGTGTATGAAATGGATATCGTTGTTACCTTTATCAGAGGTGAGTATTTAAAACCGATGAAAAGAAGTAACGAGGAAACGGAAGAAAGTGATCGGGACTCGGTTTATTCCCATTCCTTTATTCTTTGCAGTATGAATAAAACGCAGGACCCCAAAAAAGAATTACATTTTGATTATGTTGAAAAGCAATTTAAATACAATGTAGTTGTTGATCCTGTCATCAACCTTAATGCACCAATTGGAGGATTTTTATTCCCTTGTTTTACGGACAATTCAGCGGATGTAAATCACATTTTATATTCAGCAGGAAAAGCCAATGAAACAGATACCGCGTTTATAGAAGAAGTATTAAATGCAGAGGAAACGATGACTGCAAAAGAAGATAAAATCATTTTTGAGGAAATTGTAAGAGATGCAGTTGGCCACCAATTAAACACCTCTACTCTTGCGAATGTATATGAGGAAATTAACCGAGTAGTGGAAGATAATGAAGAAGAAGATTCACAAAAACTTGACTATAAAGATGTAGAACAAGTATTAAAAGTAAGTGGTGTGGAAGAAGTTAGTACAGAAAAGATTCAAACTGCATTTCAAAATGTGATTGATAATGATAAATATGAATTAAAAGCGAGAAACATTGTCCCGAAGTATAAAACAAAATCAATTAAAATCAATACAAAGGTTGCCAATATCGCCGTAAGTCCGGAAGATTTAAGACATGTAAAGCAAATTCAATTTGATGGCAGAAGATACTTGATGATTGAAGTAGAAGAAGAAACAGTTGTTGATGGCTTTACGATGATTCCAGAAGCCTTTGCAAATAAAACAAACGATCAATAAGAAAACCCTATTTCCTTTTTAAAATTAGCATGAGTTGCTAATATCAAAGGGGAATAGGGTTTTTATAATGGTTACATCGTGTATCTACATTGTTTAATAATAATTATTCAGCCGGATCTAAGTTCAGCGATTCTGCCGTAGTCCGGTGAATTTCATTAATTAATTCAGGGTTTTCCGATAACGGGACACCATAAGAAGGAATCATTTCCTTTAACTTCGGCTCCCATTTTTGAATATGATCTGGGTAACATTTCGCTAGTACCTCAAGCATGACAGAAACTGCTGTAGAAGCTCCAGGTGACGCTCCTAGTAAAGCTGCAATCGATCCATCATCAGAACTAACTACCTCTGTTCCAAACTTAAGCGTGCCTTTACCTTCATCTGTGTCTCGGATTACTTGAACCCGTTGACCAGCGACAACTAATTTCCAATCATCACTTTTTGCGTTCGGAACAAATTCCCTTAAAGCTTCCATGCGTTGCTCTTTGGATAGCATTACTTGGTTAATCAAATATTTTGTTAAGGACATATTCTTCGCACCGGCAGATAACATTGTTAAAAGGTTATCCATTTTTACAGAAGTTAATAAATCAGTCATTTTACCCGTTTTCAAAAATTTTGGGGAAAATCCGGCAAATGGACCGAAGAATAATGATTCCTTTTTATCGATTAGTCTGGTGTCTAAATGTGGCACAGACATTGGTGGTGCGCCAACAGGAGCTTTTCCGTATACCTTTGCATGATGCTGCTCTACGATCTCTGGGTTCTCACAAACCATAAATAGCCCACTTACAGGGAAGCCACCCACACCTTTACCTTCAGGAATGCCAGATTTCTGAAGTAAATGTAGACTTCCGCCTCCACTGCCGATAAATACAAATTTGGCCTCATGATGCTCGGCTTTTCCTGTAGCTAGATTACGAACCTTCACGTCCCAACCATCATTTGTACGTGATAGATTATCTACATTATGTTTATAGTGCACATCTACTTGCTCAGCTTCTAAATGATCAAATAATTTACGCGTAAGCGCACCAAAATTCACATCTGTACCTGTGTCAATTTTAGTAGCAGCAAGCGATTGTTTATTTTCTCGATCCTTCATCATAAGTGGAATCCACTCTTCTAATTGCTTCGGATCATCTGAATATTCCATCCCAATAAAAAGTGGATGCGCAAGTAATGCATCAAAGCGCTTTTTCAAAAACGCTACATTATCGTCACCCCATACAAAGCTCATATGCGGAAGCGGCATGATAAAGTCACGTGGATTTGTAAGTAAATTTCTATTAACAAGGTAAGCCCAGAATTGCTTCGATATCTGGTATTCCTCGTTCACTTTAATCGCCTTCGTAATATCCATCGTTCCATCAGCTTTTTCATTCGTATAATTAAGCTCACATAAAGAGGAATGCCCTGTGCCTGCATTATTCCACTCATTAGAGCTCTCTTTTCCAGCACCTTCTAACCTTTCAAAAACCTTGATATTCCAGTCTGGCTCTAATTCTCTCAACATTGACCCCAACGTCGCACTCATAATTCCCGCACCTATTAATATAACATCAGTTTTATTTTGATCGTTGCTCATATTGACCTTCCTTATCCCCTAGATTTGCAGAAAAGATGTAGATATCTCCACTTGCTTTCTAAATGCTCAAGGAAATATCTTGCCGTCTATCTAATCTGGATGAATGATTACCTTTTCATAGTTTAGCACTATACTTTTTAAATTAAAATATGTACCTACTATTATAGTATAGTTGAAAGTTAATTAACAGTTACGAGGAATTTAAAGGCGAAGTAAACTTTAGGCATTTTTCCCACTTATACGTTTCGCATTTCTCTGAACGAATACACTTTTTAGGAAAGATAGAGTGCTTTGCTCTAACACCTTTTTTCGCAGTATTTTCTCATTAAACTACCCTCTTATTTTAAATTAAAGAATTAAAATACCTTTAATTTATAAAGTAAAGCCTTTAGTTTGAAGGGTTAAGTGTTTTTATAAGACACGCTAAACTGTTTTATGGAAAGGAGGATTGTAAGCGCTTTATATTAAAATACGTATGGAGGAATGAAAAGAATGAGCAATTTAAAAAAAGTACTTTCTTTACTTCTAGTAGCAATTTTGGTGATCCCAGCAAGACCGGTAACATCAATTGCAGAAGCGGAAACGGAAGCGGATATTCCTGTTCTTCTGTATCACAGAGTGCTCGAAAATCCTACGAACGAATGGACAGATACTTCTATTGAGAAGTTCGAAAAAACAATGCAGTATCTCCATGACAATGGCTATAACACATTATCAGCTGAAGAATATGTCAATATCATGGAAGGAACAGAAGCAGCTCCTGAGAATCCAATTCTGTTAACCTTTGATGATGCAACACCTGACTTCATAGATCATATACTTCCAATATTAAACCAATACAACATGAAATCTGTACTTTTTGTTGTCAGTGATTGGATCGGCGACGATTATAGTATGTCTTTAGAGCAGTTTAAAAGCTTACTAAATGAACCGAATGTTAGTTTAGAGAATCATTCAAAAACGCACGATGAAGATAATGTGTGGAATGATTCGCTTACAAAGGCACAAGCTGACGAAGAAATTGCAGCAGCAAATGAATTTTTAAAATCACATACGAATAAAGATCCTCTATTAATGGCTTACCCTTATGGGACATACAACGCTGATGCAGAATTAGCGAATGAAGAAAATGGTATCAAGTACGCCTTTAAAGTAGGGTATCCAAATGGTAGTGATTATGCGATGGGAAGACATTATATCATGATGGATACAACACTAGAAGAAATTGCTACCTGGGTTGGCGGACCCGCACCAGAGTCAGAGCCTGAAGAAACCGTGGAGGAAACTCCCGAATCAAATATCGTTTTTCACGAAACATTTGATGGTGGATTAGGGATAGCTACTCAAGCTGGAAATGCACAGCTTGATCATGTGTCTGATCTCATTTTTGAAGGAAACGATGATGGAGAAGCGGTACACGTAAGTAATAGAACAAATAATTATGATGGAATTGATATTAATTTTTCTGATGCCAGTATGGAAAATGGTAAAACCTATACGATTACGATCAACGGTTATATCGATGATTCAACAACTACCCCAGATGGCTCCCAAGCATTACTTCAAAATGTAGATAGCTATAATGGTTTATATGTGGCTGCAGATTTAACAGCTGGAGAAAGCTTCACTTTAACAGGTGAATATACGGTGGATACGAGTGCGGACCGAGCCCTTCGTATTCAATCCAACGATGCTGCCACAACAGTTCCATTTTATATCGGCGACATCCTAATCACCGAAGCGGCAACTCCTGAGGACAACGAAGAAGAGCCGGTAGATCCTGTTGACCCAGATGAGTCCGAGGAAGACGCAGAACCTACACCTCCTGCTGAATCCCTTTCTACGATTACCTTTGAAGATCAATCACAAGGAGCATTCGAAGGCAGGGCTGGAACGGAAACCCTTACTGTCACGGACGAAGCAAATCATACCGATGACGGTTCTTATGCACTAAAAGTAGAAGATAGAACAGATACTTGGCACGGTCCCATGATGGACGTTGCAGCCTATGTAGAGGAAGGACAAGAATACACCATTTCTGCTTGGGTTAAATTAATTGCACCTGAGACTTCACAGCTGCAATTATCCACACAGGTTGGCCAAGGGGACAGTGCTAGTTACAATAATATTCAAGGAAAAACAATTAGTACCGAAGACGGTTGGGTTCAGCTTGAAGGAACCTACCGCTATAGTAGTTTAGGAGACGGAAATTTAAGCATTTACGTAGAAAGCTCCAATAACAGTACCGCTTCATTCTATATTGATGATATCTCGTTTGAGCCTACTGGTACTGGTGACGTAGAAATTGAGAAGGAGTTAGCTCCAATTAAAGACGTATACAAAGACTACTTTCTAATTGGAAATGCTATTTCTAATGCTGAACTAGAAGGAACAAGGCTTGAGCTTCTAAATATGCATCATAACTTAGTGACAGCGGAAAATGCGATGAAGCCAGGTTATGCTTATAACGACGACAGAGAATTTGATTTCACCGCTGAAGATGAGCTAGTAAATAAAGCGGCTGCAGAAGGCTTAGACATTCATGGCCATGTACTTATTTGGCACCAGCAGTCAGACGAATGGCTACATTCTGACGAAAACGGGGATCCTTTAAGCCGTGAGGAAGCACTGCAAAACTTGAAAACTCATGTCAAAACTACGGTAGAGCATTTCGGTCCACGTGTGATTTCTTGGGATGTAGTAAACGAAGCGATGAATGACAACCCATCAAACCCTTCAGACTGGAAAGCATCTTTACGTCAGTCTGGATGGTATAAAGCAATTGGTGAAGATTATATTGAACAAGCCTTTCTGGCAGCTAAAGAGGTAATTAACGAAAATGGCTGGGATATTAAGCTTTACTATAATGATTACAATGATGATAACCAAAACAAAGCAGAAGCCATTTATCAAATGGTAAAAGAAATCAATCAAAATTATGGAGCAGAAAATGATGGTGCACTTCTTATTGAAGGAATAGGAATGCAAGCACACTACAACTTAAATACAAGTCCAGAAAATGTAAGACGATCAATGGAGAAATTTATTTCTCTTGGTGTCGAAGTTGGTGTGACAGAATTAGATATAACCGCAGGTAGTGATAATGAGCTTACTGAACAACAAGCGAATGCACAAGGATACTTATACGCTCAATTGTTTAATCTCTACAAAGAGCACGCAGAGCATATCTCTCGTGTAACTTTATGGGGATTAAATGACGCGACAAGCTGGAGAGCAGAACAAAGCCCATTATTATTTGATAACGATCTACAAGCAAAACCTGCCTATTACGCTGTCATCGACCCAGATGCCTTTATTGCAGAGCATGAACCGACTGAAAATGAGGCAAATCAAGGATCAGCTGTATTTGGAACCCCTGAAATTGATGGATCTATCGATGGCATCTGGAGTGACGCCACTGAACTTCCGATTAATCGTTACCAAACAGCTTGGCAGGGTGCAAACGGAACAGCGAAAACGCTATGGGACAATGAAAATTTATATGTATTAATCCAGGTGAGTGATTCCGACCTTGATAAAACAAATGAGAATGCTTGGGAGCAAGATTCCGTTGAAGTGTTTGTGGATGAGAATAATGCGAAAACTTCCTTCTATGAAGATGAAGATGGACAGTACAGAGTTAATTTTGATAATGAAACCTCCTTCAACCCTGCAAGTATTTCAGAAGGATTTGAGTCTGCAACATATAAGTCGGCGAATGGCTATACGGTTGAGATGAAGATTCCATTTAAGACCATTAGTCCAGAAAGCAATACAAAGGTTGGATTTGACGTCCAAATTAATGACGCAAAAGATGGGTCCCGCCAGAGTGCTGCCACATGGAATGATACTACTGGGGCTGGATACCAGGATACTTCCGTGTTTGGAGAGCTGACGCTTTTACAGGCTGCGGAGGAAGAAGCTGAACCAGAAGAGCCAGATACAGAAAGCCCAGATGAAGAAGAACCTAAGGAAGAAAAGCCTAAAGACGAAAATTCAGACTCTGACAAATCAAAAGCAGTCAAAGCTAAAGTCTCCGTCAAAGAAAATCAAGCATCAATCAAAGACGGCACGATTGACAAAGTGGAAGTAGACGGCGAATTACTCATTGATGTTAGCAAGCAGGATGCTTCTATAAACATTTCTTTAACGAAAGAGCAGGTAAAACAGCTGAAAGAGAAAAATGCTACCATAAACATTCTTTTAAAAGATGTTAGCATACAGCTTCCCGCCTCTATTTTTACAAATGGTGATGAAGCGGTCGTTATCGAATTTGAAAAGATGAAAGATATAGCAGAAGCATTAAGTGCTGTTTATGACTTTAAAATTATGCAAGGTGATCAAGAAATAAGCAAATTTGATGAAAATGTTACTCTTTCCTTTAACATTGATGAAAGTAAAATGAAAAATGCCGATCTCGCAAAAATCTTCTATTGGAATCCGGATACGAAGAATTGGGAACTAATCGGTGGAGAATACAAAGACGGAGTTGTGACAGGACAAACAAATCACTTCAGTACCTTTACCGTATTGGAAACAGAGGAAACTGAAGTAAGTAGTGAAGCACCGGTAGCATCTGACGAACAAATTTTACCTGATACAGCTACAAGTACATTCAATTATTTATTAGCAGGTTTATTTATGCTTGTAATAGGTGCAGGATTCTTACTCATAAAAAGAAGAAAAGCACAACGTAACACTACTGTATAACGTCACAAAAGCTAAAGAAGCACCGCCAATTTTAGAACCCCTCTAAAAGTTGGTGGTGCTTTTCATATGAAATTCCAACAATGTTATTGTTTATTAAAACATCATGAACATTCATGCTTCTTTTATTCAGCTATAGTTTCATTATCCTTCTTTTACTTCAATCACAATATTTCCATAAAGCTTATCTCCAATATAAGCATCTAAACGCCATAATCCAGCAGTCGGAAGAGAAAAGACTGTATGCTGAGAAGATTGCGCACCTAAAATAGTTTTTGTTGCAGTTTCTTTATATGTAGGATTGAGTAACTCCCAAGCAGTGGATTCAACTAGCGTTACTTCTTCTCCTGTTTCTTGATGATTTCCAACCAGTGTAAAGCTTCCCTTATTAACTTCCTCTAATTCCTCTCCCCAGAAAAACCATCTTGTTTTATATTCCTCACCCTTGGTGAAATCCATTCCGTCCATAAAAGCCACCTCATTTTTAAATCCTCTAAATACGATTTCGCGTTCTTCACCTTCTACTGTAAACGTCGGAGTAATTTCCCAGGCTTCTTCAGCAATTGGATCTGCTGCGTCTGAACAACCTACTAACATTCCTATTAAGAAAATAGCTAAAAGAACTTTTTTCATAATATCCTCCCTTGTATATAGTTGCGAATCGACAATACATATTTTAAATAGTTACATTATCTTTGTTCCGTGCTTTATTAAAAGAACTTTTCACAATTTCTAGCATTATTTTAACATATTTCTTCCATTTATTTTTAAAAATAAATAGTTCACTATTTTTCTAGTGAACTATCTAAGTAGCGCATCTCTATAAATTTTATCGAACACTTTCAGGTACACCAACAGAATAAACGGGAATAGAAAACTGAAAAATTGTACCTTGTTTCTCTTTACTTTCGACCCAAAAATCACCCATATGAAAGTTGACGATTTCTTTACTAATAGCAAGTCCAAGTCCATTTCCTTGATGGTCGCTTTTTGTATAATACCGATCAAATACATAAGGAATATCTGCATGGGAGATTCCTGATCCCTCATCACGAATCGAGAAAATTGCTCCCTGTGACTTAGAGATCGTTAAGCCTATTTCAATCGCACCTTTTTTGGTATGTTTAATGGCATTCGAAATTAAATTCGTCATGACCTGTTCCAGTCGTGTAACATCTACTTCCACTAACGGAAATTCTTCCGCTTGATCTTCATCAAACTTTCGTATGAATTCAAGTCCCGCTTCCTTAATCTCAAGTGCAAACATCGAGCAAAAGTGCTCAAACAACTGATTAACTGGAATAGCTTCCATTGAAAAATTCATATTTCCTGACTCTAGCTTAGATAAATCAAACAAATCCTTGATCAGCTTGTTCAACCCACCCATTCGATTATTAATGATAGTTAAATATTCTTGCTGTTTGCTAGGGTCTTCTACTAATCCATCAAGGATAGCACCGACGTAGCCCTGAACCACTGCCACTGGAGACTGTAAATCATGGGAAACATTCGATAGTAAATGCTTCATTCGTTCTTTGGAATTGGTCAATTCTTGGTTAACCGTTGTTAGTCGTTGATTCGCATCATTTAGTAAATCGGTCCGTTTGCTTACCTTTTCCTCCAAGTCTGCATACAAATAGGCATTTTCAATCGATACCGCTGCTTGAGAAGCTATTAATCTTAAAATATTTAATCGTTCCCGTGTGAATACATGGGTGGATTTATTATTTTCCATATACAAACAAGCGACTAGCTTATCCTGATAGATAATCGGTAGACATAACACTGATTTAGCATCTGTCTCTTGAATATAAACATCTTCCGTAAAAGCGCCGTTTTCTGATGCATGATCTAAAACAACCGCCTCCCTGCTATTCATAACATAACGTACAATCGCTGATGAAACGCGTGTATGCTTATCGACGGTCTTAGCCTCCTTGTATATTTCTACATTTCTATCGATGTGATTATAGGAGACCACCTCAAGTTTTTCATCATGATACAACAAAAAGGAAGTATGTTCAGCACCTGCATAGGTTAAAACGATATCCATTAAGCGACTAATTAATTTATTTAATACCACTTCACTTGAAATAATACGCGCCGCTTCAAAAATTGCTTTTGTATCCAAGCTTTCTGTTGTAGCACCATTATTTACCACACTCTGCTTGGTTTCTAGCAATAGCTCTGGATGCGTCGCTTTAATTTGATCTGCCAGACGCACTGAACCCCAATTCAGATAACCGTTATAGGCTTCGGTCATATAAGATTTCGCTGTTTTCGGAAGCTGTCGGTCTAAATAAAAGTTCGCAGCACAATGATTGCTAAGTGCTAGATCTTGGAGAAACTCATTTTTTTCAGCCGCTTCAATAGCCTGATGATAATGTTCTGTTGCTGCCGAATCCTTTCCAATAAGCTGTTCCTTTTCAGCTAAAATCAGTAAATATTTATGCAAATAATTACTTGGAGAATGTTTCGCCCATTTCTCAAGCTTCGTAAGATCCTTTTTCAGTTTCTTAAAGCCTTCTTTTTTAGAAAGCTCGCCATCTTTTATTAGCTTCGTTACCCATAACGCATGATAGAAAAAGTACTCTGGTGCAACAACTAATACCATCGTGTTATCGACAAGTGGCTCCAATTCCTCCATCAGTGATAGCGCAACAGGGCGATTATTAAAGAAGTATGCCATCTGCAGGCGAATCGTCTTATGCATAATAGTCGCTGACTTATCATCGGTAAACTCAGTAAATTCCCATGTAGGTGTTTTTTCTGACGTAGAAAGTATGGCAATCCAATCTAATAGCTCCGTTAAAAAATCATCACTAATCGCATACTCATTCTTCTTCGCAAAGGTTACTTGTCTTCTTATACCCTCTTCCACCTGCTCTAAATTGTCGCCTTTTATAAGAAGCGTCAAACCGATAAATGCACCCGATGCACCCGCTAAATATAAGTTTCCGTTTTCAATAGAAAGCTGCTGGGAGCGCTCTAAATATTCTAAATTATAACGAATATGCTTCTTCCAATGATTCACAAAAGAACCAAATACAAAGTAAACACGCGCCTGTAATGCCTTATCTCCAGATCTTTCTGCATGTTTTATTGCAAGCCTGCCAAATTGATTGCTTCCCTCGTAGTCTCCAAATCCAGCACTTAGTGTGAGCGCGTAATTATTATAGACTAAAGCAGATAAATCTAAATCGCCATATTTTAAAGTTAAGCGCAGTGCGCGCAGCATTATTATCGTCGCTAAGTTTTGATCAACATGATAGGTTGGCGCATTTGTATTAATGAATGTTCGCATAATGATTTGCTGATCTTTATCTGTGACAGGCGGAATATTTAATAAATCTTCCCCACTCTTTTTTCCTAGCGCAAGCTTTGTTAAAAGGTATTCTCTCGCAACCACCAATTTATTTGGTTTATTATTTATTTCAATTCCAAATAATCGTAGTCCGGCAAGACCTGAGATGGTCGCTTTTTCCACTTCATGAATATGAGTGTACACGGTGATTTTCAAATTATAAATATACAGCTTCTCTTGTTTAGTCTCAGCATGTGTTAATATTTCTTCAAAAATGTTCTCCGCTTGTTCAAAGTGTTGATTAAGATACAAAGCTTCCCCGTACCCAGCCATAACATTAAATGTCTCTTTATAATCTACCTGCCATTTATTTTCAGGAAGTAGCCCGAAAGCCTTCGCGAAAAAAGTCCATGCGGATTCAAACGCTGCTGCTCGCTTTGCCTTCTCCCCCGCCATCCGGTTCCACTTGATCAAATCCCTTTTTTGCTCTTTATTTAATCTATCTTGGCAAAGATTAAAATGGTTGACGACCTGAAAAATATGATCCTCTATTTCCTCTTCAGTGTAATGATGGATTAATTCCTCCGCAATCCTCAAATGACTTTCTTCTCTTTCTCCAACTGTCATCGAGGTATAGAGTGCCTGTTGAATTTTATCATGCAAAAAGCGATAGCTTGGTGGACTATCATTTAAAAGGCTTTCGTTCTCATTCGGATAAACCCATTTATAGCGGGCATCCATTGGCAGAATAACCCCTTCTTCTAACCCATGCCATAATGAATTGGACGTTTCTACATAATCTTCCCCAGCAATTGTTGCTAATAGGGTAAGGTTAAATTGGCTTCCGATACAAGCTGCCAGCTGTAAACGCTTGATCGTTTTCTCAGGAAGTTTATTGACTTGCTTGATAATAAAATCAATCATCGAATCCGTCATAGGGATTTGCTTTAAGGCTGTTAAATTCACTTGCCACGTTGCGATACTTAAATCAAAGCTAATTATTTTTTCCTGATTCAATAATTGCAATAGTTGAATAATAAAAAATGGATTACCTCTTGTAATTCGGTAGATTAACTCTACTAGTGATTTAGAGGTTTCCGCTTCTAAATCAAGTATTTCCTTCACCCATTGTTCGATATAGTTCTTTGTTAAAGGGGAGACTGGAATCTGAGAAACTGGTACCTCTCGATTTTTTAATTGATTTAAAAACAACTCAAATGGATGCCCAATCGACACCTCATTATCACGGTATGCGCCTATGATGAGTAAATTTCGTTTGTATGGGTTTGTTAAAAGGTGGTTCATCACATCAAGCGTCGCGTTATCTGCCCATTGTAAATCGTCGATAAATAAGATCAGAGGATGATTCTCGGTCGCAAACACATCCACAAATTTTCTGACTGCTAATAAAAACCGATTATGAACACCCTGTGGCGGTATATCTGGCCCTTGTTCCTGCTTCCCAAGCAACCACTCGATTTCAGGTATAAAATTGCCGATTACCCACGCATTATCAGAAAGAGATGCGCTTAGTTTATCCTGCCAAGCCTTTATCCGGTCCGCGTCTTCAGTTAACACCTGTCTGATTAATGACCTGAATGCTTCAATAATGGGTGCGTAGGGGATGTGTTTTTGAAATTGAACAAATTTTCCTGTAATAAAATAGCCTTTTTTCTTTAATAATGGTTGATACAAGCTACGAACCAGCGCTGTTTTACCAATTCCAGATGGCCCTGGGATCAAAACAAGCGCAGGTGAACCGTACTGGATATGATCGAATTTTCTAATAAGCTGCTCTAGCTCCTGATCTCTTCCATAAAGTTTATTCGGTTTTTCTAGCCCAGGATTTGTATCAAATTCCCCTAGTACAAATGACTCCACCTCAGCGTTTACATGAAAATGGTGAAAGCACTTCTCTAAATCCTTTTTTAATCCATTTGTACTTTGATACCGTTGTTCTGGTATTTTGGCAAGCAGCTTCATAATAATGTTGGAGATTACTTCAGGAACAGCCGGGTTCACCTTGTGAGGAGGGACGGCCGTTTGAGCCAGATGTGCATGGATCACCTCTGCCGGATCCTCCATAGCAAATGGCACGTGACCTGTTGCGATTTGATAGAATAGCACACCTAATGAATATAAATCTGTACGATAATCAATTGGACGATTCATTCTACCTGTTTGCTCCGGTGACACATAAGCTACTTCTTCTATCTGATATGGGGTGATATCTGCTTGTGGCATTTCTTTTGAAAGGGTGGTGGATTGGTGAAACCCTGTTAATCTAAATTGGTCTGTGTTGGGATCATACAATATATGATCAGGCATAATCGATTTATGAATAATGTTTTTTTGATGTACAGAAAAAAGAATAGAGGTTAATTTTACCGCTGTTTTTAAAAATGTGTGAATGTCGAAATTTTGATTTCTTCTTAACCAACTAGTAAATTGCTCTCCTTGAAAATACTCCATGATCAAATAAGGCTGTTCTTTATTTTTTTCTAAAGCAACAGGCTTAAGTACCCCATATAGATCTACTTCGGAAAGTGTATAATACTCATGTATTAATTCAGCTTTAGCTTGAGCTAAGGCTTGGCTGTTACTCGTCTTTATTAACACAGCTTCCTTATCAAAAGAAGACACTGCTTTATACAACATCCATGAGCTTGAAGTGATAATCGTATCGGTTCGTTGATAGTTTGAAAAATTTTGCATTCTCCATCATCCTAAATTATCTAAATTTTAAGTTAATTTAAACTATACTTAAACGTTATTTTAATTTAATAAGTTATGCTTTATATGTTGAGTAAAGGGGGAAGTACAAATGCTAGATTCAAAAGAACAAAATTACAGTCCTAAACAGGCAGTAGATAAGGAATGGTTAGTCTTAATGGCTACTGCCAAGTTACAAGGCTTAACCACAGAGCAGGTAAGGGAATTTTTAAATCAAAAAAAGAACAATAGTTAAAGGGAAAGCTACGTTATTTAATAATCACTAGAATAAGAGGATTCTGTTTTGGTTCGATTAAATTTATAGCCTATACCACGAACTGTTTCAATATAGTTAGCTTGATTTGTATCTGTTTCTAATTTTTTTCTCAAATTACTGATATGGACCATGACCGTACGGTAATCTCCTAAACTATTCTCATCCCAGATTAATTCGAACAGCTTCTCGACGTTAAAGATTCTCTCAGGATTTTGTGCTAACAAACATAATATTTGGAACTCTTTCGCAGGTAAGCGTAACGTTTCGTCATTTAGCTTCACAACAGCGCTATCTAGATTAATCACCAATCCAGGATATTCAATTAACCTTGGCTTTTTTTCTGTAGCATTCTGTTGCTTGCTTTTATCGGTGAGGTTTCTGTATCTGCGTATATGCGCTTTCACTTTTGCCATGATCACCGAGCTGCTGGTTGTTTTTTCAATATAATCATCTCCACCAACGCCAAGCCCAAGTATTTTATCCATGTCATCCTGCTTAGAGCTTAAGAAAATTATTGGTATATCTGTTATTTTTCTTAGTTCCTGGCAAAATTCAAAGCCGTCTAAATTAGGCATCATAACATCTAACAAAATAAGATCAGGTAATCCTTTTTCCACAACCGTTAATGCTTCTAATCCGTCTGCAGCAGATAACACACGATAGCCCTGCTCTTTCATATAGAGCTCAAGTATTGTGCGCATATCTATGTCGTCATCGACAATTAAAATTGTTTCACTTGCCACGCTTATCCCCCCTAGCTTTTTTCTTTTTACATGGAAAATTTTATCTATTTGGACAAGCCACTTGTTTTTACAGGTGGTTTTTTTCGACTGGGCATTAAAAACTACCTTTTATTGGTACTTTTCTCTTAGTATACCAAAGGTTCTACTAAGAACAATACTAATTGAATTTAAATCGGTAAAAAACATAGTATATACACCTTTCAGATAGCTATTTCATAAAAAGGCCAATGTTAATTTTTCTCCTTTTTTTCTCTACTACTCTCTCTATTCTGAAATTCCAAATATAAATTATCTTAAGACATGATTTAGGGACTTGAGTGCCTTTAACAGACGGTACTACAAACAAAACGCTCTTACTTGAGAAGACTTTTTCTTCTGGTGTTTATTAGGATTTCCCTCCACAGATTATTATTTTTATTGATTTCTAGCAAGCTTATATTAGATAAAAATACCCCGACCTTAAGTGTGATATAGCATAGGAAAACTAGCACTTTTTAAACAAAAATAGGTTATAGATTTCCAATTGTTAATTTGAAAATTAACAAAATCAGGTTGTAATTCCAATTAATTATTGTATAATTGATATTGATTCTCATTATCAATATAAACAGGGGGTGATTTTTTATGTCTAGTCTTGCTGTTGAACAAGTGAAGGTAGGCTATTCAAATCTTATGATCATTGATGATTTAAGTGTAGAAATACCTGAGAAGAAAATAACAACAATCGTTGGAGCAAATGGATGTGGAAAATCTACTTTATTAAAAGCTATCGCGAGGATATTGAAAACACGGAAGGGAACCGTGTATTTAGACGGTAGATCGATTCAACTGCTACCGACAAAAGAAATCGCGAAGAAAATGGCTATTCTACCCCAATCGTCTGATACTCCTCCTGGTCTTACAGTCTTTGAGCTAATTTCATACGGGAGATTTCCTCACCAGCAAGGTTTTGGGTCATTGAAAATGGATGACCTCAAACATATAAATTGGGCCATTGAAGTTACAGGCTTAAGTGAGATGAGGGACAGATCTGTAGAAGCTTTATCAGGCGGGCAACGACAACGTGTATGGATTGCGATGGCACTCGCTCAAGATACAGACATACTTATCCTAGATGAACCAACAACATACTTAGATTTAGCACATCAACTGGAAATATTATTCTTACTCCAGAAATTGAACGAAGAAGAAGGAAGAACCATTGTTATGGTGCTCCACGATCTCAATCACGCTTCAAGGTTTTCTCATAACCTGATCGCCATGAGAAATGGAGCTATTGTAGAAGAAGGAACGCCTGAAAAAGTAATGACCCGTTCTAATTTGAAAGCCATTTTTGATATTGAAGCAACCATGTCTGTCTGTCCACACAGTGCTAATCCTATTTATCTATCTTATACATTGCATAAATTATCTGAACACACATTACAAAAAGAAAACAAAAAATCAGGGTGAAATAGATGTCAGCTTCCGTTGAACAATCATTAGAAGTTAAGAAAAGGGGATTAACCTCTCGTCCGGTCATAGGAACACTCATCTTAATTGGTGGAATGATCGGATTGATTATTGCAATTGGGATATCCGTTTCTATTGGAGCAGCAGAAATCGATGTGAAGACAGTATGGTCAGCTGTCTTCCAATATGATTCCGCACTTGTCCCACATCAAATTATTCAAGAAACCCGTCTTCCACGTGTTCTTGGTGCAGCACTTGTAGGTGCAAGCCTCGCTGTTTCAGGATCAATTATGCAAGGAATGACACGGAACCCTCTAGCAGATCCAGGACTATTAGGTTTGAATGCTGGAGCAGCTTTTATGCTAGCTATATGTTTTGCCTTTTTTCCTGGACTTCCTTATATGTATCTCATTCTTTTTGCTTTTCTTGGAGCAGCTCTTGGTGCGGGGATTGTTTTTGGTATAGGGTCGATAGCTAAAGGGGGCTTGACCCCTATGCGACTTGTGTTAGCAGGTGCGGCTGTTACGGCACTTCTTGTTGCACTAAGTGAAGGGATTGCCATCTATCATCGTATCGCACAAGATTTAGCCTTTTGGAATGCAGGTGGAGTTTCAGGAACTAAATGGGAAAACCTTCAAATTATGGCGCCGTGGGTCTTACTTGCAATTCTTGGGGCCATCGTTTTATCAAAATCAATTACACTTCTTAGTCTAGGCGATGAAGTTGCAGTGGGACTTGGTCAACAAACAGGAAAAATTAAACTTTTTGGAACAATTATTATTCTAATTTTGGCAGGTGCAGCGGTATCTGTTGTTGGGGCAGTTGGATTTGTGGGGCTAATTATTCCCCATATCACCCGTTTTATTGTAGGACATGATTACCGCTGGATCATCCCAGGCTCAGCAGTTTTGGGCGGAGTACTAGTGGTGCTTGCAGACTTAGCAGCCAGAATGGTTAATCCCCCACAAGAAACACCGATTGGAGCTTTAATCGCCATCATCGGTGTTCCCTTCTTCCTTTATTTGACTAGGAAAGGAGGAAAGGAACTGTGATTGATAAGCCATACGTTTCCACGTACCAACAATCGAGACAAAAACGCAAAATTTATACGATACTGCTTATTCTTTTGCTTACCGTTATCGCATTTATTATCAGTATGAATACTGGATTTATCCGACTTTCCCCTATGGAGCTACTTGAAACACTCCTTGGAATGGGAACAGAGAAGCAAAATCTTACTTTATTTGAGTTTCGTCTACCACGAATCGTGATTTCAGTCTTGGTGGGAATCGGACTCGCCCTGTCTGGCTGCGTGTTGCAGGGAGTTTCAGGCAATGCATTAGCAGACCCAGGAATATTAGGGATTAATGCTGGTGCAGGCTTAGCTGTAGTTCTGTTTATTTCTTTTTTCCCTACGACGTCCGATGTACCTGTGCTATTTCTTCCAATTTTAGCTTTTGTAGGCGCCGGAGTGACAGCTGCTGTCATTTACGCTCTTGCTTATAAACGAGGAGAAGGAATTACACCAACAAGATTATTATTGACAGGGATTGCTATCGCTGCGGGGATTAGCGCTGCCATGATCATATTAACCTTACGTTTAACCCCAGACAATTATCAATTTGTTGCCGTATGGTTAGCAGGTAGTATCTGGGGCTCAAATTGGATGTTTGTTCTTTCCGTACTTCCTTGGCTACTGATCTTGATTCCATATGTATTCATAAAAGCTCGTGTGTTAAACACACTTAACCTTGGTGAGGTCACAGCGACAGGACTCGGGGTGAATATTGAAAAGGAGCGACTTCTTTTACTTGCTGCAGCAGTTGCATTAGCAGGCGCAAGTGTGGCAGTAAGCGGTGGAATTGGATTTGTAGGCTTAATTGGCCCACACCTAGCCCGCCAGTTAGTAGGTGGAAAACATCAATTTGTTATTCCTGCTTCTGCTGCCATAGGGGCATTATTACTGCTTTCTGCAGACACAATTGGTCGCTGGTTAATTGAACCCTCTGAAATACCAGCAGGAATTGTGGTATCGGTCATTGGTGCCCCCTATTTCTTGTATTTACTAGCAAAATCAAAAGCATAAACGTTTTATTACTATTATGAAGAGGAGTAGATGATATGAATTCAGAGCAAATATATGACGTAACCATCATTGGTGGTGGCCCAGCTGGACTTTTTTCCGCTTTTTATAGTGGATTGAGAGAGATGAAGACCAAAATCATTGAGTATCAACCATTCTTAGGAGGAAAAGTTCATGTCTATCCCGAGAAACTGATTTGGGATGTAGGTGGTATGACGCCAGTTACCGGGGCGAAGCTTATTGAACAGATGGTCCAGCAAGGACAAACCTTCGATCCACAAGTTGTCCTAGGGCAAAAAGTTACTTCTATTGAAAAAGACGATCAGGATCTTTTTCTTATTGAAACAACGAGTGGTGAGAAGCACATTTCGAAGACTGTAATTTTGGCCGTTGGTGGCGGCATTATAAACCCATCAAAACTAGACCTTGAAGGCGCGAGCCGTTTTGAAGTTAGCAATTTAAATTATACTGTCACGTCTTTATCTAAGTTTCAAGATAAGACAGTACTTATCTCAGGTGGTGGGAATGTAGCCATTGATTGGGCAAATGAACTCGAACCTATTGCGAAAAAAGTGTACCTTACTTATCGAAACGAGGCATTGAAAGGCCACGAGGCTGAGGTGAAAAAGTTAGAAAACAGCACAGTCGATCTACTACTTGAAACCTCGATTCATAAATTAATTGCGGGTGAAGACCATAATCAGATTACTAATGTTCAATTGAAGAACAACGACGATGGATCGACCTTCGATATTGAAGTGGACGAAGTCATCATTAATCATGGCTATGAACGTGATACAGAACTCCTTTCACAAAGTGGTGTGAACGTGAAGCTGACAGAAGAAGGTCGTGTAGCTGCTTCACCTACATGCGAAACATCTGTACCTGGACTTTTTGCTGCTGGCGATATTGTCGATCATGAAGGGAAATTCAAGCTAATCGCAGGCGCTTTTCAGGAAGCTGGAAATGCCGTTAATAAGGCGAAGCTTTATCTTGATCCAGATGCAACTATCAGAGGAAGGGTCTCCTCCCATAATGATTTATTCAAAGAAAAAAATCGTGAATTAATCAAACATCTGTACAAAAGTCCTTCATAAAGATTTTCCAAGCACATGAAATTGTCAACGTGAGGAGAGCAACAGTTATTTTCAAACGATGAAGGAGCGTAAGTCTGTGAAAAAAATTAAATCTTTATACTTTTTGTTTGGTGTTTTGTTATTTGTATTAGCGTTGGTCGGTTGTAGTGGGGAGACTGAAACAGAAGCGTCCTCCGACTCAAATTCAGATAATGGCAAAAACGAAGAAGCAGAAACTCAACTTGTAGAGCATGAATTAGGTGAAACAGAGATACCTAAAGACGCTGAGCGCGTAGTAGTTTTAGGTCTGGAGGATATGATGTTATCCCTTGAAGCACCAATTCAAGCAGCCACTTCAACAAAGGGACAATATTTATATGATGAATTAATCGATTACGGTGCTGAAGTAATCGAAACAGCCGGAGCAAGTTATAATTTTGAAGCGATCCTTGCACAGGATCCAGATCTGATTTTAGTCAATGCAGCTCCTGCGGGTGCGGATGGCCTTTATGACAAATTAACTGATATTGCTCCAACGCTTGCTTTAGATCGAGAAGATTGGGAAACCTCCATACAAAAAATCGCAAATGTTTTTGGTAAAGAAGACAAAGCGGATCAAGTAATCTCAAACTTTCATACAGAGCTCGAAGAAGCAAAAGAAAAAATTATTGCCGAAGTTGGAGAAGGTAAGACTGTAGCATTTATAAGGCCTACTCCAAAAGACGCACAGATTCTCTTCCCGGGCTTCTCCTATACTCGTCTGCTATATGAGAATAACTTAGGACTAGAATCTGGGGATTTAGTAAAAGAATTACAGGAACAAGAAGAAGAGGATGCATGGGGAATGGTGATGTCACTTGAAAAATTACCTTATTTAGAGGCAGATTATGTATTTGTGACAGCTGGTTCTTCTCTCGCAAATGAAGAAGATACAGAAAAAGCGCTGCTAATGCTTGAAGAATTGAAAGAGGACTCGCTTTGGCAAAGTATTCCCGCAGCTAAGAATGACAATATTTTCACCGTATCGTCTCGCCATTGGATGCTAAATGGTCCAATTGCAGAATCTAGAAAAATAGAAGACGTCCTCAACGCATTAACCAATTAATAATTAAAAAGGAGATCAAATCATGAAACAACTAAAAACTTTGTTCATTATGGTAATTTTTCTGTTGCTGATAAGTGCGTGTGGGCAGGACGATCAAACGAGTCAAGCAAAGGGAGAATCAGAAACTAAAATATACACAGACACTACTGGAGTAGAAGTTGAAATTCCTAAAAATCCAGAACGTATTGTAACGACACAATACTTAGATGCCATGATCGCCCTTGGCCATAAACCAGTAGGGGCTGCTACACACGTACTGGATAATAATTATTTGAAAGAAAAACAAGAAGGTGTTGTAGATATCGGTAACCCTGTAAATGTGGAGAAAGTGTTAGAATTAGAGCCAGATTTGATTATTACTGCAAATCCGGAGGAAGTTGAGCAGCTTAGCAAGATTGCCCCAACGGTTGTCATTGCCTTTAATGCTGTCGATGTTTATGGCCAATTAACAGAAGTGGGCAAGGTGCTCGGTAAAGAAGATGAAGCAGAGGCTTGGATTGCTGACTATAAAGAGAAATCAGAAGAAGCGCAGGAGCAGTTAAATGGAGTCATAGGTGAAGATGAAACAGTCAGTATTTTTATGACCTACAAAAACATTTTACGGGTTTACGGTGGCAGAAATATCGGACATATTTTTTATCGTTCTCTAGGTTTAACGCCTCCACCGTATATACAGGAAAAAATAGCGGATGATCCGGAGTTTGTTGAATTTAACAATGAAGAAATCTCTATGGAAAAACTGCCAGAGCTTGCTGGTGATCATATCATCATGCTTAACTATGGCCCTGAAACAAGTGAAGAAGGTGGCATGTTTAATGACATAGAAAACAGTACTTTATGGCAGAATCTTGATGCTGTTGAAGCTGGAAACTTTCATGTGATTCAACAGGAGCCGTGGTTTACCTATTCCCCTATCGCCTCTAAAGAATCTTTAGAGTTATCTGTTGATTTACTAACGAAATAAGTAAATGATCGCTTAAATACCTGACACGAACAAAAACGAATAAATATACTTGTATTTGAAAGCAAAAAACGAGGTACAACCCCTTAAAAGGTTTTACCTCGTTTTTTAGTGCTAAAGAATATGATGTTTTCACTTTACAAGGATGCGACCTATAAATTATTTATTCATCCTATCGAGAAAACTTCCTAATAAATCATTCAAGTCTTCTTCCGGTTCTTGTGACTCACCTTCATCCGCTTCACGGTTATGGCTCAAGGCTTTGTTCCAATCAATATCCTCTAAATCATCTGTCTTCTCTTTACCTTTTTCTTTACTCTGATTTATTTCCTGGGAAATCTTCTCCTCCTTATGCGTTTCCTCTGGAGGTTCTTCTTGTAAATACAAAGCTTCATCAATATCGGTTGCCTTACTATTTAAAGCAGCCAGTATAGAAGTGGAGCGAACCGGATCTTCTAATAGCTGATACATAATATTTCCGAGCAACGCCTCGGAATGCTCATGCTTGATCCAATTTCGTTGTGCTTTGGTTAATTGCTTCGGCAAAGGGACCGTAATGGTCTCCTTTTCCTTCGAACTTCCTTCCTGCACTCCTTTTTTCACCAGTTCCGCTATTTTACTGGAAAAATTGCGTCGCTCTTTTTCCTTTAAACGCTGGAGCTCTTTGATAATATAGTCAGGTGTATCGGACGGAATTCGAAATGATATCGTTTGTCCTCTTTCAATCGGCTTATTGTTTTTCATGTTATCACCTTAGGATTGTTGTGAGACTTTTTTCTCTTCCTTGTCACTTGTTTTCTTCATAAATTCAACAATCAGCTTATAGTAAGCATTGGCCATCATCCAAATGCTTTCCTTCTCATCTTCAAAAAATTCGATGTTATAGCCGTCTAAATTGTTATTTAACGTTTTGATATATTCCTTTAACACATTCGATCCACCGCCCACAAAATAACAAATTTCTGTTTGAGAATTCTTCTGCCAAACGTTTCTGAGTAGGCGATATTGCTTTTTGGCTAACTCGAGTAAAATTCTGTCTGTGGTCTCATGGACGCTGGTTCTGCTTCCTTTAACCATAATATGATTACGGTCATTCTTCCTCGTGATAATATCCACAACGTCGCGACGACTGTCTAACTCAACGCCGTGTTTGGTGAAAATTTCTTCGCGAATGGTCTCCAGTGACTCCGATACACCTAAATTAAACCCTTGCGCTTTATCATCATCCACTGTTCTGTTTTTAATCACCGCTATATCAGTAGATAGCCCACCAATATCCTGTATTAAAATTTGCTTATCGATCAATTTTTTATTAATGATTTTCAAATCCTGATCCATGACAAGGTTGATAAACGCTGCAAATCCTTCTGGATATATCTTTGCTTCATCGAATTTAATATTCACTTTTTTCCCTTGATGCTGCGGTGTGACAAGAAATTCAACCTGGTGAACAGAACCAATCAGCTTCGAACGATATCCTAAATCATTTCCTTCTTTCACCTCACGCAAAGGTAAACCAGTTCCCAGTGTATAATTTGCATCGATCATCTGATTCGCATTCGGTTTAAATGCCTCTACTGCATCTAATGCACTTGCTGCTAGTAGCATAACTAGTGTTTGATCTTCTTCCGATTTACTGCTTCCTGGATCAAGTTCTGTCGAGTTACTTGCTTTTGTCGCTAAATGCCCCACACGATAGATCGCATTGTTTTCTTTTAAAGCTGGTGAGTGCACACGAATATGTAATCCTTCAATTGGATCCTTCTGGTCTAATTCTTCCATTCCGATGACAGGACGGTCTTCCGTATCTCGCGCAATAATATTTGGTAAATTAAGCTCTCTTTCCATCTTTCCAAAAATCGCTTTAACTGAATCATTTCCAACATCTATGGAAGCTATTCTTGATTGACTCAAATCTATTCATCCTTCCTTTTCTTTCGTTTCAGACTTTTGCTATTAAAATAAAGCCTTCAAAAAGCATATTTTATATAAAGCCCTACATCAATACCTTTAGATGAAAAGAAAGATAACCGTAATCTTTCTGAAAAATAACTTATTTGTAAACTTTTTTGTATGCATTGTACACAAAGCCATACACAAGCATTTACAACGGTTTGTTTACGCTTTTGTTTGCAAGCAAACGTTATTTGTGTGCATAGCAAACATATTTGTATACATGTATACAGAAATGTACACGTAATAAGATTGTTGTTCTTTTTTAATTAAAAATGAATAATTACCCTTTATTTGGTAAATTTATCTTTTTTGATTTTCACTATTGAAACTTAAAAATTCAGTGGGGTATCTATTTTTTGCAGTTTTTAGACATAGGTTGTCCTCTGTCTTACATAGAAATAAGGTAACAACTAATAAGGGGGCATTTTATATTGAACAGAAATGTATCGACTTTCACCTTGATTCGTTATGCAGTTGGTTATGTGTTTATCGCGTCAGCTATCATGAAATTAATTGTTTCTGATTTTACGCATGTGTTTGCAGGCTTAGGACTCCCCTACCCTCAAATGATAGTTTTAATTGTAGGAATTACAGAGTTAGCGTGCGGTATTTTGATTGTTTTAAACCATTATGTAAGAAAAGCAACGATACCATTATTGGTCATTATGATTGCAGCACTACTTTTGACGAAGTTACCTATCATTCAGACTGGGTTCTTCCAATTTGCGTTTGAAGCGAGATTGGATATTGTTATGATTATTCTTCTCTATATTCTTTGGAAAAAATAGACCCTATAGTATGAATAATAAAAACCTGATCCAAAGGAAGCGGGCAGACCTTTCCTGCACAAACCAGTGGAATCAGGTTTTATTTTAATGGGTTCTTTTATTAATGAATTCGTGCCATGATCAACTATCCACCGTTAACCTTCTAATAATCCCCTCATGTTCTGGATACTTCGCTAGCAATTCGTCTTGCTCAAAAATTTTAAAATCAGCGAAATCAAAACCTGGTGCCACCATACAGCCAACAAGCGAAAAGCTGTTTTCTTCGAGTACAGTTGATCCAAAAATTGTATTCTTTGGGACTAAATACTGAGGAGACTCCCCTTCTGCTAAATTCAAGCCTAATTTCACCTTTTTATATTTCCCATTGGGTTCAATCATATGGATTTCAATTGGACTTCCCTCGTGAAAATACCATAGCTCATCAGATTTCAATCGATGAAAATGGGAAACATCTTGAGATCGCAGCAAAAAATAGATACTCGTAAACAAGTTTCGTGTGCCATCTGAAACTTCTATCGACTCTTCACCCGTATACGTACTTTGATAAAAACCACCTTCTGGATGGGGTTGTAAATCTAACATTTGAATAATCTCATCTACTGTCTGGTTATGCATCTAAACATCCTTTCTATTATGTATAAACGTCATTAGAATAGTAGATTTCTAATATACAAGAAAGCATATAACAACATGCCTCCAATAACTATAAATAATCCTATCATGACAAAACCATACACAAAACCTTTTCCCATAGAGAATAGATCTAAGGACATATTTTTTAAAGTCTCAAGCACTCTATTCATATTAACCCCCTCATTACATAAATCCATTAGGTTAGTTATATCGTAATCGATATTATTCGTTTTTAAAAATTAACTCTAATCACTCTAAGATAAATTCATCTTACCATTATTTTCTTGCATTTCACATGCAGCTCCCTTCTATTAGGGATACTATCTTTATAAGTCTTTATTTTGATAAATGAAATGACTTAAATTCAGCTTTTTACCTAGTAACCAACCCAAATAGATACAAAGTATATACAAAATATCAAATTATAATTTTATTGATTTGGTAAGAATTAGAAGATTTTTTGTACTATAATAAAGAAATGATTCTGCTGAAGTAGAAAAATAATCATGATAGGAATATAACAAAACTCGCACTCAGCTATTTTAATAAAGAAGAGGTGAAGCAAATTGAACGAATTGATCTTATTAGTAGAAGATGATGAACAAATTCATGAAATGGTAGCTAAGCATCTAAAGAAAGAAGGATACAAAGTTATCTCAGCATTTGATGGACATGAAGCAATAGCCCTTTTTTCACAGGAAAAAGTTGATTTAATCTTGCTTGATTTAATGCTTCCATCGAGTAATGGAATCGATATTGTGCAGAAAATTCGCGAAGATAGCTTGCTTCCAATTTTAATCATGTCCGCAAAAGATAGTGATGTCGACAAGGCTTTAGGACTTGGATTTGGCGCGGATGACTATATAGGTAAACCTTTTTCCTTAATTGAAATGACTGCAAGAATAAATGCCGCATTACGCCGATCAAACCAGTACACCCTGAGCCATTCAGCAAAACAAGAGAATAAATTAGCGGTGCTGGACCTTCTCATAGATTTGGATAACTTCACGGTCATAAAAAATGGTAAGGAAATCAGTTTAACGGCAAAGGAATTTCAAATATTAAGTTTACTCGCAGCAAATCCCAATCACGTTTTTACAAAGGGGCAACTTTTCGAAAGTGTTTGGAAAGATACCTATTACGGGGACGACAATGTCATCAATGTTCATATCAGAAGACTCAGGAGCAAAATTGAAGATGATCCTTCCGCACCGACGTATATCAAAACTATTTGGGGAATTGGCTATAAAATGGAGCTAAGTAAATGATCGTTATATTATCTATCATTATACTTATTTTGCTTCTATTACTCTTTCAGCAATACCATTCCAAGAGGAGCTTAGATAAAAATCTACGCTACATATCCAACAAAATAAATCTTATTATCTCCAATGAATCGTCAGATCGTATTTTATTAATTACAGAGGAAAAACAAGTACGACAACTGTTAATTGAAATCAATCAATTACTTGATTATCATCAAGAATATTTAGCTGACAATAACCGGATGCGTATGTCAATGAACCGCATGCTAACCAATATTTCACATGATCTAAAGACACCTTTAACCGTTGTTGTAGGCTATTTAGAAAACCTACAATACGATAACGATTATACCCCGGAAGAACGAACTGCTTTAATAGACAAGGTATCTGTAAAAGTGATCAATGTAGCAGGCTTAATTAATAAATTTTTTGATTTGGCTAAGCTAGAGTCAGGTGACTGGCAACTAGACTTTAGGCGAATTCACATCAATGAACTGTGTCGAAAAGTAGTAGTGGGATATTATGACACCTTAATCAACAAAGGCTTTGACGTTGCGATAGATATTCCCAAAGAACCTATCTATCTGTATGGCGATGAGGATGCCTTGAACCGTGTCTTACATAATTTATTATCTAATGCGATGCGCTATGGAAAAGATGGCAATTTTGTCGGCTTAACCGTATCACAAGAAAATGAGAACGTAACGATCGAAGTCACAGATAAAGGAAAAGGCATTCCCCATTCCGAACAGGATCGTATTTTTGAACGCCTCTATACAGTTAAAGATTCGAAGAGTGAGTTTGCAGAAGGAAGCGGCTTAGGTTTAACAATTAGCAAACGACTGATAGAACAGATGAATGGACAGATCGAATTTTCTAGCGCTCCATACAGTCTGACTACCTTTACCCTAACATTCAAACCTGCGAAAAATAAGACTTTTTAAAACGTAAGATTTACTTAAGGAATTGGTAAGAGAAAAGACATTTTCCTTTGCTATAGTTAAGCTAGATCGAAAGGGAGGCAAGAAGATGACCTATATTGTTCGAACACACAACTTAACAAAAGTATACAAAGGAACAGAAGTAGTCTCAGAGGTAAATTTAAATGTAAAAAAAGGTGAAATTTATGGATTCCTAGGTCCAAATGGTGCAGGAAAAACAACTGTCATGAAGATGATAACGAACCTTGTTACACCAACTGGCGGAGAAATTGAAGTGTTAGGTGAAAAATTAAGCCCCTCTTCCTTTGAGGTATTAAAAAGAATGGGAAGCATCATTGAATATCCTATTTTTTACGAAAAGCTGTCAGCCAGAAAGAACCTCGAGCTCCATTGTGAATACATGGGTTTCTACAATAAAGGTGCTATTTCTGAAGCGTTAAAGCTAGTAAACTTGGTGAACATTGAAAAGAAAGCCGTAAAGGAATTCTCTCTTGGAATGAAGCAAAGGTTAGCCATCGCAAGAGCCATTATCACAAAACCAGATCTACTAATACTCGATGAACCTGTGAATGGACTAGACCCTGTTGGAATACGCGAATTACGTGATTTGTTTTTAAACCTTAGCAGAGAGTATGGAATGACTTTATTGATTTCTAGTCATATTCTTGGTGAAATCGAGCAGATCGCAGATACCATAGGTGTAATACGAGAAGGTAAATTATTAGAAGAAGCTTCTATGGATATGATACGCAGTAAACATGTAGAGCATGTGGAACTACGTGTGAAAGAGCAAGCAAAAGCCGCATTTGTACTAGAAAATGAATTGAATATCGATAATTTCAGAATAAAAGAAAGCGATGATTTGATTCATATCTATGATAGTAACATTTCACAAAATGATATTATTCATGCGATGGTTACGCATCAGATTGAGATCGGATCGATTAATAAAAAAAGCAAAACGCTGGAAGATTACTTTTTACAGTTAATTGAAGGGGGCCATAAAGATGCGTAGCCTGATCAAACTAGAAATGAAAAAGATGAATATTGGAAGTATTATTTTAACTTTTCTGTATATCAATGCAGGAATAATCGGTGTATTTTTATTGTTTGGAATAGACGAAGACGCAACAGCTGAAATATTAATCAACTATGAAATTGTCTTTATGTTAATGGAAGTATTTATTGTAGCTGCTTTTGTTATCTATGCTGCGGTTCTTCTTTCGCATATGATTATAGAGGAATTTCGGGATAAAACGATTTCTGTATTATTTATGTATCCGATAAATCGAAAAAAACTTCTGGTAGCAAAGGTGCTTATCGTAAGTTTATTAACCTTCTTCTTTGTCATTCTCTCGAACATCTTTGTGTTTAGTAGCTTTGTCTATTTCAATACGATCTTTGACTATATCAACGAACCCATCACACAAGGCATGGTAACTGAAAGAGCCCTCCGCACACTTATTATTGCATTTAGCTCTGCGGGGATGGCTTTAATCCCATTACTTTTCGGGATGAGAAAATATTCTGTACAAGCAACGATTACCTCTTCTATCCTGATTATTGCGGTTATCTTTTCTTCCGTAAACAGCAGTACCAATCTTTATTCCTTTATGGCTACCCCGATTTCACTTGGAATCGTTGGATTTTTGATTGCCTATCTCGTTATTACGAAAGCAGTAAAAGCAGACTTTTAAAACCATGAGGGGGATGCAGCCATCTCCCTCATGGTTTTTCATATTGATTTGTTCTACACTTAAGCTTGCATTGTTTTTATTCGTTTTAAAAAGACCACTTATTTCTTTGTTAATTCATCCATCACCCAATTGGTCCTTGCAGCACTGAGTCCTGTACTTGGACATGGCACATTGCTACCGGTTAACTCAGCTACCATTGTTTCAACAAGCGGTTGATGAACGTGTTGAGGTGGTTCATAGCTCCATTCCTTTTTACCGCTTTCAGTAGTTAAAACTACTGGATCTTTCCCAAAAGTAGAAAAAGTGATTTTTCCTTTACTACCAACAATTTCATTTACATCTACATCTTCAAAGGCTGAAAAACACCAATTTCCTAAGCCATGCACACCAGACTCAAATTGGTAAGTTCCTGTAACGATATCTTCTGCACTATAAAGACCCGCTTGGTTTGCAGAAAAGCCCTGTAGCTGTTTAATCGGCCCAAGCAAATAGTCTAGAATATCGAGAGTATGACTTGCTAAATCAAAAAACAATCCCCCACCAGACAATTCTGGTTGAAGCCGCCAAGGAAGGATTTGATTTTCAGTAAGTTCCTCTGCAGCCTTTTGATATTGCATGATGGATACAAAACGAATATCACCGATTACTTTTTCATCCAATAATTCTTTAATCTTTACAAATCGAGGCTGGGCTCTCCTGTAGTAAGCTACATATAATGGTACATTCGCTTCCTTACATGCAGCGATCATTTCTGTACATTCCGCTTCATTGATCGCCATTGGTTTCTCGACATAGACAGGTTTTCCTGCTTGTGCTACTTTCAGTGTATATTCTTTATGTAAACCTGGAGGTGTTGCTATATAGACTGCATCGATATCGGGATCGTTAATCAGTGCCTCCGCATCATCATACCATTTCGGAACATTATGCCTCTCTGCATAGTCCTTCGCTAATTCCCCGGTTCTGCGCATCACTGCGACTAACTCTGAATTTTTCGTTTTTTGAAATGCAGGGCCACTTTTAACCTCCGTCACGTCACCACATCCAATAATACCCCAACGAACCTTTTCAAATTTCATGCAAACCCTCCTCTTTTTTTGAGTTGCTGCTTCGTTTAATCATTATTTCTATTTTAGCATGAACCGTAGGACTAAGACTTGGCTCGAATCCTATCCTCAATAAAGATTATAATCTTCGTATCGAAGATTCTTAAATTAGAATTTGTAACTAGTAATCGTTGAAATGTTATTTTGAATAAAGAAATTTCACTAGACTATACTCCAAATTGTTTTAAATGGTGATCCAGATGCTTATATATTCCTTTTCCCCATTGTTCAGCAGTAAGTTTTCCGAAAAAGGGATGAATCAAATTTTCACAAAGTTCTGATCCATTCTTTTGAAAATCTATTAATTTATGTTGCAATTTTTCCTTTTCTGTTTCAAAAATTTTTTTATCTGTAATTAAAATTTCTGGAATAGTAGACATATTCTGTGGTAACGGTTTGTCATTATAAAAAACGGGTTTTGCAAATCTCCCAACTATTAAGCCCAAATAACTTCTTTTAGCTATTGAAGTTCCCATAGCAATATCTTGAAAGGATGAACAATGAGCTAACATTTGGGCAACGTCCATTTTCCCCCATTTGGGTTGTGAACTCACACTTAATTTATTCAAACGATTCAATATTTCATTTGTATCCTTCTCTTCAAATATATTATTCATTAGAATAACTCCTTCTATAAAATTCAATTTATTTTTGAATTACAAAATAGAGACATCACAACATTACTTGCCCACTCTTAAATACTCACTTTTTAAGTTTACCAAATATTTTTGGTGAGACTATCGAAATAGTAATAAAAACACAAATTTTTTACGAAATAAGAATTAATTTATTAAAAAGTATTTTAAATTCTTATTACATTTAGTATAAATAATACCCCCGAAAATTAGTTTTTCTCTCTAATTTCTGGGGGCAATACCTTTTAATGTACGTCTTTTTATGGTTATATCTATTACATACCTGCTACAAACTATACAATCTAGTAGCTATTTATATATTTTAAATGTGCTAATCTGGTTCCTTAACTCCTCGGCCATTTTTGCTAAGTTGGAAGCAGACATATTAACCTCTTCCATTGTAGCTAATTGTTCCTCAGAGGACGCTGCTATATCTGCTGTGTTTGAAATAGAAGATTTTGCAATAGAGGACACTTCTTTAATAGATGAATTAACATCATTCATGCTTACAGACATTTTTTTAGATAGAGAAGATAAAATTGAAATTTCTTCACTAACATTATCCACAGCACCTAAAATGTTTCCGAAACTCTTCCCTGTATCCTCTACTAAAATCCTTCCTTCTGTAACCTGTTCTGAGCTATTTTTCGTCATTTCTACCACTCTAAATATGTCATTTTGTGTAAGCTCTACTAGGTTTGAAATTTGACTTGCGGAATTTCTCGATTGTTCCGCTAATTTTCTTACTTCATCTGCCACAACCGCAAAGCCTTTACCATGTTCACCAGCTCTTGCCGATTCAATAGCAGCATTCAACGCTAAAAGATTTGTTTGTTCTGCTATTTCTGTAATTGCTCCGATTATATTCCCAATCTTTTTTGAATTATTGTCTAATTCATTGATTAGTTCATTTGTGTCTTTCGTGGATTGACTAATGGAATACATTTGTGAGATAACCTTTTTTAACATTTCATTCCCAGTATTAGCTTGAATTGCCGTAGCAGACGTAGACTCAGTTAAAGTGGAAGCTGTATCAGTAATTTGTTTTATTCCTTTATCTAGGTCACTTATTGCATTTGCACTGTCCTGAGTTGCTCTTCCTTGTGATTCAGAGCCACTGGCCACTTCTTGTATTGCTGTAGTAACCTGATTGGTAGAAGAAGTAGTTTGCTCCGCACTTGCCGTTAATTCTTCTGCTGAAGCAGCAACTTGTTCTGAAGTATCTCGAACATTTGCTATTAAGTCTCTAAGGTTCAATACCATTAGATTAAAAGATGAGGCTAATTGCCCGATTTCATCTCTATTTTTCACTTTAATTTCATCTATTAATAGATTTCCTTGACTAACCTCATCCGCAGCTATAGCTAACTGCTTCAATGGTTTGGAAATAATTCTACTAATATACAACGCTATAGCTAATCCTAATATTATAGCCACAATACTTATAGAAGATATAACCTTGTTACTAAATTGGGACATGTACAATACTCCACCATTAGTTTCTTCAATTTGTGTATGATAACCCATTCGTAATTCGTCCGATGCTTCTGCTACACTAGAAATAATAGTGTTACTTTCATTTATTAATTCCGTGTAGGATTCATTACTAGTTGAATCCTTAATCATTATCATCTCATTCATTAAACCATGTAATCGCCCTTCTAAGTTAATAACTTCCTCTATTTCACTCTCATTCTTACTATCCGTAGACAATAGTCTCTCTGCATGATTAGTAAATAACTCATTTGATTTTTCAAATTGATCTATAAAGCTATTGTCTGAACTAACCAAATATTGAGTAACTGCCTTATACTCATTTAATATTTCTTTTTCCATTTCATTAAATAACTCAACTTCAACATTAGCATCCTCATTAGAAGATAAAAATTCTTCAATATGAGAGAATGAGGAAAAAGTAAGAGAGGCGATTATTATTAATAAAATTAAAATAGATATAAATCCAAGCAGTAATTTTTTTGTTATATTCATTTTCATATTACCTTCTCCTTTTCGTATAATATAGCTATGTTTACTATAAATTTTATGAAGAGCAATGATTATTTCCTTCACTTTAGGTTTAACTTACACCATAATGTGTTCTCCTTTCTTTGTAACAGAAAACATCATCGTTATAATTAACGAAATATTCATATGGAATTTCCTGAAATATAGAGACCGCTTCGCATAAAACCCATTTTCCATAGCTATAATAAATTTTTGAACTATTACAAGTACTATTTTAGCGCTGTAAAATAGTATCTTATAGTATTTTAGTGCCATTTTTTGTATAAAAATAATAAATTTGTACCATTATTAACTCGTAGTTAATGTTACTTTGTTTATAAGCTATTAAAATAGCCTAGAGTAAATACTACTTAGTTAAAGACTCGGTAGATGATTTGGTAATTATCAGTAGCTTTCAAACGCTACTGCTCCATCTACGAGTGAAATATTCCCCCAAAGCAATGACCTAGCTAAGAAAGCCAAAAAAAAAAGACTCAACTGAGTTGAGCCATTTAAAATATTTATATTAATACTAATTTGTCACAGCACTTTTATCCTTCTCTGTTATTTCATTTCTACGCGCTTCTATTTCTTGTTCAATTTCAGCCATACGCTCTTTATCTAATTTATAGAATTTCATTGCAATCAAAGATGCGGTCCATGCAAGCATCATAATCCCGATTGATAAGAACATTGTCGTCCAAAATATTTTGTCGGAATATGGAGTATCCACATCTGGAAAAACTGATTTGAAACCGATAAACGCAAGCACCAAGCCTACGAATGTTTGCTGTAGTGATGAAACTGATTTATCAATAAATGAATAAACAGCAGATATAACGCCTGGTGCATAACGTTCTGTTTTATACGTATTGTAATCAATAACATCCATTAACATCGGCATGCTAAGACCAGATGCAACGTAACGAACTGCTCCTCCCACTAAAAATAACAATAAAAATGCAATTGTCATAAAGCCAAAGTTATCCATACGAATCTGTGTTGGATCGCCTAACCATAAAAGTAAGAATAAAAGTCCGTATGTGATCAAGCATGACCAAGTTGCACCAACATAACCTTTCTTTGATCCAAATTTCATAGCATATCGCATACCGAAAATAAGTACTAGAATATTTGGTATCATCGCAATAGCTTGTGTGGTCCCCATCAACGCATAATTTCCAATGACAATCCCAAAAAACATTACATTAACTATTTGATTACCATGAATTTGCAAACTTAATTTATCAGTGGTTGCTGCTACTATATACATTTGCAATGGTCGATTTCCTTTTAGGATTGGCCATAAATCTTTTAACTTAAGAGGTACTGTATTTTTCCCAGCACCAAAATTTTCAATTCGGTCCTTTGAAGCAATTGCTAAAATACCAAGTCCATATGCAACCCCCGCAAGCACTACAGTAAAAATGGTCATCTCATGAAATAGTCCAATTTCACTGTAACCACCGTATTTTCCAGTTAGATACATGGATAGATATATGGTGGCAATCGTGTAAAATAACATCGTGTATATCATTGTAAGGATACCAAAAACCGGACGTTGTTCAGGATCATTTGTAATAATATTGTTTCCAATCTGAAGTCCAACTTGAGAACACGTATATCCAAAAATAAAAATAGCATATAATAAGATAAAATAAATGATTCCAAAGCTTTCTGGAATTAGATGGTTTGTGAAGAACAAAAGTAACGTAGATGAACTCATGAGTATATATGCAATAAGTATAGTTGGTCTAACTTTCCCATACTTTCCTTTTGTTTTATCAATAATAAGCCCAATGAGTGGATCTGTAATACCGTCAAGAACTCTTGAACCAGTAATGATAAAGGAAGCAATAACGGTCCCAAGTCCGACAATACCTGTGGCATAATAGGCAACGATCCCCATTAGAAACATAAATGCATTATGGCCAAATCCTCCAATCGGATAAAGAGACATTTGCCATGTTTTCGCTCTCCGATATTTCCTTTCTCTTTCCGCTTTCCTTGCAACCTTTTGTTCCTTTGTTAACTTTCTCTTCTCTCTCTTATCCACTAAAATTCCTCCTCACTAACTAACTTTTATTTTATGTTTGAATTCTTAAGGCTGCTGATAGAGTTACTGAAGTATCGCAAATATTGACTTATCATTTTTATAATTCACAATTGTAAACGGTGTCAAAATTTTATGACATATAATAAATTCAAGTTGTTAGTTCTACTTCTTCATATATGCTAATTCAATTTTGGTTATTTACTGTCATGACAAACTAAGAAGCTCTCTCTAATAAAAAACTCTTCAAAGGAATGTCAGTTCAGTTGATTTTAAAGCTTAAATTTGTAACCAATTCACCACAGTTAAATTGTTTGTACTACTATTATTTGGCAATTTACTTTAACATCAGCATTTTCACTAATCCCATTTCATTCAATTAACCTTTTAATCCTTAGTTTTGCTACCCGTTTATACACCTCTTCTTATCTTACTTTTTATCAACCTGCCTCCTCTTTTGACTATTACACTCAATACATTAAGCGCTTACATATAAGATAATGTATTTTATCGTCTTAGTATTGTGTTATAGTCACCTTTTTAGTCATTTAGGTATGTCTGCATGGATATTTAAAAATAATATAAATCTTCATACTTTTAATTACGTATTACTAAGTGAAATTCACTTCTTATAATCTACTGTTGATAACTATCTTTGTAGTAATCATTACATTGAGAATATTTTTTATTGTCCCTTTTTCAAAGATTATTACTTTATATCAAAGGGTGCCTCTTTTCACTTAAGAGACACCCCCATATCACTTTACTTTTTAATCCTAATTAACTCGCGGTTTAATCGATTTACCCTACGCTCGTCAAATATTGTATTTTTATCATCTTCCTCGCTAGCCATTGATGCCAAGACATCTAGTTTAAACCCCTTCATCATCCCGTACATTGGAATTTTTCTAAGATCGCCTAATATCCCTATGACAACATCTCTCGTCTTTTCATTTTCAAACAATTCTTGAAGTGTTTCACGGGAAGAATACACACCTTCAGGGATGTCAATTACATCTACTACTTCATCCTCATCAAACTCTGGAATGTCAAACCAATTGGAAACTTCTCCCGAATCATCCACTGGTGCTTTATAGTTAGGATTTGCCTCTGCCACTTTTTCAAACCAAGCTTGATCACTTAATACAGTATCTCCAGCTTGCGCTTCAACTCTAATATCGTTAGAGCCCTCTGCTAACGCTACATCTTTAAAAACTACAATTCTAGTAGATTCCGATTTTGTTTCAATTTTTTTATTATTGACCAACAGAGTAACTTGATCACAGTTAGTATATACCTTTAAATCTATATTATCACGCGAACGTTCTACATAACGCTTACCTGTAAGATGAACAAACGGTTCGCTTGACCAGTGCGCCTTATACATAAAGAAAGCATCTTTTTTTACATTTCTATCGTAAGTAACCAGTCCTTTGTTGTTACGCCCCTTTACACCACCTTCATCACGAACATTCGCGCCAAAATCAAACATATTCCATACATAGGTTGCCCATAAAAAAGGGCGTTCCTCAAATATTTTCCAGACTTTTTCGTGATATAATGCATGGTATTCTTCTGTGTAATCTTTTACCTTAGGTTCATCACTATGATATTCAATAATCCCTTCAGCACCGTATTCAGAGATACATAGGCTCGTATTTGGATTTATTTCATGGAAACTATCCAACCACGGAGCAAAATCTTCTGCTTTCCCATTGTACCAACCATAGTACTTATTGTAGCCAATGACGTCTGTCATGAAGTTATATTCATCTTTCTCTTCCACCATAAATACGTTGGCCATTGTACTTAATCGGGTTGGATCTTCTTTTTTTGTCAATTCACTTAGTTCACGAACTACTTTTCGAACCGCTTTCTCATGTTTACTACCAATTTGTATTTCGTTTTGAATTCCCCAAAATAGAATGGACGGGTGATTAAAATTCTGACGTATTAACTCCAGCATTTGCAATTTAGCATTTTCGCCCGTTAAATCCGTTTCAGATATTTCCGTAATAAATGGGATTTCTGCCCATACAACCATTCCTTCACGATCACACAAATCATAGAAATATTGAGCGTGTTGGTAGTGCGCTAAACGAATAGATGTTGCTCCTATCTCCTTAATAAGTGACATATCTTCTTCATGTTCTTGAGCAGTTATCGCCCATCCCATATCTTTTCGATCCTGATGGCGCGATACACCATTTAACCTTACATTCTTTCCATTTAGGTATAACCCTTTTTTCGGGTCAACATGAAAATAACGAACACCGAATGGCACTATTACTTCATCCAATGTATCATTATAGCTCTGCAAGAAAACTCTCGCTTCATACATGTGGGGATTTTCCAAACCGTTCCATAATTTTGGATGGTCGATTTTAAGATCCAAATCAATAGTTTTCGTTTCTCCGTTTTCAATCTTAACTTCGGCAGCACGATATCCAACCAGACCGCCTTCTTGGTCAACCAAATCAATCCATAGCCTCACCTTACTAGCTTCCGTTAGATCATTGGTCAGTCGTGTTTGCAACCTTAACTTAGCTTGCTCATTAGATACTTCTTCTTGCACTACATAGACACCTTGTGAACCATAATCCAATAAATCTACATGCACAGGGTTTACTACAACTAAATTAACATCACGATAAATACCACCATAGAATGTGAAATCAGCCCTTAATGGATAGACATCTTCAAAAGCAGAATTGTCTACTTTAACAGCTAATATATTCTGTTCACCAAATACAAAATGTTCGCTTAAGTCAAAACGAAAGGTTGAATATCCGCCACGGTGTTGACCTAAATGCTTCCCGTTTAAAAATACATCCGTGACACTATTAGCACCTTCAAATTCTATGAAGACACGGTTTCTTTGCTCTTCTATAGGTAGCGTAATCGCTTTACGATACCAGCAAGCTCCGCGATGAAATTCATTTCCATTTGCCCCATCAATTGCATTCCACGTATGTGGTAAAGATAATGTATACCAATTTTTATCGTTAAAATTCTTTTCTTTCACTTCATTTTTTTCTCCATTAGGGGAAAATTTCCATGTTTGATTTAGATTTATTACCTTTCTCATAGTTATACCTCCCACCATTATTTCATTTTTCCAAATGATCATATCAATGACGCTATTTTTAGTTACAAATTACTCTTCAACCAATAGTCTAACTGGTCCTAGTAGTCCGCTTGGTTCTTGATGCCCAATCCGAGAGAGCATATCATTATTTTCTTTCACAAGGGTATTCGTTACTTCAACAAGAAGTGAATTTATTCCCTCTTGGATATAATTACTCAATTCAAATTGATATGGAGCCTGGATACGCACTCCTGCAGATTCGCCATTTACTAATACTTCCGCTGTTTCAAATGCATCTCCTAAATCAATAAATACTCGTTCCCCCTCTGAAGTCCATGTTAAGTCTACTTCATATTGCATGGTTCCAGAAAACGATTGTAAACCTTCTATACGACTTAAATCAGTTAGTGACTTGATTTTGCCGAAAAAATTAAAATTAGGATATTGTTCAGAAGTTGCTGTTGAAAGTGACCAAGGGCCTTCTATCGTAGCCACCTGTTCAAGTTTTTTCAAATTAGGGCTGAGCTTTAGTGTTTTATCTTCAGAAACTGCTACAACTACTATCGTTTCATTCGGAGCAAGTTTTATTGAAACAAGTGAAGTTTCACCTTTTTTAACGACTTGAGCATTCCTTGCACGATTGTCATAAGCATCATAACATAAGACTTTCCCTGTAATTGGAAGCTCTGCCTCAGTCTCTATTTCATGTAATGGATGTTCATTAAAAAACATATATACATCCATATCCTGTTGCTCAACGTGATGGTAACGTAAATATGGTTGGTGGTCTTTTACTTGAATATCATAGTATCCAGCACTTTTCATCGTTCTCACCAGATCTAACAGAGGAATCGTCTTAACCCTTTTGTTTGAACCCAAAACCCGAATTACGTCATCGATAGACTCGCCTTCACTTGAACGTTGAGGAAGTCCATCAATGAAGAACACTGGTAAGCCCGCTTCTGCTAATTCTGCAAATCGTTTAATAGCACTAGCAGGTAATACTTCAGAATAAGGAATAATTAAGCAATCAAATGTCTCTTCATTTGATACTAACTTCCCATCTTGAACTTCAACATCGTCTATGATGGCATCACATGGAAGAACATCGCAGTCTATCTGATTTCTCATTAATTCTTTTACTGGCTTCTGAAAATACATATAGTCCCCTGCCGACCATTCTGCTTCTGCATGGTATAAAACAGCTGCTGAGGCAACATGTTTACCACCTGATAAAAGATGGCTCATTCGATTCGTATATTGGTTTAAAAATTTGTAATAACGATATTGAGGATTTTTCCCTCTTGCATACATATGTGGTGGACAATCGTAATCCGGATATTCTTTTGGTGAAAAAGCATGCGGTACAAAATAATTTACACCTCGAACCAGCATATGATCCGTAATCCATTTCATTAGTTTTAAACCTTCCACCCATCCGTATGCTCCAAAGATTTCTGCCATTGTACGGCCTTTCTTTTTCGGATCCATATGTGCAAGCGATGTTGCCATTTTTGCCATTCCGTAATTAAAAAACTCGTTATCAGCTTCACCAGCAAACATTCTTGAAGGAACTTCATCAAAGCCCGGATTTAATTGCCACAATACTACATCCAAACCGGACATATCTTGTCCACCTAGCGCTCTATAAAAGTGCCCAGCACCACTGCCAAGGCGAGCGTGCACGTTATTATCCTCTAAAACATGCCCAATGTATTCCACATCGTGTCCTCTACACCAATCCCCTATTTGAGAGGTGAAGTTTTCAGCATATAGTTCGGTAACTATATTCATATAACAGTAGCGCATTTTTGACATGTTTTCTTTGTCATCATGCCAAAGAAAAGGCAAGTGCTTCTTGTAATCTGATCCAAACTCCTTTTCAAGTAAGTTATACAATTCTGCACTCCAAGGAAGTGACACGGATGGTTTTCCAAGTTTTGAATCGTAGTAGGCTCCTTGATTGTCATTATAGAATCCAGGTTCATCGGAGAAAAAACCAGCTATCGTTCCACCGAAGTCATCGCTATAGCGCTCATAAAATGCTTCGTGGACGGTATCAATAAGGACTTTTACAGATTCCTTAACAAGTGGATTTAAGTAGTCATTTTTCTTAAGATCTCCGCCTCTTTCATTTTCAACAATAGTAAATATTCGCCAATACCCTTCAGGAATATCCCAGTAAAGCTTTCCTTTCTCAACTTTTGATGATAAATCCTCAGCTACATTCGTTAACTCACCTGTTTCAGAATCTCTCTTAATAGCAACTACTGCTATAATAGTGCCGCCACCTGTTTCATAATAGCCAGGTATATACGGAGGTGGCTCTACATTAAATGACGCATGATTACGCGGTCCCAGTGCATCTACATGATCAACTGATAAAAAAACACGGCGCAGTTCTTTTGGAGCGTCTTTTATCTTACCTGCTGCATGCCCAGTTGGAAAATGATCATCATCAAGGATCCATACACGCATGTCACGTTTTTTTGATTCCTCCATAATTATATCCATATCTTTCCACCATTTAGGACCAAGAAAGTCTGGATGTGGTCGCGCCTCTACACATACCGCTTTTATTCCCGCTTCGTATATCCGAGCCATTTCCTCGCGAAGTACTTCTTCTTCTTCTCCATGTTGCCAGAAAAAAGGTAATATATAATTTTCTTCGTTTCCATTTAATACATCATCTAATCTCGTTGACATTGTTTCACCTCATCTAGTTAGAATATATAGCTTCAAGCGCTTTAAAAGTTACTTTTTTTTAATATCACAAGAAATATATCCCTAGTCTATATATGTTCTTTTTCTTTCATCTTTCGTTTAAGCGTAAAATATTTCGTGTTTCATATTCTATTAGTATCAGTTTTTTATTCCTAGATTATTTATCAAGAAAAAACTTTATTCTAAAATTTCAGGATGTTCCCATGTCACAGGAGTGATTTTACCTGCCCCAGATCCAGCATCAATAGGAATAACTGCACCATTAATATATCTAGCTAAATCTGATGCAAGGAACAAAGCAAGATAACCTACTTCTTTAGAATCTCCTAATCTACCATTCGGAGAAAAAACATTTGCATATTGCTGAATTACTTCTTCTGATGCGTCACCCCAAATCGACGTACGGAAAGTACCAGGACATATCGCATTTACTGTAATATTATATTTTGCATAGTCTAGTGCCGCGGTTTTTGTAAATCCTACTGCACCGTGTTTTGATCCAACATATGCCCCCATTGCACTATTTCCTTCAATACCTGCCATTGATGCAATATTGAGAACAAAACCAGAAGGTGACTTCGATTTCAATATAGCTTCAATACCATATTTCATCCCTAAAAAGACACCCTTTAAATTAATACTCATTAAGCGTTCATATTCTGCTAATGAATATTCATGCATTGGTCTATTATCAGCTGAGATACCTGCATTATTGACAATGCCATCTAACCTGCCATATGTATCCATAGCAAAGTTAATAAGTTTTTTAACTTGTGCTTCATCACTTACATCTGCAGGGAAAAATCTCACTTCTCCTCCCAGCTCTTTTATTTCAAGTTCAGTTTGTGTTCCTTTTTCAACATTAATATCAGATACAATAACTTTCATTCCATTTTCACCATAGCATTTAGCAATCGCCTGGCCTAAACCGTCGGCTGCACCCGTTACTATCACAACTTTGTCTTTTACACTTAAAAAATTAGTCATACCTATCCTCCAATGGCCATCAAATTTAAAAAGCCTTGCACAATTTTTATTTCTAGAAAAATCAATAGTTTCATAAAGAAATTTGTATGCATCCTACAAAAACGTCATCATCAAGTAATTAACATCACTTATTTATTATTTTTTTCATTTGCTTAGCAATAATTCCAACCGCCAGCTTCGGCTTTAATCGATACAGTTTATCCATCATTTTTGAATCTTTACCAGCAAGAACGCGGTATTGATCCGTTTCAATTCCATTGATAGTGATTTCTGCTGCTTCTTTAGGTGTTAATAATTGTGCCATATCTTTTTCATTTGCATCTGTCTTTTCAGCACCTTCAACACCAGAATTCTTCATTATATCTGTGCCCACACCACCTGGAAATACAACCGTTACATTAACATTTGTATCCTTAAGCTCAGCGTATAGTCCTTCTGTCATTAATTTCACAGCAGCCTTTGATGCTCCATAAATAGATTGGCCAGGAACAGGTAAGAATCCCCCCATACTTGAAACGTTTGTAATGTGCGCGACTGATCTTTCTAATAGATACGGAAGAAATGACTTTGTCATATAAAGTGTTCCATAAAAATTAATATCCATTACTAAATTGATTTTATCGTAATCAAGATCATTGATATCTACAAAATCATGAATGATTCCTGCATTATTAAGGATGCCATCTACCGCTCCATGATAATCAATCACTTGCTCAGGTAATGCCTCCACAGCTTCTCTATCTGTTAAGTTCACAATATGTGTGGATAGTTTTTCGCGTTTTTCCCCAGCATGTTTAACTGTTTCCTCGAGTGCAGTTTCGTTAATATCTACCGCAGCTACTCGGGCACCTTTGGAAAGAAGGTTAAGGACTAATTCGCGTCCAATTCCTCCTCCAGCTCCTGTAACAACGATAACCTTGTCTAGAACTTTCATCTTTGTTTAACCCCTATCTTGACCTTTTCATTAAAGGTGTAATTTTTTCATAACCGGACAATTATTCCTTATCCTTTTAATCCAGATTTTTTAATATTTCCTAAATGGAATAAGCTCTCCTTTGGATGTCTTGTTTGAGTAGAACGATCAACAGCAATAAGTCCAAAGGTTTGTTCATAACCTAACTGCCATTCAAAATTATCTAGTAGTGACCAGTAAGTATAACCAATTACACTTATACCTTCTTCTATACATTCATGGACACCGGTTAATGCTCTTTCTATAAACTCAATTCTTTCCTCATCGTGATCGGTTGATAGGCCACTTTCTGTTACAATAATTGGTTTATCCCAATGCTGAGAAACAAATCGTATAACATTCCCCAATGCTTCTGGATAATATTCATAATTCATTTTAGTTAATCTAGTATGTTCATCCGCTTTTACATAACCATCTGGTCCATGAATTTTTCGGGAGTAATTTTGAACACCTAAAAAGTCATCTTCTTTTAGATACGGAAGATAGTCGAAAAAATCCTCTTGTTGTTCTATTTCTACGAATTTTTCTCCTCCAGGTAACGCTTGATGATCATAAAGGGAAAGTGTGATTCCAACTTTAATTTCTGGTTTTAATTCTTTAATGACACTTCTCGCTCTTTCATGACATTCCATAATAATACGTTCACCATTATCAGTTCGAGGATTATGGAACGTCTGTATATTTCTAGGGTCCATACCAAAGGCCTCACCCAAGGCTCGATAATAGTTCTCCATTTTCTCTTTCATATCCACATTAAGTCCAACCTGTACATCTCCACTTTCTACTTTCTGCGATTGATTATTCCCATTACTTTCTGTCATTCTTTTCATAATCTTTGCAATTTGTTTACCCATATTCGCTTCATTAATTGTGCAAATATAAGGAATTAAATTGCCTAATTCCGAAACTACATAACGAGTATAATTTTCAAAGTATTCAGCGGTTGATTCACTTTCCCATCCACCTTCTATAATTAACCACTTTGGGGAAGAAAAGTGGTGCAACGTTACAATAGGCGTTACATTCTTTTGATAACAATACTCTAGAACCTCTCTATAATGATCAATCTCTGTCTTATCAAAATTACCTTTAGTAGGCTCAATTCGCGCCCACTCTATGGAAAATCTATATGTGTTCAATCCTGCATCAGCTAACAGCTGAATATCCTCTTTAAATTTGTTGTAATGATCAACAGCTTCTAACGAAGGTTCTTTGTACATGGAGTAAGGAACCTGCTCCATCGCCCAAAAATCACTATTAACGTTGTTTCCCTCTACTTGATGGGCTGCAGTAGCAGCTCCCATCATAAAATCATCATTGAATTTATTCATTATTAATCCTTCCTTTCATATAGTCTTACATACCTTACAAAAGTGTATTTAAATTATTTGCTTAGATAAACATAGTGCTAATTTTGATTAGCTTCTATTTTTCTTCTTCGTTCTCCAAGTTCTTTTGCAATTTGATTCTGTTTTTCCTCCGTGATGTCAAACCATGCAACAGACGCTGTAAATAGGAAGATAACTGCAGGAATAAGCCCCATTAACACTTTCAAACCAAAAATGGTCTCGTTACTTTGCTCCGCACCCGGTACATAGCCAATCATAGACAAGGCTACTGCTGCTAACGAACCTGATAAAGCAATCGCAATTGTCTGCATAACCCCTTGGAACGAACCCATAAACCCATTTATACTTATTCCAGTCTTCCATTCTGTATGGTCCATAGCAGCCGGCAGCATAGTTGACTGAGCTGGAGTAGCAAGCCCCATAAACATATTCGCAAGAGCTAGTGTAGTAAAAAAGATTACTACACCACTAGAAGTAGCAGGAATAACCATAACAGCAGCAGTAGTTATTACATTAACTGCTGTACAAGCAAGAATTACAGGTTTAATACCAAAACGTTTAATTATTTTCCCGCTGATCATAACGCCAATGATAGTCGGTATTAAACTCGTCACTCCAAATATAACTACTAGACTTTCATTATTAAAAAAGTATTTAAAATAGTGAATCATAATAGCTGAACGGATACCCGTTGCTAACGAAATTGCTAATACATATATATAGACAACTACAGCGTTTTTATCAGTAAATACAGCTCTAAACATTTCTTTAGTCGATGCGTTCTTTTCTTCTACTTTAGGTTTAATAACATACCTTTCCTTTAAAGTACGAACTTGATAAATGGAAGCTAAAATACAAAATATTGCTATCAATCCCATCAGGAAAGAGAAACCCCTCGCGTCATCACCACCACCAAGAGCTTTATAAGCTGGTTGAGCTACCGTTGTTACGATAATTGCAGCAATCATAATAGCAAAATAAGAATATTGCCCTAAAGAAACTCTGTCATCCACTCGCTTCGTAATAGCAGGGGGAACTGCGTTAAACGGCGCGGCCTTGATGGAAACCAATATACTATAAATTAAGTAAGTTACTGTAGCATAGATTAACGTTCCAGTAGGACCAAAGTTGAAATCCGTAAATGTTAACCAACCAAATATAGCAATCGGTACACCTAAGATCATAAACCACGGAACATACTTACCCCATGGAGTTGATACCTTATCTACTACAATCCCAAAAGGTGGTATTAAAGCTGCCCCAACAATACGACTAATTAATAACAAACCTGCTACATATCCAGGGTTTATTTGCATGACGTCTGTATAATAGAATAGAATAAACATAGAAATCATTTGTGTATGAAGGACCCCTGTCATACCTCCAAGCGCAGCTGCTATCTTCTCCTGTACATTAAGTCTTCTATCTTCTTTAAAAGAAGCCTTTTGATTAGCACCTGACGTCACCTGCATCGCCTTACTTCCCCCCTTCAAACTCAAAGCCTTCCCACTCACTTACCTGTATAAGAAAGAGCTAATGATGCTATAACATTATTATTCATCTCCAGGTATATAATCGAAGTATTCAAAATGCGCAGGTGCAGTCGATACCTTTCCATTTCCAGTTGCATACATTGCAAAATATAGACCAGTAAATCCTCCAGCAACTTGTGTAGATAGCAAGGACGTCTCACCTCTACCGAACAACTCCATTTCACCATTTGTTTTTGTAAAGCTAAAAGCAAAGTCCATAGCTGTTGCCTTTACTGTCAACACGACGCTAGAATCGTCATACTCCAATTCCTTTTCTACCTTCCATAAACTTCCGACACAACGACGAAATAGAAGAATAGATTTTCCATCTTTCAATGTTTTGGCAATTTCATAGTGGTGATTTTCGTTCATAAATATCGTTAATCCAGCTTCTTCTCCTTCATTTCTTGGAATAAACTCCATCAATGTAGAAACCTCACAGTTGAAATGTTGCTGTCTACGACCAATAAAAGCAGGTGATTCTAAATCATTGAGTGAGCAAGCCTGACCATGCAGTGTTAACGCTCCTTTCTTTTCCGTTAGTGACCAAGAATTCTTCTGTGGATTTCGGTAAAAATTCCAAACTGGTGAGAGTGAATCATTATCAAACTCTTCTTTTTGTTGCCATGGAGTAGGATTACCTAGTGGAAGTAATTTTGAATCATGCTCCACTTTAGCCCGGCCATTTTCTCCAATTATTGGCCATCCTTCTTCAGACCATTCAACAGGAGCTAGATTCGTTTCACGACCTAGATGATGAACTTTGGTGCTTTTAACAGGTCTAAAACCTAAGAACACCGCCCACCAAGATCCATCAGTGGCTTCGATTAAATCAGCATGACCGGTTGCTTGAATCGTCAGCTTCGTGCTTCGATTGGATAGGATTGGATTATCTGGGCTACTTTCAAATTGGCCATTTGCATTTCTACTTCTAGCAATTGTTACCATATGTCCATATTCTGTTCCACCTTCCGCAACCAATAAGTAATACCAGTCATTAATTTTATATAAATGAGGACCCTCAGGAGAACTTCCGCCTGTTCCCTCCCAAATTAACTTACTTTCACTTACTAGTTGTCCTGATTCAATATCTAATTCCGCTTGTAATATCCCTTCAGGACCAAAACCAGGAAAAGCACTCGCGGTAAGATATACTTTACCGTCATCATCAAAAAACAGAGATGGATCAAACCCTGCAAACCCATCAATCGTGACAGGTTCTGACCAAGGGCCTTCTGCACGATCTGCCCATACATAAAAATTTTTTTGAGTTGTTACATTTAATGCGATTATGTAAAATCGTCCCTTGTGATGGCGAATGGTTGGGGCATATATTCCCTGCGATACCGTATAAGAATGGAGACGTTTTAGTGGTAGCTGACTTTCACGTGTCAGTACATGACCAATTTGTTCCCAATCAACTAAATTTTTGCTATGAAATATCGGTATTCCGGGGAAGTATTCAAATGAACTAGTGACTAAATAATAATCTCCACCCACTTTGCACACACTAGGATCTGGATGAAAGCCTTTAAGTACTGGGTTTTTATAATTCATACTGCCAACTCTCCTTAAAAAATTATAAATACTATATAAAGCGTTTACATATTTTACTTATCTCTATTATCAGAATCCATATAACTTTAACCATTACTAACTATGTTTCATGTTATATTAACATTGCTTTTTAAATTGTTATGGTATTTTCGTGACTATTTTAGTATAATTAAGTACAAACAAGCTTTTTTTAGGAGATGGTTCTGATTAATAACGACAATTACTCCATAGAAGACAAGTGCACCCTCTTAAAAGAAACATTTGATTTACCTGTTTTCTTCGTCAACCCTGAAGGTAAGGTTATTCATAAAGATGACAATGCTGTTGGACCAAACCCTCTATATGAAAATCAAAAAGATATGCTCTTTAACCCATTGAGCTTAAATCCTAGTAAAAATTTGCATTTTCCAGTAATTAAGAAATCTGCATTTTCCGAAAAACTTGTATTAATAAGTGTGCTTCAAGAGGAAGTACTTCTGGGGACATTGCTTATAGGTCCTTCTCTTCCCTTTACTTTATCTGAAGATGTGATAAGTGGCATTATCAATGACTGGGAAGCTTTTTTTTATCAAGAAAAAGTGATTAGGTATTTCAAATCTTTACCGATAATTGGAACCGATAAATTAATAAATATAAGTCTATTTGCTAATCTCCTATTTAATAACAAACTACTTTCTCCGCAATCTGTAGTGATAACTGAATCTGCCGAAAGCGTTAAAGAAAACAAAAAAAACCAACAAATTGACTTAGCTGTATCAGAAAATTTACAATCTAACGTCTTTCATCATGATCATCTATTCGAAAAAGAAATTCTATATATTGTTAGAGAAGGTAGAGTGGAGGAGTTAAAGAGTTTTCCTATTGTGAAAGAAGAAGAGGATTATAACCTTCTTTCCAAAACTAGTTATCTTCGATCAGTCAAATATCATATCATTACTTTAATTACCTTAGTTTCTAGAGCTTCTATTGAAGGTGGACTTCACGAAGAAATTGCTTTTTCTTTACATGATAGATTTATTCTACAACTGGAGGAATTGAAAAGATTAGATGACATTAGAAGTTTAGCCAAAGACGTTCTTTTTACGTATACTGAAAAAGTCAAGCAAGTCAATGATGAACGTTTTTCTAGGACGATTACCGTTTGTAAAGATTATATTTTCAAGCATATTTATGAAGAAATTAGCCATGACGATATAGCTAATAAGGTTGAACTAAACCCTAAATACTTGTCGCGTCTATTTAAGAAAGAAGTAGGAATAACTGTTAACGAATATATTCAACAGAAAAAAATAGACGAAGCAAAAAAAATATTAGCTTACAGCAAAACTCCAATCTCAGAGATTTTTTCTCTTTTAAATTATAATGACCAAAGTTACTTTACTAAAGTTTTCAAAAAAACAGTAGGAATAACTCCAAAACAATATAGAGAAAAGCATCATTTACTTGAGAAAAAGTAACCCTGGGCAGTGTTTACTTTTAACTTATCCATTTCACATTAGGTATCTTTCCTTCAAAATTGAGGGTACTGCGCCATAAATATTCAAACTTACAGAATGAAAATAAATGTGTAGCTTTTGCTACACATTTATTTAAAGAAAAAGTATTTTTTCAAGTTAGCTAACCCTTGAGAAGCTTTATTTCAAATTTGCCTTCATTAAAGTGGCAATCTGTTTCTCATCAGTATTTGAAATTTGTTCTAATTGATTAATAACCCGCTCTCGTCGCTCTATGGAATGGTTCTGGCTTAATTTAGATTTCCCTTCTATTCTTTTGATCTTTACTTTGAACCCCTGAACACCTTTGCTCATACCCTGAAGAAACTTAGTGTCTAAATCCTGCAAGCTGTAAGAACTATCAGGGTCTTCATATTTTAATACCATTTCATTTAAGGAATCTTTTAACTCATCTTCAGCCTCTAAAAGCTCAATTTCTCCATATACATGTACTGTTACATAGTTCCATGTTGGAACTGCTTTATTTGTTTCATACCATGATGGAGAGATATAACAATGAGGACCATGAAAAATAGCTAGTACTGTCTGGTTTTTGAGATCTTCCCACTGAGGATTTGGACGAGCAAAGTGTCCATATAAGTATGTATTTTCTTTATTTAATATTAACGGTAAGTGCGTTGCAAATGGCATCCCACTATGTTGAGAAATCAGAGTAGCAAAACTATGTTGATTTATAATCTCGTAATTTGTTGTTTCATCATTAATCTTAAAGTGATTTGGAATGTACATAAAAATCCACCTTTCAAAAGTTAGTTAAGTGTTTTGGTCATTATAAAATCTTTTTGTTCTTCCTCACCCATATAAAAAGAGTGGGCACCCGATTGAACAAATCCCAGTTTTTTATAAAAAGCTATCGCATTTTCGTTTTTCTCCCATACGCCGAGACAAATTATCTTTTTATTACGTTCATGCGCAATTTCTATAGCTTCATTTAACAAATATTTACCTAGGCCATGTTTTTGATATTTTTTCTTTATATAAACCCTCTCAATCTCTAGTGATTCATCATCCATCCCTTCTGATAGAGCACCATTAATATTAACCTTTAAATACCCAGCTAAATCATTATTAAAATAAATGAAAAAGAATTCTGAAGAGATATTGGATAATTCCTTTTCCAATTGTTTAGAATTAAACGCTCTTAGGATATAAGCTTTCATATTTTCGGGTGAATTCTGATCCTTAAACGTATCGTTGAATGTTTCAATACTTATTTCTTGTAATAGTTTTAAATCTCCATGACCACACTTTTTCATTTTCACTTCCATATCAATGTGTCGCTCCTTTATTAAATCAATAATTCCGCTTGTTTCCCTTTTTTACAAATTCCCAGTCTTTTTCTATATTTTTTCTTACTCTTTGAAGAAGACCGAAGACCGTCTCTGCTTCTTTCTCAGAAAATCCTTCTAATGCAACGGTATTAGAATAATCATTCTCTCTTTTTATAAAAGGATAAGTATTTTCTCCTTTTTCTGTAGGAAATAGTTTTTTTATTTTTTTATTATCTTTATCTGCTCTTTTCTCTATGAATCCATTAGTCTCCAGCTTTTCTATTGCACGAGCTGCTGTGGTTCGATCTACTTTTATCAACACAGCTAACTTCTCTTGAATGATTCCTGGATTTTCGCATATTCGCACCAAATACAAATACTGTCCTTTTGTAAGTTCATGTTCTTTGAATTCTATATTACTTATTGAATCTAGTGCCCTCGCTATTATTCCTATTTCTCGAAGAATGTCTTTCATAAATACCTCCACCATTAATTATTTGTTGTATTTGCAATAAAAATAATATGTATTTAATTTAACTCATATTTGTTGTATTTACAATAAAAATGTCGGGGAATTTATTTGCTCTATTCTTTTAAGTCCCATTTTTTTCATTTGGTCATGCAACAGTATCGCATAGATAATCTCTCGAAAGTATCATATAGGGACTGAAAAGCAGAGGTTTTACAATTAATATTCAAGGTGTAAGGAAATTTATAGCTAGATAGCAATAAAAAAAGTTCTGATGAAACCAAAAACATCACTGAAACACCATATTAATAAGTGGGTTCTTGTTAAAGTAGTAATATAAACGAATTGTGTGGGGGGTGGAACTTGATAAATTAGTTATGGTAAATCATTTTAATACGAAGAGTAGAGACACGTAATCGCATTTTTTTGGAAGTTTGGAATGGAAAAAATTCAATATTTGAAGGAATTATTTTAAATTAGAAACTTAGTGTTTGCATCAAGTCAAGGATCAATTTTAATCTTCCGTTTTAAGGATTGGTTCAAAGGTATTTTTTAAATTAACAAGGAGGGAAAAGATGAATATCGCCTTAATTGCCCATGATAATAGCAAAGAAAAAATGATACAGTTTACAAGAGCATATCAACGGTACCTGGAAAAGCACAATTTATATGCAACTGGTACTACAGGTGCTCGTATTCAACAAAAAGTAAAGTTAGACATCCACCTCTTTCGCTCAGGTCCACTTGGTGGTGACCAAGAAATAGGGGCAATGGCAGCTAATAACGAGTTGGATATGGTTATATTTTTTCGTGACCCTTTAACACCTCAACCACATGACCCGGGTATATCTGCTTTAATGAGGCTATGTGATGTGTATGATATACCGTTAGCTACAAATATGGGGTCAGCGGAAATTCTTATTCGATCTTTAGATCGAGGAGATTTAGAGTGGCGTAATGTAATTCGTGAAGATAAGGAAAAAGAACTCTTGAAAAAAAGTTTGTTTTTTGAGTCCGTTAAATCTAATATATTCCATTATTAAAAAGTAAATAAATATGGAGTAAATTTATATCGGAATATAGGTTAAGTGGAATGTTTTACAACCCTATAATATCAAATTACTGTTTATATGGTGCTAAGTTCTAATGGAAAGGATTTCTTTAATCTTAACAGGTTTATTTGAAATGTTTGGTTTTGTAATAATAAATAAGTGGCATATGGAATGAAACATGTAGTATTTGTAATCTATAATTATTGGGTTTGGAGCTAGTTTCTCATTATTATTTTATGCAATATGGGAGGAGTTTCTTAGTGGCTCCCACTAAAAGTTAAAGTATTGATTATTTCATGAATCGGCTGGGTTGTGTTCGGTATTCTACTGGACTTAATCCAGCTTTTTTTTGATCGTTTAAGGATGGCCCATTCGATATATTCATTCGTCTTTTAAATCCTTCACAGCTTACTTTGTGGGACTTGTTTTGGATAATTTTATTTTCTTTTTATGTTTCTCACCCAAAGATTGTACTGGTACTGCCAATCTTGACCCTAAAGGATGGTAGTGCGGCAGATTGCGCGCTCCTTTATCTCTATCTTTCCTATTAAAAATTTCATGGAAAGAATTAACGTTGGACTTTCTCAATTTTTGCTTAAAAAATCATAAAAATTATCCATGGGAATAAGGTTAATCACTATATGCCACATCCAACTTAGATCACAAAAACTAAGCGACTTCAAGAACTATTTTAAGGGAAAATCAACATAGCACTCGTGATATAAAAGGTATAACTTCGGAATGGAACGATCTGGGAAGCAAGTAACTTTTGTCTGGAGTTCGTTTCTGTTATTTTAAGGAAGAAGCTTAAATATAACGAATTGGAGTGAACTGCATGACTATAAATAAAAAAATTCTTTTAGCAAAGCGACCAAAAGGATTGCCGGATAAAGATACATTCAAATTTGTTGAAACAGAGATTATTAAGCCTGAAAAAGGGGAAGTCTTGATTCGCACCCTCTATGTATCAGTAGACCCTTATATGCGTGGCAGAATGATTGATGCACCATCGTACGTTCCACCATACCAATTAGATGATGTACTTGGTGGCGGGGCTCTCGGGGAAATAGTGGAATCTAAATCAGATCAGTTTGAACAAGGTGATATTGTCTTAGGAAGCTTTGGCTGGCAAAGTTATTATACAGCGAAGCAAGACGAAGTTCGAAAAGTAGATAAAGATATAGCACCCATCTCTACTTATTTAGGGATTTTAGGAATGACAGGACTGACCGCATATTTCGGATTGCTTGATATTGGTAAACCTAAAGAAGGGGAAACTGTTGTTATTTCTGGAGCTGCCGGTGCTGTAGGTTCCGTTGTCGGTCAAATTGCTAAAATAAAAGGCGCGCGTGTTGTTGGAATAGCTGGTACCGATGAAAAAAATCAATACCTAAAAGAAGAATTGCATTTTGATGAAGCGATCAACTATAAGACTAGCACTAATCTCCAAGAAGATATCGCAAAAGCATGCCCGAATGGTGTAGATGTATATTTTGATAATGTTGGTGGTGAGATATCTGATGCGGTTCACACGAATTTAAATAAGTATGCACGAATTTCTGTTTGTGGTGCAATTTCAAGTTATAATTTGAAAGAAGAGGATATTGGACCGCGTATCCAAACGACACTTATTAAGAAAAGTGTTTTAATGCAGGGTTTTACAGTAGGGGATTTTGCGAACCGGTTAGCCGAAGGGTCTGAAGCACTTGCTAAGTGGCTTCAAGATGGTAAACTTAAATACGAAGAAACAATTATTGATGGCTTCGATAATATACCGGATGCTTTCCTTGATTTATTTGAAGGAAATAATATTGGGAAGCTACTAGTGAAAGTTGATAAGTAAAGAAAAACATGTAAACTGGGCTAACTATTCAGTTTACTTGATAATAATAGAAAAGCGATCGAATGAAAATAATTCAAAGCTTTATAAAGGAATGCTATACATCTATTATATGTGGTGTATAGCATTTTTTATTTCCTGTAATTATTTTCCTATTCGAAATCTTATTGGTAGTCACTTACAAAAAGGATCTATTTATGGTATATTTTTACTGTTTATCAGTAAAATTGTTAGCACCTATATTAAAAATCGCTTCTGAAGTTTATTTATTTTTTGAAAGTGAGGGATTTGGTATGAAAAAATCTTTTCTAAGTTTTATTGGTGGTTTCTTACTAACAGTTTCAATTAGTGTAGTCTTACTACTTATTTTTAGCATTTTGCTATATATCAAGCAAATAGAAAACGTTGTATTGTGGAAGGAGTTTTTTACGATTTATAATTTCAGATCAGATGCTTCTGGGGGATTTGAATTTAATATCATCATGGAAGGACTAATACCGTTTGGAATTATTGGTGGAATACTCTCGATTGGGCTTAAGAATATGCTTACAAAAGGTGTTGTACTTAAATAGAAAGCATTCCAAATATTTAAAAGAGAATTGATTAAATACAAAAACTCATTTTTCTTTTCCTAGATTTACTCCTATTTCAATCTCTCAAATAGAATATTAAAAAAACAATTATCACTTATAGAGTTTTGAGATGATTTCGATGATTTTATTATGATTAATTCATCCTTCAGTTGTTACATCCCCAGCATGGGTAGATGTTTTCGTGTATGGTAAGTGCCAGCTAATACTATACATTGTTTTAATTCATCTACTGGTATCTCTTCATTTTCCAAAAAGACAATCGCTCGATTTCCTTCATAGTTGAATAAATCTCCAAATATTTCTTTAAAGGTTTCAACAAGGTTTGTATTACAATTAAAATACATCGCATATTGCTCTGGGGATGACTGTTTCCAACCAATCCTAATTGTGCTTCCCTTTTTGGTGATGTAGCTAGGTTCTCCCCATTTTAGTGTCTCCTCTACTTTTTCGATATTTTCTACTTCTACAGCTGTTTCTAAAATTAGTTGACGAAGAAACAATAGCTTCTTTTGAATATTTGCAGGATACTGTTTGAATATTGCTTCAACCTTGGAATTTTCAATTGGATACATAAATCAGTCACCCCTCTTTATTTTTATAATCTTTTACGATTTTCAAATCTTTAAATAGAAGAAAGTGCAGAGAGACTATTCTTTCACTTGCATTTGTTGTCTCTCCTTTACCTTCAAACATGCTAAGATATGAACCGCATCAAACTAGCTATTTTATCGCGATATATATTTCTGCTTGCCCATCATTTGGATCGATACCATTTGGATAATATTCAAAATCACCTGTAAATGCTCGCTCAACCCCTTTTTGCCTGGACCATTGCCAAATGTTAGCCCATGCACGTTGCACTACTTCTATAATCGGTCCACGCTCTGTCACAAATACTGCATACTTTGCAGCAGGAACAGTAAAAGTTGTTATGCTATCAAGATCGGGCACTTGTACCTCATCTTGTACCTTAACTCCAACCATTACTTCATAGCTTCCAAGATCCATTTCTTCATAATCGAAGTAACAGCTATAATGCCCACTCTCTTTTATATCAGCACCTAATTCGCCAGCAATATTTTCAATAAAAAACTTTTCAAACAATTGGCCAATTTTCCCGTCGTTTCTTAATTCAGCTTCATTAGAAGTGACCGCACTAATTCCAGCCAGCGTAAAGGAAGGTAGGGTTTCGATACGATTTGGTTTCAAGTGTGGTCCAATGTTCTTCTCTTCGGATGAGCTCCCTTTCCCCTCATTCAAACTTTCTTTTTTATTTCCTACTAAGTCATTTTGTTTCATCACTAATCATTCTCCTTTTACTTGGAATGAGATTAGTATAAAACAATAAACCTGACAACTGTTTGTCAGGTAATAACGTTATTTCTATACAATTTCACAATTTGTTCCGCACGATTTGCGATAACTTCCCGCAAATGAAGGGGTTCTAAGACCTCAACATGGTGACCCATACTGAGAATAAAACTATATAGCCATTCATCTTCTGGATACGCCTTCTTCACTTGCCAACTTCCATCACTCATTGCTGTTAATTCCTCAACGCCAAACCATTCTTCCGCTAAATGACGAGATTCATTTCGAAAACGCAAGACGATTTCTGGCACCTTGGATGTATTTAACCTTCTTTTGTATTCACTCGATTCTTGTGTAGGTAATTCGCGACGAAGAAAACTGCTTTCTCGATCTAGATCCAGTTCTTTCATCCTTTTTAGTTTAAATAGGCGAAAATCCTGCTTCTCCGTACAATATGCCTTTAGATACCATTGTCGCCCTTTAAGTATAAGGATATGTGGTTCTACTTTACGCTCGGAAATGATACCTTTTGCATTTGAATAGGTGAAAGTTGCTAACATACAGCAATCTATTGCAGCTTCTAATAGTTTTAGTTTCGGTTGCAGCCTTTCCATACCATCCCAAGGAGAATAGTCGACTAGCACACGGTTTGTTTTATGTTGAAATTCTCCGGCATCTGCTGGCGAAACAACACTATTAATCTTTTCCATGAGAATGTGATGTTCTTCTTTACCGATAGAACTGTAGATACTTTGAAGTGCTGTAACAATCGTAGCCAGTTCGTCATTCGTTAGCATATTACGATCTAGTCGATAACCTTCCATTATACCGATTCCACCGTTAGTGCCTTGGTAGGTAACTACCGGAATTCCAGCTGCATTAATGGCATCAATATCTCGGTAGATGGTCCGAATGGAGACCTCAAATTTCTCTGCCAGCTCCTTCGCCTGCACCATACGACGATTCAGCAATAAAATGATGATGGATAAAAGTCTTTCTAATTTCAACGGGTGTGCCCCCTCTATTTCAATATGGCTTTATAGGCTTCAAGCGTTATTTAAAATAATAATTGCTTCTTTCTATCTACAAGTAACAATAAACGGAAAATTGAATTTCAGATTAACTTGGTCATGTTGTAGTTTCATTTTAATTTGGTTAATAACAAAATCATAATTGGATTGTAGGGCGTGATATGTATGGCTTTCAGATCTTTTTTATTGTATCATAACCAGAATGAAAGCGTGCTTACCAATCCTTTCATCCTACAATGAGGCTTCGTTGTTATTTTTAAAATTTCGGATAAACAACCGTCCTATCCTTTTCAATCAAAGGTGTAGCTCCCCATTCTCCTAATTCATGTTCTACACTTTTCACCTTTCCTTCTCTACTAGGTAATAGATGGGTTACGTTATAACCATTCGCTTGCAGATAATTACTAATAATTAGTCGGTGACATCTTGATGGATGGCGTTCGGCACACATTAATACCACGCGATGATCTTTTATATGGAACTTCAACTCATCGATACCTTCTTTAAAGCTCTCTGTCAGCGTATAATCCGCATAATTATGAAAGGATTGATTTTCCCAACCTTCATTTAAAACTTCACCAACTTCAGTGGACATCTTTCTCCTCCCACCAAGCTTAGGAAAATGAGAATATGTAATGGACGCCTCCTCTAACCATTCTTTCAATTGATCTTTATTAAAATGTGGGCTTCTATTGCTTCCTGGAATAGTGCGAACATCTGCTACAAAATCAATTTCTTTAGCTCTTAACATCTCTAAAAATTCATCTTTTGAATGATTGTAATGTCCAATCGAATACACACTCATTTTCATCCCTCTTCTCTAACAAAGTATTACTTTTCTCTACCCCGTTGCAGATAAAATTAACAATTGATTTACTCAAATTTTAGATTAATAAATTTAAAAACCTAAGCGATTTTGTAAAAAGAAGTAGAATGGCTGTACACAAATCATTATGCAGACACAATTTCTCTCATTGAGGCATGGCAAAAGGTTTTATTTTAGCATGATAGGGAATCTTACACAGTAAGTTGATGTATGGCTAAAGAATTAACTATGTAAAGAGTTTTTTACTTTGCTATATTAAATAATAACGTTATAAAAATTCTAGTAGATTTATACTAATGAGAAAGAGGTTAAGCTAATTTTATGATACTTCTGTTTTTTTACTTATTCTTGGCTCTAGGTGTGTCCTTTCTTTGTTCTATTCTCGAAGCGGTCTTTCTTTCCACAAACCCTTCGTATTTGAGTGTAAAAGCAGAGAATGGAAACAAGCGTGCCAAGGTTTTTCTTCATATGAAAGATAATGTGGATCGACCCCTTTCCGCAATTCTAACACTTAATACCATAGCCCATACAGTTGGTGCGTCCGGTGTTGGGGCGCAGGCAACTAAAGTATTTGGCGAGGCGTATTTTGGTGTGGTCTCAGCAATCCTTACCATCCTAATCCTTGTTGTTTCAGAAATTATTCCAAAAACACTTGGGGCACGATACTGGAAGAGTATGGCTCTAGTATCTGGACAAATTATTCAATTCTTAATTTATATTACATATCCATTGGTGATCATTTCAGAATTCATTACAAAAATAATATCCAAAAACTCTACTGATGATCAAACAACTACAAGTAGAGAAGAATTAGCAATGCTTGCAGATGTGGGTACAAAAGAAGGCGTCTTTGAAGAAGATGAGAATAAAATTATCCAAGGTACGATAAAGCGCTGGGCAGTTAAGGTAAGTGAGGTTATGACGCATCGAACGGAAATTATTGCCCTTCCTTCCGATGCATCTTTAGAAGAGGTTGTATCTGTTGTTGACGAAGAAAAATTTTCAAGAGTGCCGGTTTATGAAGACAGTATTGATAACATTGTTGGCATATTGCATGCCAAAGACCTCATCCATTATTTGAACAGTTCTAATAATACAGATGATTTTAATGTGATAGACTTTTGTAGAAAACCTTATATCTCTCCCATGTTTAAAACATTGGATGAATTATTTAAAGATTTTCAGCAAAATAAAATTCATATCGCCATCATAATAGATGAATTCGGGGGAACGGCCGGGATTGTAACCCTAGAAGACCTGCTGGAGGAAATTGTAGGTGAGATCTTTGATGAAGATGATGAGGTTATTACAGATATCACAAAAATTGATGAGAACACCTTCTACGTAAACGGCAGTGTAGACTTGGATGAGGTTGTAGACTATTTTGATGTAGCCCTTCCGATTGAAGAGTATGAAACACTGAGTGGGTTTATCATTGCTCAGATTGGGCGTATTCCTGCAGTTGGAGATACTGATTCCATAGAATATGAAGGATTCATTTTTAAAATTGACGAAGTAGACGGCAGAATGATTTCAAAGGTGAAAGTTTGTAAAGCATGATAATTATTGAAGAAGTAGAGTGAGGTACTCTGAATGAGTGCCTTTTCTTCGTTTAATGGTAATACATTAGAAAAGGCTTATAAAGAACTTATTATGGTACCTATTACAAAAAGATAGTTATGTTTTTTAAATGAACGATGAATCGATATATATTAAAGTGTCTTTTTGATGTATTGGTTCCTTCTATCAAAATGTAGAAAAGTGAAATTTGGTTTTTCAGTTGCTTTTTTCTTAAGGTAACACTTTTATTTCATGAAGCTCTCTTTCTAGACATAGATGTCAAAGTTTTAGCCCCTTCAACCTGTATCATAGAAGGGGCTAAATCAAATATTAACCAAAAATAACATATCCCACTACAGCCAAGTAACTAATTACAGCTAATAGAGCAGGTAGAATGTACGTAAAGGTATTGAGCGTACGATCCCTTTTAATAATCAGCATAATGATTGCTGTCAGGAAAAAGTTAACTAACGCTATAAATATGATGTCGTCACTGGTAGCTTCCCAAATACTACCGTCAAAATAGAATCCGTCACCAATTGCTACCACTAAAACATTAAAAAGGTTACTACCAAGAATGGTACCAAGCGCCATATTTATATTGGCTAATCTTAATGCCGTGAAGGTACTCATGGCGTCAGGGATAGAGGTCGTAAACGCAACTAAAATACTTCCAATCAGTGTTCCACTCAAGCCTGTACTCTTAGCCATCTCGTCACCTGAAATAGCAAGGGCACTACCGGCAACCAAAATAATAATCCCATATAATACAAACCCTGTTACTGCTTTTTTTAGGTTTAAAGACATTTTCTTAGGCTTCGCTTTCGGTTCTGGTTTCGATAAGGCAGATTCACTATTTTGCTTCTTAGAAGTTAGTCTCATTCCTATGAAATATACTAAAATAACAGTTAAACTGGTCATACTTACATTGAAAACAGTAAATGAAAAGTTAACTGCAAGCCCTACAGCTGAAATGATACATAGTATAAGTGCAATAAGCCCGGTATAGAGATGATCGTCGGATACGCGAAGAAATAGCCGTTTTTTTCGAAAATGAATATCCAAGATAAACAAAATAAAAATATTAAACATGATCGTACCTAATCCGTTTCCTACGGCGATATTAGCATTGCCAATAATACTTGCAGACACGGTAGTCGTTAACTCCGGCAGCGAGGTTGCTACCGCTAAAAGGATTGTTCCGGCTAAAAATCCTCCCATCTTCGTTTCGGTACTAATATAATCCGCATATGTCGCTAAACGCACAGCAGAAAATGCAGAAATAATCGCTGATATAATAAAAATGATAATAATGACAGATGAGCTAATGAGTTATTGACTCCCTTCTCTTACGAACAACAATTTGCATAATCCTAGCTTAATACAAAACCCTTTACCCACTTTTAGGAAAAAAGGTTTGAATTTATATCGAGTTTACCCCTGCCAACTATAGTAGCGTGCTAAATCCACAAGGCTTATAAACCATTTCAGTAGTAATAAATAAATGAGCTTCTTTATAACTTTGAATCCGGTCCCACATGTGCATTTTTGTTTAATGTTTTATTTCTAGTTTGTTCCTATCTTTAAATTTTATATGCAACACATTTTTCTTTACGGAGACCCCTTCCCCTTTTCAGTCTTGTTTAATCTCATACCTGCTAAGAGTCATTTATCAAACAGTTAATATAGAAATCCTGTATATACTTGTTCAACCTGGTTCGCAGCACTAATTTGGAGACGACCATAAATTAACAAGAGCTCCTCAAAATTCTATTAAGAGGAGCTCTTGTTAGATGTTCAATTCTTATATTAAACTTTCATGTAATTGATGATTTTGACCTCTCTTTGGTTGAATATTTCTTTATGGTTCACTTATTCCTACTGCAATTAAAAGCAAATAAGCAACTACTAACACTGCGCTATTCAATATGATTCCCGTTATCATAAACCAAAGTTTCTTAGATATTATAGCAAAGATTATACCTAGTACGGAAAACGATATAAGAACGCCAATAACCAAAGGCAAATTCACATTCGGGCCCCTTACTACAAAGAAAAAAATGATGCATACTACCACAGTGACGATTGAGAGAATCCCCATAATATTCTTTGTTTTTCCCTTAATCACTATTTAACCCCCTTTAAAACAATGACCTTGAATAACAAATTTTCCACTATGGTTTTAAAAGCTGTCTATTTCAAATAGCTTGAAAAATTCTTCTTTTAATTCCGCTTCTTCATAATCCATGCCTACTTCTAGTAAAGTACGGTCTTCTTCCGTTAATGGCTCAATTTTCATTGGAATGTTCTCCGTCTCCATCTTATTTTTTATTTTTATAGATTCTTCAATCGGGCCTTCTCTATAACTAAAGGGATCAAATAAAATAGTATCTCCATTCTCCATGTGAAATTCAAAACTCCACCTAAATTCTTCACTTCTTGAAGTTCCTGTACCGAAGGATTCTGTTTTTCCATATAAGTGAACACCTTCTACTTCTCCCCACTCATACGTCTCTTTGGAACCAAAGCTAGAATGTATCACCCCATCGGTTGCAATCGCCTGATAATCCTTAAAGCTCACGTATTGCACACCAGCAAATATAATAAAGGAAATGCTAAATACTAAGAGTAACTTTTTCAAGTGTTTTCTTTGAAAGATGATATATCCTGTCGATATTATCAAAATCGCGAACAGTGCGTATTCAATTACACTTATCCATTCATTGGAGGCTAAGTGTAATAATATAAAATCAGGTTCGTATAATAAATCTTTTTTCCATTGATCGAAATTAATTAGGATCATAAATGCAATCGGAACGATGAAAGAAAGATAGAAATAACCCCGAAATACAGTATGCTTATAAAAGTTTTTAAGCGTCACATCCTTAAGAAGGAACAGTCCAATCAAAAATGGCAGCATCGCCATGAATAAATATATGGTAAGATATGCACCCATCCCTTCCTCGCCTGAGAGTATAAACGCTACCAAAGCAAAAATGTAACCGATAAGCATGAGGATATTGCCAAAAACTACTTTTAAAGAACGCGAAACCTTATTAGGAGTGGAGAAATCATCCTCATTTTTTGTCGGCTTAGTTGTTTTCTTTTGATAAAAAATATCATCGATTTGAGAAAAAATATTAAACAAATTCGAACTTATCGCTATGTAGCTCTTTTGTGCATTTTGACTCATACCTCTAATCAGTGGTGGACTCGCTTCTACCTTTTCATCGAAAGGTTCGTAGCTAGCCTTAACAAAAAAATCGACTTCCTCTTCCACCCATTCTGAATCTGATGCATATACGGACTGTAGCCATTTTTCATTCATCAAATCAACAGGAAGTGTATTAATTTCCTCACTACCTAGCTGCTCTAAATAACGATAAACTTCTTCATCCGACATCGTCTTTTTTTTCGTTTCGAGAATTTTAATTGTCTTTTCACGTAGGCAATCAGGTATACTAAAGTCTTCCATAAGCTGCTCTAACGATTTCAACAGATCAATATTCTCTAAATTCTCCTTTTTCCCCATTTGAAACATCTCCAGACTTTTCATATGCATTCTATTTAAAAAATACGTTTTTTTCATCTTTAAAAAAATAGTTTATTAAGCCTTTATTTTTTACCCTTTTATTTTAATACGAGTAATTTATGCCTAAGGTTTCACATATTTAACATATTTTTACTTTCCATTTTTTAATTTAGTTAAAGATGAATATAACATATGCACGCTCACAATATTTTCTTAGCTTTAAAGAGTACTTTATGTAAATGATTGGAATAACATTAATCACATGAGCTTTTTCAAAAAAAGATTGACTTTACTAAATTATTCCTATACCCTTAAATCGTAATGATTATGATTTGCAGAAGGAGGATATTAAATGGCTCATTTGTTAATGATTGAGAGTTGGGTAGGCGCTAGTGGTAATCTATTACCACCACTATTAAAGTCAAAGGGGCATACCTATACATTTATTACACGCAAGCCTGAACATTATCAATCTAGTATGAGTGTAGAGACACACCCTGTTATTCATCATGCAGAGGAAGTTCTTGTCACAGAAACAAACAATGTAAAATCATTGATTGAATTTTTACGTCCTTACCATTTTGATGGCGTAATTACAGTTTGTGATTACTATATTGAAATCGTCAGGGAAGTTGCAGACGCATTTCATTTACCCCACCCTTTTCCAAGCCAAGTGGAGAATGTCCGTAAAAAGCATTTGATGCGTCAAGCATTTGATCTGGCACAACTGGAAAACCCTCTTTACAAGCTTGCTTATGAATGGGAAAACGTAAAAAAGGCGGCATCTGATATTGGTTACCCCCTCGTACTTAAGCCAGTTGACCTTGCCTCGAGTGCATTTGTCAGCTTAATTCAGAATGAAACTGATTTAAAAGAAGCCTATAAAAAACTTGAAGCATTCCCCCTTAACTTTAGAGATCAGCCAAGAGAACGCGTCTATTTGCTTGAGGAATATATAACCGGACAAGAAGTCAGTGTGGAAAGCGTTACGTATCAAGGGGAAACAACCATACTTGGCATTACTGACAAATCAATCACAGGCACACCTTACTTTATCGAGGATGGTCATATGTTTCCTGCGCAATTAGAGGAAAAGGTTACGCAAGAAGTAATAGAGTTTGTCCAAAGAGCACTTCAAGCCGTTAAATTTGATAATGGCATTGCGCATACTGAGGTGATGCTGACAACAGAAGGCCCAAGAATTATTGAAATAAATCCAAGAACAGCGGGAAATTACATTGTAGAACTGATTAATAGAGTAAAAGGAATAGATTTGCTGAACATATTTGCAGAGCTTGCAATAGGTCAAAAGCCGAATTTAACTTCTTCAAAAACATTGGTTTCTAGTGCAGCTGTCAAATTCCTTGTTCCTCCAAAAGCTGGTACTATCACCGAAGTTGAGGGAATAAATGAACTAGAAACGAATGAAAATATTGCTCGTTATGTGATGGGTAACGTTAAAGGCAAGTTCGTTGCCAGCCCTATCGACAATGCGTGCTATCTAGGTCATGTAATTGCAGAAGATTCCGATGGTTTAAAAGCTAGATCATTTGCCGAAGCAGCCATTAGGCGGATTCTGTTAAAATATGAGACTGACAACCAAGTAGAGGTGTAGAGCGAATGGCAGATGTATACGCTCATAGGACAGTTTCTGATTTACGCGATGCAATTTTGGATGGAGTTTACGGGGCAGACCCCGCTGAAATGGTAGTTACCGGCTCAGCATACATATATCAAACCACACAGTTCCCCTCTTCAACGACGAAGTATGGTAATTACTATCTATTGTTAAGGATAGATGATTATTTTGGTGCATGTTCACATATGCCCGATCAGCTTTCCTTGGAATTGACCAGTCAATATGCTGGTGCTTCTGTCGCAGATCTACTTCTAAAAGGAAATCTACCTCTTCAAATTGCGATAATGGATGCGTATCTAGGAACAATATTCAAGCATAAGGATAGCTGCACAAGAGAATTAAACATTCTTGGTGGAGACCCTATACAAAAGGCTAAAGAAAGAGACCATCTTATCGCAGAAGTCAGCCCATTCAAACCGTCTGAGAAGGTAGCTCTTATTGGGGTCGTCAATCCACTTGTCGATGCGATCACAAATCGTGGTGGTATCTGCTTGCCTTGTGATCTTCAACTTGATGAAACCGAAACAGGAATAAAAGTGGAGAAAGACATGGAAAACGTTCTTGACCTTGCAGATGCAGTCATTTGTACGGCAATGACATTAAGCAATGGCACCTTTGACCGGATATTACAACGTACACGAGAGAAAAAAATCCCCTTAACCTTTTATGCACAAACAGGCAGCGCAATAGTAGCTCAGTGGTTTAATCAAGGAGTTACCTCTTTGATTGCAGAACCTTTTCCATTCACTCAATTTAATGCAGATGCAACAAAGCTTTATGTATATGAGAACAGAAAGGGGCCCTGAAATTAATATGCAAATGAAACTGAATACGGATAATTTTCTACATTCGAACCCATTTTTATATGAACTATTTCATCATGAAGATAACGATAGTATGGCTAAGTTTATTCTTACGCTTCTAAATCATTATAAAGCAGGTTCTAAAATACTCGATGTAGGGTGTGGACTAGGGAGAGAAGTATCGTTTTTAAATCGTAATGGTTACGATGTATTCGGTCTTGATAATTCTGAGGAAATGCTCTCATGGGCGCAAAAGCGTTATCCTGCATCAACTTTTGTTAAAGGGGATCAAGCAGCTTTTTCGTTAGCCCAATCTTTTGATGCGATATATTGTGTAGGCAGTACATTTTTGTACAATTTTTCCAACGAAACGATATTACAAAGCTTAAGATGCTTCCGTGAACATTTACAAACTGGCGGATTGCTTTATCTGGATATGCGTAATGCTGCTTTCTTCTTAACCAAAGAAGGACAAAGATGGCTGTCAGAGGAATTAGTTGATCGGAGAAAAATGAACGAACAACTGGTTACCCTGCAAACTCGTTTCGAAATTGATTTACCTAACCAAATGCTGATGAGAGATTATTGCTGGACTGTCTCAGGACAAGAACCGGTGGTGGAACATTTACAGCATCGGCTTATTTTCCCTCAAGAGCTTGTTCTTTTCCTAGAGAAAAGTGGATTCCGTATCAAAGAACTCTTTGATGAACCAGCGCCACATGTGGATCACTACGAGCCTGAACAAAGGATAATATTTAATAATAACTTGCAAGGAAGACGAATGCAGGTAATTGCTGAAGCTGTTTAATCAGCTTATATGTCATTTTAAACCAATAATATATAGTAAAGCGGGGATTTTAATGAAACGATTTGGAATTATTTTAGCAATATTTATGGTTGTTGTAATTGTAGGATGCAGTGTGAGTTCAAGTAAGGATAATACGAATGACGATAAAAAAGAAAATACCAATGCCACAGACGATCAACAAGAAGAGAAGAGTGAACAGCAAGAGTTGATAATTGCCGATCAGGAAATTGCCGCCTCTCTTGATCCTGTGGAACCTTTGACCTCTAGTTATCTGCGAAACATCGGAGCTGCGGAAGCATTATTTAAAGTAAATGCAAAAGGAGAGGTGGAGCCCTCTCTTGCAGAAAGTGCAGAAGAAATTAATGATACAACATGGGAAATTAATCTTCGCACAGAAGCCAGCTTTTGGAGTGGAGAGGCCATTGATGCGGATGCAGTGATTGCTTCTTTAGAACGTTCAAAATCTCTTGATTTACAAGCAGAGCCGTTTCTTAACGAGTTGTCTTTTACGAAGGTGGATGATTATACAATACAAGTCGAGACTGAGCATGCTAAACAGCCAGTTCCTCTAAATCTGTCCTACTATCAAACCGTAATCCATAATGCGGATAAGTCATATGAAGATATAGATTCAATGGATTTAAGCGGTATGTACAAGGTTACTTCCTTTTCACCTGCACAAAAAATGGAGCTTGAATTAAATGAAAATTACTGGGGAGAAACACCCTCTATACCAAAGATTGTCCATGAACAAATCAGTGATGCACAAACTAGAGCTCTTTCCGTGTTAAGCGGTAGTAGTGATATAGCGATTAAAGTACCAGTTACTAGTCTTACTCAATTTGCTGAAAGTGACGAGGCTGAAACGATTTCTGCTCCTCCAGCAAATACACAGACAATTTATTTGAATTTGGATCAGCCACAATTTGAAAATGAAAAAGTTAGGCAAGCACTATCCTGGGGATTGAATAGAGAAGAACTAGTGGAGCTTGGTGCAGAAGGTCAAAGTACCCCAGTCACGACTTGGCTAGCTTCTAATCCAACCTATGAAGAGGCTAAAAATGCTGTATATCCAGAGTATGATCCTGATAAAGCGGAAGCATTATTAGATGAGGCAGGTTGGGGCAAGGATGCTGAAGGTACACGATCTAAGGATGGAGAGACACTTACTGTGAAGCTGATGACCTGGGGAGATGATCAGGCATTGGGAGAAACCATTCAAAACCAGTGGACACAAATTGGCGTTCAGGTTGAAGTGCAGCATGGCGACTATAATTTAATTCAAACTGCCCGAGAAAGTGGCGAATGGGATGCTTCGATTGAGGCATGGAGTACCTTTGGTGACGAGCATGCATTATTGACGGGACAATTTTCACCTGATGGAAGTGGAAATTATGGTGGTTATAATGATGAACAAACAAATCAGCTTTTAGATGACTTGGCCGAAATAACTGATCCACAAGCTAGACGTGAGTTAGCACTACAAATTAATGAACGAGTTGCCGAACAAGCACCTGTGATTAGTCTTTACCCTCGTCCACAACTTACAGCAGTAAGTACAAAACTTAACGGATTCGAAGCCCATTTTAGACAGTTCGAGCATACTGTTCATGCTGGTCTGTCCTTTGGCACTGAGTAATAGGAGATAGCAAATGCTTCTCATATTTTCACGAAAGATACTAGAAGCCTTGCTCACACTCGGCTTGGCAACGTCCATATTGTTTATACTTATCCGCCTTGCTCCAGGTGATCCTGTAGCGATTATGATAGGACAGTCATCTGATGTTGCTTCAAGTAACACGGAGAGGTACGAACAGAAGCTCTTAGAACTACGGTCAGAATTTGGGCTAAATCAAACGATTTTCCAACAATATTTCATTTGGATGAAACAGCTGATACTTTTCGATTTAGGCGATTCTATTCACACCGGAAGAAGCGTAATGACAGAAATCGCTGATCGACTCCCTGCTACCATATTACTTTCGGTAGCTGCTCTATTTATTCAAATAGTTCTGGGGATTTTGCTAGGCGTTCTGTCAGCTTTAAAATTTGGGCGGTTTTTCGATCATTTAACCCGCTTCTTATGTGTTTTGTTTGCATCTACGCCTGGTTTTGTGATTGGACTGGTGCTTTTATCCACTTTTGCAGTCACCTTCAGCACTTACGAAATCAATACGGAGGCGAAGCTGTCACGTTTGTGGCTTCCTGCATTAACACTTGGAATGATCGGTGCACCTCAGTGGATACGTACCATAAGAGCAAACATGTTAACCGAATTTGGCCAGCCTTATATATCGTCAGCTGTTTCGCGAGGGTTAAAATATCGACGAATTGTCGAACACGCTTTTAAAAACACATTACTTCCTATTGTAACCATGACCGGCCTTTCCCTTACTACACTTATAAGTGGCGCAGTAGTCATCGAAAGTATATTTTCATGGCCTGGAATAGGAAAATACGCTTTAGACAGTATCCTGCTGAAAGATTACCCTGTGATTCAAGGTTATGCGTTGCTTATGATAGCGCTCGTCATTGTCATCCATCTGGTTATTGAAATAGTGTATTCCTTTATCGATCCAAGAATTCATCGAAAAGGAGAAGAAAATGTTAAAAAAGATTATTAACTTCAAAAAATCGACTTCATTTATCGCCGGCATTATTTTGCTGTGTATATTATTTATCTTAATCTTTGGAGCATCAATTATTTCTCCACTCGACCCTGTAGAACAAAATGCTGCAGAGCGATTGCAAAAGCCTAGCTTAGAGCATCCACTAGGAACAGATCGATTTGGTCGGGATATCTTAACACGGACTCTTTACGGGGGACAAAATACATTAATTTCATCTGTAGTTGCATTAAGCGTCGCTTTACTTATCGGATTATTTGTAGGGTTAGTAGCTGGGCTTTTTCATGGCACGCTTTTAGATGCTGTACTAATGAGAATCATCGATGTGCTGCTCGCCTTTCCATTTATGGTGCTTGCTATGATCGTTGCAGGGTTGTTTGGAACAAGTCTCTTTCATTTACTCATAGTGGTTGCTGCCGTATGGTGGGTCTCCTTTGCCCGTCTTGCTCGAAGCATCGCTTTGCAAGTGAAAAGCGAGACCTCCTTTGCAGCTGCACAAATACTTGGTGCATCACATCTTACGCTGATACTAAAAGAGTTGTTACCAAAGGCGGCAGGGCCAGTGTTAGTTTTTGCGACATTTGAACTGGGGACATTAATTTTGTCAATTTCTGCTCTGTCCTTTCTCGGGCTCGGTTCACAACCGCCCTCCCCGGAATGGGGTAGTATGCTTGCAGATGGGCGTGATCATTTTATGCAAACGCCACATATTTTGCTTGGCCCTTCCTTGTTTGTCATTTTGACTGTACTTGCATTTAACCTGATTGGAGAAGGACTGAGGGATCGACTAGATCCTTACGAAAAATTTGAGTGATAAGGGGAATGATTCATGCACGCTACAACCAATATGCTTTTTGAGGTTAAAGATCTAGAAGTGACTTACTTGCAGGGCGATCAGCGAGAACCTGTTTTAAAAGATGTATCGTTTTACATGGAACAAAACGAAACAGTGGCTTTATTAGGACAAAGCGGTTCAGGTAAATCGACATTGGCAAAAGCCATGACAGGTATGCTTCCTCACTCTGCGCGTGTCACCTCTGGGTCATTAACTATTGGAACGGAACAGGTAGCCAACTTAACGGATACATCTACACCATGGCAAAGGATCCGCGGGCGAAGGATTGCTATGCTCTATCAAGATCCGAGACAGGCATTGAATCCCTTAATGAAAATAAAAGACAATTTCAGAGAGCTGTTACAGGATCATCAACTAGCCTCCTCTCGGGATTATTTGCAGATCAGTGAACAATGGCTTTACGCTTTAAATTTCCAAGACGCTAAACGTGTACTGGAATGCTACCCTTTTCAACTTAGTGGCGGAATGTGTCAGCGTGTTTGTTTGGCACTAGCACTTTGTCTGAAGCCATCTGTTTTGATTGCAGATGAACCCACGTCTGCACTTGATATTGTCAACCAAAGAGAAGTTTTGGATGTGCTTAAAACTGTACAGAAACAGTACGGGCTTACACTTCTTATGATTACCCATGATCTTGCAGTAGCAAACTCGATTGGTGATCGCGTTCTTATATTAAATAAAGGAAAAATTGTAGAAGAAGGAAATACAAAAAAAGTATTTTCAAAACCCCAGGATTCCTACACCAAACAACTACTTTCGGCACGTTCACTCTTAAGTGAATCACCACAGCGTAAGTCAGTATCATTTCAAAGCAAACAAAAATTGTTAGAAATTAAAGGTCTCGAGAAACAATTTCAACAAAAACAAGTACTCACTAATATTGATTTAACACTCCACAGACATGAGATCATGGGTATTTTAGGTCAAAGTGGTTGTGGCAAATCTACGCTTGCTCGTTGCGTGATGGGACTAGAAACAATAAATAGTGGTCAGATGATGTATAAAGGAACTGATCTTTCAAAATTAAACAACAAAAAAAGACGTGCCATGAGTAAGCATATTCAACTAGTCTTTCAAGAAGCAAGAGGCAGCCTTCACCCTGGGCGGACCGCTTTACAAATTGTAATGGAGCCCTTGCACTATTTGCATTTGGGAAATCGAAAGGAACGTCAATCATTGGCAGAAGCTTTCTTAAAAGAAGTCGGTATTTCATCGGATATGCACGCAAGAAAGCCTCCTCAGCTTAGTACCGGACAGTGTCAACGAATCGCTATCGCGCGGGCGCTCGTACTTAGACCAGAAGTTCTTATTTGTGACGAAGCAGTTTCAGCCCTTGACATGCATGTACAGGCACAAATTTTAAAGCTACTTCAGCAGCTTCATCAAAAATTCGAATTTGCTATTTTAATGATTTCCCATGATATTCGAGTGCTACGCAGTTTTTGCCACACTATTGCCGTTATTGATCAAGGACGTTTTTGTGAAGTTAGACCCGCAAATGCACTTGAGAAAGAAAGTAAAAACGCTTATACGAAAAAGCTTTTTCACAGTGCTTTAGAAATGGAAAAAGGACTTTCACTTTAGATGACGGAGGGATCATTTAATGATACACAATATACTGGAAACAATTGGTGAAACACCGTTAATCACGATTCCAAATAGTAATACAGCAGATGAAGGTAGAATCCTACTCAAGTATGAGCGCTTTAACCCCGGAGGTAGCATAAAGGATCGTCCTGCCCTGTATATTATTCAGGAAGCGGAAAGAAAAGGACTTCTCAAGCCAGGTGGAACCATTATAGAGTCCTCCAGTGGTAACTTCGGGATTTCCTTAGCAATGATTGGTGCTGCTAGAGGATACCGTGTCATCATTCTAGCCGATCCCAAGACAACTAGTGCTAACATTTCCGTTTTGAAAGCCTTTGGAGCGGAAGTAATTATTGTTACAGAGAAGGATGATTCTGGAAGCTATCATAAAACGAGAATAACTCAAGCAAACAAGTTAGCTCAGGAAATTCCAAATGCATACCGCCCAGATCAATGCTTTAACCTATTAAATAGAGAGACGCACTATAAAAACACAGCACAGGAAATTATGCATGCATGTTCCGATAAAATTGCAGTTTTTATTACAGCAGTAAGCACAGGTGGCCAACTCGGTGGTATCTCAAAATATTTAAAAACCTTTGCACCCCACGTCCATATTATTGGAGTAGATGCGGAAGGCTCAACGATATTTGGAGGTGAAGCGAAGTCATATAAAATTCCGGGTGTTGGATTAAGCTGGACCCCACTAAACCTAGATGTGAATTATGTGGATCGTATTTTTAAGGTGAAGGATGAGCACGCATTTATAGCGGCTAGAAGTATAGCTCGACATGAAGGTATTTTGATTGGACCTTCAAGCGGGGCTTGTGTGATGGTCGCACTTAAGGTGGCTCAAGAGCTAGGACCTGATAAACAAGTCGTCTGTATGGTTGCAGACGGCGGTGATCGCTATCTTTCCACCTTATTTAATGACGAGTGGATGAAAAAGCAACACTTCTCACTATCGGTCAATACAGAAATGGTAAGAGCTACAGCTAGCAAGCTTATACCATGGAGCGAAAATCCCCAAGGGTGTGCAAACTACCGAACAGATTTGATTAAATCACTTAATGTACCGAAGAGCACGCTGAAAATGAATCAGGAAACAGTAAATCGATCGCTTTTAAATCGAGAACGTTCAGAAATTATCGACTAAGTACCGGGAGGTTAATCGAAAATGACATCTAAACATGCATTTTCAGCTCCATTTTTAAAATTATATACCTTAACACTATTGTTTTTCAGCTCCAATGCAATGTTAACCGTAATCCTTCCTTTACAAAGCGAAAGACTCGGTGCAAGCAATGGTCATATTGGATTGATCATGGGTGCTTACATGTTTACCTGTATGTTCTTCCGACCTTATGCTGGATACCTCGTACATAAGCACGGTCCAGTGAGGGTACTCCGCATACTGCTAATTGTAAATGGATTTGCGCTATTGTTATATATACTTACTGGACTTGAAGGCTATCTTGCTGCAAGGGTATTGCAAGGAGTTTGCACCGCTTTTTTTTCGATGGCATTACAAATGGGAATTATCGACTCCCTGACTGAGGAACAACGCTCTCAAGGGCTTTCCCTCTATTCATTGTTTACATATTTTCCGTCTATCATTGGCCCAGTTTTCGCGATTGGAATATGGGAGTGGTCGGGAATGAACGGTTTTGCTGTTATTACTCTCGTAATTGCGCTAGTAACCGGATTATTCGGATTTAGTTTCCCAACTAATTCCATGCGACCGACAAATGGAGCTTCGTCAGAGCCTCCGAAAATGTTTGAAGCTTTGAAACTAGTTACTCGTCAACGTTCCCTGCAGCTCTGTAGCTTTTTAATGTTTACAGCATCGGTTCTGTTCGGTGCTGTTACCATTTACATACCATTATATTCCCTACAGATAACGGGTGGGAATGCTGGGATTTTCCTAATGATACAAGCCTTCATTATTGTTATTGTTCGGTTAATGTCTGGTAAACGTATTCCTTCCGATGGATTGTGGTATGCTGCATTTGTGGGAGGAATCTTTCTAATAGGAGCCGCTGGCGCCATGCTACTAGCTTTATCCCAATCGTGGGGGTTATTCGCCTTTTACAGTGCTGCGATATTAATTGGTATTGCTCAAGCTCTACTTTACCCTACTCTAGTATCTTATTTGACCTTTGTTCTTTCAGGAAGCTCTCGAAATGTACTGCTTGGATTGTTCATTGCGATGGCTGATTTAGGTATTTCTATGGGAGGAATGATGATGGGTCCCATTGCGGATCGATTCTCTTACTCTACGATGTACGCAACGGGCGCAACATTTTTAATTATTTCAGGATGCCTCGCTTTTTTAGGAGGTAAAATAAACAATACGATGGCCAGTGAAAAATTTTAAGCTTATCGCACAATGCGGTAGGTTTTTTTGTATAATCAATCATCCAAAAAAGCAGAAAAATACAAAATGATTGTTATGTATCTTATATTCACTCCAATAAGATCTGTCCCTATATACTATTTTCTGCTCATACCTTGACAACATTTTAAATAACATTTACATTTTTGTATAATGCATCTTATATTGTTAAAATTTGGAGGTAATCGTATCAAACAAAGAAAAACCTATCACATTTTAACAGGCATAATATTGCTATTGTTTATATCTTTACTGATAGTTCAGTATACTAATCCGGATTATAAAACATTAAAAGATGGCCTATGTATTATCGGTATTGTATTAGCTATCTACCAAGTAATATTAAATAGAAAAAATAAACAAAAATGAAGGAATTTTCGCATGGAATCAAATAGAGGCGCAAAGTTTAATTTTTCTACTCTCGTAAGTACTTATAAAAAGATACTACAAATATTTTTCACGCACGCATCTTATTCCTTTTAAAAATCAATCTTTAGCATGCAACCGCTTCGTAATCTCTGTGATAGCCTCCCCTAATTTCTCTACGTCCTCAAGGCTTGTTCCATGACCAAACGATATACGAAAAAAACCTTTCGCATCTTCTGCCTCTACCCCTAACGCATTCATAATTTTCGCTGGTTTCTGCATTCCCGCTTGGCAAGCGCTCCCGGTTGAAATTGCATAACCAAGGCGATTTGCTTCTAGCATCATCCACTGACCTTCCACTCCCTTTACACGCATACCAATAATAGAAGGTAATTGATTCGTTTGATCCGCTTGATAAATAACGACTTGATTATTTATTGGCTGTAGCTTCTCTATAAATGTATGGCGGAATTGAACAAATTTCTCTTCATCTATCCTTTGCCTGTTCACTATTTTCTTTGCCGCCTCGGTCATCGCTGCAATAGCTGGTACATTTAAGGTTCCAGGGCGAAAGCCTTTTTCGTGTGTCGTTTCTGGGAAAAAGGCGCGCCACGCTATTTTAGGATCCACATATGCCATGCCAATTCCTTTTGGACCATAGATTTTATGAGCCGAGATAGAGCAACTGCTCACCCAAGGCGTCACATTCCTTACATCTATTTTTCCAAATGATTGAACCATGTCACTATGTAACAAAATATCATGTTCACGACAAACTCTCCCGATTTCTTCAATCGGTTGGATCGTTCCAATTTCAGAGTTTACATGTTGAATCACAACCAAGACTGTTTCAGGCATGATTGCATTTATAAACCTATCCATATCTATAAATCCAGAAGGCTTTAATGGAAGATACGTGATCGTAAAACCATCTGCTTCTAACCTTTTTGCTATCCCGTGAATAGATGAATGCTCAGCCATTCCTATAATAATATGTTTACCTTTTTTCATTGAAGCAGATAAGAGTGCTTCCATACATAAGAAGTTCGCCTCTGAGCCCCCACTTGTAAAGAACAAACCTTCCTTAGATATTCCCATTAGCTCTGTTAATATCGCGCGACAGTTCTCTAACAAATTATTTGAAACGTAACCAATATCATGTAAACTGCTCGCATTTCCAAAGTGATCTGTAGCCACCTTTGTGTATACTTCTGCAGCATCAAGATCAAGTGGTGTAGTAGCAGCAAAATCAAAATATTTCATCCTTGGCCTCCAATATCAATTTTTTTAGGAGAAAGTCTTGTTTTTAGTTTAGTTCTATGTAAATATAGATGTCAAGACACTTGTAAAGTTAGGGGGTAAAGTTACGATGCGAAAGACAGATGTTTTAATAATTGGAAGTGGAATTGCAGCCTTACAGCTAGCAGCTCATTTACGTACGGATATAAATGTGAAGATTATAACAAAGTCAAAGCTTAGAATGACTAACTCATATCTTGCTCAAGGTGGGATTGCTGCTGCATTAAGTGCCAAGGACCATACCTCTAAGCACCTTACCGATACACTTGAAGCCGGTAGAAATCACAATAATATTGATACTGTTCGGCGAATTCTTTCTGATGCACCTGGATTAATCAATGAAATGTTTGCTCGTGGCAGAGTCTTTGATCATGATCCGCAGGGGAATTTATTGCTGGGAATGGAAGGTGCTCATAGTGTACCAAGGATCGTTCGTAGTGGCGGTGACGCCACAGGAAAATATGTCAGTGAATATTTAATTGATAATTTACCTCCTAATATAACGGTAGAAGAAGATATATTTGTTTATGAATTACTTGTTAACACAGAGAACAATCGTTGTATTGGTGTAAAAGGGAAACGAAAAGATAACAGTACTTCCCTTTTTCATGCGAATCATACCATTCTAGCAACTGGTGGCTGTGGCCAATTATATAGCTATACCTCTAATGCAGAAACTGCTTGTGGAGACGGCATTGCTTTAGCATACCGTGCCGGGGCAGAATTAATCGATATGGAATTCATTCAATTTCACCCTACGCTTTTATATATAAATGGAGAAACAAAAGGACTTATCTCGGAGGCTGTAAGAGGAGAAGGCGCTATTTTAGTGACGGACGAAAGACTTCCAATTATGGAAGGCGTTCACCCTTCTAAAGACCTCGCGCCGCGTCATATCGTCTCACAGACAATCTATAACTATTTGAAACAAGGCCAGCGTATTTATTTAGATATTAGCACCATTAAAGAGTTCACTAGCCGCTTCCCTACGATTTCAGCAAATTGCGCAAAAAATGGAATTGACCTTTCGTTAGGGAAAATTCCTGTTGCTCCAGGAAGCCATTTTCTAATGGGGGGAGTAAAAACAGATATAACCGGTCGTACAAACATAGAGAGACTCTATGCCATTGGTGAAACAGCATGCACAGGATTACATGGCGCGAATCGTCTTGCCAGTAATTCGCTATTAGAGGGATTATATCAGGGTAAAAAGCTAGCGGAATCGCTTAATATGTTTTCTAGTAAACACGAATTATATGAATCTCATGAGGCTCACACAACGCCTAGTGAGCGACCAATGGAACTACCCAATCTCGAGGAGATTAAAGCTTCCATGATGGAACGTGTTGGGATTGTTCGAAATAGCTTTTTACTACACACGCAGAAAAATTGGTTAGAGCAGTTTAAAGTGGATCAAATAAATAATTTAGATACTTATTCAATAGAAGATATCACCAAGATTTTTATGCTGATCAATGCAAGTTGCATTACCGATTCAGCTATAGCGCGCAAAGAAAGCCGAGGAGGACATTTTAGAAGTGACTATCCGTTTGAAGATGATAAAAAATGGTTAGGCAGATCGATTAAACAAATCAAACATATAGAAAGAGAGAAAGATCATGCACCAGTTTAAGGACCAATCATTACTTATGAAGTGCCACTAGCGCATTTATCAGCCTAGGAACTAAATATATCTCGGATTTTAACTCATTAGTACAAAGCGTTGAATATAAGGATAAAATTTTTCACACCAAAGGAGAAATATAGATGAGTATTTTAAGTACATTACAAGAGCAAATCATAATCCCGGATCATTACCTTCAGCTATCTCAAGAGGAATTAGAGACAAAAGTAGCTGAGGCTAAAAAAAGATTAGGCTCTAGATTATTTATCCCGGGTCATCATTATCAAAAGGATGAAGTGATTCAGTTTGCGGATACCACTGGTGACTCCCTGAAGTTGGCTCAGGTTTCTGGAGAAAATACAGAAGCAGAGTTTATTGTTTTTTGCGGCGTTCATTTTATGGCAGAAACAGCAGATATTTTAACAACGGAAAAGCAAAAAGTATTTTTACCCGATATGCGTGCAGGGTGCTCGATGGCTGACATGGCGGATATCGATCAAACTGAAAGAGCCTGGACTAAATTACAGGAAATATTCGGAGACACCATTCTACCATTAACCTATGTGAATTCTACTGCAGCAATAAAATCGTTCGTTGGTGAAAATAAAGGTACAACTGTAACTTCCTCCAATGCTGAGACAATGGTAAAGTGGGCATTCAACCAAAAAGAAAGAATCCTCTTCTTACCTGATCAACATTTAGGACGTAATACAGCATACAACCTTGGTGTCGGTTTGGATGAAATGGCTGTTTGGAACCCGATAACTGACACGTTAGAATATGACGGAGACTATTCAAAGGTTAAGGTGATTCTTTGGAAGGGTCATTGTTCCGTTCATGAGAACTTTACCGTAAAGAATATTCAGGAAGTGCGCAAGTCCTATCCAGATATGTCGATCATTGTCCATCCGGAGTGTAGAAGAGAAGTCGTGGAGCTATCTGACGCGGCGGGCTCCACCAATTACATTATTAATGCGATTGAAAAGTCTGAGCCTGGATCTTCATGGGCGATTGGAACCGAAATGAATTTAGTTAAACGGATCATTCAATCCCATCCAGATAAGCATATCATTTCACTGAACCCACATATGTGTCCTTGCTTAACGATGAACCGGATAGACTTACCGCATCTAGCATGGTGTCTAGATCGCATTGAGGCAGGAGAGGATGCCAACATTATTAAAGTGGAAGATAACATTGCCAATAACGCCAAACTAGCGCTTGAACGCATGCTCACTTTTAATAATTAATTAGGATTCCTATATTGTAGGAACTTAAAGTATATATTTTTTGATTTAAAATGATGTACTCTAATAAATAAAGACCGTGGGCGAGGCCACTTAAAAAGTTTTGCCGATGTTTATAGAATGGTTGAAGGTAATGCTCCTTTTATATAATCTAAACTCTTGATTAACAAGCTTTAAAAAGATATATTGATTAATTTCGAGAAAATGTTTTTATCATAAAAGGAGCGCTTACCCTAGCCAGCATGCACTTTGATTAACCCTTTATAGATTATGTTTCTCATTTAACAATTCCATCTAACCCCGCTCCCATATCGTATCAAAACCATTTTTAATCGAATAATCGTACAACAGGATAATCTTCTTATCCTTATAATTTGTCATTAAGTTCATTACATTTTCCTCTTGCTTATCCACTAATTCTTCATTTCTATTTATGATATTATCCAAGTAATATTTTTTCGGTAACTTATCTCGTTTTGAGCTATTACAGGTATTACATGATAATACAAGATTCCAAAGTTGATCTGACTGAACAAAGGACCATGGAATGAAATGATCCACTTGAATCTGTCTCTTCCCATCTGGTAGTGCTTTACCACAATAGAAACAGCTCCGTTCAAAGTGGTTTAGTAAAATATTTTCAAATGGACGTAACGATGAACGTTTCGCAATGCTTTCCACTTTTCCAAGAAGATAGTTAATACTAGGAACTTCATTCAATTGTTCCATCATTGCTGCCATATGATAGTTAGTTAGATTTACAAGTAATCTCTGATATTTCAACATAAAACGATATACCGAAGGGTTTATTTTAAAGTATTCAGACTTGTGCTCGAAGGCGTAAAACTTCTCCCTCGTATCGCCATAAATTGCACCAAAGACATTTTCTTTCATTGTCTTTTTCACTTCTGTTATCAGCTTAACCTGTACATGTGCATTTAACTTATCGAAGCTAAAGTCTGAAGGAATTTGATGCCTCCATTGCATCTCTTTAATAATCGTTACCACTTTGGCTTTCTTGCCACGATTTTGGTTTTCCAAATTGTGTTTAACAATTAGGTTCCAATATATCTTGGCAAAGGCGTATGCGAGTTGATCATAGGTCAGCTCACACCTTTCGTTAACTTGGTATAAATTTTCGATTAAGGATTTAATTAGAGCATACTTGTAGGTGGAAGACTTAACTGATTTGCTAGATAAAACAATCGTAAAGATACGCCATATTTCTTCATCCGTTAAATATCCTTCTTTTAGTTCCCCAATTTTTAATTTATAACTCATACACATACCACCAGAGGATTTCCTTGCAAGCTTTCCTAGTCATCCTCTACCTCTATTAGAAATATCTTATCGTTGAATCCTCCGCGTTTTTCTTTCTTTTGCTGGCGAATCTCTTCCACATCTTCCATCGAAGAACCATGTGTTTTAGTTATGGCATACACCACTTCCAAAAGATCAGCTAATTCCTCTAGACTCTCTTGATCATTTTCTGCAGATAAATACTCCTCTATTTCTTCGCCAAGCTTTGTTCGTAAGGCTGCTTTATAATCATCAGTATCTAGAACCTTTGTAGAATATTGCTTCCCCGCTTTCTCAATGATCTGTGGAATGAAATCTCTTACTAATTTATTGTATGTAGGCAAAGAGCTCTTCCTTTCTGAACGAGATACTTATCATAAAGTGCTATAATCGCTTTACATAACGGTAAAATCTTCATTTCATTTAGGGTGCAGAATGGACACATCATAAATTTATTTCTCCTATTTTTTAAACTATTATTAGGATATAACCTACATTCTTATAATTCTAATACGCCTGTATTCCAAATTTCAGTAATTTCTTAGGTAATATATCGTCCAAATTCTGAATGTCAGCGTCCTGTAACTCAATTAAATTAAACCCATACTTTTCATAGATTTTTAACTTTTCTTGTTTTCTCGCTGCATATTTCGGATCATTTTCTAATCCCCAATATTCTATGTACACCTTACCAACAGGTAAATAAAAATCCGTATAAACATCTTCTTCAACTGGTAATTTTCTTTCATAAGCATGGACAATTTCAGACATGTATAACCAATTATCAATTAGCATTTCAGCTCTTGAACGCACGTAGTGACCATCTGCCGATCTATGCTTTGCCTCAAATTTATCTCTAAATCCTAAACTGTTGTCTGTATCAGCTGCTTTGTTTTCTTCAGGTTCATTTCCCTGCAATTCATTCATCGTTTCTACTAATCTTTTATTATGTAAAATACTTTCCGGCCAGTTAACATATGGTACTCCAGTTCTATCATATTCTAATTGTTTACCACCAATACTCAATCCCAGTTTTGTAACTGTCCATCCTTTTATAGCTTTCTGAATAAAACCTAACTCAGATAAAATGGGATTCATTTTTAATTTAGATACACCAAAGTGATTACTTAACGCCGTTGCGTTTAGCAGTACTTCATTATTGGTAGTTGTAAATATTTCGTTTTCTTTAATATTTTCATTCCACGCTATGTATTCGCCTACTTTTGGATGCTTCTTTAAAGTTCCACCTGTTTTTTCTCCTTTTTCAGTCAAAACCCAGTTATTTTCTACTCGTTTAATTAATCCATCCTTTAGTAAAATTTGAAATACTTCTTTGACGTTCATTTTTAATTCTTTAGATAGAGCTGTTGTAGAAAGATATTTAATCTTATCGCTAGTTTTCATAGAATCACTCCTATTTTTATCTAATTATCAATATTTAGATCTCTGTAATAATATTTTACCAGATTTTTACGTAAAGTGAATAAAAAATAGTCTTTTATTACCATTAAAATTGTAAAATATATAAGAACTGATGGAAGATACTTCACATTTATACTTTTTATACACACAAACAAAACATCTCGTTCCCTTGCACTTTTCTTTTGATACTATTAAAATATATTAGTTGAAATCCAATTTATCTCGTTATGGATATAACAGAAATATTTTTATTATAGGAACATATTTACCTTTAAGGGAAGGGTTTAGATATATGATGAAAGATAATTTTTGGCACGAGTTGCCGCGACCGTTTTTTGTTCTTGCACCGATGGAAAGCGTGACGGATGTTGCTTTTCGCCATGTCGTGAGTGAAGCTGCGAGACCTGACGTGTTTTTTACAGAATTTACGAATACAGAAAGCTACTGTCATCCGAATGGAAAAGAGAGTGTACGGGGGCGTTTGACCTTCACAGAAGATGAACAGCCAATCGTGGCTCACATTTGGGGAGACAAGCCCGAATACTTCCGACAAATGAGTATCGGGATGGCAGAAATGGGTTATCGCGGAGTTGATATTAATATGGGCTGTCCTGCACCAAACGTAGCAGCAGGGGGAAAAGGCTGTGGCCTGATTCGCCGCCCGGATGTCGCAGCAGAGCTCATCCAGGCAGCAAAAGCTGGTGGATTACCCGTTAGTGTGAAAACCCGCCTCGGCTATACAAAAGTGGATGAATGGCACAGCTGGCTTAAGCACCTGCTCGAACAGGACATCGTCAACCTTACCATCCACCTTCGTACGAAAAAGGAAATGAGTAAAGTCGATGCACACTGGGAGTTGATACCAGAAATCAAGAAACTCCGGGATGAGGTAGCCCCTCACACCCTTCTAACTATCAATGGGGACATTCCTGACCGTCAGAAGGGCCTTGAGCTCGCTGAAAAGTATGGCATAGACGGCGTGATGATCGGCCGAGGCATCTTTCACAATCCATTTGCCTTTGAAAAAGAGAAAAGAGATCCAACCAGCGCAGAGCTGCTCGATCTCCTTCGCCTTCACCTTGATCTTCATGATAAATACTCTGAAGAGCTGGAGCCAAGACTTTTCAAACCGCTACGTCGCTTCTTCAAGATTTACGTCCGCGGATTCCGCGGTGCTGGTGAGTTGAGAAATAAGCTGATGGAGACAGAATCTACTGATGAAGTACGTGCTCTGCTTGATGAATTTTCAGAGAAAAATGGCGTGAATGAACAGAACGGTTTTTCTGTTTCATAAGTTAGTCACGTTTCGTTTGAATCGAAACATTTTTAAATTAACAGGAGAGGAGAGCCGTTCGTGCTTTCCTCTCTTTTTGTTAGGCACTGTTAAAGTTAATTGTTGATAATTGAATTTATAAGAACAAGGGAAGATTCAACGAAGTTGCGCCTAGATACTTGGATCATTACATTAATTGGTTTCAAGTTTTGGAACACATTCAACATCATATAAATCTCTTCACTATGAATAGCTTGATTACTAAAATGAACGAAATACAAAATATGGTAAATCATGATACACTGAAGTTATTTAGTTTTACGATATAAATATCATTTCTTATTTTGGTCAGGGTACAGTATGAATCCTATATATAGAGAATAAACAACATGTAGATTTGTGTTCAAATTTTAAAAAGGGGGAGATTTTTTGGAGAAGATATTTGTAACAACTTGCAGTTGGTTAGGATTTATTCTTTTAATCCTCTGTATATCCAGTGCTTTCCTTAATATATCTGTGTTTGGATCAAATTTCATAGTTGTGTATGGTTTTAGTTTTTTAGGTTTTATTTTTGGGCTTATGGGATGGATACTTCAAAGGTTTAATAAACTGAGTTCAGTAACTAAAATAGTAGGTAAGATTGGTTTTTATGGTAATTTAGTAATTGTTTTTCTGTTTTTTCCTCCAATTTCCCACTTTTGGGGGACTTTGATTTTTGGCCCATAACATTGCGGGTTAATCTACAAACGGACTGCTTAAGAGAGAATAATTTAAACATCGAGCTTTACAAGCTTACAAGATTTTATTACGATAATAAGTGAAGATAATTATATAACGAAGTTGTACTAGGGGAGCCTGAAATGGCTGAGAGGAACGATAATGTTTTGACCCTTGGAACCCGATCTAGATAATACTAGCGTGGGGAAGTGCAGTCGAACAATTTGTATGAACATTTATTTGATACAAAAACCTTGGCTGCATTCCCTCGGGAATGCAGCTTTTTATATGTAGAAGGAGGAGAATATATATGAGTAATTTTGTTTGTGGTAGTAATCGTATAGCAGGATGTAGTTTTTCTATTCATCCTATGAGTGATGAATTTGTAGACATCATTACACAAGCATTAAACAATGTAGATACTTCGAAGGTCTGGATGCAAACAGATGATGTTAGCACATTAGTAAGAGGTAGAATTCCACATATTTTTGATGTAACAAAAGCAATTTATCTTCATGCTGCTAAGACAGGTGTTCATGTGACATTTGAAGCAACTTACTCCGTTGGTTGTCCAGGCGATACTACAGGGGATGTGTTTATGGCTGAAGATGACGTCGTTCTAAATAAAGACAGCGTTGATTCAATAAAACAAGAAGCCGCTACTAAATTTGCTTTATACCCATTAGGTGGTGGCGAATACATGGATCAAATCTATGCACAAATTGAAGCCATGAAAGATCATGGGGTTGAAGTTAGTGGCACCCATTATGCCACTCGATTAGACGGGGAAGCTGTAAATATATTTAACGGATTAGAAAAGGTATTTATTGATATGGAAGAAAGCGGGTCTTCTCATACTGTGATGACTGTATCAATGTCAGCAAATAGCCCATCAACGAAAAAATAATGATTTAGAACAAAAAGGAATTTCAAAAATAAAAAAGCCTAATCTCTTCCTATTTCTAGTGAAGGATTAGGCTTTTAGTATTCAAAATCGTGTTCAATTGTGGTATTAGTTCTCTTACAATGTAGTAATAATTGGTCCTTCCTTTGTAAGAATAATCGTATGTTCATATTGAGCCACATGGCTCTCATCGGTTAGAAAGGTCCATCCATCATCAGATTGGTAAACCTCCTCTTCAAATGAAGAGATAAAGGGTTCAAAAGCAATTACTAAGCCATCTTTTAAAATTTCATCATCCCAGCGTGAGAAGAAATTGAAAATATGATCTGGAGCTTCATGAATCGAGCGTCCAACCCCGTGTCCAGTAAGATTTTTGATGACAGTTAAGTCATTCTTTTTCGCAACATTGTGGACAGCCTTTCCGAGAGCGCTTTTTTTCGAGCCTGGTTTTGCCTTCGCAAGTCCAGCTTCGAATGCTTCTTTAGCAACGTCACATATTTTCTGTAAAATGTCCTCTCCATTCCCAACAACAAAGGAAATTCCAGTATCTGCGAAATATCCATTTTTAGAACCTGAAACATCAATATTTACAAGGTCCCCCTCTTGAATAATCCGGTCACTCGGAATTCCGTGTGCTACTTCTTCATTTATGCTAATACACGTATACCCTGGAAAATCATATACTCCTTTTGGGGCAGATTGAGCTCCTGCTTTTTCAAACATCTCAGCCGCAATTTGATCGATTTCCTTTGTAGTAATTCCAGGTTTCGTGCTTTGAACTAATTTATCTCGAATTTCACCACAAATTTTACCAATTTCTTTTAATCCATTAAAATCCTCTTCAGTCTTTGCAATCATCGTGTTTCCTCGCTTTTTAAAGTATTGTATGATTATCATTCTATCATAACCAGTTCTAGACTGTGCTCAAATCAATTCCCCTTAATAAATAATGGAGGGAAAGTAATTGTGCCTCCGTGGCAGAAAGCTATATAACAATCCTATTATTTAGACTAGAAAAAAATAATTAAAATTAGAATTTACCTAGGAAGTTTTTTATTACCATCTTTTGAGGAATAAAGTATAGAATATCATCCACAATAAACAATAACTGATACAATACTGCTGTACGTCTGAAGAGAGGGTTGTTTATGGATTTAAACTTTATATGGAAAGCTATTGTCATCGTAATAGGAGGCGTCCTTATTTTACGGTTGGCTGGAAGAAAATCAATCTCACAGCTCACTGTTGCTCAGACTGTCATGATGGTAGCTGTTGGTTCATTGATTATTCAACCTGTTGGCGACAGAAACATTTGGATTACCATGATAATTACTTTTCTCATGGTGATCACACTTCTCTTTATTGAATATATCGTTATGAGATGGGACTCACTTGAGACTTTAATTTATGGAAAATCCGTTATTATAGTCGAAGATGGCAAACTGAAGGAAGACAATTTAAAGAAGCTAAGGTTAACGGTTGATATGCTTGAAGTGCGCCTGAGACAACAAAATATTCAAAATTTCGCTGATTTAAAATGGGCTACTTTAGAAGCGAATGGTCAAATAGGATATATGTTAAAATCTGATAAGCAATATGCTACGAAAGAGGATATTGCGATGCTGAAATCGCTGATCGAATCTAATCAGAGCTCTCCAAATAAAATAACCAATCCTAATGCGTCTGATAACCTTTTTACAGAAGTGAAAGATAGAAAGCATAACGAAAAACCTAAAGGTAATTTAGATTAAGTTTGTTAATGGAAAATTCCATCTGACCATGATGGCTTCCGTTTCTGAGCAAGAAAAAAGGGGTAAGTCTTTTCTCTAGAGACAAGCAAGATAACAAAATCCTTTGTGTACCTTCAAATGCCTTTTCTAAGTTAAATTCACCTTTAGGAAGGTGTGATTTTTCCACTCTTACATATAATTCAACGCACCAGCTTCAAGGTTCTTTTCCAGTTTCACCTTCAGCCTACTGACTTCAATTAATTGCGTTGAAAATAATTTGAACAGCGCTTCATCTTTATTATCTAGTGAGCGATCAACCTGAGCGTTTAAATAATTTATATTAAATTCGATATCATCTTTTAAAAGAATTTGCCCCGTTGTGTAATAGCGTTCCAAGTCGGTAAGAGCTATATAAAAATTATACTGATTATCAACTTCAACCATCATATACCACCCATTATTGGCTACATATTTTCGTTCATTTGTAACTCTAATGATATCTGCTTGTTCAATTCTTAATAATTCACTATGTATTGAACCTAGACAGAAACAATCAACTTTATGTGTGAAAGCTTTTACAGCAATAAAATCTTGATACATTTCATCACTCTCCTATAGTAGTTATAAATGTTAACGCTAAAACTGATGATAATATTTTTCTATGGACTTATGATAAGTTAGCGATTTTGACTAACCCCACATTGAGAATCGTTATCAATTAATTATAGTTGATAATTATTCTCAATGTCAACTCACTTTATCCCAATTACACACAAGTTTTTTTCTAACATTAAACTGTGTTCCTTTTTACAAGCATTTATTTAATTGACATTGATAATCATTTTCATTTAAAATAGAAAGTGAAGACAAAAAGGAGGGATCCTTACATGCCAAAAGTAATCATATTGTTCTGCAGTATGTCTGGAAATACGGAAGAAATAGCTGATATTATGGAAACAAATATTACCAACCATGGATTAGATGTAGAAAAAATTCAAATAGATATGGATGATTTTTTAATTACAGATTTACTTAACTACGAAGCAATACTCTTCGGAACATATACTTGGGGAGATGGCGATATTCCCTATGAGTTAGAGGATTTTTATGATGACATGGATGAGATTGATTTAACTGGGAAAGTTGTAGGGTTATTTGGGTCGTGTGATTCCATGTATCCTGATTATGGTGGAGCCATCGATACATTTGCAGAACGATTTAAAGAACGAGGAGCATCGAATGTTTTATATAATTTAAAAATAGAATTGTCTCCCGATCAAGATGACGTGGAACGGTGTCAAAAGTTTGCGGAAGACTTTGTGAAAGAACTTCATGCTTACGCTGAATAGTGATAATTTAAAAAAAATGCTCCAATGGTTCCTGTAGAAAACCATTGGAGCATTTTTTATTGAAAACTACTATCTACAAAAGACAGGCATTCGCTTTCTCTAAAAAAGAATGCGTTGCCTGCCTACTTAAAAATATTAAACGATTTTACACTTACAGTCAGTCATCGGTTCTTTCCTTTTTAAAACAGATATAAGTGAATAGTGCTGCACCAATCGTCCAAAGCGCAACAACACCTATTGGAACCCATGAATTGGTATCGTGCATGTTGATTAACTGCATGATAGGAAATGCATCCGCTACTTTAATAGCGATACTGTCTTCACCAAGGGCAAGGAATTCAATCATCGGCGTGAATCCAAATAAAAACATTACTGGCATGATGTAGGCAGACGTGGAAGCGATTGATTTCGCGAATAATCCTATACCAATACCAAGAAATAAAAAGAATAGAAATAATAGGACTAAGCCTATGATGGCCTGCGCGCTAAGAAAAGGCTCAATTCCCATTAGAAATAAAGAAATAGCTAATGAAACAGCCGTTATCAAAGCAACTACTAAACTTTTCCCTATAATGATGTCCATAAAAGAAGCAGGTGACAACATCAGGCCACGTAGTGTCTTCTTCTCATTTTCTTCCGCCATCATCGTCATCATCGAGCTTGATGTTACAGCGGAAAAGGTCACCCCTACGATTATATATAACATTGAGATAGGAATCTCTTCCCCATCGCCTAACCGGCTGTACATGATTGAAAGTAAGATAGGAGCGATTGGCATCATCAAAAGCATCATATTCTTCATAAAATCCTTTAAATCTTTTTCAAAAATGGCACCTATACGTTGTGTATGCATTATACCAGCTCCTTCCCAGTAATTTTTAAAAAGATCTGCCCAAGTGTGGGATTATCTGATTGGATTGATTTAACTTTTCCAGTTGCAATTAATTCCTTAATTTCATCTGCATTCTCGCGCTCATTTTCAATTACCAATCGCTTGTCATCAAATGTTTCCACATGAAAGGCATGCGTTGAATATTTGTACCGAAGTGCATTCGGGTTACCTAATTCCTGTATTCTACCTTTATCTAAAAAGGCGACACGGTCACATAATTTTGTTGCTTCTTCCATATCATGGGTCGTTATAAAAATAGTCGTTCCAGCTTCATTTAGTTTCTGCAATCCGCGATGGATATGTGCTATGTTTCCTGGATCCAATGCAGAGGTAGGTTCATCTAAAAATACAAGATCAGGTTTATGAATAAGTGCCTTCGCCAGTAAAACACGTTGCTTCATTCCTTTTGACAGCTTTGATACAGCTTTATTGCGCGCATCTTTCAAATTTACTTCCTCTAGCATTACATCAATTTGTTCTAAGGGTGCATCATACAACTTACAAAATAATTTCAAATTATCATATACGGTTAGTCGATCATACAAGGAACTATTATCAGATAAGATTCCAATTCTCGATTTAAAGTCAGGCGTTTTAAAAAAGGCTATATCGAAATCTAATACCTTTACATCACCTGATGTTTGTAAAAGTTCACCTGTTAAGATTTTTATGGTTGTTGTTTTGCCTGACCCACTCGGACCCAACAATCCAAAAATTTCACCTCGCTTCACATTGAAACTGACATCTTCAATGGCTGTATGTTGATTAAATACCTTCCTCAGCCCCGTAACTTTCATTGCATTTTCCAATGGAAATCCCCCTTTAGTAATATGACCTTATCGTATCCTGTATTGCTTACAAATGCAGTAATATCAAGGCGAGATGTACCAAAAAGAGACTTAAGTGTACCGATTTAATATTGAGTGAACCACTAAATAAGGAGCTTTATTCCACGTGAAAGCTGAACTGTATCTATTTCAGGTTAAACATATCTTGGATCCCTTGTATTTTCGTCCGCGATAACGGAATGGTTGACTTAATTTGGTTATCAATTCTGAGTGAGTATGTATTTTTTGACCATGTGATGATCTCACGTACCTTTTGTAAATTTACGATGTAGGATCGGTGACATCGATAAAATCCGTAAACCTCTAATTTCTTTTCAACTTCAGCCAGCGTCGAATCCAGTGTGAATGATTCATGATTGATAACAATCATCGCCTTCCCGTCCTGGCTTTCGATATAATCAATTTCCATCGGATCAAAAAGAATGACTTTATCATCTATCTTCGCTGGAATTTTGAACAATTTTGCTGTTGTTAGCGTGGAAGTTGGTTTGTCTTCAGGTGTAGTCTCATCCTTCTCCTCAGCATCTATTTCAATTTCATGCAGACCTTTTTCCTGCAAACGATAAGCAACATCGCTAAGAAGCAGCGCATGTTCAATATTAGATACTAAAATAAGTGCTGGCGTCTTGTCGTCTGCTATCTTTTTTAGCATGTTTATAAAGGTATTCATTGTCTTGATATCGACACCATGGATTGGCTCATGAAACACCTTTGGATACGTATCCATCATGAAATACTTTGCATAGTACACGCGGGCAATTTCAGATTGAGAGCACTTCCGTAATGGTTTGTTTGCACACAGTTGTAGCTCGAACAACACTAGAATTTCCGGTAGTGGCGTTTTGCACCCGAACCATTTATGGTAAAAAGTTATATTATCACCTACGGTCAAACGCTCATATAATCCTTCTGAACGGTCAAAAACGGTAATATCTCTATCATTAAGAAGCATATGTATTAACTCAGCTTGCATATCTGTATCACTGTAGATCGCAGTGGTATGTGATTCATTTAAATTAAGCGAAATAGGTGGTAATATCTCGCTTTTCATAGTTTCATATTCTAGTTTAAAACCTGTCATCTTACTAGCTCCTTTTTAACTGTATATTCCATGTATTAATTTACCATAGTATACCATTATAATTTCAATATACTTCTACAAAAACTGTTTGATCAATATCCAGAAGTTAAGAAAGTTCACAAAAAAATCCCTCTAGAATTAAGAGAGGAAATTTTGGTTCCAAAGATGAGTGATATTCCTTTTGAAGTAGATGAGGTCAGCTTAGAATATAAAGCACGCGAATCACGTGATTTACCATCCATCCGTATAAATTACAGAATTAAAGTGATTACTTAAGCATCTTACTTTTTAAATGGAAACAAGAAGATTTTGAAGTCAACGGTAGAGAGTTAATGAATTTAAATGATAATGTTATAGGTTATTATGAATTTATATTTGAAGAAATAATTTTAACATGGCAAAACCCAAATAAACAAAGTGAATTGTTCCATAAAGTGTCGTTTTTAACCTTTGAAAAAGACACTTACCAGAAAACCCAAAATGTTTATACAAAAAAAGATGCTGTCAAAATCGCGAATAAATTGATAGATAGTTATAAAGATTAATAATCAGAATTATAAGAGTTTAGGGGTTCATTTATGCTAGTAAGAAACAGGGGAATATATTATCTTTTCCTCTTGTATTTTATCTGCATTTTTACTTTTCCATTGTACCAGTATATAGATGCCTGTGATGTCATTTATGTTTTTTTGGGCCCCATCTGCATTGATAAGCTTGCTGTTTTCATCTAATTGGTACCGGTCACTTAACCCTAGTAAGCCCGATCCCTTTCCTTCAGTAAAATCAATATCAGACGTGCTAAATTCTACTTCATTAAGAAGAATATCTATTTCTTCATTTAAAGTCATATAAACTTCTATATTTAAGAATTCGACTACCGTTTGTGTTTCTTGAGAGTTTGCACGTTGATTTGTAGCGTAATGTACATCTACATAATGGTCAGGCATAATTTTAAAAGTGATATCCCCCATTTGCCAATATTCACTTTCTCCAGAATAGACTTGGGTGATTTGATCTCTTTCAATAACAAGTTCATTAGCGCGTATAAGTAAGTTAGATAATTGTCTCCATTCTTTTTGGTTTTGATTACTTTCAGACAAAGTATAAACCTTTCTTCCCACTTGATTTATTTTACCCATAGTAACTGAATCCTTCAAAGTCAATTCACTATCTAACAATTCTTTTGGGTCATCATTATTTTCAATTCCCTCAAATAAGTCATAAACATTTTGTTTTGCCAAGTAAGAGGAGTTTTCTAGCCAATTATTAAATAACAATAAACAAAAGAAGAATGCCATCATAGTGACTCCAACCTTCACCAGCTTGTTGGAAACAGGTGGTGTTTGATACTCAATATAGGGTTCTACCCCTTCTTTAAGAATTTGTTTGACGTGTTGGTTTTCCTCTAATTCCAAACAATGCTTTGGTAAAATGATACATTTATTGTCATTTATATAAATAAAATAATGAGTTTCATCTTCTACAACACGGTGAATATTTGCCCATTTATAAAAGTTTGTGCCTTCTGTGAGAGTGAATTCACAGCCATCTACTAGAAATATAATCTTTTTATTCTTAAGCCTTTCATATTTGATAACATACATTTTATACTTTACATAAAACAATAATTCCATAAGCAAAGGACCAATGATAAATGCTCCAATAAATGTGTAAAAAAGCGGATGTATTAGTGCGTATGAAAGAGGAGCAGATTGAAGCAGCAAGATACTAAATTGTATGAGATACAATCCTAATGGCCAAAAGATATATTTAATATAGGAATATCTGTATCTGAATTTTTCAGAAAACGTGCGAACATTTTTAAAGTAAGCCCAAATGTCTTTTGGCTGTAAATCGTATTTAATCTCCATAAATAATCACTTATCTCCCTGATCATTTTATATCATTCTTCTATAGTAGACGGATGGTTTCATTTTAATGTTTCACTATACTGGTAATTACACAAATCTTTTTAGTATTTGTCCGTTCACGCCAATGTGTGTTATAAAATCCCGCTTCTTTTATTTAATGAAAGAGTTGCAAGATTAAGTACAACACCTAACAAAATGGCTAAAACAACAATAGATTATAAAATGATACATGTAAAACGTAAGTAATCACTCCAAACAGGATTTAAAAAATCTTTAATGGAGTCGAACCAAATAGCTAGATAATCATAAAACAGTCCACACCTAGAGATGTGGACTGTTTTATGATTTATAACTTATTGTGGTTTTGTTTTATCTTTATCTTTGAACAGATAATCAATTAAGAGTATTCCGCCTATGCCTAATGGGAAGAATACTACAATATACAATGTATCTTTTGGTACATCATATACACTTGGTAAGTAGCTTAATAGAAACATATAAATGACCATAATAATTATTTTAATTACTGTCTTCAACTTAATCCACCCTTAAAGAGTATTTATTCTACTAATATATCCTTGTAACCTTCCAAAATGATAATTTAATTCAATAATAATTTTATCATAAAATGACAATTACCCATTTTCTTCTAATTCGTTCCGAGAAACAGTATACTGATAAATCTTTAAGACAACCCTTTTAACACAAAATCAGCAATTGTTTTTGGGATATCCTCTACATCCATTTGGGAACGTAGTCTTTTAATCAGGCTCGCATTAACAATATGCAAAACAAATGCTTCTAAAATTTCAGGATCTTCATTGCGAAAGATACCTTGCTCTTGGCCTTCTCTAATCGTCACCTGCAATACATCGCTTAATATATGCCTAATTTCCTCGCCAAATGGTGTGTCTTGTGACAATGTAATCAGCATTTCGTGCAGTTGGCCATACTTGTGATGAAGTAGCAGGAACTCATCAAGAATCAAGCGGATTTTTTGGTCGGCAGGTACAGAAAGATCCACGTCGATTCGCTGTTTGTCACGAATCTCTTCGATAATCTCCATCCCGACCGCCCAAACTAATCTTTCCTTGTTCACAAATCGCCGATAAATGGTTCCTACACCCACTCCGGCTTTTTCTGCAATTTCTTCAATTTTTGCTTCGGTCCCTTTTTCCTTAAAAACCACTTTAGCAGCTTCCATTATTTTATGTACATTGCGATTGGCATCTTTTCTACTGGAAGGAACAGATAAATTTTCTTTTTCCATTTGGCACTACCTCCGATAGCTAAATCTTATCTATTCATTATACTAAAAACGGAATTAAGATTCCATTTTATATTGACAGGAAAACCAAGCCGCTATAAAATTAAAACGGAACCTAAATTCCGTTTTATAAAAAGGAGAGGATGATTAAGATGGCTAATCAATCGAACATCACCGTATTTTTGCAAGGAGGGGAACTCGAATCCGAGAAAATAAAAAAAGTCCTTCGCGATACTGGCAATCTATTCTTTACAAGGCACGATACGGAAAATAGCATTCACGAGGATGCATCTGTTTATCTAAGCGGAAAAACAACCCTGCCACAAGTATTTATAGGACAGTATCCCATCGGCAGTACAAATGATGTAGAAAGGCTTTGGACATCACGTCGTTTTCGCGATATACTACATTTTTTTGCTGAGACACCCGGAATAGACATTGATGCATATAACGCGAAGAGTCTTGCGATTGGGGCAGAAGATTTTAAATTTATCGAGCATATACCAAAAAGCGATGGCACTAACAGTCAAGACCCTGAACAATGGCCCATCTTACACTTCTACAAAGATTTCTTCGGTTTCTGGCCGAACACATTCGTTTATTTGCACCATTGGCCAGAGGTTTATAAACAATTTGTCTATTGCCATAACATGCCTACCATTCAATCTGCCAAAAAGGTACTAGGCCCCGCTATGCTGTGTGCTGTTGCATATTCCACTTCTAATGCACACGGATGTAATTATTGTCAGGTTCATTCTGTTGCTACAATGGGTGATCTGTCCATGACAACTATTGAACAATTACGCCTTTCTCGACTTGAGCAACGCGATGAGAACAATCCATTTGATGAATATTGGGTTTCGATGGCTGATTTAGCGAGCATGGCAACACTTAATCAAGTACCAGAAAACTACCTCGATCGTTTACACGCGCTTGCTGCTGAATCTGGAAAAAGTAGTGCCGTAGTAAATGAAGAAATCATGTCAGTAGCATTAGTGAGTGCTGCCTTTGGTTTTCTCAATGTATTTAATGACCTCGTCGGTTTGGACATTGAAGGTGGCTGGGCTATGGCAGCTGAAGAACGATTACAGCAATCATTTGGTCGCCATGCCGTAAATAGTGATCAAAATCCATCGAATCTTGACCACGCCTTACCTACTGGAGGACCTAGCATAGAGGAGATGATGAGCAAGTATGTCGAAAAAGTAAAAGATACTCCTTCCTACTGTAAAGAACGCGTTGGCATGCTACCTCCATGGATAGCAGCTTTTCCAAAACACTTACAACCCTTACATGCTTCCTTTTACACAGAAGTCATGGCACCGCAGGCACAAAGCCTGTTAACTGCTGAGTTTAAACATATCATTGCGTATGTCTCCCATCTTGAAAAAGAGCATCCCAAATTAGCGGAAGCGGAAGCCTATATGGCACATTTCGTATCAAATGATCAAGCAAAAACACTAAAGCGTATGGAACACGCCTTTGCTATTGCTAGTCAGCGCGGTGGTAACGAGAAACTATTTAGCTCAGCCGAACAAGCGGCCTTACAGTTAGCCTATTTATCCGCTCAAATGCCTTTGATTACCCCATATCGATTTAGTGAAAAAATTGTTGCGCATTTCCCTGCTGATACATGCATCGAATTATTTGTTGTTTGTGGCATGGCTTCCCTAACGCAACGTTTCACTGCCATTATCGATTGGTCACAAGAGACAATTGTTGAGGATTTCTTCCATAAGCATAAATTAGAGAGGGACCTGGAAAAATTGCGCTATCCATTACTTTAGATACTAGGAGAAAGCAAAAGTTCAGCTTTTCTTTAAAAAGCTTAATTGTAGATATTACTTATAGTAAACCTACAAGATATATCGGAAGTCCTTCAGTCACTTCTCTGAAATAGATAATAATTTAAAAAGATAAAAAGTCTTGAATCCTATTTTGATGGATCCAAGACTTTTTTGGGTCTTCTTAAAACGAAAGATAATATAGGTAAGACATATACGGATGGATTGTTAAAAAGGAACTCCTAGTTAAGTAGTATATTTCATGTTACTATAACACTAAATATTTTTGTAAAAATGGAGTTGGTATTATTATCAAAGAAAAAATTTATAGAATAGTAACGGGTGTTATAGCTTTATTAGGGGTTTGTTTTGGAATAATACACTTTACTCCATATACTACAGGACATGATGATGTGATATTTAATATTATTATGTTTTTAATTTTTATATTATCTATATATTTGATTATTATAGATAAGCAGATTAAAAGAAATGATAATGACTAATGTTAGTAGCATTTATTGTAAAACAACTATCATTTTTACATACAAACATCCATGAATATGAAAAGTTTATAATAGAATTAATTGCTATGAAAGCTAACCTTATAGAAGGAACGCCCAAAAAAGTGAACGCGAAAAGTTAGATTCGCTCATAGGGCACCTGTATATATCCCAGCAGTAGAACAGTTGATAAACAAAAGTAGTCCTCCCAAAACGAGAAATTTTTCGTGACTTCATGCAAATTCACGCTATTCCACTCATAAAACACCTCAAGATACGATACCAAAAATAAAAAGAGACTGTCCGTTAGGCCCTTCAAATGACCTTCTTGTGACAGCCTCTCTGCTTTTCACTTATTCCATTCCCAGAAGGAACATCCTTGAGCAATAATGAAACGCTCTAACCATGTAGAAAAATCAATAGATAACTTCTCGAAGTCATCTACAAAATTTAAAAGTGCTCGTCACCACCCGTGATTTGTTTTACTCGACATTATATTGGTGGGAGAGGCACTCACAGAACGCGATAAATTTATAACTCCTTCAACCTCTGCTTTGCCTGATCATCACCTTTTAAAGCAGCTTTTTGATACCAATATTTAGCTTTTTTCATATTCACGTGGGCTCCAATCCCATTCTCATAACAAAGACCAAGATTAAACTCGCCATATGAGTCACCCTGATCAGCAGCCATTTGATACCAAGATATCGCTTCATCCCCAAGGCCTTTTTCCACTGCCTCATGTCCGAGGCGATTTGCTGCAAATACATCACCAAACAGTGCGGATTCGGTAAACCATCGTTTGGATTCTTCCATGTCTACTTCTACCATTTTCATACATATATCCAAGTGTGTACATTGCTTCTGGTACGCCCTTATCGGCTGCTGCTTTGAAAATTTCTAGCGCTCTTGTTTCATTCTTCTCCACATACTCCCCACGTAAATACATATCCGCATAGTTGTTTAGGGCATCAGCATGTCCTTTTTCCGCAGCTTCTTTATAATAAAAATACGTTTTTTCCAAATCATGCTCGACAACTTTTCCAACAAAATAATCATTACCTAGCCAATAAAGGGCATCCGCACTACCGGCATTGGCTGCGGCTTTGAACCAGTCAAAAGCCCATGCATCACGCTGGATTGATTTATAAAAATGACCAAGTTCGAGCTGTGCATCTGCGTTACCTACAAAGGCTTTTACATACAGAGAAATAACTTCCTCTTCTTCCTTTTCATCGATATAGATTTCCACTAGATCATTTGTGTGGTTCATAACTTCAGATAAAATAATTTCCAAATCACGTAATAGAATAGATTTGTATTCTTCCTCAAAAGTAGTTACGTGCTCTAACTGTGTACACAAGATATGAATATCATCAGGAAGATTACTTTTAGAAGGAACACATTCTTTTAAAATCAAAGAAAGTTCTTTAAGAAAATGTTCACTTTTGGTTAGATTTGCTAGGAATTCAGCAGCTTTCGTATAACCTTTTTTAGATAATTCTTGTTGCAAATCCACTTGAATGACACCTTTCTATTAGTAATTTACCTTGAGTATCTCATATTTCATTATAACTGGGAAACTTGGTGAGTGACCCTGCTTCCATTCCACCATGGAAGGAATAACGATCAAGTGGAAGCCTTTACTTAAACGGGTGTCAGGAACTATAAAAAGACAAATGTCCTTATGTAGTATGTAGTGCGTGACACCCTTATCCTGTTACGTGTCTAGAAAATAGGGCCAGACCCTCTTCGCCGACAACTTTTCCATTTGAAGGATCTAACCCCGATCTACCTACTTCCTACTTTCCACAACACTTTTTATACTTTTTCCCACTTCCACATGGACAAGGTTCATTTCTTCCTATCTTTACCACCTCTTTGGGCTCTTGAGTTTTAGACTGTATGGTTGGTAGAGGTTTTAAATGTTTTCTCTCTTGCTGCGCTAATTCGGTCGGAGTATAGCCCTTCAATATCCATAGTCGGGTGTTGTTCATGAGATTGGTTACGTGATCCATTAATTCCTGAACCTCATTTATACCCTCGAATTCAAATTGATCACTAAAATACTCCACAACCTCGTTGAACGTTGCACCATTTTGAATATCAATTACACACTGTTCAACAATTTCGTCAACTTCTTCTTTATCGATTTCAAAAGATTGTTTAAGATGTTTAACCAACTTAACATAGCTTTTGTTTCTTTCCATAAAGTCAGTCTCTCCGGCTTTCAGGAGTTGCTGCTTACTGAATGGATAAAAAGATAGATCCTTCCTCAATGCATGTTCGGCTATGACTGATTCTGGATTTACTACTGCTTGATCAGAAAATCCATGTCTATCGTATTGGTAATCCTCCATGAATTCATTTGCATCATGCATCACTTCGAAATACTCTTTTACCTCGACAGGTTCATTAATATAGGAACCCACCAATTCTATTAACTGTGAACCATTCAACGTTCCATAATAGTATAAAAGACCTCGAGAGAGGTTTAACCACTCCGTATTTCTCTTTACCTTAGACCTAACAGCGAGATTGTTTTTTAACCCTTTAATTTGATCAATACATTCCACTGGCAAGGCTATTACTTCCTTCTCTTGGTTAGTCCCTGTGAATATAAAACCAGTTGTACGTAAATACCCTGCTTGAACTAGACCTATGGATGAAGGGGCAGTGATCTTCCCACCGTTGTTCGCTATTTGTAAGAGCATTGAAAACCGTTTATCATCCCATCTTTTACATATATCCTCTATTTTTTTAGGTACTTCTTCTAGTAACACTTGCAGTAAGTCACCTTTTTTCAAGCCACTAACTCCAGTTACATTTAGATATTTCCTAATATCATCTAATTCAGATTTTGTGAATGCACGCAATCCGTCCTCTAGAGAGAAAGGAATCTCTAAGTCACTCCATACCTTCTGAGACCACTTTTCTAAATGACTACTTCGCAAACCTGTTAATTGTTCTAGTAACTCATTCCTCTCTTGCTCTGACATTGTATCGGATTTGTTTGTCATTTCATCACCTTTTTCTAATTTTTGAAAAGTACCTAATATATATTTCATCTAATTCGGGGTAGCTAACTTCAACTTTTATGAATTCCGCTGAAAACTATTTTTATCTCAAACTCCTGTGACATCCTATCGGCACTAAAGTACCGAGCACCCTGGGAACAGACTCTCAACGCCACATTCATCCAAACGGAACACCTGACCCGGCTGTTTAGTATGTTGAATATGACTAGGCAAGTAATTTGATTACCTTCTGACTTAATTCTACCTAACAAAGGAAAGAATTACATCTTTCGGCTTTTACTTTAGATGATTTGATAAGATGCTCACTACTCTCCTTGTTAATCCTGACATCTTCACCACTTGCAAGTGATGAAAATGCTGCTTGGTTCAGCAATTACAATTGCACGCCTGTCTTAGTTCAACTATATATAACTGCTTACAGCTAGTTACACCGTACACGTAGCAAGGAAAAAAATAAACGCATCGAATCATTTGATTCGATACGCTTATCTTATAATCTAGACAAACCTATCACTTTGTCTTTCGACAGGGTCTGAACCCAATATTTGGCACTAACAGTTAAAAATCCATATGCTTCTGTCGTTTAATAGTACCCCAGGTTTTACGTTTCTTTTTATATCCGATAAAGGAGGTTACACGTACTAATGATAGTATGTATCGGTAGATTGCATTTTCTACTACTACCATAAAAATGGCTTTTATAATATCTAAGGTGTATAATCTTAGCCCTTGTGTGTACACCCGTTGGAAAAAAGCGGTCAGAGATAATAAAATTCCATAGCCTGTGTAGATCAAGAATAAATTAATCATAAAAGGAACATTTAATAAATCAAATTGAAAGGCAAGAATAATCGTCAGAATACCAAACACTTCAATGAATGGTCCTAATAATTCAAACAACCAATAATACAAATAGGAAATAAAGCTGACTGGTTTATAACGAAAACGGAAAAGCATCATCGGATAAGCAACTAATGATTGAAATAATCCTATATACCATCGTCTTCTTTGTGTGAAAATATCACGAAATGACTCTGGCGATTGGCTCCAGCAAATCGCTTCCGGTTGATAACTAATTTTATAAGGTCGGTTATTGTTTAGCATAAACGTATGCAGACGCATCACTAATTCCATGTCTTCTCCGATTGTATCCGTTTTATATCCACCAGTAGCAATCACAACATCCTTTTTAAATAAACCAAAAGCGCCTGAAATAATAAGGTTGCCGCTAAATTGGTCAAGTAAGATCCGTGATGCTAAAAAAGAACGGTCATACTCCACCACTTGCATTCCTACAATCGGGTTCCAAGGCATCCTGTAATCATTTACTTTTCCATCTGTCATGTCTACACATTGCGCAACTCGGACCATCCCGCCAACAGCAATGACTTGTTCGTCCGCTAACACAGGCTGAATAATCTTTTCTAATGCATTGCCTTGAAGTAAAGAATCCGCATCAATGGTGACAAAGTATGGATATTCAGCAACGTTGATTCCCATATTCAACGCATCACTTTTTCCACCATTCGCTTTTTTAATTAAAGTCAAGTTAATCCGATTAACCGTAGCTTCATAGATCGCTTCCTCTTCTTTACACTTCAGTTTACGATGAATCGGGCTATTCGTTTGTTTAAACGGAAAGAATTGAAGTAACTGGTTAGATGTTTCATCGGTGGAACCATCATCCACAATAATAATTTCATATAATTTATAATCTAAGTCTAGTAAGCTTCTTACACTATCGACAATGGTCACTTCTTCGTTAAAGGCTGGTATGATAATGGAAATCGGCATATAATAGTCATGCTTTATTTCATTATTTAACCTAACCATCCGATCTTTTTCAGACAGCCTGATCGCGCCAAATAACACCGATAAGAATAAAAACGTGGTATATAAAAGCATATACGTAATAAAAAGGATGGCCACAACTTCCATAAATCGTTCCACAAATAGATTCATGCAAGCATACCTCCTTCTTCCTCTTCTTCAATATGATAACGTAACATTTCTTTCGCATAGCGGTCGTGACCTGTTAACACATCTAATAATTCTGATTTTGACACATGCATTGCTAGCAGTGACTGACTTGCATTCTTGCGTACATACCAGCTAGCATCCGTGAGCGCTTTTTTTAATGTAGCGATCGCTTTTTCAGATGGATAGGTACGCAGCACATAAACCGCAATAATTCGGATGGGCTCTTGTGAATCTGAAACCATAGAAATTAACAGTGATTCGACTTTAGGATGATGATGCTTTTCAAAATAACGCATCAGTCGGATTTTGACCTCTAAATTGATCTGCTTTTCTTTCAACATATCATAAAAAATGTGCTTATAACGGTCACTCTGATACGTAATAAAACCAATCATGCCTAAAACAATCGGTTCATGAAACGTCTGACGCTCTTTCCATAATTCATCGATCAGCGCTTCACTATCATAAGGATAGCTGAGTAAGCCATCTTGAATTAGTTTGGGATGGTGAAACAGCTCATTTTCTGATAGGTACTGATAGACTTTGATGATCCATTTCGGATCTGATTGCTGATACGTAGCCATAAGGACGTTTTCGCGTAAATAAATACTCGCGTGGTCCAAATATGAAACAAGCGTCCGGTAAATAAGTGGATCTTGCCAGCTATCTTTTGCATAGTTGGCAATAAAACGTGCAAGATAGGCTTTTTCCATCAAGTCGTATTCTTGATAATGCGTTACAAGCTTCTTTATTACTGGTTCTATTTGTGTTAAATAGGCAGAGATAGACACGTTCTCATTATCTAGTTGATGCAACGCTTTTTCGAAAGCAATTAATTGTTTTGTTTTTTTAAGCTCTTTTAATAGCGGCTTGCGATAATCACGCTTCATATACGTTCCTTGCACGATCGCTTGTTGCTGTTCTAGAATCATATGTTTATAGTTTTTGACTACTCTTTCTTCACGGTGATGGTCATACCTTTGATAGAAAATGTAACCGATTGTGTAGAAGAGGATTAATAAACAAATTAATAAATAAAAATAGGTTACAAACACGAACATGCTTAATCCTCTCCTTCCCAATAGGTCTGTACCGCATGATAGGCAGGTTTTATATATTCTTCCACACGCTCTAATTCTTCAATGGGTTGCACAGGAATTTTCACACTAATCGCCGTTTTATGTCGATTAGCTACACTTACGTAAAAATGGTCGATTTGGAAAGGTTCAACACCATAGTGCTGATAGTAATCATCATGAATAGTAAACTTTAGTGGGTCATATAGATTGAGTAATTGATATGGTACACGAATTTCGATCCTACCATCATCTATTGCAACGTCAGCTTCCTGTGCTTGGTTGTTCATAGACGGAGTTAACCTGCTCATTGGTTCAAAAGAATATTGATAGACCCGTGTCTCTAATTCGTTCATCTCTTCTTCTGTAAAAATTTCTTGCTTATGCTTTACATAGTTGACAGGCTCAAATGTATTTGAATCTTTATTTGGATAGTGTATATATGGATTTTCCCCTGTAACGCGTTCTAAAAAATGTTGTCTCACACCTTGGTACCGGTCTTGAACATAGATACTTGCTTCTTGGTTAGGTTCTACCTTGATGAAGAAGTCCATTTCCCGATCAAAAGTAAGATCGAATACATCAGGGTTTTTCGAACCTAATTCTGGGTGTAGATCGAATGCTATATAAATGGGCTCTTCAGCATGTAGATCTCGATCTTCCAGCCATAAATACAAATACGCATGGTCTCTTGTCATGGACACATTTTCGGTTGTCTCTTGCCCATCTTGCCAATCATCCTTTTCACCATCTACCGACATTAGTACTTGATCACGATAAGGTTTAAAGCCAATTAAACCAAAATGTTGTGTCGATGTCAGTGGATCGTGCCAATCGTTAATTTGCTGAAGATCTACTGCATAAGATGTTTCGAGGGTGCGACGATCCCAAACATCTTGCCAAGAACGAATCACAACACCATTAAATCCTACCGCATCAAATCGCTTCAGATGATCGATGATTTGTGTCTCTTGTTTGCCTTCATGATTGAAGTAACTTGCACTCGGATAGCCAACACTCGTGATCACAACAGGTACCTCATGTGCTTGATAGAGTAGGTCAAAATAGTCTGATACATCTGGATAAGCTATTTTCTCTTCAGTTGCAATCAACGGAAGGGGCTCATATTCTAATTCTTCATACGCATAGCTGGCAAACAGCCCTGCTTTCATTTCAGCTGTTGGCTTTATATGGTCAATCGTAAAGGTGTTATATTTACCTACCTGTCTCGCATAAATTTCTTGATATTTAAATGGGTCCATGATCAACGCACTATTAACCGATACCGGGCGTTGCGTATCGTATTTTCTTGATTCATAAACAACTATATCTTCAATAATTTCTGCCATCATCACTTCAAATGTTGTTGCTTCTGACGTCGTGGTAACGTAATTGCCATTAAATGCCGCTGACGGATCTAATGTTTGGTCGATATAGGCAAGCAAGTCCTGATTCCATTCATCACCTATTACAAAACCAATAACCCATGGGGACACATCATAGCGGTAAACCCCGGAACCTTCGTGTTCATTTGCAAGCATCACTTTTCTGCCATGAATAATATCAACTAGATTTCTTCCCGTTTCCGTTAAGGTTTGATAGAAAGCCAGATTTTCTTTATTTTTATTCGTTTCCACTTCATCTGTCATGACTTGCATGCCTTGGAGGAGATAAAGCGGTTGTTCCTGGTCCTTATTATACTGATAGAGAGCATGATAAAATTGAGGATCATAGACCTTAGAAGCACGAATCGTATTAGCTCCCATCTGCTGAATCATCTCAAACCAGCGCAGCCATGTTTGTTCCTCAATGGAAAAATCTGTTCCTCGTTTTGGCCCGTAAGAACTGTCCACTTCAACCCCTCTAATCACAAAAGGTTTTCCCGCTTCCTCTTGTTGATGGTAGATCACATCTTTTTCAATATAGAAGGGTGTTGAAATTGCTGATTCCTTTTCAAAATCAATATAATAGCCTTCCACGTAATAAAGATAATAGCCGAACGCAATAATCAGTAATAGCGAAACCATCAAAATTAAAAACCGCTTCATCTCACCCCTCCTTTTGGTTTAGACTCTTTATTCATAACTTTTGTAGCTAAAAGAACCCTTTTTTGGCTTTTGCTCTAAATTTTAGGCTCTATTCGAAAACTTTGTTGCTTATCATAGTTCGGATTTGATATAAACTGCGGAGTAACCCTTTAGATGGATTTGCTTTCATCCACTCTATAATAGTTTAGATGTTTAGCCACCGTTCCGGCAGAATACTCCGCTTTCCATAGCGCTGCACTAGCACTCATCCTAGAAAGGATGGATGAAGACACAATAACGTTACGACGCATACATTTATCATGTCTACAAAATATCAATCTATTAGATCACAGCCTTTATTTAATAGATTCATGACTATGTCGAGATGGATGACTATATTGATAGAGTGTGTCGATATTTGTATCCAGCCAATCTCCACGCTTCTCCAGATAATCTTTTACTTGATCGACTGCCTCTTGATAGCTCGTGTAGTTACGTTCGGATGGTTGAAGGTGATTATCTTGGTCATAATGGTTAAGGTCATACACATCCCCCCAACGATTGTTATTTCGCTCAACAGCTTCTCCTAAAAAGTCAATTGTGTCGTCTACATACTGTTGAAGTCGTTCTGTTTGTAACTTTGTCTTGCGCAAATGGTGATAACGCCTGATTAAGCCATCAACAAAAGCTTGATCTTTTAATAGTTGTTCGTAAAAAATACTCTGCGTCAAGGAAAAACCAGACGCATCAAACGTGATGACCTGATAGTTATTTAAAGAATTATTAAAGTCCCAAACGACCGGGGTTAATCCTCCCCTCAAATCACGATAAAAGTACGTCGAATAATGGCCGGCATCAACATTTCGGAACAGTTCATTGATAATAAAGTAATCATAGAATGCTTGTACATTCAGTAATTTTCTGTATTGATTTTCTTCATCCGCATATGGTATTTGATAAATCGAATGGGCAATAAAAGAAAAGTCCTGATTCACAAATTGTTGGCGTTCCTCTGTGTATTGGGTATTTGTCGGATAGTTTATTTCCGTACCTGATGGATATACTTTATACGTATCCATTAAAAAATCATCCAGCGTAGCATTCATTTTCTTGGGTCGGTCCACGAGAACCAGGTAATCGGTTTGTTGACTATTTTTTTCAGGTGTAGCAATCGGGACGCGCCCCACCCCTTTAGAGACCTTTTCCATTACCAGATAAAGTCCTTCATAGCTATGATCTAGAAACACTTCTACAAACCGGACATCCGGTGCAAAGGGCATGATCTCTCCTGCCAAATTCATCGCCATATAATTACGAATAAGACTACGGTCTAAATACGGTCCATGTAGTGCCCAGTTATTATCTGATTCCATACCAAGTAAGGAAGTATCTTTATCATTGTTATCCTCATCAATAAACCGAAGCGCATACGATTTTTTATCAAAAAACCGTGACGAGTGTCCTCGATAATGTATCATTGCCGATAATTTTAAAGGCTCCATATTTTCTTGATATAGTGTAAAAGCTGTTTTAATTTCACTTTCACCTTGTTCAGATAGTTGATAATAATAGTCCTTGTTATTGATAATAGGTGTACCAGGTATTCGCTGTCCTCCTGTTTCCATGCTTATGACCGGTAAATCCGTCTTCATTTCTGTAAAATCGAGTACTGTAGTTGATTCACTATTTCCTTGTTGGTGTTGATGAACACGATTGGGAAAATTCTCATCGTCTCCTATTGCTATCCAAAGCACAAAACTGGCTAAACCAATAATCATCAGACTAAATAACACCCTATGCTTCATTGTTTAACCACTGATTTCATCGCTTTGTGTAACAATATTGACATAATCAATACCTCCTACTTTATAGAGGAGTTCGGTAATCGTTAATTCTTTTTTCTCTTCTTTTTGATAGTCTTTTCTTGATAATTCATAAATCCATTCAATGCTTTCATCTGTTGTATTTTTCACTCTTAAAAAGGCTTTTTTATTAAATTGCTTAAAAACAGTACCTTCGACATTCATTTCACTGGAACGTTGTGCTTTTATAATTAATAATAAACGCTGATTATTGGTAACACGACCAAGGAATAATAAAACAATAAAAACAACAATACTCCCTACACCTGCGACAAGAAAATCACCGGACCCGCAACCAATTCCAACAACGATCGCCCAAAAGATATACGTGGTATCACGGGAATCTTTAATCGCCGTACGGAAACGCACAATCGAGAGGGCTCCGACCATCCCAAGTGATAAAGCGATATTATTACCAATTACCGCCATTACCGTTGCAGTTAAGATCGTTAACGTAATTAATGAAACATTGAACTTTCGACTGTAAGCTGTACCAACATGGGTGTACCAATAAGAAATATAAATGGCAAAAGCAATGGCAGTAGCTACTGTTAAATTAGTTATAATATCTATTAAACTTAAATCCATATTTTGTCCAGATAGTTGATTCAATATGTCCTGCATTGTTACCCTCCTTAAAACAAATAATGTTTACTAATTTTTCGACTTAAACAATACTTACTTACTGATAGTTGCTCTTTTTCTAATTCTTGTAATATGTCCTTAATATATTGCAAGAGAAAACCATCGTATTTTACTTCCAACACGACATGACTTGGATCAAAGAATGGCATTTCGGGCAGTTGATCTGAAAAAATATCAAAGTTACTTTCTGTTCCTCGAATCATCTGATCAAATGTTACCCTAATTTTATTTTCCTTTGCGACAAAAGCATCACGTTCATAGGTAACCACGGACTTTGGTCTGTAGACATGTTGCATCATTATCTGGTAGCAATCGAGTAAAAATGGATGGCCTATTTCCAAAAGCAACGAATAATCACCTTGAATTAATCGCTCCCCCTGCGCTTTTGTCAGCCGGAAAGATGTTTTCTTTTGATTGGATCCCTGTTTTTTCTTTAATTCTAGTAAACAAAAAGAAGGATCATGCATATACGTTCGTAAACGACATTTACGTCTCAACTCAATTCCTTCTATTTTTTCATGGTAGTCACGATCATCTAATGAATCAAAATAGAGAGAGCGAATGGTGTATCCATCTCCCTTCCGATGTCGATAATGGTTATGCTCACTATGGTAATCGCGCTTCAATACTTGAGCAATTTGGTGACGCAATTTCAGATGCTGATCTCGAGTAATAACAAATTTCATTTCTTCTCGAAACACATTATTCATTGTTAATCACCTCTCGAAACGCATGATAATCATGAAAAGCAATATGAATCGTTTGGTCGTGATAATGTTGGATTAAACGATCCGCATTTTCTAAAGCCGCTAATCGCCCTTCATGAAAATACGTGTTCATTTCAATCAGGCCATGTTCACCTGGGCGTTTGAATTCATAGATCGTTGTTAAAGGTTTCCCTGCATTTTTTGCTTCTTCTGCTTCGAACTTAAGATTGGCTCTTTCATTTTCACGATAGTAATTCATAATAGCCACTTCCGTTGAAGCTTCGTGAATAAAAGATGTCAAGACCTCTTGATACCCTTTTGTATCATAAAAATAAGGAATCACCACAATCAGTTCTAGACCTTCTCGCTTAGCAGCTTGATAGAGGTTTTTCATTCCCGATATGTATGATTGTTGCACCTTCTCATCCTCCCAGTCAAAATCATCTAATATATAAGGTTCAACATCAATCACAAAACCTTGGATACGCTGATTTTTTGGTAACTGACGATTTATTTCTACAATCCGGTCTAATTTGTCAATCATTCCTTCTCCGGTGGGATCAAGGGCCCACTCTGGTGTTCCAGACAATCCGTACACATCAATATCATTCTTGGTGACATCTGAGACAAATGAAGTGATTTCTTTATCGGTTAACTCACTGGAAAACGACTGAAATAAACGGTCAAAGTCATATTCAATTAAATCATTTAATAGTTGGGTTTGATTAAGGGTAATTTCTTCGGATGACCATGAAAAAATTGAAAGCTTTGTACTCACTTGATTTGAGTCTCTTCCTAGCCAGAAAATAGAGAGAATAATCACTAAACCGATCAGTAGAAGTAATAATTTTTTGGGGGATCGCATACTAAACCTCCACTAGTTCGTCAATAGACCTAATTATATCATTACATTGACAGAAAAATACGATTTTTTTTACAACTTACGACATGTTTTGAACTTATAAATACATTTTATATAAAAAAAGGGGGTCAGATTCCTCATATGGACAACTCTCGATGTGAAGAATCTGACACCATTTTTCTCAAATAACGTTTCTTCTATACTCTGTTTTTCATCCAATCGATGTTGACTTATCGTATGGAAGTGAGGGAAGCCTCTCTAGTTGCTGGGCGTTTGCGCTCGACGTGGCTGACTCTGCATGTTATCCACATCCAGTAAATTTTATAAAAAATGGATATAGAGTAATTTATTTACACAGGTATAAAATTCGGGTATCCGAGAGTTATTATTGGACTGGATATGGTTGTTGACTGTTGAATAAAAGTAATACTCCATATAGTTTGTCGAAGCCGGATACACTGTATTTACTTTTGATCCATCTGAACAAGAAGAATCATTAGATTTCCCATATTAGAATGTAAAAGGGGCACAATATTACTATATAATCAATAAAAAGTACGATTACATTACTAAAATTATATATACTTATTAGTATAATTATAGTATTTTTATTTTATAACTATCGAAAAATTCTGTTAATTATTCGATAGAGGGAGGTTAGAAGTGAATAAGAAAAACATGTTAATTGGTATTCCCGTTCTTTCCCTTTTTATTTTAGTCGCTGTGGTTGTGTTTAATCTATTTATGAATACAGAACAAACAGTAATAAATGATGAAGTGATGGAAGTAGAAGCGGAAGAAATGAAGTCTACCACGATAAAGGAAAAAGAATCAGAGGATGTAGTGGCTCTTTCAATTACTATTTTACAGGCTTCTAGTAATGTTGTGGTCGAACGCGAGGAAGAGAAAATACAAGCAACAGAAGAAATGCAAATTTTTACTGGTGATAGAATTACGACAGTGGATAACAGTAATGTAGAACTAGCAATAAATGAAGATGAAAAAATATTACTTGGTGAAAATTCTCAGATAGAAATACTAGATATTTCATCAACAGAGGATGGTATGAGTGTTCAAATAGAGCAATCATTCGGATCCACCTATCATCAAGGGAATCACCGTGATGGTTATGAGCTTGTTGTAAATGATAGTGCCATAAAGCCATTAGGGACTCATTTTATTGTGTCTATAGAACCTAATACAGGTATGACATCTATATTTGTTGCATCAGGGATTGTACAAGTTGGTACGCCTAAAGAAGAGAGGCCTCCTTCCATTGTGTATCCATCACAAGTTGTCAATGTCGAATCTAATAATCAAAACAACATACCAGAGCTAGTAGACCCTAGTAACATGGCAGCTATTCCTGATTCGGAGATTATAAAACAAATTATTAAGAACAAGGCTGACATCGATAAAGAAAATGATATGTTACTGCAAATTCTTTCTGATAATCATGAAATACCTGCATTACCTAAGCAGTTGGACATGGATGTTATTCCCGCTAGTTTAATGCATGCATTCAATCAATTATTTGAGCAATCCATCCTACAGGGAGATATGGAAAAAGAAGAATTAAATGACCTTATAAATCAGGCTAATCAAAGGTTGCTTAAAGAGAATCGTTTTTCAAGTCTTCTTATACAAGAGGATAAGCTATTACAAGACTTGAGGGAACAGCAAAAAAGGCAACAAGAGTGGGTGAACGACTACCAAAGTGAACAGGAAAAAGTGAACCGTGAGAAGAATGTCATCGATCAAATGGAACGTGTTCTTCAAGAGAAAGCAGAACAAAAACAGAGAGAAGAGGGACAAGAAAGATTAGCGGATGAGCGTTTAAAAGAAGCTCTTAATAAAATGAAAGCGTTACGAGCGGAGAGGGAACGTGAAATAGAAGAACAGCGTCAGCAAGAAATGAAACAAGTAGCACATGATCGATTAGCTAAAGAAAAACTAGAGATAGAACGCTTAGAAAGAGAACGTGAAGAAGAACGTCAACGCGCGGAACAAGAAAGATTAGAAGAAGAGGAACGTCAGCGACAAGAGGAAGTTTTTAACCAAAAAGTATCACTGATAGAACAGTTGATAAATGAATTGCCTCAGTCATTTGACATTAATCTAGCAGATGGAACAGAGAACATTTTATTATCTGATTTAATTGCAATTGACGAGAAGATTCAACTCACTGTCACTACTGGACATGCTTCCGTTGCAACAGCTGAAATTGTGGAAGAGTCGCTAATCATCTCACCACGGGAAGCGGGAGAAACGACTGTTCATTTAGCCATTTCATTTGGTTCATTTGAAACAGTTATACCATTTGAAGTAGTTGTTCATAGTAAACCACTTCATACAGTGCAGGATTTTGAGATAAAAGATACAAATCCATTACGAGATGCATACAACTTATCTTTATCGTTAACAAGAGCAGAGGATGAATCGAATATATCTCACTACACGCTTTATTGGGCAGATGCTAATATGGCCATCATAGCCGATTCTTTTGCAACACTTGAAAAAACAGGTGAGAATTTACATTATTCTTTGTCTGATAATAGCTCTATTCCGGAAACCGCGACAGGTATCGTCATATTTGCGAAAAATGATTTAGGTGAATCAGATACTTACAAATATGTAGAAATACAAGATTATAAAAATTACTCTGTTGCCGGTGAATTACAGGATATAGAGATGTTTGTGAATGATGAACGAGGGTTAGAGATATATCATGTTTTCCTTGATGAAAATGGTGGAGATATTTATGAAGCATTATATGAAGGAGATATACAGATAAAACTACAAAGTGAAGACGAGCCACTAGTACACGCCTATGAAGATGGTGGGTATTATGTTAGAGCGAATGACATCGATGGAACTACGACCGTTCATGTTCGACTAACAGAGGGAAATAGTGATGTAGTATTGGCAGAGGCATCCTTTCAAGTAACCGTTAATCAGATAGAATTGCCACCACCACCGCAAAATATTTATTTTGAAAGTTATAGTCAAGATCCATATTCTACCGAAGGTTCGCTTGAAATTATTGGAGCTGCAGATGAGTCAAATATTGATGGATATCTTCTTTATTGGTCAAATGATAACAACGAAAAGCTAGCACATTTAGGGCATGTATCACCATCTGAAGGAACATTTGAGTTGTTTCACAATGTCTATCCAGGTGCAACTAGAATCATAGCGTATTCTTATAGTGGAGAATTTGAATCTGAAGAATTCGCATATGTTGATTTATGGAACATGAACATGGATCCTGTACTTGAGTAGAAATTAGTAATGGAGTAAACACACATTCACTAGGTTTCAGATGAATGTGTGTTTTTCTGTGAAAAATTATGACAATAGAAAAGGTAACGCTGAAAGCACAGGTAAAGGCAATTAAGGAAAGTAATTTTTATAACTGAAGTTCCCAAAGCAATGGCGAAACTAAATAAATAGTTAGTCGATGATTTTTGGAGTTTGAAAGTTTTAGTATTACATACAAAAAAGATTGTGTAGTAAAAGTTGTAGTTGGAGTGACGTAATTAGCTCTATTTTCTTCCGAGATAGTTTTAACATCATACTGGTATATGATGAAACAAGACATTGCGAGATACGCTAAATGAATCAGTAACATTTAATTAGATGATTTATTTTAGGTTAGTTAGACTTGGCTTATATATCAACATTATTAAGAAAGACTGGAAACCAGCCCTTCTAATCATTAAAAAGTCTTTTCAGCTAGTACTTATGAATTAAAAATAATGTTAGAATAAAGGAAACAATCTTAATTTAATTTTTAACTAATAATCCTTCATTAGCGCTAGAAAGGAAGAATTAAATGATTATATATGAAGCGAATAAAACTGAATTTATTTCTGATGTAACCAATGAACTATTAGTAGAGCGTTTATATCAATCTTATCAGGAAAAGATAGGTCGAACTTCGAAAAGTGAAATTTTATCATGGGAAAATTCCTTGCAACGAATGTGTAATGTCATGCAGGACAGAGAAATACCAAAGGATGCTTCTGTTGCCATTGAATTTAAAATCCCTAACACCTCTAAAAGGGTAGATTTCTTAGTGGCGGGTAATAACGGCAATCAAGATCATGTAGTAATTGTAGAATTAAAACAATGGTCGAAAGTTGAGAAAGTCGAAGGAAAGGACGCACTCGTAAAAACATATCTAGGTAGAGGAGAGCGTGCAGTCACTCACCCTTCTTACCAAGTCTGGTCTTATGCAGCCCTTATTAAAGATTTTAATGAGAATGTACAGGAGCAACAAATCGAATTAAACCCTTGTGCTTATCTACATAACTATAGAAAAACCGATGATGATCCACTTACAGATGCACATTATAAAGAACATTTAACAAAAGCACCTGTATTTGTTAAAGGAGAAATTCAGAGATTAAGAGACTTCATTAAGAAATATGTTAGATATGGTGATAATCGTAATCTAATTTATCAAATTGAACATGGAAGGATTCGTCCTTCAAAATCATTACAGGATTCTCTTAGTAATATGTTAAAGGGTAACGAAGAATTTATTATGATTGATGAACAAAAAGTGTTCTATGAAGAGGCATTTCACTTAGCATTAAATGCGTTAAAACATCATAAAAAGCAAGTTATGGTAATAGAAGGAGGACCAGGTACTGGGAAATCAGTAATGGCAATTAACCTTCTAGTAAACTTGATTAAAGAAGAGTTAATGACACTATATGTCTCGAAAAATTCTGCCCCAAGAGATGTGTATGCCTCTAAACTAAAAGGAACAATTAGAAAAACGGAGATAGATAATTTATTTAAAGGGTCTGGGAGTTTTACTCAGTCTGATTTAAATGAGTTTGATGTCATTGTCGTAGATGAAGCTCATCGTTTAAATGAAAAATCCGGTTTCTATGGTAATCAAGGGGAAAATCAAATTAAAGAATTAATTAAAGCTTCTGCCTTCACATTATTTTTTATTGATGAAAACCAAAAAGTCACTCTAAAAGACATTGGTAGTATTGACTTGATTCAAAGATTTGCAAAGGAGCTTGATGCAGAGCTAATCACAGGAAAGCTAACTTCTCAGTTTAGGTGTGATGGTTCAGATGCTTATATTGCCTGGTTAGATGATACGCTGCAAATTAGGGAAACAGCAAATGCTGACGATTACGGAATCGATTATGATTTTCGTGTTTATAATAATCCTCATGACATGCTAAATGAAATTGAAAAATTAAACAAACGAAACAATAAATCCAGAATGTTAGCAGGATACTGTTGGGAGTGGCCGACATCAGAGCGAAATAATACTGATCATAAGGATATAACTATTCCTGAACATCAGTTTGAAATTAGTTGGAATTTACAAGAGAATATATGGGCTATTGATCAAAATTCAGTTAAGGAAGCGGGCTGCATCCATACTGCTCAAGGTCTGGAATTTGATTATGTAGGGGTTATTATTGGGCCGGATATGATTTACAAAGATGGTGAAGTCGTCACTGACTTCACCAAGCGAGCAAGAACTGATCAGTCTTTAAAAGGAATTAAAAAAATGGCGAAGCAAGAGCCTGTTAAAGCACAAAAAGCAGCAGATCAAATCATTCGAAATACTTACCGTACTTTGATGACTCGTGGACAAAAAGGCTGCTTTATTTTCTGTTCTGATCCAAAACTGAATCAATATTTCCAAGACCGAATTAAAAAAATCGATTTATATAATGATCTGTCTCCTGCAAAGGTGGACAGGGTTGCTGAAGATAAGGAACAGTATTAGCGGTTTTTTAGAATCATATATAATGCGGTACTTAAATAAATATCAAACCCAATAGTTTCTTTCTAGATTTTGCACTAACCTTTCTTATTAAGCGACAAATAGATACAATTATGAAATAGTAATACGACTAAAAAAGAGTAGAGTTACTAATCCGTTTTTTATCGTTAATGTAGAGATTTAGTAGGTCAAGGGAGAAGCCAGTGCCTAGAATGAGTGCTCTTCTCCAAAAATGATATATGGAGCGAATATCCCAAGGCCTTGAGCTATTAAATAGGTTAAAGTAATAACTATTTCCACTTTAATATCTTTTACTCTTTACTTGTTAATCGTACCAAAATAAGAATTTGTAAATACTTCGATGTGCTATGATTCTACTTTCTCGTTGAATTACTCTTAATCACTGTAGTAGCATTATATATTTTAAAAATCACCTTAGTGTCTATACCCTAACTTTATTTTCTAGTAACATGCTTAACTAAGTTAGATTAACAAAAAATATAACTATATTTGTTATTTTATTCCATAATAAACACTATAGTGTGTGTATTACCAACCCTCGTTTTAAGAGAATTGATAGAGGGTTGTAAAAAAATGAAGGATTACACACGAGAATCTTTTAAAAAAGAATTCGGTCAATTGGTAGTAAATTACCGAAGAATACATAATCTAACGCGAGCACAATTAGCTGAACTGATGAATATAAGTGATAATGGATTAGCGAGAATTGAAACTGGTGATAATGAAGCAAAGTTTTATAATGCACTAAAATTAACGCATCTATTAAAAATCAATAATCACACAGTAAACGATCTTTTCTTAAAATATGCATCAAAGGAAATAGAGGAACAGAAAGCAGCATCCAAAATTAAGTTAGAGCCCCCTGTTAAGCAACAGATGAACGCTAAAACTTATCGAATAACAGAGGAAACACTTGCTATTAAACCTAATTTTGATGCAAATGTATATGGTAATTTAAAAGTGAGCCACCATAGCAATTGAAAACTGAGCCACTTTTGATAGAAAATAACCCTAATGACATATTAGGGGGAAGTAT
>NZ_QPJJ01000003.1 GCF_003337485.1 Saliterribacillus persicus
CTGAAAACCATTCGTCAAAAAAAGGTTCCGATTATCAAATAACGATAATTGGAACCTTTTTTTATTATTTTAGGCTAGTTATGTCCCAGCCCCTTCTTTGTTATCCCTTTAGATCAATAGAAGTCCCTAAATGTGGTTCCATTGATTGCTCCATCATTTTTATCATGTCAGCACTTTGTGTTCTAGCTTGATCCAGCGCATTATCCATCAGTTTAACATTCGCCTGCTGTTTTACCTGTGCTTGATTCATGATAATAGACATCGCAGCTACATCCATTTTAAAACCTCCTTCATAAGAATGAGTTAATCACCTTATTGCTGACCCATTCCGCCGAATTGTTGCATCATAGCAGTAGCTTGATTATTCGCTTGCATCATTGCTTTTTCCATCGCTGTAAATTGACGCCAGTATCTATCTTCAATTTGATTTAAACGGTACTCAAATCGATCAATTTGCTCTGAAATATCCGTTAAGTTCCTTCCGAGCGTATACTGCTGATTAGTAGCAGTCGCCCGACCTGCTCTTTCATAGATTCGATCCATGGAAGCATTAACCGTATCTGTAAGACGATGTGCTATTCCCTTCTCACCATAAGTATCTCCAGTTCCACGGAATAAATTTTCAACTGCATCAGGATCAGAGGAGATCGCTTCTTTTAACTTAGCTTCGTTAATCTCAAGCTTTCCACCCTCCATATAGTTACTAGTGGTGGTAATTCCAATACTCGCTAGCTGATTAAAACCACCTTCACTTGCAGCATTATTTATTGGAGAATAGAAATCGTTACGCATATCTGATAAAGCACCGGACAAAATTGTATCTCTTCTGAGCAAACCACTTTTTGCTCTTTCTTCCCAGTCCTCTTGTTGCTTTTCAGACAAGCTTTCTCTTTGATCATCGGTTAAAGGTCTATAATCACGATAAAATTCCTGATTCACTTTTCCATTTACAGCACCAATCAAGGTATTATAAGTTTCTACAAATTCTTTAATATTATCAAACACCGCTTCAGAATCATTGGAAACATTCAATGTAGTGCTTTCTGCAAAGGTTTGTTTTACATTGAACGTTACCCCATCAACTTGGAAGTTGTTTGAATTTCTTTCAGTATCAAGGCCATTAATATTAAGCTTAATATTATCTCCGCCAGATTCAGTACCATTGCCGAAGCGAAGTACATTATTAATGAAGGCTCCGCTTGTTGTGATCTCACGGTTAGCTACTTCGCCTCCATTGGCTGGATCTTTTGAATCTAACCCATTATAGTTTCCAGTTTCTTTGCGTGTTAATGTCACTTGATCAGAAAAGGAATCGTAAAACATTGAAACACCAGCATTAGACTTGTTAACCTCGTTAATTACAGAATTTAATGATTCATTCCCTGCCACGATGAAGTTCGAGCTTACTTCACCATTTGAGGTATGAGAACCTATATTAAAGTTCGTATAATTTTGATCATAGGTAGCACTAATTTCTGAGCCCTCAGTAACGGGTGTATTAAAAAGAATTTTACCTGTTTCACGATTAATAGTACCGATAGTATTGGTTCCATCTGTTAATTCAAACTCATTATCAGCACCCGTTGCTGCACCAATCGTATAAGTGGTAGTGGTTCCACCCTCTGTCACATCTAAACTTAAATCATTGATCGATCCTCTTTGTAATTGAAATGCACTCGCATCAGCTGTTAATGTTTGAGTTTGTGTTTTGTTTTCTGCAATAAATTCAGCAGAAACCGTCGCCCCGCTTTTTAGCACACCATCTTTAAAGGAAAGTGATCCAGTAGCTTCATCTACAAGTACTTGATTTGCCTCTAAGTCAGCAACAGCAACTCCTGAAACTGCCTCATAACTTTTACCATTAAGCTTGATGTTTATAGCATCCATGTCATGAACTGCTGACCCCAGCTGTAATACCTCATCATTAGAAGCAGCTTTTAGACTTTTTGTTTCCACGGCACCTTGTTTCCACACATTTGTTGAATCACCTAAAAATTTGGCATCTTGTCCGTATAAACCTTTGGAAGGATCAATCTTATTATTTGCATCAGTAGAAAGTCCGCCTTCATTCTTCAGTGTCGCTGCAGTTGCCAATTGTGTCACATTTGAAATATTAAAAGAAGACTCACTCGCAGCGCTACTTGCTGTTGCTGTAACTTTAGCTTCATCCGTGGAAGAAACTTCACGTGCACGATAATTTGATGTAAGCTTCATGTTAGTCAGCGTCGAACGAAAATCTAACAATAACTTATTCATCGTGCGATAATCATCACGCTTCCATTCTAGAACCTGCTTATCTTGTTGCATTTTTTGAAGTGGCATACTTTCTGCCTTCATTAAATCACGAACCATCGTATCAATATCCATACCACTTGCAAAACCACTTATTCTCATCTTTTCACGCCCTTATTTTCTGTCATATTCTTAAGGTTATTATCGGCTATTTTGTTAAAAAGTTAAGTTTGTCAGCAAAAACACAACGTAAGTCCTAGTAAAAGATTAGGAATTTGAAAGTAAAATTCAATAATGACAAGATAATCTGCGATATTTTTTATTTCCTTACTGCTTCTAGCTCCTGCCAAATTTGTTCTATTTTTTCTTTCTCATTTACTGAAAGCTCTTTATCCCCGTATCTCACTTCATCATAGAGCCTTTCTAGTTCTTTAACTGACGGAACATTTTCAGTAATAGCTAAGGACTCATGTGCAGTAAAATATGGTTTATAAGTATTTTCGACTTTCACCATTTCTTTATATAAGAATCTTACTTTTTCTGGATCTGATAATTTTTTAAATTGTCTGCGCCTATTTGCCATTTTAGAAAATAAGTCTTGTGCTTTCTTTTTATTTTCATCACGCCATGCTTTAAAGTTGAACATTGCTTCTTTCTCATCTGTGTATTCCCCATTATTTTCTTTTTCATGTTTTTTGGTAAAAACATCTTGGAAGAGTCGGATCATATAAGCGAATACACGTTTCATAAAGCTTCGTGCTCGTTTAAATAAAAGAAAAATAAACAAGAGAACAATTCCAATAACTAATGCATAACCCATAGTAAATAGTATTTTTTCTATTATTTCTGCAAAAAGAGATGGTTCACTTTCTTCCGCCCCTGGCATCGCAGGCATTTGCCCTTGTTCTGGTTCTTCCATGATCACTTCTTCATCACTGCTTAAAAGAGCTACCAGCCATGAAATACCCTGAATGACCGACCGTGCTGCATGAAAAAATGCGGCTTGGACAATTTGAAAGTTGGTAATTAGAGTGACAGCTACTAACAGCAAAATCAGATAAAAATAATTTTGTCTTTTGATATCCTTACTAACCCCAACTTCTTTTTTCTTAGAAAGCGTTTCTTGTTTTAAATGATTGCGATTCGTAGCAAACAACATAACAGTGAGCAATAAAAATCCCAATAAACCAATTAACTCTAAATATGGAGTCAAAAATTCTATTCGCATATACACAATATAACTAACAAAATAGATTGGTAGGCCTAATGCCCACATAAATCTACTCGGAAAAACATCTGCACCTTCGTTTTCGGCATATAGAAGTCCGCGGTAACCTGTTACGATTGCTAGTATAAAGCCAGAAGTAATCGCAAGAATAGAAGGCATGACGAATATGGCATAGATTCCTGCTAGAATAATAGCAATAACAAGGCTAATCCAGCGGGCTTTTTCCAAAAAAATAAAACGAAAGATTGTGCTTGTTATTCCTACGAAAAGGATACCTAACAGCCAAATAAGCTGTGTTTCTACTGGTAAAACGAAGAGCGCGAACCAAAGTAGTACCGGAAAAAACACAAGAAATTCGACTGCAGATTGAAGCGTTTTTTGAAATAAGATAATGCTTTTAGCTTGCATGCGCTCCCCCCATTTCAGCTGCGTCATTATCGAGGGTGACAACCTCCACTGCATTTCCCATTTGCTCTAATTTTGTGATTTGTGCTTCTATTTTCTCTGTTAAGATTGCCGTGAAGATTAAGATATCGGTATTTGTTCTGCCTAAATCTATATCTTCTTGCAGAAAACCTCTGAAATTTCGGCTCCGATCCATCTTCGTTTTTGCGATGGTATCTAAAATATAGGAGAATTGTTGCCTACTGCTACTCGCTTCTATTCTAATCGAAGGCTTTATTGGTTCTGTTGGGTTGGTAAATGGCGACACAAAATAACCATTGCATCCAAATCCGGTGGCAAGGCCCTGATCAATGGTTACGTTAGCAATTGAAGCAGCATACGAAAGTGCTTTTTCAATTAATGCTTCGTTATCTATCGGGATACGGACATCTTCTGTTAAGTCGAAATTCACATAAATCATCAAATTGTGATCTGCAGTGAAATCCTTTTTATTTATTTGTAAGGTATTTGTCCGGGCTGTTGCCTTCCAGTTAACAGCATTCATTGGATCCCCTTCTTGGTATTCCCTTACACCAGCATGAATAAATGGATCTTCTATAATCCAGCGCTTCACTGTAATATCACCAAGATAACTGTGTGACGGAAGCGGGATTTCATCCACTGCTACGATTTCAGGGTAAACTGTAATGGATGTACTTGCTTCTACAGAATCAAATGTTTCAGTAAATCCAACTACATCTCCTGTTGTAACAGAAACGGTATGTAATGGATAATATCCCCTTCGCTTACAGGTTAATTGATGGCGACGTGTAATTTTCTGATAGGGTAATAGACTAAAAAGTGTCCGGTGAAACGTATCTCCTTCCGTTTCCTGTTGGGAAGATTGAAAGATTAGATTCGGACTAATTTTAGATTCCAATCGAAGCCAAGGAACTGGTAAAAGTTTGCGATTAGTTATCTCATCCGTCATTTCGATCGTATCACCGACAAAGGCATTATCCTGCTTAAAAGTACGCTTATATTCAATTCGTTTTAAGCCCACCCTGCTATAGACCACTCCTTGGATGAAAACAAGGATTAGTAAAACGACGATGACCCATGCGATATTCATGTGACATGAAGCTCCGATTCAGTTGGTACAGGGACTGCTTTTAATATCTCTTCTAAAACCTTAGTTCCTAAGCCTTGCTTTATTCCTATCTTTTGGGCTAAAACGAAGCGGTGAGCAAGCACTGGTTCTGCAATCGCCTTGACATCATCTGGGATAACGTATGATCTTCCTTGAATTAACGCATATACCTGAACTGCCTTTAAGAGCGCCTGGCTCCCACGGGGACTGACCCCTAATGCAAGATCTGGATGATTCCTTGTCTTTTCAATAATATCCATCATATAGTTTAAGACATCTTCGTGGACTTCTACCTGATGATAGACTTCTTGCATCGCCACAATATCAGTCGCGTCAATTACAGATTCAAGTTGCTCTAGAGGGTTCACTTGTTTAAATCGTTTTAAAATATCGATGCCTTCTTCCTTACTTGGATATCCAATATTTATCTTTAATAAAAAGCGGTCTAATTGCGCTTCAGGAAGCGGGAAGGTTCCTTGACTTTCAATCGGATTTTGCGTCGCAATGACTAAGAACGGACGATCAAGTTTTCTTGTCTCCCCATCAATCGTCACTTGTCTCTCTTCCATACTTTCTAGTAAGCTTGATTGCGTTCTCGGTGTGGCTCGGTTAATTTCATCTGCCAATAATATATTAGAAAATATTGGTCCTTTTCGAAATTCAAAGACCCCTTTTTCCTGACTATAAAAATTCAGACCGGTAACATCAGAGGGTAAAAGGTCTGGTGTGAATTGAATTCGTTTAAAAGACCCATTCACTGAAGTAGCAAGTGCTTTTGCCATCATCGTTTTTCCTGTTCCTGGCACATCCTCTAGTAAGACATGACCAGAAGAAATCATGGCAACTAATAATAAATCGATCGTGTCACTTTTCCCTACAACCACCTGTTGCACATTTGTTTTGATTTTTTCTGTTATGCCTTTTATTTCATTAAGTGCTATGTCCACTTCTATTCCACTCCCTATGTATTGTTTGCGTTTTCATTTTTTCTTATCTTAAGTTATAACATTTTTTAGGAAACTTGGTCAAAAATTCCGCCGTTCTCTTGGTGAAGAATTACTATCCTCTCACTCGATTTTTCTGATTATTCGTGAAATTAAGACTTTTTAAAATGTGTCAATTTTTTTAACTTTTTAATAGTTTTATTTATCTAATTTTGATACGCTATGAAGGTATAAGATAAGGGATGAAAGATGAAATACACAATTTGCAATCTATTTATTAATAGTTCATCGTTGCCTATTAATTTGGACAATAAAATTTCTACCCTTGTCGATATACTTCGATGCAAAAATGTATCCATTTTCTACTGCATATAGATAATAGATTTTATATTTTTTTAATAAATATTCAAAGACAGGGGTTTTGAACATGAAGAAAGTTGTCCTTATTGGTGGGGGCTATGGGGGCATGAACGCCTTACATAAGATGCTAGATAATGGCTTACCTAATGATGTTGAAATTACAGTAGTGGATCGGAATCCATATCATTCTTTAAAGACAGAATTTTATGCACTTACTGCGGGCACTGCTTCTGATAAAGAAATTCGCATAGACTTCCCTGAACATGAACAAATAAACTATCTTTTTGGTGACATTAAAGCAATTGATATTGAAGGGCAACAGGTACTAGTTGGACTTGATGAAAAAGCGATTAGCTATGATTACTTACTGATCGGATTAGGATGCGAGGATAATTATCATGGTATTGTCGGCGCAGAAGAATATACAGAAAGTGTCCAATCCATTGAAAAAGCAAGGCAAGCAAGCTATAAGATTAATAATCTACCAGCATACAGTCAGGTCTCTGTTGTTGGAGCTGGTCTTAGTGGTATTGAAGTGGCATCAGAAATCAGGGAAAGCAGATCTGATTTAAACATTCGTCTACTCGATCGCGGTGCTTCTGTACTGAGTGCGTTTGATAAAAAAATTCAAGCATATGTGGAAGATTGGTTTGAAAAAGCAGACGTTAAGATTCTTCACCACTCCAATGTGGAATATGTGGAAGAAGGAAATGTTTTCAATAACGGTACTGCAATTCCGAGTGATGTGATCATTTGGACTGCGGGTGTACGACCAAATAAACTAGTGCGCTCCTTACCCTTTGAAAAAGATTTCCATGAAAAAGTAATTATTAATGATTTTTATCAAGTGCCAACACATGAAAATGTATATGTTGTAGGAGATTGTGCTACATCTATTCACTCCCCAAGTGCACAACTTGCTGGTGAACAGGGGGAACAAATTGGGGACGTCCTTTCTGCTGTGTTAAATAACAAACAACCTAGTAAACCAAAAGCAATCAAATTAAAAGGGCAACTCGGATCTCTTGGAAAATCTGATGGATTTGGAAATATGTATAAGCAAGCAGTCACTGGATTGTTACCTCGACTTGCTAAATCTGGTGTTCTTTGGCTAAATAAACGTCACTAAATGCTCATGATAAATATAACGAACAACCACACTTCATTACCGAGACGTACAAAATTAATAACTACGAAATAGACTTCTCTCTTATTATCTAGAGGGAGTCTTTTCTTTTCCTCTGATTAAATTTAATTTTAATCACCCTTTATCTAAATATAAGCATTGTTTTATAAGTCTGTTCTACATATTCCCTTAACGCATATCTTATAGTAGAAACATCACTACATATTTTCTTAATAAAGAACAACAGTATTGAAAAAAAATGAAATTCGATGAAAAACCAAGATAAACGTCCATTTTTAAAGCAATTTTGTTCTTTATTAAGAATATTGGCTGATTTTGAGACTTTTCAAAACAATACTCCATGAATATAATCATAAGTGTAGTTCGCTATTAAGAACAACAAATTAAGGGAGGAATGTAAGATGTCAATTAAGAAAAAGTTAGGTTTAGGGTTAATGTCGGCGGCACTTGGTATTGGTTTAGTAGGGGGAGGAACTTTTGCATACTTCAGCGATACAGAAACAACGAACAACACATTCGCTGCAGGTACATTAGATCTTTCAGTAGATCCTACTACTATTATTGATGTAGACAATTTAAAACCAGGAGATTGGATGACTCGCTCGTTCGAACTTATTAACGACGGTACATTAGACATTTCTCAAGTGGAATTATCTACAAATTATACTGTGTCAGATGCAATGGGCGACAATGGAAATGAAGATTTCGGTGAGCATATCCGTGTTAACTTCTTAAAGAATTTAGATAAAGATTCGTTATTCCAATGGCCACATGAGAACGTAATTGTATCTACTACATTAGCAGACTTACAAGGAGACGTTCCTGATGCTGTTGAAAACCAAATTTGGGCATTCTTTGGTTGGGATGATGAAGCTAGCGGATTAAGCGCTGGTGACTCTGATACACTAATCGTTCAATTTGAGTTTGTGGATAACGGCCAAGATCAAAATGCATTCCAAGGTGATGCATTAGAACTTGAATGGACATTTGAAGCGCACCAAACTGATGGAGAAGCTAGATAATAAAGAACGGTAAAAGGTGGGCAATTTGCTCACCTTTCCCTTCTTATTCTTTTTCGCCTAAAGATACCAGGTCGTTAGGCGAAAGGGAATAAGATCCCCATATTTTTAGTAGGAGGGAATATCATGTCATTCCTAAAAGTATTAAAAACGCTACAAAAAAAGCCAGCTTATGGATTACAGATTTATCTGATATTACTTATTTGTGTGATGACTCTATTTTCTCTCACACAATTTTCGAGCCAGACTAGTGCATATTTCGAGAGCAAAGCAGCAAATAATCATATGATAAACATTGGTACATGGTGGGATAAAAGTGACCTTCTATTTCATCAGCAACCAACTTTTAATGAATCAAGTTGTCCGAATCCTACGATAGCATTTACTTTTAAAAATCAAGGTTTTTCAATGATTGGCCCTTCTTCGTATGAGATTTACTTCTCCGAACAAGAAGGCAAAAAAGGATCTAAAATTTTCGAGGACGATATTCTAGCATTAGGAGAAAACCAAACCTTGCCCCTTACCTTTGAAACTGAAGAAACTGGCTATTATTCAATAAAATTATTACAGCGCCAAGGTTATCAAGGAAATGAAGACACTCGAACCGAGCTTTGGAGTGATGTTATATTCATAGAATGTGTTGAAGAATTAGAAGAAGAACAACCACCTAGTGAGGTTGAGGAAGATGAAGTAGAAGACAATGACCCTCCAGTCAAAAAAGATAAAAAGGATAAAAAACAAGATAACAAGCCAGAGGAACAAGAAAATAATAAGGAACCTGAAGTGAAAGAGGAAGAAACAACAAACGAGGCACCAAAAGAAAATATTGAAGCCGAAATAGAGAAGGAAAACGAGAAGGTCCAAGAGACGGAAGATAAAAAGAAAACAAAAGAAAAGTCAGAAGAGCAAGTTAAAGCTGTAGAGGAGGAAGATATAGATGGAGCCGATTCAGAAGCCAAGGTCGGAGACGATGGCGAAAAAGAAGAAGTGGCCCAAGGTGAAGAAGGTTCTGAATAATATTATTACTACTGGATTATTTTTAATCTTATTCACTATGATTTTTCTATTAGCTTTTTCCAAAATAACTGGAGATAATCCATCCCTTTTCGGTTACCAGCTAAAAATTGTGTTGTCAGGGTCGATGGAACCAGCTATACAAACAGGTTCTGTCATTGCAGTGCAGGATGTTTCAGATAAAACAACATTAGAAACTGGTGAGGTTATTACTTTCATTGATGAAAGTGAACGGCTCATTACACACCGAATTACCGATGTTAGAACGAGTGGCGATAGTGTACTTTATCAAACTAAAGGTGATAACAATGATGCTGTTGATCAAGCCATGGTCATAGACGAGAATGTTGTTGCTAAATATACTGGTTTTACCGTACCTTACGCGGGCTATGTAGTGAATTATGCTCAATCAGACATTGGAAGTGCACTTTTATTTATTGGACCTGGAATTTTATTGATCATATATGGTTCTTTTATAATTTGGAAAACGATCAGAGAGCTTGATAATAAAAGCAAAAGGCCAATAGAAGAAGATCCCGCTAAACATTCATCCGTCTAGAGGGGATCACTTGTAAATAAAGCGGCCATAAAAAATCAATCATAAAAAAAATTGACTTTTTCAATGGCCATGAAAATAAACGGAGGGTTTCATTAGAAAGAGGGGGTTCCGGTGAAAAAAATCTTATTTTACATTTTCCTTTTAGCAGGCATTGTCTTTTTTATAATGGCACCAGTAGCTGACGCGGAAGCGGCAACAGATAGCAATATAATCGATATCCCAGATTCAAGTGATGCAACTATTTTATTTGATATAGATAATATGAAACCTGGTGATTGGGCTACAAGGGAATTAATAGTTAACAACACACACGATAAAGAAATGCTTTATAATATGGAAATTATATTTATTGATGGTTCAAAAAAATTATTCGAGCAATTGAAATTCAACCTAACAGATCAATCTAACACAATATTTAACGGCAAATTAATCGATTTTCCTAACAGAAAAGATACGCCAATTGAAGCAAATTCAAAACAAAATTTAAAATTGAAATTAGATTTTCCAGAAGAACTTGGAAATGAATATCAAGGGTTAGCAGTTGAATTTGAAGTACGCTTTACAATGAAAGATAAGCTTACTGTTACGTCATTAAGTAATGATTCGCCGTTAAGCTTCCAGCCTATTGAACAAGATATTTCTGTCCCACTTAAAGAAACGGTAACTGCAGAATTACCTAATACAGCTACCACTATGTTTACTTTACTCTTATTTGGAATAGCATTCTTAATGCTAGGTTTAGTAGTTTTCCTGATATACAGAAAAACGAATCCAGAGCTATTACAACTTATAAAGAAATGAAAACAAGCCCACTACGGATTGGTAGTGGGCTTGTTCGACTCTGGAGAAGACTTTTCCTTAATTTCTGGTTTCTTATTATCTTGCATACCTTCATTTTGTTTTGGTTCAGATTGGTTAGATTGTGATTCTTTTGTTTCTGGTGGAGTTGGCTTTTCCTTTACTGCATCATTATCAGCCTTTTTTGGTACATCTTTTGCTTGTTCATTCTTTTCTCCAGAATTGTTATTCTCTTGCTTTATTTCATCTGGTGCTTCAGATTTCTCTTCCTTTATTGAATTTTTCTCTTTATTTTTATTCGGTTGATTCTTAGGCGCGTCTTTTGCTTGCTGCTCTTTTTTTTCTTTAATATTATTAGTTATTTTAGGATTCTTCTCTTTGTTTTGTGCCTTATCAGATTTCGGTTGCTCTACGTTCTTGTTTTCTTTTTTGTTTTTCTCTTGCTCCTGTACTTTAATTGGTTCTGAAGTGCTGTCGGCCGGTTGTTCATCTAAAGCTTTTTCAGATGTTCCACTTCGTTTTTCATTCGCTTTTCTATACTGATTAATAGACACACCATTCTCTGTAGCTTCTTGATAATATGCTTCCTCTTCTTCATATACTTCTATCGCTGGTGTTGCTCCGTTAGCTACAATAGCGTCGGCTAACATTGTTTGAAGCGGCACAGCTTGTTGAATTTCATCCTTTTCTAAACGTACTAGGGTAGAATTAATTTCTGCAAGTTCACCAGACTTTATATACCCCTCTTCAGACAAACGACTAATTAAAGAATTGATCACGTCACCTATCTGTTGTTCTTTAATATCCAAATCGACTAATATTTTTTCTCCATCTTCATTTAAACCTTTTAATCCCAGTAGCTTCCAATTTTCATCAAAGGTTAACTCTACACTTGGATTAATATCAATCACTAATAGATAGGTGGCTTGATTGTCCTCTACTTGCTGCAAATTGAATACTGTAAACAGGATAATAGTCATGATTGTTATTAATGGAAGAAGTAGTTTTATTTTTTTACTGCTAGTATTTTCTTCTACTTCAAAAGAAAAGCTCTCCCCTATAATCGGAAAGTGATCAATCTCTCTTTCTACTGTGTGAAATGACCCATCTTTACTAAGAAGGGTAATATGATTTTCTTCCACTTCAATCACTGTTCCATGCTTTTTATTTTTCAATCAAGCTCACCTCCTTTTTTAATGGTATGTAGTCTCTTAAATATCGCCATTCTGGATGCAACAAAATTATAATGATCGTAATTAAGTATTTGCGGTACTTTTCAATTGTTTTTTCTTTATGAACTGTACTAGCTACAAACTGATTCATTGGAAATCGACGACGAGCATAAAGCTGTTTGACTAACGTTTCATTCTTTATAAAATCAACTGCCATTTGTAATACTTTTTTTCTTGTTCGTTTATGTTTAGGTGTGAAGGCTTCTAATTCTTCAAATCGAATATAGAACGGAGCAAGCTCTTCTTTTAATAGTAATATTTCATCTACAATAGCTTGATGTTCGTTATCCATATTCATTTGCAGACTTGCTTTTTTACTATCATTCTCTTCTATTAAATCAGAGGATAATTGGACTTTAGAATTTCGATTCTCTTTTCTAAAGAAATCTATTAAATCTTGTGAAATAAGTAAATATACATAATTAAAAAAAGTTCTACCCTTACCAGAGTCAAATGTATTAATCGCTTGATTAAAAGCAATCAAGCCAATGCTAGCTTCATCATCATTCCATGTTTTGTATTGTTTACATATTTTCCCTACAATTTGTAAAATATATGGTTTATAAAATTGAATGAGTCTCTCTCGCTCTGCCTCATTACCAGCTTGTATTTCCTGAATACTCGCTTCAAGTTCTTCTTGCGTCATAAAGCCTCTCCCTCACCCAATGCTAAAAAATAAGATGCATGCTTTTCAGCTAAGTCTACATGATATGAAATTAGCTTTTCTTATACGATGAATGACTGTCATCGTATAAGAAAAACTTTATCCCAACGAAAAGGAGTACCTATTGTTGGGATAAAGCATGCTTATTCTAATGTAAGGGATAACAGATAACGGGTAAATAGGTCTTTGGGCTATAATATCCCTAAGCTTCGTGCACTATCTTTATCGCCCGTTCTCAGCATTTTTACCTTGTCCTTGATTTGATTTATTCTTCTCTTCTTTTTCACTATTTTCTTCTTTTACTTCTTCTGAAGCTTCTTCATTCTTACGAGCTTGTTTTTCTTCTGCTTTCTCTACCTTTTTTTCTGCTTTTTCTTCTGCTTTTTGAATCTTCTTTTCTGCTTTTTCTTCAATTTTTTCAATTTTAGCTGCTGCTTTTTCCTCTGCCTTTACAGCTTTATCTGATGGAGTAGTTTCTTCTTCAACTTCCACTTCATCTACATCATTTTCTTCCACAGCTTGAAGTGATACTTGCTCTACTTCTTCAGGTGTCTCTTCTACTTCTTCCTCTTCTTCAGGAGCTTCAACTTCATTCTTAGCTTTTGCTCTTTCTCTATTTTCTTCTGCGCGTTTTTGATTTTCTAATGCTTTAGCAATACCAGCTTTAGCTTGTTCTGGTAAGTCTTCTCGTTCAAGTAAAGCTTGTAATTTGATTGTGCGATTTTTTAAATTTTCAGTCACAGTATCCTCTACAGATTCTTCTTCGTCAGTAGATTCTTCATCAGTGCCTTCTTCATTGGTACCCTCTTCAGCGTCTGATTCATTTTCTTCTTGACCTTCTTCAGTTCCTTCTCCGTCTTCAGTTTCAGTGCTTTCCTCAGAATCTTCTGTTTCATCTGTTGTTTCTTCTTCAGTTGATTCTTCCGTTTCTTCTTCAATTGCTTCAAGCTCTTCTTCGATGGTAACTAGATATGCTTCGTACTCAGTAAGTAAGCTCTGTGCACCTTCCACATCACCTGCATCTAATAATGCTTCTATTTCCACTAATCGTTCCTCAGAATACTCATCAACCAACAATAATTTTTCTAAACGATCTTCTGTTAATTCAAATTCTAATTCTTCTACTAGTTTAGAAGTGTCATAAAAAGAATCCTCAGGAGTTATAACTGGCTCCGCTTCATTGGCATATACTGTTGTTCCTACAAAAAACATACTTGCTGCTACAGCTACGATTGTTTTTTTCATTTTTTCATCTCCACCTTTATTTTAAAGTTATGTAGTGCTTAAAGTTTTGAATCGTTTCTTTTGTTTCAGCATAAGCCTTTTCAGGTGTCATGATAATAACAAGCACATCATGGCTTGAACCCTCTAGTTTGTAAACATCTCCACGAATATTTTCTTTTCGTTTTGTTTCAACTGCAAAATAATTTTCCATTTCTTCTGTAATTTCAGCATTGTTTGAAAAAGATGCCATCACTTGATTTTTCCAAGTTTCTTTCTTGTTCTCATCTAATTTAGATACAATCGCGACAGAAGAGTTATTGACAAAGACGCCTTCCTTTTCTGTGCTTTTCTGCTCTTCTACAACCCATTCATCTACCTGTGAAACCTCAAAATAAGGATTATCATACATGGGATCGATGGCCTCTTCATTGGACGAATTTTCTTCGTCTGCACTAACTTCTAATGAATTTGCTTCATCTTTACTGCAGCCAACTAGAAAAAGTAAAAGTATTGTAAACATTAGGATTTTCTTCAACGCATCTCCCCCAATCTATTTATTATCCTATTCACTTAACTATACGTAAGGCTTTTAAAAAAATAGGGGGGATTATAAAAATTTTTATAATAAATTTTATATTTTATTCTAGAAATCTGATATTGTACCTCCTCTATCTGGTATTGAACGAAAGGAATCTAGTATTTGAGGTGAGTTTTCTAGTTTTCTGGGTAATTTTCTAGCTTTATACCATTATTCAATGGTATAAGTACAGAATTTTTCCATATAAAGAGAGCAGGTTTCCCTGCTCTTCTCATCAATCAATAATATTATTTTCCTCTAAATAATTTCTGGCAACATCAGTTGGATCTTCTCCCTCTACATCGACTAAATAATTCATTTCTCTCATCTCGTCACCAGAAATTTTTCCAGCTAGCTTGTTTAATGCTGACTCTAATTCAGGGTGTTCTTCTAAAGTTTCCTCCCGCATCAGAGGTGCACCTTGATATGGCGGGAATAATTCTTGATCATCTTCTAGAACGACTAAATTATATCGTTCTAACTCACTATCTGTAGAATATGCATCAAGCAAATTTATTTCTCCATTTTCGAATGCAGTATAACGCAACTGTGGCTCCATTGTTATTACCTCAGGAAATTCTAAATCATAAACATCTTGAATTCCTAAATAACCATCCTCACGATCAGAGAACTCTAATGTGAATCCAGCAGTTATATCCTCTTCAACAGAAGCCAAATCTGAAATCGTCTCTAGGTTATTTTCTTCTGAAAACTCCTGTCCAACCGCAAGCGTGTACGTATTATTAAATTCCATTGGCTCCAGTAGCACCATATTAAATTGTTCTTTGATGCCACTTTTAGCCTGTTCATAGACTTCTTCGCGGTCTGTGCTTTCTGGCGTTTCGTTAATTAAGGCACCAAGCACGGTTCCTGTAAATTCAGGATAAATATCAATACTTCCAGATTCGAGTGCATTAAAAACAAAAGATGTCTTACCAAAACCAGGCTCAAGCTTAACACTCATGTCTGTCTCATCTTCAATTAAAATTTTATACATATTGATTAGAATCTCGGGTTCTGATCCAAGTTTTCCTGCAATGACAATTTCATCTTGTCCGCCCCTTATAATAAATGGAGCCAATATTATGAACGTAATAACCACCACAAAACTTATGATAGTAATCAATAGCTTTTTATAAGATAAACGTTCAAATCTTTTTAAAATAAAATCAAATAATATTGCAAGAAGTGCTGCAGGTATCGCACCTAATATTATTAAATTGGTATTATTACGATCAATTCCAAGTAAAATAATATCACCTAGTCCACCCGCTCCAATTAAAGCCGCAAGTGTCGCTGTACCGATAATTAATACTGTAGAGGTTCGAATACCTGCCATAATAACTGGCATAGCGAGTGGTAATTCTACCTTAATCAACCGTTTTCGACTATTCATTCCCATTGCTGTAGCGGCTTCAATCAGCGCACTGTCTACTTCTTTAATACCAGTGTATGTATTCCTAAGAATCGGTAGCAGTGCATAAGCAACTAAAGCAATAATTGCAGGAACCTTGCCAATCCCAAATAACGGGATAAATAAACCAAGTAGAGCAAGTGAAGGAATCGTCTGCATCACAGCTGAAATCCCAATAATGAACTCGGCAATCTTTTCTTTGCGAGTTAAATATATACCAATTGGAATCGCGATCAAAACAGAAAAGAAAACCGCAATAAATGATATTTGCATATGCTCGAGTAAGGATGCCCATAACTCTGATTGCCTAGCTTCAAATACATTTAAAAATTCACGCATGAACCTCACCTCTATCCTGCTGGTGAGCTAAGTGTGCAAAAACTGTTTTTCGGTCAATCACACCTATTGTTTTACCTTTATCAATAATTAAAATACGATCATTTTCAGTTAATGCTTCTAATACTGACTTTGGATGGCTATTAACAGAAATAGAAGGTAAACCTTCATTTTCATTTTCTGGCGACTTCATGATCGATTTCACATCCAATAATTGATCTAACCCTTGCTTTTTATCTCCTACAAAAGTACGTACAAATTCATTTGAGGGATGCTGAACAATTTCTTTCGGCGTACCCAGTTGTACAACATTTCCCTCTTTCATAATACAAACACGATCAGCAAGTTTAAGCGCCTCTGACATATCATGCGTAACAAAAATGATCGTTTTATTGATCTTTTTCTGTAGATCTAATATATCTTCCTGCAATTTTTCTCTGCTAATTGGATCAAGCGCACTAAACGGCTCGTCCATCAAGATAATATCAGGGTCAGCGGCTAGCGCTCGCACTACTCCTATGCGTTGCTGTTGACCTCCTGAGAGTTCATGAGGTAGACGATCACGATATGTCTTCGCGTCAAGGCCAACCATCTCAAGAAGCTCATCAATGCGAGCATCTGTTTCTTCTTGCTTCCATTTCTTCATTTCAGGCACAATCGCAATATTCTCTGCAATCGTCATATGCGGAAAAAGTGCAATTTGTTGTAATACATACCCAATATTCCAGCGTAATTCATGAATGTTATAATCACTAATACGCTTTTCATCAATAAAAATCGTTCCGTCCGTTAGCTTTATCAAACGATTTATCATCTTCAATAGCGTCGTTTTCCCGCAACCACTCGGTCCAATGATGACAAAGAATTCACCCTTTTCAATTTCAAGATCAACACCATCGACCGCATGCGTTTCATCCGCATACACCTTCGATACATTCTCAAATCGAATCATCTCACACTGCTCCTTTTACATTTGTATTTCAACTATTCTTTACCATACCCTAATTCCTAGGTGTATAAGCCTATTTCTTTTGAAAATATATGAGTAAGCACTGTGTTTTATGATGAACTCTATTTTGACATACATATAAGGTTATAACTTTATGACTTCCTCCGTGGATACTGATATCAAAGTAATCTTCCCAAACAAAAACCCAAAAAGGTAAGTTTTCACGTTAGCTTTTGAGGTGTAGTTCTTTATTAAAAATCTTTTTTAAAAAGTGTATAATAAAATTCTCACCTGAAATTAATCACTACTAATTTCAATCTTTGTCTCATAGCACTAGTAATTATTGAAATATCGAACTTGCAATTTAATAGTTTAAGCATGGTCTTGTGTAATTCTTACAGATTTTATGAGATCCTCATAAAAAGGTTTTGTAAACTCTAAATGATTTATAACCTCACGAATATATTTACCAAAATGTTGATTGATTTGTGATATTTTTGTTGATGAATCAATATCATATTTAATATTTTTTGACTTTTCCGCTAACGTCTCTGTTTGCACACGAATCATCGGTGAAATAAAAGAAATATAATAATTATTGTTCTTCATCTTTTTAAATACCCTATCAAACTTATTCAGATTATTTTCAAGTTTAGCCTTTTCATTCGAATTTATTTTCGAGTGAAGTTTCTCTAAAATAATTTCCAGTTCATATAAAAGCTTTTCTAAATTTTCTTGCTCTCTCTTATATTTTAAAAGCATTTTATTTACATGATCGATATTATAATTAGAAGTACCCTTATACCAATTAGGTGCCACTACATGATTACTAAAGTGTTTGTCTATCACATTACTAAGCAAAATAAAGCTAGTGCCTTCTATTTTAGCTCCACCAACTGTTGTGTTATAAACTTGAACATTTGGTGTTGATGCTATGGATTGTTCCAATTGTCGACGCATGCTGTCATAGCCTTCATTGGTAACTATCTTATTTCCCTCTACATCTTGGACAGTTAATAAGTTTTCCGAATTATTCTCGTCGATATCTTTCCCGTATTCAATACCTTCTGCATACATCTTTGAATCTAAGAATGCTAAATTTTGTCCAACCAAATATACCTGAGTAAAACCTAACTTTTCGAGTAATTGATACGTAACAACTGCGATAGAAGGTGCATCATTTACTCTATCTATTTCCTTTGAGTTCTCCAATAATGCAGCTGAAACAGTATCTTGACTTGTAATCATATGAACCATATCCCCAGGATAATTTTCTATAGTTTCATATCCTACTGTACTTCCAAAAATTATAGGGATATCGTTTATTTGTTTATCTTTTAATTTTTCAAAAACGACCTGATTATGTTCAGATGGGTCATAGGTACAAGCAGCATCAGGATAAATATTATTCTCTATTAAAGCATTAATCGCAGATCCAACTGAAAAAATATACGCCAATCCTTGTTCTTTAATCTTTTTTAAATTGTCAAATTCTTTATTTAAGCTTGGCCCTGCTGCTACTATAATTGCAGGTTTATCTTTAAAATGGTTAGTATTAATATCTTTAAAAATATTAGGTGTATTTAATACTGCAGGGAAATTTTTAACTGCATTAATCGTCCAACGTTTTTGAAATGTTACGTTTGCTACAAAATTTCCTTTTTGATTCTTAAGAGTCGTAATTAAAGATTTATATAGTTCCTCTAACTCTTTTTTAAATAAATCCTCGTAGGTAGGTAATGGAAAAACTTCGATATTATTGCCATACCTTTGTTGTAGTATTGCTAGCTCATTACTTAAGCTAGAATTGATGGGTAAAATGCAGCTTAATGTTCCTTTTTCTATACTCTCTAGTGAAAAGTTTTTTAAAAATGTAGCTAATAATTCTCTGTCTGGTTCATAAATGGACATTGTTATAGTAGGATATTTCTTTAGTAATTCAATAATATGATAACCCAGACCAACACCAAATAAAATAACATGCTTTGTTTCGCGTTTTAAATTCACACTTTTAACGATACGTTCTGCTTCTGAATAGGGATCATATTTACTATGAAGGTATTTGGTTCTACTTTGGTTCTTGATCACTAAAGTTGGCATACCTTTTCTAGCATTTTCTACAACTATTTTATCGCGATTTATTTCTACTTCATCTATCTCTTTTATGAGACTGCGCTGTTGTAGTCTCAAATAATTTCTATTTTCAATTAACATCGTTACTATTTCCTTCATTATTAATTGTGTTTGAAATAATCGTATTTAATTCTTCATATGTAGGCTTCATTTCATAGTTAATGATGTCCCCAATGAGCGTATTATCCTTTTGCTCTACTGCTTCACCAAGCTCCATCACAACATTTTGTATTTTTTGATGGATTTCAACATATTCCCCCCAATTACGAGGTCTTTCCTCTATACCATCCATATTCGTAATTAACTGCGTTAACCATTGCAATCCATCAACAAGATGCCCAAACTGTCCCCATTCTTTTGATGAGGGGTTGCTATAAAATTGACTGACTATATCATCTATTAATGAATTTGTTTGTGCTAAATAATTTTTAGCTGAAAGTAAAGATTCATGCACAAATTCTTTTCTAGTTCTTGCGATGACCTCTATTTTTTCGGTTTCTTTTATATTATTAGCTAAAAACTCTTCAAGATTACTATAAATTTCTTGCCCATTAATAACTACATGGCTAAAAATCAATTCGTCTCCAATAAGATTATTTATTTCATTTATTAATTCATTAGGTGATATTTCTCTATCTATACTCACTACCTTGTCATTGTTGTTCAATATTAAATTCATTCAACATCCTCCTGTATTACTTACATGTATATACCTATTATATCGGTCTGTTGATAATCTTTTCAATGGTAGACATCTTTTTTTATAAACAATAAGAAAAAAGACTCTGAAATTAATTCAGAGTCTTTGCTTTCTATTCGTTATTAACCAAGTAATTGTAATACTGATTGTGGTTGTTGATTAGCTTGAGCTAACATGGATTGAGACGCTTGAGAAAGAATATTTGCTCTAGTCATTTCCATCATCTCTTTAGCCATATCTACGTCACGAACACGAGATTCTGCTGCTGATAGATTCTCAGAAGAGTTATCTAAGTTAGCAATTGTGTGCTCAAGACGATTTTGCATAGCACCTAAATATGAACGACCTTTAGATACAGTTTCGATCTGATCTTCAATAGTTGTGATAGCCGCTTGTGCTCCACTAAGAGAAGCGATACTTCCACTTTGTGCTGCTGCAACTACACCAGATAAGTTTACTCCAGCTGTAGTAAAGTCAATTTCTGTTGTTTCAGTTTCGTTCGCCCCAACTTGAATAGTAACATTTCCACTAGCTCCAGCTGTACCATCAAGAAGATTTTGTGTGTTGAATTGTGTATTGTCTTTAATTCTTGCAAGCTCATTACCTAATTGTGTAAATTCATCATTCAATGCATCACGATCTTGTTGAACGTTCGTATCGTTTGAAGATTGAACAGCTAATTCACGCATACGTTGAAGGATTGAATGACTTTCGTCTAGTCCACCCTCAGCAGTTTGAATCATGGAAATACCATCTTGTGAGTTACGGCTTGCTTGATCAAGACCATTGATCTGCGCACGCATTTTCTCAGAGATAGCTAGACCTGCTGCATCGTCTCCTGCTTTGTTAATACGAAGACCTGATGAAAGCTTCTCCATTGAATTTTGCATTGCATTTTGGTTGATTCCTAATTGGCGGTGAGTATTCAACGCTGGAATATTATTGTTAATAATCATAAGTAAATTTCCTCCTTGAGTGTTTTCATTTTCCACATCCATGTGGTTCGACTAATGTGTGAAAGTCGGCCGCCTATCACGTGTATTAGCTTCTATATATAATATCGGTCGATGATACTAAATGTTTAATACTTTTTATCATTTTTTTTTAGTAATTTAATAAAATCCTCTGAAATGCTTGCTGCTTCGCTATTTTCAGCTTTAATTGCTTCATAAATTTCTTGTCTATATATGTCCACATCACTTGGTGCAGTTATTCCTAGCTTCACTTGATCACCGTCTATAGCAACAATTCGCACTTCTATGTCATCACTAATTTTTATCGCTTCATTGATTTTCCTCGTTAAGACTAACATGTTATTCCCCCTTCGCCTTGGAGGTAAGATTAAAAATCTTTTCTTTTGTTGAATACTTTTGACTTTTTGTAATATATTGCTTTGCTATCAATTTCTTTTGATTAATAACGATCGGAGCTTGCAAATTGGTGGTACTAGCTGGCATTGGATCTTTTAACGTTACAATAGAAAAAACTTGTACATCTTCTTCTGATTCGATTTTTAATTGTTCTATCGTTTGGTCATCTAATTCAAATTCAAAATCCTTCAAAAATATAAACGGATTTACTACAAAGAAAGCAGGATTAGCTTGTTTAACTGATTGTAAAACTTGAAAAAGATCATTATCTTCAAAATTCAATAGAATAAATTCCTTTTCATCTGTAAAACCTGGTAACCCCTGCGGGAAATGAATTTTTTCTTCTTCTTTTATATCAACTTCTCCAAAATACTTTGTTTCTATTATCATATTTCACCTCTAGATATTTATTTCAAAACTTCCACTATTTGGTTCTAAATTTTCAACACTTACTTCTATCCAATTTTTCTGTTTTAAATACGTCTCAACACTTCCTGCTTGATATTGAAATTGATTTTTTGTCTGTTGCACTTGTATTACCGGTTTATTAGCTGTTGCATTAATATCAACTTCCGCAGGCTGATAATTAATTTTCACTGCATCTAAGGAAGGGATCCAACCTATATTAAACCGTTTCTCTTGTCTTTCACCGTTTATTTTTGCCTGACGAGCAATTGGTTCTCCGCCATTTTCAATCTTCATTAATTCATCACCCTGGTGTCTTCTTTTACGAGAACCAGCCATTGCGGTTTGCATAGATTCTTGAGCATTTTTCTTAATTGACTGTTCAGTTGGTATAATGCCTACATCTGCCAAAGCTTTTGATTGATCAATGGTTAGTTTCCCTGGACGAGTATTGATTTGAAGATCTACAGGCGTATGGTTTATTGTTTGCACCGCTGGGCCGGAGTCAACCGTAAGCTCTGCATTTTTCTTATTAATACCAATTAAAGCATTTTGAGATTGAATTGATATTTGCGGTAGTTGCATTCCTTCACCTCTTTTAGAAAAACTTGCCTTCGCTAGTCTTATAGAGAATAGATGACTTTTTCTTATTCTTGAAAATTAAATTTCCATTACGTAGATTAGAACTATGAGGAAAAATATAAAATCTAAACGGGCAAGTAAACGAAAAGCCCTACCTTCATCAAAAGGCAAGGCTTCATATTAACGTAAAAAGTCTAATAAAGTTGGTTGGATCACGCGAGAGCCTGAGCTTAATGCTGCACGATGCACACTTTCCTGTGAAGTTAAGTTCATAATAACTTTTTCCATATCTGCATCTTCATTATTAGACATCATATTTTTTGCAGTAACTTCTTGTTCAAGCACCCGATTTTCGATTAACTCAATACGATTTTGTCTTGCCCCAAGATCTGCTCGCTCATTTACATTATTATCAATGTGTCCATCAATAGTTCCTATAAATGCACCTAGAGCATCTGTGTCTGCACCATTTCTTAAAGCAGCTGCAAAATCTTCCATGTCTTTAAACAAATCTTCACTAAAAAGGTTCGTTGGATCAATATTTGCTTGAATTTTAGAACCATTTGAAACTTCAATGTTAACTGCACCATTATTTGTTGGTACAGTCACGACATTTCCATCTGCATCTAATGTTACAGGTGGTTGCTCATCTCCTGCACCATCTATTGTTCCAGTAGTTCCAGTACCATTAAAAATGTATTTATTATTCACTTTTGTATTCGCAATTTCTACTAAGTGTTGTTTTAACTGATCCACTTCAGAAGCAATACTTCCACGTTGACCGTCTTCGTAGGTCCCGTTCGATCCCTGAACAGCTAGATCTCGAAGACGTGACAAACCTTTTTGCACTTTATCAAGGGCTGAATCAGTATTATCCATCCAGTTGTGTACTTCTCCAATATTGCGTTGATATTGCTCCACATTTTTCACTTGGGTGCGATAATTCATTCCCTTCATCGCTATAACAGGATCATCAGATGGTCGGTTAATCTTTTTGCCAGTTGATAATTGTTCCATATATTTACCGAGGCTACCGTAGCTATTACTTAAATTACGGAGCATATTATTGGTTAACATTCCTTGTGTTACGCGCATATACGATTACCTACCTTCCTACTAATCCCATATTATTGATGATTCGATCTAGCATTTCATCGACAGTTGTCATATTTCTTGCCGCTGCGTTATAAGCATGCTGGAACTTTATTAAATTCGTCATTTCTTCATCTAAGGAAACAGCACTGACTGATTGACGATTTTCTTGCACTTGCTGTCTTAACACACCAGCATTATTTACCATTCGGTTAGCTTCTTGGGCTATAACAGCCATTTCACCTATTGCTGATTCGTAAAAACTTTTTACAGATGTTTTTTCACCAAGACCAATATCTAATTTCGTATACACATCTGACAGTAAATCTGCGTTTTCTCCGTCTCCACTATCACCGTTTAGGCTTGCTGCTATTTTGTCTTTGTCCTGCTTAATGTCATCTGTTACATCTATCGTTGACGCTGCTCTTCCTGCACCGTCGAATTCAAAGAAATCATAGCTTTGATCATCAGTTAAGTTTGTTCCTTGTTGATGAACAGTATTAAATTCTGCTACGAATGCTTCAGCCATTTCATCAAGATTACTGAGCATAACATTAAATTCACCAGCTGCATCGCCGTTTTGATCCAAATAACCATTGCCTTCCATTAATGCCTTTAGCTTACCTGTTATGCCAAAATCATGTGCCTCAACAACTGTTGGATCATCAGAAAATGAAATATTTTCTACATTGTTATCATCACCGAAATTAAATGTCATATGGTTGACTTCTTTTGTAGCACCATCAACAAGGGTGACACCATTTGCAGCACCATTTCCAGCTAGTGTTACCGTAGCAATTCCTTGGGCTATAGAACTTGGTTGTCCATTACTTTTATCGTAAGTCACTTTAATATTCACAAGCTCGGATAGACCATCTATTAAACGATCACGCTCATCGTATAAGTCATTAGGTAAATAGCCGTGTGGTTCAATCTCAGAAATTTGTTGATTCAAACTGTTAATCTGATCCATATAAGAATTCACTTGCTTTTGGTCAACCGTAATTTCATTATTCAAGTTATTTCTGACACCTTCAAGTGAGCTATTTATATATTGAAAGGCTTCTGATACTGCTATCCCGCGCTGTCTTACAACAGAACGTGCTCCGGAATCTTCTGGGTTAACTGCTAAATCCTGCAAGCTTTGCCAGAATTGATCCATTGAATGCGATAAGCCTTCCTCTGACGGTTCGTTAAGAATCGTTTCCATTTGACTCATTGCATTTGCTTTAGTCTCATAAAAGCCAACCTTACTATTTTCCTGACGATACTGAATATCTAGAAAGCTATCACGCACACGTTCAATCGAACCCGCTTCCACCCCACTACCAACCTGTCCTGGTATTTCTGGACGATTTCGTGAAGCTGGTGGATATGGTGCTGTTTGAGTCATATTCACACGCTGACGAGTAAAGCCTTCTGTGTTTGCATTCGCTATATTATGACCTGTGGTATACAGGGCAGATTGTTGTGTATTTAGGGCACGCCTTGCTACTTCTAAACCGTTAAACGTTGACGGCATTTATTTGTTCCTCCTAAACTTAAGCCTTGGAATCAAAAACGGATCGATTCGTGCTTTGATCAGTGGCAGACTTCTTGGTATTTCCATAGTTAATGTTTTTAATCGATGGTTGAATCATATCAATCGAAAATCGAACAAATTGTAAGGATTGCTCTGTGAGCTGGCGATTTAATTCTTCCTGTGCACGTAAAGTTACAAGTACTTCTGCAAGTTTTAACGTCACTTTTTCTAATTTGTCTTTTTCCGTTCCTTCTACATGGGATTCGATCATCATCGACACGGTCATTTCATTTGGGTTGAGCTGATGACTTTTCGCCCACCCTTCTACCGCTTCTATTCTTTTTAACTCTACTTGGTTAATTGCTTGTACATGTTTTTGTTCTTGTTTAATTAACTCCTGCAGACTATCAATCTCACCAGCTTTCAACTTTTCAGTTTTTAAGTGGGAGATTTCTAACAAACTTTCATGAAGCTGTGTTAATTTATCTAAAAAAGATACGATCGTTTGAACGGACATACACATACTCCTTTACCGTTCGAATTATTTCTGATAGAACTCTAAGAGTTTTTTCGCCGTTGCTTGATGATCGACTTTATACTCTCCAGATTCTACTTGCTGTTTGATTTCATACACAAACGCTTGACGCACCTGCTGTGGGTGCTGTTTGTTTTGCATCTCCTTCGCTTGCTTAGAGATTTCTAATTGATCTGGTTTATAAGTAGATGATTTCTTTTCATCCGTTTGCTTATTTATTTGCTTTTGATAAGGGTTTATTTGACTCTGATTTGGCCCTTGAATCTTCATTCCAAACCACCTCTTTCCTTTCATTCGCACCTTTATTCTACTATTTATATCGACCATTGTATAACAATGTTAAATAATATTTCGAAAATAGGAAAAAAGGACCTTAATCCATGCAAAAAAGTATTCAACTATTAAAATGGTGCCAGGCACTAATTTAAGATGTCGAATACTTTTTTAAACTTTAGTCTTTTTTCATTGAAAAATATGTTCTTGCTTTTTTATTTTCTTCTGTTTCGTTTCTCTGTTTGATTTTTTCTAATTCAGCTTCGTGTTGTAGATCTGTATTGAATTTACTCGCGCAATTAGAACAAATCTTACCTTCTTGTATCGGGTCACCGCACTGTTCACATTTGTAATTAAGATTAGGAAATTGCGATGGACGCAAACGCTTTTCTTTTACAAACTTCATAATAAGATCCTCTTCTACTCCAGTCTCTTCTATGATTTGTGCAATTTTCGCCTCGCGATTTTTACGAATTTTCAAATAGTTATAAACGATTCGAAATGCTTTATCTTCTTCTTTGATACAATCCGGGCACACTGAACTAGTGGTTTTCACAAATAATTTATCACATCGTGCACAGTTATCAAGCTCCCCCATACTAGACACCTCTTTTTGTCGTATTTTGATTTCATTATAGCATATTCTTCCTGATTGAATAGACCTTTTTCTCTATCTCGCTAGAGTAAAACTGGTCACTTTTGGACAACCACTTTCTAATAAAATCTTTGTTGCATGACGAATAGTCATTCCGGTTGTGTAAATATCATCGATGAGTATAACAGGTTTACTTTGCTGCTTTTTTATTGTAAATGGATTATCTCTTGCCAAGCGCTTTTTTCTAGTCATTTTAGATTGTTTACTAGCTTCCTCGCTCTTTCTGGTTAAGGCATGCACCACTTCAACTTGAATATTTTTATTAATTAACAACGCCAGCGCTTCAGCCTGGTTAAATGCTCGTTCGATTAATCTGTCATTACTTAATGGAATAGGAACTAACGTTAAACTCTCTTCCTTTTTATAAAAAAAGGTTTCAAAAGCATGCAGTAATTCCTCTTGAAAACATTCTATTAACTGGTAATCCCCACGATATTTCCATGTTGTAATAACCTCACGCATGAAAGGTTGAAAAGGATAAACAGAATGGTTCGTAATTGGCACACGTTTCCACTGAGGATCTTGCTGCCATTTTAAACAATCCGCACAAAATCCCTCTTCAGTCATTTCTCTTCCACAGCCTTCGCAAAGGGGAGCAGCTAATATAGGTAATTTTTCTTTGCATTCTGAGCATATGATTGCTTCTTTTACTGGTAGGAGTAAGTTGGTCCAGGTGACTTGTGGCACGATCCGCTCATAACAAATTAGACAATGGCTCATAAATTTCTTCCTTTCTTATTCATCGTTTTTATTTGCTTGATGGCTGATACTAGAGCTTCTGTTCTTCCTTGATGTAAAAATAAAACTTCACCAGTAGGATCATCTGGACTTCTTCCCGCTCTTCCTGCGATTTGCACGAGAGCAGCTTCATCAAAAACAGCATGCCCTGCATCCATCACCACGACATCTACAGATGGAAATGTTACGCCTCTTTCGAGAATGGTGGTAGTTAAAATAATGTCAATTTCATGATTTCTGTATGCATCAATTTTTTCTTTTCGTTCCGCGTCTTCTGCGTGAACGGATTCTATTTTCTTGTTTGGATACATTGCCTGAATTTTTGGTAGGAGTTTTGTTGTGAGAGATATCGTTGGCAGAAATAGGAGAATTTGTCTTGTTTGATTCCGTCGATTTTTATACCAATTTTTAAATACTGAAGGAAGGGTCGATTTCTGCAGGGTATAAGATAGGCGGAATATATATTTTTCTTTTGGAATTGGGAGTGGGTGTCCATGAAAGCGAACCGGTACAAAGACAGCCTCTAGCTTGCCTGTTTGAATCAACATTTGCTCTCTCTTTCGTGGTGTTGCGGTTAAAAATATTTGTGAGCCTTCTTTTTTAAGTGCTCGGTTAGCTAAATAGTGGAGATTTTCATCATTATGGAATGGAAATGCATCGATCTCATCAATGATGATTACATCAAAAGCATTCGAGTACCTGATTAATTGATGGGTTGTAGCAATAGTGAGTTGGCTAATTCCTGTTTTTTCTTTAGTAGCACCATAAAGTGCTTCTATTTCTGTATTTTTAAATGCCTGTCTAAACCGCGGGAATAACTCTCGTACTACATCGGCCCTAGGAGTTGCGAGGCACACGCGTTTATTTTTGGAAATTGCCAAAGTTATTCCTGCAAAGAGCATTTCTGTTTTTCCTGCGCCACAAACTGCCCAACATAAAAGTTTCTTATCCTTACTATCCATTACTTCTGAAATACGATCGGCAGCTTTTTGTTGAGCTTTTGTTAAATTACCTTTCCATGTGCATGGTTCAGATTGATGGGTCCATTTTGGTTGTACCCCTGCCCAAAAATACAGTTTTTCACATGCAAGTACACGACCCGTTTGAAGGCAGTTACGACAATAGACGTGCGTTTGATGACACCTGTTACATGGAATAATTCCAAGTAAATGTTTCTTATTATTTCCGCAGCGATTGCAAGTTGGACGGCTCTTTGGCTGATCGATGGCGTCTAGTGTTTGTAGCTGTGATAAATAGGGTTCTTTTAAGTTTTGGGGTAGTTCTTCTTTTAATAAGAGTTTTCCTGATAGATATTGAACGATGGGGTCTTCTCGAAGTGAGGAATGATTTAATGGAAGAATTTTTTCAGGAGGAACAGAGGATTTTTTTGACATGTTTTTACTCCTTTTTAAATTGAAATAGATAATAGCACGACGGGAAGATCGCCGTGCTTATTTTATAACTTGTACCAGCCAAGACCAATTGCACCTTCTCCAAGATGTGTTCCAATTACAGGACCGAAATAACTAATTGAGATTTCTGCATTGGGATATTTCTCACTTAATTCTTGTTGGAGTGCAGTAGCTACTTCTTCACGATTGGCATGAATTAAGGTGGCTTTTAACTTATCACCTGTCTCTGCATCTTCTTCAAACAATTGAAATAAGCGCTTTATTGCTCTTTTCTGCGTTCTAATTTTTTCATACGGTACAATTTTTGTATTTTCAAAATGCAAAAGTGGCTTTACTTGAAGCATACTACCAACAAGCGCCTGAGCACTGTTTAGTCGTCCACCCCGATGTAAATTTGTTAAATCATCAACCATAAAATAGGCTCGCATTGATTTTTTCATTTCTTCTAATCGTTGAAGGATTTCCGATACTTGCTTGCCTTCATTTGCCATATCTACTGCTTCTAGAACATAAAAGCCTTGCACCATACAGCTAATTTCAGAGTCAAAAACATGGACCTTAATATCATCAACAAGGGTAGAAGCACTTACAGCAGACTGATAGGTACCACTTATTCCACTTGATAACGTGACAATAATAACATCATCATATTCCTTTGAAAGTTCTTCTAATTTTTTTGTGATAATTCCTATGGATGGCTGACTCGTTTTTGGTAAATTTTTTGATTCTCTAACTTTCTCATAGAAAGAATCCGTCGTAAGATCTGTTTCTTCTTGAAAAGACTCAGCACCAAATACGACATTTAAAGGAACCATGTTTATATGTTTAGCTTCCCTAACTTCTTTGGGTATATAAGCAGTACTATCTGTGATGACCGCGACTTTCCTCATTTAATCGTACCTTTCCTATTTTTATTTCAGACATTTCCTCTATTTTACCTAATAATGATGGACTTGCATAGTATCGGAATAAATAAAAGTACTCTTGGTTTCTTTTTACCTACAGTAACCAAACCTATATTTTAAATCTAAATTTTTTTAGTATTAATATTACACTTCAAGCAAATAATACGAAAAAAACACTTCTATTCAGCGGGAAATGCTTCAGATTATCCTTTAACACATCATTATTTCTTCTACTTGGTACGTTAAATTTCAACTAAGTCGATAAGACTTCAGTGTTAAAAATTTACTACCGTATAAAAAAAACCCCGTTCTAAAACGGAGTCTTTTTTAGTATTTTATAAGATTTCTACCCAACCATTTTTTATTGCTGTAACTACTGCTTGAGTACGGTCTTTTACGCTCATTTTTTGTAAGATACTACTCACATGGTTTTTAACTGTCTTTTCACTAATATAAAGGGTATCTGATATGCCCTTGTTACTTTTTCCTTCAGCAAGTAACTGTAGTACTTGACACTCTCTTCTTGTTAAAAGATGTAGTGGTTTTCTGTGTTCAATATTTTTTAGTTTAGCTACCGTGCTTCCAGACCCCATTCCGCCTTCTTCATCAGTAATTAAACGACGATATTCTTGTACTAGGTTGTGCGTAACTTTTGGATGAAGATAAGAACCACCTTCAGAAACAACCGTTATTGCTTCAATTAGTGCATCCGCATCCATTTCTTTTAAAAGATAGCCTTGCGCACCTGATTTTAGAGCATGAGTCACGTAATTTTCATCATCATGAATTGATAAGATAATCACCTTCAACTCTGGAAATTTTTCTAATAGTTCAGCAGTTGCTTCCACACCATTTAGCTCTGGCATATTAATGTCCATTAACACTAGGTCTGGATTATGCTCCGTTACAAGATCTACTGCAACTGAGCCATCATCGCCCTCGGCTACAACATTAAAGTCATCTTCAAACTCAATGATTCTTTTGACACCTTCTCGAAATAATTTGTGATCATCAATTAATACAATATTTGTTGACATTTTAAAATCCTCCCATTTAATATATATCCCGCTAATCTATCGTTGTCAATACCCTTTTACATTCTCTGTGTAAGATGTCGCATGTCCTTTGTTCTACCTTAGCATTCTTTCTAAGAATAATGATTGTTATCCCTATTATACAGAATATTTTTTCATTTGTATTCTTTTAACGGCATTCGTATTGTTATTTTTGTACCATACCCAACTTTTGAATCAATTAAAAGGCTACCGTCTAGCATTTCCACTCGTTCTTGCATACCAATTAAACCGAATGATTTTTCTTTTTTACTATCCGGATTAAAGCCTTTTCCATTATCAACGATGCATAAGGTAACTCGAGTATCTGTAAGCTCTAAACGCACCTTTATATGCGTAGCTTCTGCATGTTTAATAGCATTTTGGATTGATTCCTGCATTAAACGAAATAATGCAACTTCATAATTACTGGATAATCGTTTATCTGGTCCATGATAAACAAACTCGATATCAAGGTCACTATAATCCTCTGTTGTCATGATGTACTTTTTTATAGTGGGAACCAATCCTAAATCATCAAGCGCCATTGGACGTAAATCGTAAATGATTCTTCTGACCTCTTGCAGAGAAGTTCGTATCATAGAGCGCACGCTCTTCATTTCTTCGACTGCTTGCTCCACACTCCGCTCTCGGTATGTCTTTCCTACTAAATCAGACCGCAATAGGATATTAGCAAGCATTTGTGCAGGGCCATCATGAATTTCTCTCGAAAGACGTCTTCGTTCTTCTTCCTGTGCTTCAATAATTTTGAGCCCAAAAGCTTGTTTTTCCTGTGCATTTTGAATTAGAGTACTGACCTCTTTAAAATCCTCATTTAAATAATTTAGTACCACAGAAATTTTCCCAACCAGACCTTCAGCACGCTCTACCGTATGTTCAATTGCTTTTAGTCTTCGCTCGATCTCGTCACGCCGTTCACGGAGTCTAACCTCTTTTTCTCTTTTCATCGCTAATTCAGTTTGTAGTTGATGTGCTTGGTCGTATACTTCTCGAATTCTGACTTCCGAATACATTGTGAAATTCTTACTTACTTCTGATAGTTTTGTTCTTGATAGACGAGACTTGCGCTCGAGCTCGTCACCCTCTTCAATAATCTGCACAACACTTTCTTTTAAATCGTCTAATTCTTGTTTTAAAGCCTCGTATTCTGTACGGGACTCTTCACCCATTTTAAAAATTTCGTCCTTGCTATTTTTTACGGTATCGATCATTTCTTCAATAACGCGATCTAAATCATGCTCATTTCTTTTCAATTGCATCAGATCCTTTTTCCCCTTGTTAAAATGGTTCTAGTTAATCATTCGATTGATCTAGTTCTTTTTAAGGGGGTACTTTTATAATATTTTCTCATCTTTGTAAAATAGCATGGTTAATCTCACTTTTTCTCCTTTTATTATAATACAATTTTATCTACATATCCATTTGCCCATAAACGAATCCCTCGCTATACTTAGCATGAGGAGGTTACATTATGCTCGAATCATATTTTACTGTGAAAAGTTTTGGAGAAGATGAACAAGTCATACAGAAGTCACGATTCATTGGATATGTGAAGCGTGTTGAATCAGAAGAAGAAGCAAAAGCTTTTATCCAAGAAATAAAGAAAAAACATGCAGACGCGAATCATAATTGTTCCGCTTATATGATTGGTGAACATGACCAGATTCAAAAAGCAAATGATGACGGAGAGCCTAGTGGTACAGCTGGCGTTCCAATATTAGAGGTTTTAAAGAAACGAGAATTAAAAGATACAGTAGTGGTGATCACGAGGTACTTTGGTGGCGTGAAATTAGGTGCGGGGGGATTAATAAGAGCCTATGCTAGTACAACCACACTAGCTTTAAATACTACTGGTATTGTGAATCGCATACTCATGAAAGAGTTTAAAATAACTGCTGATTATAGCTTGTTAGGAAAGCTAGAGAACGCTTTAATACAATCTCCATATTTATTGGAAAAAATTGATTATTTGGAGCAAGTAACACTTTATGTATTTGCTGAAAATAACCAACAGGAAATATTTTACAATTGGGTTATTGATATATCGAGTGATCAGGTTAAAGTTATGGAAGGCGAATTACTTTACATGGAAATAGCTGCCTAGATCAAATTAATTGGATTTTTATCTATTTCCCGGGAAATAGGTTATCGAAAAAGGTAGGCGCCACCAGTTATTGGCAGCACCTACCTTCTATTTTCTAATTATCTGCATTTCTTTAATTTCATGAATTAATCTATTTACAAAATCTTTTGAAGTATTTATTTGATTATTCTCCGTCTGGAGGACCATTTTTTCCAAAATCGTTTTATAAAGCTCTTGCTCGGACAATTCCTCACCCCTTTGTAAGAAGATACGATATTTTATGTATGTCTAGTATAATATGTTCATTTAGCTATTTCTGCCTGATGCTTTTGATTTTTTTAAAGCTGATTATTACTAAAACGGCTATTAATCCCCCAAAGGTATCTAGTAACACATCACCAAAATAAGGTGTTCTATTCGGGGTTAATCCTTGATGCCATTCATCTAACCCAGCGTAAATAACGGTAAAAATAAAGGCATAAAGCATAAGCTTGGCCCAATTTTTTTGAGATGTTTGTTTCATTGCATAATAAAATAATAGTGTTAGAACAAAAAAGACCGTAACGTGTGCGCCTTTTCGAATGAAAAATTCGACGATCCCCTTTACACCCAAAGCCTCTAAACTAACTTCCGTATTATGATACGTGAAGTTCATCTTATTAAGTACTGGTTCTAAAAAAGCTAAATTTATGTATTCATCCATAAATGGCTTTATATCTTGTTTTTGATAGGGTTGATCTGAAGAATAAAATATCAGTCCCATCCATCCTATTGGGTATAACCACACAAGTAATCTCTTCATTTGTTCCATAATTTCACTTCAAATCCTTCACTGTTTTAAATTATACACTATATCTGTCGTTTATTGGAAGAGTAAAAGGTAAATCCATCCATAATTTATTGTTTTTGCTAGCTCACTTTCTTAGATAACAGTTATTTATAATAGTTTTTACAAAACAAAAAGAAAGAAAGCCTAATGGCCAAAATTTCGCCACTAGGCTATTACAATGTTAAATCGTATTTGTTCAATTGTTTTGCTTCCATTTATTAAAATCTAGAAACTCTTTAAATTGATCCTTTGAAATACCAGAATTCATGGCATCTTGTGCAAGTTCTAGCCAATCCTCATCTAGTTGATTGCGAATATCTTTTTCACTTTCGCTCATTAATAATTCGTTTACAGATGCATCTAGTACTTTCCCAACCTTCTCAATGAATTGAATCGAAGGATTAGACTGTAAATTTCGCTCAATTGAACTTAAATAGGATTTTGCTACACCTGCTTGCTCTGCTAACTCTGATAAAGACATTCTTTTTTCTTGTCGGAGCTTTTTAATTTTATCCCCAATCAAAGCAATTCACCTACTTTCCACCACACGAAAGTTATTATACCACATAATCATAAAATTGTTCTATATAAAGCATTAAAAATGTCGAAATTCATGAAAAAATCTTTTGATAAGACTTTTATACCAGTGTTATCAATGATCTATTTCAATTTATTAGTTCTTTAAATAGAATATAACATGAGTACTTGTCCAATATCAACGAATTTTTATGATTATTTTCTTTTTTTAAGTTAAATTAGTCGAATGAAGTCGAAAACTTATTTTAAAGAACTTAAATAGGAGGATGCAAGCGTATTATTTTCACTGTATAATAGAGACAGAATGTAAATAAAGGAGAAAGTATATGAAGAAGCTCGCCATATTATTTATGCTGGTCGGAATAAGCTTGTTAGCAGTTGGTGGCTATCAATTTATCAAGACACAAGCATCAGAAAAAGAAGCCATGACTGATGCAAAACAACTTCTAGAAACAAGTAGGACTGAAAAAACTTCAGATGCTGAGCGCTTAAAAGCTGCCGAAGAATTTCTTCCGGACATGGGAGAAGCTGTTGGTATTTTAGAGATCCCCTCTTTAGAAGCTGAACTTCCTATTGTGGAAGGAACAGATCCAGATGATTTAGAAAAAGGTGTGGGCCATTATAAAGGGTCCGCTTATCCGAAGCAAAATGATCAAATTGTATTATCCGGGCATCGCGATACCGTGTTCAGAAAACTGGGCGATGTGAAAATTGGGGATCGTTTCGTTGTAAAGCTTCCTCATGGTGATTATGAATATGAAATGGTAGATTCTAAAATCGTTGATGCGGACGATACGTCGATTATTAAATCAACTGCACCGGATGAAGAATTAGTGATAACAACATGTTACCCATTTTCCTATGTTGGTAATGCTCCTGATCGTTATATTATTTATGCACAACCTGTGACTCCTTGATACGCATAGCAGCAATTGCTAATGCGTATTTTTTTCAAGGTGGGAAGTTCTGCCTCATTGATAAGCATGAGAGCACGTACAGAGACCTTTTAAAAAAGGACTTCCTCAAAAAAACGGTAGGAAACTATTTTTTCAATAAACATATGAATCATAAAAAAAATAAATCTATGGTAAAATTCAACTATATCTATTATAAAAGGTGGGGGTCAATTCCATGAAGAAATTTGGAGTCATTTTCCTATTATTTAGTGCTTTTTTAGTTGCCTGTTCTGATGAAGAGGAAGAAGTGCAGCCTGAGGAGCGGTTAGAGGAATATGTAGCATTATGGAATGAAGAAAATTTTGGAGAAATGCATACAAGGGTTATCGATACACCAAAGGAAAAATTTGTGGATCGATATCAGAAAATATATGAGGATATAGAAGCAGAAGATCTTTCTGTTACGTTTGAGGTACCTGAGCCGGTCGAAGGTGAGGAGGAAAGCGAAGAGGAAGAAGAAAGTACGGAAGAGACTTTTCCTATCAGCGTTTCCATGGAGTCACTGGCAGGACCAATAGAGTTTGATAGTGAAATCACCATGGTTAAAGAAGAACCAGAAACTGAAGATGGTGAAGTGGATTGGAAGGTATCATGGAGTCCAGCACTAATTTTTCCGGAGTTGCAAGATGCTACTACCGAGATTGACTTTGAAAACACAGAACCGGTTAGAGGACAAATATTTGACCGAAATCGTAAAGGCTTAGCTGTTAATGAAAGTATTTATGAGCTAGGTGTCGTTCCAGAACGATTCGAGAATGAAGACGCGGAAAAAGAAGAAATTGCTGAAGCTATCGGGGTTTCCGTTGATGAAATCGAATCTGCTATGAGTGCAAGTTGGGTTCAACCAAGTTACTTTGTGCCTTTAAAAGTTGTACCCGGATTGGAGAAAGATAATATTGATGATGCAGTAGAATCAATTACACCTTTGACCTATCAAACTACCACGGGACGGATATACCCACTTGCTGAAGCAGCGGGCCACCTTGTAGGATATGCAGCAAAAATTAATGCTGAAAAATTAGAAGAGGTGGACCAATCCCGTTATACCGATCAGGATGTGATTGGTTACCGTGGGTTAGAGCAGCTATATGAAGATCGTTTAAAAGGGGAACGCGGTATTAAAATTATCGCTGTGACAGAAGAAAATGAAAAAACGACAATTGCAGAAAAAGAAGTACAAAATGGTGAAAATATTACGTTAACAATTGATATTGAGGTGCAACAGCAGCTTTTTAATGAAATGAGTGGCGACGCTGGAACTGCTGCTGCTATCAACCCAAAAACTGGTGAAACGCTTGCCTTAGTTAGTGCCCCAGCATTTGATCCAAATGCTTTCATTTACGGACTCAGTAACTCGCAGTGGCAAGAATGGCAGGAGGATGAACAAAATCCAATGCTTAATCGATTTGCTGCTACCTTTTCACCAGGTTCAGTCATTAAACCTGTTACGAGTGCAATTGGTCTTGAGAGCGGCTCAATTGATCCAAGTGAAGGGTTAGAAATAAATGGTCTTACCTGGCAAAAGGATGGTTGGGGAAATTATAGTGTCACGCGTGTTTCTGAATCAAGTGGACCTGTTGATTTAATGGACGCGCTCGTTCGTTCCGACAACATCTATTTCGCTCAGCAAGCTTTATCGATGGGAGAAGATGTGTTGGTTGAAGGACTAAAAGAATTTGGTTTTGAAGAGGAATTTCCTTTTACCTATCCAATCGAATCTAGCACCCTCTCAAACAACGGTGCGCTTGATCGAGAAGTACTCTTAGCAGACACGAGTTATGGCCAAGGGGAGATGGAAATGAGTGCTTTACACTTGGCAATGACATATACTCCTATTATCAACCAAGGTGATTTAATGCAACCTATTTTAGAGATGGATGAAGAAAGCGGTCAGGTATGGAAAGAAGATATCTTATCTGCTGAGCATGTGGATTTTTTAGCAGGAGCGCTAAGCAATGTTGTAACGGACGGGACTGCTAGAACTGCTAATCGAGAAAGTGTCGTTATTTCAGGTAAAACTGGGACAGCGGAATTAAAGCAATCCCAAGCTGATGAGAGCGGCCAAGAAAATGGTTGGTTTGTCGGTTATCCTGATGATCAAGAAATTTTAATCAGTATGATGATTGAAAAAATTCAAGATCAAGACAATGGAAGTGGCTACGTGGCAAATAAAGTAGCCAACGTCATCGAAAATTTAAGATAAAATATATAGGGAGAGCACACATCTTTTGGATGTGTGCTCTTGGTTCATTCTTGGGGGGAATTATGATTTGTTCTCGACTTTCACGATTTGTTCTCGACTTTCACGATTTGTTCTCGACTTTCACGATTTGTTCTCGACTTTCACGATTTGTTCTCGACTTTCATGATTTGTTCTCGACTTTCATGATTTGTTCTCGACTTTCATGATTTGTTCTCGACTTTCGCGATTTGTTCTCGACTTTCATGATTTGTTCTCGACTTTCGCGATTTGTTCTCGACTTTCGCGATTTGCTTGCATTGGAAGTCTAGCAAAATTGGAACATCTAACAACTCCGCCGGACCACAAAAAAGAGCCTCCGACAATGTTTGTCTGAGACTCACTTATTATTAATTTAACCTAATTTAACTGGGTCACCTGATTTGATACTTGTTAATACTGCATCTACTACTTCCATTTGAGCTTGCATTTTTTCAACGGAATAATATAGCTCGCGGTCATATAAAATTGCATCTGCAAAATCTTCAATCATTAAAGCGTATTGATCACCTGGCACATTATACTCGGTTTCTTCTCCGTTTTCTTTTACGACAGTAATTTTACCTGCCATATCTTCATTAATGTCAGGTCGATATGCGGCGGAAACGACAATTTTACCAGCGGAACCAATCACTTCATAGCTTTGTCTTGCCATGATATCAAAGCTTGCATTAAATGATGCTTGAATGCCGTCCTTAAACGAAAGAACCCCTGCAGTAGTCGTATCGACACCAAATGTAGAATCAATACGAGCATTTGCATATACCTTCACTGGTTCTTCATTTAAAATATTTCGAATCGTATGAAGCGTGTAGCAACCTACGTCGTATATTGCTCCGCCACCTAGGTCAGCATTCAAGCGAATATTCTCTCCATCATCTAGGAAGAATGAAAAGCTAGCATCCATATATGAAATATCGCCAATCTCGCCTGCTTCAATTAATTCTTTTACCTTAAGATGCTGTGGATGGAATTGATACATAAATGCCTCCATAAAGTAGACATCGTGTTTTTTTGTTACTTCCACCATTTCTGCTAACTCTTCTTTATTTAAAGCGACTGGCTTTTCACATAAAATATGCTTGCCATGCTCAGCTGCTTTTCTAACCCACTCTTTATGTAAGCTATTTGGAAGAGGGATGTACACTGCATCGATTTCTTGATCTTGCAGTAAAGCCTCGTATGTATCATAAGAAGTTTTAATACCTAATTCTTTAGCCGCTTCATTCGCTTTATCTGCATGACGACTAGCAATCGCTACTACTTCTGCATTTTCAGCACGCCCAATTGCTGGTATGACCTGCTCTTTTCCAATTTGTGCTGTGCTTAATACTCCAATTTTTAACTTTTTCATTTTGTGTACACCTATCCTTTCAAATTTTAAAGACGATTAACATCTCTTTCTATAGTGCTTTAACAGCTCCACCATCAACTAATAATGTTTGGCCGGTAACATAACTATTTGCTTCTGAAGCCAGAAAAACGATTGGCCGTGCAAAATCAGCCGGCTCCCCTAGCCTACCCGCTGGAATTGTGTTTGCAATATTGCTAAAAATATCATCCACACTCTCACCAGTTTCAGCAGATCTCTTTTCATTTAACTGAATAATTCTATCTGTTTTTATGGTTCCTGGTCCAACAGTATTGATGAAAATATTATCTGCCGCAAACTCCTGAGCTAAGGTTTTTGATAGACCTACAATCGCTGGACGAAAGGTGTTTGATAGCAGCAAATGGTCCAATGATTGCTTAACTGAGCTTGAAGTAATTGTAACTATTCGGCCAAATTGTTGTTTTTTCATATATGGTGTTACTTCACGCACTAACCGTATCACACTCAGTAAGATTGATTCGAAAGCATCCTGCCAGTCTCCATCATCAAATTTCTCAAAATCACCAGCTGGAGGTCCACCTGTATTATTGATACAAACATCAACCGTTCCATTCCATTCAATCGCAGTTTGCACTAAATTTTTGATATCGTTTACTTTTTTTACATCACAAACGATACCACGCACGTGATTGTTTCCAGTAATTCTTTTAATCTCTTCTGCACTTGCTTCAATCGATTTTTGTGTTCTGCTTGCAAGTAGTACATGTGCACCTTCCTTTGCAAACGCAAGTGCCGTCGCCTTACCTAAACCTTTACTAGCAGCGGTAACAATGACCGATTTTCCGTTTAAGCCAAGATCCAAAGTAGCAACTCCCTTCTTCCCTATACTTCTATTTTATCTAGAAAGCGCCTCAACTAGCAAGCTTTAGCATGTTTCATTTTGTGAAAGTTCAGAATAATCATTTTTTCTAAAAAAGAATTATTTCAAATTAAGTTTTCGCCTTAATAAAAGTGTATCACTCATCTTTATTTTCCCAATATATAAACTACGCACAAACTTAACATTTCTTTCCACACGAAAAAGCAGAAACCAATGGATTCTGCTTTTTCGTATGAATAAGAAATGCGTTACATTTCGATTAGCTTGTTGGAATAAAACATAAACGCTTTCTGGTCTTTATTAATAAGTGCTTGATCGATTAGACGTTTAATATTTTCATGTTCTAGTGCATAAATCACTTCATCTATTGCTGGATTCGAGGTTGTGTTTGGTTCTTCAGTTAAATGTGGTCTTAGAATATTAGCTAGGTGCTCCTGGAAATCCTCTACTTGAATTAATTCTGCTAAAGAAATTCGATTAAAGCTTTTTCCTTTTTGAAAAACAAATACTGCCTCTTCGTTTTCAATTTTTTGCGTCTCACGGTTAAATCGGATTTCTCTAGCCTCAAGTGGTACAAAATGGTACACCCCGCCATCTAAGACTAAGGAAAAATATTGATAAGCTAACACAACCCTGATGTATTTTCCTTCTTCTTTCACATAATACGGCTTAAACATTTTAATAGAAACCATCCTCGTCACCTCCCTAGAATTACGACCACAATTTATGATCGTCACCCTTTTATCTATAGTGTATGCTATCAATAAAAGTTAGTTATCCATTATTGTACAATATTTTAAATAAATTTGATAGCGTTTACATTTTATTTTTAAAAATTTATTTAAATTCCTAGTCTATTAGGTTAATTAACTTGAAAAAATCATACAAACTTCAATATTCGATTGTTTTAACCTGTGGTTTATATGTATACTAGAACTATTCGTGCTATACATATAGTAAAAGGATGATCTATAGATGAAATGGACAACTTGGCCTTTTCGGTTAGTCGGTAGACGTGTGATAAAAACCGCCTTAGCCGTATTTCTGACTTCTCTTATATGCCTATGGCTTGGCTGGCCTCCAGTTTTTGCAGTTATTACAGCTATTGTAACTATTGAACCAACTGTTTCAGATTCCATTAAAAAAGGATTGGTTCGATTCCCAGCTTCTGCGATTGGTTCACTCTATGCAGTTTTCTTTATCTACTTATTTGGGGATTCACCAATTACATATACGCTTGCAGCCTTTTTTACGATTGTAACCTGCTTTCGGTTAAATCTACACGATGGTCTACTTGTAGCTACCTTGACCTCTGTTGCTATGATTGAGGTTATTCACACAAATTTTCTATTGTCATTTCTAATTCGACTAGGGACTACAACAATCGGTTTATCCGTCTCAACCCTAGTTAACATGTTTATACTGCCACCAAATTACACAAAAACGATTTTAAATAATATTCATAGTATGCTGAAGCAGACAGGTGAAGAATTAGAGATGATTATGAAGCAAATGCTTGAAAATCAACAAACTGACAAAGTAAAAGATGAAATTCAACACCGGTTTTATTCACTTAAAAAGGCATTAGATCAAACAGAAGTATTATTAACTTTTCAATCTGATGAAGCAAAATACCACCGGATTGATGCTGAAACTACAAGAATGATTGAAAGAGAAACTGCTCAGTTAAAAGATTTACGGCTTATTCATTACCATATTGGAAATTTAGTAAACACACCGGTTAACGCGGTTTGTTGGAATAATAAAGAATGTAGAAATATTGTTAAGATGGTAACTACACTAACCGATGTAATGAAGTATCCGAATCATTTTACAGTTGAAAAGCACCGAGAACAGGTTACCGCACTCATGGAACAATTTTGGAATAGTAACCAACCTGCTCCAGTAAAGGAAAATGAAGAAAAGCCAAGATTCTTTACACCTGAAATTATAATTTTGTATGAGCTATTATCGATATATCAAATTGTGGAAGACATTATTGAAAAAGAAAATTTATCTACTACTAAAAAAAAGGTGCGCCCCTCATAAGGGAACGCACCTTTTTTGGTTTCAAAAATATCTGAAGTTACTATTTTAAAGCTTGAACTTTTTCACTAAACCATTTAGTTCTTCTGAAAGTTTAGCTAATTGCTCTGCATTATCAGATACTTCTTCCATAGAACTACTTGCTTGTTCAGCTGAAGCCGATGTTTCTTCCACTCCTGCTGCTGACTCCTCAGAAATAGAGGCAATTTCTTCCACAGATGTATGGATTTCCTGACTACTCGTTGAAATATCTGCTAAATTACCCGTTACTGTTTGGATACTTGTAACCATATCTTGCACCGCGCCATTGATTTTCTTAAATGTTTCCCCTGTTTCCTCAATTTGTGCTGTACCTTCTTCTACTTCCTGATATCCACCTTTAAGAGATTCTGATACGGCGGACGACTCAGATTGAATATTTTTTACGATACCAGTAATATCTGTAACAGAGCTTGCTACTTGTTCCGCTAACTTTCTTACTTCATCTGCCACCACTGCGAATCCTCGACCATGTTCACCTGCTCTTGCTGATTCTATCGCAGCATTCAAGGCAAGTAAATTAGTCTGTTCTGCTATGTCCTTAATGACAGATACAAGCTTTGATATTTCTTTTGACTGAACGTCTAATCCTTCAACTTTTCCAACAGCATCTTTTACAATGGTGTTCACTCTACCCATTTGTGAAATGGAACCTTGCATCATTTCCTGGCCTTCTTTTGTCATATCTAGCACATTTTGAGATGCACCATGAATAATTTGTCCATTATCGTTTGCTTCTTTAACTTTCCCAGAAAAATCGCTCATTTTAGAGGCTACATCCCCTGCATGATTTGCCTGTGTTTCCGTTCCAGAAGCTAATTCCTGCATCGTAGAGGCAATTTGTTCATTTCCAGACTTAACTTCCGATGATGACTGTGTTAACTCTTCACTTTGAGCACTAACTGTATCGGATACATTGGCAACACGTCCAATAATATCACGAAGGTTTTCAGCCATTTTATTAACGGAGCTAGAAAGCTGACCAATTTCATCTTTTGATTCATATTCCAGTCGTTCTGTTCTAAGGTCACCATCAGCAACTTGGTTACTAACCGCTACCACCTTACTCAAGTTACTCGACACACTTCTCGTTGTATATATGATCAAAATTAAACTAACAATAACAGAAATAATAATAGCAATACCCTGCGCAACTAACATTGCGGTTTGTCCTGTTTCGACCTGATCATACGCACTATCCCTTTGGCTATTCACCAAAAGTCTCAGTTCCTCTAATGCATTAACCGCATCAATTTGTGTTTGGTTCGCATCATTTCCTAGCATTTCTGCTACGCCATTTTCACCCTGACCAATCATAGATATGATTTCATTAAACTGTCGATTCAATTGATCATCGAGTTTCACTACTAAATCGAATAATGCTTGTTCCTCAGCAGTGTCCATTTTATCTTCTAAGCTCATTTCTAGTACTTCTAATGCTTCTTTCCTTTCATTATATTCATCCGTATAAATTGCCTCTGGTTCTTGTATATATCTAAATACTCTTATTGCTTTCGCCCTAACTAATGAACCCATCTCAGCTACGTCAATCGCTCGATCTGCCCTACGATCCATTGCTTCAATATTTTCATTACTTTTATCCATAAATAAATAGACGATGATAGAAGAAATAATAAACAAGCCTATTACAACACCTAAAATCAGGCCATACTTGGAACCAATTCTTAAGTTTCTAAACTTAAAGCCTTTTGAACGTTTCACTCGATCGGATTCTTTTGATTTTGATCGTTTGAAGGACATTTTTTTCATTTGGTTTCCCCCTACATTTCACATTTTAACTAGTCATAAATATTCATAAAACACTTCCTATATATGTATGAATACGTTTCCTTGAATCTATTCTATCATTACTTCTAAGGAAAATCTATATAATTTTATAGGAAATTAGTCCTTTTCAGTAGATTGTCATTCTTTTTATATTTCACATACAAGCTATCTTTCGTTACAATGAAGAAAATGTACCGAACGGAAGTGATTGTTTGAAAATACTAGAGTTAACCTCAGTTGCCGAAGACGCCATTCGAATAGAGTTTGAACCGAGTGATATACAAGCTTTTAATCAGCAAATCATCCTATGGAAAGATGTGCTCACAAAAAAATTATCTCCTATTGTAACAGACGTTGTAATGGGCTATAGAACACTTACTATTTATTTCAACCCTCTTCAAATAAGTCATACAAAGGTCACACAAAAAATAAACGACGCTATAAATAAATCTTCTACTTACAAGACCCCCTCTCGTCTTGTTAAGATCCCTGTATGCTATGACATAGAATACGGAATCGATCTAGAAGAAGTAGCAGCTTATCACAAGCTTTCCTTAGATAACATAATAGAGAAGCATTCAAATTCAACCTACTTCGTAAATTTCCTAGGTTTCTCACCAGGCTTTCCGTTTTTAAGTGGGATGAGTAAACACTTGGCAACTCCTAGAATGGAAACACCGAGAAGAAAAGTACCTGCAGGTTCTGTTGCTATTGCAGGAGATCAAACAGGAATATACCCAAGTAGCTCACCTGGAGGATGGAATATAATCGGAAGAACGAATGTCGAATTATTAACTTTAACTAAAAAGGAGCCCTCTCTTCTTTTACCAGGAGATCACTTACAATTTTATCCGATTAGTAAAGAGGACTTCGACCGAAGAAAAAGTAAAGTAGAGGTGATTTCCAAATGAGTTTGACTGTAATAGAAGATGGGCTCTACACCTCAATACAAGATGTTGGACGAACAGGCTATCAAGCATATGGTTTTTCTAAAAGTGGTCCCATGGATTACTTTTCTATGCAGCTTGCAAACTATATTGTCCAAAATAAACCGAATGATGCAGTACTAGAGATGAGTTTAATTGGGCCTACACTTTATGCTGATACGGATTGTGTGATCGCAGTGACTGGTGCTGATATGCAAGCAGAAATAAATGAAAAAGGTATTCAATTGGGTAAGGCAATAACGTTAAGGGCTGGTGACACCTTAAAATTTAAGGCTGCTAAATTCGGCGTTTATAGTTATTTAGCAGTACAAGGTGGAATATTGGTAAATAACATATTAGGAAGCAAGGCACTCGTTGTTCGTACAAATAATAAAGGAATTCAATTTAGAAGATTGAAGACGGGTGACACCCTGAACATAGCTACTACTTCTGAATATGCTACATCATCCTGGTATGTAGCTACTGATATTTTTCATTATGTTAGAAAAAAGCAACCAATTATTCACTATATGAGAGGACCACAAGCCGACTGGTTTGACAAACAAGCCCTATTACAATTAGAGTCGCAACCATGGACGATCTCTAATAACTCTAATCGAATGGGATATCGATTAGAAGGGGAAAAACTGAATAGTATTAACAAAGCGCAGCTTCATACAGAAGGCACTTCATTTGGTGCTATTCAAGTACCTGCTAACGGTAAACCCATCGTACTGATGGCAGACGCACAACCGACAGGAGGGTATCCAAAAATCGGCCAAATCATTAAAACTGATCTAAAAATCCTCGCTCAACTAAGGCCAGGTGAATCATTTAGATTAAAAGAAATAAGTTTAGAAGAGGCTATTAATTTTTATAAAAAAGAGCAAGAAAAACTAGTTAAGTTAAAACACTTTATCGATCTGAAGTGGAAGGAGGCGTAGTCTTGAATTCAATTGATCTTAATTGTGACTTAGGCGAAGGGATTGGAAAAGATGCGGAAATTATTCCGTACGTAAGTTCAGTGAATATTGCTTGTGGTTTTCATGCAGGTGATTCCTTAATGATGCATAAGACAGTCAAGCTAGCAAAGGAACATGGTGTTAAAATTGGCGCCCACCCTAGCTTTCAAGATATAGAGGGCTTTGGGAGACGAAACATCCAAATTTTGCCTAGTGAAGCATATGCCATAACGGTATATCAAATTGGAGCACTACTCGGTTTTGTGAAGGCGAATGATGCAACCCTTCATCACGTGAAACCACATGGAGCACTTTATAATATGGCGAGTCGTGATAAGGATCTTGCAGATGCAATAGCAAAAGCGATATTTGATGTGGATCCAGACCTAGTGCTTTATGGATTAGCTGGTAGTGAACTGATTAGAGCGGGGGAGAAAGTTGGACTTAGCGTTTATCATGAAGTATTTGCAGATAGAACGTATCAAAATGATGGCAGTTTAACACCAAGAACAGAGCAAGATGCAGTCATTCATGATGTGGATGATGCTATCGAACAAGTTCTTGCCATTGTTGACCGAGAGGAAATAACGGCAATTGATGGCTCTTTGCTCCCTATTAAAGCAAATACCGTCTGTATTCATGGCGATACAGAAGAAGCAGTTGCTTTTGCACAACAGCTTACACGAGAACTAAAGCTTTTAGGAATAATGTTAGATAAATGATAAAGTCACCCATTTAAGATTGGGTGACTTTATTTTTTCGATAAAAAAGATAGCCAATTCCGAAAGCCACAGCTAGCACTAATACTATAATTAGGAACAAAACCGATGTTGATTCATTTTGGCTTTTCCTTTCGTCACTTTCTTCGTCTTGGGCTAATTCAGCTTCATCTATCTGATTGCTCACATTTTCATTGGAATTATCTGTTAACTTAGTTTCGGTTGTTGGAATAATTTCCTGACCTGGTTCTATATAAAAGGTAGCTTGCTCACGTTCTTCATCAGTTTCTATTGGTTGAAAGGTAAGCTTATCCTCGTTGGTCTTTGTTAAATACAATGCATCATCCTTATACATTTGAATGGAATAAGCATTTTCATTAGCTAAGCCAGGAACAATTCGAAATGTAGCGTCTTCATTAAATGCTTGTGTTCCATCATGCCGCTCGAGCACTAAATTATTTTTTCTGTTTACTAAGTATGCACCAGAATTTGATTCAGCTTGAAAAGAAACTGTATTGGAGTTTTCTTCTGCTAATCCACTTGTTTGATGCCATCTATAATCATAATTTAATTTTTCTGAGGTATCAAAAGTTAAAAATCCAGCCGAATTCTTTAATGCTTTTTTCTGGTCATTTTCTGGACGAATAAAATAGCTAGGTTCAGTTATACCAGAAGAAGTTGCTTTAAGTTTTGGAATTGTTCCATCTTCATTATAATACAAATTTTCAATCGCCACAGAACGATTAAATTCACCTCCATCAGGAAGAGATGCGGTATGATATATCATATACCAATCTTCTTTATATTCTATAATGGCTGGGTGACTGGTGGAACTGTTTGGAATTTCGTCCAATAGTTTCCCCTTATATTCCCAAGGGCCTTCAGGACTATCACTCATCGCATATGCTAATTCTTCTGGATAATTCATCGCAAAGCTTAAATAATATTTATCTTTATAACGATGTAACCATGGTCCTTCTGTATATGAACCAGACATATTTTCAATCTCTACTCGCTGCACCTCTCCATCAATTTCCACCATATTATTCTTTAGCTTTGCATAATAAAGATGTGTATTCCCCCAATAAATATATGCTTGATCGTTCTCATCTATAAATACCGTTGGATCGATATCGTCCCATGACTCCCCTTCCATTGCGGCAGGGTTTTCTGTCGCACTGGAAGCTATGAGAGGTTCTCCTAAAGCATCTTTAAATCCGGTAGCGGGATTATCTGATCTAGCTACACCAATAGCGTACCCAGGATCACTCGGGTCAGCATTCAATACTGTTACGTACCAATAAAACTTCCCATTTCTTTCGATTGCCTGAGAAGCCCATGCAGAATCATTTTTTGCCCAGGAGAATTCTGTCCGAGGAAGTGTGCCTTCTAACGTCCAATTTTCCATGTCAACAGAGGTGAAGACGTTCCATTCTTTTAACACAAAAAAATTATCCCGATTTGTTGCTTCGTCATGCCCTGTATACAAATAAACTTTATCTTCATGCACAAGTGCTGCTGGATCTGCGGTAAAGCGTTCTTTTATAATTGGATTGCTGGCATTTGTTTCTTCAGGAAATCCCATTATAACCACACCGACGATAAATAGTCCTATAGCTATGTATTTTTTCAAAAAATAAAACTCCTCTCTTGCGCGTTTTCCCTATGTTCTTTTATTATATTTTACACCTTCGTATAACTCAACAGATTGTGATGAAAACATGTTCGTACAGGAAACGCTAAACATTTTTGAGAAAAGTTTTAAAGTACAAAGAAAAGACTCTCAATCTCATTGAGAGTCCCAAAAAGTTTATGAATTTCGATTCGTTAATTTTTCTACTCCACTTTCCCAAACTTGTAAGTGAATAAAACTAAATAGACTGATCACGATAGCACTTACTGCTGGTAGCATAAAGATAACCACGAGCATCAAACTCGCAATTAATATTAAAAGCACTACTCGCGGTAGTAGAGTTAGAGATAAAGCAAAAGATTTTTTTATTAAATCGAGTCCCTTATCTTCCGACATGATAGCAGTTGGAAAGATAGCGACCATTAAAAATAAATATAGTAAGGTTGCAAATAACCAGATTAATTCTAAAAATAGTCGAAATCCACCAGACATCTGAAGAATAATCCATCCATTTAAAATTAAGATAAACGCAACGAACATAGATAATATTCCTATGAAAAAGTGTCGTTTAAAATTTCTTTTAAATAGCTGAAAAAAAGTTTTCCAAAAACCTATTTCAACACCTTCTGTTTTCCATGTCTTCATCACCATATATAGAGTGATGGTAGCAGGAAAAAGTGTAATAATAGGAAGTGAGGCGATTATCCATAGTAACTGAACCGTTACAAAAGCAGCAAATATATGTAACACCCGATAAAAAATAGGTTCAGATCGATTCATCATGACACCTCTATTTCAATATCTACTCGGAAAAACTTCATTTGATTTTACCAGATTCACGGATGATTAATTGTGGATCAACTAATACCTTTTTTTGTACATCATAACCATTAATTAAGTCATGCAAAAGATGTGCTGCTAATTGACCAATTTTGTTTTTATCCTGCATAACTGTTGCTAATGCTGGATCACTATAACGACATGCCTCAATATCGTCACAACCAATTACTTTTATATCCTCTGGTATCAAAAGACCTTTTTCTTTAATCGCTCTTATTACACCTAAAGCCATCATATCTGATGCAGCAAAAACCGCTTGTGGAACTTCTTTACCCTGTAATAATTCCATCATTTTTTCATAGCCACTATCTTCAAAATAATTCCCATGCTTCAACCATTCTTCTCGTAAATCCATGCCAAAGTCTTTCATTGAGTGAATGAAAGACTCCTTTCGAATATTGGATATTATTGAATTTTCTTGGCCACCAATAAAAGCGACTTTTTTCACACCATTTAAATAAAAATACTCAACAACTTCGCGAGAGATTTTTTTATTATTTGTTATCACATAGCTTGAGTTATTACCCGTTAAAGCCATATCAACTGCAACGGTTGGTACATCGCTTTGATCCAATTCATATACGGATTCTTCAATGTTTTCACCAGCTATAATTAGACAGCCATCCAGTTGGTAATGTAAGCTTCGTGCTACATAATTTTCTTTTCCCATATTAAATGCTTGATTGGAAAAAACTAAAATATCATACCCTAATAGGCCGATCGCATTCTTAAAATTATTAATAACTTGATTAAAAAAGGGGTGGTTAAATTCAACATGAACCTCCCCTGCATATATTAAGCCAATCATATTTGATTTTTTTGTTGCTAACGCCTTAGCGGAAAAACTAGGTTGATAACCTGTATCATCAATCACAGCTTTTACTTTATCAATCGTCTTTTGGCTGATGCTTCCCGTCTGATTAATAACCTTTGAAACGGTACCAGGTGAAACACCTGCCATCTTCGCAATTTCTCTTATAGTAAGTTTCATTTTTTATCCCTCTGTCTATTTTATCTAAGCAAGCTTTCTATATTAGTATACCATACACACTAATAGTTTTAGCTTTTAACAGCACCTTCTGTCAAGCTTGCAATAAACAAACGGTTAAGTAATAAGAAAATGATAATGAGTGGCACCGTTGCCCAGAAGGTTCCAGACATGATCATTCCGTTATCTCTCACGTAATTGTCAATGAGACCACGAAGTGCAACTTGAATCGTAAAGGATGATTCCTCGCGTAATACAACTAAAGGCCATAGGAAATCATTCCAAATGTACATAAATTTAATGATTGCTAACGTAGCAAATGCCGGGATAATAACTGGCACAGCAATGTTCCAATAAATTCTAAAGTTATTACATCCATCGATTTTTGCAGCATCTACCAATTCATCTGGAACGTTACTTGTAATATATTGACGCATCCAGAAAATCCCGAAAGCATCTATTAAACCTGGAAAGATGATTGCCTTCAAATCGTTTAACCAGTCTAGTTTTGTAATGATAATATACTGTGGGATTAGCCCTAATTGTGGCGGTATCATCATTGTTACCAATATAGCAACAAATAAAAAGTTTTTACCTTTAAAGTTAAACTTCGCAAAGGCATAACCTGCTAAAGAACATAAAAATAGCACACCTATCGTCGTAACAGTTGCTACTATAAATGAATTCCATATTGCTCCAAAAAACTCAATCGTATTGACAACATTGGTGAAATTCGTTACAAGTTCGTCTCCTGGCAAAAAGGCAGGTGGTACATTGTTTATCGCACTATTATGATTGGTCGCCATTACAAACATCCAATATAATGGAAAGATTGATAAAAATGCGCCAATCGATAAAATCAGATAGACAAACATTTTCGGAAAGCTAAAACGTAGCTGCTTCTGTTGATTTTCCATTCTGTTAACCTCCTAACGTCCAATCCTATTTGCAATCCAGACATTAATCGTAGAAATAATAATGATAATGATAAAGAGAATAATCGCAGCTGCTGAAGCTGGACCAAATGCAAGATTCGTAAATGCTTCACGGTATAAATATAAAACAACTGTTATTCCTTCTTCACGATACGAACGTCCAATAAAAATTAATGGTTCAGTAAATAGTTGCAAGGCGCCGATCGTTGACGTGAATACGGTCAAAATAATAATCGGTCGCAGCATTGGAATTGTAATATACTGAATTTTTTGTCTTACACTCGCTCCATCTATTACTGCTGCTTCATATAATTCATTTGGTATACCTTGAAGACCTGCTAGGTATATGATTGTGTTATACCCAACCCAACGCCAGAATACCATCGTAGATATGGCGACTTTTACTCCCCATTCAGATGTACCCCAACTAACCGGATCTGCGCCAAACCAGCCAACAATGATGTTAAATAATCCAAACTCTTGATTATTAAACATAATCCCAAATACAATAGCAACTGCTACTGTAGAAGTAACGTACGGCATAAATATAGATACTCTAAAAAAGCTCTTTAATTTAATTAAAGTCGAATTTAGGGCATACGCTAGGATTATTCCGATTAAAAGCTGTGGAAGTGTTCCGAGTATCCACATAATTAATGTATTTGATAACGATTTCCAAAATAAAGGATCCGTTAAAATCCACTCAAAATTTTGAAAACCGACATATTCCATTTCCCCTAGACCATTCCATTTTTGAAAGCCTAAATAAAAACTAAATAGAATCGGAAACAAGCCAAAAATAGCAAATAGAATAAAAAAAGGCGAGATGTATAAATAGCCTGTCAACGCTTCTTTTTTTTCTTCACTAAATCTACGCCGCCTAGGCGCTTTTAAATTAGCTGACTTTGAATCACTCATCTATTTCACTCCTCTCTATAAAAAGCAATATCTACAGTTGAATAAGTAAGGCTACAATAAAGATGTGTGCGATCACTCCTACCAATCGGTAAGAATGACCGCATTACAGCCTTAAAGAATAACTTTTTAAACTACGAAACTCTTATTCTAGGTTATTAAATTATTGTCTTTCTAATTGCGACTCAATACGCTCAACAGCGGCGTCCCACTCTTCTTGTGGATCTAAACCTTCAACTGCAACGTTTGTTAATGCAGTTACTAATTCATTATTTACTGTTGCATAATTCACACCCATATATACTGGTTGAACTGATTCAGCTGCTTCTGCAAAGATTCTTGCAGTTTCTGCACCACTAAAATATTCATCTGTTGTTGCAAGGAATTCCTCATCTTCATACACCTCTGGCGTAGATGGGAATAAACCATTATTGTGGAAAGATTTTAATTGGTTTTCTGGTGATACTAACCATTCAATAAATGCATACGCTTCTTCAGGATGCTCTGAATCAGCCGGTATTGTTAGGAATGATCCACCCCAGTTACCCGCACCTTCAGGAATGTTTGTTAAAGACCATTTCCCACTTGAATCAGGAGCATTGCCTTTCACATTTGCAATCATCCAAGCTGGTGCACCAATTAAAGTTGCATAGCTTCCTTCTTCCATTGCACTACCCCACTCAGGAGTCCATAGTGCATTTTGACCAACTAATCCTTCTTCGATCATCATTGTCGTGAAATCATATGCTTCTTTTACTGTATCTTCAATAATTAATTCATCTTCTTCGTTAAAGTATTGCTGTGGCAATTGATCACGTCTTGCATTAAACATTAATTCTGGGCTATCAGAAATAGGTTTTCCTGTTTTCTCTTTAATTTCTTTTGCAGCTTCATAATAAGCATCCCATGTATCAATTTCAGCTGATAACTCTTCAGGATCTGTTGGAAAACCTGCTTCTTCCATTACATCCGTACGATAAAACATTGTAGTTGGACCAATATCTGTTGGTAAACCTATTTGAAAGTCACCATCTACACTTGATGCTTGTTGCCATTTCCAATCTAGATATTTATCTTTAACATCTCCTGCACCTAAATCATTTAAGTTGTGGAATCTATCACTAGCTTCTAAAAATTTTGCTACCTGACTTACTTCTACCAATGAAATATCTGGCGCTCCGCTACCAGCAGAAATAGAAGTGAAAAGGTTGTTATGAACGTCTTCCATTTCGCCTTCGTTCAATGTTATTTTAACGTTTGGATTTTCTTCCATATATTCTTCAATTAATACATCATACCCTGTACTACCAAATAACCAAAAGTTAAGCTCTACTTCTTCTCCTGAAGCTTCACTTCCTTCTGCACTTTCTTCACCATTTTCAGATTCACTTGAATTTCCCTCTGATTCACCACTTGTATCATCATCATTACATGCAACTAGGAAACCAAATAATAAAATTACTGCTAACATCATCAACCACTTTTTCATAACTTTTACCCCCGTCAATTCAATTAGTATTTTTGAAACCAAAACCAAACTCTTCACCACAAAGGAAACCGGTTTCTCTTTTACCGTAAAAAATATGCGATTAATTTCACTGCAGTTAAAAGTAATCGCTTTCGTAAATGATTATATGCCGTAAATAGAAAAAATACAATACCTTTTTTATAGTTTTTAATAAATAAATTAATTTTATGAAGAAATCGATTTCTTTCGACAAATATTGTGATTACATTTAAAAATAAATATAAATACTGACATAACAAGCTTTTATCAGACAATATTGAACATGTTTTTCATACCCTTTATAGTATTTTTCTATTTTTTTACATAAGTTTTAAAAAATTTTTTAATCATATTGATTTCCTTAAAATATTGAATATTTTTTAGTAGAAAACAAAGAATATATTCAATCTATCTTATTTAAGTCGCAGTTCCAAGTGGATCAGAAACCAATTAAATAAGATTCATGATGACATTTCTAGTTTTAAAAGTATTCTTTCTAACTTTAAAGCGTCTTTTTTCGCTTTATTACTAACTAAGGTCATAGTGGGACTAAAACTTTACCAGCCTTTAATTCTGTTTATTTTAGAGAATATCTATAATACAAAAAGAGAGCAACCAAATTTGGCTGCTCTCTTCTAATTTGTATTATTTTATTTCTGGAATAACGCGTACTTCTCTTTTCATCTCTGATTTGCAAAGTGGGCACTTTGGTTCTTCATCAAAAGAGTAAGCTTCTCGCATCCAGCCTGCACAATCATCACTTACACACGACCAAACCTTTGTTTCTACTTCATTCACAGGTTCGCGCTGGTTATTGTAATAAGCCATGTAGGTGGCACTCCCTTTCTTGGGTAATACATTCTATTATACGCTTATTACAACCAAATTACAAAGAAACTTCTATATCTTTACAAAAGCCTTGTAAACGGAATTGATGTCTATAAATCTGATTAGCAAAAAGAGTATAATCCGGATGAGTATGTTGCCCCCATGAGTCGTCTCCACCTACACCCATCTGCTTATGGTTGACTCTTACTGTTATTTCTTTCGGTGCTGGTAATTTATAATGATGATCATACTTTTCAATTTCAAACGGTGAATATGGGAGTGCATTTACTTCTACTAAAGGTAAGCCGCTAACTCTCAGTCCTTCTCCGTTTTCATTTGAAATCTCAAACCATCTTACACCCATTTTATTACCGCTCTCTTGTGGGCATAGATAAGGTTCTAACTGTTCACTCACCTTACCTTGGTGAAGTGCTATTTTAGCGCCATCTTGACGATCCCAATATGTTTCATGTGGGCCTTTACCATACCATTTGATCGAATTAAAGTTTACTGGAAGTTCAAAACGCATACCGAATTCAGGAATTTCGTTGAGATTTTTTCCAGGTATTAATTTTTCATCGATGTCTATCACACCATCACCTGCGATCGTATAAGTTACCTCGCAGATGCTTACCGGTGATGTTGGTAAATGGTACACAGTATAAATTGATACGGATTCATCCGTGCTTTTCGCTTCACAATTGGTAAGAACTCTTGCTAAGCTTGCTTTTCTCCATGACTCACTACGAACATTTAGACCATTCCCACGATCATTATCCGTCATCGCTCTCCAGAAGTTTGGAACTAATGTATTTTTTAGTAATTCCTTACCATTCACTATATAAGAATCAAGCAAACCTGTTTCTCTATTTAACTGAAGTTCAAAGTTAGCTCCATTTACCACAAAGCTTTGATTTTGTTCGATAAGCTCCACTTTTTCTTCCGTTTCTCTTAAGGCAGGTGTACCAGGTACAACAAACTGTTCAAAAGCAATTTCATGATCAGGCTTTGCCCATTCAGGTTCTTCAATACAAACGACTGATAAGGTAAAGACTTGTTCTTTTAATTTAGAGAATTTCAGTTCCTTTAGGTCAACTTCAATTTGCTGACTTTCACCTGCTTTTGCATGTAAAACTTCCATACCAGAAGCTTGAATTTCTCCTTCTTCTTCAACCGTCCAAACAAGCTTATAGGCGTCTAATGCTGTGAAAAGGAATTTGTTATGAATGGTAAATTTTCCACTCATGCTATCAATTTCTTCAATTTTTATATTTGAATAACAAGCTTTTACCTCGAGTAGCTTTGGTGAAACTGTTCCATCGGCATATATTAAGCCATCTCCAGCAAAATTGCCGTCATGTGGAGATTCTCCAAAATCACCACCATAAGCTAGATAAGAAGTTCCATCTTCTGTTTGGGTGTGAAGCGCTTGGTCTTTCCAATCCCAGATAAATCCACCTTGTAAAATTGGATAGGCATCAAATAGATCTGTATATTTTTTTAGATTTCCTGTTGAATTACCCATAGAGTGACTATATTCACAAAGGATATACGGTTTTTTCTCTCCAGGTTGTTGCGCATAAAATTCAATGCCTTTTGGACTTATATACATTGTACTTTCCATATCAGATGCTTTTTCTGAAGCACGATAATGGAAAATCCCTTCATAGTGAACAAGTCTTGTTGGATCTACTTCTTTAAAGAAACGGTGCATTTCTAAGAAATTATCCCCACCAAAAGATTCATTCCCAAGAGACCAAATGATAATGGAAGCGTGATTTTTATCACGTTGATACATCGAATTACAGCGATCGATTAAATTAGAAGTCCACTCAGGTCTGCTCCCTGGAACTGTTTCTTCTAATTCCTTTTGACCGTAACTCCAAGAACCATGTGTTTCAAGATTTGTTTCATCAATAACGTATAATCCATACTGATCACATAAATCATACCAATAAGGATGATTTGGATAATGAGAGGTACGTACAGCATTAATGTTATATGCTTTCATTAATTTTACATCCGCAAGCATATCTGCCTTTGTAACAGCTCTGCCGTTATCCGCAGTAAATTCATGTCGATTGACACCTTTGAACACAATGCGCTTCCCGTTTAATTGCATCAAGCCATCCTTCATTTCGAATTGACGGAAACCAATTTTAGTCGTTCCGATTTCTATTAAAGAACCTTGCTCATTCACTATTTTAAATTCGATTGTATATAGATAAGGATTTTCAGCACTCCATTTTTCAGGATTATCAATATCAATTTTTTCTTTTACACTTATATGATTTTCATTAGCAAAATCTAGAGGATATGTTGATGTTTTTACTATTTTTTTATCCGCATCCATTAGGGTTGCTTCTAACTTCGCCCCAGAAATTGCTTTCTCATTGTAATTCACTACATCCGTTTGCATTTCAAGAACAGCATTTGTATAGGTGTCATCTAAATGTGTACGAATTTGATGATCAAAGACATGTAATTCTGGCATCGCATAAAGATAGACGTCACGGAAAATACCGCTCATTCTCCAGAAATCTTGATCCTCTAACCAACTTGCATCAGACCAGCGATAAACCTCAACAGCTAATTTATTTTCGCCATCTTTTAGATAGGGAGTTAAGTCAAATTCTGCTGGTGTAAATGTATCCTCACTATAGCCAACAAGTTCTCCGTTTAACCATACATAAAAGGCAGACTCCACCCCTTCAAAACGCACGATTAGCGGTAGATTGTCCCATTCCTTTGGCGTGTTAAAATGAGTAACATATTGTCCAACCGGATTATAATTAGTTGGGGCAAATGGTGGTTTAATATCGTCGTGTTCGATCCATGGATATCTTGTATTTACGTATTGCGGGTAGTCATACCCTTCTAATTGCCAATGCGCCGGAACATTAATCTTATCCCATTTACTATTATCGTAATCAACTTTATAAAAATCTTCTATTTTAGATGCAGGATTCTTAGAAAAATGAAAATTCCATTTCCCATTTAACATCTGAACGTATGGAGATTGTTCTTTTATATTAATGTGCGCATTTTTTTCATCTAAAAATGGCACAAGCTCAGCGTGAGCTGGCATACGGTTTAATGCAAATATCTCTGGATTGTTGTTCCATTCTGGATAACCATTCTTTGGTGCTTGATACACATACTTTTCTGACTTTTTAAACATTTACATCCTCCTCAATTTGGAAACGTATTCAATTTAACATTATCTCTCGACAAGTCTATGCACTTATATTATAATCATAAGTAAAATTAGTCAAGTTAAAGTTTACTTATTTTACTTAAATAGAATTGGGGTTTTTTACATGACTACCATTAAAGATATTGCAGAAAAAGCTGGTGTCTCAATAGCGACTGTATCTCGTGTGTTGAATTATGATCCAACTTTATCAGTTGGAGAAGATACAAAAAAAAGAATATTCGAATTAGCAGAGTCGATGGCTTATAAAAAAAGAGGACAAAGAAAAAAATTGAATCGAAGAATTGCTTTTATTAACTGGGTAACAGAAGAACAGGAACTTAGTGACCTATATTATATGGCGATAAGACACGGTGTGGAAGAAGCAGCAAAAAAAGAACATCTGCAATTAATTAAATATAATCTACAGAATGATTTCTCAGACTTAACAAACATAGATGGCATTATAGCTGTTGGACGTTTTAGTAAAAAACATCTTGATCAATTTAACTTGTTAACAGACCATCTTGTATTAATTGATACGGATTTTGAACATGTGAATTGCGATGCGGTTTTAGTTGATTTTAAAAAGGTAGTCAAAGACGCTATTTCTTTTTTTACTAAAAATGGTCATGAGCGAATTGGATACATTGGTGGCAAGGAAACATTACAAGGTAGTGTGGAACCAATGCAGGATATTCGAGAAAAGCATTTTAGAAATATTATGAAGGATTTAGGCCAACTGAAGGAAAAAGACATCATTACCTCTGGCTTTAACGTAAATTCTGGGTATGAATCGATGAAAAAATTCATTCAAACCTATCCAAGCAATTACCCAACTGCTTTTCTTAGTGCCAATGACCAAGTAGCTATTGGTGCTATCAAAGCTTTACATGAAGCTAATATAAAAATACCAGCTGACATTAGCATTATTGGGGTAAATGACATTAGTGTATCCCAATATATTTATCCTGCTTTAACCACAGTTAGAATTGAAAAAGAATTAATGGGAAAAGCAGCGATAGGTTTAATGTTAGAGCGTTTAAAAGATGATAGGCAAGTAGCGAAAAAAGTATATTTGGATACCACCTTGATTGTCAGGGATTCAACGATAGTCCGTTAACAGTCTTTATCATGCCTCATTTTAATGAATATAAACACAAAAACTGACGTGCCGTAAAACTCTTTAGCGCGTCAGTTTTTCGTTATAATATAATTTTTTTCCCTTTTTCAGCACTTTCAATTGCGCCAAATACCATCTGCATACTCTTAAAGTTATCTTTATAATTTGTTTCAGCAGGCCGTTTTTCTTCTAAAGCTTGAAACATTTCGTCTAAACAGCCAAAATGTCCTTCTTTTCCCATCCAGTAATTAGGATACGTTATTCTTTTCATTGGACTAAAAAAGTCCTTAGGTAGTGTTTCATCGATAACTTCTGCAGTAGGTTCATCTTCTCCATTCCAACAAACAGTACCAACTTCACCAATTATACGCCAATCACTTTCCCATGATGTAGGATAACCCTCGGCACTCCACGATCCTTTATAATGGAAAATGGAGCCATCGGACATTTCAAAGATACAAATTGCAGATGCATCTCCTTTAAACCAAGACCCTTTTGCATTATAACTATGACAGTACACGGAAATCGGATCAGCATTACTAATAAATCGCGCCTGATCAAACGTATGGATAGCCATATCTAAAATTAATGGATGCTCCATTGTTTCTCTGAAACCACCAAAATGTGGCCCAAGGAAAAAATCAGCATGTATTGAGCTTATCTGACCTATAATTCTATCATCTAGCATTTTTCTTAAGGTTCTAATTTGCTTTAAATATCTTCTGTTTTGCATCACATTATATACTTGATTATTTTCTTCAACAATATTCCATACATCTCTCGCATCTGCGATTGATTCAGCCATTGGTTTTTCACCAAATACATGACACCCTTCTTCTACAGCAGTACTTACGACCTTTTTGTGAGCAGCCGGGATGGTCACATCAAAAACTAAATTAGCATTTGTCTCTTTAATTGCTTTTTTTAAATCTGAAAAAATTGGAACTTTTAATTCTTTTTGTTTCGCTTTAGTTAAGGCTATTTCTTTATCTAGATCTACTAAAGCAACTATTTCTGCATTTTCCCGTACCTTGGCATAATCTATCCAAATATCTGCCATTGCACCGCAGCCTACTACAATAATTTTGTGCTTCATCTTAAGCTTCCTTTCGATTAAAATAATTAAAATTATTCTGTTATTATGGCGGAATCCCTGTAATACCTGCACTTCTAGATTCGAGCATAAGCAAAGAAGTTAAGCTAGAGATAAACGAGCGCTAACCTCATTTTAAGTTTGGCTAACAATCAATAGGAATCTCCCTCTATCATTTCTTTTAACTGGTGTAGCGTTTTGGCATCCTGATAGAATTGATTCACGTTATTATCTTTCACAAATTCCATCATCACATATCTATCTTTATGGTCTTTCATGATTTCCGTAAGATAATTCTGCCACTCTCTAGCACCAGCGCCTAATTCTAATCTTTTCTCTGGTGTCCAGTGAAAAACATGTACATTCGTTATCCAAGGCTTCACAACAGCAATACTACGTAAACGTTCCTCTACTGATAATCCTACAGCTGGTTGCCAATATAAAAAGACGTTGGCATGATTCACCTCTTGCATGAGCGCAGCAGCACTTTCTTTTGTATCCGTTAAAGTTCCTCCATGATACTCAAAATGAATACTGATTCCTGCTTTTTTTGCTTCTTCTCCAATTTTTTTCGCATCTTTTATTACATTTGATCGATAGGTTTTATCTGCTTCATCTGATCCTTTAACCCCAGCCCATACACGAATAGCTGGAGCCTTCAGTGCCTCGGCAGCCTGTAAGATTTCTTTAAAGGTAAAGTCATTTTCACTATGATCTCCAACACGATAATAGGATCCGTAAGAAGAAACTTTCATCCCTCTAGATTCTGTTAATTTATGTACTTCTTTTGCATTGGTTAAATCATTAGGAGGAACGTGCACATCTGCACCCCACTCAATCCCCTCTAATTCAGCCTGCATTGCTAAGTCTATCACTTGTTCAACAGATTTTTCTCGAAATGTAACGGAACATAATCCTAGTTTCATATTATTCTCCTTTCTATTTTAAGCCATTCGATCGAATTGATCTTTCGTGATTTGCCATTTTAACGGTTCCGCGTTCACATACCGCTTCAATTCTTCTAACATATAAGCTCCCATCCTCCCGCATTCTTCTCCTTCACTTCCTGCTAAATGAGGGGTAATTACCACATTATCCATTGTATAAAAAGGAGAATCTTCACTAGGAGGCTCTGGATCAGTCACATCTAACACAGCAGTAATATCAGTACGTTTTTTTAACACTTCAAGCATCTCTTTTTCTTTCACAATTGCACCGCGTGCTGTATTAATAAAACTAGCACCTTCTTTCATCATTTGAAAATGCTCTCCAGTAACCATACCAACTGTCTCTTGTAGAAGTGGGGTATGTAGCGAAACGACATCAGCTTGTTTAAAAATCTCTTCTAAACTACAAAGTCTTACTCCAAGCTTTTTAGCTTCTTCTTCTTTTACGAACGGGTCAAATACGAAAATATCCATATCAAAAGGGCGTAATAATTCCAGGGTGTGCCTACCCACTGTACTTAGTGAAATCAGACCAATTTTACTCCTAAAACCTCCTTTAATTTGGAATGGCTTCTGCGGAAAGGTCTTAGAATTTCTTATATTCCTAACAAATTGCCAACCGTTTTTTAAACAGAATAGAATTTGGGAGAGAGTGAATTCTGCAACCGGTAATCCATTTGCATGCACAGCTGTTGAAAACAGAATTCCTCTATCCCACGCCTCTTCAGTAGCATTATTTTTAATGGAACCTGCAGCATACAAAAATGCCTTTAAATTCGGTGCGGCATCTAACAATTCTTGATCTAGTTTTGGCCCACCCCAACCTGATAACATTACTTCTACCTCTTCTAATATCGATAAATTCTTTATTAATTCATTTTTAGTAATCGGTTCTTTTACTAAATCTACTTGTTGTTCTATTTCTTCTCTTATAAAAGACGGATACACTAAATCCCGGGTATCCTCATTCATTACGAGGATTGCTTTAGTCATAGGCACTCTCCTTTTTTAGTTGAATAATTTGTTGTATAAAAAAGAGCAAGGTACCTGTGAATAGCTACCCTGCTTTTTATAAGTTGTTATTGTTTTAAATCTTTGAAAAAAGTATCAATAAAATCTTTGTTTTCTGCCGTTGCAGGTACAAATAAAATCATATCTTCAAATGCCTCATAATCATCAAAAACATCAAAGTCATTTGCATTAACTGCATAGACTTCTCCTGTATCCAAATCATATGTCGTAGTGCCTTCCAATAAGCTTTCATCCATCACCGTATTTAATGGGACGATGCCTTCTTGTTCAAGTATATCTTTCGCAAAATCCTCATTACCTATAAAAACATCAATCATTCCAGTCGACATTTTCGCTACCAGCTTTTGCACTTGCTCATATGATTGATTTGCTAATGTACCACCCCGGTGAGAAATATTGTCTACCGCTACTTCATATTCCTCAAAATATTCTTCATTTATTTGGGTTTGAAACGGCTCTACTACCTCATAAGAGACAGCGCCCACAATTGTTACATTAAATTGGGGTTCATTTTCTTTTAATACTGCTGAAAGAATCGAACCAATCACAAATAATCCAAATATAATCCCCATTATATGAATTTTATAATACTCCCAGATATAATCTACTGCTTCTTTAAAATGCATTGTTTTAAGTGTTTCAATTAACTTCATTGGTACGAATGCTCCCCCTACTGTAACTATCTATAAGCTTATAAAAAGTATATCACAAAATAATAATAGTCGTTGTTATTTTAAAAACCTAATCATATTATCAAAGTCTCTAATACGATATATACCATAGCCATCTATATGCGTTTTCACCACTTAATTTGTTACAACTGAATTCTAAGTTGGAATCTTTAAATTGTAATTTGCAATTATAATTATTTTTGAATTAATAACACATATACAGATAACTTAATTCTATTTTACGTACGGATTCATATTTCTATCGAATTGAAGACTGATCATTTTTAAATTCTTTTAAAATAATGTTTTGATTTCTTTATACCTCCAATAATTTTAAGTGGAGCCAATCATAAGATTTTCGTCCACTTATTTCATGTTCTCCAGGAAAAATGTCTGTCCCGAACAATTCATTTCGATTTTCATAGCAAGGTTCAATTTGTTTGATTGCTTCTTTCACATGTTTCACAGGGAATAGAGGATCATTTTCTCCCGCTTCAATAAATAAAGCTCGTGGAGCAATTAATGAAATAATTTCAGGTAACTCTGCATAGCGCAAAATACCAGGAACATAATTATCAATGCAGTGATGCATTGCCATAATGCTTCCTTTAAAGGTATTAGTAAAGCCAGCGAGGACACTGACTTGTATCCGTTGATCTAATACCGCTGTATATGCTGTTATAACTCCACCACCAGAAAAACCCATCATTCCTATTTTATTAGACTTTACATCACCACAGGCTTCCATATAATCTAACACTTGTCTAGCTTCCCAAACTCGCAGCCCTGCTAGAGTTTTACCTTCTAACAGAAGGTTTGTAGCCATAGCCTCACAGGAGTTTTGTTTCCCCTCCCTTTTATCTCTTTCTAGTAACCTTTCTCCAAAACCTAAAACCTCTGGAACAAACACTTTCATTCCGCGCTTAACAAGCTGAACAGCAAAATTCTGATGAATTCCTGGTAATTCGGTATTTTCTTCACCAGTTTCAGTTATACCCACTGCCTCACCAACACCGTATCCATGCCCATGGATTGCTAGAACAGATGGATACTTATTCTCCCTCACTAAAGGTGTTAAAATATAGGTCTTGATCTCAATATCATCTGTAATTGGCAAATACACTAATTCCCTAATATAAGTATCAAATTTTTCTGTTTTCACTGTTTTAGGACGAATTGGAATTCGCATCTCATCTAAACAAGAAAAATCACCTAATAGAGTTTCAAGCTTTCTTTTTAGACTTAATTTTCTTTCTACAGGACCTGCGGCACGATCAGTATCCTCAATGGTTTTTTGGTAAAACTTTTCGAATAAATTATCTAACTTCTCCATGCTCTTCACTCCTCTTGAATCAAATAGAACTCCTTAAGATTTTGTAAGCGTTATAATTAGTACTTCTATTATATACGATTTAAAGCTTACGAACAGAGATAAGTATTAATGAATATAAATTTTTTCTGTTAAATTAGGTAACTATCAATAATTTTATCGTTTAAAAGAATACTTGAATTGTATGTTTTTAGTTTTACTTGATGAAATTACTAGATTCTAAAAAATTCCATTTAACAATAATTTAAACTGTTTCTGAATAAGAAAAAATTTTATTGTTTTTTGAATTTTTGTTACGATATGATTCGAACTTTACACTAATAGGAACGAGTTTATGTTTTAAAAAATAGCTTTGTTAAAACATTTCTATTGATCGTGACTTCATTTTTTACATAAGAAAACTCCGATGATTGTTTTGATATATAGTTTAATATTAAAAAGCATGAATTCATATTCTACCGAATTCATGCTCATTATCTTTTATCTACGATTCATACCTAAACCAATTATAATAAGCTTTTGATGTAGATTTCTTTCCATTACCAGTTGCGTATAAGCCAAAGTAAACTCCAGTGAAACCACCAGCAACTTCTTTTGACAACATTCCACAATCACCTGTGCCTAGAAGTCTAAAATCTAAATTATCGCTCTCTCTGTAGTAGAATGAGTAATTATTTTCATTCGCAGATATTCTAAGTTGCATACACTGACCGGAACACTCTATTTCCTTTTCTATAACTGAAACATCACTTAAGCTTTTGCGTAATATTAATTTTAAATTTTTGTTTATTTGTACCATTGCTATTTCATAATGAAAGCTCTCGTTCATTATTACGGTCATTCCTGCTTCTTCTAAATCATTTTCAGGTCGGAAGTTTAATTCTGTTGTAACAGCACATTCAAAGTGCTGCTGTCTCATTCCAATAAAAGATGGGCTATCAGTTTCATTCAAGGTAATATCTGAACCCTTCAGCACTAAATAACCCTTTTTTTCATTTAGACTGATATCCTTTTGATGCGGATTTCTTAAAAAATTCCATTTATTATTGAGGGTTGTTTCCGAAAAATCATCATAAAATAACACCGGACTAACTAATGTTTCAGCATTTGAAGGTGCGTTCATCTTTGTACTAATCACACCGTTATCCCCTATTATTGGCCAGCCTTCTGTGTCCCATTTCACTGGAGCTAAGAAAGTTTCACGACCTAAATGATGTTTCTGAGGATAACCAATTGGTCTAATTCCTAAAAAGACTGCCCACCAAGTCCCATCACCATATTGAATTAAATCCGCATGACCTGTGGCTTGTATCGGATGATCCAAACTTCTGTGAGTTAAAATAGGATTATATGGTGCAGACTCAAAAGGTCCAAATGGATTTTTGCTTCTTGCTATGGTAACCATATGGCCATATTCGGTACCCCCTTCTGAAATCATCAAGTAATACCAATTATTTATTTTATATAAGTGAGGCCCCTCAGGATGCGCCCCTCCTGTACCTGACCAAATAAATTTTCTTTCTTCAATAATATTGCCTGTTTCTAAATTTAATTTAGCTTGATATATTCCCGGTTCCTCTCCTCCCTCAGCATCGCTATTTCCTGTTATGTAAACATCTCCATTATCGTCAAAAAACAGAGAAGGGTCTATACCAGGCCACTCCTTTAACCAAATTGGATCGGACCAATCACCTTCAGGCTCCTCTGTCCAAACAATAAAATTACCTCCACCACTTACGTTCGTTGTAATTAGATAAAATTTTCCATCATGATATCGCAAAGTAGGCGCAAAAATTCCAAGTGAACTTCCAGCTTTTTCTAAGTTAATTTGACTTTTACGTGTTAAACAATGTCCAATCTGCATCCAATTCACTAAATCTTTACTTTTAAAGATAGGCACTCCTGGGAAATATTCAAAAGAGCTGGTAACCAAATAATACGTATCTTCCACTTTACATATACTTGGGTCTGGATAAAACCCACTTAAAATTGGGTTATTATACTTCAATTTAATCACCTCATCATTTATTAAAAAGCTAAAATATAAGAATACACGTAATAGAATGGCAGCTGTTCTATCACTCCGAACAACTGCCAAGATAATCTTTCATTCTATTTTAAATTAAATTTATTCGTACCATTTTTAAGATCACCATATTTTCGGCCATCTATTTCTAACTGGCAGTTGGCATGACTACCTTGAAGCGTGACTTCTATTGCTGTATCTTTTCTAATAACTGTAATCGATCCAGCATCTTCTCCATCGGAATCAACTAGATTACGAGTCAGCTCAACCTTATTTTTTAATTGGAACATTTTAAATGTAATATCTTCTAAATAATTGTAATCAGGCTTACCATCTTTTGCTCCAAAAGGTAATATGGTGTGCTCACGAACAAATAATGGAAGACTTAGATAATCATACTTTTCCTTTATCCAAATCCCACCGGCTACAACTTCTCCACTTAAAAGATGTGTCCAATTTCCTTTTGGTAAGTAGAAGGATCCGATTCCTTCCTCGTTAAAGATCGGTGAAACTAGAATGGAATCCCCTAGCATATATTGACGGTCTAAGGTATCACAAAGTGGGTCCGCAGGAAATTCTAATAACATCGAACGCATAACCGGGACTCCTGTTTGATTATTGGTCACTGCTTGACCATATAAATATGGCATCAATGTGTTTTTTAATTTCGTGAAATGACGTGCAACTTCTACCGCTTCTTCATCAAAATTCCAAGGCACACGGTAGGATGAACTTCCATGGAAACGACTATGACTGGATAATAATCCAAATGCAGTCCATCTTTTAAACACATCAGGTGTTGCGGTGTTTTCAAAGCCACCAATATCATGACTCCAATAACCAAAACCAGAAGAGGTTAAGGACAATCCCCCGCGCAAACTCTCTGCCATTGCATCATACGTAGAATCGCAATCACCACCCCAATGGACAGGAAATTTTTGAGCCCCCGCTGTTGCAGATCGTGCAAATACAACTGCATCTTTTTCTCCTTTTTCTTCCTTCAATAAATCAAACACGACTTCATTGTATTTGTATGCGTAGTAGTTATGCATTTTCTTAGGATTTGATGCATCGTAATAAACGACATCTGTAGGAATTCTTTCCCCAAAATCCGTTTTGAAGGAATCCACTCCCATGTCTAACAATACCTTCAGCTTGGATTGGAACCATGTGCATGCTTCAGAGTTAGTGAAGTCAACAATACCCATACCAGGCTGCCACATATCCCACTGCCACACGTCTCCATTTTCACGTTTAATCAGATATCCTTTTTCCATACCTTCAGCAAAAAGTGGCGATTTCTGTGCGATATAAGGATTGATCCACACGCATATTTTTAAACCCTTCTCTTTTAAGCGTTTTAACATGCCTTCTGGGTCTGGAAAGTTATCACGATCCCAGACAAAATTACTCCACTCAAACTCTTTCATCCAAAAACAATCAAAGTGGAAAACACTAAGTGGAATCCCACGTTCAGCCATTCCATCAACAAAGTGGTTGACGGTTTCTTCATTATAATTCGTAGTGAACGAGGTTGATAACCATAATCCAAAAGACCACGCTGGTGGCAAGGCGGGTTTCCCGGTTAATTCGGTGTAACGAGAAATTACTTCTTTTGGCGTTGGACCATCTATAAGATAGTAGTCTAAATATTCTCCTTCTACACTGAACTGAGCACGAGCGACCGTTTCGGATCCCAACTCAAAATTTACTTCTTCGGGATGATTAACAAAAACTCCGTACCCCTTATTACTTAAGTAAAAAGGAATATTTTTATAGGATTGATCCGAACTTGTCCCACCATCTCTATTCCAAATATCAACGGTTTGACCATTTTTAACAAAGGGCGTAAACCTTTCCCCTAGTCCATATAAATATTCCCCTACACCTAGCTTAAGCTGTCCTCGCATATACGTGGTATCCTCAGCTTCTATCCATGCTAAACCTTTTTGATCCGCTTGTGTAAGTGAACCATATTCGTTTGAAAAGGCTATTCCAAAATTTTGTTTATCAATTCCAATGGTTAGATTTCCGCTTTTAAAAGTAAGCACATCTTCTTTATTTGTTAAGGCAATTGAAGTTGAATTTTCAAGTACATCAAAATTAGGTAATGTTGCTTTTTGTCCCATGTAATGCCATGTCTGCACTCTTACTACACCAAGAATTGGAGCAGTTAATTTTATCGTAAGAAGGGGGCCTTGAAGCGTATCCCCTCTATGATTAATATAATTACAAGGCGCATATAGCGTGAGGGAATCTTCACTTTCTTGAACCTCATGCACTACTTTTGGGAAATGAATTGTATAGCCTTCTTGCACTAGCCAATTACCATCAGTAAATTTCATCTTTTTCATTCTCCTCTTCCATTATTACTCTGCCTATTTTTGCTTTAAAATGAGCACATCCTTAGCACTTATTTCAGCAGTTCCAGAATAGATTTCACCGGTAAGTAGGTTCTCTAATTCTCTTTCTCCCGCTTCAAAGGTGGAAGTTTCCGTATTGTGGTTCATAACAAATAACGTTGTTTCATTTTTCTTTGTGCGCGCTATCACCTCTACACCGGTTTCTGAATCAAGTACACCGGAGAGACCTTTTTCTTCTGCAATGGTTGAAGCCAAATCATTCACAAATGCTTGTTCAGGACTTGTAGCTACATAATACGCAGCACCTTTTCCATACGTATTTTTCGTAAGTACAGGCATTCCTTTATAAAAATCTTTTCCATAGGTTGCTAGAACTTCGGCTCCCTCTGCATGGATAAGATCAAATAGAATATTACAGCTATAGTTGTTTTGCAGTTGTCCATGTCCTTTTTCAAACACAATATCATTGGTTTGTTTAGGGTCTAAGGAATCTATTTCTTCAGCCCATACGCCGACTAAGTCACGGAGCTCACCAGGGTATCCACCCAGTGTTACTAGGTCATTTTCATTCACGATCCCACTAAAGAAAGTCGTCACGAATGTTCCACCATTTTTCACAAAAGCTTTTAATCTATCAGCGTGTCCCGCTTTTACCATGTACAATACCGGTGCAATCACGACGTCATATTGACTAAGATCTTCTTCAACAGATATCATATCTACAGCGATATTTTTTTGGTAAAAAGCATCATAATATTTATGAACTTCTTTTACATAATCAAGTGCAGCAGACGGTCCGCTTGAAAGTTGAATGGCCCAACGATTTTCCCAATCAAACACAATGGCAACTTTAGCTTTCACTCTGCTATCGATAACCTTATCTGATAGCTGGTTCAATTCTTGCCCTAACTGAGCAGATTCCTTAAATACGCGTGTATGTTCATGACCGACATGTTCAATCACTGCCCCATGGTATTTTTCAGTTGCCCCTCTAGATCTACGAAGTTGGAAGAACAATACGGTATCCGCTCCTCGTGCAACAGCCTGATAGCTCCATAAGCGCATCACACCTGGTCTTTTTAATGCATTAAAAGGTTGCCAATTTTGTTGACTTGGTGTTTGCTCCATTAACATAAATGGCTGCCCACTTTTTAGTCCTCTCATTAAATCATGCGTCATTGCTGTCATACTAAAAGGTGTGTCAATCGAAGGGTAATTATCCCAAGAAACAACGTCCATTTCTTTACCCCATTTAAAATAATCCAGCTCAGGGTATAATCCCATCAAGTTTGTTGTAACAGGTATATTCGGCGTGTGTTTTTTTAGTACATCTCTTTCCAACTTGTACACATCAAGTAAGCTATCTGATTGGAAACGACGATAATCCAGTGAAATCCCTTGGAAATTTGTATTATTGCCATTTTCCCATTCTTCACTTAGCCCACTTGGTGCCACAATTTCATCCCATTCGTAAAATGTATGTCCCCAAAACCTTGTATTCCAAGCTTCATTTACAGCATCTAACGTTTGATACCTATCTTTTAACCATACTCTAAATTCCTTCTGACAATTGTCACAATAGCAGTATCCACCATATTCATTGGACACGTGCCATATAAGAACAGCAGGATGATCTTTATATCGTTCTGCAAGCTTCTCAGCCATTCGTTCGGCATATTTACGATAGGTAGGACTATTGGGGCAAGAGTTGTGTCTTCCTCCAAATTGGCGTTTCCTTCCCTCAAAATCCACACGACGAACATCTGGATAACGCTTTGCCATCCATGCAGGATGTGCACCTGTACTTGTAGCAAGGCATGTATAGATCCCATTTTCGTACAGTTCGTCAATTTTTTTATCTAACCATTCAAAATTATATGTATTTTCATCAGGTTGATTTAATGCCCAAGAAAATACATTTAATGTCGCCACATCAATTCCTGCTAGCTTAAACATGCGTATGTCTTCTTTTCCTGTTTTTTCGTCCCACTGCTCTGGATTATAATCTCCACCATACCAAATCTTCGGCAAATTTTCGTTTATCATTTTATTATCCTCCTTGAATGTCTAGTGTTTTAAGCATTGATAAAGAGCACCTATCATGCCAGCATCATTATGGTATTTACAAGGCTCCAAGGCGGTGCGAACATCCTCCCATGAAGGGATCTTTAATAGCGCTAGTTCTAAACGTTCATATAAATCAGAACGTTCACTAATTGCTCCACCAATAAGAATTTTTTCAGGATTGAATGTTGCTACTAAGTTAAAAATGCCAAAGCTTAAATAGGAGAACCATTCTTCTAGCATCTGATTTACTTCAGGGTCTGACTTGGCTTCGTCAAAAATTAGACTACCTTCTATATGCGTGTCAGTCGAGATTTGTTTTATCTCTTTGTATCGTCTAATAAAAGCGCTTGTCGATGCAATATCATGCATGTTCTCATACCCATTCTTCATCCCATTTACAATCATTAATCCAAATTCCCCAGCCTTAAAATTATATCCCGTTACAATGCTACCATTTACAAACAAGCCTCCACCAATACCTGTACCAATCGTCATACAAATAAAATCAGTACAATTGACAGCGTTTCCACTGTGTTTCTCTGCTAGTGTAGCACAATTTGCGTCATTTTCGATAATAATTGAAAGTGAGATTTTTTCCTTTAATAAATCTAATAAATTAGTATGATGCAATACATCAATTGCACCTGCAAATTCTGCATATCCAGTCGTTGGATTAATAAAACCTGGAAAACTAATGCCTACTTTTTGAATTGTATATTCTTCTTGTAATTTCAAAATAATGTCCGTCATATCTTGAATAAATTCTTTTGCATTATTTTTTCTTGTTCGATATTGGTTTCGTGTAACAACTGTTCCATCTTCTTTTAAGACACCGTATTTTACATTGGTGCCTCCTACATCCATACATAAATACTGGCTTTCCACTTAAATCACTTCCCTTTATCAATGGGTAAAAGGTGGAGCCTGAATTCAAATAGATGAATTCAGGCTCCTTACATCCTTTAGTTAGTACCCCATAGCTCCATCACGTCTTTCGTTTTTTGTGTCATTTCTTCATTAGCTTTTTCAATATTCATTGCTTCTAATTCTTCAATCATAGATTCCCATGCTGCGTCAAATTCAGCAGGGTCTCCTAGTATAGCTTGAGTAATTCGTTGTTCCGTTAAATCATCGGCTTTTTGTTGAATTATTTCTAACTCGCTGCCTGATTGAATAGAATAATTGAATGCTTGACCGTGATTGGAAACACCTAATTCTTCAGTCGGCGGGAACCAGTCGATCCAATTTTCCATTTGGTATTCTTCTAACACTTCTTTTTCAGCGGTGTTAAAGTTATTAATAATATCTTCTTCAGAGTTTGGTGTGATAGGTTGCCCATTTGAATCAACCGCTCCGTTACCCCATTGCGGGAATGGGTACACATAATATCCTACTCCAGTTTCTTTTGAGTAGTCTGGATCATTATTCATACGTTCTCGGTCTTCTTCTTTCATCACGCGTTCACCATCTACGATATCATAATTTTCACCCTCAATACCCCAGTTAGTGAGGATTTGAGCTTCTTCACTTGCCATCCAATCTAAAAATTCAAAGGCTTCTTCTTGGTGTTCGCTTGTAGAGGAAATAGCAATACCCCATCCTCCAGCAAAACCATAATCTTTTAATCCTTGCGATACATACTCTTCACCTAGTGTAACAGGAAGTGGTGCGTAGGTTCTCCACTCTTTACCATCTGCAACAAGCGCTTTGTCCGCGTCGCCAATATTCCAATCTTGGTCAGCGATACTTAACACTCGACCTGAAGATAATTTAGAAATATAAGTATCATACGTGTGCGTAAAGGATTCAGAATCAAGTAGACCTTTGTCATTCATTCCATTTAGCCATTTAAAATACTCTTTAAGTTCTGGCAATAAAAACTTATAGGTAGCTTCTCCGGTATCATCATTAATAGCCCATTGACCATCTCCAGGAATACCAGCAACTGCTGCAGCTGGATCTCCAACTGTGATTAACCATCGCCAGTCACTTCCAAGTAAAGATAAAGGAAGCGTTTTTTGTCCATCAATTTCAGGGTATTTTTCATAATACTCTGTTAAAGCTGCTTCAAAGTCTTCTAATGTTTTAATTTCTGGATATCCTAATTCACGTAAAACATCTAATTGAATTTGGAAAGAACCACTCGTAGACCAATATGCTCCTTCTACTCCATACGTACCTACTGTATATATACTAGGATCGTCTATGGTATTGCGCAGGCAATCTAGTTGGTCACCATACATTGCTTTTAAATTATCACCTTTTTCCTCAATGAGGTCGTCTAACTTAATAACGCCACCAGCTTCGATTAATTTAGAAATATCTCCTTTTGCAAAAATTAAATCCGGATAATCTCCACTAGCAATCATTAATGGAACAGTTTCTTCATTTCCACCTACTGGGTATTGCATATCTAACTTTATACCTGTTTTTTCAGTGATGGCTTGTGCAACAGGATCATCGAACGATTTTTCAGCACCGTCTTCACTATAGAAAGATAAAGTTAGTGGATTTTCAGCAGAATATTCCTCCCCTTCACCTTCTCCTTCCGTTGAGGTGTTTTCAGATTCATTACTACAGCCTACCAAAAATGCACCTAATAAAAATAAAATGAATAACGATAAAGCTAATTTGGTACTTTTCATGTTTTCCCCTCCATTTTTTATACATATCTATATTAATTTTCATTAATACCTTAACTCTTTACAGCACCCAAGGTTAATCCAGTTACAAAGTACTTCTGCAAGAATGGATACACCATAATAATTGGTATTGTCGCAATAATAGTAATGGCCATTTTGATTGATTGCGGATTGGTTTGGCCAGCTATTACTTCAGCATTTTGAGAAGTAATATCACCACCCGAAATGTTCGTGTTATCTAAAATTTTCATAAGCTCATACTGCAAAGTTGTTAATGCCTCGTTCCCTCTTGCGTATAAGTAGGTATCAAACCAGCTATTCCACTGACCAACAGCTAAAAATAAAGCGATGGTAGCTATTACTGGCATACAAAGTGGAATGATAATTCTCCAAAAAATCGTAAAATCATTTGCCCCATCAATTTTTGCTGACTCTTCTAACGCAATTGGTAAGTTATCCATAAAAGAACGGATAATGATGACATTAAAAGCAGATATCAACATTGGTAAAATATAAACGGCAAACTCATTAATTAGTCCCAAATTACGAATTAACATATATTCTGGAATCAGTCCACCACCGATAAACATGGTAATAACAAGCATGAAGCCTACAAGGCGATTAAATACAAAATCTCTTCTACTTAACGTGTAAGCAAGCATTGTACTAGCAATAATCCCTGTGATTGTACCTACAACTGTTCTTAATATCGACATCATAAATGCTTGTAAAAGACGATCATTACTACCGAATATTTCTTGATAATTAGCAAAGGTGAATTCTCTTGGCCAAATATGAATACCGCCTCTAGCTGTATCGATCGCATTATTTAATGATATGGCCATAATATTTAAAAATGGATATAGGGTAACTACCAATACAAAAATCATAAATATAGTAAGAACGATATCAAACATCGTCCATTTTTTCTTTTTCATTTTTATTACTCCTCTCTATCAAGCTTCCACTAAAAGACGCGACCTTCTCCTATACGTTTTGCAAATCCATTACAGATAAGAATTAAAATAATACTTACTACTGATTTAAATATACCTATCGCTGTACCGAAGGAATACCTAAACATCCCAATACCATAATCTAGCGCATATAGATCAATGACTAGAGCCTTTTCGGCAACTATATTATTTCCTAATAACATTTGCTTCTCAAATCCAATATTTATTAGGTTTCCTATGTTCAAAATAAGCAATACAATAATAACGGCTCTGATACTCGGTAAAGTGATGTGCCACATTTGACGCCACCTGCTTGCACCATCGACCTTTGCTGCTTCATAGAGCTGCGGATCAACACCTGCCATGGCTGCTAAATAGATAATGGCATTCCATCCAGTCTCTTTCCATACATCAGCTGCTGTTACAATTCCCCAAAACAAATCCGGATTTGACATAAATGCTATAGGGTTATTAATTATACCAAGCCCCATTAAAAGGTTATTAATGACACCATCTTGAGATAGCATTGTTATCACAATGTTTGCTACAATTACCCATGAAACAAAGTGTGGTAAGTAAGATATAGTCTGCGTCCACTTCTTAAATGTGATAAATCGCAATTCATTTAATAAAAGAGCGAATCCAATGGCTGTTATTGTTCCAAATACTAAACCTAATACACCCATACCAATAGTATTTTCTAACGCACGATAAAACATTGGTTCATCAAATAAATCCTTAAAATGTTCCCATCCTACCCACTTTTGCTCAAGTAATCCAAACTGTGGCTTATAATCTTGAAAGGCCATTACCCATCCGCCAATTGGAATATACTTAAATACGATCAACCAAAGCACAAATGGTAGTGACATTAAAATTAATGCTTTTTGTTTACTTAAACGTTTCCAAAAACCGTTTTTATTCGGTTTAAGTGATGGTGTTTTTTTCTGTTTTCCTAAACCCATCCCAACTTTTACACTTGTTGTTGCAGGAATTTGCGATTGTCCTTCACCTTGCTTGGCTAAATTGCTCATTTTGTCTCTCTCCTTACGTGCCAAATAATCGTATTTACCTCTCTTTTGAAAGCGCTTATTTGTTGTTACATCTATTATATTAGAAACCGGTTTCATAAAAAACGGAACAATGAAGACATAAAATCATGTAAAAAGGAGTGGTGTCTTCTTTTTACATGATTTTTTCATATATTGAATTATACTTTTAGTAAAAATCGCGTTTTGTGACTTACTCGTAGTGTCCTGATTTTTTAATTTTTTTCTCAAACAAACTGTAGAACATAAAAATGCACTACCGCATAAACAGTAGTGCAAATCTTTTAATTTGGAAGCATTTCTTTCACCGTTTCAATCATCTGGTGAACCTCATCTTTTGAAATAGAAAAATCGGCAACATCTTGTTTGAAAACAGCATACCGTTCATCACTAATTGGAACAAGCTCTACTGTTGTTTCCGAATCATTTCCATTAATTGATCCAAGCTTATAATGAAGTGTTACTTCACTCTCAGATTTCTCAACTTGTTCAGTAAGTTCTTCATCAAAGCTAAGTCCTGCAATTAATTTATAGATTTTTTGAAAGGTTTCTAATGCTACCTTTTCCCCTTCATAAGTTATACTAGAAGTTATTTCTTCCTCATTTTTCTCATGTGCAATATTTAATTTAACGGATTCTTCTTCCGTCTCGATAGTTAGTTCGTCTAGCACATCAACAGCAACAATATGGACAAAGTGATCGACTAAATCAAATGCTTGATAGCTAAATGGATCGAGGGCAGCAGTTTCTATTGTATATACAGTATCTTCTCCTTCTACCATCGCGTAGTATTGCTGATCTTTTGCGGGATTGCCTATTACTAGTGTTTCTTCTGCATCATCTGATGTTAAAGTAATCGAAAAATCACTATTACTGAGTCCGTAACTTTCTAAATCTGTCGCATTTTCTTCAATTGTTTCGGTTTGTTGAAGCATATCTATCCCATAAATCACTTCAGACATTTTAGAAAAAGCGACACTATAAACACCTTCGTATGGGGCATTTATATACCAGCCACTTATATGGGCTAGGGCTTCGTCTTCTGAGTAAGGAGATTCCTTACTCAGTTCGATTTTCTCTGTACCGTTGTCTATATTTATTTTTTCTACATCTTCTGAAGATATTGATAATATTTTATTATCGAGCAGGGATACCGTGCTAAGAGGTATTGTTTCAATGACTGTTCGCTCTACTAAATATATTTCTTTATCTTCAATATGCTCAACATAATAATACTCTTCACTAGAGTGTAACTGTCCAACTGACATTCTTTGTTTATTTTCCTCGTCAGTTACTAATACAACAGTTACTTTCGGAAAAGCTAAACCCACATCTTCTTTTGAAACATTTACAGGTTGTCCTGAAATATTCATCAAAGCATAAGTAAATTGCTCTACTCTCTCTTGATCTACTTTTCTACTAGCGTCTTCTACTCTCCATTCCTCGTCATCTTTCGTTAATCTAACCTTTTGATTTGCATTTACATTTATTTCTTTAACCGCTTCCGTATTTTCAAAAATCGGCTCGGCGGAATTCTGCGTTTCTTCTTCACCCGTTTCTTGATTCGTTTGATTCACTACATACATTAATAATCCTGAAAGTAAAACGATAATCAGAATTACAATGGTTATGATTCGAGATCGTTTCATATTATTAACCCCCACTTGCTGTTTTGTTTTGATCAGTAAGTTCTAGTTCCATTATTTCAAAAGGTTTTCTCATATTAAACATAATAAAATAAGCTGCTAAACTCATAAAAAACCATACTATGGTTCCTGGTGCAATATAATAGATTAACGCTAATGATAATATAGTTGTGATATTTAAAATCGTAGTTTTAATAAATCGAAAAATAGAGTAAAAGGAGACAACCCAGAGATTCTTTTGTTTAACTTCAAATCTAGTTAAGATAGGTAAAGCATATATTAAAATCACAAAAATTCCTATACATAACACAAAGAAAAATGGTGTGAAAAATGCTAAGAATCCTTCTGCATAGTAAATATCGATAAATAAAACCATTAAAGCTGTGGATGTTATAATCCAGTAGAGAAAGGCAGGCTTAAAATTTTTTTTATAATATATCCAAAAATCAATCGTTGGTCTTACTTCTTTTTCTCTCACATATTTTCCCATCGTCGCAAATAAAGCAGCCAGACTTGGGCCAGTAGGTAAAAGCGTAATATAAAAAAGCAAAATATTTTCCATTGTTAGGTCAGAAAAGATAAATGCTAATAAAAATAGTATATTAGCTAATATAAAATGAAAGTTCGTTACTGCAATAACATATATATAATTGACTGCTAAATATAATGGTCGATCAGTTATCATATTTGCCATGATGTTCCCCCATTAAAATTTCTCTATGATTCATTTTTTGCTTGTTCCATTTTTTGAAATTCTTTTGGACTTAATCCGGTATGATTCTTGAATTTTTTATAAAAATAATCCATGTTGCAGTACCCAACTTCATTGGATACTTCATATACTTTTAAATTTTTTTCCACGAGTAATGTTTTTGCTTTTTCAATTCTGACTTGATCTAAGTAGGTATGAAAATAAACCCCTGTATATTTTTTGAATTTTTTTCCTAAATAGGAGCGATTATAGTTAAATAAATGAGCCAATACTTTAAGATTTAAATCCTCAAAATAATATTGTTTTACATAAGCTGTAACTTTTTCCATCATATTATCGGGTGTTACTTGAAAACCATTAATCCTACTCGCATGTATGACCAGATCTTCTTTGACTTGACTAAGTGTTGCTTTAAGGTTAGGTCCATCGAAGATCACTTCAATAATTGTTTCCTTTGCAGGAACAGATAATTCAGGATAATTACGCTGTAAGTGAATATAAATTTCCCAAGTAACGTCTACTAAGTCCATTTTTATTCTATCTTCATCATAGCATTTTCCTTTATAATATTCTTCCAAATTTGTAAATAAAGCATCAATCTGTTCTGATGCTTTAAACTCTAATGCTCGAGATAAATCCTTAACAAACTGCTTTTTATCAAGTTCAACTTGATTAACCTGTTCAAAAATATCTGAGCTAAGAATTTGTTTTTCACTATAACAATAAGCGATACCTTCTAATTTATTAAGCTCTGAAGCTGCTTTTGGAATACGGATTAATCTTTCTACTGGCTTTGCTATGGCACATTGGATTAGAAAGTCAGCTTCTTTTCTAATCATCGTAGAAATATCTATTAAGGTTTGACTTACTAGCTGCTCTGATTCATCTTTAAATAACAAATAATTACCAGTGTCATCTATTATTAACGTGGCTTTATTCTTTACGCTATTTATCAATCGATTTTTCCATCTACTTAAATCTTTTAAATGTGGAACAATCAATTTAACGAGATGATAATGGCTATCCGGCTCTTCTAGCATGACGAGAGATAGTTCATCTACTTTCCCATCAATTAAATTCTTCCATGCTTGGTCCACAGAAATTTTTTCGAATTCCAATAATTGAGAAGTGATAATTCTTTCTTCATTTAATTCTTTATGAATGTCTTTTAACAAAGGAATTAATTCATCCTCATCCACAGGCTTTAATAAATACGAGGCGATTCCTAGTTGAATAGAAGCTTGCGCATAGGAGAAATTAGAATACCCAGATAAAATGACAAATTTACATTCAAAACCTTCTTCCTTGGCTTGTCTAATCAGTTCAATTCCAGTTAAACCTGGCATTCTAATATCTGCAAAGACTACGTCTGGACGTAATGTCCTTATTTTTTCTAATCCATCTCGTCCATCTTTGCCGACTCCGATGATTTCGAAACCATATGCCTCCCATTCAATAACACTCTTTAATCCCTCTCTTATTAATGGTTCATCATCAATAATTAATATGCGATACATAGAGATCCCCTTCCTGAACCTAGTGAAACCTACTCTTTGGTTGAATCGGCAGGCGCAACTGTACAACCGTACCTTCATGAAGTACACTATCGATGCTTAAACCATAAGATTCACCATAAAATAACTGAATACGCTGATGAACATTATGTAGCCCAATCCGGTTTCCATCTGATTTATAATCTTGATCGAATAAGCGATGACGAACGACCTTTAACCGTTCTTTTGAAATGCCTATTCCATTATCCTTCACATCTATTAATAGATAATTGTTCTTTTCATAAATATCGATTTCTATAAAACTCGTATCCTCTTTTCTTTCAATACCATGAATAATAGAATTTTCTACAATCGGTTGAATAAGCAACGGAAATAGCTGATAGTTTTCCAGATTTTTATTTATATTAATTGAAAAATCAAATTTATCCCCAAATCTTAACCGCTGAATATCCAAGTAATTTCTTACTAATTCAACCTCTTCTGTTATTGGAACAGGCTTATCGGTGCGCTCTAAAGCTGAACGCATCATTTTACTTAACATCTTAACAATTTTAGCAACTTCTTTATCATGGTTTATCAAAGCTTTCATTCGGACCATTTCTAATGTGTTATATAAAAAGTGTGGATTAATTTGGCTAGATAACATTTTGAAATCCATTTCTTTTTGCTGTCGTCGCCATTTTTCTTCTTTTATATTATGAATATATACTTCGTCAATTAACGTTTGGATACTTTGTGAAGTAGTTGCTAATTCATCATACACTTCACTAATCTCATCCTTACCTTCCATTCTATTGGTTATTGCAAAGTCACCTTGTGCTACTTGAAACATTGCTTTTCTCAATCGATTAATTCGTTGATGAAATCCTCGAATAAATATAACTAATAATAGCAAAGAAACACCTAGAGCACCCACCACTACAAAAAATCCTCGCGTGAAGATTACATTTGACTCCCTTACCACTTCATCAATTGGAATGATTGCAGAAACCTGAATTTCATTATTTAGCGACTTTTCCGGTTTAAAAGAATGTACGTTTACTTTGACATCTTCTCCTTCAAAAGCAGTATCAAATAGCGCTTTATTAGAAGTACCTTTCTCCCATTTATTTAAAAAAGTAGGAGGCTTTCCTATAAAATGATTATCCTGATGATAAACAATCACTTCATTATCAAGTGTAATAAATGCTTCAAATGGTTCACCTTCAATAACGCTTGACAGCATTTCTTTGGAAACATAAATAGCTAGCACACCTAATAGTGTATTATTATCACTATATACTGCTCTTGTGAGTGCTAAGAAATTATCATTCGTCCAATGATCTTGCATATACACCCAGGAAATCTTTCCTCTTTTACCAACCGCTTCTTGATACCATTCTTGATTTCGAATGTCTACATCTGCATGAACAAAATGCGAATCTGTAATCATGTTTTTTGTCATAAAAAAACGCACTTCTTCTACTTCATCATAGTATTGTAAATAATCATCAAAAACCGGATAATCATTATAAGCATTATATACTTCCAAAGGAGTCGTATACTCATCTGTCAGTAATCGGTGTAAGTTCTGATTAATATAAATTTGATCCGATATACTAGTAACTCTATTGAAAATAGTTTGGAGTCTAATTTCAAGCTTGTCCACACTTTGTTCCGCTTCACTTAGAGAGTTATTTAGAACAATATCTCTCGTACCAAAATTTAAGTATGCCCCAACAAGTAAAATTGGGATGGCAGTTACAATAAGGTAGATGCCAAGCAACTTATGTCTAATCTTCAATTGATGATACATACGCTGACAATGGCGAATAAATCGCATATTAACTCCCCCTATTGTAACTTCCCTTTTATGATTTAACCTTACAACTCTCTTCCATTTGTTTCAATCACTTTTTTATACCAATAGTAGCTTTTCTTAGGTATTCGCTCTAAATTCTTTTCACTGTACTCATCTCGATCTATATATACAAATCCATAACGCTTTTTATAGCCATTCAACCAACTAAGTAGATCTGTAAATGACCATGCACAATACCCAATTAAATCTACTCCATCTGTGATTGCTTTTTGTATTTCTTCTACATGCGTTTTTAAATACTCAATTCGATAATCATCCTCGACTCTTTTATCATCGGTTAACTCATCATAAGCACCTAAGCCGTTCTCTGTAATCATCATCGGTATATCATAACGGTTTTGCAATCTTCTTAAGGCTATTCGAATTCCAACTGGATCAATTTCCCATCCCCAAGCTGTCTTTTCTAGATATGGATTATTCACATTAGTAAACATCATCGTCTCTGGGCTTTGCGCTTGCTCATCCTTTGGCTTCATCAAATAAGGGTCAGTTGCTTCAAAAGACTTCTCTAAATCAGCTTCTTCCTTCTCCATTGGTCGTTCAATTTCATTTGCTCTAACCGTTCCCCCGTGATAATAATTAACACCTAGGAAATCTGGCTTTGCTGATTGCAATAAAGCTAAGTCACCTTCTTCTATGGTTGGTGCAATACCTAATCGATCTAGATGTTTAAACGTTACTTTTGGATACTTACCATGAATATAGACATCTAACCACCAATGATTCTGAAATTCTTCTCCATTAAGCTCTGCTAACACATTTTCCGGATCACAATCAAAGGCATACATCGGCCCATAACCAAAACTCGGACCAATCATGCCATCTGGCACAATCTCGTGAAAACTATTTATAGCCTTTGCATTAGCCAGATTAATAATATGATTCGCCTCAAACATTTTTTTCACATCTGGAATGCTCGGTGGGTGTGCTTCCCATCTGTAACCCATCGCAGTAAAAACATTTTGCTCATTAAAGCTTACCCAATATTTCACTTTATCTTTAAATCGTTCAAATAATACACGGGCATATGTGTCAAAGTCTTCTATTACTTGTCTTGACTCCCAGCCATTATATTTATCCTGTAAGGCTTGTGGAATATCCCAATGGTACAAGGTTAAAACAGGCTCGATGTGATTTTTATTTAATTCATCAATTAAATTTTCATAGAATAAAAGACCTGCCTCATTTATTTCTCCGGTACCTTCTGGTAAAATACGACTCCATGACACAGAAAAACGATAAGCTTTTAACCCCATATCTGCCATTAGTTTCACGTCTTCTTTATATCGGTTATAATGGTCAACCGCCACATCTCCATTTGTTCCCTCAAATGTTTTTCCGGGAATTTTGGTGAAATTATCCCAAACGGATGCACCCTTTCCATCTGCGTCATATCCCCCTTCAATTTGATAGGCAGCAGAAGCGGCGCCCCACAGGAAATCTTTTGGAAAATCATCTAATTTTTTATGGTACATATCATTATCCTCCTCTTTATTCTTCTAATTTGTAAATGAGCAGTAATTGCTCTTGTTTTTCTAAAATTACTTTGCTATTTGTTATTTCTTTTGAGCTTATTTCAAGTCTAGCTTTTTTAAATAAAGGTAAATGAACAGAGAAATGTTGGGCTTGTTTAGCTTTAAGTCTAACTACCAGTTGTTTTTCAGGAAGATTCCAACTAAGTTCTTCTACTTCTAACTGATCGACTAATTGCACACCTTGCAAGTTCCCTTTCGGAAAAATATGAGGTAAAGCACCTAGTAAGGTTAAGCGTTGATTACTATAGTCTATTAACATTTCATGGACGACTTGCGGGAGTGCACCATTGCCATCGACATTAAAAACCTCTCTGTTATTGTAATGAGACATCATTAACGAAGAATAGAAACAGTCATTTAATAGTAATAGGGTGAATACCTCCTCAATTAAATCCGGCATATGAAACTGGGTTGCACAAAGTGCAGCATGCATCCTTCCATGGGTAGAAGTTGTATTGCCATCTTCACTTAATAGCCATGCTTCTCGTCTTTTTTTAAATGCCATTCTAGCTGCTTCCCACATTTTCGGGTTTGTTTCTTCGTTAAATTCTCTACTTTGAAAAACGGGATAGAGATGTGAGAAATGTCGGTGATTATAATTTTCTCCTTTTTCTTTAGTCAACCATTCTTTAAGTGCTCCATCCTCATTTATCATATAATCGGGTAGTTTATCTAACATCCTTTGCATTTTTGATATTTTCTCTGTTGATGTTTCTAACATGTGATAAGCTTTTATTAAATTCATCAATACTTCTTTTAATACTGCAATATCCTGGGTCGCATTATCTCCACACCCATTTTCAGCCGAGTATGAAGGTGTAAAACGATATGTACCGTCAGCATCTTCTATTAAAAAATCTTCATAAAATAAAACTACTTCCTCTAAATAAGGAATTGCCTCTGTTTCTAAAAAATTTAAATCTCCTGTGAAGCGATAATATTGATAATACCAATGTCCTAACCAACCCGCTCCACATGTCCAAAGATGTAGTGGCCATTCCTCATTCCAATGAACATGCACTCCACTATTACTAGAATGTGCAGAAGACATAATCCCCCTACATCCATAATATTTTCTAGCATTTTCTCTAAATCCAGGCATTAATTCTTTAATTAAGCGAAAAAATCCATGTAGGCCTTCTGATAGATTGCTAGATAATGCAGAAGCAATCGATAGTTGTACATTTGTATCAAAAGTAAAATCACCGCTCCAGGCTGGATGAAAGGTTCCTGTCCAAATTCCTTGTAAATTAGGAGTTAATTCACCTGCACTACATATATACATAAATCTGCCGGCATCATACATTTTTTCTAACCACTCGGGTGGTACTTCTTTACTTTTTTTAGCTTTTATCAAAATATCATCAAGTGAAGCTAGTCTTTTTGATTGATCAACAAGGTCCAATGTTACTCGATTAAAAAGTGCTTCATGGTGGGGAAGATGATTTAAAAAAAGTTCAGAGTAGGTCGTTGTTTCCTTAAAGCTACTAGCTGATAGTTCCCTATCTTTAACAGTTGCATAAGGCTTTATTTGCATGATGATTAAAATAGGATGACTACATTTTAGATAGACCTCATTCGTTTCTTCATTTTTGTTAACTTCTAGATTTTCACCCTTGAGGGAAATGGATACATCATAGCCCCCCTCACTATGAACATAATCATATTGAGCTTCTATCTTACGACCAATTTTCTTTACAATTTGTTTTAACTGTGGAACCTCGTAATGCTCAAGCAATAAAGTGTACGTATGCTCGGGTGCCGATGTTGTTAATTGGTGAACAATTACATCATCTTTTCTAGAAACAAAGGTCTTTCTGTAATAGCTGTATTTATTAGAATCAAACGAAACAGTAATCTCACCAGTTTGGTAATTGATACTTCTTTTATAATGTTTGTAGGAATCAATATCTGATTTAATGTGCAAATGAAATCCCGGATGGGTTGGGTCACTCATGGTTAAACCTTGATAGCCAAGTTCGGTTGCTTTTTCATATTGAAAAGCGAGAGCCTCCTGATAGCTCTTTTGTTTTATAATTTTTCTTGTTTCATCTATGTATGGAGCTAATGCAGGTGCTTCAAACTTATTTCCGTATGGTAAAAAAAGTCTGCAATGATTTCCAACGATAATATCTTCCTTTGGATTCCCAAAAACCATTACACCCTGAACGCCATTAGCCGTAACTGAAGCATCCTCCCAAGCCTTTGCTGGAGCTTTTGTCCAAACCCCTCTTTCTGGCAAGTTGTGTTCCATTCTTTTCATCCTCTCTTTATTATGTAAGCACATTCATTTTATCTCGAATTAAAAGAAACCGGTTTCTTAATTGCTCCTAAAAAGATAAATTCATTATAAATAAATTAAATTAAAAAAGCAATGTGTGTTTGTTTAAAGTCTTATTTCCACATAGGAATAAGAGAGATCTATAATTTAATACGCGATATAACCAAAATTTAAAATATCTAAAAACCAAAAAAAGTTTGCAGAAATATATTCCGCAAACTTTTCTAATTTACTTATTTAATGATATGAAAAAAGACTTCTTTTGGCTGTTGTTTATCATCAAATAAAAACGGCCAGTTTTTACGACCCTTCTGTGGAAAATCATCTAACCACGTGTAATCATCCGCTATTCCCCAAAATGTAACAGAACCGATATGCTCTTTATATTCCTTGAAAATGTCAAAGAATTCCCTATATCTTTTTTGCTGCATGCTTATCATTTCTTCTGTAGGCTGTGTTAGATCTGTTCTCTTATCTTCAAATTCAAATACAGAAACATCCATTTCTGTAATATGAATTTCAACACCTAGAGAAACATATTTCTTAATGGCAGCTCTAATTTCATCGATAGAAGGATCGTAAATATTCCAATGTGCCTGCATGCCTATTCCATGAATTGGAACACCCTTTTCCTTTAATCTCTTAACTAATTGATATATTTTTTCGCTTTTCACCGGATCGCATGCATTATAATCATTGTAAAATAACGTTGCTTGTGGATCTGCTTCATGTGCAAAAAGAAAGGCTTTTTCAATAAATTCTTCCCCAGCTAAATCTAGCCATGGTGACTTACGATAAAAAGTCTCTGCTTTATCATCGATTGCTTCATTGACTACATCCCAAGCATGTACCACATCTTTATATCTTTCTACAATTTTGAAAATGTGTTGTTTCATCATAGAAAGAACTTTTTCTTTATTTGTATTCTCAAACACCCAGTTTGGCGTTTGATTATGCCACACAAGTGTGTGACCTCTCATTTTCTTATCATTCTTTCGCGCATAATCTGCGAGTAGGTCCGCTTGTGTGAAATCGTAGGTATCCTTTTTAGGATGAATGACTTCAAATTTCATCACATTTTCTGCTGTAATACTACTAAAATGATAATCTAATAATTCTTTTGAAGACTTTAATGTCTTCGGATTTACAGCTGCCCCTATGTGAAAGTCTGTTTTAAATACTTCTTTTAAACTAGGAATTTGATCATACATTTTAATTACTCCTTCATTTATCTATTTAACTGCACCCAATGTCATCCCTTTCACAAAATATTTTTGCAAGAATGGATATACCATTATGATTGGAACACTTGCTACAATCGTCATCGTCGCTCGAAGTGATAGCGGGGTGACGGTGTTAGCATTTTGATTTTGTGAATTGGCGAGATTAGAGGTTACATCCTGACTGCCACCAGCAGCATTCGAACTTTGTAATATTTTCATAAGCTCATACTGCAGAGTGGTGAGCGATGGATTACTCGAATTGTACAGAAACACATCAAACCACTGATTCCACTGGAATACCGCAACAAATAGTGCAACTGTTGCTAGAACGGGTAATGATAGTGGCAATACTATCTTAAAGAACATCATAAAATCTCCCGCTCCATCAATTCTAGCTGACTCAAATATACTAGTTGGTAAGCCTTCAATAAATGACCGCATAACAATCAGATTAAATACACCTATTAAACCAGGAATAATATAAACCCAAAATGTCCCGATCATATTTAGATCTCGTATTAAAAGATATGTCGGAATCAATCCACCATTGAAGTACATCGTCATAACAAAAATGATAGTGAAGGAACGTTTGAAAATAAAATCTTTTTGCGCAATTGCATACGCAACCATGGCAGTTGCAAGTAAAGAGATTCCAGTACCAATTACCGTTCTGGAAACTGAAACAATTAGCCCCTGAATAACACTAGCCTCTGAAAATACATGCTCATAATTATGCCATGTGAATTCTCTTGGCCATAAATAAATACCACCACGGATAGAGTCATTTGCCTCATTTAAGGAAATAGCTAATTGATTGATGAATGGATATAACATAATGATGCAAAGCAAAACCATAAATGTGTAGTTAATGCTATCAAAGATCACATCTTCACGTGTTCTTTTTATAAAAATACCATTGTTTTTTTTCATTATTTACCCTCCTAGTAAAGTCCACCTTCACCCATTCGTTTGGAAATGTTATTAGCTGCAATTAAGAAAATAAAACTCACAACTGTTTTAAACATCCCTGCCGCGGTAGCTAAAGAGAAGTTGAACATGGAAATCCCGTATTTTAATACAAAAATATCGATATTCTCTGAATATGCTACGTTTAAAGGATTACCTAATAAATACTGAGGTTCAAATCCTGATTCTAAAATGTACCCAATATTCATGATTAAAAGTACGATGATAACAGACTTCATACCAGGGATCGTAATATGCCAAATCCGTTGAACTCGTGAAGCACCATCGATTTTTGCTGCTTCATATTGTTCTTGGTCTATCATGGAGATCGCCGCTAAATAAATAATGGCGTTCCAACCAACATTTTTCCAAGTTTCTGCTGCACCTATAATGCCCCAAAAATACTCTCCAATTCCCAACCAGAGAACTTCTTCCTTCACAAGATTAAATGTAACTAAAATCTCATTAATAATTCCATCAAATGATAAGGTAAAAGAAACTAAGCTTGCAGCTACAACCCAAGATAAAAAGTGAGGCATATAGCTAATTGTTTGTACTACTCTTTTAAATGCTAAGTTCCTTAGTTCATTTAAAAATACAGCTAACCCTATTGCGGTTACAAAACCTAAAACTAAATTAATTAGACTCATCGCTAACGTATTTCTTAACACCATCAAGAAGTGATTATCATGAAATAAGAATAAGAAATGCTTAAACCCAACCCACTCCTGTTCCGAGAAACTAAGTGCTGGTTTATAGTCTTGAAACGCCATTGTCCAACCCCAAATAGGTAAATATTTAAAAATAAAGAGCCATATAATAAATGGTACAGTCATAATTAATAGTGCATGTTGTTGTTTGCATTTTTTTAAAAAGTTTTTGAATTTTGATTTTTGATCTGCTTTTGACTTTATAGTTACTTTTTGTGTCAGCTTCTCATCCATCGCCATAAACGTCCCCTCCAATCATTTCTCTTTCCTGTATAAAAAGTCAGGTTGCAGCCTTTTAAAATTTCTCTGCAAATCGACGAATTCTCGAGTATCATATATAAAATTCTACATAATTGTTTTAAAAAATCAGAAGGCTGTCAAAACAGCCTTCCTGTTTATTAGTTTCCTGCTAATTCTGCTTTTCTTTTAACCGATTCAGTTATTACTTCTTCATATGCTTCATAATCTAATTGCTCAAATTGATCTACATAATTTTCCCATTCTGCTTCAAACTCACCTGGATCAGCAAGTGCAATCTTAGGATAAGAACTTTTCATTAAATCATCTACTTGTTGCTCATAAATTTGAGCTGGAGAACCTTGTTCAATTGGTGTATCCCAAGCAGGGAACCATGGTCTTTCATCTGGTTTAGAAAATAATTCACTAAATGTTTCAATTCCATAAGCGTCTAAAAACTCTTTATCTGTTTCATCATAAGACAAGACAGCTACTTCAGGTTGTCTTCCAGGTTCTACAGCATTACCATCGCTATAAAGTCCACTCATACGTGGCCAACCCCACTCAAAATAGGTCCAGCCTGTTTCATCACGATAGTCTTGATCAGCAGCTAAATCAATTTGTTCTTCTGTACGGTAGTAACGTCCGTCTTCATCTACCTCATATGTCTCACCTTCAAAGCCCCACATAATCAATTTTTGCACTTCTTCTTGTGCAAGATGATCTAGGTATTTGATGATTTGGATTTGTTCTTCTTCTGTAGCACTAGTTGTAATACCCATACCAGGAGATGCTACAAATCCGCTTGGGTCAAGATATTGGTCCTTTATTCCTTCTTCAAATACTATTGGAAATGCCATATATTCTGCGTAAGGATCATCTGCATTTTGGATATTATCTAATGCTTGACCAGCTTGCCAGCGATAGTCAAAGAACCCTAACACACGACCAGAAGTTACCTTAGCTAAATACTCATCATAATTTTGTGTGAATGCTTCTCTATCAAAAAGTCCTTTATCATTCACTTCATTTATTTTCATTAACCAATCTTTTGTAATATCTTTATTTCCATATACTTCTGTTTCAAGTGTATCCATATCGACTAAAATACCGCCATCATTCGGATAACCTGCTAAATGCATTGGTTGGTTAGAGAATGCGAAGAAGCGCCAGTCGTAAGTTAAAGCGGTAAAGCCAATCGTATCTGCCCCATCCATTTGAGGATTCTCAGCAGCATATTCTTCGATTATGTTAAAATAGTCATCTAATGTTTTAGGCTGTGGATAATCCATGGCTTTTAATACTTCGCGTTTGATCCACCATCCACCTTGATCTGGATTAGGTGGTGCAGCATATCCATTTGCAGCTCCAGATGGAATTAGATAAATATTCCCATCATCACGCTTCATCATTTCTAAATATGGTCCATACATTTCTTTAATATTAGGTGCATGCTCTTCTATTAAGTCATTTAAAGGAATATACGCACCTGCGTCAATAACAGCATCGGTTGATTGCTCTGCGTTCATTAGGTGTGGGTACTCTCCACTAGCAATCATCGTACCTATTTTCGTATTAACATCCCCAACAATGTGTTCAATGTCAAAATTAACACCAGTTTCTTCTTCAAAAATCTTTCCTAATCTCGTTTCACTCGTATTGATATCTGTACCTGGTGCAGATGCATCAAAGAATTTGAAGGTGGTAACCTCTCCTGACGATTCATCTGTCTCTTCTGTATCATCAGAATCATTTCCACTAGTTTCTTCTGTATCATCACTACAACCGATCAGTGCAAATAATAGCAAAAGCATAACTCCAAAAAGACCAATCTTGAAAAACCTCGACATAACCCTTTTCCCCTTTCAATGTATCATTTATTTTTACAAGGAAAATTGTAATCGCTTTCCCTTGTAAGCACTTTCATTATAACTTTGAAAACTTTGTGCCGTAACCGAACAAAGTATAGGTGAAACTTTCAAAACTTAAGATCCTTTATTTCTATTACTTTCACAAAAAGCGGCTAACACATATTCACGTATAGTTTTTTAGCACATAAATAAATGGTGATTAACATAACAGAAAAATTGCACCGCTAATTGCAGAATTATATACTACAGTTAGGGTGCATTTCATCTTACTCTTCCTAGTTTTATATACTACTCTCTTGTTTTTAAAAGAATAATAGGTAATTTTAGTATTATCATGGTGCCTTCATTCTTTTGACTCTCAATATTCAAGGTAAAGGAATCACCATAATACATTTTCAACCTGTAATAAACATTCTTAATCCCAACACGGTCTCCTATTTCATCTTTTTCCAGTGATCGATATAGTTGTCTTACTTTATCTTCTGACATACCTACCCCATTATCGTATATTCTAAAAATGATCGCTTGATCTTCTCTCTCAACTTTTACAACTACTTTTCCTTTGCCTTTTTTAGCTTCAATTCCATGGATACTAGCATTTTCAATAAAAGGTATAATCACCATATTGGGAATTTCTACTTTTTTAACATCGTTATCAATCTCAAACTCATAATATAATTTATCATCGAAACGATATTGCTGAATCTCGAGAAAGCTTTTAGCAAGCAACAATTCTTGTTCAATCGTTATCCAATCCTTGTCCCATGTAATGGAATTACGTAAAATTTTAGCCATATTATGAATAATCTCAGCTGTCTCTTTTTCTTCTTTTAATAAGCTCCTCATTCTAACGGTTTCTAGTACATTAAACAGAAAATGAGGATTGATCTGGCTTTGAAGTGCATTTAATTGCGCTTCTTTTTTTTGCAGTTCTAAATCCTTTTTTTGAATCTTAACAATATAAACATCATTTATTAAACCTTTTATTTTTTTGGTCATTCGATTAAATTCCGATGTTAAAACACCAATCTCATCTTTATACGTAGCACCTTCTATCATTTCAAAACTTTGATCTTTTACCTTTCTCATTTTTCTCACTATTTGATTTAAACGCAGATGAATATTACCTGCCATATAGATAATAAACATAGAAGGAATTACAAAATTCCATATAGCTAAGTAAAATATAAAAGATCGTGAATTTTCCACATCAGAAATTAAATTATTTTCAGGTAATATACCGATTAACTTCCAATCATTCAAATATTGAAGCTGATAGTTAGAAGTTAATTCAATACTATCTTCTATATTTCTAATGGATTTATAAGAAACAAATTGTGTTTTCCACGGCACATCATTCTTTGTTGTATACTCGATATTTCCTTCTTTATTGACGAGATAAATATCTCCTTCAAAGGTAACGTTATGAAAAATCTGTTCAATCACACTGTCATTTAAATTAATCATAATTATTTTTTGTGTATTATTTTGATTAAAATAATCCAATTGCCTTACTACACTAAATTTTGATAGTTCTCCTTGATCATCTAACGTACGGGTAACAACAGGATAAAACTGTCTAATATTCGAAGTACTTTGATACCAATGAGAGTCTTTAACTTTTTTATCAATGCCAAAAATCCCACCTGCTGTAATAACAGATGAATTATCTGTATACAAATAAATCGATCGAATTGATGAGTATATAGGGGTATACTTATTCACATCTCTAAAATAATAATTGTAGGCAAGTATAAAATCTAGTGGGGTTTCATAAGTTGTTTCTAAAAATTGATGCAGCAATGAGTCAGAGTATAAAACAGTTGAAATACCAACCGCATCCTCCACACTTTTTCTGAAATCATTGGAAATTTGCTTTAATGCTAGCTCACTATCACTAATTTTTTGAGCTTTTACATTTTCACTTGTAACATGATAAAAAATAACATTGGTAAGTACGATTGGTAAAAATACTGACACCATGTAAATCATTAAGAGTTTATTTCTAATTTTCACATCATTAAAATGGATCCTTTTCATCGTATCCCATCCATATTCTTATTTATTTGCAATTTTCTTTCGATATTGTGTCGGTGTCATGTTTACTGTCTTTTCAAATTGTGTAACAAAATAATCTGCATTTACAAAGCCGACTTTTTCAGCCACCTCATATATTCTGTCATCAGTTTGACGCAAGAGTATCTTCGCTTCCTCTACTCGTGCTATTAGAAGATATTCTTTAAAATAAATACCATATGTCTTTTTAAATAATTGTCCCATATAAACTGGATTCATATAAAATTTATTCGCAATACTTTTTAATGTTAGTGGTTGCTGATAATTAGCATCGATGAACTTTTTTATTTGATGGATGGTCCCCTGGGTATTGTTTTTATTTAACTGATGAAGCTGTTCGGCACATTCCTTTAAAAAAGAAAGCCATAATTGTTTAATATCCTTTAAATTCACAGGATAATGATCCCATTCCATCATCCATTTCCACGTATGAATTCGACTTATATCTCCACCAGCTTCTTTAATTGCTTTTATTATCTTGTGATTAGCTCGATTAACTACTGTACTTACTGCATCCTTAGCAAAACGATGCTCCTTACAATTTCCCAAGATGCGATTGATTACTGTAGCGATTTTTTCTTGATTATTTTCTTCAATTGTTTCCATCAGTTGTTGATAAAAGGTTCGATCTAATTCAATATAATGAATTTTTTCTTTTTCTAACTCTTCATAAAATAACACATCATTTTCATTTAGATATTTATGTTGAACAGTTGTTTTGGCAGTTAAATACGATTCTTTCAATTTATGTAACTCACTGACTGTTTTTCCTTTATATATGCGCAGATTCCCTTTCATTTTTGCATTTATATAGAGTTGAATTTTTCTATAGAAGTCCCGTTGATTATAGGATTGACTTTTTAATTTCATATCGGTAAAAACAGCAACTAAACATCCCGTCTTTTCTTCAAAAAATAAGGTGTTATCAGCTAGATCGTATTCAACAAATGTTTGCTGAACAACTTCTAAGAGAGACGAATAATCAATCCCCATACCATTAAGCTCAATTTTAGTAACCGTATAGGAATCTTTTTTAAAAAGCGGAATATGCAACTCTTTCATGAATTCCTGATTTATTTCATTATTTAGCAATTTTTTCATATATGTAATCGCTAACATTTTTTCTCGATTTTTAATTATTTTAGCATCTTTTTCAATTACATTTGCTACCTTTAAAAGAGTGGTCTCTAATTCCTCTTGATCAACAGGCTTTAGTATAAAATCCTGCACACCAAATCTCAGTGCTTTTTGAGCATATTTAAAATCATTATATCCACTGATTATAATGAAATATGGTTGCTTTTCCATTGTTTTAGAAATTCCTTGTATTAAACCTAATCCATCCAAAACCGGCATTCGAATATCTGTTATTACAAGGTCTGGCTGTAAATGATCAATTTGTAGTAACGCATCCTCCCCGTCATCTGCTTGTCCACACACTGTAAATCCGCATTTTTCCCAATCTATTAAAGAAATAATACCTTTCCTCACAAATACATCATCATCGACAATGAATACGCTATACATTTTACCCCTCCTTTGGTTGTTTTTCATGAAGGACCTTATGACTTGTTTCAAATCGCTCAAACGCGATTAATGAAATGGATGTAATGATAAAAAAGGTAACACTAACCCCAATAACGGGAATCAGTCCTGGAATCCAACGTAATATAAACTGAAATAAAACAAGTAAGCCAATCATGATGAGTGTCATCAATGGACTAAATACTCCTAATAAAAATGCATGTTTAAAATAATCCCGAAATGATATATCAAAATGAGCATAGGTTGGAAAAATATATAAACTCAAGATCACAAATAGAATTCCTACAATCATGAGTCCAATTTGCATGAGGGTTTGAAAAGAACCCTGCATATTTAAAACAAATTGAAAGTTTAAATAGAGAAGATATAAGATTGCTGTCAGGATTAACCCTACACCGTTCGACCTTAAAAACTCACGTTTATAGGTGGTAATAAAGGTTTTGGTAAACCTCACTTCCTCTTCCTTCGCTAACCACTCTCTCATAACCGTCACTAAGGCAATCGTTGCTGGGAATACCCCAATAATAATCAAGCCTACTAAACTTCCGATTATCCATAGTAAATTCAAATACATCATCCACATCAACCATTCAAGTGCTTTATAGATGCCTCCGATATTATTCGTCTTTGCCAAATTCTTCACCCCTTATGTAAACGCTTTAAAAATCAAAGGATATACTATACTTTGTTTGTTCGTTATACATACTTATTATAGTATAATTTTCATGAATTGGGAATAGGATAAGCGACTTTACAGAAATAGTAGTAATATATTTCTATTTTTGTTAAGAAGTAATATTATCCTTTTTCATAAAAATTATAAGGAGGATACAGATGGAATCAGCATTTACAACTAATACGTACCGTAACTTACTTGCAGAATACGGTTATAAACAAGACGAGATTGACAGTTGGATTCAAGATACCTGGAATAAAATATTCTCACCAAAAGAAGAAGATACGCGAATCTATTTTCCAGTTGGAAAAGACGCGGGGTATATCCTGGATACAGGGAATAACGATGTCCGTACAGAGGGTATGTCTTATGGAATGATGATGGCTGTTCAAATGAATGAAGAAGATTTATTTAACCGTTTATGGAAATGGACTAAAACAAATATGTATATGGAAGATGGTGAAAATGCAGGATACTTTGCATGGTCTTGTGCTCCGAATGGAGAAAAAAATGCATATGGTCCTGCTCCTGATGGGGAAGAATATTTCGCTCTTGCATTATTTTTTGCTTCTCACCGATTTGGTGATAAAAGTGGTATTTTCAACTATAAAAAAGAGGCACAGGATTTACTTCACACTTGCCTCCATAAGGGTGAGAATAATGATGGTTATTCCATGTGGGATCGAGAGAATAAACTAATTAAGTTTGTCCCAAGTGTAGAATTTTCAGACCCATCCTATCACTTACCACATTTTTATGAATTATTTGCATTGTGGAGCTATGAAGAAGATCGAGCTTTCTGGAAAGAAGCAGCTATCGCAAGTAGACACTATATTGCCACTTCTGCTCATCCTGTTACAGGACTCTCCCCTGAATATGCATTTTATGATGGATCACCAAACCATATTCGAGGATTCGGCCATTTTTTTAGCGATTCTTACCGTGTTGCATGTAATATCGCACTTGATTATGTCTGGTTTAAAGATAATGCTTGTCCAGTTGTTGTTAATGAAAAAATTCAAGCATTCTTTCATGACAAGGATCCAGAGAACTATAGACGTTACAGAATAAATGGGGAAGCATTTGAAGAAAAATGCTTACATCCTGTTGGACTTATTGCTGCCAATGCAATGGCCTCCCTCTCGACAAAGGATGAAAAGGCACAAGAATTTGTAGACTTATTTTGGAACACACCCGTTCGTACCGGCAATCGGAGATATTATGATAATTGCTTGTATTTCTTTAGTTTATTAGCTCTAAGCGGAAACTTTAAAATTTGGATGCCAAATAATTAATTATAAAATAGATGGATATTCGTATTTTTCGTTATATATTCGTTTATTTATTCGCTATATTCGGTAATTTAATTATTTATTCGTAAATTATTGCTGATATTCGTAATTTGAAAGCTTTTATTCCTATTTCGTAATATAAAATAAAGGAACTAGGAGAATACAAATGGTCACGACTATATTTAGATGTCCAAATATTCCACAGTCAATAATTTTATAATTTCTAAACCACAAAAAGACGTCCCCCCAGGTGGAAGGACGTCTTTTTCTACTATTATTTTCTAAACTGCATAAGGTTTTCGTTAAGCTCTTTTGTTTGTTGGTAAACGTTTTGATATAGTGGAAATAATTGTTGGTATTTTTCAACATTTTCTTTATTTGGTTCAAATGTCTGTGCATCCTCTAAAAATGCATCCGCACATTCTTTTAAAGATGAAAACCATCCTACTCCAAATCCTGCTAACATTGCAGCTCCCATACCAGGTCCTTGTTCACTTTTCAATTTTACAATTTTGGCATTAAAAATATCAGCTTGCATTTGTAACCAAGCAGCATTTTTAGCACCACCGCCAATAGAATAAATGGTATCAATCACTTTTCCATTCTCTCTAAAAATCGAAATGGATTCGTGTAAAGAGAACGTTATCCCTTCGAGGACAGCTCGTGCAAAATCATTCAATCCATGAGAGCTATCCATCCCTATAAAGCTCGCTCTAATTTGCGAATCAGCATGTGGAGTTCTTTCTCCAACAAGATATGGTGTGAATAATAAACCATTGGAGCCAGCTGGTACGTCACCAACACCATCTAATAATGTATCAAAATCCAATTCTTTAGCAAAGGTATTTTTAAACCAGTTCAGACTATGTCCTGCTGAAAGAGTAACTCCCATAGCATAAAAAGCATCTTCTTCACCATGATTAAAATAATGCACTTTACCTTCGTAATCTTTATCACCAGTTGGTTCATAGGATAAAACCACACCTGATGTCCCTATGCTTGCGAATGTTTTTCCTTCAGAAAGAATACCTGATCCAATTGCGCCACAAGCATTATCAGCACCACCTGCGAAAACCTTGGTGCCAGACGGCAAGGACGTAGCTTCTTTTACCTCATCAGTAATGTCTCCTACGTATGCGTGAGAATCCACTAATGGTGGACAAATGGAAATATCGAGATCTAATGCATCACAAATTTCTTTACTCCATTTTTTCGCGTGAACATCTAGTAAACTCGTGCCTGCCGCATCAGAAAAATCCATATGCAATTGTTTGGTTAATGCATAACGTACATAATCCTTAGGTAAAACAAATGTTTTCGCTTTTTCGAAAATTTCAGGTTCGTTTTCTTTCACCCACAATATTTTGGGTAATGTAAATCCTTCAAGCGCTAAATTTTTTGTGATTTTTATAAATTTATCTTTTCCAACTTTGTTATAAATGGTTTGACACTGAGGTGTTGTCCGCGTGTCATTCCATAGTATTGCATTTCGAAGAACTTGATTATTTTCATCTAGCAGGACAAGTCCATGCATTTGCCCCGAAAAGCTTAAGCCTTCAATTTCTGAAACATTACCATCAAAGCTTTCCACTAATTCTTTTATTCCTAAAATGGTCTGATTCACCCAGTCCTCAGGCTTTTGTTCGGAGTATCCGGTTTTCTCTTGAATAAGCGAGTAGTCCTTGGAAACCTCATGGACTACCTCTCCTGCTTTATTCACTAATAGTAACTTAACCGCACTTGTACCGAGGTCTACACCAATTACATAGCTCATAGCTTCACCTCTTTTTATGATCGATTATTTTGAATAGGCATTAAGAATATATTGATTAACTGTAGCTTTAATTACTTCTAAACGACCAGACTTGTTCTTAATATCTCCTAAGCCTAAAGCATGCTTTTCTAATGATTTGAAGTCAGCTTTTCCACTTACAATATCAAGCCCAACTCCATTTTTATAACTATCATAACGATCATCAATTATATTTTCGAAAACTTTATCTTGAACTAGTTGATTTGCAACCTTATAACCAACTGCAAAATGGTCCATTCCAGCAATATGTGCATAGAATAAATCCTCAGGATCAAATGAGCCACGACGAGCTTTTGCGTCAAAGTTAAGTCCGCCAGATCCTAATCCACCGTTTTTAATAATCTCATACATCGCAAGTGTAATCGAATAGATGTCTGCAGGGAATTCATCTGTATCCCAGCCTAATAGTGGATCGCCTTGGTTAGCATCAACAGAACCAAGCATTCCATTAACTCTTGCGTAACGAAGCTCGTGTTCGAAAGTATGGCCAGCTAGAGTTGCGTGGTTTGCTTCAATATTAAATTTAAATTTGTCCGCTAGACCATAGTTCAATAAGAAAGCATGTGCTGATTGCACATCAAAATCATATTGGTGTGTTGTTGGTTCTTTTGGTTTTGGCTCAATTAAGAACTGTGCATCAAAGCCAATTTCTTTCGCATAGTCTACAGCCATTTGGAAGAAACGTCCAAGGTTATCCTGTTCTAATTTTAAGTCAGTGTTTAATAGGGTCTCATACCCTTCACGTCCACCCCAGAATACATAGTTTTCTGCACCTAGTTCTTTCCCGATTTCTAAACCTTTTTTCACTTTCGCCGCAGAATAAGCAAATACATCTGCATTGTTAGAAGATGCTGCACCATGAACAAATCGTGGGTTCGTAAAATTGTTTGCTGTGTTCCAAAGCAATTTTACGTCACTATCCTTCATGTAATCTTTAATCATAGCAGTAATCGTATCTAAATTTTGATAGGTTTCTTTTAAGGTATCGCCTTCTGGTGCAATATCTACATCGTGGAAACAGAAGTATTTTGCACCAATTTTATCGAAAAATTCAAATGCTGCTTCTACACGTGCTTTAGCTTGGTCCATTCCAGTATATTTATCCCAAGGTCTAATTGCTGTACCCGTACCAAAAGGATCCGATAAATCAGCAGTAAACGTGTGCCAATATGCAACACCAAAACGTAAAAACTCTTCCATTGTTTGTCCATTAATTTTCTCTTCTGGATTATAAAATTTAAATGCTAGTGGATTCTTTGACTGTGGGCCTTCATAATTAATCTTGTTAACGTTTTCAAACCATGTCATTTTGTTATCCCTCCGAATTGTTTTTAAGATTTATTTCAACGCCTTCATTATAGCAACGCTTTCTAAGTTTGTCTAGTGACTAAACAAAGATTATAGTAAAGAATTTTAAAATGTGATAAAATAGAGCGTACAATACGATCGTATATAGAGAGTGAGTGAAGATTGTGAGCCAAACTTGGAACCAGCACGTTGTAAAAAAAGAAAATAAAACGTTAGTTCTCGATCAAATCCGAGAACATGCACCAATCTCAAGAGCTAGTATTGCACAACAAACCGGATTGAATAAAGGTACCGTTTCTTCTTTAGTAAGTGAGTTAATGAACGAAAAATTAATTTCCGAGTCCGGAACCGGACAATCGAGTGGTGGGAGACGCCCTGTCATGCTTCTTTTTAATCAACAGGCAGGATTCACGATTAGCATTGACCTAGGAGTTAAAAATATACTTGGTGTGCTTTGTGACTTAAAAGGGAATATCCTCGAGGGGAAAAAGATAATTCTAGAAGATAATCAAGTTGAAATTGTGCTTGAAAGATTATATGGATTAATAAATGAATTAATTGCAGCTGCTCCAGACGCTCCTTATGGGATAGTTGGGATAGGAATAGGCGTACCAGGAGTTATTTCAAACGAAGGGGAAGTGCTACTTGCCCCAAACTTAGACTGGAAAAACGTTCAATTGAAAGAAATATTAGCAGATAAATATCAGCTACCAATTGTTGTTGAGAATGAAGCAAATGCGGGAGCAATCGGTGAAAAAACCTATGGAGCAGGACAAAAATCTAATGACCTGGTATATGTAAGTGTAGGAACAGGTATTGGTGTCGGTTTAATCTTAGATGGCGAATTGTATAAAGGAATCCGTGGTTTTTCAGGAGAACTCGGTCATATGACGATTGAAAGAGATGGACTAAAGTGCAGATGTGGAAATACTGGTTGTTGGGAATTGTACGCATCAGAAAACGCCCTACTTAGTAAAGCAAAAACAGATCAGTTTAAATCCATTCATACGATAGTAAAAGCTGCAGAAAAAAATGACAAAGAAGCTATCTCACTATTAAACGACATGGGTAAATATTTGGGTATAGGTATCACCAATATTCTTCATATCTTTAATCCCGAGCAAGTCATTCTTGGTAATGCGATGATTGAAGCAGAGAAATTTGTCTTACCAGCTATTTTAGAGTATATCGATGCACATACTATTGGGTTTAACCGTGATGATGTGAAAATTTCCGGTGCAATGCTGAAGGAATATTCAACTGTTCTTGGTATAGCTTCAGTAAATATAGAGTTATTTTTTAAAGAAAATCAAGCAACACTAGAACTGTTATCTTAATTTTTTATTATTGAAAGCAATCTCAATTGGTGTACAAATTCGCATTTGTACACCATTCTTTTTAATGTGTTGATCACCCAGCTTTTTCACTACGTCTATATATTGCTCTGCTTTCTACGTTAGATTGGATAAGTACTCCTCATCTATAACTTCAGGTACTTTAACTAACAAAGGGAACTTTTGACTGAAGTTCTTTAAAACATTATGTGTTTCGACAGTTATTTATAATGCTTTAACCTCGTCTTGTGCTAGCACTGCAGAATTTGGAATATATATTTTCTATTGTGGAATTACTGCTAACTACTACAACAGAATCTAGAATACAATCCAAGGTTGTCAAATAGATAAACCCCTTTTATTGCTACAAACATTTCATTAATTTTTCATTTGAAATTATTCTTTAAACCCCGCTGTACGCCATAAAACCACCATCAACGGCGATACATGTACCTGTAACAAATCCACTTGCTTCTTCATCAGCCAACCAAAGTAAAGTTCCTAATAAATCTTCCGGATCTCCTAGTCGTCTCATTGGCGTATGATTAATTATTTTCTCCATCCTAGGTGTTGGGGAGCCATCTTTGTTCGTTAGTAATGGGCGATTTTGATCGGTTAAGAAGAAGCCTGGTGCAATTGCATTAACTCGAACGTTAGCCGGTGCCATGTGAACACTGAGCCACTGAGTAAAATTATTTACTGCTGCTTTTGCTGCAGAATATGCAGGCACCTTTGTCATCGGACTAGGTGCACTCATAGATGAAATGTTAATAATCGTTGTCTTCTTCTCTATCATTCTTTGAGCAAATATTTGTGTTGGTATTAATGTCCCAATAAAATTAAGATTAAAGACAGAGGAAAATCCTTCTGTAGTGAGATCAAAGAATGAAGTAATATCATTATTTTCTATATCCTCTATATTAAACGCTTCATTTGTCGTACTTCCTTTTGGATGATTGCCTCCTGCCCCATTTATCAAAACATCACACGCACCAAATTCTTTAAAAACAATCTCCTCTGCTTTTTTTACTGCTTCACGATCTAATACATCACACCCTACAGAAATGGCAGTTCCTCCCGCATTACGAATTTTATCAACCACAGTTTCGGCTTTTTCTAACGTTCTATTTAATACAGCTACTTTCATTCCTTGTCTACCTAATTCCATAGCCATCGCTCCACATAAAACGCCACCTCCACCGGTCACAACTGCTACTTTGTTTTCTAAATTTTTATTAATTGGTAACACGTTTAAGCCCCTCCTTCTTTCGTTCAAATGCATCCCATAACCCATGTAAATACATGATCCCTAAGGCACGATCATAAAGCCCATAACCAGCTCTAGATTTTTCATTCCAAATATGTCTCCCATGATCAGGCCTAATATAACCGCTATAATTCACCTTGCTAAGCATCTCCATTACTGCATCTATTTCAATCGAACCATCCTTTGTGTAATGGGAGGTTTCAATAAAGTCACCATTCTCAAAATTCTTCACATTTCGAATATGAGCAAAATAAATGCGCTTTTGAAAATCCTCTATCATTTTCACAAGATTATTATTTGGATTTACTCCTAAAGCTCCCGTGCAAAAAGTTAAACCATTTGCAGGATGATCAACTAACTGCAAGATTCGTCCCAAGTTTTTTTGATTGGTAGCAATTCTAGGTAATCCAAAAACCTCCCATGGTGGATCATCTGGATGTAAGGCAAGCTTGATATCGTGTGCTGCGCATACAGGAATAACTCTTTCTAAAAAATAACGCAAATACTGAAATAAATCCTCTTCGGTTACGGATTGATACTTTTCAAATAAATTCTTTAAAGCTTTCATCCTGCTTGGTTCCCATCCTGGCATCGTATAGGCCGGGTTTTCGTTTATTTTATCTGCCAAATCAAGAGGATCTAAATCTTTTATTAAATCCTTTTCGTAAAACATTGCCGAAGATCCGTCCGGTAATGTTTTATAGAGATCAGTCCTAATCCAATCAAATACAGGCATAAAGTTATAGCAAATTACTTTGACACCAGCGTTAGCAACATTTTTTATAGTTTCGATATAATTATCAATATAATAATCCCGATCCGTGGATCCTAGCTTGATAGATTCATGTATATTAATGCTTTCTACTACATCCAAATGAAAATGGAGCCTGTCTGCCTCTTGTTTAATTTTATCGATTCTCTCTTTCGGCCAAACCTCCCCAGCTTCAATATCATGAAGGGCCCATACAACTCCTTTCACTCCTGGTATTTGTTTAATATCTTCTAGACAGACACTATCATTGCCTTCACCGAACCATCTAAATACCATATTCATTGGTTGTACTCAACTCCTAATAAATTGTGCGTCCTTTTTCATCTTTAATACCTGATTTACGATAAAAATAAGTATTAATTTGATCACGCCACTCTTTTGCATTCGCAAGTTGCATAGATAAACGATCAGCAACATTGTTAAAAGTAGTTTCTTCCACGTAAGCTTCTACTTTATTCCATAATTCTATTAATTCCTCTACTTCCCTGTAGCCCTCAAAATGAGTATCATAGATATGCTGAATGATCGATTTACCACTTTTTAATGTATACTTGTATGGTAGATGATGAAAAAATAAAAGAAGATTTTCCGGACACGTGTCAAGATCTTCAAAAAAACGTTGATTTTCAATTTGATATTGCGCAGCATAACCTGTACCTGTCTTTTCTGTCCTATCCACACCAATGCCATCACGATCAGCAAAATGATAAGTTCCCCAAGCTGCGTATTCATAGCCGTCAATGTTTGGGCCATAGTGGTGACCTGGATTTATCATCCAACCTACACCTAAAGGAGCTGTATACTTTTCATAAGTTGGCCAGGATTTTAACAACATATCTAAAATCGTTTCCCTCACTATTTTCTCCTCACCAAAGGTTTGTATGATCCATTCCTCTGCAATTTGCTCTGATGTTAATGAAGGATTCCAAATTAACCTTCCATAACCGTATAAATTAGCTTGAGCTAACGTATTCCCGGTCCAATTTTCGTCATCACCAATATTAGATACAGCTACAATACCGCTATACTTATAGGGATGAATATTTCCTGCTACCACTTCTTCTATAGTCGATCCTTCACCCTTGTGATATGTATCAAAGGATAATACTTCCTTCCATTGCGGAATGAGATAACACAAATCCTTTTGTTGCCCTGTATATTCCTGTGCAACTTGAAATTCGATCAGTTGATTTGTGCTCTGCATCGCACCGATTAAAGGGGAGACGGGCTCTCTTACTTGGAAATCCATTGGACCATTTTTAATTTGCAAAATAACATTATCTAAAAAATCTCCATCTAACGGCTTAAAATGATCATATGCTGCTCTTGCCCGGTCCGTTGATCGATCTCGCCAGTCTTGTAAGCAGTTATAGACAAAACATCTCCATATGATTTTGCCACCGAAGTCAGCGACCGCTTCCGCTAACATATTTGCCCCATCAGCATGGTTTCTATTGTAAAAGAAAGGTCCAGGTCTGTGCTCAGAATCAGCTTTCACTACAAACCCACCAAAGTCAGGTATTTCTTGATAAATTTCCTTCGCTTTATCCTTCCACCATTTTTTAACATTCTCATCTAGAGGATCCGCTGAAGCTAGTTGGTCAATGGCCATTGGACTAGCAAAATTAATACTCAGATAAAGTTTGATGCCATATCCTCTAAAAATAGCTGCAATTTTTTTCACCTCAGCTAAATGTTTCTTGGTGATTAAAAACGTTTCTTTTTCCCACACATTCACATTATTTATTGAAATAGCGTTAATTCCTACAGAAGATAAAAAACGTGCGTAGTCTTTGATACGGGACTTATTTTGAACAATTTGGTCGTTTTTAAAGAATATTGAGTTTCCTGAATAACCTCTTTCAACTGTTCCATCAAAATTGTCCCATTGATTCAACATACGAAAATCATTTTTAGGAGAAGAGATAATCTCAAGTTGATCTATTGTCTTTTTCAATTGCAGTGACCGTAAAAAATGATGCGCTCCATACAAGGCACCTTGTACCGAATTTCCAATAATAAATAGTTTTTTTTCGTCTTTAATAATTTCAAAAGCTTCTTTGCTTTCTTCATGTAAGGAACTTTTAACATCTCTTCCTAACTCTTTTTCTAATATATCTGTTGTACCAATCACAATCCCTTCCTCAGTGGATAGATTGTAATTAACCTCGATATTGAACATACCTTTTATTCCCATTGCTAATTCTTCCATTGCATTGCTTAAAACTGGTGAATTCTCTACACTTCGAATATTTTTTAAAAATGGTGCGATTGCTTTCTTGTATTGCTTATCTTTTATTGGCTGGTACTGTAACCACATATGGTAGCCTTTTAAATCCATGTAATCATCCTCCTTTTAAATTAGAAAATCTTGGTTTATCGCCAAGTCTTTATGGCAAAATCCTTAGTTTTTCTTACGCTATAGTTCGTTAAATTTTTCATTTATTATAGTGTGAAATACGTAGGATACTCTTCTTTTAACTTATCCTTTTCAATGTCAACTAACCTTAAGTGCTCCTGCGTCTTCTTGGCAGCAAGTACTACATCCCTTTTTTCAATAGCATCGAAAATTTCTCGGTGCTGGGAAACAACAATTTCCCAATCATGATTTACCGCTAATCTAAATAATCGCAATCGATCAAACTGAATATTCATTCGTTTCACCATTTCCCATGTTCTTTCCTTATTACAGCCCTTATAGATAATGTGGTGAAACTCATCATCTAATTCATATAAACGCTTGAATGAGGATTTTTTAATTGAAAACTCTTGCAACGTAAGATTTGTTTCAAGCTGAAATAAATCATCCTTTGTCAGCTTCTCACACGCCAATGTTACTATCGCCTTTTCGATGTGCTCCCTGACGAACCTACCTTCTTCCACTAATGCCAAATCTATTCTTGTTACATTTGTGCCAACCTGAGGCGTCACTCCTAAAAGACCTTCTTGATTTAATTTTAAAAATGCCTCACGTACTGGAGTTCTGCTTAGGTCCAGTTTCTCGGAAATTTCTTTTTCAGACATTCTTGTACCTGGAACAATTTCTCCGTTCATAATTTGCTTTTTTACCATGTTATATGCAAAATCTCTTGAAGAACCATGTTCTCTTGTAATTTTAGGTGAAATAATAATCATCTCCATTTATACTAGTATGGTAGTTATTCAATTATAAAATAATACTGAAACTAGCGCAATATATAATCCTTTATAAAAAAACTTCACAGAAGTATTAGAGATTCTACATTTAAATTCTATAATTTAACATAAAAATAGTTCTTTAGTCCGATTGAAAGACAGTTCTATGTATCATATACTGAAAACGGTTACAATAGTTGTTGTGTACATATACTGTTCGTAGTTACCTAAGGGTTTACTATGAATTAAATGTACAGTATTTTGATTCAAAATAGATTGTCCCCCTTTGCATCCTCTTAATCGAGGGTGCGCTTTTTTTTGCTATTATTTTTCTGCATACAAAAAACTCGCCATCTGCATTTAGATGACGAGTTTTCTAATTAATGTACTTCCACTGTTTTTGGTTCGAAATTTTTCTCTTTTCTTGCTGTGAATAATTGTCTTACATATGGAATTGCATAACGATCAAGTCCGAAGCGACCTGCATTATAACCTGCAACTAGTAAAAATAAAGTGATTAGAATCATTTGACCATTGGTACTTACTGTTCCACTGAATAAGAATGCGAAGTTCATTACGATACCCATTAAAGCTGCAAAGTTAGTAAATAATCCAAGAATTAGCGCGATCCCTACTAAGAATTCTCCCCACATTACTAAGAAAGTAAAAGCATCTGCACCAGGTAAAGCTACAGCTTCTAAAAAGCTTGCCCACCAGCCTTGTACCGCTGGGTGTTCTCCACTCGCTTTTCCAATTGCACCTTGGATAAACCCACCTGCATCAAATCCACCACCAGTAATCTTACCCCAGCCACCCATCAACCATTGGTAACCAATATATACTCTTAAGAAAGTTAATACTCCAGCCGCTATTTTGTTATTTCGAATAAATTCTACAAACATTTTCAACACTCCTTCAAATTATTTTTTGTTCAATCATTCACATAATTGAGTAAAATTATACGTTTGCTAATACTTGCTTTTCATTCCCTTTACGGTTATTAAATTTGTTACGAATAAATGGAATGACGTATCGATCTAGTCCAAAGCGTCCTGCATTGTAGCCTGCGATTAAAATAAATGCTGTTAATAAAACCATTTGACCGTTTGTGCTTACTGTTCCACTGAAGATAAAAGCGAAATTCATTAAAATTCCCATTAAAGCTGCAAAATTTGTAAACAATCCTAAAATTAATGCTAATCCAACTAATACTTCTCCCCACATTACCATGAAGGTAAATGCGTTAGCTCCAGGTAGTGCAACAGTTTCTAGAAAGCTTGCCCACCATCCTTGTACAGCGGGATGATCTCCACTTGCTTTTCCAATTGCTCCTTGGATAAAGCCGCCTGCGTCAAATGTTCCTCCTGTAACCTTGCCCCAACCTGATGTTAGCCAGCTATAACCTAGATATACTCGAATAAGTGCTAATACTCCTGCAACAATTTTATTTTCTCTTAAAAATTCTACAAACATCTTGACCACTCCTTTTGTTTTTGTTCAATCATTCACAAATTATTTTGTGTAAGTTGTTTTGTTTTTGTTTACATTCTTATAATAACATGTTTAGAAAGTATGGAAAGTAGTTTGTGCAATTGTTCACAAAGTAGTAACAACTTTTTGTCTAAAAGGTGACAGGGGGGATGGATGGTTTTCTTTTCTAGCATTTAAAATGTTGGTCTATCAAGACTTATCTTACGATGGGCTCTTGTATCATATCTATCTGGCGAAAGCATCTAGTGTCATCTCATCCATAAAAAACAAGCAGACCGCGTCGCAGTCTGCTTGTTTTTATTCATCTTCCTTATTTTCGTTGGTTTGATTAGGTTGATCTGTTTGATCTGTTTGTTCCGCATCTTGACTATCTTCAATTTCCTCTTTTATTTCTTCTTCCTCTTCTTCTACTTCGTCTGCTATTTCATCTTCTATTTCCTCAGGTTCTGTAACTTTTTCTTCCTTTTCTGATGAATCGTCTTCATTAGAAGGGTCTTCTTCCGCCGATTCATCTACTTTTGGACTTTCTTCCTTAGGTGTAGGGGATGTACCCTTCTTTTTAGTAGAAGAATTATTATCAGTGCTAGCTTCAGATGATGTTGTTTTCTTCTTGCTAGTAGATGTCGATGTGCTGGTAGAATTCTCTGAGTATGTAGGTACAGGTTCTTTCTCCCAAGTAGTTTCTTCATTTGTCTCTTCTTGAATATCTACTATTTCTTCATCCAATCCCGTGATTTGATCTTCGTCTTCTATCTCTTCTTCTTCATTAAATAACTCTATTTCCTGATTAGTAGTTAAAATAATAGGAGTGCTACTTTTGTATGTGTGATTCAAAGAGGCTTTTCCATTTGCTTGAATGCTTGTCTGATTAAATACTGTTTTCCCATCTAGATAACTCTTCCCTATCCACAGTCCCGCAACTGCGAGAGAAAACACAAGCGTAACAGTTAAATAGACAGCGATTGAATCCTGATTAAATTTCACTTTTTTGAACTCCTTTAAGCATATATATGATGCTTTAAACCTACCATGTTTGTACAATATTGTAAAATTAATTTTTACGAGTGAGCTCCTCTTTTTGGTTCTCTCTCATTTATCCGCGAAAAATTTGATATATTCGCGAATTTGCCTATATATTCGTTAAAATTGAAATATATCCGCGATTCACCAAAAATGAGATCCTCAATTAGAGAATCTCACCTTAGTTAATCTATCTTATACATGTTTTTTGAAACTGGATGTTACCTGTTTCAACACGTCATCACCGTTTTGATCCCACAGTGCTTGATTAATAATCTCAACTTCAATAGGACCATGATAACCAGCTTCTTCCACAGCTTTTCTCATGCGATTTATTTCGATCACACCATCACCCATCATCGCACGTCCTTTAAACATATCAGCCATTGGTACTTTCCAGTCTGATACATGGAAGCCTAAAATTCTTCCTTCTGCACGCTTAATTTCATGATAAAGATTCGGATCCCAAAAAACATGATAGACATCAACGATAACACCTACTTCATCTGCAGCGTGATTTTGAGCCATCGTCGTCGCCTGCTCAAGTGTATTGATCACAGAACGATCTGCTACAAACATCGGATGTAGTGGTTCAATTGCAAGCTTTACCCCATGATCCTTTGCAAATGGGACCAGCTGATCAATACCCTCTTCTACCCATTTTCTTGCTGCACAAAGATCGCGATCTGGACTTGGTCCACACACAAGCACTAGTGTGTCGGTTCCAAGCTCACTTGCTTCTTCAATTGCTCGTTTATTGTCATCAATTCTTTCTGCTCTTTCCTTTGCAGTTGGAGCAGGGAACATTCCTCCACGGCAGACACTCGAAACCTTTAGCCCTGAATCTTGAATCAATCGTTTACTCGCCTTTAATCCGATTTCTTCTATCTTATGTCTCCACACAGAAATCCACTCGATATCATGCCTTAGTGAACCTTCTACCGCTTCTTTTAAATTCCATTGCTCTGTAGTTATTTGATTTAGGCTTAGGCGCTTCATTAACTCTTGTTCACTCATTATTTTCCTCCTTGATCGACACCAGATAAGTTAAGCAGGTGCTTCATTCTTTGAATGGCTTGCTCTGGTTTTCTTAATAACCCTGCTTCATCTGCCATCACAAATAGATCAGCGAAATGAATAATTGAGCGTGCACTCTCTTTTCCACCAATCATCCTAAAATGATCTTGATGACCATTTAAATAAGCCATAAATACAACACCTGTTTTATATGAAAAGGTTGGCGTTTGGAAAATATGTCTGGATAACGGAACTGTTTTTTCAAGTAGTGCATCATATCTATCTAAATCACCTGCATCTAAAGCATGCATCGCTGCAGCAGCAGCCGGTGCAATTGCATCAAAAATTCCGAGCAAGGCATGACTGTGACCTTTTTCATCACCTTTTATTAAATGTGGGTAATTAAAATCGTCCCCCGTATACATTTTGACACTCTCTGGTAAAAGACGACGCATATCGATTTCCTTTTGATCATCTAATAAGGAAATTTTAATTCCATCTACTTTCGCTTCATTATCTTTAATAATTTGCAAACAAACTTCCATTGCTTGATCGACATCATCATGACCCCAATATCCTTTTAAGGCTGGGTCAAACATATCCCCAAGCCAGTGTAGAATAACAGGCTTTGAAACATTTTGTAAAATATTATTGTACACGCGCTGGTAATCTTCTGGCCCTTTAGCACAAGCGGCTAGTGCTCTACTTGCCATCAGAATAATTTGTCCTCCTTCTGATTCGACAAATGAAACTTGCTCACCATAGGCCGCTTCTACTTCCTCAATCGTCACTTCTGGAGCTGGGGCTAATTGATCTGTTCCAACACCACAAGCGATATTTCCACCTACGGATTTCGCTTCTTTTAAAGAGCGAGCCATTAATTCTTTAGCTCCCTCGTAGCTAAGTCCCATTCCTCGTTGAGCTGTATCCATTGCTTCTGCAACTGATAGTCCCATTGACCACAAATAATGACGATATTCCATCGTTTTATCCCAATCTATTTGTGAATTGGTTGTTGGATCAGCGTCACTTAATGGATCTGCTACCACATGGGCAGCAGAATAAGCTATTCGTTTTTCAAACGGTTTATTTTCAGGTATATCAAATGCTTGGTAATTTTTCGCTTCATAGGTGTAAAGCTTGCGATCTTTATTTGGTAAAATGATTTTATTCGGCATAAAAACCCTCCTACGCTTTAATATCAGGTACGTCTACCCAACGTCTTTCTTCCCAAGATTGTAATCCCAAGTCAGATAATTGTGTTCCTTTTGCACCTTCAAAAAGATCCCAAGGGAATGCTTCATCTAACACAATGTGCTTTAAAAATAGCTCCCATTGTACTTTAAATCCATTATCATATTCTTGATTAGACGGAACCTCTTCCCATTGTTCTTCAAAATTAAATGGATTTTCAATATCAGGATTCCACGTTGGTTTTGGTGTGTTCACACGATGCTGTACCTTACAGTCACGAAGTCCTGCAACAGCACTACCGTGTGTACCGTCTACTTGAATCGTTAATAAATCATCTCGATTTACCCGAACTGCCCAAGAAGAATTTGCTTGCACGACAACACCATTGTCTAACTCGAACGTTGCATATGCCGCATCATCAGCAGTTGCTTGGTAACGTTCGCCTTCTTCATCAATACGCTCTGGAATATGCGTTTTACCGATACAAGAAACAGATTTGACATTTCCGAATAAATTGTCAATCACATAACGCCAGTGTGCAAACATGTCGACAATGATTCCGCCGCCATCCTCTTTTCGATAATTCCAAGATGGACGTTGTGCAGGCTGCCAGTCACCTTCAAATACCCAGTAACCAAATTCCATACGAACAGACAACATTTCACCGAAGAATCCAGAGTCAATCAAGCGCTTCAATTTAAGTAAGCCCGGCAAGAACAATTTATCTTGTACAACTCCATTTTTAACGCCAGCTTCTTGTGCCAATCTTGCAAGTTCAATAGACCCTTCCACACTTGTTGCTGTTGGTTTTTCACAATAGATATGTTTCCCTTTTGCGATTGCTTGTTTTATGCTTTCTGCACGTCTCACAGTTGTTTGCGAATCAAAATAGATTTCATTATACGAATCATTTAAAGCAGATTCTAGATCTGTGCTCCATCTTTCTACTTCATACTTATCTGCTAACGCTTTCAATTTACTCTCATTACGTCCAATTAAAATCGGATCTGGCATAATCGTATCTCCATTATTTAATTGCACCCCACCCTGATTTCTGATTGCTACAATAGAGCGAACTAAATGCTGGTTTGTACCCATTCTTCCTGTTACACCATTCATGATAATTCCAATTTTGCGTTCTGCCATTTTTTTCTCTCCTTATAAAAAAAGAATTTGTTATGCTGATTTCATCATAACCGATCAGCATAACAAATTCTTATAACTTACCGAATGAAATTCTTAATTTCGGAAATAAGATTCTATTCCTTTATTTGTTTTTGCCCTGTTCTAAATTTATGTGGGGAAATCGAAGTTGCTTGTTTAAAGCTACGATAAAAAGTAGATACCGATTCAAAACCAACTTCAAAACAGATAGAAGCAATATCTTTATCAGATTCGGTTAATAGTTTTTTTGCTAATTCAACTCGAACATGGGTAAGGTATTGCATAGGTGTTAAATGATAATTTTCTTTAAAAATATTGTTCATATGTCTCGTACTCATCTGTAATTTCTGCGCTAAATCCTCCGCTCGCATAAATTCAAAATAATGAGAGTCAATGAATTTCTTTAACCTTTCTGCTCGTAAGCTATTTGCATCCACCGAATCTGTCTGATCTTCTGATCTAGCAAGTTTTAGCAGAAGCTCAGACAGATAAATTCTTATCGCAGCTTCTTTCATCGGTCCTTCATTGGAAGTTTCATAGAGCATGGTTCGTAAAATATGTCTGACAGCACTACTATCAAAAGGGGAAAGCTCCAGTAGCTTCGTATTTTTAAATTGCTTGTCTAGTAAATCCTTTTTATACATCGGATCAATTCTTTCATCATCAAAGGCAAGTACTAGAATCGTTAATCGATTATCGGACAAAATTGCATGCGAGCAATTCGGCGTGATCATCGCTACATGATCAAGAGAAAAAGAATCACTTTTTCCATTTAATATTATTTTGCCGTCCCCTTCTAGTACATATAGCAGTTGATAAAATCCATGATAATGCTCGAGTACTTCGTCACCTGCTTGATGTTTACTTTCATATAATCGAATTCCAATGTGGGTTAAATCCAACTCTTTTTTCATGGAACATCCTCCAAATATCCTTCTTTTTTGTTCATGATTCCGAGCATTTTATAACTCCCCCCTGCAAATATCAGGAAGTTATGGTATATTGCTTATATATTATCATAGCTATAATAGATTCAGAAATAATTAAAGTGAGGCGAAAGTGATGACAAAAGAAGTTTCTGTATTATTAGTAGGGATAGGCGGATATGGAAATATGTATGCAAAGACCCTTTTAGAGAGTACAGATGTAAGCGCATACGTAAAAGGAGTTGTGGAAATTAACCCTAAACATGCTCCAGCCTATCAGACTATCATGGATAAAAATATTCCTATTTACAATTCAATTGAAGACTTTTATGAAGAACAAGAAGCGGATCTAGCAATTATCTCGACACCTATTCACCTACATAAAGACCAAGCTTGTTATGCAATGGAACATGGTAGTCATGTTTTATGCGAAAAGCCAGTGACTGCTAACCCAGAGCATTTAACAGAAATGAAGAAATCAAGAGATAAAACAGGAAAATTTTTAGCAATTGGTTTTAACTGGTCGTTTACAAAATCAGTTCAATCACTAAAACAAGATATCTTAAATGGAGAATTCGGGAAACCTCTGTCAATGAAAAGTCTGGTACTTTGGCCAAGAAATGAAGATTACTATAATCGATCAAGCTGGGCAGGTAAAAAATATAGTGCAAATGGTGACATGATATTCGATAGTGTAGCTAATAATGCAACAGCTCATTTTCTTCACCATTTATTTTATTTAAGTGGAGAAAAAATTGACCAAAGCGCTACCATTCAATCCTTAACAGCTGAATTATATCGCGCCAATCCAATCGAAACATTTGATACCTGCGCTGTGAAAATTAAAACAACAAATAATGTAGATATTACTTATTTAGCCTCACATGCGGTTGAAAAAGAGTACCGACCAAAATATACACTAACGTTCGAAAATGCGATGATTAAGTATCATCCAGATGGTTCCACCTCTGATATCATTGTAGAATTCAAGGATGGAACAGTAAAAAAGTATGAGGATCCTGAGCATAATCATTTAGAAAAATTGACAGTGTGTATAGAAGCTATTAAACATAATCATAAGGATATTCTTTGTGGATTAGAAGCAGCTTCTAGTCATGTAAATGCCATTTATGCGATGCATCAATCAGTAAAAGAGATTCCTGTTTTCCCGAACCACTGGATTGCTTATGACGACGAACGTAAATTAACTACAGTTCAAGGGTTGAGTGAGACATTAAAGCAATGTTATAGACAAGAAAGTCTCCCGAATGAATTGGGTGTTGAGTGGAGTGAAATTGGAGAAACCATTACATTTTCTTGAAGGAGTTACGTGCTAACTAAAAAATCAAGACAACTTTCCATCAATTAAATTTATCTTTAACCTTTTTTAAAAAAATTTATACCTTTAGAAAAATCGGGAAAACCCACCCGGTCCTTTCACTTCTGATCAAGGATCAAGTCACATCAGGAGCATAATGATTATTGACCTATTTGGTATTTTCGAAATAAACAGGATGGCCATTCCTTCGTGTCACTTAAAATAAATGGTAAGAAGGAAAGCTATACTTATTAGCAGATTACTTGTTTTCGTGTATCAATCCAAAATACTAGCTGTTACAAACATTGTAGAACTTGATTCAGCGTAGGCGTCCACTTCCACTCCTGTGGGAACGTTTTACCTGAAGATCCACTTTTTCAAGCGTTCTATGCTTGGAGAAGTTAGCTGAAGGGAAAACCCTACGGAAAGGGAAGTGGACAGCCGAAGCGATTTCCTTGCACACGATAACGCTCATAATATACAACATTACTAGTCCACAATCTCTTTGTTTATTTCACATTTAAAACGTGAATAAGCTACCAAAATGTTGTAATACCAACGATTATATACTTTCCTACCTTAATAAAAGACAGAGCAAAAAATCGCTCTGTCTTTTTTGATCATCTTATTTTTCTGGAAAAGTAGCTTTCAGAAAATCAATCGACTGATGAATTAAAGCTTTTAACACATCTACATCGATATCATCGACTTTATTAATATAGACACAGGCTTTACCTGAAGTATGCTTTCCAAACTTATTCAATAGTTCAGCACGCTCCGTATCACCAGTGGCAAAATAAAGACTGATTTTAGCTTTGCGAGATGAAAAACCTACTAACGCTGCATCGCCCTCATGACCAGTTGGGTATTTATAATGGTAGGATCCAAACCCAATTATACTTGCTCCCCACATTTTTGCCTCGTACCCTGTCGTTTCTGTAAAAATATCTAATAAGCGATAAGCATCTTCTCTTTTTTTAGGGCTTTCTACTTGCTCAATAAATTCGATGACATCTTTATCATTTTCTTTTGTTTTAAGCTGATACATTTTAACATCACCCTAAGTATTTATTAGTAGATCCACCTTACTTTATATTTCCATTTGCTTCACTTTCTGAATAGCTTCTTCTATTTCCTCTCGAGATTTTCCGATACTTGACTCTACTGCTGCAACATAAGACCCTTCCACTAATGGTATACCATTTGCGATCGTTACATTTTCAAGCTGATTGAATTCAACTGCCATTTCTGCATTCATTCTAGCGCTTCCCAAATCGTAAAGTGCAATTACACCTTTTTCTGACATCACGCTCGAAATAGCTTCATGTATCTTTTCCATACTCGTTCCGATTTCCCCGTCTTCAGTTCCTCCAGCTGTAGCAACTGGTACATCTTTGATCACTTGTCTAATGAGCTCCAGTAGACCCTCCGCAAGCTTTGAACTATGTGAAATTATTACGACACCTACGTATTCCATCAGACCGTCGCTTCCTTTTCTAAAACTTCAGCTAGCGCTTCAAATAAATAAAAGGAGGACATGGAGCCAGGATCCTCGTGCCCGATTGATCTCTCATTTAGATAGGAAGCACGACCCTTTGTTGCTTGGATCTGTTTGGTATCCTCGACTACCGCTTGACAAACTTCTATAATTTCTTTCGGTTCACTTAAATCCTCACTGTCTAAATAGGAAGAAACTTGATCCCAGACATCGAGCAATGTTTTTTCACCAATTTCTGATTTCCCTCTTTGCTTCATACCAGTAATCGCGTGATCAATAGCTTCTTTTAATACTTTTTGATCCACTGTTTTACCCTTCATTACCATTGACATATTCATAAATGCAGTACCATATAACGGACCTGAAGCTCCACCTACTTTAGCCATTAATGTCATTGCAACACTTTTTAGTACATCAGCAGGATGATCATACTCAGTTTCAGCTATTTTCTCCACTACAGCTTGATACCCTCTTGCCATATTAATACCATGGTCACCGTCACCAATCGCTTGGTCCAGCATCGTCAATGTTTCTTTATTTTCTTTGTATTTATCTCTTGCTATTTCCATCCAATTTATAGCCATATCAACCGTTAATTCCATTTAATTCATCCACTCCTCTTATTCTTGAAATGTTAAGGTATTTACTTTTTGAGCAAACAATTCTTTCATTTGATTATCAAGCTTTAATAGAGTTACAGAAACCCCAGACATTTCAAGAGATGTCATATATTCTCCAACCCAGGTTTTATAAATCGCTACATTCTTTTCTGTTAAAATCCTTTGCACCTCTTTATTAAGAATATACAGCTCCATTTCCGGAGTTGCTCCTAGCCCATTAATCAAGACTGCTACCTCACTATTTTCATAATTAAAATCCGCTAGTATCTTATTCACTAAAATAGAAGCTACTTCTTTAGAGGACTGTATCTTGGTACGATTGATACCAGGTTCTCCGTGAATACCAATTCCAATTTCCATCTCGTCATCAGCTAATTGAAAGCTAGGCTTACCTGCAGCAGGCACAGTACAAGCAGAAATTGCCATCCCCATAGATCTAACGTTGTTTATCACTTTCTCTGCCGCTTCCTTTACTTCCTGCAGGGTGGCGCCAGTTTCCGCCATAGCTCCAGCAATCCTATGTACCAAAACCGTACCCGCAATACCTCTTCTACCAATCGTAAAAGTACTATCCTCTACGGCTACGTCATCCGCTACAATTACTTTTTCAACCTGAATGCCTTCTGCTTCAGCTAGTTCTTGTGCCATTTCAAAGTTCATCACATCTCCGGTGTAGTTTTTTATAATTAATAATACACCTTTACCATAATCTACCGCTTTAATGGCTTCTAGAATTTGGTCTGGTGTAGGTGAAGTAAACACCTCACCAAACACTGCAGCATCTAGCATGCCTTCTCCAACATAACCTACATGAGCGGGTTCATGTCCGCTTCCGCCGCCACTTACTAAGCCGACCTTATTAAGCTGTACTGTGCTTTTTCGAGTGAGTACCGTCGTTTTTTCTATTCTTTCAAAACGACCAGGGTGTGCTAAAAGAATGCCTTCTATCATTTCTTCTACGACTTGTTCTGGATGATTGATTAATTTTTTCAAACCGTTCACCAGCTCCTCTATTTATAATAAAAAAAATTTAACTATAGCTTGGTATAATAGGCTTAGCACCTTGAATTGCTTCTGTTAACTCTTGCTCATAACGAGCCTTAATTTCATCTGGCCAATTTAATTTTTCCTGCATATACTTAATTACTTCTGGCTTTACACGTTCAATCCATCCAATATTAAAATATAGAGCACTCGTACGTTGGTTAAAGAAGTCTATCGGTTTACATACCGCTTCATACTCCATACTATATTGTAGGATTGCTTCTGTGACAGGACTTAATTTTTCGGAAAAAGGATGGGCGCTGACCTTTTTATAGTTTTCTAAAATAATCGATGCGTTAGAGCCATATCGATTCACAATATTTTCTGCATCTTCTTCCTCCAAACCGTCCTGTACCGCTTTTTTAATCCATTCCTTTTTAAAAGAAACAAAGCCAATAGACCCGCCAACATCTCCACCCGATAAAGGTAAATCTATCGTATTACTTGGTCCATAAAATATGCCTTCCTTTTCTTTCATTTTAGAAGTAATTAATTCCAATACCTCTTCCGCCATCTTACGGTAACCAGTCAATTTTCCTCCAGCCATGGAAATAAGTCCTGAATCAGATTCGAATATCTCATCTTTTCTAGAAATTTCTGATGGGTCTTTTCCATCTTCATGTATTAACGGGCGTAATCCTGCCCAGCTAGACTCAATATCCTCTTCTTTTAAACCCAGGTTTGGAAACATAAATTGGATGGCATCTAATACATAAGCTTGATCCACTTCGTTAACAGGTGGTTGACTGATATCACCTTTAAATACCGTATCAGTAGTCCCTATATACGCCTTACCGTCACGCGGAATAGCAAATACCATTCGTCCATCTGGTGTGTCAAAATAAATAGCTTGTTTCAGCGGAAATTTTGCTTGGTCAAATACCAAGTGCACCCCTTTAGTAAGCTGCAAGGACTTCCCGTGTTTGGAATGGTCTTTTTCTCTTAACGTATCTACCCATGGTCCAGTAGCATTGACCACATACTTGGCATGGAAAATGTGTTTAGAACCATCTAACTGGTCTTCTACTTCCACCCCAGTTATTTTTTCTTCTTCATATATGAATTGTTGCGCTTTTGCATAATTGAGAGCGTGTGCTCCATTTTCTACGGCTTTTTTAAGAACTTCTATAGTTAGACGAGCATCATCCGTTTTATATTCGACATAGTAACCTGCGCCTTTAAGATCTTCGCCTTTTAAAAGCGGCTCCTTTTCTAACGCTTCTTCTTTTGTTAATATTTTCCTTCGTTCTTCTTTTTTTACACCTGCTAAAAAATCATAAACACGCAGACCCACATTAGTCATCAGTGGTCCAAATGTGCCTCCATTATAAAACGGAAGCATCATCCATTCAGGTGTCGTTACATGCGGTCCGTTCTCATATACAATTGCACGTTCTTTTCCAACTTCTGATACCATTTTTACTTCAAATTGTTTTAGATAACGGAGTCCTCCATGAACGAGTTTTGTCGATCTGCTCGAGGTTCCTGCTGCAAAGTCTTGCATCTCTACAAGGCCTACGGTTAAGCCTCTCCTTACAGCATCTAAAGCGATTCCTGCACCAGTAATACCGCCACCAATGACGAGTAAATCTACCTTTTTTTGTTCGATATCTTGATAGAGCTTATTCCGATTTAAACTAGAAAATGTCCCCATAGTTTACTCCTCCTTCTATCATCGAAACTTATTTCATTTAAAAACACGTGTTGCTTCCACTGCTTTCCTCCATCCATTATACAAGTCTTTCCGTTCTTTTTCTTCCATTAAAGGTTCAAAGGTAATTTCTTTTTTCCATTGTTGCTCTATTTCATCACGATCTTTCCAAAACCCTACCGCTAAACCAGCTAAATAAGCTGCCCCTAAAGCAGTGGTTTCATTGATGATTGGCCTTTCCACCGGTACTCCTACTATGTCACTTTGAAACTGCATAAGAAAATCATTATATACAGCTCCTCCATCTACTCGTAAAGCAGAAACTTCCATACCTGAATCAGTGACCATAGCATCTAGCACATCCTTCGTTTGATAAGCAAGTGCTTCTAATGCAGCACGGATAAAATGCTCTTTCGTTGTTCCTCTTGTCAATCCAAATACCGCTCCACGAGCATCACTATCCCAGTAAGGTGTTCCTAACCCAACAAATGCTGGCACGAAATAGACACCATCAGTAGAAGTAATCCGCTCTGCGTACTTCTTTGTATCCGCTGCCTTTTTGATCATCCGCATCCCATCACGTAACCACTGTATTGCAGAACCAGCTACAAAAATACTTCCCTCTAGTGCGTACTCTACTTTTCCGTCAAATCCACAAGCAAGAGTGGTTAAAAGTCCATGATCCGACTTAACAGGCTCTTCACCCGTGTGCATCAGCATAAAACAACCTGTTCCATACGTGTTTTTTACCATCCCTTTTTTATAACAGGCTTGCCCAAATAATGCAGCCTGTTGGTCGCCTGCCATACCGGCAATTGGTACGTTTTCCCCAAAAAAATGATAGCTAACCGTTTCACCATAAACCTCTGAAGACGGTCTCACCTCAGGAAGCATACTTTTTGGAATGGTCAAAACATCCAATAATTCCTGATCCCATTTTAAATCATAAATGTTATATAATAATGTCCTTGAAGCGTTAGAGTAATCTGTCACGTGAGCTTTTCCACCAGTTAATTTATATACAAGCCAAGAATCGATCGTTCCAAATGAAAGATCCCCTGCCTCTGCCCTTTCTCTAGCGCCTTCCACATTATCTAATATCCATTTTATTTTTGTTCCTGAAAAATAAGCATCTATTAATAACCCAGTTTTCGATCTAAATAAATTGGTATAGCCCTCTTCTCTTAGTTGTTGACATATCTCATCCGTTTGCCTCGATTGCCACACGATTGCTCTGTAAATAGGTTTTCCAGTGTGCTTATCCCATATAACAGTAGTTTCCCTTTGATTGGTAATGCCTATTCCTTTTACTTGAGACGCATGCACATCGGCTTTTCTAAACACGTCTGCAATACATGCTAAGACAGAAGTCCATATTTCATTTGCGTCCTGCTCCACCCAGCCTGACCTAGGAAAAAATTGTTCGAATTCCTTTTGCCCTGTAGCAATACGTTCCCCCGCGTGATTAAATAATATAGCACGTGAGCTCGTAGTTCCCTGATCAATTGCCAATATATACTTCTCCATTTTATTCCCTCCAATAAATTCTTTAAGTAAATTTCTATAAGAATTAACTAATCGTTAAAATAATGATAACTTTTTGCGATTAATTCAATAATAGCAAACCTGTGCCCTACCACAAAATATTTTTAATATTTGCTAAATTTTTAGTATTCGCTTACACTATTTTTGTATCAAGACTTCAGCTCTCACTACCCTGTAACTTTTTTCGACAAAATAAGCGTGATTAAAACAATCGCAGAATTAGATCAATTATACTTTTTGATTGGATAATATTGTAAATGAATAAGTGAATTACTTATTTTTTTATAAAAAACATGTTATCATTAATTTTGGGTTGAAATTTTCAAGTCCTATTTGAAGTACTCATCACGCAAATAGGAAAGCTTTTTGCCTAGTCCTCTATTATTTACTTCATCCGCATTATGGAAGAATAAATAGATGTGTATATTGGAGTAAAATACCTATTCCAAAATAAACATCTAAACTATTCTTATCAACGAAGGATTCACGCCTACCTTCTAAAAACGATCAGGAAAGCAAGCAATTAAACAAAATATAATGAAACTCAAGCACAAACAACATGGAAAGGAAGTGTGAAACATGGAAGAAAATCTACAAGAAAAAAATAGTGTATCTATATTAAGAGATGCAGATTACTTAAGTAAGATACTGGACGATGTCCTTCTAAACGAAGGTGGAGAAGTTTTACTTGAAAAAGTAAATAAAATTAGAACACTGTCCATCAACCTCAGAGAAACAAAGGATAAGGAAGTTTATAAAGAAATTAAAGATGAGATAAGTAAGCTTAATCCTTCCATTCGACCTAATGTAATCCGTGCATTTTCTGTACAGTTACATTTGTTAAACATTGCGGAGCAAAATTATAGAACTAGAAGACGTAGAGAGTATCAGGCTCAGGATGCTAATATTATTCAACCTGGTTCATTAGAAGCAGCGGTCAAGGAACTTACAGATAATGATATTACCCCTGATCAAATTTCAGGGCTTTTAGAAAAATTATCGCTGGAGCTTATTATTACCGCTCACCCAACAGAAGCAACAAGAAGAACGATTTTACAAATTCATCAGCGCATCGCTGATTTATTAACTAATTGGGATTACGCCTATACACGCTATGAGAAAAAAATAATCAAAGAACGTATTGCAAATGAAATTACAATTCTTTGGCAAACGCAGGAAATCAGAGAGAAAAAACCTTCTGTTATGAAGGAAGTTTCAAACGGTCTTTTCTACTTTGATAAAGTATTATTTGATGTGCTACCACGAATTCATGAAGATTTAGAAGATCTCTTATATGAAAAATATAATCAACGATGGGATATTCCTTCCTTCCTTCGCTTCGGTTCATGGATCGGTGGAGATAGAGATGGTAACCCAAATGTTAAAGCGACTACAACCTTTGAAACATTAAAACGTCATCGTGAGCTTGCTTTAGAAAAGTATAATGAAGCGTTAGAAACCTTACATGGTCGTTTGAGCCATTCTGCTAAAAAAATAGAAGTAAGCGAAGAGCTTGTAGAATCTATCAAAAAAGACAAGCAAGATTTAAAATACGATGGTTGGCATAAACAGGATGAAGTATATCGAGACAAGCTTTCTTTAATGCTTAAAAAGCTAGCCTATACACGCGAAGATCATAAGCTTGGTTATCAAAAGGCTGAAGAACTGTTAGAGGATCTTTATCTCATTCGAGATAGTATGGTGAAGCATCATCCAAATCACAACCCTATTAAGCTTTTGCGTAAAGTGATTCGTCAAGTAGATCTATTTGGATTCCATTTAGCGTCCTTAGATGTAAGAAACCATAGTGGTGAGCATGAATCTGCCTTAACTGAAATACTTCGTAAGGTTAACATTTCAGAGGATTATAAGGCATTAGATGAGGATGAAAAAGTAAAAGTTTTAACTAAAGTACTTGAGAATCCAAGACCACTTATTTCTATATATGATGAATTTAATGCAGATACCTCAGAAGTAATCGATACTTTCCGTATGATTAAACGTGCACAGGATACTTTTGGTCTACGTGCAATTGAGGTCTATCTTATTAGTATGACTACTTCTGTTAGTGATTTACTTGAAGTATTAGTACTTGCTAAGGAAGCTGGACTATATCGTGTCTATCCAAACGGTAAGGTAGTTAGTCGCATACATGTGGCACCTCTACTTGAAACAATTGATGACCTTAAACATGGTCCAGAAATGATGAAGAAGATATTAGATATACCTTTATACCGTAAGCATTTAAGTGCGCGCGGCGACTTACAAGAAATTATGCTTGGTTACTCCGATAGTAGTAAAGATGGTGGTAACATCACAGCGAACTGGGAGCTTTATAAAGCACAACAAGAGATTCATGATATTGCTTCAAATCATGGATTAAAATTAAAATACTTCCATGGACGTGGCGGATCATTAGGTCGTGGTGGCGGACCACTTTACTCCAGCCTATTATCACAACCAGCAGTTACATTAGGTGATGGTGTAAAGATTACAGAACAAGGTGAAGTACTTTCATCTCGTTACTTGCTACATGACATTGCATATAGAAGTCTGGAGCAAGCAACCTCCACATTGTTGACCTCTATTATGGGGCTTAATAATGAGGATGGACAATCCATGCAACCAACCGAACAAGAAGAGCATACAATGGCTGAAATTTCCGAGTATGCGTTAGATAAATATCAGCAGCTCATCTTCAAGGATCCAGGTTTTATCACGTATTTCAATGAAGCAACACCACTTCATGAACTAGGTGCATTAAACATTGGTTCAAGACCTATGAAGCGTAAAGGCAGTAGCCGTTTTGAAGACCTTCGTGCCATTCCATGGGTATTTGCTTGGACACAAAGTAGACAATTGCTACCTGCTTGGTACGCTGCCGGAACAGGATTTAAAAAATATCTAGATAAAACAAATAACATCGATGAGCTAAGACAAATGTACAATCATTGGCCATTCTTTAAAGCTACGATAAACAATTTACAAATGGCACTAACAAAAGCAGACTTAGAAACTGCGAAGGAATATGCCAATATGGTAAAAGATACAGAAATAAGAGATCGTATTTTTGGTGCTATTTCTGAAGAATATCAAGTAACAAAGGATGTTGTCTTACAAATCACGGAGCAAGACGAGCTTCTTGATCACCAACCAAATATCAAAGAATCTGTTCGTCTTCGTAACCCACTAGTGGATCCATTGAATCAATTACAGGTTCAACTCGTTTCACAAGTTCGAAGCGGTGAAGAAGATGATGAGCAAGCAAATGAATTATTAATGGAAGCATTGCTTACTATTAATGGTGTTGCTGCTGGTCTTCGTAACACTGGTTGATTCTTTCCTAACCCCCAACGTATTGACTTGCGTTGGGGGTTTTTCTATGAAAAGGAAAATGGAATGAATTCCACCTCTCGCAAAATTTCCTATTAGTATTGCTGCCCTCAATGTTTTTTTCTTTCATTCACATTAAAAATAAAATTTTTATAAATGTGACAACTTTTCGAATTAATTGTTACAAATTTATGAACAAAAATGATATACTATATTTGTAACCACTTACAACTTAAATTTTAAATGCCTAAATGCATAAAAACTACAACGAGGAGGAACAAATAATGGATATATTATTAATTTTCTTGTTTATATTTAGTGCCACGCCACTATTATTATGGGCTGATAATTGGAAAAAAACCGCTATCGGTCAGATACCCTTTATCCTAGCTGCATGGTTTGTGTTCATCAAGTATGTGACAACTGGAATTTCAGGAGCTGAATCGTTCCTATGGGTCTTTTTCTACGCCAACCTAATATATGGACATATTGCATTTACAATCATGCTACTTGAAATGCGCAAATCAATGAAATCCAAACAATCTTTTATTAATAGAGAAGCTTGAATCTCACAAGGATAGCCTATAGTGCTATCCTTTTTTATATGAAATGATACGCATTAAACAAAAAAATTTTTTATTTTAATAGCGCATATTTAAATCATACGATCAAATAGCGGATTTAATAAACAAGCAGAAACCCTTAAAAACTGCAATTTTTAATTGAATAAACAACTAAAAGAAAGCTGTTTTTTTTGGTATAATCGAGAAAACGCATTCAAAAACTTGGAGGGACCCTCATGAATATTTTATTAGCACCTGATTCTTTTAAAGGAAGTTTATCTTCAATGGAAGCTGCGAAAATCATGCGAGAAGCCATCAAAGAGATTTGCAATGACGAAGTAACTATCAAACCGATGGCAGATGGTGGAGAAGGCACCATCGAGGCAATTTTATCAGCAACTGAAGGCAAAGAAATTCAGCTTACCTGTTCTGGACCTTTGGGCAACTCGATACAATCATCGTATGCGATCATCGATGGAAATACTGCTATTATAGAAACTGCTCTATTAGCTGGATTAACACAAGTACCTAACGAAAAAAGAAATCCGGAGTATACAACTACCTATGGAATTGGGGAGGCAATTTTAGATGGTCTAGAACGTGGCTGCACCTCTTTTATTATTGGTCTTGGTGGAAGTGCAACAAATGACGGTGGGCTAGGAATGTTACAAGCTTTAGGTTTAAGAGCTTGGGACGAGGATGGCAATACATTAACAGGCTTTGGTAGTGACCTAAAAAACATACATAAAATAAGTACAGAACATTTAGATCCACGTTTAGATGAAATTTCGATTAAAGTAGCTTGTGACGTAGATAACCCATTATGCGGACCAAACGGTGCAAGTTATATATATGGACCTCAAAAGGGTGGTACAGCTGAACAAGTAGAGTTTTTAGATAAGGCATTAGATAATTTTGGTTCTTTATTAGAAAAAGACCGAAACTTATCACTTAAGACCATCCCTGGTGCAGGAGCTGCTGGTGGCTTAGGCTTTGCTCTCCTTGCCCTTGGTGGAGAATTAGTGTCAGGAGCTCAATTAATTGCCCAAGCAACATTATTAGAAGAAACCCTAAAGAAAAGTGACTTAGTTATAACTGGAGAAGGACAAAGTGACCAACAAACACTGTTTGGTAAAGCACCTGGATATATTGCTGATCTTGCCAATAAGCACGATATTCCTATCCTGTTAATCTCAGGGAGCCTTGGTGATGACAGTGATAAGCTTAGAGAAAAATTTAATGGTTGCTTCTCGATCGTAAATAAACCACTAAGTCTAGAAGCTTGTATGGAGCACAGTTCTGAATTATTGGCTAAACAAACAAAACAAATCATAACACTTATACATTCTTTTTATTAATAACTTGTTTCAGGCTCGACTTTTTGCGATAATCTAAAGTAGACAATTATTTAATATTCTACATATTCTAACAAAAATTCGGGAGGTTCGCTTTTTGTCCACATCATATCACAATTCAAACTTAAAAGTATTTGCATTAAATTCTAACCTCGCCTTAGCAGAAGAGATTGCAAAAGAAATCGGAATTGATTTAGGGAAGTCTGCTGTTAAAACATTTAGTGATGGAGAAGTTCAAATCAACATCGAGGAAAGTATCAGAGGATGCGATGTATATGTCATTCAATCGACAAGTGAACCTGTAAATAATCATATTATGGAATTACTAATCATGATTGATGCATTAAAGAGAGCTTCCGCTAAAACAATTAATCTGGTTATTCCGTACTTTGGTTATGCTAGACAAGACCGAAAGGCACGTGCACGCGAACCGATCACAGCAAAATTAGTTGCTGACTTAATTCAAAAAGCAGGAGCGACAAGAGTTATTTCCATTGATTTACACGCTCCACAAGCACAAGGATTTTTTAATATACCAGTGGATCCTGTTACAGCAGTACCAATTATTTCAGATTATTTAGCAGAAAAAAATCTAGAAGATATCGTAGTCGTTTCACCTGACCATGGGAGTGTTTCCCGTGCCCGTCAGTTAGCTGATCTTTTAAAAGCGCCAATTGCTATTATCGATAGACGTGGCCCCCGTGAAAATGCCTCTTCTATCAATATTGTCGGAGACATAAAAGGAAAAACAACCATTATCATCGATGATATCATCGATACAGGGAGACGAATTACATCAGCATCAAAAGCTTTAATTGAAAATGGAGCTAAAGAAGTTTACGCTTGCACCACACATCCAGTCCTTTCTGGATTAGCTTTAAGTAATGTACAGAACGCTCCTATTAAAGAATTGATCGTAACTAACAGCATTGAGCTTTCCGAGGAAAAAAGAATTGATAAAATTACACAATTAACTGTTGCTCCTGTTGTAGCAGAGGCAATTGTAAGACTTTACGAACAACAATCGGTAAGCTCGCTCTACATATAATGCTAGCTTAAAGATGTGCTCTTTGGAGTGCATCTTTTTTTGTGATATAAAAAAATCAACTTTTTTAAAAGGTTACTATCAATTACCTCACTGTCTCCGGGATAACAAATTCACATATCCCTCCTTTATACTCCCTTAGAAATCTAAAATTTGCTCAGATTCACAAAATATTTCTTTTTTTAAATCAATTGTATTGTAGAAGTTAGTTTATCCAGTGTACAAAGTTCTCGTTTTCACGTATACTATTATTGTAATCAAATTTATTTCACGGAGGGTTAAAATGGAAAGAAAAAATAAGCCTAATGAACCTTTAGTTACACATATTTTTACCGCGGATCCTTCAGCACATGTTTTTGAAGGTAAGCTTTATATTTATCCGTCACATGACCTGGACCATGATGGACCATCAAATGACAATGGTGATCAATATGCGATGGAAGACTATCATGTGCTGTCAATGGATGACATTGATGGTGTTTGTAAAGATCATGGGGAAGTACTCCATGTGAAGGACGTACCTTGGGCAAGCAAACAACTTTGGGCTCCTGATGCAGCTTATAAGAATGATACGTACTATTTGTTTTTCCCAGCAAGAGACAAAGATGGCATCTTTAGAATAGGTGTAGCAACAAGTGAACAACCAGCAGGACCCTTTAAGGCAGAAGAAAATTATATAGATGGTAGTTTTAGTATTGATCCAGCAGTTTTGGTCGATGAAGATGATAAATCCTATATTTATTTTGGTGGCCTATGGGGTGGACAACTTGAGAAATGGCAAAAGGGGAATTTTGATCCGAATGCTGAAGGACCTATGCCTACTGAACCCGCACTTGGTCCAATAGTGGCTGAACTAACACCTGATATGCTTTCCTTTAAAGGGAAATCAAGAGAAATTTCTATTTTAGATGAGGATGGTAACCCTATTCTTGCTAAAGATGAAGACCGTAGATTTTTTGAGGGTGCATGGGTTCATAAATATAATGGATTATATTATTTATCCTATTCCACTGGTACTACACATAAAATTGTATATGCTGTAAGCGAAAGTCCGACTGGACCATTCACATTTAAAGGGACAATCCTGCCACCAGTCAGTGGATGGACAACCCATCACTCCATTGTTGAGTTCCAAAATAAATGGTATTTATTTTATCATGATTGCTCTTTATCAGATGGTGTAAATCATAAACGATCTGTAAAATATGCTGAATTAAATTATAATGATGATGGCACCATTCAACCTATAGAACCGTATAAAAAATAAAGTTTAGGAAAGCCAACAGACTTAGTTTGAAGTCTGCTGGCTTTTTAATTCTCAGGAAAAAGTATAGATTTCAAGCTCAACTCGCTCCCATTTTTAAAATCAAAATGAATCAAAGGAAAAATAAAATAGAAAATTTCTATGTCTAATAATATATCTATTCTATAAAACATGAATATAAGATTTTGAAGAAATAAAGGAAACAGAAATTTGCGGTATTGCTTTTTGGATATATTCTGCCATGAATTCCATGCCTGGTTCTTCACTTTCCGCATGTCCTAATATAATTAAGGCTTTTTCGATTCCTTGTGAATTGGCATCACGCACATATTCAGGAGTTTCCCATTCTGGACCTTCTCCATAAATAACAAGATCTAACTTATTGTTCTCAAATAAAGGGATTACTCTTGAACCAGAACCTCTATAACCGACTAATATCCCTGCTCGCTTACAAGTAGTAGATAAATTTCCAACATAACGAACATATGGTATGTTTAATTTTCTTTTTACATCATTAATCACTTTCCCTACTGTCATGCTTGGTAAATTTAATGTGGTTGCCGTTGGATAGTTTATTTCCACATATTTTTTCCATTCAAGTTTATGAAGCATACCTTCCATAATTCCATCTGGTTTATATCTATGTACATAATCATGAAGCCGAAATATTGCAATACCTGATGATTCTATTAAATGTATTTTCTTTTCTGCTACACTAGATAATTCTTTTTTAGTATGACTATGAAAAAGCCCTTCATGGCAAATTAATAAATTCACATCTTTGTCGACCGCTTGCTGAAGGACTTCAAAGGTAGGCATAAAACAAAAAGCCAGTTTTGAAACTACTTTCTCAGACTTTCCATACAATAGCTTATCAACCGAATTTTCTATTGGGGTTATTGATTTTGTTAATTGTTTTATTACATCTGAAATCGTTACTGTCATTGTAATCACCCTTTATTAAATATAGCTGTTCAACTCACTTGAAGCTAGAATTCTAGAGTGGAAATTTAAACAAATTCTTTCCTCTTTCCAGACTTTGTTTAATCGTTATACTTATAATAGATCTAGGGATTATACTTGTCAATATACTGGAATGGAAGTTTTATTCTTTATCGATTCTTCGCTTTAAAAATAATTACTAGTTTTATTTTTATTGGCTAAAATATTTAAAAATTGCATGTATCTTCTGCTCTATGAATGATTCACATAGAAAGGAGATACATGCATTAGTCCTCACACTTAACTAAGAGTCACGATCTAAAAATTCAAATTTGAAGGCTAGTACTATTTTTTCATTTACCTTTATTGTGTCGAATAACACATGTAAAAAATATTCCTCATTTCCTTGATGATTAATAAAACTTTTTTTCACTATATTTGGGATCAATAAATCACTTGAAAAAGATATTTTTAATATTTTCTTTTTTCCATATACAAGAATTCCACCGTCTACTATCTCGTGCGGCAAGTCTTTTATAATAAAGGATTCTATTAATGACATTGGTTGTTTTGAGAAAATAAAAGAATCCTTTAACAGCAATGCTAAACCTTCACTCTTTTCCCAAGTAAAAGTTCGATTAAACGTTAATAACGATGAATCAGGATATGCTTCACTTAAGTCTAATTGAATTTGATCATAGGCACTATTTTCCGTCACTTCTGTAATATTTCCTTTATGCTGTTTGCCTTCTTGTTGATAATTTCCGTTTATTAATGGAATAGAATGTCCTTCTGCGCTGTTGCAAATGAATGTATACCGCTTCTCACTAAAGTAATCTTTATTATATTGACCAGACCCTAAATCACGTAAGAATACAGTATCGCCTGCAAATAAAATAAAATGACCAATGTCATTGTGGTTATGGGGCTCTGCATTGTGGCCGCCTTTTACCGAAAAAGCATACCGTGTATTTTCAACCTGCCTTCTAGATAAGAAAATTGCAGAGTTTTCAAAAAGATAGTTTTCTTCTGGCCAATGCTTTCCGCTTTCAGTAAAATCAAACCACCATAGTTCTCTTATAGCAGGTGCAAAACGTCCACAGTGATCAACTATATCTTTTTCACCTAATTCATTTAGTGGTACATGTACCTTCGGAAAAACTTGATGTAAATAATGAGTAAATCCTATCCGAGGCTTAGCTTTTACTTGTGCATCTGAGAAATTCACGACATTGTCTTGATTAATAAATATTTTTTGTTGAAACATTGCAATTGCTTCAATTTTTGCTTTTTCAAACAAGTTAATCCTTTTATATCGCAAGAGTAAATCAGCAAAATAAACAAAATATCCAAATCCATATTGCCAGTAACCATACCCTTCTGTACATGCTCCGTCTTTTTCGAAGCCTTCTAGATAACAATCCATTGTTTCTATTACACGATTTAAAATATTTTCTTGTTCTTTAGGGTCATCTATTAGGTATAACGCAGCTGCACCAATCGAACCCGCACAAACTGATGCCCAGTTATGTGTAGCCTTTTCCCAGTGAAAATGATTATTTTTAAATGGACTGAAAACTCGTCTATCTATCTCTATTTTCATTTTCTCTACTAAAAATGAATCTAATTTTTCTTCAAAAAGCGCTACAATTTCCGCTAAAGTAAATGCTGTTTCAGCAGCAAATAAATCTATTGTATACTGTGATGTGTAGGACTTTTTATAATTTTCGTAGCTTTGTTCTTCCTTTGTTGAATCTACATGTGCAGGTAAACACCAGGTAAATTCATTACAAACCTGCCATATTTCATTTTCTAACGCATTTACATACTTTTTTTCTTCTGGATATAGATAAAGATGAAGCCCAAAGGTGGTCAAGCGTTTTCTACGTCGAAAATAATAAGATTCATATTCTTGCCGCTCCCCTTTCTCCATGAATTGGCGATAAATAGAAAAGGGTATTTCATAGGAGGGTTCTTGGACCATCTCTTTTGCATCTATTTTTATTTTTTCCCTAACTTTTATGAACCAAGTATTTTCTTCCCATTTCATTTTGCGAAAACCCCATTTTGTTTATTTCCTCTAAACTCAAGCGGTGTGCATCCAACCACTTTTTTGAAAACTTTAATAAAATAACTTTGATTATCATAGCCTAATTGCTGACATATATATCCTACAGAATCATTAGTTATTTCAAGTAACTCTTTTGCCCGCTCTATTTTTCTCTGCTTTACATACTCCACAAAATTAATTTGCATTTCTTTCTTAAACAATCTACTAAAATAGCTAGCATTTAAAAATAGATGTTCTGCAATTTCATCTAAAGAAAGCTTTTTCTCAATATTGTTAGAGACATAATAACAGGCACTTAGTACGTCCTTATGGTAGTTATTTTTCAACTGCTCTTTCGTTTCATCTAGACAATTTTGTGCATATTCTGTTAACCAACCTCTTAATTCATAGATATTATCTAGTAAGAAGACTTCCTCTTGTAGAGATTCCACAGAATAATTTGATTGCAAATACGGAATGGTTCTCAACCTCATCTTTAAATCCAAAATCATTCGTAAAAACCATTCTTTGACTACCTTGGGATTATAATTATTACTAGTACAAAATTCGATCCAATTATTTAAATGTTTCTCAAAATTCTTCATATCACGCTGAAAAATTGCTTGCTTTAATTCATTTGATACTTCTTGATAAAATTCAAAAATTTCTTCCCCATTATAATCAGCTATTCGATCTTGTCTTTTCATGCATGAATTTGTGACCGAATAAAAAATCTGTTTCTCGCTTTCTATTAAAGATCTAATTTCTTTTTTCAAGGAATTAGCATCTGCTTTCTTGCCAATCATAAAACTAATTTGAATATCTAAATATTTATTTATTGCTGTTTGCAATAGAGCTAACAAGTGATTTAGCTCTTTATACACATCATTTTTTATCGATAGTGAATGATGATAAAACAAAAATCCTTTATTACCTTCATAGTGAATAGAATAGACTTTTGATAATTCTTGCTGATCAATTATTTCTTTTATAATATTCAAAACAGCAAATTGCATCGTATCAATGGACATAAAATTTTTCTTTACCTTGTAATAGTTATTGATATAAAAATATACAGGTATATATTTACTATCTTTATCAAGCAAAGTTAAAAACTTATTTGAAGTCCCTTGCATATACTGCCTCAATAATTTTTGATTGTCATAATCATGATTCAATTTAACTTTGTGCTCTAATTTTTTAACTTTCACCATATTGGTAGCATTATTATCTAACCGCTTCTTGCAATCTAGTAAAATTCTTTTTAGATCATCTGGGTCTAATGATTCCTTTAGTATATAGTCTTGCACATTTAATTTTAATGCCTGTTGAGCATATGCAAACTCATTGTGACAAGATATAATAGCTACTTGTATATTTTCTTTTAATTTTTTCATCTGTTTGGTGAGTTCAATACCATCCATTTTTGGCATGCCGATATCAGTAATTAGTACATCAGGAGGGTTTTCTTTTGCATATTCAAATGCTAGCATTCCATTTTCATGTGTACTCACTAATTCAAAACCCGAAGCATTCCAATCAATTGCTTCAGTCAAGAATTCTATTGCAGGATAATCATCATCAACCAACATAACTTTGTACATAATCTTCACCACCTAATGGAATCGTTATGGTAATCGTTGTGCCTTTACCACTTGTACTATCAATTTTCATTTGAGGTTTTTCCTGATACGAGAGTTGTAACCTTTCAAATACATTTGTCATACCAATACTCGAGAAACCATTATGGGATCGCTCATTCGTGCCTGAGTGATGTATCCATTGATTTAATTCATGTAATTTTTCTTTACCTATTCCTACCCCATTATCCTCAATCATTATTTGAAAGTTATCTTTCTCCATTTTTCCATTTATACGTATATTACCTGCACTCTGATTTAAGCCGTGAATAATCGAATTTTCAATTAATGGCTGTAAAAGAAAGCGTGGTACCAGTTGCTTATATACTTGCGATGATATATCTATATCTAATTCAACTTTTTCTTTTTGTCGCATATTCATTACATTTACATAGTCTTTTACTAAGCTAATTTCGTCAAAAAAAGTGATTTTATCTTCTTTATAATCAATCGTCCACCTGAGTAATTTTGATAAAGATTGAATCATACTAGCACTGTCTTTATCACCAAACCGCAATACTTTCATTCGTATAGAATTTAACACATTAAATAAAAAGTGAGGATTAATTTGTGCCTGTAGCATAGCTAACTCTGCTTTTCTTTTACGTTTATGTGTGTCATTCACTTCCTCAATCATGACATTAACTCGATCTAGCATATGATTTAATGATTGCGAAAAATCACCTATCTCATCTTTACTTTTAACGTTGGATCTAATGGATAGGTCCCCAGTTTGCACCTTTTTAACTACGCGATCTAAATAGCGTAACGGCCTCGTGATTCGATTTATTAAATAAGCTAATATAACGAAAAAGATTGCAAACGATATTGCTAAGAGAACAAATACTTTAGAAAAAATAGCATTTATATTAGAAGTAGCTGCCTTATATGGAATGATAGAAACAAGCTTCCAATTATTTGTGGTCAATTCCTTACTAGTAACTACATATTGTTGATTATCCCACCTTGCAATTTGTGAGCTTTTGCTGAGATTTATGTCATCAGAGAAAGAGGCAGGTTGATTAACATACTCAGAATTTCTATGAGACAATATAGTATTATTTTCGTCAATTATCATTGTTTGTTCCTGTGGTTTTTGATTGTCTAATATATTACTGATTTTAGATTCTAACAATGTAACCACTACATACCCATAAATTCCTTGATTACTATCACGTAACGTTCTCCCTACGGAAAGTTGATAGGGATTTAAATATTTTTCATAAGAAAAAACCGTTTCTTCTGCCCCAGACCAATAGGATTCAAAACCATTTAAAGATTTTAATTCATTAAACCATTTCTTCTGATATAGCGAATTAGGATCGTATTGCGCAGTAGAATAGTTGGCGTAATACTTTCCGTTTTTTAATAAAATCGTTATATGCGATTTTTCTCCTAATAACGTAATATTTTCAATTGTTTTTCGAACTTGACGATCTTCTATATATTCGCTATAGCTTTCCTCGTTAGAACCTTCTATGGAGAGATTTGCTTTATTTTTTAGAATGGTATTTAACTCTGAATCTATTTGTACAAAATTTGAAGCATTCATCATGTCTTCTAAAATACGCGAAACATTTTCTTCTGTTAAATCGAGTTCTTTTTTTGCATTTTGAATTGCCTGTTCTTCAACAGCGTCTCTCGTTAAATAACTATAAAAAGTTAACGAAAAAATTACGGGTAAACCTATACAAATCAAAGAAGATAGGAATACTTTTAAACGAAAAGAAGGAGACGTTAATCTCCGAATTCTAGCCCACATCTTCATCCTCCTAACTCCTAAGAATGTTTTGGGGGACAACGGAATTAACGTCCCTTACATTATTGTAATCGCATTCATTATCTTTTCAAGTGTTATTCATTATTTGCTATAATTTCTTGTGCTTGTTCGTGCATAGCGTCAATGGTTGCATCAATATCCTGCTCTTCGTATATCAATTTTTCGTATTCATCATTTACCATTTCGTAAATTTCCGCTTGATATGGTGCAGGTGGTACTAATTTAGAGGCCTTCGAATTTTTCAATACCGAAATTAATGCTTCTTTATCTACTTTTTCAGGGCTACTTGTATCATCTAAAATAATATTCACTATATTTTCCAATTCATCATCACCTACTCCATTCCAAGATGGAATATTCTTACCTTGAATAACCTGCCCTTCTGTTGTATACCAGCGGATAAATTTATATGCAGCTTCCTTGTGCTCGGAATTCGAAGCAACTGCCATATAATCCGTTGTTACTGGAGTATAGCCACCTTCATCGTCTGAATTATTTTTCGGGTATGGTGCGACCCCAACGTTAAATTCAAGTGGGAACTGATCAGACCCGCCGAGCTCAGTATTCATCCAACTTCCAATCATAACTAAGCTTGCATCCTGATTAAAGAATTGATCCCGGTAATGTAATTGTTGTGACATAATATCGGTATATGGCGTGGCAGATTGATCTTCTTTTTCCATTTGCCAGCGTAACTCAAGTGTTTTCTTAAACAGTGGATTTTCAAAGTTTGAGGTGCCATCTTCTTTTAGCAAGTCGGTGTTTTCAGATTCACTTGCTAAAGCTAATTTCATGTATTCCATCCAACCACCGTTCTGTGGACCGTGGAAAAAAGTTCCGTAATGATCATCAGTGGTTAACTGTTTAGCATAATCAGCATATTCATCCCATGTCCAGTCAGTTGGCATTTCTAAGCCTGCTTCATCTAAATGATCTTTATTCACTAAGACATACCAAGGATTAAATTTGCCAGGAAGTGCATAATAATTATCTCCAAGCTGGGTATTAACTTTATATTCTTCTGTAACTTCATATCCTTCTTCCTCAATAAATTCGTCAATCGGTGCTACCATTCCAAGGTCGACGCGTTGAGCGTAAGATGCTGGGTCACTAAACATTAAAACATCTAACTGCTCACCAGAAGAAGCAGCAAGATCTAGCTTTTGCAGTGCTTCATTTGTATCCCCTTTTTCACTCAAAATAACTAATTCTACTTCAATACCAGGATTTGCTTCTTCAAATGCTGGTATAGTTTCTGACCAATTATAAGATGCTTCATTCCCATGTGTGTGGAACATAAGCTTAACTGGCTCTTCTGATTCAGCCTCTCCTTCATTTTCACTTTCTGTTTCCTCCGTGTTTTCAGAGCTCTCTGAGTCAGATCCTGAAGTTGCTTCTTCATCTTCAGAATTACAGGCCATTAAAATACCTACTAATAAAATCATACTAAATAATAACATGAAATATTTCTTATTCACTTTACTAACCCCCTAATAATTTTTGTAACCCCTTACATAATTGTATCGTAACAAAGTCGAATACTTGTGACATGGTAATTTTTTTACCATTGACAACACTTTTTTTACCTTATCCTTTTACACCACCTAAAGCAATTCCATCAATCACATGCTTTTGTCCCAAAATAAAGACAATCAATAAAGGTAGAATAGCTGATACAGCAGCAGCCATAATGAGTGTATAGAAACTTCCATTAATTGTGGTGAACTTTTGCATTGCTAATTGAATGGTATATAATGCATCTGTTCTTAGGAAAATTAAAGGATTTTGATAATCATTCCATGTCCAAATAAATCTTAAAATAGCATAAGTGGCAACAGCGGGACGAACAATTGGAAGTGCTATCTTCCAAAATATTATTCCATGCCCTGCACCATCTATTTTAGCTGCGTCAATAAAGTCATTGTGAATACCCAAGAAAAACTGCCTCAACATAAAGGTTCCTAACACACTAAAGCTTCCCAATAAAATTAAACCAAAATGTGTATCGAATAATCCTAAATACCTAAATAAAATAAACTGTGGAACAAGACTTGCTTGTGGTGGAACCATGTATGTGGCTAAAACAATGATGAATAACCAAGCACCTGCTGGGAATCTAACCTTTGAAAACCCATAAGCAGCTAAAGATGATACAATGACGGAGATTGCAGTCGTTAGTACTGCCACTTTTATAGAATTCCAGTAATATAAATAAAAAGGATAATCACCGAACCATACCTCTTGATAATTCGACAGCGCGTTCCATCTAGATGGTATCCATTCTATTGGATACCTGAATACATCTGCTTCAATTTTTAATGAAGTAGATAGCATCCAAATGAAAGGTAATAAGAAAGCTATACTACAAAAGAATAAGATTATTGTACTAACTATTTTTTTTATATTAATTTGACGTTTACTTCGCATCCTAACACACCCTTCTCCTTTAATAGTTCACCCATTTTTTTTGACCAAGCCATTGAACGATTGTAATGGTAAATACAAACAGAAATAATACTACCGCAATGGCAGAAGCATACCCTACATCAAGGTCTATAAATGCGCGCTCATACAAATGCCAAACAAGCATTGTAGTCGAATTTAAAGGTCCACCCTTTGTTAAAACTGCAATTAGGTCAAACACTTTAAATGAAGCAATAATACCAGTAATCAAGAGAAAAAATGAAGTAGGTGATATTAAAGGAAAAGTAATATTTCTAAATTTATACCAACTATTTGCCCCATCAATATCTGCAGCTTCATATAATTCTTTTGGTATGGATTGCAGGCCAGCAATATAAACGATCAAACTAAAACCTATCGATATCCATATGTGGATAATCATCAAAGAGATTAATGCAAAGCTCGGGTCTGAGATCCATGTAGGTGGATTTTGTATGCCAAAAGTCATTAGTACTTGATTGATCGGCCCTTGAGACGGATGAAAAAGCACTTGCCAAACTACCGCGATAGCGACAACGCTAGATATATAGGGCATAAAAAACGCCACTTTAAAATAACTCTTTAAATAGACATTTTTGTCAATAATCACTGCAAGGAAAAGTGCACAAAGCATGGTAATAGGCACCGTCAATATAAATATTGCATTATTGATAACAGACTTTATAAATTTTTCATCGCTACTTAATGCAACAAAGTTATCAAATCCTACCCATTTTAATTGGTCAATACTAGTGACGAATTTCCAATCGGCAAACGACAAAATAAATGCTGCTACTATAGGAAATAAAACAATTACTGAGATTCCTAGAATCATTGGGGAAACAAATAGAAAGCCAATAATATTCTCGCTTTTTTCTATCTTAGACTTTCTCATTCTTTTGAGTTTTTTTGGTGTTTCTTTCAGTTCTTCACTTGTAGTAAATGTTTTACTTGCCATGTATAGCACCCCTTTCACTTATAATAGATACGCTGGAATGTATCGTATTTTTTTCTTCTATTCGTTTAAATATAAAATGATTAAAATACATTCCCAGAAATGAAATTCCACTTCCTAGAAATAAAAATGCAAAACCTGGTATTATCAAGCAAATAAATAGGAAGCTGCTCATTGATAACGCCATCCATAAGGTTAAAAAGGGAAATAATGTACTAATTTGTATTGCTCTTCTAATTAATTTAAATATGGATTTTTTTGGATAGCGTGTCATTAAACTGAATACATGTAAAATAACGATGACACTAAGGACTAACACAGTAGCGGAACTGCTCAAAATTAGATAATAAAGAACACCGTTAAAGTTTTGAATAAGTGAAAAATCAACATACAAAGCAATCATAGTCAGTAAAATAACTCCACCCAATAAATTACTTTTTAAAAAATACATTTTATAAGCTTTCCAAAATTCCTTTGAGACTGAAAAATCTTCTTTTGTTTTTAACCATTTGTTATTTAAGACAAACATCGCCGTAATAGCCGGGAAAACACCAAATAATATTCCCCCGAATAAAGAAAAACAAATAGCTAAAATATTTAAGTACGCAAGTCTATAAAGCCATTCACAGATCTTAAATAATCCACCTGAAGTATCAAATTGCATCTATCTTCCCCCTTCCTCTATCAAAATTATAAACGCTTACATTTCTATAAAAATAGCACTATTTTTACTTTTATAGACAGATCTTTTACATAACGAAATAATAACCACTTATTAAAGATAAAGGGTAAACTAAAATTTCGTTCGGTATTGTCAAAGAAATGATATTGCTTTTAAAATTATCCATTTATCTTTAAGAGCTATTAAATTACTAACTAACAATATGAATAGAGATAATTGTGTATATCTTCGAATTCTTCTATGATTTTAATTTTTAAAAAATCAGTCAAAGTAAAAGCAAGCTAAAACTATAACTGTTTTAGCTTGCTTTTACTTGATCTAATTCGCTTTTTCTTCTATATAATAATTCACTTGTTCTACTTAATAACAATTCGACTCCACCACCTAAAGAATTGTTTTAAGTGATAGTTGATCATGTAGTTTATCATGCTTCCTATCCTTTTCTTTAACTGACTCTATATTAAATTTTTTCTTATTTAACGCTGGCTTTTTTCTCCTTTTAAGAGCTATTTTGCTTCTTCTCACTTCTTATTACGATTATTCTTTGTAAGACTATAAATAACAATAGCAACACACCAATTGCTATTTTTGTCCACCATGAACTTAATGTTCCTTCATATACAATAATCGTTTGTATAATTCCTAAAATTAAAACTCCAAATAAACTACCCGCCACATAACCTGCACCACCCGTTAGAAGTGTTCCACCTATCACAACAGCTGCAATGGTGTCGAGTTCCATTCCGTTAGCATGTAAGCCATATCCTGATCGCATATAAAATGTAAAAATCAGCCCGCCTACTGAAGCACAAAATCCACTAAAGGTATAAATAAGAATTTTTGTTCTTCCTACAGGTAATCCCATTAGATTTGCAGATTGCTCACTACCACCTATAGCATATACATTTCTACCAAATTTAGTTGAATGCCCTATGAAAACAGCAATAATCACTATAATAAGAGCGATCAAAACACTAATTGTGATGAACGAGTCCCCCAGTATAGGAATTCTTGTATTTGCCATAAAGTCAAAGAATGGATGATCTATAGCAATGGTCTCAACGCTAATTACATAACTTAGCCCTCTTGCTAAAAACATTCCTGCTAAAGTGACTATAAATGGTTGTAAATTAAAGAAATGGATAAGCGAGCCCTGAACTCCTCCAATAATAGACCCCACGAGCAAGCAAATTGGTACAACTATTAATGGTGAAAGATTCGCATTCATTGTTAAACTTGCTGCAACCATGCTTGTTAACGCAATAACAGATCCGACTGATAGATCTATACCTCCTGAAATGATCACAAAAGTCATTCCAACTGCTAAAACTATCAAAAAGGAATTATCTATGAGTAAGTTTAAAAAAACCTGTGATGACAAAAAACCTGTGTAACGAAAAGAACCAAAGCCGTACATTAAAATAAAAATAGAAACAGTTGCAACTAATGGTAATTGTTTATATCCCAATGGAAGTCTTTGTATCATGATAGAGTCACACCTTCACTTTCTTTTTTCACTCTATTTTTGTTAACTTTATCAGTCCCAAAAATCTTTCTTCTAAACTCTGGTGACTGTAATAAGCAAACAATTAATACAACAACTGCTTTAATAACTAAATTCGTTTCAGCTGGTACACCAATTGAATAAATTGTAGTTGTAAGGCTTTGAATTATTAATGCACCAATTAGCGTTCCCATTAAATTAAAACGTCCACCCATTAAGGAGGTACCACCAATTACTACTGCCAAAATAGCATCTAATTCAAACCACAATCCTGCATTATTTCCATCGGCACTCATTACATTAGATGATAAAATTAACCCACCTACACCTGCACAAAATCCAGAAAACATATATACCATCATCATTATATTTTTAGAATTTAACCCTGCAAGCCTACTAGCTTCAGGGTTTGAACCAACTGCTTCAATAAATAAACCTAAAGAAGTGCGTCGAGTCAGAAAAAGTGCAAGTAAAAGCACAAATGTGACAATAAATATGGAGAATGGTAGTGCAAATAAGTAACCACCTCCGAGAAATTGGTATGGATCATAATAAACTGTAGTTATTTGTCCACCGGTAATTAACTGTGCAATTCCTCTACCTGCTACCATTAAAATTAAAGTTGCAACAATTGGCTGCACACCGATCCTAGAAACTAGTATACCGTTCCATCCACCTACAATAATGGAAACAATTAAGGTAAGCCCTACAGCGATAAATAAAGGTCCAAGTCCTTCTCCATCTATCGAGGTTACAGTAATCGCTCCAATAGCACCCGCCATAGCAATAACTGATCCTACACTCAAGTCAATTCCTTTAGTTGCAATAACTAATGTCATTCCTATAGATATCAAAATTAAAGGCGCACCCCTATTAAGAATATCTACTAAACTCCCTACTAATTTACCATTTCGATAATCTATCGAAAAAAAGGATGGATCAAAAATTAAATTTATTAAAAGGATGACCACTAATACGACAATTGGCCATAGTAGTTTTGATTTCATCAGCAAATTAACCATCTTACACTCCCCCGGCCATTTCTTTCATTAGTTTTTGTTGCGTTAATTCTTCATTATTATTAAATTCTTTTTCTAGCTTTCTATCTCTTAATACAGCTACTCTGTCACAGGCCCGCAAAATTTCTTCTATTTCAGATGAAATAAATAATATTGAGGTACCTTCCTTACTTAGGTTTGTCATCAATTTCATAATTTCTGTTTTAGCTCCAATATCAATTCCCCGAGTTGGTTCATCCAAAATAAGCAACTCTGGATTAGTAATTAACCATCTTGCAAGTATTACCTTTTGTTGATTTCCACCACTTAAATTTTCAATTAATTGTTCTGGATTTGCAGGGTTGATGTTAAGAAGAGAAATATATTCATCTGCTATTTCTCTTTGCTTTTCTTTGGAAATAAAACGAAACCATCCGTATTTCCCCTGTATAACAAGAATCATATTTTCTCTTACAGTTAAATCTGGAATAATCCCTTCTGACTTTCTATTCTCAGAACAGAATCCTATTTTTTCATATATTGCTTGTTTAGGAGAAGAGAATTTTATTTGTTTTCCTTTTAAATGAATATGTCCTTTATCTGGTTGATCAGCTCCAAACAATAATCTAGCTAGCTCTGTCCTTCCAGCACCTAGCAATCCCGCCAAGCCAAGAATCTCCCCTTTATTTATTTGAATACTAAACGGATCGATCTTACCTTGTAATCCTAAAAGTTCGGTCGATAAAAATGATTGATTGAGAGAGGTTTTATTTTCGGCCAGACTTTCTATTTTTTTCATTTCAACTAATTCTTTCCCTATCATTTTAGAAACTAGATCCATTCTAGGTATATCTTTAGTCATGTATTCACCGATGTATTCACCATTTCTAAGTACTGTTAGTCGATCAGTGATTTCATAAATTTGATCAAGGAAATGACTTATAAAAACAATTGCTAATCCTTCATTTTTTAATTTTCTTATCACAGAAAACAATTGATTAACTTCATCACGATCCAAGCTGGAAGTTGGCTCATCTAAAATCAATACTTTTGCTGAAACATTTAATGCTCTTGCAATTGCTATCATTTGTTGTATTGCTACAGAATAAGAAGATAATAGCTTTGTGACATCAATCTGTAATTGAAGTCCTTCTAATAATTTCTTTGCCTGATTATGCATTTTCCGCCAATTTAGTTTTCCATTTTTCTTAATTTCTCTTCCGATAAATATATTCTCTGTAACTGATAAATTTGTACATAAATTAACTTCTTGATACACAGTACTAATTCCTAACAGCTGTGCTTCTAGTGGACTTTTTATTATCACTTTCTTTCCTTCGTATTCGACAGCTCCACCATCTATTGGATACACACCTGTCAGCACTTTTATTAGGGTTGATTTCCCCGCACCATTCTCTCCCATAATTGCGTGTACTTCACCAGGATATAAAGTAAGATTTACTCCAGATAAAGCCCTAACGCCTGGAAATTCTTTAACAATTTTTTTCATAACTAAGCGTGGTTGTGCATTATCCAAAATGTTCCCTTCCCTTCTAAATCAGTAAGCCTAAAGTAAGAGATTATCCTACTTCAGGCTTACTTTGTTTTTCTATTATTTAAAATTAATACTCGCGTGTAGGAAGAAGTTCTTCCGCTTGATCCATGGTATACATACTCTCTTCTACAGCAATTCTCTTATCTAATGATTCTCCTTCAAAGTGCTGCTCAATTAAATCTACTAGCTGTGGACCAAATAATGGATTACATTCGATCGTTACATTCATTTTTCCATCGGCCATTGCTTCAAATGCGCCCTTAACTGCATCAACCCCGATGATTGTAATATCTTCTGCAGGTATTAATCCAAATTCTTCAATTGCTTGAATAGCTCCAATAGCCATGTCATCATTGTGAGCGTATAGAACATCAATATTTTCACCATCAGACTTTAAGAACGCTTCCATTACTTCCTTACCTTTAGCACGAGTGAAATCACCTGTTTGCGATTTTATTATTTCAAATTTGTCTTCTTGATTAATTATTTCTTCAAATCCTTCTTTACGATCAATTGCAGGAGCAGAGCCAACTGTACCTTGTAATTCTACGATATTAACTGGTCCTTCTTCCTCTGCCAATTCCTCTACTAACCAATTACCTGCTTTGCGCCCTTCTTCAACGAAATCAGAACCTAAAAATGTTACCCATAATGAATCGTCCTCTACATCTACTGATCTATCTGCTAAAAACACTGGTATATCAGCATCTTTTGCTTCTTGGAGAACTGTTTCAAAACCAGTTTCTACCACAGGAGAGAAAACAATTGCATCGACTTTTTGAGTAATGAATGAGCGAATTGCTTTAATTTGATTCTCTTGTTTTTGTTGTGCATCTGAGAACTTCAACTCATGTCCTGCATCAGTAATGGCATTTTGAATTGATTTCGTATTTGCTGTTCGCCATTCACTTTCAGCACCTACCTGCGAGAAACCAATGACAAGTTGCTCACTTTCACTACCTTGCTCTCCTTCTTCACTCTCAGAATCAGTATCGGTATTTTCCTCGGTATTATTTTCTTCTGATTCCGTATCCTCTCCACCTGTTTCAGATGATGAACCACATGCTGCTAAAAAAAACATCATTGCTATTACTAATAGTATTAGTAACCCCTTTTTGTTAACTATTCTTATATCCACAATCAAAAACCTCCCTTTTCTATTCCAAATTTCATTTGGTATGTTATTAATTATAGAGCGCTTTCATATTAATTAAAATGGAATCCTTTATTTTTAAAATTAAATATTTTATGGAGAATTAAAAAAGTTGATTATTTTTTGAATTTAATTGCATTATTTTAATAATTAAGCAAATACACTATTGATTTATGGAGTTATACGTTAAAATACTATTAAATTAGAAAAAATTTTAACGAGCTTTTGAAGAAATTCTATAAAAGGCAGGAGTCAATTATTATGAATGCGCTTACAAAATTTGGGGAGTTATCTATTCGATCTAAGTTTATAATTGCTTTTTGTGTGCTCTTTCTTTGGTTAGGATCTGCTCAAATTACACAGTTTGTTTTATTCATTAGTTATATTAAGCAATATAATGAAATGACCGAAACAATCACACTTACAAATTCAATACACGGTGAACTCCGAGAAGAATTAGACATAGAAATCAGAGACATTGTTTACGGAAAAGTACATTTTGATGAAGGAGTACAATATCAGTTATTAGATCAAATGAGACTTCATCTCAACGTAATATCCTCTAAAGACACCGAAAATAGATTCCTCTCAGAAATAAGTGAAGTGGAAAAGACTTTAGACTCCGCGGAAGAATACATTAATAAGCTTGGTGAACAAATTAAATTTGACGCTCCTGCTGAAGAAAAATACATTACTCAAGAATACATCAGCATCGCTTCACAACTTATAAATGAAAATGTGCAAACACTTCTTCAAAAAACTTTACAAGAAAGTGAAAAAAACGAACTAGCAATTAAGAATCAGATGAATAATGATGTTCGAATTAGCATCTTCATTTTTGTCATCGTTATATTTACTTCTTTTATATTTGTATGGATTATTTCTAATAACATCGCAAGACCAATTCGATTATTAAGAGATTATTCTAACGAAATTGCTAATGGAAATTTAACAATACAAATGAAAACTATTCAATCAGAAAATGAAGTTGGAGATCTGTATAAAACATTTAAATTAATGACTAACCACTTAAAGCAAATGATAGATTCCGTACTAGAAACAAGTAACCATATTGTTAATGCATCAAAAGATTTACATGAAAGTATGGACGATAATCGAAAAGCTGGAGAAGATATCGCCTATACGCAACAAGAGATTTATTTCTTCTTTCGTAATCAAGAAGAAATAAATAATAAAATTCTTAATTTAGAGAGAGAAATATTAGACTTAACACTACTTCAACAAGAGGAGCTACTTAAAAATTCCACTAAGAATAAAGCAAACTACAATAATATGATTGAAGTTAATAACAAACTAATAGAAATTGTTCAACAATTATTATCCTTATCTACGACTACCCAAAAGCAGTCCAAAGATAATCAAATACACATGGAAAAATTAAGCATCCTAGGTGAAGAACAATTGACAACCATAGAAGAAATTGCTGAAGCTTCAGAAAAACAATTAGCAAACGCTCAAACATTGCAAAAGTATATTAAAAAATTTCGAATTTAATACGGTCTGATAAAAATATAATATATTGAAATTTTAGGATGTTGATGCACATATGATACTTACAAAATGGTTGAATAAAAGTTTGCGTACAAAGATGCTTACTATGTTTGTTTTTTTAACAATCATTCCTTTAATAGTTGTTAGTTTAATTTCTTATCAAAAATATTCCAATATAATTCTTGAAAGAGAATATAACTTAGCTGATATTAAAACAGTGCACCTAACAAGAGAAATTGATTTACTCTTTCAAGATTTTTATCGATTCACAGAAATTTCAAGATTAGAAATTACTAAAAATTTTTTAGTCAATGACCAGCATACTACCGCTGAGTCAAATGAAATACAAGAAGTATTTGATTTTTACCGTAGTAGTTATTTAGCAGGAAATCATATTTTTGATTTACAAATCATGAATACGGAGGGAAAAACCATAAGTGATCAACGAGGTATTTACCATCGGGGAGAAGTAGCAAAAAAACTATTGAAGGAGTCTTGGCAAAATACTCCTAAGCGAAAAATAGAACTAGTAAAGAAAAATGGCTTCCCTGCTCTAGATATTATAAAACCCATTTTCAACAATGATAATTCACACATTGGTTGGATCCAGATTACGATTGATACTTCTGCTATTACAGATATCATAAACAACAATCTATTAGGTGACAATAGCGGATACACCATTTTATCTTCTAACAATACAATACTTTTTCAATCAAAAAATCTTAAAGATATTTCGCCCGATTTCAATTCCGAAAGCCTATTTGAACTTGAAAGTGGTAATTTAATAACTGAAAATAGCTTTTACAATTTTAACACATCTCAGTTAACTAACTTTAAAATAGTAGGAGTCGCTGATTTAGATGAAATAAACAAGAATACTGCAGAAATAAAAACTTTAATTCTGATTACAGTTATAAGTAGCATATCTTTTGTAATAGGTTTATATTTTTTTATTTCTAATAAACTTATACTTCCCATACGTTTATTAAGAGATAAAATGCAACAAGCATCTCAAGGAGATCTTTACGCAAAAGTTAATCCCCATGGCGAAGATGAAGTAGCTACACTTGGAGATAGTTTTAATCGCATGATAATTAAAATTAGAACACTAATGGATAGAAGTGTCGAAGAGCAAAAGAAATTAAAAGCAGCAGAATTCAGAAGTATGCAAGCACAAATTAACCCGCATTTTTTATATAATACATTAGATACGATTGTTTGGATGGCTGAATCAAAAGAACATAAGCAAGTTATTGAAATAACAAAAGCTTTATCACAATTTTGCAGAGTATCTTTAAGTAAAGGGAAGGACTGGATTTCTATTGAAGAAGAGGTTAGCCATATAGCTAGTTACCTATTTATTCAAAAGATTCGATATGAAGATATACTTGATGTGTCTCTCGAGATAAATAAAGATATTTATTCCTTTCAAATAATTAAATTACTTTTACAACCTATCATAGAAAATGCAATATATCATGGAATTAAAAATAAGCGTGGGAAGGGATTTCTTCGAATAAAAGGGAATTTTGACAGTAATAATATGATTTATTTTGAAATCATCGATAATGGTATCGGAATGACGGAAGACCGTCTAACCTATTTAAAAGAACAATTAAGGAAAGGCGAAGTATTAGATGATGCTAAAAGTGGATTTGGACTTGTTAATGTTCAACAACGCTTAAAATTATATTATGGTGAGAGCTTCGGATTAAAGGTTAACAGCTGGTATAAATCAGGAACACGAGTCAGTATTACGATACCAAGGAGGCGATAAAAATGAAAAAAGTATTTTTGGTTGATGATGAGGCTATTATAAGACGAAGCATGGCAAAAAATATAGAATGGGAAAAAGAAGGATATTTCTATTGTGGCGATGCTTCTGATGGTGAAACTGCTCTCCCACTGATTGAAAAACACAAACCAGACATTTTAATTACAGATATCAAGATGCCTTTTATGGATGGTTTAGAACTAAGCAGAAAAATTAAAAATATCATGCCAGACATACAGATAATTATTTTAAGTGGCCATGATGAATTTGAATATGCACAAAAAGCTATTGAAATTCAAGTTGCCGAATATTGCCTCAAACCAGTGAGTGCAGATGATTTACACAACATTTTACATAAGGTATCAAAGCAAATTGATGTGATCAAAGCCAAGTACAATAAAAGCATTCCGACGACTGGGAGCCTTGTCAATGAATTATGTTTAAGAATGACTCCTTCCCACCAAATCATTAGTAATGCGAAAGATTTAGGAGTTGACATTATTGCAAGTTATTACATGGTTGTTGTCGTAGAGTTAGACAATAACAATCAAAAATTATCGGATTTTCTAAAAGAGTATAGCAACTTAATTCATAGTAATCATTCGAATTTGATATGCGTAATCAAGCATGATATTGAGCATTTACTTCAAGAAAAAGCTTATGATATAAAAGAAAAATTAACGAAATTTGATTCGAAAATCTTTTTTGGAACGGGCACAATAGAGACTAGATTAGATAATATCACGCTATCTTATCACTCAGCATTAGAAGAATTAAGTTATAACAAAGTAATTCAGAGGAATATTAAAAGTATTTATAGTCAAGATGATCATACATTAAATCAAATAATACTGGGATGTGACAGAAAAAAATTAGTGCATTTTCTCAAGCTAGGAAAAAGAGATGAAGTAGGAGCATTTATACTCTCTTATACCTCTTTTCTAAATAAAAAAGATCAACTTTCTTCCTTGTTTACTTATTATTTTTTAATGGATTTCCTTATCACCGTTTATCATTTCATTGAAGAACGGGAGCAAGTTGACAAAAGTATTTGGAAAGAACTCCAACCGTTCAAAAGAAAAATTAATCACATCGGAGACTACCAGACGATAAAAAATTTTATGGCAGAAGTTTTAGAAATAATATTTGCATATAAAGATCAAAATGCTAGTAAGTATGGTCTTATTATTGAAAAAGTTAAAATTTTCATTGAAGAAAATTATAGTAATCCGTCCATTTCATTGCAAGCAATAGCAAGTGAAGTAAATATCAGCCCCTCATATTTAAGTAACTTATTTAGTCAAGAAACGGAAAATACTTTAACTGAGTATCTTACTAAAACTCGGATTCATTATGCAAAAGAATTATTATCCAATACGAACTATAAAACATATGAAATTGCCTATCAGGTGGGGTATAATGACTCTCATTATTTTTGTCATACTTTTAAGAAATTAACTGGTATGACGACAAAGGAATATAAATTAAAGAAATCAGAAAAAATTAACTTCTAAAATAGATCAAAGGTTACTTATTAAACAAAAAAACTGCACCACCATTCGTTAGATTACTAACAAATGTGGTGCAGTACATAGTATATAGAATGATTAATTTTCAAACCAGTTGTTTTCAATGGTTTGTTTAAACCAATAATAACTATCTTTCTTCGTGCGTTCTAATGTACGGTAGTTAACATGAACAATACCAAACCTTTTGCTGTAACCTTCAGCCCATTCGAAATTATCCATCAACGACCATGTTAAATAACCTTTTACATTCACACCTGACTTTATAGCTCCACTTAAAGCAGTTAGATGCTGCTGTAAATAATTAATTCTTCCATCATCTTTCACACGACCATTTTCTGGCTCATCATTATAACAAGAGCCATTTTCTGTTATATAAATCGGAACCTTTCCATAGCTTTCAGTGATGTGTGTTAATACATTATAAAAACCTTGAGGAAAAATTGGCCACCCGATATCTGTACGATCGTAATTCATCTCAACCATTTCCCAATCCAATAAACCTTCATTCTCTTTATACCTTGCCACATGACCAGTATAATAATTTATTCCTAAAAAGTCTATTGGTTGATTGATAGCTTCCATATCACCATCTTCTATAACTAATTCCACACCTTTTTTCTTAAACCAATCTACCATAAAGGAAGGGTATTCCCCTTTAAAAACTGGATCCATAAACCATTCAACGTACCAAGCTACTTCTCTTTTACAAGCATCAATATCTTCTTGTTGATTACTAAATGGTTCTAACCACGTGGTGTTTGGTGCAAAACCAATTTCACCTTTAATATTTAAATCTCTGAATTTTTTCACTGTTTCTCCATGAGCTAGGAGTAAGTGATGGGAGATTTGTGTTGCAAGCTGTAAATCTTGATTTCCAGGTGCATGAACGCCAATATAATTAGATAAAAAGGATATACACCAAGGCTCATTTAATGTAAGCCAGTAATTTATCTTTCCAGAGAATTCTTTAAACATTGTCTCTGCATAATTAACAAATGCATCAATCGTTTCTCTGTTATTCCAACCACCCTTATCCTGTAAAGCTTGCGGAAGATCCCAATGATATAACGTACACATTGGCTCAATACCATTTGCTAATAATTCATCAATTAGACGGTGATAGTAATCCAATCCTTTCTGATTCACTTCACCATTACCTTCAGGGAAGATTCTAGACCATGCCACAGAAAAACGATAAACATCGATTCCAAGCTCTTTCATAATTTGTACGTCTTCCTCGTATCGATGATAACTATTGCATGCAACATCACCATTGTCGCCATTTAAAACATTGCCTGGAGTCTTTGAGAATGTATCCCAAATCGTTTGACCTCTTCCGTCTTCTTTAGTTGCACCCTCGATTTGATAAGAAGCTGTTGCAGTTCCCCATTTCATATCTTTTGGAAATTGAATAATTGACATGTAAAACCCTCCATTAATTTTTATAATATAGTTAAAAACTTTTTAAACGCATCATCAGCATGATTAGGCAAATGTTCATGCCCAAATTCATAATAAAATGTCATGTTTTTCTTTGATTTAATTTTGTTATAAGCAGCAAATTGAGTTGAAGGTGGGCAAATGTGATCTCGCATCCCTATAACCCAATCAACACTTCCTTCTATTCGTTCAGACAAATGCTGAATATCAATATAACCTAAACGACTAAATACTGCTTCTTCCTCTTTATGCGTAGGATCAAAAACTCTAAAATAATATGCTAATTCTTCATATGCAGAATTTTGAACATCCATTTCCCAGGCTCTTTTGTAGTCTGATAAAAAAGGATACACAGCATAAACATGCTTAACTGATGGCTCTAAAGCTGCAGAAGCAACTGCTAAAGCGCCCCCTTGTGATTGTCCGTATGTACCAATTCGATTAGGATCAACCCCATCAATCCTTTTTAAAATGCGTACAGCTTGCACAGCATCTAAGAACACATGTCGATAATAAAGGTTTTGAGGATCAGTATCAGACAGCCCTCGAATAATATGCCCTCTTAAAGTACCACCAGTTGTAACAAGCGTGTCTTCAGATAGCCCACCCTGACCGCGACAATCTAGTGCCAAGACTGTTATACCAGCCTGAGCATATGCTAGTTTGTCTAACCAGTCACCACTATCCACAGAATAGCCATGAAACATGACAATCCCTTGCCCAGTAGCAATTTCCTTTATAGGTTTAACTAGTTTCGCATGAACTCTTGCTCCACCAACACCGTTAAAATAAAGGTGATAACATTTTGCATACTTCGTAGAAATATCTTCTTCCACTAATTCATAGTTGGTAGAAATAATATCCAATTCTTCTAATCCACTTTTCCAGAATGAAGAAAAATCATCTGGCTTAGGATTTTTTCCTTGGTATACTTTTAATTCTTCTAATGATAAATCCACATGCATGGCATTTCCTCCTTTTCTATTAGGCTAGTATTCTATCAATTTTCAATAATTCATCGTTTGAAAAAGTTGTGTTATTTAAAGCACCTATGTTTTCATTTAATTGCTCTATATTTCTTACTCCTATAACAACAGAAGAAACCGGTTTCCTTTTGAGCGCCCATGCTATTGCCAATTGCGCTACAGTTTGATTCCTCTCACTAGCAATTTCCTTTAATTTTAATACTTTTTTTGTTCGCTCTTCTGTTAATTGATCAGTAGAAATGGAATCAACCTGATCTGCAAGTCTAGAATCGCGAGGAATACCATCCACATATTTTGTTGTTAATAAACCTTGAAATAAGGCTTGATACACAACAGCTCCAACACCCATCTCTTCTAATAGTGGAAATAATTCCTGTTCAGGTTCACGTAAAAACATAGAATATTGGGGTTGATGAGCAATAAATGGTATGTTTTCTTGCTTAAATAATTTAATTACCTCTCTCATCACTGTTACTGGATAATTTGATACACCTGCATATACTGCTTTACCGCTTCTTACAGCCGTTCCTAGCGCACTAACCGTTTCTTCAAGCGGTGTGTCTGGATCGTATCTGTGTGAATAATAGATATCAACATAATCGAGATCAAGTCTCTTCAAACTCTGATCCAAGCTTGCAAGCATATATTTTTTAGACCCACCATCTCCATAAGGCCCAGGCCACATATCGTAACCTGCTTTAGTTGCTATAATCATTTCATCACGATATCCATTTAACGCTTTCTTTAATATCTGCCCAAATAATTTTTCTGCACTACCATTTGGTTCCCCATAATTGTTTGCTAAGTCAAAATGAGTAATGCCATTATCAAATGCTATTTCAATCAATTTTTCAGCTGTTTTGAAGGGGGTTTTTTCACCAAAATTCCGGTAAAGACCTAAGGAAACCGCTGGTAATAACAAACCACTATCTCCACACCGATTATAAATCATGCTATTATATCTTTTCTCATCTGCTATGTATGTCATAAGAAACCTCCTGTTGGATATTAGGATACCGGTTTCATTATACCATACAGTAAGGTTATCGTTAACTTAAAACAGAAAAATCCCTTCTAAAATATATAATCTCATAGGAATTATATTTTTGCAAACGTTTTATTATGTAACTTTATTAAAAAAATTCAATGTATAGTATTTTTTTTAAGATTATGCACCCTCGGCATTAGCTATTTTAAACCTTCACCAAGATTCATTCCCTTATACTTTATATGAAATGAAGACATCAATAAAAAAACTACAGAAAAGACCTTTATCTCCTCTGTAGTTACATATTTCATTTTTCTACTTCATTAATCCAAGTCTGGGCCATTAGCATGTTGCCAGCGCTATTCATATGAACACCATCTGTGGTTAATAGATAGCCACTTTTTTTCTTTAAATAATTGATAAATGCTTCATGAGTTGTAACTCGAATTGCATCAAATTCTTTTGCAAGCTTTTCTACCACAGCCACGTATGGCTTTAACGCTTGATTTCCCTTAGAGTTAATATCCTCTTCAATAACAGTTGGATCCATTAATATAATCGTTGGGTTCAATTCTTGTTTAAGTTTAAGCAAGAGATTACGATATTTTTCTTCAAATTGCTCTGGGTACACCTGTTCAATATTGGGCTGATCAAGTTGGCGCCATACATCATTTATACCAATTGAAATGGAAACCGTTGTCGGCTTTAAATCCAATACATCTTTTTGCCAGCGATCTTCAAGATTAATAATTCTGTCGCCGCCAATTCCACGATTAATAATTTCATAGTTTTTTTCCGGGTAAGTTACTCTTAAATAATCGTGAAGTATTCGAACATATCCTGTCCCAATTCCTTCTGTATCCTCAAATCTTCCCCACTCTGTAATACTGTCACCAATGAAAACAATTCGATTACCAAAGTCCATGAACATTCTCCTCAGTTAGCTTTTTACTAGATTTCGATTTTTATTATACCATTCTTTTACGATTTTCTCTGCTTCTTTACCATATATATCAAAATCGACATCATTCTTCGCTTCTTCTAGTGGATATAACTTCGTTTTCCAATCCCACCAGAAAAAACCGGCAAACCACGGTTTATCCCAAAAGACTTGGAAAACAGATTGATAGAAATTTGCTTGTTCTTGTTCATTAAATGGTAATTCCGTATGCATGAAATCCCACGGCATGGTCGCGCACCCCTCTGCACTTCTGCAGCCAATTTCCATAAACAAAATTGGTTTGTTGTATCGTCTATGAAGCTTTTCTAATTTTTGACTAACTATCTCCCATTCTTTCACCATATTTTCAACTGAATCATTTACCTTTTTTGCAACGGGATAATAGGCACTTGTTCCAATAATATCTACGGCATCAAACCATTCTACGCCATCTTCTTTCCCGTGGTTTGCATTATAGATAATCGGTCCTGAATAAGTATTGCGCACATTCTTTATAACATTTCGCCAGTCAGCAGTTCGCACTTCTGTATTTATCATTTCGCAGCCAACACAGAACATCTCACACTCAAGTTCTTCAGCGAGCTCTGCATAATGTAAGATGAAATTATTATAAGAATCGAACCATTTCTTCCATTCATCCTCTGCCTCTTCAGCAAAGCCAATACGCGCTCTCCAAATTCCATCTTTACAGTTGACTACTGGCTTGAGACAAACCTTTAATCCTAATTTCTTTGCTTGAACGACAGCGAACATTATATCTCGATCTGTCATCGTATTACCATAATCAAAATGAATATCAGTAGAATGATATGTATCTTGTAATGCGAAAAAGGAGAGAGCAATCCATTCGCTCCCTGACTCCTTTAATTTTTCTAGTGAGTCTATTGCATCTTGTGTCCGGTAGGCCCCTCGGCTTGTATTCCAGCCATAGGTCATGCCTTTAACAAATAATTCTTCCATGATAATCTTCCCCCTTTATTAATTCGTAATATGATAAACGCTGCGCACTTTAAGGTTGTTTTCTAATTTTTCTATATTCATTTCAGGTTTCAATTGATTCTTAGGTAATCTAATTACTCTTGGTTCATCTTTTGATAAATCAAAGTAGTTATCCGATAAAACTACATCAGCATCTACTAGTAACTCAACATATTTTGTATAAGCCTTTGCAGATACTTCTATCAAATAGTTATCTAAATCTTCTTGGATGCTTACCTCTAATTGTGGATCTAAGAAATGGAAATGTTTTGTTTTTGTGAACATAACCGTCGCATGACTATAAAAGATATTTTCTTTATAAAAAATTGCTTCAAAATAAAGGTTTTCTTTTGTTTTATCATTGATAATAGATGAAAAATCTAATTTCTCACAGACTTTTGCAGTGGAACCCTCCACCTTTACTTCTGTAGAGCCTTGTTCGACTATAGTGGAATCATTAGACCGCAATTTCCATTCAATCCTTCCACTTATAGCTTCTAATTTATCATTGGTTACATAAATGGAAACATCAGCTTCTCCTTCTTCTAAAGATAAAAGAATGGGATCATAGAATTTTTTCGCATAATAATGAAGTGCTTTCCATCTACCAAAGTAATCAATACTTGACCACGAAGCTACTGGCCAACAGTCATTTAATTGCCAATACAATGAGCCCATGCAGCGTCCTAGATTTCTACGCCAATGCTCTACCCCGTATTTAATGGCTTCTGCTTGCAGTAATTGAGATGTATAAAGCAAGGAATCAAAGTCCTTTGGATACAAAAAGTTTTCAGATAAGTAATAGAGGATTTTTCCATTCGCATCATCATTCTTTTGATGATTTTCCATTACCTTAGAAAAAATATTACGATCTTCAGGTAATGTAAAACTCTCAACAGTTTTTAAAGATGGGAATGACTGAAAGCCAAACTCAGAACAAAAACGGAAATAATAATTACGATAATCCGTAAACGGCTTCTGACCATGCCACACTTGCCAGTAATGAACGTCTCCCACATCCGGGTTTCTTGGCTCATCAAATCCACCCCCAGATGATGGAGAAGAGGACCAATAAAATGTATTCGGATCATACTTTTCAACAACCTCAGGTAGGATTATCTCAAAAAGCTTTATATAATCTCTGCGCCAATCAGCTTTCTTAGGCCAACCCCAATACTCCATCGCTTCTTCTACTTCATTATTCCCGCACCAAATACCGAGACAAGCATGGTGTCTAATTCGTTTGATTTGATCAATTGCTTCTTGGACAGCATTTTCTTTGAATTCATCTGTTAAGCGATAAACACTACAAGCATACATAAAATCCTGCCAAACAATAATGCCGTATTGATCACACAATTCAAAGAAATAATCCTCTGGGTAATGACCGCCACCCCATACACGGATCATATTAAAATTAGCTTCAACACAGTCTTTAATTAACTGCTCCGTTTTTTCCCTAGAAGTTCTAGGTAATAAGTTATCTTCAGGTATATAATTAGCACCCTTCATAAAGATGGGATGCCCATTAATTACAAAAGCAAATGATTTTCCCCATTGATCTTCTTCATGCCTCACATCAATAGTACGTATTCCAATCGGATACTGTTTACTATCTAGTTTTCTTTCATTTGAAATGATTTCTATTTCAACCTGATAAAGGGATTGATCCCCGTAACCAGAGGGCCACCACAAACTCGGATTTTCTATTGGTATAGTGAAATTCAACGAATCTATTTTATGAGTTTGTAATTTCCCATCAGGTGAAGTTAGCTTAAGCAAAAGCTCATCATTTTCAGTTAAATCTTTTTCAAGTTCTATATTCAATTCAAGCTGAACTTCTCCTTCGTTATGGTGTTGAAGGATCTGAACATCTTCTATTCGATTTTCGTTCCAAGCCAGTAATTCTACATCACGCCAAATTCCGAGGTCCGGAATCTTTGGTCCCCAATCCCAACCAAACATACTGTGCGCCTTTCGTAAATGTTGATAGCCATCCACCGCATGGTCTACGCCAATCAGACGATCATTTGCTTGTTTTCGTTGTATATATTGAAGAGGAGAAAATAAGTGAACTTCTATTGTACACATTCCAGCTTCAAGGAATGACTTTACAGGAACCTCATAGATGCGGTGCATATTATTGCTCTCTAGAATCAACTGTCCGTTCAAAAAAACTTTTGCAATCGTATCAATTCCATGAAACTTCAATGAAAGTTGATCATGCTCTAAAAGCTTTGAATCTACCTCAAATTCCTTTTTAAAAATAAAATCATTTGAAGCAACATCCAAGGCTAACCGCTCATTATCCCGATAAAAAGGATCTTCTATTTCCCCTTCGTTTAAAAGCGTATTCATAACGGAAGCGGGTAAAGAAGTCTCATACCATGTGTTATCATTCTGTTCTTTTAATTTCCATGTGTGATTTAAAGATATTTTTTTCATAGGACACCTCGTCTATTTAGTTATTCCAACTTACTTAATTAAATTTATTTTATCACAACATTAAGTTACTATACAGTTTATCGATTAAGTAATTATTAATCCTTTTAAAATTCGTGCTATCTGCACAAATCGACCCTAAAATATAAACCGTATCGCCTTATCGGCAATACGGCTATGTAGTCTTTCTTATTTAGATTGGTAAAATTCACGAATGACCTTCTCTGCTTTTTTTCCAAAAACCGCATAATCACTATCTTTATCAGCTTCTATTTCCGGATATAATATCGCCTTCCAATCCCACAAACCAAAACCTTTTACCCAGTCTCTTTTTGCCGTTTTATCAAACATATCAAGATAGAACTGTTTTTGCTCTTGTTCATCTATCTGACCATTTAAAGACCAATCATTCGGTACATTAGAAGATCCTTCTCTGCTAGGACATCCGGCTTCTGCAAAGAAAAATGGTTTATTAAATGGTTTAATAATCTTTTCAATACGATCTAACTGATTATCCCAATCCCCTAAAGGATAATATCCACTTGAAGAAATCACATCGACTTCATCCCACCAAGCTACATTTCCCTCTTGATATTTATCCGTGTTATACGTAATTAAGCCATCATAAACATTTCTTACATCTCGTATTAATTGACGCCATTCTTGCTCGCGACGTTCTGTTTGAACCATTTCACACCCTACAATTAACATTTCAGCATTTTTCTCCTGCGCAATTTTAGCATAATGTAATTGATAATCGGTATAGCTTTGGAACCATTCATGCCATTTAGGTTCGCAAGGCACATCAATGTCAAAAAAGTTAATATGCGCTCTCCAAATCCCATCACTAGGATTAACTGTTGGTTTAATCATTATCTTAAGCTCTAAAGAACGCGCGTAATCTATCATTTCTATTAATTCTTCATCTGTAACCATATGTGGCCCTTTATATATAACTTCTGTTGAAAAAGCAGTAGCTTGATTAGCAGCTAAAGCAAAAATAACATAATCACTTGCTGTTCTTTCCTTCATTAAACGCAAGGATTCCTTCGCTTCAGGCCTTTTAAAATCACCTTTTTTAGCTCCCCAACCAAAAGTAAAACCTTTGATGTAATCCATACATATTCTCCTTTATTTAACTGAACCTGAAGTTAAGCCGTTGTATATATATCGTTGCAAGGAGATAAAAGCAATAAACGTTGGTATTATCGCCAGCATGATTCCCGCACTAATAACTTCCCATTCTGAACCATATGGGCCTTTAAATTTAAATAACGCTGTTGAAATAACATGCAAATCGGTTTTCGGCATATACAAGAACGGTGTGTAAAAGTCGTTGTATACGTTTATTCCCTTAACGATTATTACAGTTACTATTGCTGGAGCTAACAATGGTAAGATAATTTTTCTATAAATAGTGAAATAGGACGCACCATCTAACATCGCCGATTCATCAAGCGATACAGAGATAGAATTCATAAATTGCAAGAAAATATAGATTGCAATAATATCTGTACCTAAATACAAAACAATAGCCGCCCACATGGTATTAAATAACCCTAAAGCATTTACAATTTGAAAGGTAGCAACTTGAGTAGTAACACCTGGTATTAAGGTTGCTAACAAGAAACCGCCTAAAATTAATTTACTACCTCTAAATTTAAATCGATTTAAAACAAACGCTACCATCGATCCAATAAGAGTCGTTCCAATTATAGAAATGATTAATATAATCATTGTATTTTTAAAACCAGTAAGCATATTTCCTTCAACAAATGCACGCTTGAAATTTTCAATATTTGTCCAATCACTTGGAGGTGTTAGAGGACCTGTTGCTGTATATTCCGTGCCTGTTTTAAAGGCAGCAAACAAAACAACTAGGATTGGTATGATTGCCACCGCTGCACCTAATATTAATGAAACGTATTTAATAATCGTCCCTGAAAGGTATCTCTTTTTCATATTAATCCTCCTCCCCAAAGAATCTTCTTTGAAGTACTGTCACAATGATAACAATAAATAGTAAGATTACAGCCATCGCGGAAGCCAGCCCAATTTTTCCGTATTTAAATGCTGTGTCAACAGTTTGGATAACAAATGTGGCACTTCCGTTTGAACCACCAGTCATGATATACGGGATTTCAAATGCGCTTAGTGCACCACTTATTGCCAAGATTAGGTTTAAAGAGATAATAATGCGAATACTTGGCATTATTATATAAAGGAATTGTTGAAAACGGTTTGCTCCATCAATTTCTGCCGCTTCATATATTTCACCAGAAATAGATGAAATAGCTCCTAAAAAGATAATGAAGTTAAAACCCATGTATCTCCAGACAGAAGTTCCTGCTAAAGAGATATTAATAACATCTGGATTCCCTAACCAATATAGCGTGAAATCGCCTAGGCCAAGGAATTGCATCACTGTATCTAAACCACCATCAGGACGGAAAAATAATAAGAACATAAAACCAATCGCAACCCCATTAAGTAAATAAGGGAAAAAGATAGCACCTTTGAAGAAATTTTTATAGCGCACTTTAAAACTTAAAATTGTTGCAAAGTAAAGTGCCAATGCCATCTGAACGAAGGTACCAAAGAAATAGTACAAACTTACCGTGAAAACCCTAAAGTACTCTGGATCTGTAAATACCGTTTTATAATTCTCAAGCCCCAGAAATTCTTTCTCACTAAATCCGTTCCAATCAGTAAAACTGTACCAAAACATATTTGCAACTGGTAAAAATGAAAAAGTTGCAAGTAGTGTTAATGGGACAATTAAAAAGGATACAATAATAACAATTCGTTGTGATTTATAAGACAGCTTTGAAAACATAATTTATTGTCGCACCTCCTAGTAAAAACTAAAGGAAATTGAAAGCTTATCTTTCAGTCTTTCATTTAATTTTCACTTTTCTCTTTAAAAATCTTTTCTGTTTATAAAATATAAGTAGCACTACCCACCACTATTAGGTGAATAGTGCTCTTAGTTAAAACTTACTCATTCACTACTTTTTCATAAGCCTCAGACCAATCGGCATTCCAATCACTCATCACATCGTCAAATGACTGGTCACGGTTACCAATAGCAGCTTCGATTAGGATCTTTTTGTTTGGCTCTAACCAAAGTCCAACTTCTGATTCTTTATCGATTTCATCAAGTAAACCCTTTTTATCTTCAGGAGCAGGTGTTAGCATAGAGAATTGCCATCCTTCTTCTTCACCTGCAGCAAGTGCTTCAGGTAATGGAAGATCTTTAGATGCACTAATACCTCCAGCCTGTTCTACAGAGTATCCTGATTCGTGAATGAACCAATCAACCCAAGCAAAAGCAGCTTCTTTTTGCTCACTATTTTTATTAATAGAAATATTTAAGTCAGCACCAAGAGAGAAGATTGTTTCTTCTGCATCAGATGGGAAAGGCATAATTGCGATATCGTCAGCATTGTCACCAGCGCCTTGAATTTGCTCAAGCGCCCAAGAACCTAATACCATCGTTGCAATTTCACCATTGTTCATACGTGACTTCGATGCTTCCCAGTCTGTTGTTAAAGGATCATTTTCAATTAATCCTTGTTCAGCAACATCATACATAAGTTTGTAATGATCGTAATGTGGATCTCCCTCATCAAAAGGTGTAGGGTCATCTAACATATCAACATTGTAATAGTCTACGCTACCAGCAGTTGTCGTTACAGCACCTTCCCATTGTGTTAACGGCCAACCAGCTGCATAGTTTGTATATAGAGGCGTAGCATCTGTATTTTCTTTAACTTTTGTTAAAGCATCGATGAATTCAGCTTGTGTACCTGGAATTCCTTCCACACCTGCTTCTTCAAATACTGCTTTATTATAAATAATACCAGTATAGGTTACAGCGATTGGAATACCATACACTGTTCCATCTACCGCACGTTCTTCTACACCTAAGTAATTTTCTTCCATTTCATCTAATTGTCCCATCGGCTCAAAGAAATTCGGAATATCTTCGATTGGAACTTGTACAGGTAAATACTGCACATCACCATAGTCTTCTGTATTCATACGAGGCATGATTTCTCCACCGTAATCAGTAAGTGCTTCGAAATTGACTTCTACATTTGGATATTTTTCATTAAATTGAGATTTGTAATCCTGATATACGCTATCCACGATATCAGTTCTGTGTGTAATTACAGTAATATCTCCTTCAATGTCTTCTGGTGCTTTTTCTTTCCAAGCTTCATATAATGGTGCATCATCGCTTCCAGCTTCTTCTCCATTATCTCCACCGTTGTCACCGCTTGTATTTTCTTCATTATCGGAAGAACAACCAGCAATAACGCCTAACATTAATAAAACACTTGCCAAAAACAATAATAATTTCTTATTCATGTTTTTTGACCCCTTCCTTATTCTTTTTCGTTAAGTTAACGTTAAGTTAATAACAACTTAATAATAACTTGAAACCGGTTTCTAGTCAAGTCTATTTCATAAAAAATATTAAGTATTTATTTAATATCCTCTAACTAATAACTTTAATTTTTTATCACTTAATAAAGTCCTATGAATTTATCGTTTTAGTTAATCATATTTTAAAATTATCAATTATATTCTACCTGCATTTTCCTTTCATTTTCTTTCAACAACAAAAGCTAAACTAGCGAATAAACCACAAAAAAACCATGGCAGCCAGTCTATGTGGCTAGTGCCATGGTTTTTTGTTTAAAAGGAGAGATTCATTCGGAAGTAAGTTTTCTTTTTTCTTTGTTTAGAAGTATTGGTGTTTTAAATCTATTAAAGATAATTACCATCAGGAATCCATAAAGGCAAGGCCCTAATGCAATAAATGCGACGAGGTTCCATGCAAATAATAGATATATCACGATGACACTTAGCAAGATATAGAATGTTTGAACAGGATGTTTAATAGTAGACACAAACGCTAAAGCTACTCCAGATCGTATCTGCTCCACATAAAAAATTAGGTAATGAAACAAATAACTCAAAATTATTGCTAATAATACACCAAAATAAAACAAGACAATAATCATCGCAACACTATAAGCACTTTCAAATCTATTCACAAAAAAGAGAAGCACATATAGAATAATTCCGATAACTACTACGATAAAAGATAGCATACGATATTTTTTATAACTGTCATACGATTCACTATAATACTCGTTGAGCTCTTTATCTTCATGTTTATCAAGCACATGTTTACTAACTTCTATTAAAGATAATGTTGCGGGAATAAAGCTATATAATACTGCACCACGTAATAAGTATCCCCAAAAATAAAAACTGATTCGAATTAAAGTATAAATAAATAAAAATACACGATAAATGGATCCACCCATTCTATCCCTCCATCATCTATTGGCCTCTAAATACATTAGGAAAACCAAGGTTCAAAATAACCTTGGCTTTAACCTTATTTTATATTTTTTACCGATTCTCTGAAAATAATTTTTCCTTTTACAGCTACTCTGCCAAACGTAGCATTCGGATCATCCATTTTTTCACAGATGAATTTTACTGCATTTTTCGCCATTTCTTCGATATCTACTTCAACCGTAGTCAGATTGGGAGATGTTAGTGTCGCATAAATATCGTTATCAAATCCTACAACAGAGCAATCCTCAGGCACCTTAAAACCACTCTTTTGGAGTTTTTCCATTAATAGATGTGCTACCTGATCACAGTTACAAACAAATGCAGTAGGCATTTGTTTCGGGAATTCCATGTCCACATATGTCCCCCGATCGTCCCGGTCTTTAATTACATAATCATCTTTTAAGGTAATTTTGTGTTCTAATAATGATTTATAATAGCCTAAAAACCGATCCTGGATACTACTTGTTGAAAATAAATTCCCAACATAAGCAATGTCCTTATGCCCTTGTTGAATAAGGTAATTGGTTAGCTCATACGCGCCGTAAAAATTATCTGTAATGACAGCATCGACATCTCCATTTTCATCATAAAAATCAAGGAAAACAAGTGGCATATCGATGGTCTGCATCAAATCACTATAAGCTCTACTTGGCTGACCTAGCATAATAAATCCATCTACTCTTCGTTCGTGATAGATTCTTGGTAACCTAAGCTGATCTTCATCTTCATTTGGAAGTATATGAATAATGCCATAATATCCTCTTTCCTCAAGAATCTGTGTTATATTTTGATATACTTTCAAATAGAAGGACTGCGTCATGCCAGTAAATCTTTCCGGAATAACGACACATATATTATAGGACCTACCATCCTTCATTGATTTAGCCATAGTATTATAACGATAGCCCATTTTCTCAGCAAGTGACTTAATTTTTTCTTTTAACTCATCACTTACACCATCTTTATCATTCAGCGCTTTTGAAACTGTCACACTGCTCACATTTAGTTTTTCAGCGATATCTTTCATCGTGACGTTCGTCTTCAATTTGTCCACCTCAATAATATACTACTTTATACCTTGCTCATATAATAACATTTTTTAACTTAAAATGCTTGAATAATTTACTTTTTACTAAGGCAATCAAGGAGCAGAATGACAGAAAAATGTTACTGATTTAACAATTGTTCATTTTGTTCGATTAATGTCTTTCGTTGTTTCGCACAATCCAGGGAACGATACGGATCTTCTGGGGTATTAAATGTATAATCTACTAATTTATCGATTGTTGTTGTTGCTACATGGATTCTAGTATCACTGGATGCATAATAAATATATACTTCATTTTGTTCGTTCACTACTGCTCCGTTACAAAATATTACGTTCGATACGTCCCCAACACGCTCATCATCATAAGGGGCAATAAAATGACCCCCTGGTAAAGCAATTAATTCAGTAGGATCTTCTAAGCTTGTTGCAAAAGTATACAAGACATATCTTAAACCTGCAGCCGTATTACGTACGCCATGCGCGATATGGATCCATCCTTTTTCCGTTTTAATTGGTGCAGGACCTTGACCATTTTTCACTTCATAAATCGTGTGATATTTTTTACCGTGAATCACTTCTTCATTTTCAATCACAGGATTAGTAACATCTTTAGTCAAACCAAATGCAATGCCACCACCTGAACCTGTTGAAATAAAACCATCCTGAGGGCGTGTATAAAAGGCATATTGACCATCTACAAATTCTGGGTGGAGTACTACATTTCGTTGTTGAGGTGACGGCGTTTCAATGTTAGGAAGACGCTCCCAGCTTTTCATATCCTTTGTACGAACTAAACCTGCTTGAGCTACTGCACTTGAAGTATCAAATTCATTTGCCTCTGGGTCTTTTTTTTCCGAACAATATATACCATAAATATAACCATCTTCGTGCTTTACTAGACGCATATCATAGATATTTGTTTCTTCTTTATCAATATCTTCCCACACAAGCGGTGTATCGATGAAGTTAAATTGATCTATACCATTATCACTAACAGCTAATGCAAAAGTTGATTTACGGTCTAATCCTTCCAAACGAACAACCAAATAATATTTGCCCTCTAAATAGATCGCACCAGGGTTAAACGTTGCATTTACTCCTAGTCTCTCCATAAAATATGGATTCGTTTCTTTGTTTAGATCAAAACGCCAATGCAGTGGCACATGATGACGTGTTAATGCTGGATATTTAAATCGTTTATATACCCCGTTATAAAAATCGTCTTTTTCCTCATTTTTTAGATTTAAAAATTTCTCTTGCTCTTTGAGTAACTCATAATATTTTTCGTGTATCATTTATTATCCACCCTTTCTATAAATTCTAAACAAAATCTACCATTATGATAGGAAGTTTTCCACGGTTCTCCAATTGATCTTTTAGTTGGACGTCCATCAGGTTCTACAGACCAGAACCACTCACCCATTTCTCTTTTATCCACTATATTTTCTTTTGTATATTCCCATAAATTCTTAATAAGCACTTCAAATCGAGGATCCTTTGTATGCATATATGCGTTTAAATATCCCACCATTGCTTCAGCCTGCACCCACCAGATTCTTGTTTTGTCTAACTCTGTCCCTACTTCTTCATTTATCAGGGAACCATCTTTTTGCATGGCATAACCAGCTATGTTATACGCAATATCAATAACCATTTTGTCATATGCAGCATTTTTAATTCCGAGCACTTTGATCGCTTCATCCAACAACCAACTAGCTTCTATATCGTGGCCAAATGACTTCATATCCACTAAGACGTTCCAATTTTTATCAAAAAAGACTCCTAAAAATTTTGTGTCTTTATTATATATTTTTTCATAGTGTACTTCGATTAGTGTAATTAAACTTTTCTTCAAATACTCTGTTGGATTTGCTTTGTAGAGATTTGTATATGCTTCTAACACATGAATATGTGTATTCATCGTTATATCTGCTACTAAGCCATTTTCACTTAACATCTCATTAGGGGTAGGTGCCCATTTTCTATCGAATTCTTCCATATACGCTTGATTTGTTTTATCGTATCCTTTTTCCTCGATTAAATAGAATATTTCTAATGCTAAATCGAGCGCTTCTTGGTCCTTCGTTATTCGGTAATATTCACTTAAAGCATATACAGCAAACGACTGGGCATACACATGTTTTCTTGTGTCCTTTGGCTTACCCTCATAGTCTACTAACCAATAAATCCCTTTATATTCTTTATCATAGAGTTTATCTCTTAAGAATTTATAAAGATGTGTCGCATGCGTTTTATATAGTGGATTCTTTGTCACTCTATAAGCGCTTGAAAATGTCCATAGGAATCTCGCAGTAGCTATACCACCTTTATCAGCTTCTTTGTTAACAGTTAAATCATAATCTACTTCCCCAAAAAAACCACCGTTCGTTTCATCTATTAATCGCATCCAAAACGGAAGAATTTCTTCTTCTAAATGCGTTTGAATCTCTTCTTTTAATGCTTTCATATGACCGCCCTTTCTGTTTGTTTATCGATAACTTAATAAATTAATAATAATTAACTTATTTACCTTTGTCAATTACTTCTGATTCTTTTTATTTAATAATCAGCAAAGCTCTTAATTTAATTTGAAAATTCCATTCAATAACATCGAAGAGCGTGGGGGACTAACTCTAATAAAATATAACCCAATTGATTAACAATAGTATTTCCCACATCAAAAAACACCTGATACAAGCATGCATCAGATGTTTTTCTCTATTGCTTTACTTTAAACGTGGCAAATGTTACTTCTAATTTATCTGCCATGGCGGATAATTCCTCAGAAGAAGCTAATAATTCTTCCATCGCTGCATTTTGCTCCTCTGTTCCCGCCGCAACTTGCTCAATACTTTCAGAAGATATTTCAGATATTCGTTGAATCTCTTTTGTAGAATCCTGCACAGATGCCATTTGGTTGTTTGTTTCTTTAACTGTTCTACTTACCGTTTCATGATTTTTGTTAAGTGACCGAATGGATGCAAGCATATTTTCAAAGACAGTTCCAACCTGTTCTACTCTACTCGAACCCTCTTGGACTGATTTTGTGCTTTCTGACATTACCTGAACCGCTTTTTCTGTGTCTTTTATCGATGAAGTAATAAGCGTTTGAATTTTATCAGTTGCATCTGCCGTTTGTTCTGCTAGTTTTCTAACTTCATCCGCTACTACCGCAAAACCTTTACCATGTTCACCAGCTCTTGCTGCTTCAATGGTTGCATTTAATGCTAGTAAATTTGTTTGGGAAGAAATCGAATGAATCATATCAACAATGCCACTGATTTGATTAGAATGTGTACTTAAATCTCTTATAATCTTCGCAATTCGGTCCACCTGTTTATGCACAACGTCCATTTGTGAAATAGCACCACTCACATGAACGGTTCCATTTTCCACCTGTTCTGTTGTCGTTTTACTTAGCGTAATGGCATTATCAATCGTCGCTGTTACACCTTCCCATGAATGTTGCATTTCATCTATAATTTCAGTAGATGCTTTCACTGTCTTAACCTGTTCCTCAGAACCATTCGCAACTTCCATCATTGAGGTTGTGATTTGATTGTTAACATCTGTAGTTTCTTGAGCATTTCCCTTTAACATATCTGCCATTTTTGAGACAGTTACCGTTGTATCAAGAAGTCGAGTTATAGAATCTTGTAATCTATTAGCCATATCATTCATTGCATTTTGAATAACCGCTATTTCATCGTTCCCATTTTCAAAAGCCCTCTCAGTAGTGAGGTCCCCTTCTGCTAATCGAATGGAGAAACTTTCTAATCTCTTAAACCTTTTACTCATTCTTCGGTTTACAATTACTAAAATGATGATAGAACCTATCGTTACAACTAACACAATCAAAACAACAACAATCATTGTTATCATTGACTTTTCTTCCATGTCAGCTTGTAATGCATTTCTCTTTTCCACCATACTGTCTTTTAACAGCATCAAAGAATCAATCGTATAATTCCTTAATGTAGTTGTTTTATTATGTAGATCCGTCTGAACAAATATATCTACTCGTTCATTATTTTCCCGATAAACTGCAGTTGTAGGAATAATGTCTTCGAAAAACAATATATCCATTTGCTGATTATAATCCATTATATTATCATACATTTTTTGATCTTCTTCTGTTTCTATTTCTTTTTCAACACGTTCAACTGATGCACGAAATTTTTCATCTTCCGCAGTATAATCAGCCTCTGTAGTTGTGGGATGCTGTTCTGTTAAAATATCAGCTATAATAATATATTTCTGCTTGAAAATAGAAGCCATTTCATTGATTTCTATCGATGCATCGCTTTTTCTTTCTACAATTTTAGATTCAGATAATACACTATTCATCGAAAATATGGTTATTGCAGAAGATAAAACAAACAAAAACAGAACGCTTACAAAAAGTAATCCATATTTTTGACCAATGGTTCTGTTATTCAAGATATTCCTTTTCCTTTTATCATTTGGCTTCCAATTTACGTTTTTAAGTTTCGGGAGCGAAAATCCTTTGTATATTTTTTTCATATTACCCTCCATTTCAGAAGCAATAAGTATTAGATAGACTCCAGAATAATAGAACTAGGAGCCTATCTTCTACTTTTTAAGAAACTGCTTCTGACGCCCTTTTCATTTTATAAAATTCACCTTTTAAAGCAATTAACTCTTCATAAGTCCCCATCTCTATACAATTGCCATGCTTCATGACAATGATACGATCCGCTTCTCTAATAGTTGAAAGTCTGTGTGCCACAATAAAAGTCGTCTTTCCTTTAACAAGCTCTTTCATTGCATCTTGTATTAATTTTTCAGATACATTGTCTAAGGCAGATGTTGCCTCATCTAAAATAACCATCTGAGGATTTCTAATAAATGCCCTTGCAATAGCAATTCGTTGTCGTTGGCCACCTGACATTCTATCTCCATGCTCCCCAATTTTTGTATCCAATCCTTCCGGTAATTCCTGAATGATATCCTCTAAATTAGCCATCTTTATCGCTTGTAGAACATCTTCTTCTGTAACGTCAGCAAGACCATATGCAATATTTTCACGAATAGAGCCAGAAAATAGAATCGTATTTTGTGGCACTACGGCAATTTTTTTGCGATAACTGCGCATACTGATTTCATCCATCGGTTTTTGGTCCATTAAAATCCTACCCGATGTCGGCCGGTAAAAGCCTGTAAGCAAATGTAAAATCGTAGACTTACCCGCTCCCGACTCCCCTACAAATGCGATCATTTCACCAGCTTTAACATGAAGATCAAAATTCTGAAGTACATGTTTTTCCGTATCACGATACTTAAAAAATACATCCTCAAATAGGACATCACCATGTAATTGCTTTAACTTTGTTCGACCTTGATATTCTTGTGTTTCTTTGGCAAACAATATTTCAGAAACAGAATGTATCGACTCAAAGCCTTTTGCTATTTGCGGATAAATGTTAATTAATCCTGAAATAGACATTAGAATGGTCGTAAAATATGTCTGATACAACACTACGTCACCAATTGGGATCTTTCCTTGATAGGCAAGGTATATGGTGAAAAGAAGACAAAGTACTTGAAATAATTGAAATGCGACCCAATTACTAGCTCCAAAAAATGCTTCCGTAATATCCAGTCGATAACCTTTTCCTCTTACATTTTGCAGCATAGAATCCATTTTGTTTATTTCAATCTTTTCTAAACCATGTGCTCTTGTAACAGGAATCATTTCAACAGTCTCCGCTACCTGCCCCGACATCTCTTCTACCTGCTGTCTGAATTCGCGGTTACGTTGCGTTAATTTCCCTTTAAAAAAATAAACAATCACAATAGAAATCGGAATGGCTACTATAAAAAAAGAAGCAACCGTCAAACTCCTTGTCGCAGTAACTGAAATTGCTACAATAACATTCATAATTGCTGGTAATACACCTAACATCGTCTGCTTTGACATGATTTCGATCATTTCTACGTCTCGCAATACTTTTGCCTGCAGCTTACCAGACCGCAATTCACTGTGATAGGAAATAGACAAATGTTGAAGCTTTCGTATTAATGTACTTCTTAAGCTTGCTTCAACATGTCTGATTGCTTTGCTCATAAAACTAATATGTAACATTTGACTAGGTAAATTTTGTATAATCACAACGGTTAAAACAATAATATTGATCCATAACATGCGCGTGTCATACTTTTCTGGTTCTGACACAAAATTAATCAAATTTGCCATCACTATCGGTAATATCCACACAGGTGAATGTTTTAGCATAAAAAATATAAAAGAAAGAAATAATTTCATGTAATGCCCTCTATACATCACATGAAGTGTCTGAAAAAGACGACCTTTAACATCTTGTTGCTCTTCGAATCTTTTTTCGAAATCTAAGGATATTCCTCTTTCAGTTGGCATATGCAGCCTCCTATCTAATAAAAATAAATTACCTAATCCATTAAGTAATATATTAATACTTTTAGACTATGTTTGTCTATACAATTTATTTTTTTACATAAAATACTTTGACTAAACACTATTAATTAACTATATTTAATAAGTAAGCGATAACTTATAAATGGAGGTATTGATCATGGCAATTAGCATAAATGAGAGTAAATTAGAATTTCACTTACATAATGAATCTGTCAGCTACATTTTTAGAGTTTTAGAAAAAAGCCATCAATTGGAGCATTTATATTATGGAAAAAAAATACATCATCGAAACTCATTCGAGCACTTAGTTGAAAGAGAATCTAGACCATCTTCTAACATGTTTGAAGGGGACCATACTTCTTCGTTGGAACACATCAGGCAAGAATATCCAAGCTATGGTACAACTGATTTTAGATTTCCAGCACACGCGATCCTGCAAGAAGATGGTAGTCATATAACAAACTTTGTCTTTGATTCGTATAGATTAGAAAAAGGCAAAGCTATACTTGAAGGTTTACCTGCAACGTATGTTGAAAAAGAAGAGGAAGCTGACACCTTAGAAGTTGATTTAGTCGATCATTATTTACAATGTCGATTAACACTAACTTACACAATCTATAGAGATCGAAGTGTTATTACTAGAAATGTTAGGTTTAAAAATGAAGGAGACAAAACCTATCAATTAGATCAAGCGATGAGTATGAACATCGACTTTCCAGATGATTGTTATGATATGGTTCATTTGCATGGCGCTTGGGCAAGAGAAGGACATGTGGAAACGAAACGCTTATCCAAGGGTATTCAGTCTATTTATAGTAATCGCGGGGCTAGTAGTCATGTTTTCAATCCGTTCTTTGCTTTAAAACGTTTTGATTCAACAGAACATAAAGGTGAGGTATACGGTTTTAGCCTTGTTTATAGCGGGAATTTTCTAGCACAAGTAGAAGTAGACACCTACAATGTAAGTCGTGTTTCCATGGGAATCAATCCATTTCGTTTCAGTTGGAAATTAAATCCCGAAGATACTTTCCAAACACCCGAGTGTGTCATGGTTTATTCCGACCAAGGAATCAATGGGATGAGCCAAACTTATCATAAGCTTTACCGGGATCGATTAGTTCGAGGCTATTGGCGCGACAAGACTCGTCCTATATTAATCAATAACTGGGAAGCAACTTATTTTGATTTTAACGAAGATAAAGTAATAGATATTGCAAAAGAATCAAAAAAGCTAGGGATTGAATTATTCGTTCTAGATGACGGATGGTTCGGAAAACGTGATGATGATTCTACGTCACTAGGTGACTGGTTTGAATATGAGGAGAAGCTTCCGAATGGTATCGAAGGCTTAGCAAGCAAAATAGAATCACTCGACATGCGGTTTGGACTCTGGTTTGAACCTGAAATGATTTCAAAGGGTACGAAGTTATACGAAAAACACCCTGACTGGTTAATAGCTACGCCTAATCGCAGAGTTTCTCATGGACGTAACCAGTACGTGCTTGATTTCTCTAGAATAGAAGTAGTTGATTATGTCTATGAGATGATGGATAAAATTATTTCTAAATCTAAAATATCGTACATTAAATGGGATATGAACCGCTACATCACAGAAGTATATGCAATCGCCCTTCCTCATGATCAGCAGGGTGAATTATTCCATCGATATATCCTTGGTGTGTATGACTTGTATGAGCGTTTATTGAAGAAATACCCTGAAATATTATTTGAATCTTGTGCTGGTGGCGGAGCTCGTTTTGATCCTGGTATGTTATACTATGCGCCTCAAACGTGGACCAGTGATGATACTGATGCCATTGAACGTCTGAAAATTCAATATGGAACTTCTTTGGTTTATCCACTTAGCTCCATAGGCAGTCATGTCTCTGCCATTCCCAATCATCAAGTAGGACGTATGACTCCAATGGATACAAGAGCAAATGTTGCTTATTTTGGCACCTTTGGATATGAGCTTGATGCAACTAAAATGACAGATGAAGATAAAGAAAAAGTAAAAGGTCAAGTTGCTTTTTTCAAATCACACCGTGAGCTTATACGCAGTGGTGAATTCTACAGACTAATGAATCCTTTTGAATCAAATGAAACTGCATGGATGGTGGTTTCAGAAGAGAAGGATGAGGCAATTGTTGGTTATTATAAGGTTTTAAATAACCCAAATGAAGCTTACCAGCGTTTAAAACTAACTGGATTAGATCCTATTAAACAATATCAAGTCAATGCTTTATCAAGAAACTATTATGGGGACGAATTAATGAATGTAGGTATAATACTATCTAATACCTTAAGTAATCCGGACGGAGAAAATTTAGGACTTGATCACGGAGATTATCAATCAAAAATTTATGTTTTAAAAGAAGTATTGTAAAGCTCTAATCAACATTTGACGGGAATGTAAATGGCTCTAGATAATAGAAACCGCATGACATCTGATTATACATCATGATATCATGCGGTTTATTTACTCTAATTGAAGAAGATTTCTGTCTAATTCTATCAAGTAAAATCTACTTATTTTTTGTTCACTTCCATTAAAACATCGCTTCCTGCAGTTACTTCATTTCCAGCAGCAGAGCTTGTGATTTCAAAGTCATCACCATTTAATAAGATGATTGGAGTAACTACTTTATAATCCATTTCTGCAATTTTAGTGATATCATAGGAAGCTAACTTATCTCCTTTTTTCACCTTTTGTCCATTTTCAACATGGATATCGAATCCATCTCCATTAAGGTTTACGGTTTCAAGGCCCATATGAATTAAAAACTCTGCACCTGCACCTGTTCTAAGACTTATCGCGTGCTTCGTTTTAAATACATCGACAACCTCTCCATCTATTGGTGAGACAACTTCATGTGAAGCTGGTTCTATAGCAATGCCATCACCCATCATTTTTTGTGAGAAAACCTGATCAGGAACTTCTTCAAGCGCTATCGCTTTACCTGTAATCGGCGCAACCATACTAAAATTTACTTCTTTTTTCTTAAACAATGATTTTAACATCACTTATACCTCCATTACATATTCTTTCTTTATACATCTTATACCCTATCTCTCTTTATGGTAATCAATAATAAAGAGAAAGCACGTTAACTGCTTGTCTCAGATAACATGTTATAAAAAATAAATAGTGAAATTATCTATTTTTCTTACCAATTTTTCCAAACGCATTTAAAATCAAGTGGGTAAAAATTAACGACAATAAATAGGCAATAAGAGGTTCAGTTGTGCTTAATATTGAAAGTAAAGATAAGAATAATAACGTTGATATAGTAAAAAGAATTATTAGATAAAGAAAGCCACTTATCATTGCTATGATCTAAACCACCTCCAACGGCACTATACAAACATTCATCCCTCTTCAACAACCTGCAAGTTAGTACTTTATATTTTTAACGAACTCTTCCAGTATTTTAACATAAAAATCCAGTTGATTACTTTAGAGATGAAAATTAAGAGAGAAATACAAAATCGTCTATAAAAAAGATGAAGCACATTTGCTCCATCTCTTTTAATACAATATTAAATTATCCAATTACTTTTTTAAGATTTTCTACATTTACTTTAGCGCTATCTAATGGATCACCATCAAATTGCTCTTGCTCAATCACATACCAATCGACACCATTTGCTTCTCCTGCAGTCCATAATGATTTAATATCAAGTGAACCGTGACCAATTTCAATGCTGCGTTTTTCTCCATCTTTTTCGAGCATATCTTTAATATGCAAAGAAACAACTAGATTTTCATAGGCATTAATTACTTGTAGTGGATCATAACCAGCATGGGTAGTCCAATAACAATCTAGTTCTACTTTCACTAAATCTGCATCTGTTTCTTCAAAAATAATATCAAATCCACGCTTACCATTACCAAGGTCGAAAAATTCCATATTGTGATTATGATAAGCAAATGTGAAACCAGCATCCTTACATTTTTGTCCAATTTCGTTTAGAGATTCTGCTGCTCTGTAGTAGCTTCCTTCATCTTCTCGTAATTCCTCAGGTAGAATAGGACATATAATTAAATCATTTCCTATTTTACGGTTGTATTCCAATGAAGCTTCTAGATTATCCCCAGTTAATGAGTTGTAAGGCATATGACTACCAGCTGCTACAATTCCAGCTTCATCCATTGCTTTTTTTAGTTCCTCTGCAGGTGTGTCAAAAAAACCAGCGAATTGTACGGCCTCATAGCCCATTTCTCCTAGCTTTTTAATCGTTCCAGTTAAGTCCTTTTCTGTATGATTTCTTACAGAGTATAATTGAATTGCTATTTTACCCATTATTACTCACCTCTTCTTTAGTCTATAATAACGGCTTTACCTGTTTCAGCAGATTTATATAAGCCATCAATTATTTTTTGAATTTTCGTACCTTGATCAGCAGTCGTAATTGGTGTAGTTTCATTTAAACAATGCTCAATAAAGTGAGCAATTTCCGCCTGATGTCCTTCAACTTCTGGTAAATAGGCTGGCGTTACATCTATTAGTGTATCGTGCTTTTCTTGATACATTTTTAATGGAAAGATATCAGCTCCGCCTTTATCACCCATTAATGAAACCTGCATCGTATCCTTTTTTTCTACATTTGCAGCAAAGGCTGTTTCAAGTAGTAGCGATTCACCATTTTTAAATGTAATCATTCCTACTGCCATATCTTCTACTGTGAAATTTTCATAATCCCAATCTCCAGAAAGACCAACACCTTTTCTTTTTCCTAAATGTTGGTGCGTTTGACCTAAAACAACTGCCGGTTCTGGATATCCCATTAAATATAAGGCAGTATCGAGCATATGAACGCCGATATCGATTAGTGGGCCACCACCTTGAAGCTCTTTATTGGTGAACACACCCCAGCCTGGAATACCTCGTCTTCGAACCGCTTTCACACGTGCAGAATAGATATATCCAAATTCATTACCTTCAACAAACCTTTTTGCTGTCTGTACTTCTTGTTGAAATCGATAATGGAAACCATACATTAAAATTTTCCCAGAATCTTGTTGAGCTCTTTCCATTTCTTCGGCTTCTTGTACATTCATTGCTGGTGGTTTCTCACAAAGCACGTTACAACCTGCATTTAATGCAGCAATGGTTGCCTCTTTATGAAATTTATTCGGTACACATACACTAACCGCATCAATTTCAATTGTATTCAGCATTTCATCATACGAAGTAAATACATGTGGAATATCAAATTTAGTAGCTACTGCTCTTACTCGTTCTTCCACAATATCTGTAATGGCTACAATTTCAATACGATCTGTATGCTGTAAATAATAAGGGATGTGTACTTCTGAAGCAATCCCACCCGCTCCGATAATGGCTACTTTTAATTTTTCCATTTCTTTACCTCCTCTAAAGCTATGCCCACCACATGTCAGCTGGTTGCTCTGTAATTAAAACTGTTTGCAAGTTCGTTACAGCTCTATTAAATCCTTCTTCAATAGACATAATTGGATCCTCGTGTTCAATTGAAACGACATAATCGTAACCAAATGTGCGCAATGCACTCATCATATTGGACCAATCCTGCATACTATGTCCACAGCCTACTGAGCGGAAATTCCACGCGCGTGTTTGAATATTTCCATATGGCTGCATATCCGTTAATCCATACATATTGACATTATCTTGATCAATATACGTATCCTTTGCATGAAAATGGTAGATTGCATCTTCTTTTGCTAATATTTTTATGGCTGCAACAGGGTCAATGCCTTGCCACCAGAGGTGACTTGGATCTAAATTTGCACCAATAGCTTTTGATGTTCTTTCACGTAATTTGAGCATTGTATGAGGGGTATGCACTAAAAACCCTGCATGTAACTCAATCCCGATTTTCACATCATTTTTCTCAGCTAGTGCACCAATTTCCTTCCAATACGGGATCAATTTGTTCTCCCATTGCCACTCTAGTAAATCAGAGAAATCTGTCGGCCATGGTGCCACAGGCCAATTTGGGTATTTCGCACCCTCTTGATCTCCTGGCGTACCAGAAAAACAATTAACGACCGGCACTTTCATTAATCCTGCTAATTCAATCGTTTTTCTTAATGCAACGTCACTCTCTTCACGAAATTTATCATCTGGCGTCAAAGGATTACCGTGGCAACTGAATGCACTAATGGAAAGTCCGCGATCTTCTACCTTTTTTAAATATTCATTTCTTTTACCTTCATCTTTAAGTAAGCTGTCAATATCACAATGACTGTTTCCAGGATATGCGCCTGTTCCAATCTCTACCGCATCAAGTCCAGCTGCTTTAACATAATCCAACATTTCCTCAAAGGATTTCTCACCAAATAAAACGGTAAACACACCTAACTTCATTTCGATTCCTCCTCGTACGCTTTTTATATCTGCATTAGTTTATTGCTATTGTCTTTTTCGTTTCATTAGATTCTAAAGCTGCTAAAATAATTTTAAGAGAATTATATCCTTCTTCCCCACAAATCAATGGTTTAGTATTGTTTTCGATGCTCTCTACAAAATGAGAAATAACACCTGAAGAAGTTTGCTCAGCTATTTTATTAGTCTGAATTTGCCCTAATTCATAATTCACTTTTGAACCGTCATTGTATTGCGCGATTAAACTATACGTTGGATGCTCTTCTAGACGCAGCATCCCTTTCTCCCCGTAAATGACAGTGGAATTATCTTCTCCTGCGTTATAAGCCCAACTAGCTGTTAATGTGCCGATAATACCGGATTCACTTCTTAACACAGCTACTGCTTGATCATCAACATTACTATTTTCTTTTGCAGATGACTCTACCAATGAAGAGACTTCTTTAAATTCTTCTCCCAATATATAACGAATAAGATCAGCTTTATGCACACCAAGATCTCCTAATGCACCTATAAAAGCTTCCTCTTTACGGAAGAACCAACTATCTGCCCCATCAATGCTCCAGCCTTCAGGACCGCCATGACCAAATGTTGTTCTGAAGCTATAAATTTTTCCTAGTGCACCTTCTGCAATTAAGTCACGAGCCTTTTGATGAGACGGAACAAATCGTTGATTATGTGCAATCATCAATGTCTTACCGGATTTCCCTCCCGCTTCGATCATGCTTTTTGCTTCTTCATCAGATGTTGCCATAGGCTTTTCACATAACACATGCTTGTGATTTTCCAAAGCAAATACTGTCACAGGTGCATGCAAATAGTTTGGAAGGCAAACGCTTACAGCTTGAACCTCAGGATCAACGATAGCCTCTTTATACGAAGTGTATGCTTTTGCTCCATATTTCAATGCTGTTTCCTGCACTCTTTCTTCTAATACATCACATACTGCTACAATTTCAACATCTGGATGGTTATCGTACTCAGGTAAATGTCGATGGATGGCAATACTTCCACATCCAATCACTGCTACTTTTAATTTTTCCATAATAAAATCATTCCTCCTATTTATTTATATTTTCTAATGGTTTTGCATTTCCATAAGTAGGATAATCTCTACCTACTGGCGCTACCCAATTTACAGCATTTTTGATGACCTGTTGAATTTGTGCTTGATGATAAGTCGGATATGCTTCATGACCAGGTCTAAAATAAAATATTTTTCCGTTTCCTCTTCTATATGTGCAACCAGAGCGGAATACTTCTCCACCTTCAAACCAACTCATAAATACAAGCTCTTCTGGTGTGGGGATATCAAAATGCTCTCCATACATCTCTTCTTTTTCAAGCTCAATGTATTCTCCAATCCCTTTTGCAATTGGATGGCTCGGATCTATCACCCACAGGCGTTCTTTTTCATCTGCTTCACGCCACTTTAAGTCACAGCTTGTTCCCATAAGCTTTTTAAAGATTTTAGAAAAGTGACCGGAATGCAGTACGATTAAACCCATTCCCTGTAACACACGCTGATGGATTTTTTCCACCCATTCGTCTGCAACCTCATGATGCGCCAAATGGCCCCACCAAATTAATACATCTGTATTTTCTAAAAGTTCATCTGATAATCCATGATTTTCTTCATCTAAAGTTGCAGTTAATACTTGATCCTCATCGTTATCCAAAAAAGATTTTATAGCTCCATGGATACCGTTTGGATATATTTTTGCAACTTCGTTATTTTTCTTTTCGTGTCTATATTCATTCCATACTAATATTTGCATCTTACCGATTCCCTCCTTACCTATTTGATTACATCATAAAGGATTCGCAATGAAATGAACATAAATGATATAATTAAAACATGAACTATTTTGCTATTGAAAGTTGGGGAAGAAAATGAAAATTCGATTTTGTGGTTATTCTTACCATGCAAAGAAGTATCATACTGCACATCGTTCTGGATTAGCTTCTTATCTATTTCGCTTACAAACAGATGGCATTGCAGAAGTTACTGTGAAAGGAAAGAAGAGTCGAATTAAAAAAGGGGACTTACTTATTGTAAAGCCTTCTGAAAAGTATGAATTATGGGTGGATGAGGGGAATAAAAGTGGTGATTTTCATCTTTTGTGCGAGGGTGAATGGATCGATAATTTATTTCGTGATTCACCTGCCATTACAAAGATTGAGTTAGAGGATACGCTTATTTCTCTATGGCACCATATTATTTTAGAAGAAAGAAGACCAAAAAAAGAACAAAATGAAGAGCTTTCCCATTATTTGCTGAAAGCTCTATCTATTTCACTTAAAAGGTTAATCGATGACCGTGCTACAAATTATCATCGACCATATGTAGTTACTCGAATGATGCGGTACATAGAAGAACACGCAACGACGCCAGGATTTCGTCTGGAAGATGTAGCGAAGCATTGTGATCTTAGCGTCTCACGCTGTGTGCATCTATTTAAAGAAAATTTAGCTAAAACAATGTTAGATTATGCACAAGAAATACGAATTTCGGCTGCATTAAATCAAATGAAATATACAACTATGACCTTAGAAACAATTTCGGATAATTGTGGTTTCGGTTCTTATTCTTACTTCCATCGCGTTTTCAAAAAATATCACGGTAAAGCACCTAATGAAGTCAGAAATAAGCTTTAATTTACCCAGTCATTTTTGAGAGCATTTGTAAAAGCTCTACTCTATTTTTGATATCAAGCTTTTTGTATACAAGTGATAAATAATTTTTAACTGTACCCTCTGAAATAGATAACTCTTCAGCGATCATGCGATTTGTCCAACCCTTTTTCAACAATTGGATAATTTGCCATTCACGCTTATTTAAATCTGTTCGATCAGCAAAATGTTCTTTAATAAAATGAAGAGAGCTTTCTCGTTCTATTTGTAGTAGCGCATCTAGTCTTTTTGAGAAATACTGGACAAGCTTCTGCGGTGCTACAAATTTACCTTCTGTTATAAACCTTAAAATATCTTTAAATTCCTTCAGCCCTGAGCTTTTTAAAATATAGCCATCTGCACATACCGATAAAACTGTTTCAATCGATTCTTCATCATCATATGCACTTAATAGTACTACCTTCATATCCGGGTATTCGGTTTTAAGTTTCTTCGCACAGGCTAAACCATCCATCACAGGCATATGGATATCTAATAAACAAAGGTAGGGTCTAATTTCCTTTTCTTCGATAAATTCAATTACCTCTTGACCATTTGTTAATTTGCCAATTACACTAAATTCATCCATATCTTCGACAAAATTTGTGATCATATCTCTAAAAAGTGTTTGCGATTCTGCTACGACTACTGTGTGTTTGCTCAAGTTAGTAACCCCCATTTTTTATTATTCCTTACAAAACGAACTCCCTTAGATAAAAATGTTATTTATTATTTAATCGATCGTTACATATGACTTTCATCCTTGAAAAACAAGGTTAAAATAACTACAATACCGTTATTATACCCTAAAACCTATTCTTATTAAAGAACATTTTAGTATTATTTGCCTAATAAATGAAAATATTTAATTTAAACGTTTTTTTTATATTACAAATTCACTAAAAATTTTTATAGTACATAGCTACTTATCATCGTTCATTATAAATACACCATCGTTATCACCCTTTTGAAAATTCTTAATTAAGAACATTTTCCGCTAAAAAATGACGTGTATTTCACACCTTTTAAATCTTACTTTGTCGCTTTTCTTTTTTAAAGAGTCTGACACTAATTATCCTTTTTTAATATATGACTATACGACTTCTTATTCTATATAAAGAACATTACTACAAAATTAATTTTATTGCAATACATTCATACTAAAATAACTTATTTTTATCTTTTAGCCATATCCAACCATGCTTTCCATGATACTTCCTGCTTACCAGACAGATGAAGAATTGGCATGCCGAGAGTTACGGCATCCCATGCAGCCCATGTCATTTTATTATCAGTATTTAACTGGATATATTTATCTACTTTGGAAAAGAAACTGTATGCATACATACCTTTTTGAATAAGCTGAACATAACCTTCTAATTGAAACTGTTGCAATTGACGTCTGAATTTTTCTTCATTCTCTATTTCACCGATAATAACCCAGTACACATTGTCTTGATTATGTTTAATTTTTTGTAAAAATGATAATATTCTTCTTGTTTCCATTTGCGAAATAGAAGGTTGATAAGTCAAAAGGTAATCTTCCTTAATCTTTTTATGTGTATCCTGTTGCCAAGCAATCAATTTATTTAATATCCGAGCATAGTTAATTTGAGCATAGGAAATCCACTTTAGATCGCTCGTTTCGTAATGTTGTTGATAGAAAGCTTTCACAGATAAAGATGCAGTGAATATTTGTTCAAATTTTTCAAAATAATTTGATTGTACTTTCTTCCACTCACCAGTGAAAAAAGTATTGGTGTGTAGCCACATATACTTCTTTTCCGCCTGAACCATATCTGCAACATAGTAAGATGAAATACCTTGAGATAGCGTTATCGCTTGCGTGTACAAATAACAATTATTTTGAATACGAGACTTTATATCGGACCACCACAATATTGATAAATTGGGAGCTAGATACGTTAATTTTCTCAAGTGCATGCTTATTTCTAGTAAGTTTAATTGAAATTGCCAACTCGTTACATTCTTCTCTAATTCACTACTGATCATCCTGATGGGCGGTAATACTTTACCAAATGTCCGAAGTTTTCTTGCAAGCGATAATTTTGGTGTTAATAGTTGAATGTCAACTTCTGTAGCCTGCTCGCTCATTACAGAAACAAAATAAAGCATTTCTTCTTCGGTTAATATAGGATCGTAAAGATCAAGAACAATTAATAAGCGATTTCCCTTCACCATATTTAATCTTCCTTTCAAGTATTGGAATCAATCATTCTTTTTTATAGCGTTAGAAGCTACATTATCTATTTCTTTCTGTTTGTTTTTCCATTTCACAAATTCAAAGACCGGCTTATAAGCGATCAACTCTTCTTTTTTTATACCTAATTCATCTAGAGTCTGACTAACGCTTTCTTGATTATATTCATCATCATTTTGATTAATGTTTCCTACTAATGTAATCAGACTTACGTCTAATACTTTTGATATCTTTTCTAAAATTTGAATTGATGGATTATCATTTAAGTTCCGTTCAATATTACTCAAATATGACTTAGATATTTGTGCACGTTCTGCTAGTTCTGACAAAGTTAAATTCTTTTCTTTACGAATGCGGTTAATATTATCACCTATCATTCTAACCCCTCACATTCTACTCATTTGCGAATCATATTTTTATAAATGATAGATACAAATAACAAGGTATCTAACTCAAGTTTAATTCTTTATAAAGAACAAGTCAACTTATTTTTAGATATATTGTTCTTTTTTAAGAATTTATACCTCAAATAAAAGTCTCTTAACTAGAGTTAAGAGACTTTTTAAAAAGCTATATTATACAATTTTTTTCCTTTGATTTTCTTCCGTTAGAAAGCGCATGAAATGCTGTAACGAAAGGTTTGGTTGTGATTCAATTAGTTTTATGTATACATCCTTTTGATAATCGTTTGCATATTTACTATGTTTAATTCGTTCAATAATATGTAAGTTTTGGATACTTCTCATTTTTCTTTTAATAAATTTAGATTCATGATAAAGGGCAAATCCTATTGCAGCCATCAACGCATAAACAGATGACAACATTAATGTGTTTGAAGTATAACTATTCGTAAACAAGAAAAATATCAATTGTAAGACTGAGACAATAATAATTGGAATAGAAAACATGACATATCTAGTATTCTTTTTCACTAATGGACTAATTTTTTTGAATAAATCTTCTAATTCTACCCGAATAAAAGACGGTAACTCATTTGTCATTGTAGAATACACCTTCATTACCTCCAATCTTTTTTTACTTTACTTTTATCTTTTCCCGTTTTTCAAAATTAAAAACCTATACCCTAACTTAAGGCATAGGTTAATTGTTCTAATCTTAACATGATTAAATGTTAGTTGCGAATCTCTCATCTGGCGTTCGATTTAATAAAACATGAATACTTGTTTCTGCATCCGTATTATTTTGAAAAGCTAATTCTTCCTCACCAGTTACAAATAAATAATCACCAGCACTAACTGCGTGTTCCTCTCCATCTATAATAAAAGCACCACCACCACTTATAACCTGTAAAAAAACATGTGATCCAGGATGTTTATGGGCTGGTAAAGATTGATCACCAGAAAAATTCAACATAAACGCAGTGCTTGCCCCTTCTTTAAAAATAATGCGCTTGGTGAATTTATTAGAATCAAAAAGAATAAAATTTGTTAATTTTTGTTTTTGCATACTATTACCTCCTAAAAGTATTAATTCTAGTATACATGATTGAAACTTACAAGGTAGTGAGAATTATCACTTGGATTATTTGAAATCCTTTATTATGATGGAGAAAAGAAAGGGTGATTTTATGAAATTAGCATTTATTTCAGATATCCATGGGAATGCTATTGCACTAGACGCTGTTTTAGAGGACATACAAAATAAAGGGGTAGAGGAAACCATTGTTTTAGGTGATATTGCGTATAGAGGACCTGAACCTAAAAGATCGATCGAATTGGTTCGAAAACATAGCACTCAAATTATCAAAGGAAATGCAGACGAATGGGTTGTTAGAGGTGTAGAAAAAGGTGAGGTGCCAGATAAAGCATTAGCGCTTATGCAAAAAGAAGCTGACTGGACAAAAAATCAACTATCAGAGGAAGATATTAATTTTCTAAATGACTTAGACACGGAACTGATAATAAAAGCAGGCAATAAGAAAATACACGCCTTCCATGCAACACCAAATAGCCTTTTTGATGTCGTAAACCCAAATGATTCTAATGAAAAACTTTTAGCTGAATTAACACAAAAAGAAAAGGCTGATGTTTATTTATATGGACATATACATCAAGCATACAGTCGTGTAATAATAGGCAAAAGGATTATTAATTTGGGTAGTGTTGGCTTACCCTTTGATGGAATTCCAGAAGCTTCATATGTATTGGTTGAAGTGAGCAATAACAGTCTTCAAACTTCACACGTCCGTGTGCCATATTCCATTGAAAAAGCAATTCAGATGTATGATGAAGTTGATTATCCCAATAAAGAAATGATGAAAGAAATCGTACGTAATGGCGAAATATCCTAGATAAAAAGGTGCTGTCAGTTAAAAGACAGCACCTTTTTATTTTACTATTTGTAGGTTCGTGCTAAGCGTAAAGCATTTAAAACCACGAGTAATGTTGCCCCCATATCCGCGATGATCGCAAGCCACAACGTTAACCATCCAGGAATGATTAATAATAAGGCAATCACTTTTAAACCAAGTGCTAACATTATATTTTCAATCATAATCCTTCTTGTTTTTTTACTTAGTTTAATCACATAAGGTACCTTTATTAAGTCATCTTCCATTAATACAATATCAGCAGTTTCAAGTGCTGTATCTGACCCAGCACCACCCATTGCTATCCCAATATTTGCTTTTGCTAAGGCCGGACCATCATTAATGCCATCACCGATCATAGCTACTCTTCCATATTCCGCTTCCAAATCTGAGATAGCTGCTAATTTATCTTCAGGTAAAAGCTCTGCTTTTACATCTGTTATTGCTAATTCCTTTGCAATAACATTTGCTACTGATGAGCTATCCCCGGTTAACATCACCGTATGCTTGATGCCTAGTTCTTTCATTTGCTGCATTACCTTTTTCACATTGTGTCTAGGTCGGTCACTTACTGTAATATAACCAAATACTTCTTGCTCATTCCCAACAAAAATTACTGTTTTTCCAATTAAATCTTCATTGTTTTCAAACGGTTGTTGCACATCTTCAAATAAGGCACGATTTCCCACCTTTAAAATTTCTCCGTTTATCTCTGCTGAGGCACCTTTACCAGTATACGATTGAAAAGAACTAGCTGAAAGCTTTTCTAATCCATCTGCCTTTTTAATAATTGCGATGGCCAAGGGATGTTCTGAGTATGTTTCAATAGCAGCAGCAATTTGAAGTATTTCATCTTTTGTTTTTTCGCTGATTGAAATGACACTAGTAACCTCAGGCTTTCCCTCTGTTAAAGTCCCTGTTTTATCAAAAGCTATCGCATCTAAATTTCCTGTTTGTTCTAAATGAATGCCACCCTTAATTAGAACACCATTTCTAGCAGCATTGCCTATTGCAGTTACAATTGCAACTGGTGTAGATATGACTAATGCACATGGGCAACCTACCACTAGCACTGCCAAACCTGTGTACAGCCATGCATTAAAATCGGCTTGGAAAAATACAGGTGGAATGAGAATAACTAAAGCTGCTAATAACAAAATTGCCGGAGTATAATATTTGGCAAACTGATCAATGAACTTTTGAGCAGGTGCTTTTTCAGCCTGCGCTTCTTCTACCAAGTGGATGATTTTTGCAATGGTCGTGTCTTCCACTCTTTTTGTAACCTTTACTTTCAACGCACCTTGTTCGTTTATGGATCCGGCAAACACCTGGTCGCCTCTTGTTTTATAAACAGGGATGGATTCACCAGTAATTGGAGCCTGATTCACAGAAGATTCCCCTTCCGAAATCTCTCCATCCATTGCTATTTTTTCTCCAGGTTTCACAACGATTGTGTCTGAAACCTGAATGTCTTCTACATCTACTTCTATTAGTTCGTTATCTCTTTGCAACACTGCTCGTTTTGGTGCAAGCTCAAGCAACGAACTTAACGATTGTCTTGCTTTATCCATTGAATACGATTCTAATAATTCACTAATTGCAAATAAGAGGACAACAATCGCAGCTTCCTCCCACTCCCCAATTAGAGCAGCACCAATAATCGCAATTGTCATCAGTGTCTTCATATCAAAATTTAATCTCGCTAAATTTTTTAAACCTTCTATAAATAATGCATAACCACCAATTATAATAGCCAGCACGAAGCTTGCAAGAGCTAAGAGATTTCCTTCACTTGTATTCCATTCTAGAATATATCCGCTAATTATAAACAATAAGGAAATTGTCATTGTTATATATTGTTTATTTTTCCAAAATGGTAAATGAGTTTTAGGAGAGCTTTCTCTTTCTGGATAGACCTTTATCTTATCAAATGCCCCCGCTTTCTCTAACTCTTCTATTGTTGCTTCACCGTGTACCGTTACTTTAGATGCTCCAAAGTTCAAATCAACGGCGGTTACTCCATCTATTTGTTGAATGTTTTTCTCAAATTTCGCTGCACAATTTGTACAGGATAGGCCTTGCAATCGATAGGTTTGTTTAACATCAGACACCTATAACACCTACCTTCTTGCTTCCACTTACTAATTGAATCATTTCTTTAATTGAGGCATGTGCTAAAGAATAAAATACTAGTTTACCTTCTTTTCGGTAATTAGCAATTCCCATATTGCGTAAATATCGTAAGTGATGAGACGCTGTCGCTGTTGTAATTTCTAAAATATTTGCTACATCACAAACACAAAGCTCTTCTTCTAGGGTTAATGCATAAGCAATTTTCAGACGTGTACCATCTGCCAAAGCCTTGAAGATTAACTCTAAGCCGTCTACCTTTTTTATCATTGGCTGTATATTTTTCACAACTTCCTCATCATAACAATAGGTTTGACAAGTATCTGTAGAATTTAACTTTACTTTTTTTTCAACCATTATTCCACCTCATTCAAATATACATTTGATTGTTTGATTATAGTATATCAATACTATTCAGAATTGTCATGGTTATTTGAAAATAAGTATTTATCTCCTACACTAAACAAACAATGTTTCAATCCTAAAAAATAATATTCTGAAAATATATTCAAAAAACACTTGCACCTTTTTCGCAAATGTTATATGGTTAATTACATAAGTAACTAACCAGTTAGGTGGTGAAGTAAAATTGTCGAGTCGTTTTAGAGATGATCAGCCCATTTTCCAACAAATAGCCGAAATGATAGAAAGCAATATTATCGAAGGTTCGATCAACATAAATGATCGCATACCATCTACTAATGAGCTTGCGAAGCATTATCAAATTAATCCTGCCACTGCAGCAAAAGGAATTAATTTGCTAGTAGATGAAGGAGTTATTTACAAGAAAAGAGGGGTGGGAATGTTCGTGACAGAAAATGCACGGGATGTAGTGATAAAAAAAAGGAAGGACATATTCTACGAGCAATATATTTCACCATTATTAAACGAAGCAAATCGAATTGAAATATCTACTCAACAGATTATGAATTGGATTAAGGAGGGAAAAGAGAATGGAAATTAAAGCTGAAAAATTAACAAAGCAATATGGAAAAGATTTTGCATTAAATAATTTCGATCTTCAGTTAAGCGGGAATAAAATTATTGGTTTATTAGGAAAGAATGGGGCTGGAAAGACAACTTTTATGCGGATGCTTTCAGGTCATTTTTTACAATCGGGTGGAACGATAAAAATAGATGATCAAAGTCCTTTCAATAACTATCCAGTAACGAAAAACATCTGTTTTATTCAAGAAAGCAATAATTTCCATGAGAAGTTTCGTGTCCATGAAGTATTAGATATCGCTTCTATCTACTATCCAAATTGGGACAAAAATCAAGCAAAAGAATTAACCAAGATTTTTAAATTAAAAGAAAAACAAAAAGTTAAAGCTTTATCAAAAGGGATGAGTTCTGCACTAGGTATCATAATAGGACTTTCTAGTAATGCACCTTTAACCATTTTTGATGAACCTTATATTGGTTTAGATGCATCCTTCCGATCTACTTTCTATGACTTGTTATTAGAAAGCTATGAAAATAATCCAAGAATGTTTATCTTATCAACCCATTTAATTGATGAAGTTAGTAAGCTTTTTGAAGAAGTTGTCATTTTACACGAAGGAAATAAAATGCTTCATGAATCCTCAGAACACCTCGCCGAAAAACATATGATCCTTACTGGAAAAAAAGAATCGATTGATCCGCTCATGGAAGGGAAAAATGTTATTCATGAAAAAAGTATTCTTGGTCAAAAAAGTGTAGTGTTATTTGATGAAGTAATGGAAAGTGTCCCTAGTGATGTGGAAGTAAGTAAAGCTACCTTACAGGATCTATTTGTCTATTTAACAAAAGAAGAGGTGAAAAGATAATGATGGAACAAGTTAAATTAAATCTATATTACTTCTATAAAGCTTCTTGGAAAACAATTGCTATTTTCTGGAGTATTTATTTAGGGTTTGTATTTGCACTAATGCTACTAACAATAGCCTTTCAAGCAGAAATTTCATTTATGGGTGTTAGTACACTGCCAAGTTTCATTTTCACCATGATTTATGGCTTAATCTTTTTTAAAGAAACCTTCCCACAAGCGATTAAGTTTGGGGTGAATAGGCAAAGCTACTTTATCTCTATTTGGTTTTACTTTATATTTTTCACGATTGTGATGACGATTATTGGTCAAGTGCTACTATCGGTAGTAAATTTAATCACCAACCTATTTTCCATTGATAACTTTAAATTTGTTGGTTTTAATTATGAAACAGTTACCAATACTATGGATGCTAATTTGATTTTATATGAAGGACTTCTTTATATCTTTATTTTTCTGTTAACAATGTTAATAGGAGCTGCGTATTTTCGATATGGTATGAAAATCGGTACAATAATCGTAATCACCATACCTCTATTGCTAATTGTATTTAGAGAAATTGCAGCTGAAATGCTAGAACTACTCACCTACTTAGTTTTCGCTCATGAAAACTATACTATTTTCGCCTTTCTAGTACCTTATATTATCTTTAGCACATTAATATATCTAGCGATAAGAAAAGCTAGCGTGATCGATCAAGTTTCTTTTAAATCATAATAAAAAAATAGAAAAGCACCAACATAATTTGCATGGCTCTTTCAAAAGTTAGTTTCAGACTAACATGTAAAATGCCATACAAAGGGTTGGTGCTTTTTCATCATATTAAATCAGGAAAGCCTTGCTGCTTTAACACATCATAAATGATGATAGCTGCTGTGTTAGATAGATTTAAAGATCTGACCTTATCTGTCATATGAATACGTAAACAGTGATCTTCTTTTCCAGTTAATAATTCTTTCGGAATACCATTTGTCTCTCTTCCAAAAACAAAAAACCATTCTTTATCCACTGCACTAAAATCATAATCTGTATAATATTTACCGCCGAAATTTTCGATATAGAAAAATTCGCCAGTAGGATTCTTTTCATATAATTCATCAAGAGAATCATAATAGTTAACATTTACATCATGCCAATAATCTAAGCCTGCCCTCCTCAACATTTTATCCTCTGTTGAGAAACCTAATGGTCTGATTAGATGTAAGTGTGCATTTGTTGCTAAACAAGTCCTTGCGATGTTTCCAGTATTCGCAGGAATCTCAGGTTGGAATAATACAACATGGATCGCCAATTTTTTCACCTCTATACTTTTTCTCGCCACGTCATTATACCATAATCTTATGAGAGCGATACTAATTTTTTTCGCCAATTCGAAAGAAACGATACGCACAGTTAGGCGTCCATGCATAGGAATCCTTGTAGTTCCAATAGCGATGTCTACTATTGTTGGTATGGGCATTAACAAGTGGCATCCCTTGACTATCTTTTGCAGTGACTATGGTTGTGTGATCCCATTTTCCATCTCCTTCAAAATCATAGCAAATCACATCACCAAGCATTAATTCTTTTGCATCATCTACTTCACTTCCCTGAAGTCCTGCGTTAGAACCACTTAAATGCCAACGAAAAGCGTGAGCAACAGACCAGCTAAAACTCCAAGAATTCGCGTTATACCACCAGCCCTTGTTGCGATTAGGTGCCCCATTCATTGGTACCCCTCCAGCAAATAAACATTGGGAAATATAATTCGTGCAATCATTATCAGAAAAATATTTAAATGCTGGATTGTAACTATCCCACCAGCTTTCTGCATATCTCACCGCTTCTCTTCGATTGTAGGAATAACGGGGAAAAGAACTTGTTTCGTCTGATTTTGGTCCATCAAATTTGATAATCGAGTAGGGCAAAGGTTCTCGTATCCTATGGGCCATAACTTTATCATTTTCTATATTTGCCATAAATGGAATATATTCTTCCTCATGATAAAAATAATCCTTATCTTTTACTAGCCACCTGAAGTGAAGGTCATAGTTCACCTGATCATTATCATTATTCTCAGACAAAAGTTTAACCCAGCCTTGGACATGTTCTATTCTTTTTTGATGCGCTTTGGCCAGTTGACTTTTTCTATGGATAAAGTTGATTTGCTCCTGATTTGATAAAATAAATTGCTCGTTCCAATAGCTTATTATTTCATTTTTAATGTTCAACGCTTCATCCCTCCCTATCATTTATCATATGGGAGGATATCTTAAAATCATTCAAGAATATTGAAATACACTATTAATTATTTTTCAATGCTGTCATCGTATATTTATTGCATAACGTGAAATATTATAATAAAAATTATTTCAGCAGAAAAGAAATCTATTATAGTGTAGGTTATTGTTTATTAACATTTTTAACAACAAAAAATACCATCGTTATTTAAAACGTGGTATAGATAATTTGCAAATTTTTTATTATAAAAGATTATTTAGCAAAGGAAATAGCAGTTTTTTCAATTTCTAATAAGGATTTCTTTTTATCTAAGCCACCAGCATATCCCACTAATGCACCATTACTACCAATAATACGGTGGCAAGGAATAATAATAGGAATAGGGTTTTTATTTACAGCACCGCCGACCGCACGAACTGCATTCGGTGCTCCAAGTTTTTCAGCAACCTGTTTATATGACCAGGTCATCCCGTAATTAACATGATTTTCTAGCACCTTCCAAACCTTTTTTTGAAAAGGAGTACCGCAAAGATCCAGTGCTAAATCAAACCGAGTAATAGCTCCATTAAAATAATCAATTAATTGTTGCTTTATTTCATAGGCGTCACTCTTTTGGATATCGGTAGCTAACGTATGCTTTTTACACCAATTTGTAATACTAGGAAGCGTATCATCCATTTTACCAAACGCTATTTTAACTAATTTATAATCTTTAAAAATCACCGTAATATCACCTATAGGTGTTTCGAGTTCATCACAAAAAATCAAATCTTTATGAGGCATGCATCGATACTCCTTTCTTTAATCAGTGCTATTATTCCTTCTATTATAGTATGCCGAAACATTAATTGGAACACCGTTAAAATAAATTTACATAAAATTATTATCAAAAAATTGTAGGCCCTTATTAATTTCTTCAAGCGCCTGGACATCCTCTTCTTTTTCCACCGCTTTTTGTAAGGCTTGAAAAGCTTCTTCTGTTCCGATTTTACCCAGCGCCCATCCAGCCGTTCCTCGCAAAACTGGTCTCGGATCTTGCGTTAAAACATCGATTAATGCTGGCACAGCACTTTTTTCTTTATAATGTGCTAGCGCGAGAATCGCATTTCGCTGTAATGGTTTTTTTCCTCTCCACGATCCTGCCATATATCCAAACTTCTCTTTAAATTCTCGATTAGAGATCGATAAAAATTCAATGAGTGGAGGCTTCACAAGATCAGGGTCTGGCTCGAACTCTTCATGTTGATGGGAATCTATTCCTTTATTGTAAGGGCAGACTACTTGGCATGTGTCATAACCATAAATGATGTTTCCTAATTTATCACGGTGCTCTTCTGGCATATAACCCTTCGTTTGTGTTAAAAAAGCCATGCATTGTTGTGCATTTAACTGACCAGGACCTACTAGTGCACCAGTCGGACAAGCATCAATACATTTTGTACATTCCCCACACCCATCATCTATTGGTTCGTCAGGTGTAAAAGGAATATTGATAATCATTTCCCCTAAATATACATAGGACCCAAATTCAGGAGTGATAATGGCACAATTTTTTCCGCTAAACCCTACACCAGCTCTTTCTGCGACTGCTCGGTCTGACAATTCTCCAGTATCAACCATGATTTTAGCAGAAAATCCTTCGACTCTTTCAGACAAAAAGGTGGCGAGTAGATTTAGTTTTTCTTTTAAAACTAAATGATAGTCCTCACCCCAAGAAGCACGCGCAAACATACCTCTACGCTCGCCTTTTTTACTTTTAGGAGGATTTTTCATCCGGGAAGGATAGGCTAGCGCGATCGAAACAATGGATTCTGCACCAGGTAATAATCTTACAGGCTCTGTTCTTTCTTCAATTAAACCTTTTTCAAAACCCGACTGATAACCTTTTTCTTGTTGAATTTCTAACCTTGCTTTTAATTCTGAAAAAACATCCGCACTTGTAAAACCTATTTTATCTATCCCTATTTCTTCGCTGTATTTGATAAGTTCTTGTTTAAGATCATCATATGCAGCCATCGTTTCACCTCTTTTCTGCCATCTCTTCTAAATTATAGTTGTTTAACTGTTGCTGATCGCATTCGATTTAAGCATGCAGCTATTTCATGTCTTCTTGGCCTGGCTAAATCCCCAGGGTGTTCAGTTGGATGAAAGGCTATGCCCTGCAAGCCATCCTTATCTAATAAGGCTTCGATTTGGTCTAATAATTCGTTTAGTGAAAGCTTTTCATTTAAAATGCTTTTTCGTTCTAGATATCTAAGAATTTCTGCAAGTGTTCTCGTTTGGGAGGTATCAACTAATTGCTCAACTTGATCCAATTCAATTAAACTTCTGCCCATCAGGATATGAGAAAGACTTTTTGCCTGCACACGTTTCTTTTTCCCGTGATCAAGCCTTAAGCTTGATGGTAAAAAACACCGAGAATGATAAAAATCACCTTTATTTTCTTGATCTGCTCCTCTATTGCTAGGATATTTCTCTGCTATTTCGTTAGCTTCATTTGTCACATCAAGTGGTCGATATTCGTCCATCATAATGACTTGGTCGGCAACATCAAAATACTCACCAGAACCGCCCATCACAAAAATAGTAGAAACAGCTTGCTGGTTATAAAGAGCTTTAATTTTATCGATAAACGGCGTTATCGGTTCCTTATCTTTGGCTACTAGTGATTGCATTCTTTTGTCCCGTATCATAAAATTAGTAGCGCTGGTATCTTCATCGATTAGTAAAGTAGTAGCTCCTGCTTCAATGCATTCGACAACATTAGCAGCCTGCGAGGTACTACCACTTGCATTTTCTGTGGTGAATTTTCTAGTGTCCTTTTTTTGAGGTAAATCATTAATAAATGCAGTAATATCAACATTCGAAATTTGTCTACCATCCTCAGCTCGAATTTTAACAGCATTTGGGTCTGTTAATACAAATTCTCTGCCATCTTGCCTAATATGATGATAAACCCCTCTCTCTAATGCTTGTAAAAGCGTACTTTTACCATGATATCCTCCACCCACAATTAACGTAATGCCTTTTTTTATCGCCATGCCAATTACTTCATTACCCTGATGGGGAATTTTAATTCCTACTTCATTCTCTTTAGGACTTTTAAAAGATACGGCATCTTTCATTGGACGATTGCTAATTCCACTTTCACGTGGAAGAATGGATCCATTTGCAACAAATGCTATCCACCCTTGTTTTTTCATTTCTTCTCGGATAGCTTGATGTTGATCAGCTAACATTGCTGCCTGATCATATCGCTCTTTTTTAATAGAAAAAATCGAAGCTTTTAAAATAGAAGGTATCGTATCAAAAAATAGCTTTTCCGCTTCCCTGCCATTTATTTTTCTCCCGTTTGCAGGAAGACCAAGCGATAAACAAATCGTTGTTTCATCCTTCGTCATGGTAACTGCTGTTCGATCCAGTATTTCCTGTCCTGGTTTATCGATCATAATCAAACCGCTTTTACCCGAACCCTTACCTCTATTTTTACTTATCTCAATTTTGCTCGCTATTTCTCTTAAAAGACAGTCTTCTATATATATTTTTCTTTGCTTATTATCTAACCATTCTATTTTTAATGGATGAATTTTACCCGGTACAATAATTCTTATCTTAGATGGAGATGCAAAAGGATCTCCTTGTACATAATCAATTGCAATTTTAAACTGATCGAAATCATACGTTCCTTGAATATCCTTGTAGGCTTTGTACCCTTTTCCATCAATTTTTTTAAGTTTATTTTTTAATACCTGCATCGACCCTATCTCCCTTCCTTCTAAAGTTAAACACAAAGCCATTTTGCCTTTTTTCCTAATTGATTTCAACTTTTGCTTTTTATTTGTATAAAAAACAGGAAGAATTATCTATTTTTTGTTTTTTTGTTTAATTTAAAAATTTAACGGGAATGGTATGGACATACTACTTAAAACAAAGGAGGGTAAACATGATCTGGACAATTATAGGTATTATTTTATTAATATGGTTATTAGGCTTCTTATTTGAAATAGCTGGCGGGCTTATCCATATCTTACTAGTTATTGCTTTAATCGTATTTATTGTAAAAATGATACGAAAATAAAAAAACGCAATGCTTCATTTTAAAAACGAAACACTACGTTCACACATATGTATGGAGCGGGTGAAGGGAATCGAACCCTCATCATCAGCTTGGAAGGCTGAGGTTTTACCACTAAACTACACCCGCTAAAAAATTTACAAAAACTTTACGAAACGATGTTTATAATTATAACAAGTGGGTATACAAGTTTCAAGTTAATTCAACATATTTTTTAGAAAATATGTTGTACATACCTTAGAAGGTATTTTATATAAATATCAAATTGCAACATGATAAGGAGTGTTATAGAATGATTTGGACTATAATTGGAGTTTTGCTACTAGCATGGTTAATTGGTTTCTTGTTTGACGTTGGTGGGATTATTCACATTTTACTAATAATTGCCTTGGTGGTACTAATTGTTAAATTAATCCGTCGAGCCTGAATATAATTAAAACTCCTCCATTTCAAATTTGGAGGAGTTTTTTAATTTCTTTAAATAAACAATAATAAACTTACAGCCATAACAGCCATTCCAGTTATTAATCCATAAATTGAAGTATGTGCTTCGTCATATTTTTTTGCTGCTGGTAATAATTCATCTAATGAGATAAAGACCATGATTCCAGCTACACCTGCAAAAATTATTCCAAACATCGTATCCGTTAAATATGGCATTAAGAATAAATAAGCTACAATGGCTCCGACTGGTTCTGAAAGCCCTGATAAAAACGATAAACGGAAAGCTTTTTTCTTATCTCCCGTTGCAAAGTAAATCGGTACACTAACAGCAATACCCTCTGGAATATTATGAATAGCGATCGCTACGGCAATAGCTATCCCTAAAGCTGGATCCTGTAATGCAGAAGTAAATGTCGCAATACCCTCTGGAAAGTTATGAATAGCGATTGCAAGCGCAGTGAAACTCCCCATTTTCAGTAAGTCGCCGTCTGCATTCCCATTAGGGACTGCTTTTTTATTCATATCTTCTACTTTTTTCAGCTCATGCGGATTTCCTTGACTTGGAATAAATTTATCGATCATTGCAATTAAAACCATTCCTCCAAAAAAGCCCATAACCGTATACCAATTTCCTAATACTTCACCTTGCTCGCCTACCAAAGCATCTTGTGCTTTTACAAATATTTCTATCATTGACACATAAATCATCACACCTGCTGAAAAACCTAGTGCCCAGGATAAAAATTTTGTATTCGTACTGGATGTAAAAAAAGCTAAAATACTTCCAACCCCTGTAGCTAACCCAGCAAAAAGCGTTAATGCAAAAGCAAACCAAACTCCTTCTAACATTAGTGTTCCCCTCTCTTTTGATGATATGCTCATTTTAAAATACTTCTGTTTAACATATATCTATTTTTATATAGGCTATTCAAATGCCTTCAAAAGTTTCCTATGGGAAACATTTTACTCCTTGCGCAAAAATTCGTCAACCTTTTTATTCTTATAGAAAAGAACAATAGCGAATTCTCTTTAAACCAAATAAAAACGCCTCTATCCTTTTTGGATAAAGACGTTTCTTTTTAACTTTCGTAAGAATACCATTCTAATAGTTTGCTAGCAGATTCTGCGTCCATTTCTTTTATAATCATATGTCTTCCAGCAAGTTTACTTAAAATAGCTGTATCCACACTTGCAAGCTGTTGATATCGGTGCAGAAAATGCGCTTTTACAGCAAACGATTGTAATCTGTGATGCTTTAACAATGTCGTATCTTTATTTACTAATCTAGCTTGAACCACTAATTGCTTTCCATCTAAGTGATATCCAGTAGATTTAAACTGGAAATAACCAAGAATAAGAGCCAAACCTGTCGCAATTAAAGGAATTCCTATCCAATCGATCGCACTAAAAGCTACCACGATAGATGCAATAAATGGGACAACTCCCGCACGAAATAAATAATACGGAAGTGCTCTCTTCGGTAACGGGGTAAAATTATCTTCAGGAAGCACATATTCCGATAAAATTTTTTCTAAAAATGAATTAATTTCTTTCTTTCTCATTAAAGGAAATAGTAATGTCTTCACATCAGCATTTTTACTTACTTCCCCACTGGCAATTTCGACATAGACGGTGGCGAAACCTAGTGGCTGGCGTAATATTGTTTCTTTTATCCCGACAGCCTGGATTCTTTTTAATGGAATAGTCATTTGTTTTTTCTCTAGCAATCCTCTAGTAATAAAGAGTTCTTTTTCATAACGAGTAATCGTGAAATTCCAGTACTGAATTAAGGTAACAAGAATCCCTAGACCCCAAAGTAATATGAAAAACAACAATGCCATGAAGATTAACATTTCAATCGCTTGGTTTACTACCCAAGAAGTCGCTTGATTGTAAAATGAATCAGGAATAAATGATTCTAATTCTGTAATACCTAAAGCAACTAGTCCAATAATAAAACCAAAACTTGCTGAAGTTGAGCCTGCTATAAGTAATTCCTTTACTTCTACCTTGCGTTGTGGATAATGAATCTTTTCTTCTTTATTATCTGATTCTGCTGTTACTGCTTCTTTTTTGTATTTTAGTTGATCGTGAAGATATTTTCCTTCTTCCATTGTTACGGCATGAAGTGCAGCATCGATTTTATGATCGCTACCAGCCGTTTCTATCTGAACCTTTGTTAAACCAAATACTCGATGAATAATATTTTGGCTTAAATCAATAGATTGAATGCGGTGTTTGGATATCGTGCGTTTCTTCCGAATAAATACACCATGTTCTATCCTTAATTGATCCTCTTCCACTCGATACGTATAACGCATCCATGTCAAAACGCTAAAACCAATTACTAAAAGTAAAATGACAACCAATCCGAGAGATAAATAGAGAAACATACCATCACCGATGGCTAATATAGCTATCGGTAATATTCCAAAAATAATTTGACGAAGCGATTGAAGGGTAGTGAATATTACTGAAACTGGATGTAGACGTTTAGCTTCAGACATCATCTTGTTCCACCCTTGCTAATTCAGATATTTGATCACGCAGCGCAGATGCTTCCTCTTCTAAAAGTGCCGGAATCTCGTGTGTCGTCGCAGCAGTTGAAATTGTTAAACTAGCAAGCTTGTACTTTTTTAATATTGGACCCTGCTGTGTGTCTACGTGCTGGACTCGAATCATTGGAACGATCGTTCTCGTTACAATTAGTATCCCATGCTGAATATAAATTTCTTGATCATATATCTGATATCTCCATCTACGCCATCTTAATTTAGGAATAATTAGAATAGATATTACCCCTTCTAAGATAGTAAATGCTGTCACGCCAATGGCAAACCAATAGCTAAATTCAAAAAAATATGCTAGTACATATAAAGCTATCGCCGCTAAAAGTGGAATGACCGTAAATATAATTGCTAAAACCTGCCACGCTTTTATAGCATCTGTTGCAATCCGCTCACTTGGTGCTTTCCTCATAATAACCCTCTTTTCTAATTGCTTCTCTTATTATCTACGAACAAATATCGCGATAGGTTTCACCTTTTCTAACATTATGTTCTTTTCAGGAGATAAAACTCGACTAACAATAGTACTCCCCCCAGAATGATCAAAATCCAATTGGATATGGTAAAAGACGGACCAAAGTCAGGTAGAAAAAATAGAACCAACATAAATAAACCGATAAGCGAAACAGAAAGTAACCAGTATATTCCAAATTCAGCTAGATTGTGAATGGATTTAAAACAGGTCCATTTAAATATTTTAATTACAAGATAAAAAAATGCAAAACCTAAAATTAGCGATGTAATAAAATATACAAACAAAGATCCTGTATAAAAGGTTTCATAAATGCCACCGGACTCTGTAACATAATATGTCACTAATTCAAAAATCGCATTAAATAGAAGCGAAACGGCTAGAAAACTAGTTACGCCGATTAAAATCAGGTTCATTCGTTCTTTCGTTATCATTTTAGGAAGTTCTGCAACAATTTCATCTGCATATGCTTTCGGATTATCTCCAAAAACAGAAGCTGCATCTCTGCCTTCTAGTTGTGCATCTAACAAATGATCCAATAACTCTTGTAAAATAATCTCTGTTTCTTCATTTGATTTACTGTAACTTAATCTGATATACATCAACATATTCTCATAATATTCACGATTTTCTTCTGTTAATTGCTTTCTTTTAATATTGTTCTCTTTAATTAAAACATCTGTCATCTGTTTGCACTCCTATCATTTAAAATAGAATCTACCGGTACTTTTAACTTTTTCCAATTTTCTTCAAAATTTTCTAATGCCTTCTCTCCATCCTCTGTAATGGAATAATATTTTCGATTTGGACCTGATGGGGACGCTTTTATCTCTCCTTTAATAAGACCTTCTTTTTGCAATCTTAAAAGTACAGGGTAGATGGAGCCTTCACTTACATCTAAACCCTGCTTTTCTAACTTCATCGCAAGTTCATATCCATAGACCTTCTCGTGTTTGATCACAGCAAGCATACATCCCTCTAATATTCCTTTCAGTAATTGACTTCTAATATTCAAGTAATCACCCACTATCTTGTTATACAATATAGTGATTTAAAAAACACTACTTTGCTATACAAGATAGTGTAACAGGAAATCTGCTACCTTGCAATACAAAATAGTTATTTTTTTTCAAGATCAACTATTTTTTGAAAGTTTATCATGCGATCACAAATACGGTTTAACAAGGCTTCATCATGGCTAATTACAAGCATCGGAACTTTATTTTGTTTTACATAAATGATTAACAATTCCCATATATCAACCTGAGAAAGCCCGTCAAGCATGGTTGTTATTTCATCTGCGATAATAACTCGGGGTTTACTTATCAAGCACCGCGCAATACAAACTCGTTGCAACTCACCACCTGAGAGTTGGTGCGGAAAACGTGTTAACCAATCTTTTTTAATCCCACACTTTTTTAAAAGATCGGAATCGATCTCGCCTGCTTCTAATAATATTCTTTTAATTCTCCATTTAGGATTAACTGCTTGTTCTGGATGCTGCCAAATAAGCTGGATAGGATTTGATTTTGCGTCTGATTTCTCTACATGGATAGATCCCGTTTCTAATGGGATGATTCTAGCAATTAATTTCGCCAGCGTTGTTTTACCTATCCCACTATTTCCACTTAATCCTACAATTTCATTATCAATTTTAAGTGAAACATTATCAAATAAGCATCTATTAGATGAGACATGGTAGGATACACCTTTAATTGTTAGCATCTAGTTACCTCCAATTATTCACAAAGCAATTTTGCGGAAGTGCTTGCCATAAAGCTTTCGTGTAGGTATGTTTTAATTTTTCTCCATCTCCAGCAAAAAAAGAAACCGGAGACACTTCAATTATTTCTCCATTGTCCATCACAGCAATACGATCGGCCACCTTTAAAGCTGCAAAAAAATCGTGTGTTATGAAAAGAACACTTTTTCCTTCTTGCTTCATTTGATTAAATGGGGCTAACACTCCAGATAAGGTATCAGCATCCACTCCAGGTGTTGGTTCATCCGCAAGTATTAGATTAGGATTTTGAACAAGTGCAGATGCTATTAATACCCTTCTTGCCATTCCTCCAGACAATTCAAAAGGAAAATATGCAAGCCAATCTATATCTAATCCCAAACTTGACCAAATTTTATGTAATCGGTGCTGTTTATTTTTCCCCTTCATTAAAGTTAATAAATACTTTCCAACTTTTAAAAAAGGATCTAACGCATCAATCGTTTGTGGGATTAACGCAATTTTTTTTCCTCTTAACTGAGGAATATTATGCTGATTGACAGTCTCCCCATTCCAAAGCATCTCACAATTTTGTTCTATTTCTTCAGGTAATAAATGAAGTATAGAGTGTGCAAGCAAGCTTTTTCCTGAACCACTGGCACCGACTACTGCTACTATTTCAGATGGAGCTATACTCAAACTGACATTGTTGACTAAAGTCATTTTCTCATATTTATGGTAAAGACTTAAATTTTTAATTATTAACCCCTGAGTCATACCTATCGTTCCTTTCCATAACACGATGCACCTGCTTACCCATATATTGAAACGTGAGCGTAATACTTAATAAAAATAGTCCGGGGAAAAAGGCTAACCACCAGTAACCAGCTGAAAGATAGCTCATCGATTCTGATAGAATAATCCCAATGGCAGGTTGGTCAGTTGACAAGCCAAATCCTAAGAATGTTACAGCTGCTTCATGTAATATCGCATGAGGGAATATTAAAATTGCCCCTATTATAATTTGTGGATATAAGTGTGGCAAAAAATGATGCCAAACAATCCAAATATAATTTTTACCAAATTGCCGTGATGCCTGAATAAATTCACTGTTATTAAGCTGAAATACTTCCACGCGCAGTACACGAGCAAGACTCGTCCAGTGCGTTACTATTAAACCGATCATTAACCCCTTTACTCCGCCACCAAGTGTAAAAGTGATGAGTAATAAGGTTACTAAATGAGGTAAGCTTAGGAATAAGTCGATCATCCATCTAACTATTCGATCAAATTTTTTATTAGCTCCAGCTACAACTGCCATAAGTAGGGCAATTATTGTACTACAAAAAGCAGTGACAATTCCGATAGTTAAACTTACACTTAGCCCTTGCCAAGTTCGTATCAGCATATCCCGTCCGAGCCAATCCGTGCCAAACAAATGAGTTAGGCTGGGAGCTGTATTTTTTTGATTCAAATCTATCGCTAGTTCTTTTTGTTCTATAATAATGGCAACAATATACAATACTAAAATTAGCAGAATAGGAACAATCAGTTTTATGGGAATCCATTTTTTCATAGCTTCATCAACCCCTTTCTGAAACGAGGGTCAATAATTTTGTACAATACATCTGCTAAGAAATTCCCAACAAAAACAAAGCCAGCGCTAATGATCACAATCCCTAGAAGAAGCGGTACATCTCCACCTAAACCAGCGTCCACCACCGCCTGTCCAAGTCCAGGATAACTAAATACTTGCTCCGCTAAAATAGCCCCACCAAATAATTCCCCAAAAGAAGCAAAGTGAAGCGAAATAGCAGGTAAAATGGTGTGTCTAAACGCGTGCCGTTTGTATAAAGAAAAGCCTTTTAGTCCTTGTGCTTTCGCCTGTAATATAAAAGGACTTTTTAGTATTTCTATAAGCTTTTCTCTGGTATGTAAGGCTATATTTGCTGTACCTAATATACTTAGTGTAAGTGCTGGTAAAATAACATGATAAAGCCGATCAAGGAAGCTAACATTTCCTTCTAGCATTCCAATTGGAGAAGCTAAGCCAATTGGGAAAATCCCTAAACCTACTGCAAATATCATTAAAAGTAATAAGCCAAACCAAAAGCCGGGAGTTGAAACAAGAACATAGCTATAAAGTTGAATAATACGATCTAGTAATCCGTTTTGTCTCATACCTGCAATTGATCCCAGTACAATCCCACCAACTAACGATAAAATCCACGCTATCCCCATTAGTAAAAGTGAAGCAAAAAACTTATCTGCAATTACTTCAGACACTGGCGCTCGATATATAAGAGATGTACCGAAATCCGCTTTTAATAATGAAGTTATCCAACTGATAAATTGCTCTGGTTTAGACTCTTTTAATCCCCAATATATTTCAATTTGTTCCTTTTGCTCAGGACTTACTTGAAGCATATCAGCACCGATGTAAGCTCTGATTGGATCAATTGGTGATAAACTAACTAACAGGAAGGTTATCAAAGCTACAACAAAGAGTAAGATGACTAAGTAAGTTAATTTTTTTAATAGAAACGATAGTATTTGCATCTTGTTATCCCCTCTTTGCTGCAAAACTCTAACCCTTTACTCATTCGTTTTCAGCTTCCACTCCGTAATAAAATCTGTAACAGGCCAACCGTGTCCATGCGGTTGAATTTTTTGCTCGCCAATTTTTAAATCTTCATGTACAAAATAAAGATGATTTACATTTACAAGCCAAACCCAAGAGGCATCCCCTTTTGCACTCAGACCTGTTTCACCATTAAATTGCGCATTTTTCAAAGCTTGGTTTACCGCTTCTTCTGACTTTGCGTGCATTGCATTTTCTAAATAATTGTCAACCAATTCATTTTGATAAAGGTTGCTATTATACCAGTCTATTCCTTTTATATCAGAATGATAGAGATTATATAATTCAGTTGGATCGTGACTTCCCCATCCCATCATTACGGGATTGGAAAAAATTAAATTTTCTAGTTCATTCCAGCTTTTACCTTCTGTAACAACATTTATTCCAAAGTGCTGCATTTGTTCAGCGAACACAATGGATAAGGATTGGCGCAGCTGATCTCCTGAAGGATAGTAAAGTGTAAATCCCGCTTCAAGTTCGTCTTTTTCAAAATAACCCTGCTCATTTTTTTCCCAACCATCCGATGTTAGAATCTCTTGAGCTAATTCCTGGTTGTCGTCCTTTATCCTTGTATCTTCATTCCACCAAGGTAGTTTATCCACACTGGAATATGCAGGCGTACCTTGCCCCTCTAAAACGCCATCAACTAGTTCCTCTCGATCTACTGCAAGATTCATTGCTTTTCTAATTGCTAGATTAGAGGTTACCACATGTCCTGCTGGTATACCCTCAGCTGTTTCGTTCCCCTCATCTAGAAAAGGTAGAATCACTCCCCGATTATCCACACTTTCTAAGGAAAGTAATTTCATCCCATCGATTGTTTGATTGTTATATGTAATAGGAACAGAAGCAACATCAACCTGTCCTGCTTTAGCAGCAGCAAATGCTTGATCTTCTTCTAAAAAAAGAAAGGTCAATTTTTTGAACGATGGCTTCTTTCCATAATAATGTGGGTTTTCTTCGACAATTAATTGTTCCCCTTTTTTCCATTCGACCATTTTATAAGGACCTGTTCCAACCGGATAATCTTGGTATCTATCATTATATGCATGCTCTGGTACAATTCCTAATGTTGCAAGCAAATATAAAAAGGTTGCTTGTGGCGTTTTCAATTTGATTTTCAAAGAAAAATCCGATTGTTTTTCTATTTCGTCAACATTTGTAACATCCACAATCGATTGAGATAGTTGCGCTTGTTCAAATGTGAAAATAACATCATCAGCATTTAGTCTCTCACCATCTGAGAATTTCGCGTCTTCTCTTAACTCTAATGTCCAAGTCAATCCATCTCGTGAAATATGATAGCTAGTTATTAAGTCATTTTCATAAGATAAATCTTCATCCAATTTTAATAAAGTACTTTGAAATAATGGCGAACCATATCGTCCCCATCCAGTTATAGGGTCAAAGCCACTTTCAGGCTCTTTTCCGACTGCTAACGTTAACGAATCAGTCTCTATCTTTTCGTTACTACTGCTATCTATATTTTGATTACTGCAAGCTACTATAGTAAAAATGCTTGCTAATAATATTAATCTAAGCTTCATTAAATCGTTTCTCCCTATCACGCAAATTAGTTTCTATTATACCTTAGTGACACTTACTCGACTAGGTCTGTAAAAAACAAACACTCAAGAATAATTTGTTTGAGGTTTCCACACTTATATATTTTACAGCTCAGTTGCTTATGTCATTATATTTTCTGCAATCAGAAAGACAGACAGACAAGCACACAATGCTCATCTGTCTATTTTTTTACCGAATAGCTATATCGGCTAAAATTTATTATGCTTTATAACCAAATTCCGGAATGTTGGTCCATCTCTCGCGGAGTGAAAATGCTACGGATTTAGGTTTTCTATCCCGCGTGAAAATACCTTTTTTGTTTCCTTGTACGCGCATTATTCCTTGACTTGTCTGGAAATCCGCAAAATTCCAAACTTGTTCTCCTACAAAGAAGTCATATTCATCAAACACGTCATGGTATGCTTTGTAAAATTCTGTCTGAAACTCTTCTGTAAACATAACAGCGTCTATATCATGAAGACCTGATACCGTATCTGCCCCATACTCAGTCATCATAATTGGTTTATTCGGACATCGCTTCTTCCAACCATCAAATTCTTCACGCATTTTCACTTTAGCTAGCTCCATATCTCCACTTTGTACATACCATCCATAATAACGATTAAGTGCAAGCACATCAATTAGCTCAGCTATCTTATCTGTCTTTGGTGTAGACATTAAATGCGTAACAATCGTAACAGGTCTTGACTGTGGATCCAATTCTTTTGTTAACTCTACTAAAGGTTTGAAATATTCATAGGCACCATCTTCTTCAGAAGCAGGTTCATTTGCCACAGACCACATTACAACAGAAGGATGATTTTTGTCCCGCGCAATTAATTCTTTAATAACTTCTTGGTGGTGATCAAAGGTTTTAATTTCTTTAAATGTATCTCTTTTCCCACCAGAACCGAGTAAAGTAGCTGCGAAATTAAGATGAACACCAACTGCAGGGGTTTCATCAATAATAACAATTCCTTCTCGATCTGCTAAGCGCATCAATTCCTCAGAATATGGATAATGAGCGGTTCGGAATGAATTTGCTCCAATCCATTTCATTAAATTAAAATCAAGTACATTTGCCGCTTCATCAAACCCTCTACCATGAATAGGTGAATCCTCATGTTTACCAAACCCTTTAAAATAGAACGAATTTCCGTTGATTAAAAACTTACCATCCTTAACACTTACTGTTCTGACACCGAATGGTTGCTCATATACATCTTTAAGCTTTCCATCGTTTTTTAATTGCACTTTTAATGTATAAAGATATGCATTTAACGGCTCCCATAACTTCACCTCCGGGATGTTTAACTGACCACTAGCGCCACTTCCACTTGCTACTTCTATGCCATCTTCATCAATGATCACTACCTTTACACTTTCGCTTACTCCCTCTATATCGATCTTATAATCTACGATACCTTTATTTTTTTCAAAGTCCGTGACAACCGTAACATCTTTCACATAATTATTTGGTGTAGTATAAATCTTTACCGGGCGATGTATTCCTGCATAATTGAAAAAGTCGAAGTTGGGTGAGTTGCGTACAACTTTACCTACACCCTCTATCTTTTCTTCTGAGTAATTACCAACAGGTAGTGTTGTTTCATCTACGATATTGTTCACTGCTACTGTAAGCCGATTTTCTCCTCGCTTAACATGGTCGTTAATAGCAACTTCAAATGGAGTAAAACCACCTTTATGTGCTGTTACTAATGTTCCATTAATATAAACCTTAGCTATATGTGTAGCAGAACCAAATCTAAGTACCATCCGCTCGTTAAACATATAATTCGGAACAGTGAACCCTCTCTCATACCAGATCCAGCCGACATGGTTTCTCAGCTCTCTTGTAACTGCTACATCGTTGTATGATGAAGGAACAGCCATTGACGTTGTATTTTCTAAAGGTTTATTAAACCATTTATTCTCTAAGCCATTACCATCATCAATTTTAAACTTCCAAATTCCATTTAAGTCTACCTGTCCTCTTGTTTCTGTTGTTATTGGATATAACATCATCCATCCACTCCTTCTGTTATTTATCTTTTTCTAACTTTCTTGGTGCAGATTCTACCATCTCACCCTCGAAGACTTTTTCTTTTACAAGTGCAATCTTATCTTGAACCTCTTCCATCTTTTTATCATCTAATTGATAGAATTTCATTGCTATCAGTGAGAGAATCCATGCAATTATCGGAATTCCAAACATCATTAGAATCGTCATGAATAATAATGGTGTTGTTAAAGGATCGTCAATTTGCGGGAATTCGTTTCTAAAACCGATCATAGCTAACAGAAAACCTACAATCGCAGGTGCTAAAGATGATACCATTTTATCTACGAAAGAAAAGATTGTCCCCATCATTCCTGGCACATATCGGCCTGTTTTATAGGTTTCATAATCGGATACATCTGCAATCATTGGAATTACAATATTTCCGGTCAAACTTGAAAAACCCATTCCGATACTATATAAAATTAAAAATATGATCGTGTTAATACCAATACTTGTTAAGGAAATCGTTGTTGTATCAATCATTAACAAAAAAACTGCTAACACAGCAAATGATGCTAGAGATAACCATGTACCAAATACAAAGGCACGCTTTAACCCTATTTTTCTTGCTTTATTTACGCCATAAAAGGTAAAGAGAAGTATTGGAGCTACTGTAATAAGTGATACTGTTCCACTCATGGAATAATCAGCAAACATAATACCAAACACCATAACAACAACCGCAGGCTGTCTGGTTAAAGTCATAGCTAATTTATCTGTCGATGCTGCTACAACAAGCATTTGCATCGGTCTATTATTCTTAAGAATTGGCCAGTAATCCTTGAACTTAACTTTCATATTTTGATCTGCCAGACCAAAAAATTCTTTTCTGTCTTTTGAAGCAATAGCAATAACAGCTAAGATAGTAAATATACCGGAAAGAATCACGGCGTATAAATTTAATTCTTGAAATAACGCTAAGTTATCAAATCCACCATGTTTTTCTACTAAATAAGATGCCACGAATATTTGCCCACCGACAAAGATTCCAGTATTGTATGTTGCATCAAAAATCGAGAATATTGGTCGCTGTTTTGGATGGTTTGTTAAAACTGTTTGAGCTCCTCTTGTACACGCTGTTTGCATTGTGTACCCAATAATGTAAATAGCGTATATGAAAATAAAAAAGAAAAATTGCATTGAATCAGGTAGATGATGCGTAACATTGTACATAATTAGAATGGTAGTGGCTAAAATGATATTGCCCACTACCATTATTGGCCTAAATTTTCCAAACTTTGATTCAGTCTTGTCTATAATAAATCCAATTATCGGATCAGTTACACTGTCAAACACACGCATTGCTGTCAAAATTGTACTAATTACAACCACTGATAATCCTGCAATACCTGTTGCATAATAGGACACAAAACCAATCGCAAACATGTAAAGGTTAGTTGCCGTATTATTTAATGCGAAAAAGGCAATTTGCCAAAGTTTTGCTTCATTATATTCCCGTGCTTTCTTAACTGCTTCCACCATAAAAAGTACCTCCCGTATCCGCTTTCATAAGTTGTAGTTCTCCCTTTACTTTTTAAAGTTTATTTAGTTTGTTGACCAAACAAATCTTATAAGTACATAATAAAGCCCTTTCATTTTAAAGTCAAGGTTTTTTTGTTTGGCAGACAAACTAATTAAAAATCCCTTTTACGAAAGGGAAGTAGACTTATATTTATAGTGTTTGGGAGCCATTCCAGTTTGTTTTTTAAAGGTTTTCAAAAAATAACTTTTACTTTCAAAACCTAATTCCATTGCTATTTGATCTGTTGATTTTGTGGTATTCTCTAAATTATCTTTCGCTATCTCCATTTTAATTCTTGTGACATATTCAATAAAATTTTCACCAGTTTCTTGTTTAAATAAGCGACTAAAATAACTTGCATTCAAGTGCAAATATGCTGCAACATCTTTTAAAGAAATCTTTTGATGGAGGTGCTGTCTTACATATTTCTGTGCTTTTAGTACTTCTTCATTTCTTGGTATTTGATTAAATTCTTGCACATGCTTTAAAAACAGTGTACAAATCTCTATTAAGGTTTTTTCTAAGTGTGTAATTGTGTCAATTTCCTTCGTGATTTTATTAGTCATTTGAAGCAATTGATCATCTTCAAATCGCATCAAAGTGTTTAGAGATAACTTGACATCAAGTACTATTTTCACCGCGAAATCCAATACCATTTTGGGGTGGAACTTTTCCTTTTTTATCCTGCAAATATTTGCTTGGATATGGGAAAAAACATTATCTTCCTCTTTTTCAATGATGAAAGTTTTCATTTCTTGTAGGACCTCTTGATAATCATCAAAAATATTCTTTTCGCTAAAGGTGAATAACTTCAACGCTTGTATACTATTGGGTTCATAATAAAACCGACTTTCTTCATTATCAAGTAATGCTTGCATGGAAGTGATTAAACCTTGTTTTTTTTGAAATTTATTCCCAAAAACAATCGTTGTTGTAATTTTTAAGAAGGTTACCAATTTTTCTTGCATATTTCTAATTGCTTTATCCATTAGTTGATCATCGAGTTGACTTGAATTGCTCTCTCTTCTAAATAGAACGAAGAACTTACCTTGCAAATAAAATATTTGAATATCCTGTTGATAATTTTTTAACTCCTCTTCAATAATATTGTTGATACTAAATTGAAGTATTGTATCACTTTTATATTTCTCTACCACGTCTTGATAATAATCGATATAACATAAAACTGGTGTGAATTTTTCATCAAGGAAATTCATGCCCAGGAGTTCTTCTTGCTCCTCCCACCATCCTTCATTTTGGGATACATTACCGTCAACTACTTTTTCAATAAATTTTGATTTTAATTCTCTATTATTTTTATTTAAGAATCGACTAATTTTCTCATTTTTGGACTTCTCTTTTAATTCTTGATCCATTCTTTTTATTAACCTAGTTAGTAAGTCCGTAATTACAGGTTCTTCCATCGATTCTTTTAAGACATAATCATACGCATCAAGTTTTAATGCTTGTTGGGCGTAATAAAATTCATCATGACAGGATAGAATCACATTGAAGGATTTGATATTTTCTTCTTTTAATATACCGAGTATATCGATTCCATTTAAATGAGGCATGCCTATATCGGTAATAAGAACATCGAAATCATTTGTTTTCATATATTGCAGTGCTTCTAAACTATCATGAAAACTTGCAATTATTTCAAAACCAAGATCCTGCCATGGGATCATTTTGGTCATAAATTCCAACACCATTACATCATCATCAACCAAAACTACTTGATACATGTCTGCTCACTCCTCATTTAAAGGTATATAGAATGTAAATTTTGTACCTTTGTCTTTTTTACTTTCTATATTTAGGTCAAATTCATTCCCATAGATCATTTTTAATCTCTGAAAAACATTCTCGACACCTATTCCATTAAAGGAACCATTAGCAGCTAAGGAATCATTGTTCTCATTTTGAAAAATTTTTGTCTTTAGCTGTTGTAATTTTTCTTTCTCCATTCCAATACCGTCGTCAATAATTTCTAATATTAGTTTTAAATTATTATTCGATGTTGCTTTTATGGTTATCACACCGTTAGTATGTTTGTATCCATGAATAATAGCATTTTCTATCATTGGTTGTAAGAAAAACCTAGGAACCAATGATTCTCCTAAAGCTTCATCTACTTCAATATTTAATGATAAGTCATGGTGATGTCTAAAATTCATTAATTGCATATAATGTTTTACAACTGATATCTCTTCATTTAATGGTACAAAAGCATTGTTTCTATTAATCGTCATTCTTAACAATGCAGATAGTGCATAAATAAGCTCTGCACTATCTTTATCACCGTTCATCCTTATTTTTAACCGGATAGCATTCAACACATTAAACAGAAAATGAGGGTTAATTTGCGCTTGTAGCATCTCTAGTTCAGCTGTTCTTTTCTTTTCTTCTTGTTCTTTTACTTGTACGACCATCTCTTCAATCGTATCAAGCATATGATCGAAAGATTGTCCTAATGCTGCTACATCATTATTTCCCTTGATGTTAGCACGAACCTTTAAATTACCTCTTTTCACTGATTCTGTAATTAAATTTAATCGACTTAATGGTTTCGTAGCTTCTCTTACCAATACAATTAATCCAGCTAAAAACAATAATAGAAAGGCACCTTGAATAATAATCGTTGTTCGTGTAACTGTATTGATAGATCCGATGGTTTCTTCATATGGTACTAGACTAACTAATCTCCACCTGGAATAAGACACAGGAGCTGAAACCATCAGATGGTCCTCTGACTCAAAATCCACAATACTAGAGGAACGATTTAACACGTTATAAGAAAGTTTCTTACCAATGTCATCTGAATTTAGACTAGAATAAATTTCTCCGTCTTGATTTGTTAAGTAATATTTATTGTTCGTGTTGTTTTGGAAATTATTTAATAATGCAGATACTTCCTTTTCTTCCATACTAATAACTAGATAAGCTAGAGTTTGATTACCCTCTTTAATTGTTCTTGCAATACTAATGAGGTGGGAAGCTGTTTCTTTTTCTGATTCTATATAGGTAGGGTGAGCACCAATCCATTTAGTTTCATAAAAGCTTAACTGATCCAGTTCTTGAAACCAAGGCTCTTGTTTAAAGGAAGATGGATCATGCTCAATAGTAGAATAGTTGGTATAGGCTAAATCATCATCTAAAATAAGTGTGATATATGCAGGTGATAACAAGTCTGTTATGCCATTTAAAGCCTCCGAGATACGCAAGTATATTAGGGCTGACTGTTGTTGAAAATTTTCAGAATCAGAAGGAATAGCTTGCTGTGATTTAAGTAAACGACTAAAGCCGGTATCAAATTGAATGTAATTTGACGTATACATAATATCATCAAATAAACTGTTAATTCCCATTTCAATCATACTTAAGGTATCCGTAGATTGCTTGACTGCTCTTTCTTCTAATACGTCCTTCGTTAGATAGTTAGAAACAATATACGTGCTTATCCAAGGTAATAAGATGCATAATATAACGGCAATCGTGAGCCTACTTCTTAAAGATAGTTGATTTAATTTTTTTAACATAGCTGCACCTCACAACCTCTTATTTATGCATCCATTACAAAAATCGGAAAAATCAAGAGAGAATATACTTCCCTCTTGATTATATCACCTATATCAATGCTTATTACGATTAATTATTGGTTAGATTCAACAATAGATTGCGTTTTATCTTGAATATTTTGCATCGTTGTATCAATATCTTGTTCTCCCAACAAATACATTTCAACCTCTGCATCGAACTCAGTGTACACTTCTGTAATATAACTAGGTGGAGCAAATGTTTTGGCTGGTTCAACAGCAGTAATTGTGTGTTTCAATGATTCTAAATCCATTGCGTCTGGATTACTTGTATTGCTTACCAGTTTTTCTAAAACGGTATCAAGATCAGCATCTTTCCATGAAGGTACCCAGATACCTTGTTCTGAAATCCCTTCTGTTGTCAACCATCGCATAAAGTCATATGCCTCTTGCTTATGTTCCGAGCTTTCACCAATACTAACCAAATCCCCACCGATAAGTGAATGGGCTGTAGCATCCTCTTCATTTTTTGGCCATGGAGCCCAGGCAAATTCAAAATCTGGAGTGAATTGACCCCATTCTGTTATCATATAAGTTGCAATTGGTATCATACTTACTTCTTCTGTGAAAATTTGTTGACGGTAGTCCATTTGCTGTGAAAGAATATCAGAATATGGAACAGAAGACTTGTCTTCTTGTTCTAATGCATATCTAAGCTCCAATGATGCTTGAAGCATTGGATCATCTGCATTAGATGTACCATCTTCATTTAACATTAACGTGTTTTCAGGTTTGCCAAGTAATTTTAATGACGAAAACATATTATGCCATGTGTGTAAATAAGAACCATAATGCTCTTCTGTTGTCATTGCTTTTGCATACTCACGGTAATCATCCCATGTCCATTCTGTTGGAATTTCTAGACCAGCTTCTTCCAAATGACCTTTGTTAATCATAACTCCGTTCGTAACACTCTTCATTGGTAAACCATAATATTGCCCGTCTACTGGAGGATATCCATTATTGTAAGTTTCATTCATGTCAATTCCTTCCGCATCCATAAATTCATCAATTGGAGCAACAAGGCCTGCATTTATTCTTTTCACTAAATCATTAGAGTTGGAGAACATCATAAGATCGATCGTTTCCCCAGCAGATGCCATTAAATCTAATTGTTTAAAATAATCCCTTGAATCCATATTTTCAACTAACGGAACAGATTCAATATTTATACCCGGATTTTCTTCTTCATACATTTCAATAATTGGCTCCCAATTCCCGTTTTCTTCGTTAATCCAGTGAACAAATTGTAGAGTTATTTCTTCACCGCTCTCTTCACTGCTATCATTATCATCTGAATCTGTACCCTCGTCTGCTGAATTAGAAGTGTCCTCATCACCAGAACATGCTGCTAATAAAAGTGTAATCATTATTGCGACTAGCCACATTAATCCCCATTTTTTCTTCATAACTTTTTTTCCTCCCTTTATATAATTTCATTTTATATCGCACACCACTTTTAACAAAGTAATGGTACAACCATTTTTAACCCTTTACACCACCAAGTTGAATACCTTCAATAACATGCTTTTGACCAATAATAAAGATGATTAGTAATGGTACAATTGCTGACACAGAAGCTGCCATCATAAGCGAATACACACTTCCATGTTCATCAGCAAAGCTTTGAACACCTAATTGAATGGTATAAAGAGCTTCAGATCTTAAGAAAATCAATGGATATTGGAAGTCATTCCAAGTCCAGATAAAACGTAATATTGCATAAGTTGCAATCGCTGGTCTAACCAGCGGTAAAGCGATATTGAAAAAGATTCTAAAATGTCCTGCTCCATCCATCCGCGCGGATTCTATAATTTCATTACTAATTCCTAGATAAAACTGTCTGAGCATGAATGTTCCAAACACACTAAAACTATTAAGTAAAACTAGACCAGCATGTGTATCATATAGACCCACCCAACGATAAAGTAAGAATTGCGTAACGAGTAATGTTTGCGGTGGAATCATATAAGTAGCAAGTACAATGATAAATAGTACGTCTCTACCTTTAAAATTAATCTTTGCAAACCCATAAGCTGCCAAACATGATACAAAAACGGATGTAAATGTTGTTAATACCGTAACCTTAATCGAATTCCAATAAAGTAAGGAAAATGGCATACTGCCTGTCCATACTTCTTTATAATTAGCTACTGCATTCCATGTATCTGGGATCCATTGAATTGGGAAGGTTAAAACTTCTTCTTCTATCTTCAATGATGCTGAAATCATCCAGATGAATGGCATTAAAAACAGAATTCCAAATATCGCCATAACCACTGTCATTATTATTTTTCTAAAATCAATACCTGCTGTCATAAGCTTTACTCCTCCCCCTTTTAATAGTTAACCCATTTCTTCTGTCCAATAAATTGGAAATAGGTTATCACCAGAATAATAATAAACATGACTAATGCAACTGAAGATGCATAACCAGTTTTAAGCTCTAAGAATGCCTGTTGATATAAATAGACAACTGGCGTAATTGTAGAATTTGCTGGTCCGCCGTTTGTTAATACAATGATTAAATCAAATATTTTAAAGCTAGAAATAATTCCTGTTATTAACAATAAGAAAGTTGTTGGTGAAACAAGGGGTATTGTAATTTTTGTAAATTGATACCAAGCACTTGCACCATCAATTTGCGCTGCTTCATATAATTCTATTGGAATGTTTTGAAGACCCGCAAGATAAATAATTAGGTTAAAACCAATACTAGTCCAAATCATTATTAACATTACTGATGGTAGTGCATAAGAAATATCTGAAATCCAACCTGGTGGATTATTAATTCCTAAATTCATCAGTAATTGGTTGATTGGTCCATCAGAGGGGTGAAATAAAACTCTGAAAACAACCGCCACTGCTACAACACTTGATATGAATGGCATAAAAAAGATAACTTTAAAGAAGTCTTTAAGATAAATATACTTATTAATAATTACCGCAATCGATAAGGAAACAAATAATGTTATTGGTATTGCGAGTAAAATAATAAAGTTATTCTTTAATGATTTTAGAAATGTATCATTAGAGAATAGTGCCTGAAAATTTTCTAGACCTACAAAACTCGCATTTTTGAAACCGGCTACAAAATTCCAATCGGTAAAGCTTAATGCTAATGATGCGATAATTGGAAAGAGAACCAAAGCGGATGTTCCTAAAAACATCGGTGCGATAAATAGATATCCAGATAAGTTTTCCTGCCAACCACTAAAGGGATCTCCATTTCGTTTCTTTTTCTTCTTAACTTTGGCCTGGTTTGCCTGCGCAAGTTTAGAACGCGCCTTCACTTCACCTTCCATGTCCTCACCTCAAATCTTTAATGTAGCTTCATTATAGGGTTTGAATACGCTTTCAACAATGTACTATTTTTACCTGATTGATAAAATTTTTACTACTATCAAAATTAGAGATAAAATCTTTTAGTCGCATGATATAGTAGAAGAAACATAAATGAAGGAGTGATCTTATATGAACCTTGGGACCTTTTCCGGAGGAATTTTTTCATTTTGTAATTGGTTTTACCGATTAGCTTATTTAAATATATTATGGATTGGATTCACAATGCTTGGGGCCATTATTTTTGGATTTTTTCCAGCAAGCGTTGCTTTACTTTCTGTTTTAAGACAGCTTATACAAAAGAAAGAACCTGTCATCTTTTCAACATTTTGGGGGTATTATAAGCAGGAATTTAAAAACAGTAATAAAATAGGATTGATAGTAGGTATCATTGGATGTTTAGTCATCATCAACTTATTTTTTTTACAGCAAAGTCCGATAAATCAGACGCAGTGGTTAGTATATCCAATGATTATGATTAGTTGTATGTACGTACTGTTTATTTGTTATTTGCTTGCGTCTTTTATCACCTTTGAACAGACGATCCCAAAACATATAAAAAATTCGATCCTGATAATGCTTTATAATCCGATGCCAAGTCTCTTTATGATTTTTGGATTTGCAGCTGTTTACTATGGTATAACCTGGATTCCTGGTATTGGATTTTTCTTTAGTGCGAGTGTACTTGGATTAGTAATTCTATCCTCAGCCACCCTTGCTTACCAAAAAATTGAGAAGAAGCAACTACAATTATCGAATCAAGCAACAAACAATTAACTATATTCCCTATATATAAAAAAGAAAGGGTATAACGCTAAACACTTAGCGCTACACCCTTTTCCTATTTTGCCCTAAAAAAGATTATTAAATTTGCTGATTGGCAATACGGTGAATGGTAACCGCATTATACGCCCCACCAAAACCATTATCAATATTTACTACACTAATTCCAGATGCACATGAGTTCAGCATCGTTAATAATGCTGATAACCCTTGAAAATTAGCACCGTAACCAATGCTGGTTGGAACGGCAATAATAGGGTGAGATACTAAGCCCCCTACTACACTTGGTAAAGCACCTTCCATCCCAGCAATAACAACCGAAACCGTTGCTTTTTGAATTTCCTCGATGTTAGCAAGTAAACGATGAATCCCTGCTACCCCAACATCGTAAAACCTTCTTACTTCTACTCCGAATGCTTCTGCAGTTAATGCCGCTTCCTCTGCTACTCGCATATCTGAAGTTCCTGCACAAACTATAGCTATATAACCCTTCATTGGAACGGTTTCCTCTATAGTTTTATAAAATAATAGCTGGGCGATTTCGTGATAGGTGAAGAATGGCAACTCTTTTTTTATGATCTCTGCCTTTTCTTTATCAACTCTTGTAACCAATATGTTTTCATTTTTCGCTAGTATTGCCCGGGAAATATCGAGAATTTGTGACGGCGTTTTTCCTTCTCCAAATATCACTTCAGGAAAACCTTGTCGTTTTTTACGATGATGATCCACTTTAGCAAAGCCCAGGTTTTCAAAAGTGGCAAGTTCTCTTTCTGCTTCCTCTGCAGACATAAGTCCATTTTCTACTTTTTTCAATATATCTTCTAACATACGCTCACAACCTGACTACAATTCATTTTTTTAGAAGCACTCACATCTTCTCTTTTTATAGCGAATGGATTAACTTTTCTTATACTTAATACGTTAAGTTTTCATTGCGAAGATTAGTCTTCTTCGTGATAAATTAATATTTTCCTAACGTATTAAAAATACTTTCCGATATCATTTTGAAATTTTTGATACCTTTCAAATTTTTCTTGGTACTTTTTATGATTATCCATGTTGGGTTTAATAACTTGATCCACAATAATACTTTCTTTTATCGCTTCAAAGGATGGAGCTTTTTGAATGCCTACTAATGCAGTCCAACCTGCACCCCATGCTGCACCGTGATGTGTATCTGCTAATTGTATTTCTTTTCCGAACATATCCGCTAATATTTGGATCCATAGAGGAGATTTTGATAAACCGCCGTTTACCGAAATTGTTTTAGGGGCTCCAGCTATTTCTTCTAAGGATTGTCCAATTTGATATAAATTGAAAACAATTCCTTCGAGTACAGCGCGAACAAAATGTGGACGTTTATGCGTTATATTTAATCCATAGAAACTCCCTTTAGCATCTTGATTCCACACAGGTGCTCTTTCTCCATTTATGTAAGGAATAAAAAGAATACCATCCGCCCCGACACCTACTTCTTCTGCTCCTTTAAGAAAATCATCGTGAGAGCCTTGAAATTCCATGACGTCTTTTAACCACTGTAAGGCAATCCCCCCATTATTGGTTGGACCTCCAATAATCGACTTGTCCTCAGTGAATGCATAACTAAAGGTGGCTTGATTAGGATTAACGTGTTGACCTGTAATCATTTGTCTAATGGCGCCACTTGTACCTGCAGTGATCGCTACCTCACCAGGTTCTATTGCTCCATTTCCTAAATTGGCTAACTGACCATCAGCCGCTCCAATTACAAGTGGGCAGTTTTCTGGCCATCCTAGTGCTTTGGTTACTTCCAAATCTAATCCTTCTACCGCCGTTGTTGGTGGAACAATCGCTGAGAGTTGATCTCTTTTCACACCTGCTAAAAGCATTGCATCTGTATCCCAATCTAAATTTTTCACATTTAATAGTCCAGTAGCTGAGGCCATCGAATAATCAATTAACCGTTTTTGTGACCATTTATAAAGAAGATATTCTTTCATAGACATGAAATAGCTAGCTTTATAATATGCATCATATCTATTTTCCTTCATCCACATTAATTTCAAAAGTGGTGTCATCGGATGGATTGGTGTGCCTGTTTTTGTATAGATATCTTTTCCACCATATGCAGAAAGTTTTCGTGCAATTTCTGTGCTTCTACCGTCCGACCAAATAGACATATTTGATAACGCTTGACCATTTTCATCTACACAAATTAGTGAATGCATCGCACAGGAAATTCCTACAGCTAAGACATTTTCATTTTGCATCGTTGAAAATACTGCTTTTAGCACTTTTTGAGACTTATCGGTAATGTCTTCTGGGTTTTGTTCCACATGTCCTTCTTCAGGATACAGCGTTTCGATCATTTCCTCAGCTTCATCAACTACTTTTCCCTGCATATCAAAAGCGACTGCTTTTACGCTTGTTGTTCCAATGTCTAAACCAATAACAATTTCTCTCACAGGTCATCCTCCTACTTATGCATAATGGAAAAGCCTTGGATTGCTCCAAAGCTTCTCTTCTTTTTCCTATACTTTTCTTTTAAGATAAAGCTTTATTCATACTTCCACTCTTGTATCCTACTAAATCCATTGTAACAAACTTATAACCATATTCTTGTAGCTTTTCAGTTACACGAGCATGATTAGAAAGTAATTTTTCCATATCGTTTGGTTCTACTTCGATACGTGCAATATTATCATGCGTCCGAACACGCACTTGTCTTAAACCAATCATTTTTAAAAAGGCTTCCGATTTCTCTACCTTAGTTAATTTAGCTTTCGTAATCGTTTCACCATAAGCAATTCGTGAAGATAGACAAGCAAAAGATGGTTTATCCCATGTAGGAAGCCCCTCTTGTTTGGAAAGCTGTCTAATTTCTTCTTTAAATAAATCTGCCTCTTGGAGTGGACCACGAACGCCTTGTTCTTTTGCAGCCCGCATACCAGGCCGATGTTCACTTAAATCATCTGCGATTACACCATAAACAATATTATGAAAGTTTCTTTCCTTCATAATCGGTACTAAGTGATCAAATAAACTATTTTTACAGAAATAGCAACGATTTTTATCATTCTCTGTATAACCCGGAATCGCTAATTCTGATGTTTCTATTATCTGATGATTTGCTCCTATATGCATTGCTAGCCTTTTTGCTTCTTCCAGCTCACTTGTCGGATAAGTTTCTGAATCAGCGGTAATAGCAAGCACATTTTCTACACCTAACGTATCAACCGCAACTTTCAGTAAATAGGTACTATCTACCCCACCTGAAAACGCAACGATAACTTGCTTCATTTCTTGGAGAATAGACTGTAAAGCTTCATACTTCTGTTCTAACATGTTGCTATCTCCCTTCTTCAAACGCTTTATGTCTATTATATCGTCATACTACCAAAACCGCCATCAACTCTTACGAATGTTCCCGTGACAAATCCTGAAGCTTTATCAGAAGCTAAGTAAATAGCAGCTCCTTGCAATTCCTCCGGCTCTCCGAATCGGTTCATTGGTGTATGGTTCATAATTGAATTCACACGATCTTCACTTAATATTTTGCGATTTTGCTCGGCAGGGAAAAAGCCTGGAATAATTCCGTTCACTCGAATGCCATTAGGAGCAAATTCTTTCGCTAAAAATTGTGTCACATTATTTATCGCTGCTTTTGAAGCAGAGTAAGTAAATACTTTTGATAACGGAGAAGTTGAAGACACAGATGAAATGTTAATAATACTACCCTTACGATCGTTCTCAATCATTCTACGCGCAAAAATTTGTGTCGCAAAAACAATCCCACGAAGATTCACATCCATTATTTGGTCCCATTCTTCAGGTTTTAAATCCAAAAATGGTGTTGTACTATTCATACCCGGTGCGTTCAAGAGAATGTCAACTCCCCCAGCCCAAGCTTCAATTTCACCTGCTACTTTTTCAACCGTATCTAAATCACTAACATCTGCTTGGAAAGCCTTGGCTTCTCCACCAGCTGCTACAATTTCCTTTGCTACCTCTTCTGCTGTTTCTAGCTTCCTACCTACAATAGCAACCTTAGCTCCATGTTCTGCAAATCCTTTTGATATCGAGCTTCCTAAGGTACTGTTTCCACCTAAAGCTACTGCTACTTTCCCTGTTAAATCGAATAATTTACTCATATAAAAACCTCCACTAATTTATTGTATGTTACCTTCTTTGTCAAAAGTCATGTCAAACAAATCTGAAATTTGCTCTGTTTTATTGTGTTGTTTTACTTCTTCAATTAGATTTTCAGAAACTTGAATTTCACCAATTTCCAATGTATTTTTAATTCTTACTAATTTCACTTTGGTAAAATCTAATATATTACAAGTTTTGATGGCTGCTTTGACTGCTAATTCATCATCAGGCATGGCAGTTGAGATATGTGTAGGACCAACTACTGTAGAAGTTAAGCCATTTGCATAGGTTGCTTCACGATTCATTTTGTCCACTAACTTTTGTGTCGTAAAGTCAGCGGTTCCTACTCCGTTTGCATTTCCTTCTGTTTGATGGGTTAGGTCAAGCACTACCATTTTGGTCACTTCAGGTCCACCATAAGCATATGGTGTTGGATAACGACCAGTTATGTTAGGATCCATCCCATCCCCACTAATGTTCTTTCCGATTTCATCAATGATAAGCACATCAATTTTATCGAAATAAAGCTGTGGCAAGGAGTTTTTTGCTGTTTCCTGCAGAATTACTTCTTCTTCGTATATTTCATCAGGTAATAATACTTCGATTTGCTTTACCTTATCAAACGCATTTTCAACAGTAGCTACAGCAAATAAAATCGGCATTTTATCCATAATGATGTTAGCCATTGCTGGAACATGTTCTGCCATATGTTTAAATCCTAATTGGTGACAAGCCTCTGCCCCTTTTTGTTTACCTAACCCGATGCTGATCATCTTCATAATGCCACTTTCAACCGGACCTCTGAAGGCTGTATGAGGCTTGACGCGATTAATAACAACGATTCCATCTGCCTCTGAGGCGATTTTATCGATATAAATTGGCAGACCATTTTCTAATTCATCAATTTTAATTACTTCCATGGACGACCTAATTTCTGCACCTACTGCTTCTTCAGTTACACCTAAGTGCTCAAGAACTGCTTTTTGACCAGGACCAGTTGCACCACCATGGCTTCCCATACAGGGTACGATAAAAGGTTGGGCACCTAGCTTTTTTAAATAATCAATTGTTTCCTTTGTGGTCTCAACTAACCGATCTAACCCTCTGCTTCCTACAGCAACTGCTATTTCCATATCTTTTTCGACTATTTTTTCCAGGTCTTTTTCCTGTAGTTTTTCTCGTAAAGCTTTACCTAAATCGTCGATTTTTTGATCGTCAAATACCTGTTTTACCTTTGTCATTTTAGGAATTGGAATATCCTCAACAAGCTCCCTTAAAATACTCAAAGCCTTCACCCTTTCTTTTTTCAATATATTCATAACGTTTTTATATAAAAAAGAACGTATAGCTAATTAAATTGTGCTCTATAAGAGCGTGCAATTTCTACAATATTATCATGTAATCCCTTACAGAAATTAGTATAACATCAATTTGTTTATCGGACAAATTAATTAAATACACCTTATTATCCAAACAAAGTTCTTGCTACAAAAATTACTAATGTCACGGTAACAGAAGAAATAAGTGTTGAAATTAACACCGTTTGAGCTGCTAAGTCTTGATGATTATTGTATTCTTGTGCAATGACTGCGCTATTAACCGATGTAGGCATTGCTGAAGCAATTAAAAAGGCTTGGGCAATTAGTCCATCAATTTTAAATAAATAGATAATAATAAGCGCTGCAATTGGTCCACCAATGAGTCTTAAAAAAACACTGATATATACAGAAGGTAATATCACCTTCACTTTCATGTTTTGAACCTGTGCTCCTAACGTGATAAGGGCAATTCCAATCATAGCGTCTGCTATATAGTTAGCCGGCACCCAGATAAACTCTGGAATATTAATTTCCAGTCCATTTAAAACAATACCAGCAATCATGGCATACAAAACCGGCATTTTAAAATAGCCTAATGCTGCTTTTAGCTTTCCTTCAGCAGCAGCCCGTAACGAAAATATACCATAAGAAAACAAAAATATATTTTGGAGCATTAATACAATAACTTGAATGGACATCGCAAAAGGATCGCCTCTAAAAACAAGATCATTAACAGGTACACCATAATTTCCAGAATTAAAGAACATAATACTATTTGAAAAAGTTGTTTCTTCTCCATTTTTCATTCCCAATAGCTTACGAACGACAACAGAAATTATAAATAAAATAACTACAAGCAAAATAAAAAATAATAATACATATAAAAATAATGAATAGGAAAAAGTTGCTTCATAAAGCTTAACAAAAATAAAGCCCGGTACTAGAAAATAGATATTTAACTTTGCAAGTGTTGATAAATCCAGTTTAAATGTTAATTGTAAATAGTAGCCAATGGCCATTAAAATAAAAATCGGTAAAATAATATCTGTTAGAATAAAGAAAAGATCAGCCATTACAACGTTTCCTCTCCGCATAAAGCCAATAATAACAACGTTGTTATTTTAATTTTATCATGCTTTTGATTAAGTTGAAAGTTAAACTTTTAAGATGTGTTAATATTTTTTTGATAGAAAAGGTTGCCATATCTCAGGCAACCTTTTCTTTATTTTACTTTTCTAGCTTGATCTTGAGCAATTAGACATAACTCTGCAGCTTTAAATGCATGTTCTTGCGTCATTGCCTTTTCTGTACGGTTGATACAATCTAATATTAATTCACCAAAGAATGGAAATCCAACTTCACCACTTAAACTATAGTGCTTCTCTCCTTCTTTATTAACAAGGTATAAATGATCTCCAGATTCTTCTCTAGCTATATCCACATATTTTCGGATTTCGATTGTTCCTTCGGTGCCCACAATAAACGTTCGACCGTCTCCCCACGTGCTTAGACCATCCGGAGTGAACCAGTCCACACGGAAAAATTGTGTGGCGCCATTATCTCCAACTAAGGTTGCATCTCCGTAATCTTCTAACTCAGGCGTGCTTGGATTGCCATAATTACCTACTTTACTCTGTAGGATTTCTGCATCCTTACAGCCCGCATAAAATAAAAATTGCTCAATTTGATGGCTACCGATATCACATAGAATTCCACCATATTTGTCCTTTTCAAAAAACCAGTCAGGGCGACTTGGTGCATTTAATCGATGAGGACCAAACCCTGTAACTTGAATAACATTGCCAATAGCCCCTTCTTTAATTAAATCACCAGCGAAAACAGCACTTTCTACATGAAGTCTTTCGCTAAAGTAAACCATATATTTTTGACCTGTTTCCTGCACTACTTTTTTAGTTTCTTCTAGCTGAGCTAATGTCGTAAATGGTGTTTTATCCGTGAAGTAGTCCTTGCCTGATCGAAGTACTTTGTTACCTAATTCGCTTCTTTCACTTGGAACAGCCGCAGCTGCAATAAGTTTAACCTCCGCATCTTCTAATACCTGATCTAAGGAATCTGCTTTTTTCGCGTCTGGAAATTTTTCTAAAAAGCCCTCTACTTTAGCTGGATCCGGATCATATACCCATTTCAGTGTTGCGCCTGCTTCTACTAGACCGTTACACTGACCAAAAATATGACCATGATCTAAGGCAACCGCAGCAAATACAAATTCATTCGGGCTTACTACACGATTTGGTTTTCCTTTTGGTGCATAATTCATTCCATCTGCTTTTCCCATTATTGTCACACTCCTTAATACAAATTAAAGAACCTAACTATATCCTATCAATTATAATCACCCTACTGCTAGAAATACTACATTGCAGTAGGATAAATTCATATTAGCTTACTTTTAAAACCAATCTGCATAACCCATTTTTCTTAAGTTTTCAGCAGAATCTCTTAAACAATCAAAAGGATCACGACCATAGGTATCGTCTTGTTCAATTAGAAAGTGCTCAGCACCCGCTTCAAGTCCTGCTTCCATAATTGCCGGCATATTAAGATTTCCTTCTCCAACTTCAGCAAATTCTATTAAGTTAGTGAATTTAGAGAAAAAGTTTGACATATCCTTCAAGTCTTCATCTGTAATATCCAAATCACCGATTCGATAATCCTTTAGGTGAATAAGTGACACACGATTTTTGTATTCCTTTATAAAAGATACTGGATCTACACCAGCACGATGAATCCAGTGAACATCTAACTCAAAGCCTAAAACAGAAGTATTTTCTTTCATCATATCTAACAAGAATTTTCCATCGTAACGTTGAAATTCGATGTGGTGTGTGTGGTAATAAAGCGAAATTCCTTCATCTTTTAAGCGTTTCGCCATCTCTTCAGCTCGATCGATAAAAGCGATAATTTTATCCTTATCTCCCATTATTGTAAATGGCAGCATACCAATTCGAATATAATTACAGTTTAAAGCCTTACAATCTGCTACTATTTTCTCGTAATTGTCTCTTAATGTCTCTTGCTCAGACCCTGGGGTCATTGGTTCTAGGGGAGCAGATGTAGCGGTTATCGCAATGTTAAAATCATCGCTCGCTCTTTTTATCTCGCTTACATTTTCCGCTGTCATTGGAATTTGAGATACTTCTACAGAATGAAAGCCTAAATCATGCAATTGTTTCAAAGTTTCATATGCACCTAATTCTTCTACTTTCTTTTTTAACATCATCATTTGAACGCCGATTTTTCCTTTTTTCATTGATAAGCCTCCATTTGAATTTCTTTTTTTATTTCAGAAGAATGTCTGATCGCACCAATCATTTCTAACGAGGTCTGTGCTTCATGTGCATGCACATAGTCCTCTGTGTCTTTTATAATTGCTTGATAAAATTGTTTGATAAGCTTTGCATGACTGGCTCCATAATAAAACTTAGAACCAGGGAGCTTCTGATCTTCAATTAAACGAACCTTCTTATCTGTGTTACTTGAAATAGTCAAAATGCTGTCTTTTATAGTTAATTTTGCTTTATCGAGTAGTACTTGAAATTCAATTGATGAGTTGGAAGCATAGGTTACTGTAGCAAAGAACAATCCAGTCGCACCATTTTCAAATTGAATATGAGCTGTTGCTGTATCTTCTACCTCATACCCATAGTCGACTAAGGTATCTATTGATCCGCGAATCGACTTCACATGCCCACCCACTAATTGCATTAAATCTAAAGTATGAATGGACTGATTAATCATCACACCGCCACCAGCGTATTTCATTGAGCCACGCCACGGTTTAGCGTCGTAATATTCCTTTGGACGAAACCAAGTTACTAACCCTTTTACACCTTTTACCTTGCCATATTTTTCACTAGCAACAATTTCAAGTAACTTTTCAACTGTTTCATTAAAACGGTTCTGTAAACAAACACATATTTTTGATTGTGGGAATTCCTTTTCCACTTCCACAATGGATATGCCTTCTTCAGGTATTCTAGCAAGAGGCTTTTCTAAAAAGACATGCACATTATTTTTGACGCAATACTCTGTCACTTCACGATGCAAATAGTGTGGTAAACATATATGCACACAATCCAAGCTTTCCTGTGCGATCATTTCTTTATAATCCATATAAAAGTTTGCATGCTTTGCTTTTTTGCCTAAAGACTTTTCAACATCACAGACTGCTACTAATGTTGCCTCGTTATTATTTTCAATAGCGTCAATATGAATCGTTGAAATATCACCTAACCCTATTATCGCGACTTTGAGCATCTGCTTAACACCTCCTACTGACTTTTAAATTACAAGGATTATTTTTCTTGTGCTCTTAATTTATTTAACTCTTCTAAATACAAATCTTCGTCTAATGGTAGATCCACTTCTTTTCCTAACCAACTCGATAAATGCATCGCATTCGCAAGTGTTACACCATTAATGCCATCACTACCCGGTGCAATAAGCTCTGTACCATCTATAATATTCGCTGCGAAATTCTCTAATACACTAGCGTGTTGACCGCCCCAAACACTCTCAAACTCTAGTACTTCTTCTTCATAAATAGCTCCAGGCCCTTTTCCTTTAAATAAATTCATTGTTTCTTGCCAAGACAAGGAATTACTCATTTCATTTTCTGCTTTATGAAGACGCTTGATCGTTACTTTTTTACTGTCATCGACAACTATTTTCCCTTTATCTCCTAATATCTCAAAGCGGTCTGTCCCCATCACGTCATGCGTACATGTAATGAAAACACCTGTTGCGCCATTGCCATAGTCAAATACTGTAGTTACATCATCTTCTACAGGAATATCTCGTTGATAACCATACTGTGCTTTTGTATAAACCTTTTTAGGCATACCACAGATCCATTGCATTAGATCAATTTGGTGTGGTGCTTGGTTAACGAGAACTCCACCACCTTCACCGTCCCAAGTTGCACGCCATGAACCTTGGTCATAATAAGCTTGTGGTCTCCACCATGTTGTGATAATCCAATTTGTCCGTCTAATTGCGCCAATTTCTCCATTATCAATAATTTCTTTTACTTTTCGATACAATTCATTTGTGCGTTGGTTAAACATAATCGCATAAGTAAGTTCTGGTTTTGTCTTTGCATACTCATTTATTTCTTGCACTTGCTTCGTATAGACACCTGCAGGTTTTTCAAGTAGTGCATGAATATCTTTTGATAGGGCTTCGATTCCCATTTCAGGATGTAAGTAGTGCGGGACACAGGTAATAATTGCATCAACTTTTCCACTTTCAAGCATTGTTTTATAATCATCGTAAAACGGAACATTTGGATAGTTTTCTTCGGAAACTTTTTTCTTTTCTGTGTCTGTGTCACAAATAGCACCAAGCTCCATATTTGGAATTCTTCCCTCTTTAATAAAGTTGGCATATGTTGAACCCTGCTGACCTAACCCAATAATACCCAATCTTACTTTTTCCATTTTATCCATCTCCTTATTGATATATTTTCAGGCGTTCACGTCGGTATTCCCGAGGCGTAACCCCAATTTTCGACTTAAAATATCGACTAAAATGAGATATGCTTTCAAAGCCTGATTGATAAGCGATATCTTTTAAAGCTTTGTCTGGCTCTGCTTCAAGCAGGTACTGAACCTGCTGCAGCCGACACGCCATCACATACTCCATGACCGTGTATCCAGACATTTCCTTAAAGACATGTGACACATAAGATTTGCTTAAATTTAAATCAGCTGCAATCTTTTCAAGGGTTAGTTTTTCCAAAAAATACTGTTGAATATATGCTGAGATATTTTCTGCGTACATTGTTTTCTCATTTTTTTCAGAAAGCTGTTTGGTCGAATCAGCTAAACCGATACGATTAACAATAATTAAAATTTCAACAAGGAGAACCTTTAATTCTGTCTCCCTCTCAGCATCAGTTCGTTTCTCATCCTTACTAATTTCCTGCATACGCTTGATCACGTGTGCGATTTGCTTGCTAATACTTGAATCAGTCGGTCTGATCAAACAATGATGCAATCTTTCAAAAGCTTCTAATAAATGAACAGCATTTAACGCTTCTAATAAAGGCATGATTGTTTGAGGATTAAAGTGAATATGACTTCTAACGTAATCACTATGAGCAGGCACATTCGGTTTATGAAGAGCTAGTCCATCCATCAAAAGAATATCTCCTGGTACTAAATCATAAATTTGATTATGAATTAAATAACGACAGGTTCCTTCATGAAACAGAAATATCTCATATTCTTGATGAGAATGAAGTGGAATATCCACATTCCTTCCTTTTAATTCATAGCTTGCTAAAAGATGATCCATATTCTTCACCAATCCTTCTATACCATATTATTAAATAATTTCAGATAAGTCATTAGATGATAATGCTTTCATTTTATCAAAAATTGACTGAAAATGCTTTTTGATTTAGCACGTTGAGAATATTTCTGTATTTATTGATAATTTCAAAGAGAAACTACTTACATCTAATAGCCATTCTGCTATAATAAAGTTATCTTTATTTGTTGACCAAACAAATATGATAACGATTACATGAAATCTAGGAGGATATTGTATGGTCATTGGTGATGGACAATATATAAAACACCTTAATCGAAGTTTAATTTTAAATAAAATTATCGAAAGCGGGAAGATTTCCAGAGCAGATCTTTCGAAAATAACAGGATTGAACAAAGCGACAATATCTGTTCAAGTGGCAAATTTATTAGATGAAGAATTAATAGTAGAGACTAGAGAAGAGCATACTGCAATTGGTAGACGTCCAATTATGCTTTCGATCAACAAAGCAGCTGCCTATTTTCTTGGAATAGATTTAGACTATCATACCATTACTTATTTCATTTCAGATCTGCAGGGAAATATCGTATCTGAAGAAATTGTTGAAAATAACAAAAAAGACTATCAATCAGTCATCTTATCTTTAACCAATAAGATGAAAAGCTATGAGAAAATATACCAAATAGCTAGATATGGTCTTGCGAAGATTACGATTGGAGTCCATGGTACAGTTAACCGTGATCAATCGATCCAATTTATTCCGAAGTTTAAATGGTATAATGTCGATATAAAATCCGATATTGAATCAGAAATCTCTACCGATTTAAGTATTGAAAATAATGCAAATTTATCAGCATATGCTGAAAATGTATTTCATTATCACGAAAGTAATAATTTGTTAAATATTCTCTTATCTTCAGGCATAGGGGCTGGAATTATTCTAGATGGTGATCTTCATAAAGGTTATGATGGCCATGCGGGAGAAATGGGACACATGATTATTTATCCAAATGACAAGCCCTGCACCTGTGGAAACCACGGTTGCTGGGAATTATATTCCTCGGAACCAGTACTAACTGAAGCAATAGAAGAAATAAAAGGCTCATCATTTACCACTGAAGATGTGGAATCCTTACTAAGAAGTAAAGATGAAGAAATTAAAGATGCTGCAGAGCATTGGATTGAAAACATTGCTATTGGTGTTAACAATATCGTTAATTTATATAACCCTGAAACAATTGTGATTAACAGTAAATTATTATCCGCTTATCCTGGAGCAATTGCGCATATCAAAACACAATTAAAATCTTCTATTACACAATATCACGATATTGTTCTATCTACACTTGGTAAAAGATCGAGTGCAGTAGGTGCTTGTGCAATGGGAATCCAAACATTTTTAGAAGTACCGCAATTACAAATTAATTTAATAAAAGAAGCTTAGTGAAAATCGGGCAGATCGACAATGTAAGATAACATATAGAGGGAAAGCACACATCTTAAGGGAGTGTGCTCTTTTTTTGAAGAGCAGTCTCGATTCATTCTTGGAGGAAAATTGTTATTTGTTCTCGACTTTCGTGATTTGTTCTCGACTTTCACGATTTGTTCTCGACTTTCGTGATTTGTTCTCGACTTTCATGATTTGTTCTCGACTTTCGTGATTTGTTCTCGACTTTCATGGTTTGTTCTCGACTTTCATGATTTGTTCTCGACTTTCACGATTTGTTCTCGACTTTCACGATTTGTTCTCGACTTTCACGATTTGTTCTCGACTTTCATGATTTGCTTGCAACTTTCGTGATTTCCTTGCAACTTTCGTGCTTTCCTTGCAACTTCTCAGATTTCTTCGAGTGAAAGTCACGAAAATCTTGAACATTTAACAGCTAACCTCCTCCCTTCATGAAAAGAAGCGCTGTTTAAGTAATCACTTAAACAGCGCTTCTTCACATTATTTTTCCACCCAATTTGTATGGAAGGTACCTGTTTTATCTTTTCTTTCATAGGTATGCGCACCAAAATAATCACGTTGTGCCTGGATTAAATTAGCTGGTAAATTTTCTGCACGATAGCTATCATAATAAGCAATTGCGCTAGCAAAGGTTGGAACAGCAATCCCGTTTGCAATCGCCACTGATACAACTTCCCGCAAAGAACCTTGATATCCTTCCACTATCTCTTTAAAATAAGGATCAAGCATTAAGTTAGGTAACGTTGGCTTCTTGTCATACGCATCTTTTATCTTTTGTAAGAAATGAGCACGAATAATACAGCCTCCACGCCAAATCATGGCTATATCACCATACTGTAAATCCCACTCATTCTCCTCTGATGCCTGTCTCATTTGTGCAAAACCTTGTGCATACGAAGTGATTTTACTCATAAATAACGCCTTACGCACCGCTTCAATTAAAGCTTTTTTATCCCCATCAAAAGTAATTTTAGGTCCACTCAGCTCTTTACTAGCTGCCACGCGTTCATCCTTAAGTGCAGAAATAAATCTAGCAAAAACGGATTCAGTTATAAGCGGAAGCGGAACACCTAGATCTAGTGCATTTTTGCTCGTCCATTTACCTGTTCCTTTTTGACCAGCTTTATCTAAGATTACGTCAACTAAAGGCTTCCCAGTTTCTTCGTCTTTTTTGGTGAAAATATCTGCCGTAATTTCGATTAAATAACTATCTAATTCTCCCTTATTCCACTCAGTAAACACTTCATGCAATTCATCTGTGGATAGTCCTGCCACATGCTTTAAAATATAATAGGCTTCTGCTATTAATTGCATGTCTCCATATTCAATTCCGTTATGGACCATTTTCACAAAATGGCCAGCTCCATTTGGACCGATATAAGTGACACACGGAGCATCTTCGACTTTGGCAGAAATTGCTTCTAAAATCGGAGCTACTAGATCATACGCTTCTTTTTGTCCTCCTGGCATAATAGAAGGACCTTTTAATGCTCCTTCTTCCCCACCTGAAACACCAGTACCTATAAAGTGTATACCTGTTTCATCCAGTTCTTTATTTCTCCTTACTGTATCGGTATACAGTGTATTACCACCATCTATTAAGATATCTCCTTCTTCTAGATACGGTTTCAAAGATTCAATGGTCGCATCAGTTGCTGGTCCTGCTTTTACCATCAACAATATTTTCCGAGGCTTTTCTAGAGAAGAAACAAACGCTTCGATCGTTTTTGCTCCAGAAAAATTTTTTCCAGCTGCTTCATTAGCAAGAAAATCCTCAGTTTTTTCATAGGACCTATTAAAAACAGCGACTGAATAGCCTCTACTTTCAATATTCATTGCTAGGTTCTTACCCATGACAGCAAGGCCAATTACACCAATTTGTTGTTTACTCATTTTCATTCCTCCCGAATTAGATATTAAAATAACGTTTTGCGTTGTGGTAACAAATATCTGCAACATACTGCTTTAAAAGTGGCATATCCTTTGGAACTTTTCCTTCTTCTGCCCATGATCCAATTAAATTACATGCAATTCTTCTAAAATATTCATGTCTTGAAAAGGATAAGAAGCTTCTCGAATCCGTTAACATTCCAATGAAATGACGAATTAAACCAAAATTAGCTAGTGTTTTCATCTGATTTTCCATTCCATCAATATGGTCATTAAACCACCAAGCAGTTCCAAATTGAATTTTCCCTGGAACTTCTGCATTTTGAAAATTACCTGCTGTTGCTGCTAATATTTCATTGTCTCTAGCATTAAGTGTATATAAAATAGTTTTCGGTAAACTTCCAGTTTGGTCTAATGCATCAAGGAAATTGTTTAAAGGATCTGCAATTAGTCTGTCACCTGGTGAGTCAAAACCACTATCAGGACCAACTTGTTGAAACATTTCTGTATTGTTATTTCTTCTCGGTCCCATATGAAGCTGCATGACCCAGCCTTTTTCGGTGTACCATTCTCCTAATTGTAAAAGTGTATAGGTTTTAAACTTATTAATTTCAACTTCAGTTAAAGGTTGATCTTCTAGTTTTTTAATGAAAATAGATGCTACTTCATTTTTTGTTGTCACTTCGAAAAACATTACATTAATTCCATGATCTGCACTTTTACAACCTAATTCATTAAAATATTCTATTCTGTTTTCCATGGCCATTAGAAAAGCGTCATAATTTCTAATTTCTTGATTTACTACCCCACTTAATTTATCAACCCAGCCCTTGAAAGTATCTTTTTCAATTTGCAAGGCATTATCTGGTCTAAAGGAGGGAGAAACTTTTACTTGATAACCCTCTTCCTTAAGTTTTTTGTGATAAATTAAATCGTCTGTAGGATCATCTGTGGTTCCAACAAACTCCACCTTATCCTGTTCTAGGATGGCTCTAACTGATAATCGGTTTTGGAGTGTCTCTTTCGTTTGATCCCAGATTCTTGGTGCAGACTCGGCATTTAACAGCTCATCGATTTGGAAATACCTTAATAGTTCAGAGTGTGTCCAGTGATACAAAGGATTACCAAATGTATTGGGTACCGTTTTTGCCCAAGCTTCAAACTTTTTATAAGGGTCTTGATTGCCAGTTATATAATCTTCTGCAATACCATTTGCTCGCATTGCTCGCCATTTATAATGATCCCCACTAAGCCATATTTCATAAATATTCTGGTATTTTTTATCTGCATATATTTCCTCTGGTGGTAGATGGTTATGATAATCGATAATTGGTAAATCTTTTGCTGTCTCGTGATACAGTCTTTTCGCTGTTTCGTTATACAATAAAAAGTCCTCTGTCATAAAAGTCTTCATGTGAATTTTCCTCCCTAACATTAATAGTTTGTTTGGTAAACAAATTATATATCCTTGTAAGCGTTATTTCAAGTATGTATTTATTTACCTAAAGATGTTTTCTACTACTCTATTTATTAGTTTAATCAAGCCTGAGCTTTTTTACATTGCCTCTAGCTGTCCTTTTTTTCATTAAAATTTACTGTAAGTCTATTTTTATCACATCATTGAATGCTTAGTTACTATTTCTAATCCTTATATCTATATAGCCTCTCCTGCATAATTACCCATATTTTCGTTTTGTAATATTTTAGTTAAAACTGATCTTTATTAGTTGTATAAATATGTTAAAATATACTTTATATTCTTTTTTGTATAGGAGGTGCTATGATTGAAGGAGCAAATTAAAGGTGACGAAACAGTAAGTTTAACTTCTTATATCAATGAAACAGAGCAAAATTCATTTATCGGACGTGAAACAGAAATCAATGCATTCTTAGATTTTCTCCAAGATGACTCCCCTCATAGAATTTTTCATATCCATGGAACAGGAGGTATTGGTAAAACTTATCTATTAAATGAATTCTCACGATATGCAGCTAATCAAGACTTTCTCCTTTTGAAAATAGACGCTAATGACGACTTTTTCTATTCTCCTCAAACTTTTCTTGAGCACCTACAATTATTATTTGATGCTCATAATCTTTCAACTCATGAATTGAAACTAGGGACTTTTCAAAATCTTCTAAAAAGCATAGAAGAACATAAGATTATTATTGCCTTAGATTCCTACGAGAAAGTTAGCCGCCTTGATCGGTGGATTCGTGAAGTATTTATCCGCCATTTACCAACACACACACGGATTATTATTGCAGGCAAACACCAATTAAATGGAGAATGGAAGGCATCTCCGGGTTGGCGGCGTCTAATAAAGGAATATAAAATCACTGAATTTAACTTTGAAGAAACGAATACTTATCTTAACCAGATGAAGACAGATGTAGATAAACAGTCAAAATTAATCTGGGAATTCACACAGGGGCACCCTTTAACACTTTCTTTAATCACCTTATTCGAGGATAGGCATGAGACGAAAAATGTGTTTGACTCTATTACGAAGAATTCACCTGACATTCTTGAGGAATTAATCGACAGGTTGCTAGAAGAGGTCAATGATAATCGGGAATTGATAGATATACTTGAAGTAGCCGCTCTATTCCACACTTTCAATCATGAAAGCTTAGCAGTAATAATGGATAAAACAATAAGCTCCTCTCTTTTCAATGATCTTATTTCGTTGTCTTTCATCAAAAGTACAGCTACAGGTTGGTGTATGCATGAACTTGTTAAAGATTCGATCAAAATTGTCCTCCAAAAAAAACATCCAGACAAAACAAAAAGAATTCAGCATAAAATGATCGAATATTATTTTAATCGCACACTTTCAACTAAATCTATTTATGATATTGGGCAATTTTTTTATCATCTTGAGAATGAAGCCATACAAACTGCTTTTTTCTATCGCAATTCAGATGACAATTTATACTTGGAGGAATTAGACAATTATAACGTCGAAGATCTTCAACAGTTTTTGGATGAAAAACGAACTAATATATCACAAAATAAGGTTACATTCTTTAATCGCTCTTCAAAACAGGCTCTTTATCATTATGTATCTGAAGAGCATAATAAGATTGAAATGGAATTAATTACAATTGATTATCTTGAAAAAATGGGGCATCAATCTTTCAAATTATTGAAGAATAACAAAGGAGAAACACTGGGTATATCGATCATTGTTCCAATTAATGAAAGAACCCTCCCCCATCTAGCAAAAGAACCAGTATCTCGAGCTTACTTCAGACAACTAACGGAGGAAGAGTGGAATCAGTTCGCTGTGCCAGAGACCCAGCATGCGGGTTGGTTTATTCGGTGTCTTGATTTCAGTGATAAAGCGGATGCAGCCTCACGTTCTTTTATGTTAAATAATTTATTTCCATTACTTTTCACCAGCAGTAAAATTATTATTTCAACACCTCTTCCCTTTTACTTGGATTTAGTTCAAAGCTTTGGTTTTACAGAAGTCAAAGGTGCTACTCACTATGATTATGGCAGAGATTGTCCTTCACCTAGCTACTTATTAGATTTAACCGGACCTAAGATTTCAAACTACCTAAAGCAATTTATGAAACAACCTGCAGACAATAATAGAGTGGACAAATTCTCCAATCAATGTGGCCTAACGAATAAAGAAAGTGAAATAGTCAAATTAATACTAGACCACCAAAGTAATAAAGAAATCGCTAATCAATTATTTGTTGCAGAAGTAACAGTTAAAAAACATGTAACACGAATTTACAAGAAAACGCAGGTAAAAAATAGAAGCCAACTCATAAAACAAATTATGGAGATTACTTGATGTGCTTCATTATAGAACCTTAAAGAAAAAGTGTAATGTATCCTTTGGTATACATTACACTTTTTTATTTTTCTATTACGATTAACCAGTACCATTTCCTATTCTATCAGGGAAACAAAGAAAAAATAAAAGGAGAAGGATTTATATGAAAAAAATGATTTTTTACATGGGAGTTATCGGACTGATACTTCTGAGTGCGTGTGGAAATAACACTATAAACGAGAATACTAGTGAATCAAGTGAGATAACTACTGAACAACAAGGGACTGAGGATAAAGAAGAAAGTGAATCTGTCGATCCTTCCGAACAGGAGGAGGAAGAATCTGAAAAAAATAATACACAAGAAGAAATGGAAACTGACCAAGGAGTCGAACAAATATTACGTAAGTCTGCTGAAGCAATGGAGACACTTTCTGGTATGAAAGTCAATGGGACGATAAACCAAACTTCAGATATGGGTGGAACTACTGAGGAAACAACCACTACCTTGAATGGTGAGTATTCTGTTACAACTTCAACCCATCACTACCTAACCACGGTTGAATCGAATCTGGATCCAACAGAATCAATAGAAATGTATATATCAACGGAGGGTATGTATCTGCAACCTCCCGAGGAAGAATCATGGTTGATGATGTCTGCAAATCAGGGGCTTAGTAACATGAATCTCACTTTATCCTCACAACCCGACCATTTTTTAGAGTTTAAGGACCTCTTGGATTTGTCAGAAACAGCTGATCATTACGTATTTACAATAACTGGTTCTGGTGATTCCTTTAAACAATTTCTCTATGGCAATACAAAATCATTTATGACAGAAGAGGAATATCAAAATTTCCTGGCCCAATTTAAGAATGTGTCGGGGAAATATCAGTTCAATATCGCAAAAGATACTTATTACCTTACTTCTCTAAATTCAGAAATTGAAGAATCTGTAATTTTAGGCGGAATCCAAATGGATTCTACAAGTTCAACCAGCTATGAATATAGCTCATTTAATGAAATAGAACCAGTTTCAATACCTGATGAGATAAAAAATAATGCGGTATCTATTCAAGATCAAATTCAATCAGCACAGTAAAATTGTATACTAAAGGATAATTTTCTTATCACTAGACATCAAATAAACTAAATTCGGAGTAATTCTAATAAAAGAGGGGTATGAATATGAAGAAAATATCAATTATTATGATTGTATCCATTGTAGTGTTTTCCTTCCTAACACCTACATCGTATGTCAAAGCTGCAATCATTGAAGATGAAAGTTTAAAAGAAGCCATTAATGAGGAACTTGGAATGCCTGCTAATAACGAACCTACTTCAGCTCAATTACAAAATCTCACAGAATTAGATGCCTCGGATCGTAATATAAGTGACTTGAGCGGGCTGCAACACGCTATTTATTTAGAAGATTTAAGTTTAATGAGAAACTCATTAACAAGCATAAATGAAATAGGTAACTTAGGGAATTTAAAAATTTTAGATTTAAGGTTTAATAACATTGATGACTCACAACTTAACTCTTTAACAAACTCACCAAATTTATCACATTTATATTTATATGATAATCAAATATCGGATGTGTCTACAATTAGTCAAATAACTTCTTTAGAATATTTAGATATTGGCCGAAATGCAATAGTAGATATACACTCCCTAGACCAGCTCACTTCCTTACAAACACTAAATGTAGGTGGCAATCCCCAATTAAATACGAGTCAACTCGATTCGGTTAATCATGTTACTTTCTTAACAGTGATGAATACCAATCTGGACAGTCTAACACCACTCGCTAATTTTAATGACCTAGAAATTTTGTCCATCTCTGGTAATAATGTATCCGACTTATCACCGATTGCTAATATCACCACTCTTAATAGAATAGTAGCTAATTATAATCAAATTAGTGATCTATCTAACGTAAGTGGTTTGATTAGCCAACTGACTCAAGCAGATTTCGAAAACCAAAACATTACACTGGGAAGCGAGACTTTACCTTTAACTGCTACCTCATTAACAATTAATAACCCTGTAACCGATGAGACTGGTAATTTAATTGATCCAATAATACCTTCATCCGGTGTAAATTATCAAGAACCTAAGATAACCTTTACAAACCTTGAGGACACTGAATCTCAAAGATCGGTCTCATTTACACACAATCTCAATAATGGAACGTTTTCAGGTACGGTAACTCAACCTATTGACTGGGAAGAAAACCAAACTCCTACCATTTTAGCAAATAACCTTACGCTTCAAGTTGGTGATTCGTTTGATCCTTTAGCTGACCCAACTGCTTCGGACCCAGAAGATGGAGATCTAACGGATGCAATTGAAGTGGTGGAGAATCAAGTGGATACTTCCACTCCTGGTGATTATTCAGTCTCTTATAAAGTGGAAGATAGTGATGGAGCTGTTGTGAATAAAACCATTACAGTAACCGTTGAGGAACAGCCGCAGCCGAATCAAGAACCAGTAATTGATGCTAGTGACCTCACCATCTTAGTTGGTGATTCGTTTGATCCTTTAGCTGACCCAACTGCTTCGGACCCAGAAGACGGAGATCTAACGGATGCAATTGAAGTGGTAGAGAATCAAGTGGATGCATCCACTCCTGGTGATTATTTAGTCTCTTATAAAGTGGAAGATAGTGATGGAGCTGTTGTGAATAAAACCATTACAGTAACCGTTGAGGAACAGCCACAACCGAATCAAGAACCAGTAATTGATGCTAGTGATCTCGCCATCTTAGTTGGTGATTCGTTTGATCCTTTAGCTGACCCAACGGCTTCGGACCCAGAAGACGGAGATCTAACGGATGCAATTGAAGTAGTAGAGAATCAAGTGGATGCATCCACTCCTGGTGATTATTCANNNNTAGCTGACCCAACGGCTTCGGACCCAGAAGACGGAGATCTAACGGATGCAATTGAAGTGGTAGAGAATCAAGTGGATGCATCCACTCCTGGTGATTATTCAGTCTCTTATAAAGTGGAAGATAGTGATGGAGCTGTTGTGAATAAAACTATTATTGTTACAGTGCAGAAAGAACAAGTGAATGATGAAAATCTCTCATCAGAAAATGAACTCCCTAATACTTCTACTTTCTTATTTAACTGGTTAATTATCGGATTTGTTTTTATGGTTATTGGAGCAATATTTTACATTATACAATCTCGAAAACTAAAAAAAACTTGAATCTATTTAATTATTAAGAAATTGTTATTACAATAGAGGAACAAAACTAAGGTAAGAAAAATGAAAAACTGCACCTTTCCAAATAATTGGAAGGTGTGGTTTTTTATTGATTCAACTATTTTTTTAAGAAAAAAGGCTACCTTTGATAAAATTAAAATATCTACACGATAACCCATGGTAAAGCGGATTATATACTTTACTTACAATTAAGACCTGCTAAAACATGAATCATTCATGCATTAGCAGATCTTTTCTGTTTTTTTCTTCCTTTATCCTTTGACTCCACCTGCTGTGATTCCTTCCACCAAATACTTCTGGAAAAATAGGAATACGAGTAATTGCGGAATAATGGAAGCTACAGACATGGCGAACATTGGCCCCCAAGCAGATACTGATGACGGATCCGAAAACATTTGTAATCCAAGTGCAACGGTATAAAGACTGGTGTCATTTAAATATACTAAGGGCGTCATAAAGTCATCCCACGTCCAGTAAAATGAAAATATTGCAACTGTTGCCAGTGCTGGTGTTGTTAAAGGTAAAATAATACGATAAAAGATTCCAAACGTACTACAACCATCCATATAAGCAGCTTCATCTAATTCTCTAGGAATACCGCGTATAAATTGTACCATCAGAAAGATGAAAAAGGGTATCCCACCAATGAAGGCCGGTACAATAAGTGGTAAATAAGTATTAACCCATCCTAGGTTATGAAACAAAATATATTGAGGTATTAACGTAACCTGTTGCGGAAGCATTAAGGTAATAATCATACAAACGAATAATGGTGTTCTGAATCTGAATTTAATACGAGCAAAACCAAAGGCAACTAAGGTAGATGAAAATAACGTACCTACCACAACCATCGTGGTGACAAAGGTGGAATTTATGAAAAAAGTCGCAAAGCTTAAATTTCCGAATCCTTGCCAACCCTGTGCATAATTTCCCCACTTTATAATTGACGGAATAAGGGAAGCTGAATTTCGAAATATTTCATTTTCAGGTTTTAAGGAGCTTGCAATCGTCCATAATATCGGATAGATCATCAATAACCCTATCACCCAAATACTAAAATGATAAATGAATGTACGTCTCTTTTTGGACTTATTCACCTTAGTTACCTCCTTCCGATTCATAATATACCCAGGTTTTCGCTGTTCTGAAAATAAATGCGGTGAAGATACCACAGATTAATAGCAGAATCCATGCTAACGCTGAAGCGTACCCCATATCAAAGTGGGCGAATGCCTTTTCATATAAATAAACAGCATAGAATAACGTAGAATCTAACGGGCCACCTTCAGTTATCAGAAAACTTTGAGTAAATGCCATAAAGCCTTGAATCGTTTGCATTACCAAGTTAAAGAATATAACAGGTGAAAGCATCGGGATCGTAATTTTCAAAAATTGTAAAATTGGACTCGCTCCATCCACTGATGCTGCTTCATATAATTCCTTTGGTATTGCTTTTAGACCGGCTAAAAAGATTAACATCGGTGAACCAAATTGCCATACAACTAAAAGAATTAAAGTGGATAAAGCAAAGTCAGGGCTAGTCACCCAGCTCATTGTAGGTAATCCTAAAAATTCGAAAATATCATTTACTGCACCTTGTCGGCCAAAAAGTTGTTTCCAAACAACCGCAATTGCCACACTTCCACCTAATATAGAGGGAACATAAAACAATGTTCGATAAAGGCCTACTCCTTTTCTACTGGTGTTAAAAAGCATTGCGACAAATAAGGCAAATGCTAATTTTAACGGTACAGAACCAAATACAAATACGAGTGTTACGCGGATAGCTTTCCAAAAACGGTCATCATTGGTAAACATGTTCATATAATTGCTTAGACCAATCCAGTTTGGATCAGAGAGTAAATCATAATCCGTAAAAGAAAAGTAAAGGGACGCTAGCATAGGCCCTACTATAAATCCTAGAAACCCAATCAGCCAAGGTGAGATGAAGGCAAAACCGACTAAATCAATTCTTAGCTGACTTCTTAGCTTACCCTCTTTTGATCTCGATCGTTGTTTGTTAAGTTCTGCTGTCTCCATATTTGAACTCATAGAATACCTCCACTACTCTATAATCCAAGCCATCTAAAATAGATGGCTTGGAATAAATTTATCACTCGTTCTCTGCTAGAATGGCAGATGCTTTTTCTCTAAAATTAGCTGCAGCTTCCTCTGGAGTTACCTCACCATAATAGATTGCATCCTCTACTTCATTCTCAAACAACGATTCTACTTCCGTTGACCCTTGTGGATCTGGCGGATCAATTTCACGGCTATATTCTTGTGCTAATTCCACGTATTCAAACATTTTTTTACCAGCATCATCTACACTTTCTTTTAAATGCTCACGTACTTTTGTTGCGATTGGCACACCACGTTCTGCGTTTAAAATATCATTTGCTTCAATATCATTTGTCATAAAGCTAATGAATTTCGCTGCTTCTTCTTGCTGTTCGGAGTGCTGTGTAACAGAGAAAAACTGAGATGGTTTAATGTAATGCCCTAATTCTCCACCCTCAAGCATTGGTTGCAACATGAGCTCGATTGGTCTACCAGCAGCTTGCTGCATTGCAATAATCTGGTTACTATGAAGATCCATCACGATAGCTGTTTCTTCATTTACAATCGGGAATTGTTCCACGTTTGCTCCCGCTGTTTTAAATACATCCGGTGGCGCTGCAGATCCTTCATCAATCATATCAACTGTTATTTGTAAGAAATCTGCAAGCAATTGATCATCTTCATAACCAAGAGCAGTACCAGCGTCATTGTATAACCATGTATCATTTTCTCGTAAGTAATGCTTGAATCCCATTAGTCCGGCACTTGGTTGGGTACCATAAACTCCATCACCTAAGTTGTCTGAGACTTCTTTAGAAAAAGACTTCAGATCTTCCCACGTATAGCCAGGTTCAGGAGCATCTACTCCTGCTTCTTCAAACATAGCAGGGTCATAGGCAATAGCATGTGCATTTGCACCCATGTTTACTGCGTATAAATTACCATCAAGGCGTCCACCACTTACGTAAGTGTCTTCCACATCACTTAGGTCAAGAGCACCAGAATCAACGTGATCATTAAGATTTGCCAATAAATCTTTTCCTGCATATTCTGCTAAATATTTATAATCCATTTGTACAATATCAGGTAAATTTCCACCTGCAGCTTGGGTGGCCATTTTTTCCCAATATCCATCCCAGCCAGTAAATTCTGCATTAATAGTTACATTTGGATTTTTTTCCATGTACAATTCAATTGCTTCAAGCGTTCTATCATGTCGATCTTGAGAACCCCACCAAAGCATTCGAAGCTCTACTTCTTCACCATCACTACTAGCTGATTCTTCTGACGAATCCCCATTTGTGTTACCATCATCTCCAGATACTTCTTCTTCATCTGCTCCACACGCAACCATGATTCCAATAAAAAATGCAATAAATAGAATGAAGCCTAGTTTCTTAAATAAATCCTTCATACGTGTATTCCTCCTAATATTATTTTCGATAAACTAAAATGATAGCGTTATCAATTTTGCTTATCGCTTGATAATTGTAATCGTTTCTTTAATAAGAAGATTTGGTCAAACGTACGATTAGATAGATAAATCAATATCAGACTAGTTATACTGATCCCTACCGTAAGTAAAAACAATGGATAGTATAAAGAAAAAACTAGAATAGAAATTGCGCTTATAATTAATGCAATCGTTCTAAGCGGATTTAGTAATGCAATACTAAAACAATACTTAACATGTTGTTTCATGCTTAAATCATATTTAATGGAGACTGGAAAGCTATAAACAATTAAGACCAAATACCAAAAAGTAAAGAAATACATAAGCCCAGTTAATAGCTCAAAGTGTAGTCCATCCTGAAAAGCGAAAAAACGAATATCAAAATAGAGTATTAATCCGATAGTAGCTAAAACAAATATCATTTTGTTCATTTTCTTGAAATACTTTTTATAATATTCTGCATAGGTCGTAAAAATGGACGTTGGACTTTTACCTTCTAACCATTCATCCTGTATTTTAAATAATGCTCCAGTAGCTGGACCGATTCCAAATATTCCAAGCCCTAAAATTGTAAAGAAAAACCATAATAAATTTAAATAAACCATTTTTAAAAATGCAGTTGAAATATTATGGACAAAATTGGTGAGCACCACTAAATTCAATCCTCCATTCCCTCCTTTTTAAAAAATGACGACAATGCGTGAAATGCTTTAAAATTAAATTGTTTTTTCTCTCCATTTCTTATAGAATACACTTAACTCACTTGTCGTACTTTTAAGTATAAATATTTTCAAACGAATTAATAGGACTTATTCTTAGGAAATTACCTCAAAATTTAAGCGCTTACATTTAAATGTATCATTTTTTTCGATTATGGACTCCTTTCTTTCGAAAAAGCAAATATGGGGGAATTAAAATGTATAAAATATTATTGGTAGATGATGAAGAAGAAATAAGATTAGGATTAAAAAATTATTTTCCTTGGAATCAGCTTGGCTTTGAAGTCACGCATGACTGTGAAAATGGAGAGGAAGCACTTTTATTTATTAAAAAAAATAATATTGATATTATTCTGACTGACATTCGCATGCCTATAATGACGGGTGTAGAACTTGCAAGAGAAGTTTCCAATCAAAATAAATCCATAAAGATCATTTTTTTAAGTGGGTACAGAGACTTTGAATATGCAAAAGAAGCACTGAAATACGGAGTTATTGATTATATTGTTAAACCAGGTAAATTCGAGGAAATCCAGGCGCTTTTTTCCAAGTTAAAAATAGACCTCGATAAAAAAACAGAATCAAATAATAGTACAACTACAAAATATTATAGTGACAATATTATTCAAGCAATCACTACTTATATCAAAGAGCATTACGCAACCGTCACTCTAGATGACATCGCTGAGCTTGTGCAAATGAGCCCAACCTACTTAAGTTCTTATTTCAAAGAGAAAACTGGTGAAAATTTTTCGAATTATGTAACAGAAATCAGGATGAAGCAGGCTGCTAAACTCTTGTGTGACTTTCGTTATAAAACCTATGATGTTAGTAGTTTGGTAGGGTATACAAACCCAAAAAACTTCACCAGAATGTTTAAGAAATATCATGGTATGAGTCCACGCGAATACCGAAGTCAAAAAGGGATGACAGAGAACACATGAATACGAAACTTTTAATGAAAAATATTATTCTATTTGTCTTTCCACTTTTAATACCGGTATTTATTCTTGGTTCCTTTGCCATTGTCATTTCAGATAAATATATCAAAGAAAACATTACGATGAATAACCAGAATGTTTTGCAGCAATTAGAGCAGCAAGTGTCCGTTATTTTCAACGAAATGTACCTTCTTAATTTAGATTATAACTGGAATCCTGATATTATTTTATCGATGAAAAATCTCTTAAATGCGGACGGTTATAATTTTGAAGAAAACACCAACTCAAAAATCCGTGAAGGAGATGTAAAATCAAAAGAAGTAGCTACTCCTTATATTGAATCGATTTATGTTTATTTTTCTAACGATCAAAATCAAGTATTAACCTCACGTGAAGGGGTTACGAATATCGATAGCTTTTATGACAAGGATTTTATGAATAGCTATGATAGTACATCTACATCAAGAGATATATGGACGGAAAATAGAAAAGTTCAACAGTTTCCTTTTCAGGATGCCAGAGAAGTAATTACGCTTTATAAAAATATTTTTTGGACCAATGCGAAATACTCAGAGGGGTTAATTGCTTTAAATATCGAAAAAGATTACTTTGAAAATATCGTAAATGAATTAAATAACTATGATCGTCAAAGAATCGTTGTTTTAGATGATAATCATAATATCGTATTTGGTAACGCTTATAGTAATAGTCTTGATAATAACTTTATAGACACCTTTACCCCAAAATCAGATCAGGTATTTGAGTTTTCTTACGACGGAACCGCTTATGTTGCCAATCAATTAATCTCGGCTGACAATGGTTGGAGGTTTCTCTCCATTGTTGAAAAAGATGTCTTATACATGCTACCAAATCAGTTAAAAAAACTGACATTTTTGTTTATTATTTTTTCATTAATAGCAGGTACAGCAGTTATTTATTATTTGTCCCGCAAAAACACAAAGCATGTTAGTAATATTCTTTCTATCATTGATCAATCAAAGGAAAAAAGAGAAGAAGCACCAAAAAATATGTCATTCAGGAATGATGAATATCAATATATTGTGCAAAATATTGTACAAAACTATATAAACCATAACAGGCTTGAAAAAGAATTAAACGAAAAAAAATACCAGCTTCAATCGGCAGAACTTCTAGCGCTTCAAAGCCAGATTAATCCACATTTTTTATCCAATACGTTAGCGATTATATATTGGCGTACGTTAGCATTAACAGGTAGGCCAAATAATGCTACAAAAATGCTGGAAATCTTATCAGATATCTTAAATTTTTCTTTAAAAATTGATGATACAACCGTCCCCCTTATAGAAGAAGTCGAGCACACCAAAAGATATGTAGAAATCATGAAAATAAGATCAAAAGAAGACATCAATATAATCTGGGACTATAATGAACGATTAAAGCACTTACCCGTTCTAAAGTTTTGTCTGCAGCCTTTAATAGAAAATACGATGCAGCACGGTGTAAATAGTAAGCAGCAAGCAGATGTGTGTATTAAATTTAAAGTGAAAGAAGTAAACGGTAAGCTAGTTATATCGGTTACAGATAACGGTTTAGGCATGAAAAAGGACAGGTTAATTCAGGTATGGAATCATATATTAAAGCAAAGCCAACCAACAAGTCACATTGGTTTAGCAAATATTTATAAGCGTCTCTCGTTAATTTATGAAAATCAATTCACTTTTCAAATTTTAAGCAAAGCTAATTATGGTACGATGATAAAAATTAGTCACCCCATTGATAAAAATATAGAAGATAGTGGTGCTGAAGTTTTACCCTCGGAATCGTAACCTTTTAATGGATTTTATTCTTACCTAGACTTAAAATGAAAAGGATTGAATCGAATGAATTCAGGCTTTTTCATGAAATGGTAAACGTAAAATGTGATATTACTATCACATTTTACGGAGCACCAGTTTAATAATAGAGATTGGGGTTATTTAAATGGAAACATATGAAAAAATGAATAAAAAATATCGATACAATCAAGATGAATTAACATTTTCCAAGGAACAAGTAATTGAAAAATTAAAAAACAAATTTCAAGCCAAAGAATTTTCTAAAGAAAAGTTACTAGATTTAGTAAATGATGATCAGCTTGAATATTCTAAGATTTTTTCATGTTTATGTATTAATGATTCTGCTGTTTTATTAAAGCTTTTTTCGGATAAAGAAAGAAAACTTCATAAAGAAGAAATTATGGATAACAGAGAAAACCCTCTCAATCCCAAAAAGGTAAAAAAGAAAGAGTGGGAATATAATCATATATTACTAGATGAACAGGAAGGAAGACGTTTAGATATTATATTAGAAAGTCAAGATGATAAATATATTTCAGGATTCATTGTTAGAGGAAATAGTGAAAAATTAAATCGGTATTTGAATGCCCTGGTTGAAGGTGCTCTAATACAGCTAAAAGTGACGCCATATCCAGCAGATATAGGGGACGAATACTTTCAATTTTATTTAGAAAATATAGAGATGTTCGGGTTTTTAAAATAACAAGATGCTAAGAGATGTTATTGCAAGCCTACTAGCAGACATTCACTGATTTAAAAAATAAAAAAATGGTCCTTATGTAATTAGTAAGTAAAACAAACCAAGTGGCAATCTTCTTAGGATTTTATATGTACGCGTAAAAATTCAGGAAAAAGTAGTACTGAAGTTTTAGCAGCATTTTAACAACGTTTTAATAAAATTTATATAGAAAAGACCTGAATCGCATGGATTCAGGTCCTTTCTTTTATTAGCTTATATCATCTATTGCCTCTTGAATCGAATGATACTCATATTGTCCCTTATACTTTGAATCCCAATCTGCTTTTTTGAGTAAATCTCTAACTGGACCTTTCACTCCAGAAAATAAGAAGGTTATCTCTCCAGCCTGGCAATTCTCTATCATTTCCTCTAATGCGTGAATCGATACTGCATCAATAGAGTTAACTGCCGAAAAATCTAAAATAATATATTTTGTAGTCGGTTTATCTGCAACAAGGCCACACAATTTATCTTCTAGAAAGCTCATATTCGCGAAATATAAAGATTCATCCAGACGATAAATGATAAGATCCTCTCTTGTTTTAGCAGATGGATACCTTGAGATATTTCGATATACGCCAATTTTTTCAACATAACCGAGCTCTGCCATATGCGGATAGGCACTTTTCCAGATAAATACTAATAATGAGAACACAACACCTATTAAAATACCTTGCTCAATGCCTATTACAAGCGTTGCAATAAAAGTAATAATCCAAGTAATAGCGTCTAATTTTCTGATTTTAAACAAATATTTTAATTCTTTAATATCAATTAGACTATAGACTGCTACCATAATAATTGCTGCTAAAACTGCTTTTGGTAAAAAGTAAAATAGATCGGTTAAAAACAGCAATGTTATTAAAATCAATATCGCTGTTATAACAGAAGCTAATGGCGTTCTAGCACCTGATTGATAGTTAACTGCAGACCGAGAGAAACCACCAGTTACAGGATACGCGGAGAAAAACGCGCCACCAACATTGGCAAGTCCAAGACCGACTAACTCTTTATTCGAGTCGACTTTATATTTTTCCTTAGCAGCAATTGCTTTAGCCATAGCAATAGACTCCATGAAACCTACAAATGAAATCGTTAATGCGATAGGAAGTAAAGCTACCATCGCATCTATGCTAATCGAAGGCATAGATAGTACAGGTAAACCACCTGGCACCTCTCCTACAATATTTACATTTCTAGTGTGAAGATTTAACATTGCTACGGTTACAATACTTAGGACAACAACCACTAATGGCCCTGGTACCTTTGGAATATATTTTTTAAAAATAACCAATAAAACAATACTAATAACACCAATAGCTAAGGTAATTGGATTAATCTCGCCGACACGCATAACCGACTCTCCTAGAATTTTAAAAACATCTTTCCCCGCTTCAAGCTTTACACCGATCAAATCCTTTAATTGGCTTAAACCGATAATAATTGCTGCTGCAGATGTAAACCCACTAATAACGGCGTGCGACAAAAAATTCACCAGAAACCCTAACCGCAGTATTCCCATCAGAAATTGAATAACCCCTACCATTAACATCAATAATAATGCTAATGAGATAAATTCTTGGGATCCAGGTTCTGCTAATGTCGATACACCGGTAAGAACTAGTAAGGAAACCATCGCAACAGGTCCTACTGCAAGCTGTCTTGATGTACCAAATAAAGCATAGATGAGCAACGGGATTGTTGATGCATATAAACCTACTACTGGTGGTAATCCAGCTAACATAGCATATGCCATCCCTTGTGGAATTAGCATAATTGCAACAATTAGACCTGCTTGTAAATCACTAGAAAGATCATCTTTTTTATAATTGGAAAGCCAATCTATGGCAGGAATCCATTTTCTAAACATTATATATTTCCTTTCTGTGAGTGTAGTTTTTATTTTATACCTATACCCCTACACCTATAATACAAGAAATTAATTTAGATTGCAATTTCCTTTTACTCTTTCCTCTAGCCTCCAAAAATAAACAGCAATAAAAGCATATTCTTTTATTAATTTAGAGATAAGCTATACAATCGTTCTATTACATGGAAAAAGGATGAAAACGATGCGCGATGTCTATGCAGATGTGATTCAATTTCGAGGGAATCATTATGACTTTGGATATAAACAAGGACTTAAAATTAAAGATGGAGCGATTTTGACTAATCGCTTAAAACTTTGGGCTTCACGGCGTAAGCACCATCTACTTATAGAAAAAAACCAAGTGGAAACACAAATAAAAAGGTATGCACCTTTTGTTTGGGAAGAGTTAGTTGGATTAAGTGACGCCCTGGAGTGGACAATTGATGAAGCGCTAGTGGAATTCGGTGGGTATTATTTGGAGTATGGCAGAAGCGGATGTTCCATTTTAACAGGCGATACTTTCTTAGTCAGAAACTATGACAATGCACCTCAAACCTATGAAGGGCGTTATTGTTTGTTTCAGCCAACCGATGGTGGGTATGCAACCATTGGACCAACGATGCAAATAACCGGACGATCAGATGGTTTAAATGAAAAAGGCTTAACCATGGGTTACAATTTCGTAAATCGAATTGGATCTGATACTGGATTTATTTGCAATATGATTGGTCGAATGATTCTCGAAATGTGCTCAAATGTTGAGGAAGCGATCGATTTATTAAAAGAAATTCCTCATAGACATTCCTTTAGTTATATCTTGGCAGACGGAAGCGGAAACAAAGCGATAGTGGAAGCTTCTTCACGCAAGGTCATGGTGAATCGAACGAATTTCCCTATCTGTACAAATCATTTCTTTTCATTGACCGAGGAAAATCGCTACCGGATGGAGGAATCGAATATTCGGTTAGATGCTATGAAGAATAAAGCAACACCCGGCTTATCAAAAGAAGACGCTTTTAAGCTACTAAATGATCCGTCACAGGGAGTCTTCTCTGAAAAATATGGAGCATGGGCCGGAACACTTCATACTGCATGGTATGAGCCTAGTTCTCTCGAGACTGGTTTTGCTCTTGGACCCAATCGAATTCCTATTATTTTTCCATTTAAGGACTGGCTTTCAGGCAGTAAATTTCCAATTCGGAAAATTAAAGGCGCTATACCTACTTCTGATGGTTTTGTTAATGAGTTATTATGACAATTCTATTCCGCCGGCTTTTCTGCCCATAGCTGGATAAGATGGGAGGTTCCGTTATGACCGGCTCCCTCTTGTCTATTTTTTTCACCATAAAAGAAATGCTTTACTTTAAAATCCTTAAAAGCTGTTAAAAATTCATCAGGCGTACAAAGCATGTCCTCTTTCTTTGGTCCCCCTGTTTGATAGGAAAGCTGATCCTTGGAATACATTTCTATCAGGACTGAACCTTTTGGTTTTGTAGTTTGTTTTATTTGCTGATACAACTCTTCTCTAACTTTCAAGTTACCAATATGGCCAAATATATTAAAAACGATATCAAAAGCTTCTTTTGGCCATTCTGTTGATTTTGTTAAGTCAACCTCTTCTTTAGTGATCTCGACACCCGCTTCTTCTGCTAGTTGACTCATTTTTTCTAGGCCAACCTTGGAATAGTCCCATGCAGTTACGTTATGGCCAAGCTTAGCTGCAAAAACCGCATTGCGACCCTCGCCTTCTGCTAAAGCTAATACGTTACCAGCATCAAGCTTAGGAAGCATCTCCTCTATAAAAGCATTTGGCCTTTTTCCATATAGGTATTCCTTATTTGAAAATTTTTCATCCCAATGATTTGTCATCACATATCCTCCTTCCAAACCTTCTGATATTTCTTTTTATACTTTTCTCTTTCCTCTAAGCCAATGAGATCCAAGGCTTCTTTTTTAACCTTTGTGTCTTCTGTTTCCATATATAAATGATGCATACTACTGATAATATCAAAGCGAATTAAGGTATCATTTTTCTCATCAATACATGCTTGAAAACGATTAGATAAATTAGTAACAACAAGCTTACGTTGCGTCTTTCCAGCTAAGCCAATTCTCCAGATTGATTGAAGGCTATGTCGTAAAGTTACAAACTTTGAATCATATGTAACCTGCCATATTTTATTAAAGTCATCAAAAATTCTTTCCTCATAATCACTTTTTGCTAAATGGGCTAAAAATTGAGCTGCTCTTGATCGTTTATGTGCATCCTTGTGATCAAGATCGACAACAAGTTCATCCCAGACTTCATATACCCAATCAACTTCTAGTTGCATAAAGTCTAATAGTTTTAAATATGCTTCATATTGTACTTGCTTATCTTCATGTTCCAATTGTGCGAACGATAGTTGAACCTCTTCATCCATATTGTTCATCTCCCTTCATGATTATTATACATGCCTCAACTCTTATCACGAAAAATTTGTTCGGTCTCCCATCATTGACGGGTGATAAAAAATTGATTACAATTTATCTATTCAACAAATCCATTGAATAGATGAGGTGATGAACCATGCAGGATTTAAAAACATGGAGTAATGAAATCAGCCAAGTGTATGGCCTACTTGGAAAAGCGCTGGCCAACCCAAAAAGAGTCCTAATTTTGGAAATTTTGACACAAGGGGAAAGTACAGTAGATTCACTTTCTCGTACCACGAATATTTCTGTTGCTAGTGTGTCACAGCATCTACAGGTTTTGGCACAAGCCCAATTAGTAGATAAACGTCGTGAAAAAAATTACTTCTACTATTCAATTGCTGATAAAGATACGACTGAATTATTCTTCACGTTACAGAGAATTGCTAATAAACGTGTAAAAGAAATTAAAGAGATTGAAAAATCTTTCCTAGCGAACGATTCCCAAATTGAAGCTATATCAGCTTCCGAGCTCGATCAAAGACTAAAGGAAGAACCAACGATTTTGCTGGATGTCAGACCGACAAACGAATATGAAGAAGAGCATATTCCAGGAGCAATATCGATTCCGCTAGCACAACTCGAGGAAAAACTAACTTTATTACCAAAGACAGCTTCCGTTGTTGCATATTGCCGTGGTAATTACTGTTTAATGTCACAAGAAGCAGTTGATTTTTTGAAAAAGAAAGGGTATCAAGCAACCACTTTCGCTGGCAATGTATTCACCTGGAAAACGTATTGGAATACGAATGAAAAAGAAGGTAATCAAGATGAAAACTAAGGAAAACACTTTAATTGAACAATATAAGCATGATGAACAAAAACAGGAAAAACTCTACAAAAAAACACTATTTATTGTTGTACTTTCCCAAATATTTGGAGGCGCTGGACTCGCAGCAGGAATTACAGTTGGTGCCTTACTCGCAAAGGATATGCTAGGAACAGACAGTTATGCGGGACTACCTGTTGGACTTTTTACATTAGGTTCAGCAGGCGCTGCACTTATTGTAGGTCGCTTATCACAAAGATATGGAAGAAGGTTTGGATTATCTTTCGGTTTTATTAGTGGTGGACTCGGCGCTTTAGGTATCGTTTTAGCAGCAGTATTAAATAATATTTGGCTCTTATTTATCTTTTTACTTATTTATGGTGCTGGAACCGCTACTAACTTGCAAGCAAGATATGCTGGAACAGATCTTGCTAAAGATACACAACGCGCTACAGCTGTCAGTATAGCAATGGTTTCTACTACTTTTGGTGCGGTTGCTGGACCAAATTTAGTCGATGTGATGGGCGACTTTGCTGTTAGTATTGGTGTTCCAGCATTATCAGGTCCATTTATTCTTGCTGGTGTTGCTTATATTTTTGCTGGACTTATCTTATTTGGTTTTTTACGACCAGATCCATTATTACTTTCTCAAGCCATTGTTCGAAAAGACGAAGAGAGCAATGTAAAAGGAGATACGCATCAATCTAAAACAGTAAGGACATTAAAACATGGAGTGGCTCTAGGTACCATTATTATGGTAACGAGCCAGCTTGTAATGGTCGCGATAATGACCATGACCCCTGTACATATGGGGGATCATGGTCATAGTCTAGGTGCAATCGGTATGGTAATAGGAGTTCACATTGGAGCAATGTACCTTCCTTCCCTTGTGACGGGGATTTTGGTCGATAAAATCGGTCGGGTAATAATGGCTGTGGCCTCAGGAGTCACCTTGCTTTTTGCAGGAATCTTACCCGCCGTTGCACCTTCTGATTCCTTGCCAGTATTAATTATGTCTTTAGCTTTACTTGGACTCGGATGGAACTTTGGTGTAATTAGTGGCACTGCATTAATCGTTGATGCTACCACACCAGTCACTCGTGCGAAAACGCAAGGTAAAGCAGATGTGTTCATCGCTTTATCCGGCGCTTCAGGTGGTGCCATCTCAGGTATGGTTGTTGCAGGAGCAAGTTTTATCAGTTTATCAGTGATTGGTGGTATCTTAGCCCTACTTCTCGTTCCATTAGTATTTTGGGTGAAATGGAAAAATTGATTTTTGAAAACTGGTTCATCCATCAGAGAGTTTTATTGCTGGTGAATGCTAGAAGATTAGCATACAAAGATTACTTATCGTAAGAAAATTATATAATAACCTAACCCTTGGCATATTTTCGACTTATCTTTAATCCTTCTAAACATTTGATTTTAGAACATAAAAAACTTGAATAAGTTATGTATTCAAGTTTTTTATGTTTATTCAAATTGTCTTGTTCAACCACAACCGTTTGGGTTATATAGTTTTTATTTAACTCTTCATGTAGTTATAAATATTAAATTATTAAAATCATTGTATGAGAGCTTCCATCAAAATCATAACCCTTAAAGCCTAATTTTTTATAAACATGAATTGCATTACTATTTTCTTCGTCTACACTTAATGATATAGATTTAAAACCATCATTTTTTGCGTGCTCAATAATCTTCCTCATTAACAAAAATCCTAAACCTCTGCCTCTTAGCACTTTCTTAACTGCTAAGCCCAATTCAGGTGTGTTTGAATCCACGTACCCGTAGCCTTTGTTCTCACTATCAAATAATCTATACCATGCAGCTCCCACTTTTTCCCCTTCCAAATTATACGCAATCAGGGCTTTATCACCTTTTCTTCCCCAATCAACATAATACTTTTTAATATTAGGCAAGCTTAATAATTCTTCTTTGGATGGTTTGTTTTGAGGAATATGAAGAGATTCATATAACATATCCTTTAAAAAATTAAGGTCATCCCTTTCCATTTCTTTTATATAAAATATTTTTACCACCATCCACAAAGTTTATTTATTTTATTTTTTCCTCATCACTACTCTTATTATTGAAAAAAACAGTTAACTCAAAAAAATATTTTTAGATCTATTCTTATCCTTGTTTTCGAATGAAATGAATATCCACTAGATAATATTCAATGCTTACCTTCTAAACAGCCATATCATATTAAATAGTCCAGGAATTTAAGACTGCCTATTCGTTTGATAAAAAAGCATTTCTTACTCTTTTTCTATCCCGGCGACTCCTAATCCTCCAGGCCCAGCATGAGAAGAAATCATTGCCCCAGCTTGTAACCAAGTGATATTTTCAAAACCATTTTCTTTTGCTATTTCTGTTATATTCTTTTTGATTTTTTCATCGATACCGATCGAATAAATAAAAAATAGTTGCTCTTTATCAAGATTATATTGATTGAAATACTCTTGAATTAGTTTTTCAATAACCACACTCATTTTTCCTCGATATTTTTTAGTAGAAACAAGCTTACCATCTTTTAATTCAATACAAGGCTTTATTTTTAATAGTGCCCCACCAAGATAAGCCATATTACTAACTCTTCCACCCGCTTTTAAAAATTCCAAACTACCTGGAACAAATGCTAGTCTGGATTTCGGGACGATATTTTGTATTTTTTCCACTAATTTCTCAGGTTCGATTGCTGGTTCTTTTTCCAATAAGTTCACTGCATACAACACAATAGCTGCTAATCCACCGGTTACATTTAAGGCGTCGATCAGATATATATCATCCATTTCTTCCGTCGCGATTACGCAATTTTGAAATGAAGAAGATGCTTTAGATGTATATCCAATATGCACAATAACAGACCCCGGATTTTTCGCTTTAATATCATTAAAAAACTGTTCATATTCATGGATATTCGTCGCTGTCGTTGAAGGTATCTTTTTCGTTCGGTTATAAAAGTCAAAAATGTCCTCTACTGGTAAGGAACCATCTAAATAATCTTTGCCATCCATAATAACGTGCATCGGAACCACTTTAACAGTTTCGCTTTCGACAACATCTTTAGGTAAATCTGCTCCGCTTTCTGTAGTCAAAATAATATTTGTCATTTTGCAGTATCCTTTCTACGTGTATAATTTTAATTTCTGCTCTTACTCTTACTATACATGATTATCGGTTAGCTATCAGAAGTATATAGATTAACAGGTAAGAATGAAACCAAATGTACTGGTTTTAATTCTACTATATTTCATAATTGTTGCTTTTCGCAGAGTTGATAGGACAACTCGTATTTGAGTTTAATTTAGATCCAGCAATCTTTACCAGAAATAATCGTCAATAGTTGCTAAATAATAAAGTATTAATTTGCTTTAAATTACATAATAACCCATATGAATGAATTTATTCTTTCAATATTCTTTGTTACCATAAACTTATTCCCTGCTGGTGTTGTTTTTTCGAAAGGTGATGGTTTTATGAAAAAGAAAAAACTCAATATTACGGCTACTACATTATCCTTAATTTATTGTTTCGTTTTGGCTTATTTTTTCTTAATTGCAGAACCTGCAACAGAAAATCCCAACAGACCATTATGGATACATTCTATAATTCCAGCAGGAGTTGTAGTTATTAAGATTTTTTTCGATTATGTAATTAAAAAAGATTATATACGTGATTATCTTGACAAAAAATAGTGATGTAAGTCGATTAACTTATCGACAGAGGAGTCCTTTTTTGGGATTTGGATTATTACCAAATCCTTAGAAAGGATTTTTTATTGGGAAACGATTTTTTGAATACCCTAATAATATTAAATCGAATCTATTTAAGCAGAAAATTGTGATTATTTATACATAATTTATTATTTTTATAGGTTTCTCTTATGGTAGAATAAAATGAGCATTCTGTTAGAAGAGCTATATGATTTTTAAAATTATTTTTAAAAATCCTCGAAAAACATTTAGAAAACAATTTAATTATTGATGGAAATACTCCTAAACTTCTGCCATTAAGAACATTTAAGTGGAACTAGATATGCAATAATACCAAAAATTATTTATATGATCGTATGAGGAGGAGCAACATGTCACAAGAAAAAAATATGGAACAAAATGAAAAAAACAAAATTCATTCCTTAAAGTTTAGATTCGGAGCTTTTGGTGCAGCAGTCCCTCTTTTGTTTTTCGTGATTTGGGCCATTACCATTAGTGTTTTGCAATTATCATCTGAAACTGCACTAGTTTTAGGTGCGATATTTGGGATTACGCTCGGTCTTTTTTTCTCAAAGAGTAAATGGGCAGACTATGCACAAGGTTTATTTGATGGTCTAGCACAGCCAATTGGAGTTGTTGCAATCGTTGCCTGGTTTTATGCCGGTATGTTTGCGCAAGTACTTCAGGTTGGTGGTCTTGTAGAAGGACTTGTTTGGATTGGTACAATTACCGGATTTACAGGCGGCCTATTTGTTGGACTTACTTTTATTTTAGCGGCAGTTTTTTCGACTGCTGTTGGAACAGGATACGGGACAACCGTAGCTTTTTGTACATTAATGTTTCCTGCAGGTGTTGCAACAGGGGCTGATCCTACCATTTTATTCGCTGCTATCCTAGCAGGTGCGGTATTTGGTGATAATCTTGCACCAGTTTCAGACACGACGATCGTTTCTGCGACTACACAAAATGCTGATGTTCCTGGTGTCGTTCGAAGTCGTTTCAAATATGCAATTGCAGCTACCGTTCCAGCATTGATTTTATTTATCGTCTTAGGTGGCGGTGGAACATTTCAGGATCAAGCAAGCTTTAATACCGATACGAGTCCCAGTGGATTATTAATGCTAATTCCTTTTTTTATCGTCCTTTATCTAGCATTATCTGGTCACCACATTATTACATCACTTACGTGGGGGATAATTTCTGGTATTGTCTGGATTATGATTTTCCCTGTCGGTTCGATTAGCCAGGTGATTAGCTTTAATCCAGAATCTGATACCATCATTGAAGGCGCTCTAGTCAATGGGATAGTCGGTTATATGAATATGGCCATTCTTATATTATTAATTGTTGCTGCTGCCCATCTTTTAAAACTTGGTGGAACGATGCAGGTTATTACAAAGACTTTAATGAAATGGATCAAGAATTCTGTAAAACGTGCAGAACTCTCCATGTGGGCAATAGTTGCTCTATTAAATAGTGCTATCACGATTAATACTGCTGCTGAAATTGCTGCAGCACCATTTGTACGTGAAATTGGTGAAAAATATAAAATTCATAGCTATAGAAGAGCGAACATGCTTGACGCTATCACGTCAGCACTGGGATATATCTTCCCTTGGGGTGCACCAGTTTTACTAGGTTGGTCAACGATTAGTATGATGCAGGAAACCTACGAGTGGCTACCCATTGTCGCTCCTACATCTGTCTTCCCGTTTGTTTTCCAAGGCTGGTTCTTAGTGATTGTTATGCTTATAGCTGCCTTAACTGGTTGGGGACTCAGGTTCCAAGGGAAAAACGGAGAAGAGCTAAAGGAACGACCGCAAGATTAAATCATAATAAAATAACCGGATATATCAGTCCAAACAAAAAATATGAAGACTCCGTCAGAAACTGTATTTGACGGGGTCTTTATTTTTGAACTTAATAAAGCCACGTCCACCAGGAGCAAAGTATTTTGACAAAACGCTGATGTTGATTTGCAATAAAGATATACCGAATTTGATAAGAAAAACCTCTTGGGATAAAATGTCTCTAATTGTAGCTTTAAAATAATGTCGAGACGTTTGTTTGTGTTGTCCAAATGGCTTTTTATGCTTACAATAAAATTAAGTATTATTCCATAAACGGTCTAGATTGTGGAAGAATTGGTTTTGTTGTAGCTGTTGAAAAGTTTTATTAAATCATCGTTTATACTCTCTAACCAAAGACAAATAGTAAGAGTATGTTCTAAAAAACATGTTCAAACACGATTAATTAAATGTTAAAGATTAACCACTATATATACATTCTTGTTAGTTTTCACCAAATCTGTCCTTTTTACATTAAATGCATAGAACCTGCCACAACAAAGCATAAATTGACAGGATATTTTCTTTAAAAGTTGCTAAGATGAAAATAAGGAGTTGATAACCATGGCAGGGGTGGAAACAATACAAAAGGCAATTGAGTACATGGAGAAAAATATATTGAAGAATATTACGATAGACAGTATTTCTAAACAAGCCAATGTGTCACCTTTTCATTTCCAACGAACATTTGCAGTTTTAACAGATATTACGATTGGTGACTATATAAGAAGGCGGCGACTAACATTGGCCGGAGAAGAATTACTGACTACAGATGCGAAGATTATTGACCTTGCTAATAAATATGGTTATGAAACTCCAGAGGCTTTTTCAAAGGCTTTTCGCAGACAACACGGGGTTGCTCCAAGTGAAGCGCGAAAGAATAAGGGGAAGCTACAATCCTATAACCGCCTGATTATCCAGGTAATCTTGAAAGGGGCAGAACCAATGAAGTATAGTGTCGTGGAGAAGAATGCGATTAAAGTTGTTGGGATTAAGCGAGAGTTTTCTTGTGTGGAAGAGGAAGAAAACGTAATAGGAATTCCAGAATTTTGGGAAGAGGTCAATCAAAATGGAACAAGTGATTTGCTATTTCAACTGAATGACGGGTTAGTAAATGGTGTTTTAGGTGTTTGTGGAGAACTCAGTGAAGAGCAAAGAAAGACTAATGTTTTTGATTATTGGGTGGCCACCTCGTACGCTGGAGAAGTTCCAGAAGGGATGCTTGGATTAGAAATTCCTGCTTCCAAATGGGCGGTTTTTGAAGTGCATGGACCAATGCCTGCTGCGATGCAAAATACGTGGAAACAAATTTTCTCCGAATGGTTTCCATCCACCGGGTATAAGCATGCAGGTACTCTAGAATTTGAGTCATATATGGATGGGGATCCCCATAGCCCAGATTATTACTCAGAAATCTGGATTCCAATTAAATAAGATCACTATTTTGTACAGTCTTTGACAATCGAACGCGATTGTGGGAAATCAAAAGCAAAAAATGATCTATTTTTTTTATGATAATTGCACAGACCATCACAAATAAAGAATTCATTTTTATCTATTTTTCTCAAGATGTATTCTTTTTGTTTGCTGTAAAAAGAGAGTTTGAACAACACTTTTAATCAAACATTATTTCAAACCTACAGCTGATAAAGCTTGTTAAAAAAATAATCCGAACTGATTTGAGATACCTCAAAATCGTTCGGATTATTTTTATGTCTGATATTTAGGCTTTACGGTAATTTATTGCCTGCTACTCTGTATAACTCATACCATTCTTCACGTGTTAATTTAACGTCAGAGGCTTTGGCTATTTCTTTTAATCGCTCTGGATTCATCGTACCCACAACAGGTTGCATGCGTGCTGGATGACGCAATATCCATGCAATCGCAATTGTTGTTGCTGTAACGCCTTTTGCTTCAGCGATTTCATCTAATTTTTGATTTAATTCAGGGAAATCATCATTCCCAACGAATACACCTTCAAAGAATCCGTGCTGGAATGGTGACCAAGGCTGCACTGTCATATCATGTAAACGACTGTAATCGAGCACACCACCGTCACGTACAATTGCTGGATCGTGCTCCATATTCACATTAAGTCCTGCATCAATCATAGGTGTGAACATTAAGCTGAATTGCAATTGATTAGCGATCAAATCATGGTCAACATATTTTTTCAATAATTCAATTTGCATCGGATTATGGTTACTTACACCAAAGTGTTTGACTTTACCGCTTCTTTTTAACTCAGAAAAAGCTTCCGCTACTTCTTCTGGTTCGACTAAAGCATCCGGACGATGCAGTAGGAGCACATCTATGTAGTCTGTATTTAGGCGCTTCAAGCTTCCTTCTACAGAATTTAAAATATGTCCTTTAGAAAAGTCAAAGGAACCATCACGAATCCCGCACTTTGTCTGCAGTACCATTTTCTCACGGATGGTCGGGTTCATATCAATTGCCTCAGCAAAGATTTCCTCAGAACGTCCTCCACCGTATATATCTGCATGATCAAAAAAGTCGATCCCAAGCTCTAGTGCATTTTCTATCACTCGGTTAGCTTCCTGTGTTGCAAGCTGATCCATTCGCATACAGCCTAACGAAATTTCACTGACATGCATGCCACTTTTTCCTAATTCTAAATTATTCATTAAAGCCACCTCTTTCATTCATTATTGGCTCCATTTTAGCATAGCACAAGCATGTAAGCGATTATATTGCTTTAAGATTGACGCACTAATTGAGGACGTCGATAGGCTTCTTTTTCACGAAAGCTATTTTCTAATGTTAGGAAAATTTGGTCGCCTAATGAAAAGTTACTAAACATATCGGTGTGTACTGTCCACTCACCCTGTTCTGCTTGCACGGTATAATGGATTTCTTTCCCTTGGTACTGCACACTTGTAATAACTGCTGGTATTCCTTCTTTATTCGCATCACTTGGCAATACCTGAAATTGTTCAGGTCGAACGGGATATAACCCCTTCGCTTTCATTTCTTTTGTGACAGCCTCTCCGTTAAAGCGTAAGGCTTTATTTAATCCAGGTCTAAAGGTATCTTCCTGCCATTCGCCTTTTAATAAATTTGCCTTTCCTACAAAGCTTGCGACAAACGTAGATGTAGGCTTTGTATAAATTTCTTTTGGCGTACCGACCTGTTCAATTTCTCCCTTATTCATTACAACGATGCGATCGGCCATTGCTAACGCTTCACCCTGGTCATGTGTCACATAAATAATCGTAGCTTTGGTTAACCGGTGCAAGGCTTGAATTTCCTTGCGCATTTCCATGCGTAGTTCTGCGTCAAGGTTACTTAATGGTTCATCCATTAACAGTAATGCGGGACTTGGAGCAATTGCTCTTGCCAATGCTACGCGCTGCTTTTGACCACCGGAAAGTGCTTGTGGCATTCTTTTTTTAAAAAGGTTGAGTTCAACAATGTCGAGTACCTCTTCGACCCGCTTCTTCTTTTCACTAGTACTCATTTTGCTGCAGAAGCGGTGATGCTCCAATGGAAATTTAATATGTTCTTCTACGTTAAGGTGTGGCCATAATGCAAACTGTTGAAATACCATACCGATATTTCGTTTTTCTGGTGGAACACTCTTTTTTCTATTTCCTACTTCTTCTTCCTCAATAGAAATTTGCCCATCTGTCGGTGATAAAAATCCAGCTAACAGGCGTAAAAGTGTGGTTTTTCCGCACCCAGACGGGCCAAGGATCGCAATAAACTCACCCGTTTCTACTTCAAGGTCAATTTGTTTTAACGCTTCAAATGTTCCGAATTTCTTACCGATTTGCTCCATCTTCACACTCATTAGGCTTTCCCCACCTTTCTTTTCCAATAAGTCTCGATAAAATATAGCAAAAGCATGCCTACAACAATCAAGCCGATGATTACACTTGAAAATGCAGTTGAATAGGTGCTATAACCCGCTTGTTCAAAGCTAAAAATGACGACACCAATAGTTTCTGCATTACTTGACCATAACAAGGAAGACACTGTTAATTCGGTCAGGGCTGTTAAAAATACTAAGAATGCTCCACTTAATATTCCTGGTAAAAGAAGCGGTAATAAAATTTTTCTCCATTTAGAATATCCATTGGAACCACTTACCTGTGCAGCTTCTTCCATCGTAATATCCACCTGCATCACAGCAGTGATACTTCCTCGCACCTGTAAAATAAAGAAGCGAGTAAAATAAGCAATAAATAAAATCAAAATGGACCCGTAAATTCCTGGATTGAAGCCAGGAATTGGTTCCATCCATGCAAATATCATCGATAGCGCCATTACGGTTCCTGGAAGAGCATAAGGCATGCTGATAGCAAGCTCCTGAAACTGATTGGTTTTGTTCGGTCTGCGAACACGATAATAAGCAAACGCCGTTCCAAGTACAATCCCAATTAGTGTAGTAATCCCTGCTAGTTTAAGACTATTAAAAATAGCGCGCTCTGATTTTGCACTAGTTTCAAATATATACTGATAGTTTTTGAGTGTGATATTTTCTAGTGTAAAATCAAGTCCATAGGCAGATACGAGCGACGTCATTCCCATGGAGACAAAAGGTACGACACTTGATAAAAGGAAGAAGCTCCACAAAAATACCTCAATCCAAATTCTTTTCTTACCTAACAAAAACCTAGGCTTTTTATCTTCAACAGTTGTTTCGATCCGTTTTGATTTCTTTAAAAGTAGCCATTGAATGAAAATCCCTAGTAATGCAACAACCCCTAGTAAAACAGAAAGTGTTGCAGCACGCTCGAATGCTGTTGGACCAAAACCAACTACCTGCTGATAAATATAGGTGCTTAATACACTTATTTGTGCAGGTATACCTAAAAATGCAGGAATACCAAAATTATCAAGGTTGGCCAGAAATGCAAGGAATCCTCCACTTGCAATGCCTGGAAGAGCTAACGGCAGGGTTACTTTTTTAAATGTATTAAACGCACTCGCACCAGAGACTCTTGACGCTTGCTCCAATTCACGCGGAATTTTTCGGAGCACACCAACTGACAGGAGATAGACAAGTGGGTAATGCGAAAATCCAAGTACAAAGATAATTCCGGCCATGCTGTATAAATTAATCGGTTCGAGTGAAAACGGCAGGGCACTGACCATTTTTCCATACAAGCCATTCGCGCCTAAAAATTGGGTCCAGGCAAGTGTTGAAATATAAGACGGGATAATAAATGGTAAAACAAAAAATATTTGCATCAATTTCTTTGCGCGTATATCGGTGTAAGCAACAAGAAAAGCTAGCGTTACGCCAAGTGTCACAGCTATCAATGTTGAGCCTAAGACCATAATGACCGTATTATAAAGTACGTCCCACGTCTTTGGGTCCATGAGTAGATTGGTATAATTTGCGAGACTAAGCTGTCCATCTTGTTGAAAGCTTAAGAGAACAAGCCTATAGATCGGTACTAAAAAAATAATTAAAATAGCTACAAGTGCGAGAATTTTACCTAATTTTTTTGAATGAAACATGGAGGATAATGCACGTGTTGGCATTATCCTCTTGTTTGGCTGTGTTGTATTCATCGAAGCACCCTATTCTCCAAATAATTGATTAAAGCGTCCTTTATCTTCTTCACGTGATTTGTATAATTCCTTAACGTCTGCTTCTATTACATCCATTTCATCAATTGTTTTTAAGCCTTCAGGTGCGTCCATTCCTTCTCGAATTGGTGTATACCCAATGTCAACCGCAAGCTGCTGGCCTTCTTCAGATAAGACAAAGTCAACAAATGCTTTAGCTGCGTCCTCGTTTTCAGCATCCTTCATAATACCAATTGGCTCGGTGATAACTGGAACGCCTTCTTCAGGGTAAACGATCGTTACCGGAGAACCTTCTGCTTCTGCTCTTGCTACGATAAAATCAACTACCATGCCGTAATCTGCTTCCCCTGCTGCTACGCCTTTTAAGACCGCACCATTTCCCTGGGTAATCGTTGCGCCATTTGCTTCGATATTTTCATAAAAATCCCATCCAAAACGATCATCTCTCGTGATCACGCCTAAATTATATGCTGCTGCCCCAGAGTATAATGGACTTGGCATGATCATGTTATTATTAGCTGCTTCTTCTGTTAAGACATTCCATGAGGTTGGAAGATCTGTTACATTTTCTGTGTTTACTACAAGTGCTGTGGACATCACTTTCGTACCAAAATACATATTTTCTTCATCTACAAAATTAGCTGGAATCGCTCCCGCTTCCTCTGATTCATAGCTAAGAAGCATTTCTTGTTGTTTTAAGCTTTCAAATGTCACTGCATCTGCTACAAGTAATACATCAGCTTGAACGTCTCCTGCTTCTTTTTCTGCTTGAATCTTACTAATTACTTCTTCTGTACCAGAACGGTAAATGGACACATCTACATCTGGATATTTTTCTTTATATGCTTCAACTAATTGCTCTGCATCAGCGTCAGGCTGTGATGTGTAAAAATTCAACTCACCAGACAGATCTCCACTTTCTTTACCAGACGTTTCACCTGAACACGCAGCAAGCACCAATACGGATAGGATTAAGACTAAAAAACTTTTTATATTAAACATGAAATAATTCCTCCTTCGTTCTATTAAATGTTTGAAACCATCGATTTAATTGTTCGATTTTCCTTCTATTTGTTGCTTTCATTCCAACGGGGGAAATCGTGACATACCCTTCTCGTAGAGCACTGAAATCCTTGCCTTTTTTCAACACTTCTAATTGCTGATATTGATCCTTTAACCAATAATAGACCTGCCCGTGCGGATCGTTTAACCCTACATAACGGTAGCGCTCTACTCCCATATCGAGTGGAACTACTTTTACACCACGACATAATTCCTTGGAGGTATAGGGCATATTGATGTTTAGCATCATGCCATTTGGGGTCTTATTTGCTAGAATCACCTCCACAATTTGATAAAAGAGTGCTTTCACCTGTTGATAGTTCACATAATTGCTATCAAATGATGCAAGTGAAACGGCTACAGAGGGAATCTGATTGAGTGAAGCTTCCATTGCTCCTGCAATCGTGCCAGAGTAATACATATCTCGACCTAAATTAGGACCAATATTAATACCAGAAAAAACGATATCTGGAGGTTCTTTCATTAATACCTCGATTGCTAATTTCACACAATCTGCTGGTGTCCCGTTGATCATCCATGAGGATACACCTGAGGTAAATAGATTGGTTGGAATTGCTTTGATTGGATTTCTAAGTGTAATGGAATGACTGATCGCACTTCTTTCTTTATCAGGACAGACGACATATACTTCACCAAAATGCTGGAGTACATTTACCATCGTCTCAAGTCCAGGATGAAAGATACCATCATCATTTGTAACTAATATTCTCAACCGTTTCCCTCCTACTTCTCATTGCTTTTAATGCATCGATATTTTGTTTTAATAGTTTAAGTCCAGTTTGTTGATCAAAGCCTTCAATTACAGTTGGTAAATCTGTGTTTTCACAAGCTTCTATCATATCTGGAAGATCAATTTCACCTGTTCCAATTGGCACATGATAATTCTTTCGGGTAGCATCACTGAGATGTATTTTGTTGATTCGCTGAAGACTTTGGAAATATGTAAAAGGATTGATATCGACTGGAACGTGGGCTACGTCAAAGGTGACACGAATGTTTTCTGGGATTTTTTCGAGTAAACGATTCATGGCATCAGGTGTTGTGATTAGTTCCTTTGGTTTTTCTTCCATTAACTCAAGCGAGATCTCTATATTTTTGGAAGCAGCTTTTTCAGCTAACTGATAAAGGCTTTCTACCATAAATTGCTCCTGCTTTTTATGCCAACAGTTCTCATGAATTAATCGTCCAGGATGAAATGTTACATTATCTGCTCCAATTGCTTTTGCGATTTCGATCGTTTTTTCAATTTCTGCGAGTGACTGCATTCTGATTCCTTTATTTAATGCAGCAATATTAATATCCCAGCTCGGTGCATGCATGGTGAGCATTTGATTGCTGCTTTTCACTGCGTCTTGAATTGCTTGAAGCGGTGTATGATGAAAATATATTTGCTCTGTCCAGATTTCCACTCCATCTAATCCGAAAATATCTGCAAGTTTAATTACACCAGGGATCGGATAAGCCCAAGCAAGGGTCGAGGACATTAACACTTTCATTTACTCAGCTCCTTCTGTTGCCAATTATTTTTACAAGCTTCTGGAATATCCTGACTTCCGATTGAAAATGGATTGCGAGAATGTGGCCCATGATGATCGCTGCCACCTGAGATTAATAGATCATGGGCATCAGCGATGTGCTTCCATTTGGAGATATCCGCTTCACTGTGTCTAGGATGGTAGACTTCTATGCCATCTAATCCATAGCTTATGAGCTTCTCGGGAGCAACATTTGTCTTGTACATGCCAGGGTGAGCAAGAAACGCCTTACCTCCAGCCTGATGAATCAGGGCAATCGCATCTGCTGCGGTAAAAGAGGCACGCTGGATAAAGGCATCTGCCCCTTTTTTCAAAAGAGAATCATAGGCTTTTTCTTGTGTTTGGAAATACCCTTGGTCTACCAGTTCTAAAGCGATATGCGTGCGAACAATAATTTCACCGGTCGCCCATTTCTTCGCACCATGGAAAGTGATTGGATAGCCTAGCTCATGTAATCGATTGATGATTTTTTGGGCCCATTGATTGCGTTCTTTTTGGCGCCAATTAATATGTGCGGTTAATGCCGGATGAACAGGATCGAGATGATATCCTAGGATGTGTAGCTCTCCATCATCGCCGTCTGTGTTCAACTCAATGCCCGGTATTAAATCGATGCCTTTTTTTCTAGCGATATTGATGGCATCCAGATATCCTCCGATTTCGTCATGGTCTGTTATCGAAATGATAGATAGATCGTTTTTTGCCGCTTCCTCGATAATTTGAGTCGGTGTGAGCTCTCCGTCTGAAAAGGTCGAATGAATATGTAAGTCCATGTGCACCTCACCTCGCTTTGTTTTATCTAACTCTTACTTTACTAGCGAAATATGAAGCACGTATAAATAGAAAGTTTGAAATTGGTTAAGATCATGTAAAGGAAATATCTAGGAAATAATAGATTTTAGGTGTGGGGTTTAGATGTTTAGTGGGATAGAGACAGGCTTTTTATCACATTGAGTGCTATTCAACTATGAAGATGATGTAAATAATTTACGTGCGCTTCATACAATGGTGTAGATATTGGGTTTGTGGGACAGAATCGAACATTTTTATGATTTGTGTGACTTTCAAATGACTCTATTTTTGTTTTCGCGGATATATTCTTGAATTGGCGGATATAATCTGATAATCGCGGATATATCTTGAAATTCACTGATACATTGTTTTTTTCGCGGATATATTAAAATTATCGCGGATATATTTTTATGCACATGATTTATGGTTGAGTTCTACACCATTTAGTGTTCTATTCGGGGATACATTCTTGACCATTTGATTAGAAGCACATTTTACGAGTGGATATTTATGTTAAAATGCTAGATAAGAAAATTAAACTGGAGGAAATCTATGAAATTAGTATTATTATTCGGCCCTCCTGCTGTTGGTAAAATGACAGTTGGGCAGGAATTAGAAAAACAGACTGGTTTAAAGCTTTTTCATAATCATATGACGATAGAGCTTTTGCATCCTTTTTTTGGTTTTAGTCAAGAAATGTTTCGATTATCAACCATATTTCGCGAGGGAATTTTTAAGTCTTTTATAAAGACAGATCATGATGGTATGATTTTCACGTTTGTATGGGCCTTCGACCAAGATGAGGATTGGAAATTTGTTGAGTCGATGTGTAATATCTTCACAGCTGAGGATGCAGATATCTATTTTGTGGAGTTAGAGGCTGATACAGATGAAAGATTAGAGAGAAATAAAACACCAAATAGACTTGAACATAAAGCAACAAAAAATAATTTAGAAGCATCTGAGCAAAACTTGTTAAACATGGAAAAAGAACACCGGATGAATTCAAAAAACGGTGAACTACCCTATAACAATTATGTCAGAATCAATAATACCCATTTAAGCGCAGAAGAAGTAGCCAAACGCATTAGGAAAGAATTCCGCTTTCCATTGAATGAAAGAAATATAAGCGATCATTAACTTCATAACAGATAGGAGGTTAGTTCGATGAGTGAACAACTCAAAATTTTTGACGAGACAGGAAATGAAATTGGTGTTGCAGATAGAGACGAGGTACACAAGCATGGATATTGGCATGAGACCTTTCAATGCTGGATGATCGATTCCTTTCAGTCGATCTATTTTCAAAAACGAAGTGCAACAAAAAAAGATTTTCCTAACCTTTTTGATATCACGGCAGCTGGTCACTTAACTAGTATAGAAACAATTGCAGACGGGGTAAGAGAAATAGAAGAGGAACTAGGCATCAAAGTTACGAACGAGGAATTAGTATCACTCGGTGTGATCGATGATTCCATTATTACGAAGGAAATCATTGATCATGAATTTGCGAATGTATTTCTATATGTATTGAAAAAAGAGGATAAATTTACCCTTCAACATGAAGAGGTAGCTGGGATGGTAAAAGCGGATATCCAGGATTTCTATGAGCTTTGCACTCAAAAGAAAGATAGCATCAGGGTCGACGGCTATGACCTAGATGAAAGTGGAAAGAGAGTAGAGTATAGCCAAACCATTTCACTGCAGGATTTTGTACCGCATTCCAAGAATTATTTTGAAACAATTGCTGGCGCTATTTTAAAAATAAGCGAGGGTAGATAGAATTCTATACAGATGAGATGTGTAATCCAACCTACCCTCGGAAATTTTGCGCATAAAAAAATAGCCTGACCGAAGTCAAGCTATCCCTTATTGTTGCATTGCTAAATATAAAGCACCCTTTACTCCCGCTTCATCGGTAAGTCCTGGTGGCACGATGTATTGATCAATCTCTTTTTCTGTTAAAAATGGCGAGCTAACATAACCATTAAGCATCTCTAGCACATTTTTTCGAATCAATGGGAAAAGCTGCGCTTGTTTCATCACGCCTCCACCCATCACAATCCGCTCTGGTGACAGAATATAAATATAGGTCGTCAATGCTTGTGCTAAATAGAATGCTTCCATCTCCCATACCTTAGGATCATCCGCAAGCTCTTGTCCCTTTTTGCCCCAACGATTCATAAGCGATGGACCTGCAGCAATCCCTTCTAAGCAATCCTTGTGATAAGGGCATGTGCCCTCATAATCATCATCTGGATGGCGCTTTACAGGAATATGGCCCATTTCCGGATGCGATAACCCCTTTAACGTTTGTCCGTGGAAATAGGCCCCTGCGCCAATTCCCGTTCCAACAGTTATATACAAACAGGTATTCACATCGGTCGCATTGCCCCATTTTGCTTCACTCATTGCAGCAACGTTCACATCCGTATCAATGATAACCGGAACACCAAGTCCTTCTTTTAATTTTGCTCCAAGTGGATAATCCACCCAGTCCGTTTTCGGCGTCTTCTGAAGCTTCCCGTATTCTGGACTCGTAGCATTAATATCAATTGGACCAAATCCGCCTAGTCCTAAGCGTTCAATCCCTTTACCTTCAAAAAACTCCAGCACCTTTGGCACCGTAATATCCGGGTGCTCGGTTGGAATTACGATCTTTTCTAAAATTTCACCCTGTTCATTTCCTACACCAAGCACAAACTTCGTGCCTCCTGCCTCAATCGCTCCAAGCTTCACCAACATTACCTCCCTATCATCGAACGTAGCGCATATACCTTTACACGAGCATTTGTTTTTACAGTTAATCCTTTATCCTCAACCGCAGCAAACATCCGCGATGAAAATACTAACTCCCCATCATTCACAAATATCTCTAAGGAAGAATGGTCAATATAAGCTTGAATCGAGTTTAACGGTTCTCTAAGCTTACCCACTCGTTTCTCAAGCCCATTCCCATCTAGCCTCGGCCTGGTTAACGTAATCGTTCGATCGCTTTTATTAAAGTCTATTGTAGCATAATCAAACAGATCGATGTGTAACTTTTCATCGTCAATTTCGTGAATATTCACCTCAGCAGAACGCGAGATATCAAGCTCCAACAACTCCGTTACATCCCCATCATACAGCGTCTTTTCCCGTAAATCCTTCAATTCTTCCACTGGTTTTTGAAAAATGTGACCGGAACGAACATGCAATTCCCTGGGTAAGGTTAATTGGTGGATCCATTTATTTTCATGCGTCGGGTGAAGCTCTTCGTCTTGATCTGGAACTCCCATCCAACCGATCAAAATTCGCCTGCCATATGCGTCTTCTGTAGTTTGCGGTGCGTAAAACTCAAACCCACGGTCGAGTTCAGTGAAATCACCATGATCAAAGTGCCAATTCTGATAATCTAATTTGCCTGTAATATATCCGGATTGATGCACATTTTGGTAGTCGATGCCATGCGACTCTAGGCCTTGCGGTGAAAATAACAAGATATCCACACCATCTAATGTGAAGAAATCTGGGCATTCCCACATATAACCAAAACCGTCCGCTAAAACCCCATTAAACTCCCAGCGTTTTAAATCAAACGACTCGAACCCGACAACGGTACCCTTTTCCTCTATGGTTTGGGCGCCAATTACCATGTAATATTTATCATCTTTTTTCCATACCTTTGGATCACGGAAATGCGCAGTGAAGCCTTCAGGTACGGATATTTGCACACCTTCTTTTTCAAAATGGATGCCATCTGTTGAAGTAGCTAGACACTGATATGCGTCACGTATATCGTCTGTTTTCACATTACCTGTGTAAAAAAGATAAAGCTGATCGTCCTTTTCGATTGCACTACCAGAGTATACACCATCCTTATCAAACCAATCACTTGGAGTGAGGGCAGCTGCGTGCCTTGTCCAGTCTACTAAATTAGCAGAAGATAGGTGTCCCCAAAACTTGGAGCCATGTCCTGTTTTAAAAGGCATCCATTGATAAAATAGATGATAGGTTCCATTCCACTGAATCAGCCCGTTGGGATCATTAATTAAGCCAACAGGCGGTGCAACGTGATAGCTAGGATAGTAAGCATCTTCTATTATATTTTTTTGATTCGCTTTTACCTCAAGCTCTGCCTGATTACGAAGTTGTTGATCTTCATTCATAGATTAAAATGCCCCTTTATAATGAAAGTAGCGAAAGCCCTCGCTATCAGATAGGATAACGAAGGCAATCTTGAATTATTTTTCTGTCGTTTCTTTATAACCAAATAGATAGGTTAAAGTAAAGGCGACCGCAATCGCAACAATATTAACGATTAAATAGATGAATAGTTGTTCATTTAAATAGAGCAAGGTTCCTGGAATAACGGTAATCGCCATCCCTGTTGCCTGTAGGTTAAATAAGGCTGCAAGGAAACCGGCAACCCCACCACCGATAAGACCCATGATGAAAGGCTTTCCGTGACGAAGGTTTACCCCGAAAATGGCTGGCTCTGTAATTCCTAAAAATGCAGATAGGGAAGACGGATAAGCCAGTGCTTTCATTTTTTTCGATTTAGATTTAACACCTACTGCTAAAGCGGCTCCACCTTGAGCGGCAATAGAAGCGGTAATAATCGGATTAAACGGGTTGTAATTTAAGTTTTCAAGTAACTGAATCTCTAAGAAATTAAAGATATGATGGACCCCAGTTATAACAATGATTTGATGGAAGAAACCAATAATTAAACCACTTAGTCCTAACGGCAATTCAAGTAGTGCTTTCGTTCCTTCAAAGATCCAGTTTTCCACTAAGTGTAATACTGGTCCTAATGCAAATAGAGAAAGTGTGATCATAATCAATAAGACTAAAAACGGGGTAACAATTAAATCAAGTGCTTCCGGAACCCGTTTTCTAAAATACTTCTCTACTTTCGCACCAACCATACCTGCGAAAAAGGCTGGTAATACCGATCCTTGATAACCGATGACCGGAATAAATCCTAAGAAATAAAGCGGTTCTGCTCCACCACCTGCAACATCCCAAGCATTAGGCAGTGCGGGAGAAACGAGCATTAACCCAAGCACAAGACCGATAACTGGAGTACCACCAAATACACGGAATGTGGACCATGCAACAAGTGCTGGTAAGAAAACAAAGGCAGTATCCGTTAACACTTCAGTAAAAAGTAAGAAATTATCAGAAATACTGTCAGGCGTTAAACCGAATAATGCTAAAACTTGCTCTTGCGTAATGAGACCGCGAAGCCCCATAAATAGACCAGTTGCAACAAGCACTGGAATAATTGGAACAAAGACATCACCAAATGTGCGAATGGCGCGTTGGAAAGTTGTTCCCTGCTTTTTAGATTCTTCCTTCATATCAGATTTCGTGGTGCCAGAAACTCCCTGATTCGTCACTGCTTCATAGATTCGATTTACCGTTCCTGTACCAAAAATAATTTGATATTGACCAGAGTTATAAAATGCACCTTTTACCTTTTCAATTTCTTCAACCGCTTCAACGTCGACTTTTTCATGGTCATGTACCATCACTCGAAGTCTTGTCGCACAATGGGCGATTGATTGAATATTTTCTTCGCCTCCGATAGCTTCCACAACCTGTTTTGCAATCTCTTCATTCGTTGCCATTGTTATTCCCTCCTTATAGTTAGGGGAGCACTTTTAGTAGTTATTCCCCTTTGAAAAAAATAAATGATTAGTCCTATGGTTCTTTTGTGGAATCGATACCACATTTTAGAAAAATTTAGCTTATCGCCTAGTCTTTATAGCGAAAGCCTACGTTCTTCTTATACTTGGTACGTTAAATTTCCCCTAAGTCAATTAGACATCTGCGTAAAAAAATTAAACTTCCTTAGCATGGAACAAGAAAATTTACTGCCTTTCTTACTTGGATGAACCAACTTAATAAATGCGCTTTCATTTTGACAACTGGATTCGATTCTCATACAAAAACGCAGATCGATTTTTCCTTGTACTATGATAATAGCAAGAAAAAGTTAGAATGAAAGACGCGATGTGGAATCGATCCCACATCATTTGTCTATACTATACACTATCTCTTTTTATAAGTCTATAGCTATGTCTCAATTTCTCTGTATTTTTTTTACCGTTAAATGCTTGAAGCATAAGCGTAGCAACCCTTTCACCCGCTTCTTCATTCAAGAAATCCACAGTGGTAAGTGTAGGTTCTACAAAAGCAGATAACGTCGAAGCACCAATCGAACCGACAGCGATATCAGCAGGTATCCTGTAACTCGCTTCCTTCAAATACTGCATCGTACCAATCGCCATATTATCTGTCGCCACAAACACAGCAGTAGGTAAATTACTTTTATCTGACTCGACCATTCGTTTCATTGCTTCATATCCAGATTCAATACTAAAGTCTCCCTGCTCCACCCAGTTATCCTTTAAAACCAAATCAAGCTGTTTCATTTTATCCATAAATGCTTGCTTTCTTATTACACCAACAGCTGGATCCTCTTCATACACTCCGATATAACCAATGTGCTTATGTCCTTTTTCTAAAAAATACGCGAGCATGTCCTGTGTCGCCGCGTAATCTGAATAGGTTACAGAGGCAATATTCGGAATTTCTTGTCCTAAGGCAACAATCGGAACCTTGGACGCTTCTATCGCTTGAAGCAGTTCTTTTTCCGTATTGGTTGCAAGCAAAATAATCCCGTCCACATGCTTTGCCTGTAGGAGTCTAATAAATTCAATTTCTTTAGCCGGGTCAAGCGAAGTATCTGTTAATAGTAGCTGAAAGCCATTGTTCTGCAACACCGCATTAATCCCGCTTACAACGCGACTCGCTGTCTCAGTACTAATCTTCGGTAAAATCACACCAACTACACCAGATTTTTTCGTTCTTAATGTTTGGGCGGACTGGCTCGGCATATAGCCTGTTTCTTTAATCACCTTATCAATCCGTTCCTTCGCTTCCTCACTTACATATCCATTATTATTTAAACAGCGTGACACTGTTGATCTCGATACATTTGCTAATCTTGCAATATCATTGATAGTAGTCAATGTCCCTCACCTCTTTATATCTCTTCTTCATAACTTTACATGAAAGCATCTATTATCTGCAACTGATTGTGTTAATGGCGGAATTCGTCTCCAGGCCGGCGGAATTATTACTGAGGCCGGCGGAATAACAGCGACGTACGGCGGAATTAAATCACGCACTCTCTTCCATATTATAAAAAATCTGCTATAATTACTAAAATCGACAACTATTAAGGGAGAAGTACCATGTTAAAAACATTTTTTTCATACTATAAGCCACACAAACGACTATTCATCATAGATTTTAGCAGTGCCATTTTCGTAGCTATTCTAGAATTAGCATTTCCACTTGCAGTACAGTGGTTCATTGACAGTTTATTACCCAAACAAAATTGGGACCTGATCGTTACAGTTTCCATTTTACTACTAGCTGTGTATATTCTGAGCACCTTTTTACAATATATTGTTAGTTATCTCGGGCACAAGCTTGGGATCAACATCGAAACAGATATGCGCCAAGAATTATTTGTTCACGTGCAAAAACAATCCTTTCGTTTCTTCGATAATACGAAGACCGGCCACATCATGAGTCGTATTACGAATGACCTTTTTGATATCGGCGAACTTGCCCATCACGGACCAGAGGATGCATTTATTTCTGTGATGACCTTTTTCGGTGCATTCTGGATTATGTTTGTCATCAATCCAACCCTTGCTCTGATTGCACTTGTAATGGTGCCATTATTAATTATCCTAGTAACCTACTGTAACATCGCTATGAATAAAGCGTGGCATAACATGTACAGTAAAATTGCTGACGTGAACGCACGTGTGGAGGATGCTGTATCTGGAGTACGTGTAGTTCAATCTTTCACCAATGAAAAATTTGAAATTAATCGCTTCAAAAAAGATAACGGACTCTTCCGATTAGCAAAAATAGGAGCATATCGCGTCATGTCCTTTACACACTCCAGTATTTATATGATGACCCGATTACTTACACTACTTGTGCTGGTAGTTGGTGCATGGCTGACATTTAACGATGAGCTACAGTACGGAGAATTAGTCGCATTTATCCTTTACACCAATGTACTAATCAAGCCAATTGATAAAATTAGTGCATTACTTGAGTTATATCCAAAAGGTATGGCCGGATTTAGACGCTTCCGCGAGCTGATCGCACAAGCACCAGATATCGTCAACCGACCTAACGCAATAACCGTTAATAAACTTCATGGAAATATCCAATTTCAAAACGTTGATTTTTCCTATGATAAAAATAAAGAAGTATTAGAAAACATTAATTTAGTAGTAAATCCTGGTGAAACAGTCGCTTTTGTCGGTCCTTCAGGGGCAGGGAAAACTACAATCTGTTCCTTGATCCCTCGCTTTTACGATGTGACAGGAGGAGCAATCACGATCGATGACATCGATATTCGGGACATGACAAAAGAATCTCTGCGTTCTCAAATCGGTATCGTGCAACAGGACGTATTTTTATTTACCGGCTCTATTAGAGAAAATATTGCTTATGGGAAAAATGATGCTTCAGATGCTGAAATTAGAGAAGCTGCTAGAAAAGCACACCTAGACGATGTGATCGATAGCTTACCTAACGGGTATCATACACAAATTGGGGAACGCGGCCTTAAATTGTCTGGTGGTCAGAAGCAACGCCTAGCAATAGCGCGAACCTTTCTAAAAAATCCACCGATCTTAATTTTGGATGAGGCAACATCCGCTCTTGATACAGAAACGGAAAAAATCATTCAAAAATCGTTGCATGACCTTGCAGAAAACCGCACAACACTAGTAATCGCACACAGATTAGCAACTATCCGTGATGCCGATCGTGTGGTTGTCGTTACTAACGACGGCATAGTAGAAGAAGGAACCTACGAAGAACTACTAGCCAAAAACGGCATCTTCCGAAATCTGCATGACATCCAATTCGAAAGACACTAAACACAAGAAAAAGTCGTTTGCCAAACAAATGGCAAACGACTTTTTAAATGAATTTTCGACAGGTGACAGGCACCACGACCAACCTACTCCATCATTGATCCTAAATGTGAGGCTGCGGTTGGATATGCTAGAATAATTTTCTTTAGTTCTTTAGCGGTTAGTTCTAATTGTATTGCTGTTGCGAAATGATTTATTAATTCATCTGCTTCTTCACTAATAAGGTGAGCGCCTAAGATTTTATTACTGTCTTTGTCGAGAATGACCTTACTTCTTGCGTATTTTTGATTGGTACGTTTATACGTAAACCATGATGATAAATCAATACTTTTCACATTAATTTGAAAACCTTTTTCCTTTGCAGCATCTTCTGATAATCCTACAGAAGCTAACTTAGGGAGCGTAAAGACTACAGTCGGTACACCCTTATAATTCGGCTTATTATGATTACCTTTTAGCAAATTGGAGGCAACCATAGAAGATTCCACTCCGGCTATAGGCGTTAATGGTGGGCCTGCTGTTGCTACTGCATCTCCCGCTGAATACACTATCGGATTACTAACACTTTGCAGATATTCGTTAACTGTAATCCCTTTTTCTTCGCGTTTCACATTTCCCTTTTCCAAATCTAAGTCATCAATAGCAGGTATCCGACCAGCACCATGCACAACTATATCAGCGTCAAACTGTTTATTCTCTCCATTTGTTATTCCTTCTACTATATAGGATTCTTCTCTTTGTTTAATAGATTTTACCACTGTGTTTAAGTGGACATTTATTCCAATTTCTTTCGATTTATCTACTAACAATCCCACTTGTTCCGAGTCGAAATTTTTGAGTGGTTTTTCTCCGCGGTGAATAATATCTACTTTAGCGCCTGCTCTTGCTGCAATATGCGCAAATTCAAATGAAATATATCCGCCACCAATAAAGACTATCTTTTCAGGAAGATCCTCTAAATCCAGAAATTCATCACTATAAGTTAAATGTTCTGTTCCATCAATAGGTAACGGCGTCGGAGTAGCACCATTTGCTAATAAGATCTTTTCTCCTCTAAGTATATCGTTTTCTACTTGGATCTCATTTTCACTTACAAAGGATGCCTTCCCGTGGAAAGTTTTCATTCCAGCATCTTGAAAAGCTTCATCACTTTTTTCTGGAACCCATGAGGTAAACTCTTTTTTAAATGACATTAATTCATGCCATTGAATGGAGGACGCTTGATTAATTCCCTTTCCTATCATTCTCTCTGTATCTTCTACAATGTTTGCAGCTCCCACTAATACTTTTTTAGGATCACATCCTCTAAGCGCACATGTGCCACCGAACGGTCTAGAATCTATAATAGCGACACTCCAACCCGCTTTTTTACACTTATTTGCTGCTGTAGAACCAGCAGAACCAGTGCCTACCACGATTAAATCAAAGGACTGTACCAAAGATCATCATCCTCTCTCTATTTTTAAGCCTTAGTTATTTAATTCCTTATATTGAAATATCTAAACCAAGATACTTACGAGGTAAGAATTCAATTAATCAATTTAAAAAATTAGGCACTTGAAAAATTTAATTGCTCCTCTTCTACTTACTTCCATTAGAAAAATCCACCTTAGTGTATTTAAGATGGATTTCATTTAGCGACTTCTATAATAGTATTAAATCAACAGATAAAACTTTTATCAATCGTGGTATTTGTATTCATCTTTTTAAAATAAACCGAAAAGTATTCTTTCTATAGCTGTTGAAAAAAAGCTTATTCCTCTTCCCAAAACAATTCATCTAACGTTTTATTTAGCGTTTTACAAATTGCTAGACATAGCTTAAGTGTAGGATTATATTTACCTAACTCAATCAAACCAATCGTTTGTCTGGTGACCCCTACCTTTTCAGCTAAGTCTGCCTGGGACATATCAAATTCTGCTCTTGCCATTTTTATTTTTAAATTTTTAGCCATCTAATCACCCATATCTTCCATACGTTTGTTAGCAATTTGATCACTCTTCTTCTTAGCTGATTGATAGGTAACCAGACTAAATACAGCAAAAAACGGAACGTACATTAAAAGTGAGACAAAAAATACAAGAAAGAAGAAATAATAAGCTTCACCAGTTGAATCCGCATAATTTACTGCACTATTCACACCAAAAATTAATGCTAAAATAATCCCAGAAAGGATACCGTAAAATAAATTTTTACTTAAATAGCTGTACTTACTATTCCGATTATGCATTTCCACAACATCTGAAAATAATCCTAAATAAATATAACGGATACTATAATAGATTCCAGGAACAAATAATAAAATTAACTCGACATAGATATTCGACAGATCCAGTCCCGTCGTGAAAGTCTTCCAAATTAATGAAAGAAATATCAACATGCTCGTGATAAAGTATACCTCTTTATAAATTTTGTTTTGTTCAGCCTCAAATCGCTCATCCTCCACGTTCTTCTTTTTCCAAAAACGCATGACTCCATCTCCTTTCGATTCTCTTTCCTAAATTATAATATACGATATTACATAATGCAATATATATTTGTCATTAAGTATTTTATTTATGTCAATCCGACAGGTGACAGGCACCACAACAAACAAACCTTCCAATTAAAAAATTTACGCAACTACGGCAACGTGATAGAATTGATTTTGTTAGCTATTTTTATGCATGTTAAGAAAGGAATTCATAAATCATGATTGATTATTTATTGGTATTTCTCGGTGGGGCCATCCCGTGGCTTGAAATTGCATTAGTTATTCCTTTTGGGATCATTACAGGCTTAAATCCTGCCATCGTAATTTTAGTCGGTTTCCTTGGGAATATGCTTACTTTACTCGCACTTATCATTGGATTTGAGAAGGTAAAAGAATGGTGGAGTGGGAAAGATGGTGACAAGAACTCAAAGAGGCAGCAACGTGCAAGAGTGATGTGGAATAAATATGGATTACCTGGCATGATTATGCTTGGCCCAATTTTTATTGGTTCCCATATCGCTGCATTTATAGGTATGACCCTAGGAGCTACAAGAAGTGCCACAATCCTTTGGTCTGTCATCAGTGTCGGTGGCTGGTCACTTGCTATTGGAATTCTAACCGCTTTAGGATTTGACTTTTTTACGTAAAATCTAAACTGAAAAGAAATGCTGTGCTGAGACGCACAGCATTTCTTTTTATTCTCTACTATAATAATAGAAAAAATGATAGGTGATTATCATGCATTCCTTCTATACTACATTAGTAATTATTCATATTTTTTCCGCAATTCTAGGGATGGGGCCAGGCTTCATATTGACTACTGTCACAAAATCCGCCCAAACAATGGACGAAGTGAGACATGCTTTTCGTCTTAAAAAAACACTTCATATGTACGTGATGATCGGCGGCCTACTACTTTTATTAACTGGTTTACTTATGGGCTTTATCCGTCCATACCTTTTCCAGCAAGGCTGGTATCAGCTTAGTCTATTACTCTATCTTTTAGCACTAGCACTTGGACCAACCTACTTAAAAAAATACAGCACACAAATTAAAGCACTCATTCAAACAAATACACATCAAACACTAACACCCAACTACAAAAAACTCTTACATAAACTACTCATCACAGAATACATAGAAAATACCCTGTTCATCATTATTATCTTTTTAATGATTACCAAGCCTTTTTAGTGGTTTTAGTGGTGCCTGTCACCTGTCGAATAATCGCTACTCTCACAATTAAACCCATTAAAAAAACAGACAAGCGAATAGAAATGTCTATTCCTTGTCTGTTTCTTTTTGGATACAGGTGGTGCAAAGTACTTGTCCATTTGTTTTGAAGTAGCTTTTTAAATTGGTATTCCCTAAGCTATCCTGTAAATTCCCTTTAAAATAATAGTCCTCACGAAATTCAATTTTCTTTTCACAAACAGAACAGTAAAGCTTCCCAATAAACATCAAAACGATCCTTTCAAAACTTGCACAAATTATTGAAAATCAAATTTAATTTCTTGCCCATCACTCTCCACATCTACCGTCATATCATACTCTTCAATCAACCACTCATCCTGCTCATTGAAATAGAAAGTAATGCCTTCCACCACGTCTTTCACATATATCTCACCATCGATTCCTTTTTCTACACCCAAAAAATAATTCGGATGCATTGTCGGAATCCCACCATATAATTTCACAAAAAATTGGAGATAATCCCCATCGTTTAATTCCAAATCGTCTTTATACCACTTTGCCGCTTCTTTCGTTACAGATAAATTCATATCTACACCTCACTCAAAGAAAGATTTGCGTTCATCCTCCATTATACAAGCAAGAAGTAGACAAGACTGTTAGAATGCTCACAGTTTTACATAATCTTTAAACTTCCGTGTCAGCACTCACCCAGTAACGATAAAAACTCTATAAAGACTCCTCTATTTCAACAGATCCAATTGCAATATCAACAACCTCAGCAAGCACAGAGGCAGAAACCTTCCCCATCCATTTTGGGTTTCGATCCACAATATTTAAACTCTTCAATTGCTCACATAAAATCGTGCCACTCACCTCAGACTCTTCAGGTAATGAAATATGTAATGGCGAATCCTTAGCTTCCTCTTTAATCGGACACACCATCGCAAGCTTCGTATACGCATTAAACGTCTGATTACTCACAACAACTACAAGATGTGTCTCCTTCTTTTCATGCCACGCCGTCGGTTCAAATTCAAGTAAAACAATGTCCCCCTGCTTCGGACTATACATCTCTATAACACCTCATTATCCTTTGTCGATTTCGTATCCCATTCCTGCGCATCTAACTCCCCGTCAAACGACGCAATCCGATCCTTTAACGAACGATGCCCCTTTTCTGGAACAATCAAAATCTTTCCATCGTATACCTTCAGTTCCACCGGATCACTCTCTTTCAACTTCACCAACTCTAAAATTGGCTTTGGAAGCCTAATCGCCTGGCTGTTTCCCCACTTCTGGATGACTGTTTTCACTAGCTCACCTTCCTCATCTTTCTACTAAATAGATACACCTATTATAAAGAAGAATGGGTCATTTGATAACCCACAACTTTTTCACGTTCATTTTTTTGGAAAAAGGCAACTGCGTAATCCGCGCCGTGCTTCCTCATTAAAACAACATCTTCAACCTTATTTTTTCTCACAGACCCAGTATTTTTTACATCCGACAATCTCCAGCTACAAGCTTAAAAATGCGTCTGCAGCTACAGAGAATGATTTCTCCATCAAAAAACAAGAAAAAGCCTTATGAATAAAAATTCCTTAACGAACAAACCATAAACGAAAAAGGCGGGATTTATATGATTATTACATTTGTTTTAGTTGGTTTAGTTGTCATCGTCTCAGGCTTATTCATTACACTGAGATTAGGAAAGCAGGTAGAAAACAGAAAAAGTGAACTAGACCCAGAACCTAAAGCAACCAGAAATCATCCGATCTTACTTAACCCTGTATTCTTAGCCTATGTAATTGGATTCGGTGGCTTACTAATATTTGCTGCTTACTTATTTCTAACCTGGAAATAGAAACGATCACAAAAGCGTTCTATGATTTTTTGGAAACTGAATTTTTTTCTGGCTAATAGAAAGCAATTTTCAGCCGACGCGTGTTTACAGTTATAATCCTTTTATCTTCTGAAGATAGCTCCTAAATCGAATAATAAATAGCGTAAAAACCACTTGTAAAGACCCGGATTACCGATGTTAATAATTGTTTCTAAAGTAATTCATCGAAAGACAACTGAAAGCTTATCTATAGCTCCTGCAAAAAAACATGCGTGAAAAAATAATAATCCTATGGTATTATTATTGGAATTATAGTAAATTCTTTGCTTTATTAAACAGAGGAGCTTTTATATGTCTGTAAAATCATATAACGAACTTATCTATCTATGCTCGTTGTTGTATGAAACCTTTGAGCTACCACTTGCTCTACTTGATGACAACTATCAAATCGAGGATGGTTTTCCAGAAGATCATAACCCAAAAAGTTATTATATAGATCGTGATGAATGGTTAAGAAACATGGAAAAAGTAAAAAATCTTTCATCTATTCCTCTAATCAAGACGACACCACTAATGGAAACTTATCTTTTTTTACAAATTCCTTTAGGTGAAAAGATTACTTATACCGTTGTAATAGGGCCAGTATTAACATCGAAATTAACCACATTACAATTTCACACCCTAATGATGGATCAAAATCTTTCTATCAATGAAGAAGATTTTCTCCATTATTTTGAGCATCTTTCGATCACAAGTGAGTCACATTTAGTGAACATTGCCAAATTAGCTTCTCAGTTAATTAACCAGAAGAAAATTAAAGCAGAAGACATCATGCATATGGAATCTGAAAAAAAGAAGAATCTATACTTAGAGGATAATCCAGAAATTCAACTTCAAAGAAATAGAGAAAATAAGACACTTCACCATGATTTAATGTATGAACGTCGAATTTTTCAATGTATCAAAGAAGGTAATCCTAAAGAATTTATTAAAAAACATAACACCCTTCCAGCTAAAGGGATGTACGGCACTTTATCCAAACAAAGCTACTTAAGAGATCAAAAAAATCTTGCTATCAGTGGTATTACGATTGGAACCCGTTATGCGATGGAGGGTGGTTTAAATCAAGAAACGGCCTATACCTTAAGTGATATCGCGATTCAAAATATTGAAGAGCAAACAGACGTAAGTAAAGTAAGAAAAATGCTCACTTCTTCCTTGGCCGACTTAGCTAAAAGAGTTCAAATAAATAAACAAAAAAAATACAGTAAAATTATTAACCAGGCACTGTTATATATATTTAATCAATTATATGATCCCCTTTCATTAGAAGGTATTGCAAAAGTAATCAATACCAATCCTTCCTATCTATCTAGTCTTTTTAAGCAAGAGGTGGGGATTAATATAAGCACGTATATTCAGAAAGAACGTATCGAAGAAGCTAAAAAACTATTAGAGCTTTCGGATTATCCGATTACAAAAATTGCGATATTACTTCAATTTAATGACCAAAGCTACTTTACTAAGGTTTTCAAAAAAGAAACAAACATGACCCCAAAGCAATATCGAAATAAATAGTGATACAATAGCAACTCATTTTAAAGGGATTCTAACTAATCATTAGAATCTTTCTTTATTGTTCTGAAAATTATGCGAGGAACAGACATATAAACGGACATGGCCAACTTCGGCTCCTGTTCACACTGAGTCTTAAGATAACCAGTAATATTGAAAGTTTCATCACCACTTCAATTTTCGCCCTATTATTTTAATAGAGCAGCAAGAAAAAGAGTATTGTCTCAAAAGTTAGTAGCTTTTTTGGGTCTTTCTATCATCAATGGATTCAAGACAGAAAATCTACTATTCACTTGGAAAATCATTCGACCATGTCTAACTTACAGATATAGACTTCGCACATACGACAAAAGAAGGGATAATTTACAAGCTGTTATAAAGCAATAAACTTAAAATTTTTATTAACTCATTCGTTTTTAAAACTGCTCTGTCATAAAATAGTATTATAGATTGCTGTCAAAAAAATAAGAGAAAAGGCAAATAGATAAAAATAGCCTAATCTTTTATTTTTCCCTTTCACATACTCTATTCCAAACAATAAAAACATAATCGGAAGTAGGTAGAATATTACGTCAGAAGTACTATCGAATATAAGCTCATATGCTACTAACAAAATAACAAAAATTGCAAAAATAAAATTAAACCTTCGCAACAGCATTATGTATCACCTCTTCTTCCATACTTATTTTCTATTTCACATCAAATTATTGAAGTGAAATAGATCGGTTAATAAGGAAGTTAAATAGAAAAGGGCAATTAATCCTTCCTAAGTTTACAAAACGTAAGGAGAGAAAATAAAAATGAGAATAATTACGCACCCGATAAAAGTCTAATATGATAATAAATTAATCACAAGAATCTTTTTTTAAAATCTAGAAATTATTTAGCGGGAAGCCCCTAATAATCCCACTCAAAGCTAGACAAGATCTATAGTTTATATTGTGACCTTATTTAAACCATCATATCATAATTTCCCATATTTTGTAAGGTGTTATCTAATAGTAAGTAGTCGTCCATAGTGACTTTATTTCTCTCTATTGATGGATAGTATCTGGTATTTGAAATTGAGTAATATTTTGATACTTTTCTTCAATAAAAAATAGGGAGTCTACCGTTAAGTAGCTCCCCATTCTTTTACTTATACTCTATTTAATTCTGCCATTAACTCCTCAAGCATTTCATCTGTAAATTTCCCCATACTGAAGTTTACCATTGCGCGAAGTGGCATGTTTGAAAGCATCGCATCTAACATTTCTGGAGCATCCGCTTCCTTATCATCTGTTTCCTGCATGTCAGCAAATGGATTATACTTTGCTAACAATTCTCTTGCAACCGGCTCAAGCTTCGGATCCTTCAACAAATCTCCGACAAGCGTATTGCGGTGGATTGTAAATGGTAACGTAATCGTGCTTTTAACTGTTACCGCATCCTCTAGCACAATCTCCTCAGCAGACTTACCAATTAGAATTTTAAATTCACCAGTTTCTACGTACCAATCATCTAATTCAACGTGGTAATAAGCAAAGGCACGTTTATCTAAGGTAAAGGTTACTTCCTTCTCTTCTCCCGCTTCAAGCGCTACCTTTTCAAATCTCTTTAATTCTTTTGCTGGACGATTAACACTCGCTTCTGTATCTGTTACATAAAGCTGAACAACTTCTTTACCTGCCACGTTTCCTGTATTTTTCACTTTTACAGAAACCTGCAGTGTATCGGTATCATCGATTTCCTTTTTATCAAAACGTAAATCACTATAGCTGAAGGTTGTATAGCTTAGCCCATAGCCAAATGGGAATAGTGGCGTAACTTGTTTCGTGTCATAATAACGATAACCAACAAATATTCCTTCCTTATACTCCACCTTGTCACCTTCACCTGGGAAATTTAAAAAGGATGGATTATCACTCAATTTAACCGGGAAAGTCTCCGCAATACGTCCACTTGGATTTGTCGCGCCATACAAGATGTCTGCTACAGCTCCACCAAACGCTTGACCACCAAGATAGCCTTCCACAACAGCTTTCACATTTTCAAGCCATGGCATTTCAATTGGTGCACCATTACTCAAGACGACTACCGTATTCGGCTGAACTTCCGCTACTGCTTCAATCAGTAGACGATGATTTTCAGGAATAGCAAGATGTTCACGATCATATCCTTCTGACTCATATCGATCAGGAAGACCAGCAAATACAACAGCTACCGATGCATTTTTAGCAGCCTTTTGTGCTTTCATAATTAATTGTTCATCCACATGATCTGTCGCTAAATCATAGCCTTCCTCAAAGCTAACAGAAGCTTCAGGCGCCAGCTCTTTAAGTTCATCAAGCACATTATCAATCTTCGTTGGGTTGATGTGAGAGCTTCCTCCACCCTGAATCCGAGGTTTCGTTGCAAATCCCCCAAGGACAGCGACATCTGTGTCTTTTTCTAATGGTAAAATTCCCGCTTCGTTTTTCAAAAGCACCATGCTTTCAGCCGCAACTTTTCTTGCAAAACGATGATGTGCCTCTTTATCATAGGTTGCATTTTGTTTTTTATTGGTGACTGCTTTGTCCAAAATATTTAAAATACGCTCCACTGCGATATCTAACGTCCGCTCGTCAAGCTCACCATTTTTTACAGCATCAACAATTTTTTGATCATTTAATCCATTACTAGCAGGCATCTCAAGCTCAAGGCCAGCTTTTAATCCAGCCACCCGCTCATTTACAGCACCCCAATCGGATACTACGAAGCCTTTAAATCCCCAGTCCTCGCGCAATACTTCGGTTAATAATCTATAATTTTCAGACGCATATTCACCGTTCACCTTGTTATACGAGCACATCACGGTCCAAGGCTGCGCTTTTTTCACTGCCCCTTCAAAGCTTGCCAGGTAGATTTCACGAAGCGTCCGTTCATCAACGATCGAATCCGATGACATCCGACGATGCTCCTGATTATTTGCCGCAAAGTGCTTTAATGAAGTCCCCACACCCTGACTCTGCACCCCGTTAATATGGTTCGCAGCCATTTCAGTAGATAAATAAGGGTCCTCAGAAAAATATTCAAAATTACGACCACATAATGGAGACCGCTTAATATTCGCACCAGGCCCAAGTAAAACCGCAACAGCCTCAGCCTGCGCTTCCTCACCTAAAGCAACCCCAACCTGATAAATAAGCTCCTTGTCCCACGTACTAGCAAGCCCTACAGCAGACGGAAAACAAGTAGCAGGCACACTATCGTAAATCCCCAAATGATCCGCACCCTGCGCTTGCTTACGTAATCCGTGCGGTCCGTCAGTCACCATCAATGACGGAATCTCTAGGCGCTCAATCCCCTTCAAATACCAGAAGTCCAGCCCAGAACAAAGCCCCGCCTTTTCCTCAAGCGTCATATCCTTAATCTTATCGGTATAATTTTGCAAGAAAATTTCCTCCTCTAATCTTTTTTGGTATCGCTTTCTTCATTGTAAAAGGTAAGAGTTTGGATTTATGGTATTTCCTTTGTATTTTTTGTAATTTATTATGTTTATTTTCTTTTTGCTAGGAGGTTTTTTGATTTTACCAGCACACCGTCGAGGGAAGGCGCACGCTACAGCGCTTTAATATCTTTAACTAATGATGGAATTCCTTCTTCAAATAAGTGACTATCTCCTTCAAGAGGACGGACAGTAGCTTCTGGAAAACTTGCTTCATACAAATTCACATGATGAAAAGGAACAATAGGATCCATTTTTGCATGATAGAAATAGAGCACTGGCCAGGTTTTAGCTGTAAGATCTATGTCTTGAGAAAGCTGAAAATCTCGTTTTTGCCAATCATCATCTTTCCCCCAGTAAGGAGCAGCTACCGAAAATATAGCTCGAACAGGAAGCCTGCATTCCTCTTCAGAAAAATATTTTACAAGTACAGAACCACCAAGAGAATGACCGATCAATATAATATCCCCATTTAGTTTATCTAAGGAATTCTTAAGCTGCTCTTTCCATTCGTCAAACCTTGGATTCTCAGGCTCCGGAAAGTCTGGTGCAATCACGTTAAAATCCTCCTGCAACTCTTTCCTTAAATGAGCGACGAAACCCGTACTACCTTGATTTGAACCCTGCGGACCCGCACTATGAACAAAAAGTACATTTCTCATATATATTTCCTCCTTTTTTTCTGTGATTATCTATTGCCTGTGAGCATTTATTCTCGACTTTGCGTTTTCATTCTCGACTTTGCGTTTTCATTCTCGACTTTGCGTTTTCATTCTCGACTTCGCGCTTTTATTCTCGACTTCACGCTTTTATTCTCGACTTCGCGTTTTTATTCTCGACTTTGCACTTTTATTCTCAACTTCGCTCTTTTATTCTCGACTTCGTGCTTTTATTCTCGTCTTCGCGCTTTTATTCTCGACTTTGCACTTTTATTCTCGACTTGGCGCTTTTATTCTCAACTTCGCTCTTTTATTCTCGACTTCGTGCTTTTATTCTCGTCTTCGCGCTTTTATCAGTATTTAGTTTTTAAGAAAAAATAATAATTCTGTTTTCTCCCCTAGTTTTTCAAATCCACATTTTTCATACATTTCCTTTGCCGTATCGGAATCATCTGCTATTAAATATAAATCTTCCACATTTTCATTATGAGCTTTTTCTAATAAAAACTTTAGAATAGATGTACCGAAACCTCGGCGCTGATAAGCTTCCAACACATCAAAATCTTCTAATTTTACAATAGAATTCAATGCCATATATTCAATATTACCAACAGGAGTGCCATGATGATAACAAACAAAAAATTGGAGATTTTTGTTTTCATCTTTATATACGCTAGCTTTTCTTTCAATTCTTCTTTTAGCAAAATCCACTCCTAAATCCTTTTTATTCGCTTCTATATCCATATAAATTCCATCTTTCATTATTTTCGAATCGATTGCTTCAACAATATGACAATCAGAATTTCCTCGTAATTCGCTGTGTCTTCTTGTTTCTATATGCAAAAAAATGTACTTATTCATAGTAGGTTTAACATGAAATTTAAGCATATCTTCTTCGTTTATCGAAAATAAAGTTTCCACTCTCAAGAAACCTTTATCTCTGGTTTCCTTGCTACTCAATTCGTTATTTACAAATTCTACGAAGCCCTCTTCAGACTTGCAATGCACAAAATTGTGATTATACATAGTAGGTAATTGGTGGTCTGTGAACCTTATCTTATCTTTTTTTTCCTCACTCACAGAAAACAAAGATACATAATCTTTTTCCATTTCAACTAGTTTTGCAAATAATTCCGCGCCCATCATAAAACGCCCCTTCACTATATCCTTATCGTGTTAAAAATCATTAATTATACTAATAATTCTATTATGAGAGTCCATTCTCCTTGTAGCATTTTAGTTTTCCTTGCAACTTTTCAGTTTTCCTTGCAACTTTTCAGTTTTCCTTGCAACTTTTCAGTTTTCCTTGCAACTTTTCAGTTTTCCTTGCAACTTTTCAAATTTCCTTGCAACTTTTCAGTTTTCCTTGCAACTTTCTAGATTTCCTTGCAACTTTCTAGATTTCCTTGCAACTTTCCAGATTTCCTTGCAACTTTCCAGATTTCCTTGCAACTTTCCAGATTTCCTTGCAACTTTCTAGATTTGCTTGCAGCTTTTCAAATTTCCTTGCAACTCCTCACACGAATGCTATCTTTTTGAATCCATATAAAAAGAAGACACTGAATCTCAGTGTCTCCCATTAATAAAAAAGCTGTATCTAATCACATTTAAAATCCGCGCAAATATTGCTCTGGAATCGGGGCCTGTTTGCCAAGTTCTATTCCTGCACTTATCGCCCAGTATGGATCACGAAGCATTCCTCTTCCGACTGCTACTAAATCTGCATCGTTATTAGAAATGGTTGCATCAGCCACCTTTGGATCATCTAGATTTCCAACAGCAATCACTGGAACATCCACCGCTTCTTTAATACTCCGTGCATATGGAACTAAATACGCTGCATGTCCTCCTGGATGTTTGGCAGGAGCAATCGCACCTTCTCCACCAGCACTAATATGAAAAATATCAACTCCGGCATCTTTATATGCTTTTGCAATCTTAATGCCATAATCAATTTCATAGCCATTTTCTACAAACTCGACCGCAGAAATCCGCATGATCAATGGCATATCAGCTGGCATTTCTTCTTTTGCAGCACGAATAACCTCGACACCAAATTTGCTAAGCTCTCCGTATTCATCGGTACGCTTATTTGTATATTCAGAATGGAATTGATGAATTAAGTAACCATGCGCGCCGTGAAGCTCAATCGTATCAACGCCCGCTTTAACAGAACGTCGAACTGCAAGACGAAACTTTTCCACCATCTCTTTAACTTCTTCAGTCGTTAGCGCTCTTGGTTCCTTATAATTTTCATCAAAACGAATTGTTGAAGGAGCAACAGGCTGATCAGCGTCCTCTGCTTTTCTACCCGCATGTGCAATTTGAATTCCAATTTTGGCGTCATAACTATGCACAGCATCAATAATTCGTTTATAGGCTGGGATTTGATCATCCGACCAAAATCCTAAGCATTGATCAGAAATGCGACCATCTGGTTCCACATTGGTCATCTCCATAATAATTAAGGACGACCCACCAACTGCTCGACTTATGTAATGTGTATCATGCCAAGCATTTGGTGTCCCGTCTTTATCGACCACAGAATATTGACACATCGGCGGCATCACGATTCTATTTTTTAATGTTAACCCTTTATATTCAAACGGAGAAAATAAATCTTTCATTAACTCACACATCCTTTTTCCAAAATAGAGTACCATTTAAAATTAGCACTTACAAAAAGGAAGCGTCAATGAAAAAGTCTCAGCTCTTGCGTTTGATTATGTAGCCATTTTCAATTTTTTCAAAACCGATTTTCGGATAGTACCCCATTGCTGTCGGAGAAGAAAGTAATATTAGTGCCACTTCTTCACCAATATGCTCTCCTACCATCTCAACTAAATGCTTACCAATTCCTTTTGCATGATAATCCGCATCAACTGCAAGGTCTGATAGATAGCAGCAATAGCTATAATCGGTAATCGCACGCGCGACACCAATTAACTTATCCCCATCCCACGCACTGTATAGTAAATCTGCATGTTTAATCATCGCATCTAATCTTCCTAAATCATCAACTGGACGTTTAATTCCGGATGCTTTAAATACCTGACTCAATTCCTCAGCAGTCACAGCTGCCTCTGTTTGATAACTAATTTGACTCATCTTCTCCATCCCCCTTCATATTACTATACAATACCTACTGGAAATTTTAAATTAGAAAAACTAGGGTTATCGCCAAGTCTTTATGGCGATAACCTTAGTTTTACTTATACTTAGCACTTGCGAAATTTTAACTTCATCGAGTTACTACATCGCTAAAATTTTATGCTTTTTTAATGTACAAAAAAGCCAGACCCCCAACAGAGTCTGACTTCTCGTCTTATAAATTAATCGTTACGTCCGCTTCCTCGCGTAACGTTTCTACGATATTTTGATATGCTCTTGCTTCGTTTTCTTTTCTTAATTGATCAGCAATAATCGTTTTTGCTTCCTCATATCCTGGAAGCTCTTGCTCATTTTCTGACTCCTCGTGCTCTTTCTTTAATTCTTCATACGTTTCTACTAATTCTTCTTCTGTTGGCTCCAAGTCACCAGCTTCTTCTGCAACAAATTTATCTACCTTCACCTGCAGCTTCACCTGTTCTGTCGCCTCTTCTTCCGTCATTCCTTGCCCCTCTACAGCAGTCAAGAAATCTTCTTTTGTTTCTAATCCATTACTTTGAGCTAACTCCACAAATGATTCTTCAAGTTCCTCATCAGAAACAGATACCTCACTATCATTCACGGCTTGCTTGATTAATTCCTGTGCAATCAAGCTTTCTGCCAGCTGCGTTTTAAAGTTCTCTTGATCAGAATCTATCGTGATCTGGCCTTGTTGTACCGCACGATCAAACTGGATTTCATAGACCTCCGTAAACTCCTCTTTTGTAATCTCTTCACCATTTACCTCAGCAACCACATCTGGTACGTCTTCTAGATCAGGCTGTGGGGTAGCTTGTTCCTCAGCAGATTCCTCAGAACCTTCCTCTGCCGCTTCCTCTTCTGTTTCTGTATCGTTATTTTCTTCTGTTTCCTCTGCACTGTCACTGCATGCCACTAACACAACAGCAAACATTGCAAGGATAATCCCAATTAACCACTTTTTCGACAACGTTATTCCCCTCTCTAATTCATGCTGATTGTTATTTTACCACATAATGCGCACTATTTGAAAATAGATGCTAAACCCTAACACTAGCCTTCCCGTAAAAAAGTAATAAAATCTACATTTATCGGTTCCCTTCCACCCATCCGAAGTCGCATATTAATCTGCCCCCGTTGGTACTGCCCATGAAGTGCCACATGTGTCAAAATCTCTGTCACAGAATTTTCATATGTTATCCCCTTGCTATTGGTGTAGCTAACTATTCTAGCTAGTTCCCGATCATTTATGCTTTTTAAAAATGGAGTGATCAACTGGTCGTTTTCCTCGATAAGCGAGCGACATTCATCTAAGCTAGTATTTCGAAAGAGCGGAATAGCTGAGGGGTCCTCACCAAGTATCCGCAGTATCCAAATTTTCTCCGCATATAATAGATGCGAAAATAGGCGCGTCATCTCCTGCTCTTCATGCGCCGCATAGACAAGAGCATCCACAATACGATTATTCGCCCATGAGACATGCTCAAATATGTTCAGAAAATTATTCATAGCCATACATCTCTCCTTTTTCCCAAAAATTGATTTCTTATGCGTGAAACACGTTAAATAGGGTAAACAGTAGATAAAGATTTGAAACTTAACCTTGTCTTTATTCGTATTATATAGATAAGTGACATTGGAGGAGGATATTTAATGAATGAACTAACAAAAAAACGAACGAAGGCAATAGGTATTGACCTTGCTATTTCTAGTATTGTAACTGCTGGTGTAGAGTATTTACTGCGTAAAAAGGTGAAAAGTGAAGCGGTGCATAACTTGGTAACACCTACTGCTGTATTGTGGGCACTAGAATATGTACAGCTTAGCTGCAACGGCCAGACACTTGGCTATAAAGCAATGGGACTTACACTTCAAAATGAAGATGGACAAACACCAACTTGTTCACAAATCGCGAAAAGAATGGTGTATCGAGACACGGTGAGTACGATAGATTACTTAAAGGATCGTAAAGGATTCGAAGGTGAAGACGGTTCTGTTTTGCCACATGACCGTTATGCGGGGACTTTGGTTAGAGAAGAGAAGTGACAAAATTAAAAAAATAATCATATTTTTTAAAGGGATCAGTTTAATCATAGGGCTGATCTTTTGCTTTTATATTGAGTCTACTTCGCAATTATATCTTAATTTCTATTCACCACCAATTAGATGAAACAAAATTAAGGAGATATACGTACTTCTAGGAAGGAGGAATTTCTATGTATATCTTCGTTACTATTTTCACCGTACTTGGCGTTCTTTTCTTATTTAATTGGTTGATGGGTTATAGGAAAGGAAATATAACGATTGATTTTGATGAGAGATATTTTAACCAAAAGGACTATAGAGCAGCGATCCAGAAAAAGCTCGAATCTCAAGGGAGAAATGTTTATTACCAGGGAAATAATCTATTCAACATTGATGGACATACCTATTTGTTAATAGAAAGAAACGTCAGTATGGGTGGTATTCCACTCCAACGAACTATCTTAAGGCGAGAAGAATAGATTATATTCTAAAATTATATAAAAATTATCCCTTATAAGAATTGATCATTCTCTAGAAAAAGAAGCTGTCATCCAATTAAGCAGTTTCCAGACAGCCCCACTATATCATTCAAATAATGCGGAGCCTCTTTTTTTAGCTATAACTAACAAAGCTACATACCATAACAAATTCATTCCAAATAAGGTAATAAGGAAAGTTGCATTAGAATATTCCATCGTCCAAACTGATAGATCCGTACCCATCCCATTTTCCTCATAAGAAAAAAAGAAGGCTAGCAATAAGTTATTCGCAGTATGTACACCAAATACAAATTCAATTCCATTTGTAATTTGAACTGTATATCCATATAGCATACCAAACAAAAGATAACCCAATCCAACCACTACTGGATTCATATCCATTTCAGGATTAGCAAAATGAGCACTACCAAAGATAATACCAGTTATAATTATGGTGAATAGCGGTCGTTTAAAGAACTTTCCTACCCATTGCAATAAGAAGCCTCGAAAAAAAATATCTTCTACAAATGCAAAAATTGGAATCGTAAGGATCGCAATAAAGAAAAATGAAAGAAAAACTCTAATCGAGACGGGATTAAAAATGAAATTTTCTGGTGTAAATAACATGGCTATAGAAAAAGTAAATATGATGCTTGCACTAACCAATCCGGCACCCAAAAATGTTAGCTTCCACCTAAACTTTGGCGCTGCTGTAATGAAAGTTCTAAATGGTCTCTTATGAATCCAGTTTGCAGCAATAAACAACGTTAAAATAGTAAGTAAGCTATATATACCTATACTAATAAGCTCAGCAATTGCTTGATATGAAGAATTTTTAGCTGCTCCTTTTAATAAATCATCTAATAAAACAAATCCGAAAGATCCTACGAACAATATAAAGATTATAAAGAAAAGAGTTAATATGTAATGTCGGTGCTTATTTCTTCCTACATGCGGATGAAAAAAATCAATCATAATCTCCCCCCTTTCATTAGATTTTTTCAAAAAAATCTAATGAAATTATATGCTTACCAAAAATTATTTTAGCATATTATTCCATTATTGTAAGATTATTTTATGAAATAACAAAGAACGGAGATACATTTTTTAATCATAAATAGAGGATTTTACTTCTGAGATTCTTTTCAAATGAGAAAGCACGCGTGACGAAAAAACTACACCATAAAATGCTCCCTTACCGAACATTTATGGTGTAGTTTACGGTGCTACTTATATACGTTTTATAAATTGATTGTTACATCCGCATCCTCACGTAGTTTATCAACTAGTGATTGGAATGCTTCTGCTTCTTTTTGCTGTTTTAGTTGATCTTCAATATTTGGTTTAACTTCTTCAAATTCAGGAATTTCCACATCTTCTCCACCTTGCTCTTGCCCTGCAACGAGTTCATCATATGTTTCTCTTAGCTCTTCTTCTGTTATTTCAGTATCGCCAGCTTCATTTGAAACAAGCTCATCCACTTTTACTTGGGTTTCAACCTGAGACATTACTTCTTCTTCATCCATGCCTTGGTCTCCAAGTGCTGTGATAAACTCATCCTTTGTTTCTAAACCATTTTGCTGAGCTAACTCAGTTAACGTCTGATCGATTTGTTCATCTGTCGCTTCAATACCACTGTTATTTGCTTCTTGAATAACTAGTTCTTGTCCAACCATGCTTTCTGCAATTTGAGTTTTCAATTGATCCTGATCAACCTCTTGACCACTCATTTGTGCTCGAGCCATTGCTTGTTGGAATTGCATGCTATATGTTTGTTCAAATTCTTCTTTTGTAATTTCTTCATCATTCACAGAAGCAACAACATCTGGAATACCTTCTAAATCTGGCTCAGGCATCTCTGGTTGCTGCGTACCAGCTTCCCCTTCTGGAGCGGCTTCTTCTCCACTTTCTTCTTCTCCAGCTTCTTCCTCCGTTGTTTCTTCTTGTGCTGCTTCATCTTCATTATTATTTTCTTCTTGAGATTCCTCCGCATCATCGCTACATGCACCTAATACGAGTACGGATATTGCAAGCAATAATCCTAATATCCATTTTTTCGACATCAATATTCCCCTTTCAAATTCAAGCTGATTGTCAGTGTAACATAGATCATTTTTAAGTAAAACAAAAAAGAGGTAAATTCTGATTACGTTTTCATTACAATATATTACAAAAATGCAGATATCTTTTTGAAATATTAGCACTTTTAAGTATAATGTAAAGTTGGTTGAATGATAGTAGAAAAGGGTATATTTATTAAGGTAGAAACTTTTTCCCTCATAAATAATGATAAGCTTATACATTCGACTCACAACTTTGAACTTAACGAGGTGGACAAATGAAAAATGTAACACAGGTATTTTGGTATGCGCTATTTCTATGTGCTGTGGTAGTAGTTTGGGGCGCTGTTGATCCAGAGCATCTACAAGAAGTTACTAATAACATTACTAGTGTCATATCAGAAACATTTGGATGGTATTATTTGTTACTTATTATGATCTTTTTAGTTTTCTGTGTGTATTTAATGCTGAGTCGTTTTGGAAGTATTAAGCTTGGTAAAGACGCAGATAAGCCTGAGTACAAACTCTCGTCCTGGTTTGCGATGTTATTTAGCGCTGGTATGGGAATGGGGCTCGTATTTTGGACAACTGCTGAACCTATTTCTCACGCCTTTAAAAGCTCTCCAAAATCCGAGGTCGGCTCTAATGAAGCAATTCGTGAATCACTCCAATATTCTTTTTTCCATTGGGGCATTCATGCGTGGGCTGTATATGGTGTGGTCGCACTAGTACTCGCTTATTTTAAGTTCCACAAGGGCTACCCTGGCTTAATCAGCTCCACTTTAGTACCTTTATTTGGAGAAAAAAGCATGAGTGGTATGGCAGGGAAATTGATTGATACGTTAGCAGTTTTTGCTACGATAGTAGGTGTGGCTTCGACATTAGGCTTTGGTTCAGCTCAAATAAATGGTGGGCTATCCTATTTGTTTAATACACCGAATAACTTCTTATTTCAACTGTTAATATTAGCAGTCGCAACTGGATTATTTATCTTGTCAGCTTCAACTGGGATAAGTAAAGGGATTAAATATCTAAGTAACACCAATATGGGCTTAGGATTTTTACTTTTATTAATTCTATTTATAGTAGGACCTACACTTTACATATTAAATATGTTTACCTCAACACTTGGTAGCTATATTTCAAACTTTTTTGATATGAGTTTTCGTATTTCTCCATTAAATGAAACTGGACGAACATGGATTGATAATTGGACGATCTTCTACTGGGCATGGTGGATTTCATGGGCACCATTTGTTGGAATCTTTATCGCACGTATCTCTAAAGGCCGTACCATTAAAGAGTTTATGTTAGGCGTTTTATTTGTTCCAGCGCTTGTATGTTTTATCTTCTTTGCAGTGTTCGGTGTATCTGCTTTAAACATAGAACAGCTTGGCATCGATAAAATTTCAGAGTACAGTCTAGAAACAACTACATTCGGAATGTTACAGCATTATCCACTAGGAACATTGATGTCATTTATTACTGTTTTTGTCATCGCGATCTTTTTCATTACATCTGCAGACTCGGCAACATTTGTACTTGGAATGCTGACAACAGCTGGTGCATTAAACCCTACTAATTCAGTGAAGATTATTTGGGGACTTACCATGTCAACGATGGCAGCGATTATCGTGTACTTTGGAGGCACCACAGGGCTACAAAATATGTTAATCATAGCTGCTCTTCCCTTTAGTGTGATTATGATTTTGATGGCCACATCCTTTTATAAAGAAGCAAGTAAAGAAATTAAGCGAGATAAAAAAAGAAAGAAACAGGAAAGAACATCATAGTAATTATAAGTCCCTATTCTTATCGCCAGAATAGGGATTTTAATAACTTCTTTTATACATTTCTAAAGCCTGGTCAATAAAATTAATGTCTGCATTTGCTATTCTTGCGATAACTTCTGCCCACTCTTTCGTATTATTTCTTTTCTTTTCGTTCATCAAACCTTCAGAAGTACTCAAAAAACTTTTCCAATTATAAAATTCCCAGTGGGCAGTTTCTTCTTTGTAAGGAATTCTTTTTTCAAACAGTGGTTTTCTCGAAATATGTTGTTGGGAAAACTCAGCGCCTTTTAGGAAAACCTCCATGCTTATTGGTGTTAGATCATAATTTTGTGTAGAGAATTTACCGTTTGATCGGTGATAATATACCCTCAGCCGCTTTTCCATCCTTTTCACTTGAACCTTTGCTGCGGGAAAAAAATTACTGAAGGCATCTTCAGAATACGAAGGATGAATACTATCTATTAGTATCGGTTGTATCCATTGATCGCCTAGATCACACAGGTATCTGAACCCATCTTCATCTAACACCACCACAGCAACATGCGCATCTGTAGTGAATAGATCATTCGCCACGGGATAAGCATGAATTTTATTTTTAGAAAATTCATCTAATAGCCACAATGCAAGGTCAAAGCAATTTCCAGAAAGACCATATCTTATGCGATGTTCTATTAAAAGTCCTACTTCACGTTGTTTGCTTTTAACTGGTTGATTAAAATACCATATCTTCGATAGTGTCTCCATAGGAAAGTCATCAAACTTTTTATAGGTTTGTAAAATTTGGTTAGGAGCAAATATAATAAACACCTACTTTTCACGTGATTAAAGATTTATATATTTACATGAAGTATAACCCAAAATCATTTAAAAATGGAAAAAGAGTTTATCCCTTTTTCCATTTCCAATCTAATGCATATTTTGTTGTGGTGCTTGCGTATAGCCTTGCATCATCGTTGTCATGTCCTGTGTGTTTAGCTGTGGCACTTGGTAATAACCATGTTTATTTTGATATAAGAAAAGCTCATAGCTCATCTCAATCATATTTGGTACACTGTCCGCTACAAGTCGTCTAAGTACCGGATTATTCATCTCAACACCTGTCATCGCAAGTGCGGAACCTAACGTTTTAGTATGACCTAACATGAATGAGGAATAACATTCATCACCAAACTCCTGCACAGACTGCTTCGGTTTTTTCGGTTGTCCTGGCTTCATACCATAAATAATTTCATTACTTTGCTTCATTTCATATTGCTGTGTTGGAATTTTAGGATCTTGTCCTGTTTGAAAGGATTCCACGATTGTATTGTACATTTGTGTCATGAAGGAAGATTGGCGACGTAAAATATCCTTTAACTCTTGATCCTGAATGTTTTGATCATACAATTGATACTGTTCCAAAGTTCCGATCAAAGAACCAATTAATTCATGCGCGTCAAGCATCTCATGAGCACCATGATTAAGACTACTACCTGGATTCTGATGTGTTTGGTTCATTTGATTCGCATTTTGTTGCTGATTATTGTGTTGCACACTGATAACCTCCTGTTATTGAAATTCCATTATATTCTGTCCACACATCCTCAATTTATGTAAATAAAATTGGCAAGAGTTGAATAAGGTAAAAATAGATAAAAAATGTTATGATAATGAAAGAGAATTATTTTAAATGGGGGAAAGTAAATGGGAAAACGCATACTATTATTTTTATTAACGAACATTTTAGTCATGACAACAATTGTAATTGCATGGACATTAATCACAACCTTTACTGATATCAATCCATCCTATCTAACAGGAGGATCAGGGTTAGGAATTGACTATGGTACTTTAATGATTTTTAGTATATTGATCGGTTTTGCCGGTGCATTTATTTCATTAGCTATATCTCGTTGGATGGCTAAAATGATGATGAAAGTTAAAGTAATTGATCCAAACAATTTTAAAAACGCACACGAGCAGTTCGTTTATGAAAAAGTTGAACGTTTTTCTCGTACTGCTGGTTTAATGCATACACCACAGGTTGGTATTTACCAATCCCCTGAGGTAAATGCTTTCGCAACTGGACCAACAAAAAAACGTTCCTTAGTTGCCGTCTCATCAGGGCTCTTACAAGGGATGGACGATGATGCAATCGAAGGAGTTATCGCACACGAGGTTGCCCACGTAGCAAACGGAGATATGGTAACCATGACGCTATTACAAGGTATTGTAAACACCTTCGTGGTATTCTTCTCTAGAATTGCAGCTGTAATCGTCTCTCGTTTTGTTCGTTCTGAGATTCAATGGATCGTTCAATTTGCAGCTATCATTGTCTTTCAGATCTTATTCTCGATTCTCGGAAGTCTCGTCGTAAGTGCTTATTCACGGCACCGGGAATACCATGCGGATCGCGGGGGCGCTGATTTAGCTGGCGCTGATAAAATGGCACATGCTCTTCGCTCATTAAAGGCATATGTCGATAGAGCGAAGGTTAATGATAGAACCGATGATTCAGCTATTCAAACGATGAAGATTAGTAATGGTAAAGGTGGACTTGTTTCATTATTTTCATCCCACCCACCACTTGATGATCGAATTGCAAAATTAGAACAACGCTAACTTATATAAATGCAGTTGCCCAACTGAGGCAGCTGCATTTTTGTATTATAGCAAAGCATAATATTTACCGAACTATAGTATATCGAAAACTAAGAATTATACTGCACGAACTTAGCAATAAGCGAAATATTTCTAATCTCCGCACATAAGCGTATATTTTGATGCGCTTGCAATTCTTCCTTATGATAGAGCTAACAATTAACAATACAAGGGAGAGATAAAAATGAATTTAAGAGTATATTTAGCAGGGCAAATTCATGATGATTGGAGAAAAGAAGTAGAACAAAAAGCGAAAGATAAAGACTTAGCATTAACCTTCGTATGGCCCCAAACCAATCATGAACGCTCAGATAATATAGGGGAAGACATTTTCGGAGAACAACCAAACAACTATTTTAAAGATGATGCCGCTTCTAGCATTAACAATTTTCGTACCCAGGTGTTAATGGAGCGATCCGATATAGTCATCGCCCTTTTCGGCGAAAAATACAAACAATGGAACACAGCAATGGATGCAAGTACTGCCATTGCAATGAATAAACCTACTATTATCATAAGACCTGAATCACATATTCATCCACTTAAGGAGCTTTCAAATAAAGCAAATGTAACCGTGGAAACCATAGATCAGGCATTAGATGTTATTGCTTATATTTTCGAATAATAATTAATTTCTTCCCACTTATTCAAATAAAGTGTTAGAAAGCTTGTTTTCGTGGTATTACTAGATGTAAGCAATCATTTCAAAGAGGAGTGTTACGATGACGAAGCAAGTTCCTATGATAAAGTTAAATGATGGTGTAGAAATACCAGCTGTCGGTTTCGGTACAGCTACGATAAAAGGAAGCCAAGGTGTTAACGCCTTTACAAGTGCGATCAGCAACGGTTATCGTTTACTGGATAGTGCCTATAACTATGAAAATGAAGGTGCGGTTGGTGAAGCGATTCGTCGTTCCGGTCTAAAGCGCGAGGAATTATTCGTCACCTCAAAACTACCAGGACGGTATCACCACTATGACGAAGCGATAAAAGCCATTCAAGAATCTTTATTTCGTGCAAACCTTCATTATTTGGATCTCTATTTAATTCATTGGCCAAACCCTAAACAAGATCACTACGTTGAAGCTTGGCAAGCACTTATCGATGCAAAGAAAATGGGATTAATTCGCTCAATTGGCGTAAGTAATTTCCTCCCTGAGCATATTGATCGTTTAGAAAAAGAAACCGGAGAAATTCCAAGCGTCAACCAAGTAGAATTGCATCCATTTTTCAATCAAAAAGAGCAGCGCGATTATCACGAACAAAAAGGCATCCTTACCGAATCATGGAGCCCTCTCTGCAGAGCAGAAGACGTATTAGAAAATGACGTCCTCCAAAAACTCGCAACTAAATATAATAAATCAGTTGGACAAATCATTTTGCGTTGGCACTACCAGCTAGGTAGCATAGCGATTCCACGATCCTCTAATCCAACAAGGCAACGAGAAAATCTTGAGATCTTTGACTTTTCAATCGACAAAGAAGACATCGATGCCATTAATGGACTAACACAGCCTAACGGAAGAATGAATGATCAGGATCCCGCTGTATACGAAGAATTTTAAGGAAAAAGGAGAGAGCATTTCAAAGTTGCTTCTCTCCTTTTTTATATCCTGCGTTAACCTATTTAATTTTGTGCCTTATATAGCCATGCGCCACTTAAATCGTTTCCATGTTTAATATGTTGGCCACCCTTGACTATCCCAATATAGATCATTGATCAACAATCTTGGTAAACCATTGCTATCTGCATCATACGCATGTCTTACAAAGATATTATTGTTGTATACATCCTGATGACCAGGTGCGACCCATTTGTCATTTCCAGTATCAAAAATCGTTCCTCCACCATAAAGCATGTTTTGACCAACCTTATCTTCATAAGGTCCTGTGATACTTGTCGAACGACCTACCGCTACCTTGTAAGTACTATCCAAACCATTACAGCATTTATCAAAAGAAACAAACAGGTAATAGTAGCCATTTCTATACGTTATGCTAGGTGCTTCAACTGCTCCATCTGGATGATCTGGTCTTGCAGCAATAGAGTGCATGGAACCAGTTGGCTTCATTGTATTTGAATCTAATCTCGTTAGTTTAATCCCACTCCAAAATGAGCCAAATGATAGCCACGGCTGTCCATATTCATCAATAACAAGATCCCCATCTATTGCGTTATAATTATCATTTGTAGTGGAACGGACCACTAAACCATCATCACGCCAATTTCCAGAAGCTATACTTTCCGTTGAAACTAATCCTACGAAAGAATTATTGGATCCAAAAGAAGATACAGAATAATATAGCCAATATCTTCCATCATAATACTGAATATCTGGAGCCCATTGTGCGCTCGTATGATTTGGCACATAATCACTCCACCAGCTAAGAGGTTCAGGAAAAATCACAGGCGCCTCATTCCAATTTAAACCGTCTTGAGAATAGATAACGCGTATTCCATTCCCATCCTCCTCTCCTGTCCCAAATGTCCACCATGTATCGCCTTCCTTAATGGTGGAAGGATCATGGATCATGGGATGCTCATCCATTGCCCAAAATGCTGCTGATACAGAGATGTTATAAATCCCAAAAAGAGCCAAAACCAAAACCAACACTTTACCTACTTCTTTCAACTTCATTCCATCACTCCTTAACATTTTTATTAAGTATGCGCTTACATTTTTATTTAAAATTAATCTCATACTTATTAGTTATGGAGTCTATCACACTTTACATCGCTTGTTAATTTATTTATTAGAAAATGATTCCAATTTACCATACTAATAATGAAATGATAATAATTAACAATTTATGGAACTAAATTGTTACCTCAGTCTATCAATCCATTACAAAATGATGTTACTTATTTTAAATTAATTATGTAATTTTTTTAAAAATATATCATTCAAATATAGTAATCAAGGCCATAGAACTTAATAATTTTCATTAGAAAAAGGCTAGGACTGTTAGTCGCTAACCTTTTTCTACTTTTATTCACTTTGCTTATGATTTTTTCATCTTTATTATTACTTAACTTTTATATTCCTAATTTCCACTTTACTCTCTGGAAGTGCGGGAATATCATTCATACTAAACTTGAAATCTTGTGTTGGAAATTCAAAAGAAATTTCGTTCACAAAATAATCTAAGGTTTCCTTCAGTATATCAATCGTTATCCACTCTCCTGCACACCGGTGACCAATATCAAATTCTCCCCCACCTTGTGGAATAAAATCAAATGGGGAAGCCTGCCATTCCTCGAACCGATCTGGATAAAATTGGCCTGGATTACTCCATAGTGCTGGATCATGATTGGTGCCATATAAATCTAATAATACCAGTGTACCTTCTTTAAAGTTATAACCATTCCAATCAAAGCTTTCTTTAACTCTCGCAGTAGTGAACGGAAAGAATGGATAATACCTTCTTACTTCCTGTACAAAATGTAGTAATTTCTCTTTGTCACTGTCTTTAAGCTTTTCCACTTCTTCCGGATAGTCATGTAAAGCTAGAACTAAAAAATCTACATAAACCGCAATTGCAACAATTGGACGTAATAAATTTAACAATTCCACTGCAACAATTTTTTTATCCAATAACTCACCCTGCAAATCCGTATGAAAGGAAAATTGATGGAGAGCACGATTTTGATTCACCTGCACCTCGCGATTTCGTACCCTTTCTACCAAATCCATCATCCAGTCTTCAGCCTTATTACGAGACATCCTCGCCTTCCAGTGCTTTGGTCCAATATCCGCTGCATTTTCAAACATGTCAGACAGCTCATCCACCCATTGTTCTGCTTCCTCTTCTTTAAACGGAACTCCTGTAAAGCGAAGCGCCAGACGAGTTAGAATGAGTTTTGAGGTGTTATAAACATTTACTTCTTCAGATTGGTTGTTAAGTTCTTTTCGCCATTCTTCTTTTGTCATGTTTTGGATTTCGCTGAGATGTTCCTTCGTCATCAGCGACATAAACATCGCTTTACGGTGATGATGCTCCTCACCGTCTAAGCCCTGCACTCCACCTTGACCAAATAATGTCTTTTGAATTCTTCCCGGAGCTGCACCTTTACGTGAAAATTTATCATTATTATAAAATAATGCTGCTTCTTCTTTTCCGATTAAACAGATAGCTTTTTCACCTAACAATTTTGTTTCAAAAATGCGCGAATCGTATTTATCCTTACGATTCATGATGAAAAAATAGCCTTCTTTTAATAATTGTAGGGTATGGTCCAATCCTTTGTCTTTTGGCATATCAGTATGTTCCTTGCTCATGCATATCCCTCCACCGTTACGTTTTGTTAATAGCTTTCCCCTTACTCCTCATATAAAAACTTAAGTAGAAGGAAATTATTACAAATTTTAAAATTGAAATGCCCTCTAGTTTTTAGTTACTTCACGATATAGGGAGAATAAGAAGTTTTAGTAACTTCAGACTTCTAAAATTTAAAAACCATTTTCTGTTGATAAGAAAATGGTTTTTAAATTTAGTATACTTTTGTTTGGCGTTGATGATCGTAGCAATAAACTTTCCCAGCAAACTTCTTATTAGATAAACAATACGTTTTCACTTTTTCTGATACGACCTTTTTACAAATGGAGCATGTAGCATCAGATTTCTCATTTTTTGTTACAGGTGGTTCTTTCTTCTGAGCTTTTAATGAATTAACATGACTTTCCCTTATAAGCTTATCCTCTATATTTTCACTTTTATACTTTTGAAAAAGACTTTCCATTTCTACACTAGTTAAAACTGGTTCTTCATGCTGCAATTTTAATACATTTATTTTTCGATTAATAAAATCGGACAGCTCAATATCGTAAACAAGTAATTGATCCGAAGAAATTTTCCGAAGATCTACTTCATCGATTTTAAATGTACTTCGTTTTGTAAAAGATACAACTGAAATAAAGGTCGAATGAAACTTCTTCTCTGTTATATTCTTCAATGCTTCAATATGACCATAATTTTGTATGAATGGATTCATCATTTTAAACTTCCCATTCACAGACCATGTTTTTCTATCTTTTCCTCCATATATCGTTCCTTGATAGTTCTTTGTTTCAATAACAAATATCCCATATGGAGTAATAAGGAGATGATCGATTTGTGAATACTTTGATTTAGCTTTTTTATTCTCAATCATTAAGTCATTTAAATACTTATATTCTTTAGGAAATTGAGATAATTGAACATCTATTTTATGTTCTCCTATTTCTCCTTTTCTTGTAGCAATGTGTTGGTTATGCTTCTTTTTTGGTTTTGATGCTTTTTTCTCCACTTTTTTCACTACTTTTTCTTTACCTTTAAACAAATTTGAAAATAGACCCATATGTATACTCCTCACCACATTTATACTAAGTCTATTTTCCCATAAAGCCATCAAAAATTAAAGAAGAATTTTCCAAGTACATTTAATGCAAATCCCAATTACAGATAATTAGAGATATATGTCGTTCCCTTATCCTTCTCCTTTTATATTCTATATGGAGGAGGAATACAAATGGCAAATTGGAAAGGTTATAGAATAACGAACCCTTATGGATGGATAAATCATCCGATTGATGGAAATAGATCCTTTCACGCCGGGATTGATCTTGTGGAGAGGCATCAGGCCCCAATTCCAGCATTTATAGGTGGAGAGGTGCTTTTTGCAGGTATGGGTAAAAGTGGTACAGGCTTAGGCGATTATGGAAATGTCGTTTTCTTAAAGGATACAGCTGGTAAGGGACATCTCTATGCACACTTAGATAGTGTCACGGTAAGTGCTGGACAAAAGGTGAACAGTGGAGATGTAGTTGGCACACAAGGAGCAACTGGAAGAGTAACTGGGTCTCATCTTCATTTTGAAGTGCGTAAGCGAACTTCACCTAGTTTTGGATGGACACAAGATCGTGAAAGTGGTTCATTGAACCCTCAAAATTATGTAGATAGCTTTACTCAAAAAGGCAAGACGGATAACTATATTAAAAAAATTCAACAATTTGTAGTAAATGAAGGATTTAGCATTGCTATTGATGGTATTGCTGGTCCAAAGACGAGAGCAGGATTGTATAAAGTACTCCAAAATGAATTAAATAAGCAATATAATGCTGGCTTAAAAGTAGATGGTATACCAGGACCTAAAACAAAAGCAAAATTAGTCAATGTTGAGCTTGCTGCGACTGGGAATATTACAAAGGTCATTCAAGCGCTATTGAATATTGCTGGTTATTATCAAGGAAACCTTGATGGAATATTTGGACAGAAAACTCTTGCGGCTATAAAAGAATTTCAAAAAAATAAAAACTTAACAATCGATGGAATTGTGGGACCTAACACATGGAGTGAATTATTTAAGATCTAAAGGAATAATTATCAACAAAAAGCCCTGCTCTAAATGAAATTACTTAGAACAGGGCTTTTACCTAACTTCACTAGTATAAGTTTTACTCAGCTGTAATAACTATCTTACCGACAGCATGATGCGTTTCACTTAGTTCATGTGCATCGTACACACCTTTTTGCGTTAAGGGATAGGTGCTCCCAACAATGCTTTTCATTTTTCCTTCTTCTAGTAGACTAGCTAAGAAGCTTAATTGTTTGCCATCAGGCTGTAACCATATACCTTTTGCCAATACATTTTTTTCTTTTGCTTTGTCTTGATTTGGTTCTCCTACAACGGAAATGATACGTCCGCTATTTTCTTTCAGTACTTCAAAGCTATCTTCTTGTGTTTTTCCTCCAATTGTTTCAAGCACAAGGTCAACATCCTGCACCACTTCTTTAAAGTCTGTTTTGCGGTAATCGATAATTTCATCCGCACCTAGAGACTCAAGAAACTCGTGATTCTTTTGACTAGCAGTTGTCACGACATAAGCGCCTGCATGCTTGGCTAGTTGAATAGCATAGATACCAACACCACCAGCACCAGCATGAATCAGTACTTTCTCTCCTTCTTTCAGATTACCATGATGAAATAATCCCTGGTATGCCGTTAAACCAGCAAGTGGCACAGCAGCAGCTTCCTCAAATGAGATATTAGCAGGTTTTTTCGCTAATAAATGATCATCCACAACAACATGCTCCGCATAGGTTCCAAAGCGTGTTGTATCTGGACGAGCAAATACTTCATCTCCTACTTTCCAATCCGTTACCTCTGAACCTACTTCTTCAATAATTCCAGATACATCCCATCCAAGAATGATAGGGAATTCCCATGGTAGCATTTCTTTTAAATATCCCTCACGAAGTTTCCAATCTATCGGGTTAACGGAAGTAGCTTTTTCACGAATTAATACTTGATTCGCACCTAGCTCTGGTAAAGTGACAGTACCTTCTTCCAAAACACTTTTATCTCCATACTTATTAATAATCACTGCTTTTGTTTCCATATTCCGTTCACTCCTTTTATAAAGTCTAACGTCCTTTTTCTTCTGTTACATAATCTATTATCATACCTACCCTTCTTTTCTTTCAACCAATCTGTTTATAAAAAAAAGGAATAGTTGGTAGAAAAATCAACTAGCATTTATCAAACAATAAAAGGACTATAGGCAGTATACCCTCTTTTCATTTTTATAATACTGTTCTTATAATTTCATAATCATGAAGCTTCACATTAACACCACAAAAAATCCCCGCACTACTTAAAAAGTGTGGGGATTTTAATAGTTATTCTATTCATTTTTTAAATTCATAATTCCATTTTTAGGTAATTCAAGCTGAAAATGTGTGCCTTCTGAGCTACTTTCCACTACATTGATATTCCCAAGATGTTCAATCATTGTTTTTTTAACGAATGGTAATCCCAAGCCCATGCCTCTTTCATTATAAGATATAAATGGATCAAAAATGCTTTCCCAATTTCCTTTAGGAATGCCTTTCCCTTTATCCTTCAGATGAATAATTATCGTTTCCTCAATTATCTCTGTATTTATTATTATTTTCTTATCTTCTCTATCGTTTGGCATTGCTTCTATACTATTTTTGATTAAATTAATAAACAATTGCTCAAAATTAGTCTTATTCACATGAGCTTCTAGTGGCGCATAATTATTCGTAAATTGAACAGTTACTTCATGCTCTTTAAGCATCTCTGATAAAAAACCAATTGCACGGTTAATAATTATTTCGATGTTTTCCTTCTTTATAGAAACAGAAGAAGACTTTAAGTATTCCTTATAATTATTCGTTAACCCTTCCAAATGCTCGGAGGATTTCTGAATCATATCAACCGCAACTTTATCTTTTTTTCCCAATGCCTCTTTATTATCAAGCAAGCTAGAAAATCCCATAATAATTTGATTGGTATTTTTAACCTCGTGGATCAAACTACCCGCTAAACTACCAGTATAGTCTAGCTTTTTCTGTCTTTCCATCAATTGATAATAACGAGCCTTCATCTGTGTATTCATTTTTATAAATTCATGCACAATAAATGTTGAGAACATGATAACTCCGATACTACTAGATATCACACCCATTTCAGGGAAAAAGTTAAGAAATCCAGATACAATTAAAAAGACAGAATAAATACAGAAGACTCGTAGAAAGCTTCTCATATTAGAATCAATCATCAATTTCGTAGTTAAATAGACGATGACCATGAGTAGAACAAAGCCCAACATATGAACAAAGTATACCCAGGATAGTGGTCCATACACAGGGAAATAATGATCTATTGGCAGAAAGGTTGTCCTATTTGTATGTAAACTATCAATTCCAACCGGAAACCAGTTTATTAAATAAACAATCCCACTCCAGGCAGTCAAAAAATAAAGGGTGCGTTTATCAAATATTTTAAGAAGCACTATCCAAAACCTATTACTTCTTTTTAGTATAGTTGGCTCATCATTTAAGATCGTACAAGTTATGTAAAATACGATTGGTACAGAAAAGGTTGGCCCTAGACGAAGTAATTTAAATAAGATAAGAGCCGTTTCCTCTGATAAACCATCGGCAAAATAAAGTATCCCTACATCTATTTGCCAAATTGCTACTAAAAGCATATAGACAAATAAAGCAGTAGATAATTTTGACTCTTTATATATACTTTTCATACTAAGTGCTAAAACCAACGGCATTAGCCCTATCGTACAAATTAGTAACCCGATAATCATTGAATTCATCACTTCCCGTCTAGGGTGTTTACCTTAAGAAATGTATTTTTTAAGATAAGCACAAGCGTTGTTCCCACCATATCCATGATTGGTGATGGCAATTTCGTTTATCTCTTGGTAAGTTGTTTCCATTATAATATTCATCTTTTCATAGCCCTTTTTATCGGTGCGAATAGTAGGTGGAATAAAATTATATTCCATACTTACAAAAGATGCAATCACTTGTAAGATCCCAATTGCACCAAAAGGATTTCCATACATGCTTTTAATAGAAGTATACGGTACTTTATGTTCAAATAAAAGGTTAGAGCATTTTTCTTCTATTCTATCATTAATCTGAATCCCTAGTGCTTGACTACTAATATAATCGGGATTTCGATTTACTATTATCGTTTTTAATGCATTCAACATTTGATCCCCATCAACATCTAAAGAAAAAATATAATTTCCATCATTATTTGATACTACTTCAACCACTTCACCTTTAATAGAAGCCTTTCTATGTAAGGCATCTTCTTCTCTTTCTAGTATAATCACACCTGCAGCCTCTGACATTGCAAAACCTTTACTATCTTCATGAAAAGGAACCGCACCTGCATGAAGCGCTTGATTAAGTGGAAGAACTCTTGTTTTTGAAAATGCATAGGTTGTCGCCTGGCTAATCGGGCTATCCGTTCCACCTACGATAGCTATATCGATTTTACCGCTTTCTAAAAAAAGCATTGCTTCTTCTATTGCTTCCATGCTTGCAGTACAGCCTGTACTTATGGTTTTTACGATTCCTTTCACGCCAATGAAGTGGGCAATAGCAGCTGTCACACTATGCATATTCGCATAATGTGTAAATGTAACTGGCATTTTATGATAATTATCTTCATTTGCGTCTTTTATAGTATTTTGATACAACTTTTCGCCCGAGGCCCCAAGAGAAATTCCAAAAAACACCCCGACTTTTTTATCATTTATATCTATTTTAGCAGATTCTATCGCTTCTTTTGCTGCTACTATACCAAGCTTTGTAACTCTAGGCAATCGATTTATTTTTCTATCCTTTTCTAATGCCTCTAGACCTTCCTTCACATAACCAACGATATTTGACTCATCATGAGGACCGGCACTCTCCACAACCTCAAGCGCACAAATACCCTCTTTCAAATTAGACACGTATTGTTTAACATTAGTTGTTTTTGGAGCAATAACACCGTAACCGGTACATACTATTTTCATGTATTTTTCTCCTCAATCAGTTATTTATACCCATTTAATTATAGCACTAACATCACAAGTTTGTTCTTAAAAGACAATAATTTTATACAAAAATTTGTAAATGATAGAATAACTTAATAAAAAAACTACAATAGAAATAGAAAGGTAATGAATAGGGCATTTTTTAAAATAAAAATGAAATAACCTGAAAAAACGATTGGGTAATAGGTTGTCAGACAAACAAAAGATGCCTAACCACTTCGTTATGATGAGGTGGTTAGGCATCTTTACTAGAAATTACCTAATTCGTTCGCAATTAAGGTTAATATTTATCGAACTAGTTATATTTTTCTCCATTAAGTCTATCAAATAATGTGTATTAGTTATAAACCCTTTACTTTTCCCTTGGAAGTGACACTGTCACAGTAGTGCCTTGACCTATTTCACTATCAATTTTAATTTCTCCTTGATGCGCATCAACCAACGCCTTCACAATTGCTAAACCAATCCCAATTCCACCAGTTTTCCGGTCTCTTGATTTATCCCCTCTGTAAAAGCGCTCATATAGATAAGGAAGATCTTCCTTGCTAATACCAGTCCCTTCATCACTTATGACAAAGTGAATAGATGCTTTGTCGTTTTTTGCGTTCAATCTTACTTTTTTTCCACTAGGAGTATATTGAAGTGCATTGTAGACAATATTGGTTATAATCTGTACCAATTTATCACGATCTGCCATAAACCAAATATCTTCAGTCGGCTTTTGAACAATCAATTCTACTCCTTTTTCACGATAGCTGGAACGAAACTGATCCTCTATCAGAGATAGGATTTCATTAGCGTCAAGCTTCCTTTCTTCCAACTTAATTTGAGGGTTTTCAGCAGCTATTAATCCTTCTAATTCATTCACCAAACGAACCAAACGCATTAATTCACCATGGCTCTGTTCCAGCCTTTCAGTTGTTGGTTCCCATATTCCGTCTTGATAGGCTTCGATCTGACTTCTAAGTGTTGTAAGCGGAGTTCTTAGCTCATGCGCAAAATCAGCTGTAAATTGTTTTCGAAGCTTTTCTTCTTTAAAGAGAGATTCTGCTAATTGATTAAATGATTCGCCAAGTGGTTTCATTTCATTAGTTAGCTCATTTACAGGGACACGAATCTGTCTTTTATGATTTCGTAATTCTTGGATGGCTTTTGAAAGCTGATTAAATCCAGCTGATAATTTTTTCGAAAATAACAGGCTAAACAAAATGGACAAGACTATCGTAACGATTACGGCAATATATATATTTTGCTTGATAGATTCAAGAAAAAGGAAATCCTCACCGATTAGTTCGACTGGATAATAAAATTCCATTTCCCCTATTACAGTTTGATCAGAAGTAATGTCGTAAGTGGACATCTTATATTCGCTATCACTTCTGTTTTGCTCGTGCATTCCACCCATCATCCCCATCATACCAAGCATGTTGGTGGTATCTGCAACGAGCTCACCATTTGAGTCATATACTTTATAGAACAGATTCTCTGACATTGCTTGCTCTCGCATCGAGCTTAGCATTTGCTCACTAGTTAAATTTCCAGTTTCCTCGAATTGTTTTACGGCTTCGTTTATGATGATTTCTCTGTTATTTTCTCTATTTTTGTCTAGATAATTCGAAAATTGATTTTCTACTCCAAAAAATATAGAGAAACTAGTGAGGAAAACACCGAAAAATGCGACGATTAGAATATAAAATAATACTTTAGAATAGAGAGAGAACTTCATCTGGCTCTCCTCCAAACTTATATCCCATACCAAATACAGTTAATATGTATACTGGATTTCTGGTATCTGCCTCCACTTTTTTGCGTAAGTTTTTAATGTGTGTATCAATATTTCTTTCATAACCCTCATAAAAATGTATATCATCCTGCAACTTAGCTAGTAAATCTGCCCTACTGTAAACTCTACCGGGATGAACCGCCATGCCGACTATAAGTTTATATTCATTTGGCGTTAATAACACTGTTTCTTCCCTACGTTTAACCTCTTTTTTTACTGTATCTATCACTAAATCTTTATGATTAAAGCTGAGCAGGTCAACGTTCTTTGTTTTCCCAACTCTTCGTAATATCGCTTTTACTCGAACAACAACTTCTCTTGGGCTAAATGGTTTTGTAATATAGTCATCTGCTCCAATAACAATACCATTTATCAAATCCTCTTCAGCTGATTTAGCTGTTAACATGATAATCGGTACATTACTTTCCATTCTCGTTAAACGGCAAACCTCTTCTCCTGATATATCTGGCAGCATTAAGTCTAATAAAACAACATCAGGCTTCATTTCTTTTATTTTTTTCAGTGCTTCTACTCCATTAAAGGCACTCTCAATTTCCCAACCTTCTTTTTCAAAATAGGCAGTCAGTACTTCGCCTATCATTTTTTCATCATCTACGATAAGTACTTTTGTCAAAGTGATCACCCCATCTGTATAGTACCATTTTTTTGACCTTTACCTGTTAATCTTCACAACTTTCACATAAGTTCTACATAAAATCTACATTTATAGAGGATACAATAAAGATAATCAAGAAAGGATGATAAAAATGAAAAAAATAATCATTGGTGTACTAACAGGAATAGTTCTATTAGGCGGTGCAACTTACACTTCCGCGGCAGCAAATAATCAAGGTGAGGGCTTGTTTAATTTCGGGCAAATGAAGCCATATATTGAAGAAATGCATCCGAATTTATCAACAAAAGAACAAAAAGAAATGTTCGATAATTGCCATGGAGAAGATGGTTTTATGCAAAACAGCAACAATGAAGCGCGTAACATGATGAATAATTACTAGATTTGAGGTGACGCTTTATGATGGGTGGATATGGATCTAGCATGATGGGTTTTGGACTACTAGGATGGATTATTAATATAGTAGTAATCGGACTTGTTGTGTATTTCTCCGTAACATTTGCACTTAGAAACTATTTTAATCAAAATAAATAATCTAAGAGATGGTGGGGGATATTTCTCCCTCCATTTTTTGTTTGTTCACATCTCAAATATCATTGATTTTAATTTAGAAGTATATTACAATTTTTATAAATATTTCTATTTGTTAAATTCGAATTTTGTTACCATTGCTTTTTCTGAAGAGTATATCGTTTAGTTTAGGAGTTACTAACTATCAAAACCAAATGGAAAAATGGTTATAAGTAAAGATATACAGGAAGGGTCAGTAAACAAAAGAGGAGGAAATAAGTTGATTGTAATTGGACTAATTTTAGTACCCATATTCCTTATTTGCCTATATATTTCTTTGAAATTTATTTGGGGCGCGGAAGGCAAAACGGAACGCGGTAAACAAATTATAAATGTATCATATGTCTCTTCTGCTCCAATCTTTCCAATTGGTTGGCTACTCATTGAATCTTATCATACATATATTAATACGCTAACCTTCGATACTTATCGAGACAGTATCTGGGTGCTAATCTTACTTACCTTTATAGTGCAAGGATTAGTTATTTTCATTTTAAAGAATAGACAGTAAACTATTTTGACAACTGTTAATGAATCTTTGGGTAGCAACTTAAGAATAGGGCTGTTTATAGAGTAACATGCTAAAATGGATAAATTCTTTTAAATAATGAAAAATGTAACACTTCTCAATCGCTTGTAAATATCGTGTTTCTAATATATTAGTAATAATTAATTACCTTTGGAGCTAAATCTACTCAGTATTTAATTCAGAAGTGATCAACTTTTATTGTAATACGCTATCAATATGACACATTTCATCCTTCAATTTTTATTCTGATATTGCACGTAAAGAAACTAATATAGCAGCAGCCTTCCTAGCTCCAGCTATATTACGTGAAACTGGACCAATCTCAAGTTCCGCTAGGGCCCCAGTAACATATAAACCTTCCTTCCACTCGAGTTCTTTATTTACAATAGGAAAGCCACATTCTGCACATGGTAGTTTTTCGCGTTTAATCAATTTTTCTAATAATTGATTTTCAGGGAGGCAAGATTGTGCGCCAGTCGCAAGCCAAATAAAAGAAAAATCCTTTGAGTCAGATTTTTCAAAAGATAAATGGAATCTATCTTCGGAATATGATGCTGTCTGTATTTCATCGTCAATAACTTCTAATTGATTTTGTGCTTGGCATTTCCTTAATTTTAAAAATGTCTTTCGAGGTACAGACCCTCGATTTCTGGCCTGATTGATAATTAAACGTCGCTTGTGATAATCTGTTTCTTTATGGTACTTGACCAAAAATTTGGGACCTAACCAGCCCGGATCACTGTCAAAATCATGCACACGAAACGGATGACGCTTTATTAACGTTACTTGCTTATTAGAAGTTGCACATAACTTGGTCGCCAAGTGTGCTGCTGATATTCCTCCACCGATGATACAAATGTTACCTTCTTCCTTCACTTCGCCTAATTGCTCTTCGAAAATATGTCTTATTTTATCTGGTGCTTTATTACGCAATGAAGCAGCCCACTCTGGAAGAGCAGGCTGTTCATTCACACCAAGCGCCAGGACCACATACTTCGATTCTAGTAAGACATTATGATTTGTACTTATCTGCCATCCGCTATTTGTTGAATGGATGTCTGTAACTTCCGCTTGATGCCACACTTTTTCAATGGATAGAGAGTTTAACAGTGTTTGGCAATGATGATTAAACAAATCTAGTAGTGGTCTTTTATATATCCCAAGAAAGACGCTACCTTCCCCATGTTTGTTTGCAAAGTCTTGGAGACTAAATGGACGTTTATCGATATGATGCACTGATGGGGAACGGAGATAATCCATGCCAATTCTATTTGTAATCATCGACCACTTATGAAGTGGATTTTTGTATCGATCAATAATTAATAACTCATCAAGCTTTGCTTTACCACTTTTAAGTAAATGAACAGCTACCGTGCAACCATGAATACCTCCACCTACAATTATCCATTTATACACGACCCCTTCCTCCTTTCTTGCCTTCATTCTCTTTTAAAAAATGCAACTCATTAAAAGGCTGAGAAATTTACCAGCTCGCTTTCTTTACTCCTGGTATTTGACCTTTGTGCGCATACTTTCTAAATGCAATCCGTGACATTTGAAATTTACGTATATATCCTCTTGGTCTTCCTGTTACCTCACAGCGGTTTTTCAATCTTGTTGGGGATGAATCTCTTGGAAGCTTCCGTAATGCTTCGTAGTCTCCTTTTTCTTTTAACTCTCTCCTAATCTGTGCATACTTCTTCACCAATTCCTGACGTTTTTTCTCTTTTGCAATTTTGGACTTCTTAGCCATATACATTCCCCTTCATTTAATAGTAATCATTACGATTTAAAATTTAAAAAATTTTCACTTTAGTTCGTTTGCAATACCCAATCAAATGGATCCTCTAAAATATCCCAGTCTACGTGCTCACTTTCCGTTAATAAGCACCGATCGAGTTCCTCGGTGATTAAGTCCTGGTCCATATCGATACCAATAAATACGAGATTAGTCATTCGATCCCCATATTCTTGATCCCATTCATCTAAAACTTCTGGCTCTTCCCGTATAATTTCTTGTTGTCGCTCCTTCGGTAAAGCTGCAACCCAAAATGAAACAGGTTCAATCGATGTAGAAGGTCCAGCCTGCGACATTAATAAAGCAAGATCATTTCTAGTGGCGCACCATGCTATTCCCTTCGCACGGATTATCGACTTTGGCATTGATTCCACAAAACTCTTAAATCGGACGGAATGAAATGGTTCTTTTCTTACGTATACAAAGGAATGCACACCATATTCTTCTGTTTCTGGTGTATGGTTGGCATGACCAATTGTCAATTCCTTTAACCAGCCGGCTGATTCACTTGCTTTATCAAAATCAAATGCACCAGTACCCAAAATCTCGCTAGGATCTACCTTACCAAAGCTTGATTTTATTATTTTTGCTTCTGGTTGTAGCTTCTCTAAAACTTTAGTGAGCTTGACTAACTCTGTGTCTGTTACTAAATCAGTTTTGTTCAATATAAGCACGTCACAAAATTCAATTTGATCTAATAATAAATCAGCAATTTTACGTTCATCTTCTTCACTAACCGCTTCTTTACGCTCTAATAATGTATCTCCTGAACCAAAGCGATTAGCATCAACTACTGTAACCATTGTGTCTAATTGACAGGCCGTAGATAAATCGATACCTAGCTCCTCGTCCATGTAGGAAAAAGTTTGTGCAACAGGTACTGGCTCTGATATGCCTGATGATTAAATAATAATGTAGTCAATATTCCCATCCTCAACGATCCGTTTCACTTCGATAAGTAAGTCCTCACGTAATGTACAGCAAATGCATCCATTAGACATCTCAACGAGCTTTTCGTCTGTCCGAGAAATTGTTCCTTCCTGCTTAATAAGTGAACTATCTATATTAACTTCACCCATGTCATTTACAATCACCGCAACCTTCAATCCCTCTTTATTATGTAAAATGTGGTTTAGTAGCGTCGTCTTACCTGATCCTAAATAGCCGCTTAGTACTGTTACAGGTATCTTCTTCATAGTTTCCCTCCATATTTTCGTTAATTTTATGCCTAAACGAGACAATAATTAAAACCTTCTTCTAGTTCACTAAAATCCAAGTCTTTTCCAATAAATACAATTTCATTACACTTTTTCTCCTCTTGTTTCCATAAACGATCTTTCGTACTGGCAAATAGCATATGCACTCCTTGAAAAACGACACGTTCCTCAATTCCTTTTATAAATAATATTCCTTTGTAACGATATAAGCTTTCCCCTTTTATTTGTACCAAATATGCTAACCAGTTGTTCAATTTCTGCAAATCAAGTGCACGATCATCATGGAAAACGATAGAATTTACTTTTTGATTGTGCGAGTGATAAGCAATATTATTCAGTAAGTCTGGTTGAATGGTTAGTAAATTACTTAACTCAAAGGAATGTAACCCGATAATTTGAGTGAAGTCTAGCTGAGAATTAACCGTACAAAATCGCTTCGCGTGGGGATTGATTTCCCCCACTTTTCTTTCCAACTCTTTCACTGTATGTTCAGAAACTAGGTCTGTCTTGTTAAACAACAAAACATCAGCAAATGCGATTTGTTGTTGTAACTCATCTTCCTCGATGTGCTGAAATAAATGCTTCGCATCGAGAACTGCACAAACACTATCGATCTTAAAAGAACGAGACATTTCTATGTCCATTAAAAATGTCTGAATAACTGGTGCCGGGTTGGCCATCCCAGTTGTTTCAATAATAACTCTATCAATTGGCCTTGCATGTCCTTTTTGTTTTCTTATGATGGTGTTAAGTGTGTCAATTAAATCTTTGCGGACGTTGCAGCATATACAGCCACTATTTATTTCAATTATTTCTTCCTTTGTGGTAACGATAAGCTGATGATCTACAGATAATTCACCAAACTCATTTATAATGACTACGATATTTTCATTCGATTTTTCTTCAAGAATCTTATTTAAAAGCGTGGTTTTTCCCGCTCCGAGAAATCCAGTTACAATGTTGACTGGAATTTTATAATCTCTTATCCGCAAAAATAAACACCTCCAAATCGTAATAATTACGTTTAAAGGGAATTATAGCATTTACTTTACTTATTGTAAATAGTAATGATTACGATTTACGAAGTGTATTTATTTTCTTTGATTTAATGTTAGCTTGTATTTACTTACTATCCGGTTTCCGTCAATCATTCTATAATTAGATACGCTTTTATCTTATCCAACTACTATTTTCAACTAAAAAATGCTTCGTTTTAAATTAGAGAGAAAGATAAAAAGAAAAATCTGCACAGTATGAATAAGACAATTGCTAACCAGTTGCAATGGCTTGAATAGGAAGGAACTAATAACAAGAGCGCAAATACAAATAAATCTCTATTAACCTTTTACACCATATATAAAGTTCTGGATTCCAGAAGCGTTGCTAATTTTTCAGAAAAGAAAAAACCTGCACGAAATGTGCAGGTTTTTTGTATTACAAACGATTAGTTTAATCGATCATGGTCATTATGAGAAGTATCATCAGTATGATCAGACTTCATTTTCGATTCTATTTTTCTTAATTGGTTTTTCGCAAACTCACGTCCACCAATACCAAAGGAGATTGCAAATGCTACCATTAATCCGCCTAAGATTAGGATAAACGCTATATTAACAATAGAAGTAGCAAATTTTAATTGATCTAATGTCATAAACACAGCAAAAACAATTACAATATACTTCACTAGTGTCGCTGTAATTCCACTGTTCGTGTATTTTCTAATTAGATTGGCTAGGAATGTACCTAATAGAATTCCTCCACCTAGAATCAATAAAGCACTAACTAGGAATGGAAGGTAGGTAATCATAGCATTTCCAATTTGATTAAGAACTTCTAAGTTTAATACACTTAAAGCTTCTACAGTAAAGAACAAGATAACGATGATTTTTACTGTTATTCCAAGGGCTTTGGCAATATCAAAAGGTACTTTATTTTCTGCATTTTCCATACCTAATGAAGAGAAAATATTATTCACGCCAGTACCTTGTATCAATCCTGTTAAAAGCTTGCCGAGGATTTCACCTAAATAATACCCAACGATTACTAATACAATCGCAATAAATATATTTGGTATTATCGTTAATACACTGTTTAATACATCAGTAATTGGTTGCGATATTGTTTGAATTTCTAATGCTTCTAGTGCAATTGTTATTACTGGAATTAAAATAACTACAAATAATACATTTGCTAAAACAGATGATAACGTAACATTTACATCATCACTTTGCTGAGAAGTTGGCTTAACTTTATTAAACCATCTATCTACATTTAAACTAACTAATAATCTTTCCACTAATTCTTTAACGAGTTTTGCAATTACGTAACCAATGACCAGAATAACTGCTGCAGCAATTATATTAGGAATAAAGCCAAGTAGTTTATCCATCATATTGGAAATTGGCCCTGATACTGAATTCATATTTAATGCATCTAATATTGCCGGTAAGAACAAAATAAATACTAATAAATAAACAATTTTTGCAATTGATTTTAATACATTCTTACCTTGTTCTTCATCTTCTACGAAATTTGTTTTTCCAATGGCTTTATGCACGCCAAATTTCACAAAAAGCTTTTCTACAATGCCTTTTGCCACAACAGCAACGATCCAAGCTAAAATAAGTAATAGAAGTGCTGCAATCACATTAGGAATAGCCTGAATTAAATTATTCAACATTTGCTGAAAAGAATTCCCTAGATCGTTCATACTATCATCTCCTTCTTAGTTTTTTTACGTCCATAGTACAACTAACCTATATACCTATTAGTTAAACATTTTTCAGAAGAAGAGCTATTATGAACTATGAATACTTCGTTCTAAAGTAGGTTGTGATATAAGACTTATGGGAAGCATTTGCATCAATCGTTACATTTTCCAATCCAATTGGATATACCTATGAAGGCAAAAAAATACCTTGCAAATATGATTTGCAAGGTAAAGTCTTGATTTTAATTTTAACCTATATTTAATTTTTATATTGCATATACCTATAATTACACTCCATCATAGTTTATGTCAGTCATTTTTTTGAGAAGGACTTTTTAAAATACCATCCGCTTCACCTGTTTCACATAGAAAAATCGCACTACTAGGAAATAGATAATTTGAATAACCGCAAAGCTTCCTAATACAAGCGAAGACTCCACTGCTAAATTGTAATCGAACATCCGTGATAATGCGCTAAGTGCTATCCCACCATGAATTAATGCAATAACTATTGGCGAGAAAAACAAAATAATAATTTGCCAGTTAACGACTCTTTTTAACTCTTTTTGTGTTAATCCAATTTTAGCAATCGAACGAAATTTACGCTTTTCTTCATCTAAATCTGAGAACAATCTGAAATAGAGAAAACTGCCAGCTGAAACGAAGAACACAATTCCAATGAACAAACCGATAAATAATATTGGTCCATAAGCTTTATTGATTTCATAAACCGTATAATCAATTGCATACACTCTATGCTCTACTTGTTCATTTAGCTTTCTTCCAGCCTTAATCAATCGTTCACTTTGTCCTTCATCTGCTTTCCATACAGCACTCATATCCTCCCTAACTGGTGTACCTAGTTGTTCATAAAACGCATCATCCACCACATAATAACCATCATTTATTAATACGAATGAATTCACCACATGGCTTGGTTTAATTTCTTGTCCGGTCCCTATTTCGACACTTGATGCCATCAACACTTCACTAGCTTTTGAGTCCATCGCTAGTTGTGTATCACTATTTTCAGCTACAATTGCTTCATTCTCCATTGGATGAAGCAGCCTTTCGTTGACCATGGCTGCTAGACGATTATAATCAGAAGCTCTTACAACTAACACTTCACGATCTAGTTCAGGCATTTCAAAGTAATTAAGTTCAATCGACTCCATCTTTGCAGATATATTTTCTTCTTCCAAAATAGCGTTCACTTTACTAATATCTTGGTCGATAATTTCTTTAGTATCATCTCGCCACGGCATATATTCAATGTTATAAGGAGTACTTTCTTTTATTTGTTTGTCTAAGTATGATTGAAAACCATATAAGGCTCCAATTGCACTAAAAGCAACGGTGGATATGATCGCCACCATAAAAAATGTTCGCGCATTATCTTTCATCCGAAAAGAAAGGTCTGAAAACAGCAACATATTTGTTTTTTTCCAGAAGATAGAGGTGTTACTTTTTAACCGTCGAATGATATACACACTTAGTTGGGTAAATAAAAGGTACGTTCCTAGAGTAACGAGAACAATTACTGGAATCAGCGCAAAAACTACTTGTGTACCCTCCACGTAGAGTGCAGTTCCGTATCCAGCAATAAGTAGCAGTGCAGCCAGTACCGATAAAATTCTTGATGATTTTGGCTCTCCCTTAGACTTTTTATCCCCTTTAATTAAATCAATTAGTTTATTTGTACGTAAAATAAATGAAACAAAAATTGAGATACAGAAAAAGAGAAACATAAAGCTAATAAAAGTGATAACAATCGCAAATGTAGGAAAATAAAAATTGAGAGATTCACTAATTATTAATACATTCTCAGCTACTAAGAGAATAGCTTTTGCGAATACCAAACCAGTCAGTATACCTCCGACTGTAGCAAAAAAGCCGATTAAGATATTTTCTAAAAATACCATCAAACGTATTTGCTTGTTCGTTGCACCAAGCATCATTAACAAACCAAACTCTTTTTTCCTTGATTGTAAAAAAGCACTCATTGAATACAGAACAAAAAAGAAGGAAAACACATAAATGATTCCACCAGCTGCAAGCATTCCAAATAGTGCATTCTGATTAATGGCACCATCTGAAAAAGCAGGATGAAAGGCGAAAATTGCAAAGGTAAAGAAAACCATCACCGTGAACATGCTGCTAAGAAAGTAAGCAATATACAATCGCTTATTGCGTAACACATTGTTAAACGCGAACTGACGAAAGGTCATTGCCATCGCCTCCCATCAATGAAAGCATGTCAATTATTTTTTGGAAAAAGGCTTGTCTACTCTCCCCACGATGTATTTCAGAATAAAGCTTCCCATCCCTGATAAAAATAACGCGGTCTGAATAGCTTGCTGCTTGGGCATCGTGTGTTACCATTAAAAGACTTGTTTTTTCGGCTTCATTAATGGCTACGAGCATTTTCATAACATCATTCGATGCTTTTGAATCAAGGTTACCTGTTGGTTCATCTGCCAACAGGAGCTTAGGATCATGAATCATTGCCCTAGCAATCGCTACTCTTTGCGCTTGCCCACCAGAAATTTCATATGTGCGCTTTTTCATAATGGTTGATATGCCTAAACTCTTCGCAATTTTATGCACTTTTTCCTTCATTTCTCTTACACGCGTTCCATCTAAGGTAAGTGGTAAAACAATATTTTCTTCCACCGTTAAGGTATGCATCAAATTAAAATCTTGAAAGATAAACCCTAATTCGTTTCTACGAAATTTAGCTAACGCATTTTTCTTTAGCTTATGTGGTTTTTCCCCTTCAATTGTCACTTCCCCTGTAGTGGGTGTGTCATTTGTGGAAACAATATTAAGTAGCGTTGTTTTCCCACTTCCGGAAGGTCCCATAATGGCAACAAATTCACCTTTTTCTATTTCTAAATCAATATCAGTTAGGGCTCGGTAAGCCACTTTTCCTTCATAAATCTTACTTACTTTTGTGAGTTTAAGCATAATCATTCTCCTCTTCTATAACTTCTAATAAAAGTATAGCTCAAGCTTTTATCTGGAAACTATCGATTATGCTTTCATGAATCTTACATCGGTGTAAGGTTTTGCGTTTTGGAAAAAATAATTCGAATCGTTGTCCCTTCCCCGACTTTTGATTCCATTTCAATGCGGTGCTCCAGCCTATCTATAACCTCTTTCACCAAATATAGCCCCATACCTGTAGATTCTCGGTACTTCCTGCCATTTTCTCCAGTATAAAATTTATTAAAAACACGCTTTTGATCAACTACTGGAATACCAATTCCAAAGTCTTTAACTTCTAGTACAGCTTGTCTTCCCTTTTCATAAATAGATATCTGAAGCTGTTTGGTTTTTCCAGTAGAATATTTAACAGCGTTTTGTACGATTTGTGTTAGGAGGAAAAAAAGCCACTTCTCATCAGTACCAACGACTATTCCTGGCTTTTGTTCCTTCAATTGTGGATACACTTCATGACGTATATAAAATAACTTATTTTCCTGATTCACTTCATGTATTAGCTTGGAAAGCGTAACGGCTTTAACCTGAAAGTCCTCTGCAAGTGTGCGGAGTCTTGCCATATAGAGAACTGTGTTTAACCCATTTTTCATTCGATCCGTTTCATCACGTATACTTGATGATTCTGGTTCATCCAGGGTTTGTGCAGTTAGTTCTATTACAGAAAGTGGTGTTTTCATTTGATGAACCCAGCGATCCATAAATAACAAATGCTCATCCTGTCTATCCTCTGCTTTTTGAAGCTCTTCCTGGTACAGACGATACTGCGAAATCAGTAATTGGTCGAGGGCTTCAGCTATTCGATTTTGTCCGGTAGTCTCAAGCGATACATCAAGGGTTTCCATTGGATTTTGCAACCGATGGTAGAAGTTTTTTCTACTTACATATTGATAGATAAGATAAGCCGTTAGAAACAACATAGATAAAAAGATAGCGTATAGGATGACGCCTAGACCACGATAGCCATCTAGCCAAAATAATAAAGGAATCATGATAGCTTGGATAAGTTGGATTACGATGAGTAGCGCATGTTCGCGAAGAAATAATTTCATCGTTCTTCCTCTACCCACGTAATTCGCATACGGTATCCCGCTCCTCTTACAGTTTCTACAGCATCTTCTATGCCTATTTCTTGAAACTTTTTCCGCACTCTTGCAACATTTACATTCAACGTATTTTCATCCACATATGCTTGATCATCCCACAGTTTTGCCAATAGATCCTGGCGACTAGTAATCCTTGGATAACGTTCTAGTAAACTTTCCATGATATCTGATTCTTTTTTAGATAGTTGTGTTACATCCTTCCCAATTCGTAGTTCTAATCGTTCCGGATATAAACGAAGACCATGCAGTGTAACCGTTCTTTCTTCATACTTGGTCGCGTATTCCCCATATGCTCGGCGCAGCTGACTTCTAATTTTCGCCATAACAATATCGGGATGAAATGGCTTCATAATAAAATCATCTCCACCATTTTCTAAAGCCATTACTTGATCCATGTCACCTGTTCGTGCAGAAATGAAAATCACAGGGCAAATGGACTCTTTTCGAATTTGCCTGCACCAATAATACCCGTCATAACTAGGTAGATTAATATCTAGTAAAAGTAGTTTGGGATTCGAATCACGAAATGTAGTCATTATATCTTCAAAATCTGTTGCGATAATGACTTCATATCCGTATTTTTCAATATAGGAGCGTAGGTACTCTGCAATTTTGATATCATCTTCCACAATCATAATTTTATCCATATTTGGTTTCTCCTAGCTTAGTGTTTATTTACAATTAACTTAACATAAAAATTCTATTAAATACCATTATGGGTGGAAAAGAGTTATAAAAATGACTGAACGGGTGTTTTGTAAACATTGATTAACGTGAAATGTTGTTGTTTAAATTGTTTTTAATAAAAAAAGTAAGAACATTACAGTTTTGTCCTTACTTTTGGGGTGAGTTTTATTTTGTTGAATTGTTTTAAGTTGAATATTCCTGAAGCGGATATTTTTTCTATAGAGTAGTATCGTTGTAATTGAAAAAAGCGACTTTTATTATTAGCTGTTCTTCTTCAAAATAAACATCCTTTAACGGAAGATGCATTATCAAAATAATTTTAATTTGAATAGCCTTAAGGTTCTGTTAATTGGTAGATCATTTCTTATGAACTCTTTTTTTATCAGCATATTTGCACTCTTTTATCATCTTAGGAAAGGTAGTAATAAAATGTGCATCTAGAGGTAATTGGTATTCTGATAATAAACTGTGAGTGTAACGGAACCTTTCCTTACTTGTTGAAATCCTTAAAAACCATTCTGTTCCCTCTATCTTACTTAAAATTAATTCAGCAACTTTTTGGTAGTCCTCATTTTTGAAAATAGGTCTATCCAATATATTACCTGGCATCTTATTATAGCCCCATGGATATGACTCATAAGCTCTTATTGCATTATCCTCTAAATCGTTTAATGTTGAAAACGAGGTCTTTTCTAAAGGTATTAAGCTAATACAAAATTCATCTCCACAAGAATAATCCTTATATACTTCAGAATTCCCTTCATTTTTAAGAAAATGCTTATTAGCTCTTAAGTATATATTTTTCGCTTGTCCAACATAATACATATCTTTTACACAGTTATGTATGATATAAACCCCAGAGAAATTCTCAATCCCTTGTGCTTCTCTAATTGTTTTACTTCTAAGTTTAAGTAGTTCTTTTGGAGTAACTTTCATCAGTTTATCTCTTAAATAATCTAACTCTGTTTTAACAATTTCCCTATTCTCATTTCGTTCATATTCCGTCTTCTTTTTATAATAATATGAAGGCGATATCTCTATTTCAGAAGAATGATTATAGTCTCTTAATATACCCCTTATCCATTTTAGTTCATCTTCTGTTAGAGTATAAGCGTTTTTTGCCTTTTCCAACCTGGGAGTAGCATTGGTAGTCGTCGGTTTAAACCGTAGCCTTTCCCCATTAACATATTCAATATAAGCAAATTCTCCTTGAGTGTAGCCTATATGGTCTCTATCCATTATTTCATCTTCCTTTAATTTAAAATAAAATTAGCATTAACTCAACTTATACATAACAAATTGAACTTAACATTTTATATTAACATGTCTCCATAGATACCTGCTTATCTCAGAACTCAAAATTCCATAATCTGGATAGATTGTGCAGTAACTTCATAATAAATACATCGTGACAATTTTCTAAAGGGATTACTTGAACCATTTCACCTGTTCGTGTGGAAATAAAAATAATCATATCTAGGTAGATTAATATCTAGTAAAAGTAGCTTTGACTCAATATAACGAAATGCAGCCATTATATCTTCAATATTTATTGAGAAGATGACTTCATATTATTAATATTCAACACAGAAATTTATGAATTGGGCAATTTTCATATCAACTTCTACGATCTTAATTTTATCCGCATTTCGTTTCATCTAGCTTAATAGTTTATTACAGGTAAATTTAATGAAAAAGAGTGATAAGAACAATTGGATGGTGGTGTTAAAAACATTGTTATTCACTAGTGTCCCAAACATAACCTATTACTTTTTTCTTTCTTTATACAGAATCCAAGTCTTGTCCATAAACATTTTTATCTTACCGTTATGTGGAATTCCAGGTGGTTGAACCAAATACTCGTATTTTTTCATATCTTCTTTTTCTAACATTTCCACCAAGTACCAATACCTAAGCTCTTGATTTTTACAATATCTAAATTCAGGGTCATTTATGATGATCTCTCTCAATTCATTTTCATCATCTTTTTTTAGATCTTCCTTGGAGTTTTTAATTTCCTTTAGTTCGTCATAAAATGTGTTTTCTAGCATTTCAATAGCTTCCTCTGCATCTTCAATTTCATCATTTTCGATCCATCGGTTTTCAAAAACAATCCCTACATACATACCATTTTGAAGAATAAATAAAGTTAAACTTTTTGGTGTAGAAAAATCTAATGACTCTATGGATCTATTATGTTTACTAATTTTCGTTATAAAATCCCTTGGATAGTCACTGTACCAGTCAAAAGGGATTTTGTAGTACTCAGAATCATAATAGGTATAATAAAAATAGACATAATCATATAGAGAGTCACTTGCAAATCTCAAAAAGTCCTCAATATTATTTATGGATAAATGAATTTGATTCGATATTTTCAAATGACTTACTTCCAATGGAATTAAGTTATAGCCACTAATTTTTTCTTTAAGGTATTCACACCTGATTATCGACATACTACTCTCACCTCCAATATTTGCTAACATAAAGTTCAATCATAAGTTCTTTTTTCAGTGCAAAATTAGCACTATTAGAAATCCTTACAACCTATAAAACTCCTTTATAAGAACAGTGCTTATATTTACCCTTTGTATTCATTTTATATAAGATATTCATTTCAAATCAACTCAATCTTTTAACGATTTGATCTATACGTTCTATTTCAGCATAAGGGTCCTTCCACCAGTTTCGACTCCAAATACGATCGATCTTCCAACCTTTTTGTTCGATGAATCGTTGCCTGTAAATGTCACGTTCTCTTGCTGCTGGAGAGCTATGATACATCGCACCATCACACTCTATTCCTAACACGTACTTGCTCGAATCATTTGGATCCACTACCGCTAAATCAATGCGATAACCTGACATACCTACTTGTGTATCAACAGAGTAGCCAATTTCCGTTAATTTTTCATATACTTCTTCTTCAAATGGTGAATCAAATTGCAGGTTACCTTCTTGTTTTATCGTATTTACTTCCCCACTCAGATCCGTTAAGGTGGCTTCGATTTTATCCTTTTTTAATTTGGAGACAGCTTGTGCGTATTCCATGTATGCTTTTAATAATTTTGGTCCAATATTTTTGGCATTTGTGACATTGAGTTCATGTGGCTCTATGCTAGATACTAAGTGAATTTCTTGCTTAGCACGTGTAACCGCAACATTTAAACGATTCTCACCGCCTTCTTGCCCAAGTGTACCAAAGCGATTATAGACCCTTCCTTCTTTGTTTTTTGCATAGGCGATGGAGAAAATAATGATATCTCGTTCATCCCCCTGCACATTTTCAATATTTTTTACAAAAACTCTTTCATCTAAGTCACGGCTCATTACTTGATCATATATAACTCCAAATTCAGCATCTTCTTCACTAAAAAGGTCAATAACATCTTCAATGGCTGCTTGTTGTTTTGCATTGAAAGTAATAATCCCAATTGTTTTCGATGCATCTTCGATTAATTTCTCCTTTAATAGCTTGACTACATCCTCTGCTTCTACCGTATTTTGCTGATTGATCCATTTGCCATTGGATTCATGCCACTGAATGGCTGCTGGGTCTTGTAAATGGTTGACGTTTGGAGCAATCTGCATATGACCATTATAAAAAGCATGATTAGAAAAATTAATCAATTCTTCAGATTTCGATCGATAATGCCATTCTAATAAACTACTTGGTAAGATACGTTTAGCTAGATTCAGTAAGCTTTGCGATTCTTCAAATTCTTCTTGTTCATCATCTTCATCCGCTTCGACTGAACCTTTAAATAAAGAGGAAGGTGGTAGCTGTTGTTCATCCCCCGCTACTACAACTTTATTACCTCGATAAATGGCTGGCATTCCATTTTCCACTGTACATTGTGATGCTTCATCAAAAATAACTAGATCAAATATTTTTTCTTCTAACGGAAAAATTGCGGAAGCTATCTCTGGTGATACTAACCAAACTGGTATGACATCTAGTAATCCATTTAAAGCAAATTCATTTACTAAACGGCGAACTGACCATAGCTGTCGCTTTTTACCTGTTTGATATATCATATCCTTTACAGCTTTCGGATTTTTTACCTTTACTTCTTCTATCATTTGTTGTGTTTGATTTTGCAACAAATCAATGGTTAAGCTTTGTTTTTTACGTAATAATTCTTTTAATTCCTCTGTTAAATGCTTAAAGGTACCCGTTCCGATCATTGCAATCTCCGGATACTTACTTTCAATTTTATCGATCCAGTGAATGTATGCCGATTGTTTGGCTACCTCCGCCCATTCTTCCGCTAAATTACCACTATCAGATAAATTCCGTTCAATTAAGCGATCTATTATTTGTTGTACTTCTTTTGCACTGTGGTCATACAAACGATCCATTTCGCGTAATTCATCAAAGTATTCTTTTATATAACTTTGTTTCTTTTTTAATACTTCTAAAGGAATATCGCCTTTTGACACACGTGCTTTTAGACTTTTAATAGATTCCGTTTTAAAATAAGGTTCAATTGCTTCTAAATGTTTAAATAAATCCTCTGTTATCTGGGATAAATCATATAGGATGGTTAAACTCTCTCTTAATTTTGGCCATTCTTTTGATGACAACCCTTTAAACTTTTCACCGTCTAGTAATTCTTCAATTACGGTTTTACCTGTGAAAGTTGTCCATAACCATAACCTTAGTTTCTGTAAAGTCTTTTTGTCTTCTGCATTTAAATCATCATATATTTTTTCAAGCTTTTTATCGATTTGTCGACTATAGGCTGGAGTAATGTCATCATCATTGAAATGATCTAGATGTTTAATCGTTTGATCTGATTCATTAATGGCATTCTCTAGTATTTCTATCAGTTGAATTCGATCCTTTAATTCCATATCAGTGAATGATTTACGGTCTTTGACAGGATTATCTTTTCCAAATGTCGTATAATAACTGCCGTATGTACATACTTTCCTTAAAGTATCATCTAAATTGTGCTTATTCAGTTCATGTAATATATCTTCTAATGGGATCATTTTATCTTGTTCTTTAGCTGATTTACTTAACCCATACAGATCATACGCTCTAAAACCATGGTGCTGCACTTCGAATAATGCTTGAGCTGTTTTATCTAGTTTATCTTCCGTACTGATTATTTTTTGTGACAATTGATTAAATTCTTTCTCTAAGTCTTGATAAGAATGGTCGCGATTCAACTGTACATTTAACTTTTGATAAAACGTTTTACGATCGCTTTTCTCATCATGAAGTAATGCAACGTTGGAAGACAGCTTAAGTGCATCTAACCGTTGATAAACAACATCTAATGCCGCCCGTTTTTGTGTAACAAGCATAACGCGTTGTCCTTTTGCGATGGCATTGGAAATCATATTTACTATTACTTGGGATTTTCCTGTTCCTGGTGGGCCATGAACAACCATACCCTTTTCATGATCAATGGCATCCAGAATTTTTTCTTGAGATGCATCCGTTTCAAGTACGTAATGTTTATTTTTCTCTATTTTTAGTTTTTCTTGATAGGACTGGTTTTTATTTGAAGGTAGGTTATCTACCTCTTTGTCAGTTCCTTGCACGTTAATATCTAGAAACTCTGAAACTACTCCTAAATCTTCCTGTCCTTGCTCGAGCATTTCAACAAATTTTTCATAATCTCCTAAAATAGCAGAGTTCCCTTGAGGAAAATGTCCTACGACAGCTTGTTGGTTTAAACGGAAGGATCCATTATTAAATGTTGGTATCGTTTCTTTTGTATACTCTTCGACTACTTCTAAGTGTTCGTTTATATTTGCTGTTACAGGAAAATCATGATCAGCTAACCATTGGCTCCATTGTTCTATGTTCATTGATTTGACATTGGATTCCGCTTCTTCGAAAAAAGATTCTGGCACGTGAATATTACTTAATTTTTGCAAAGCCAAAAATAACGTTCGATTTAATTGAGGAGATTGATCATTTATAGGATCAACATGCCATTCAACACCATTTTTCTTTTTTCTTTCTAGTCGAACAGGATGAAGAAATAATGGTGCTCTTACATATGTACCATCTGACATTGCGCCTTCCATCATCGGGTATCCTAGGTAAAGGTCATATAGACCTGTTTCCTCTTCTATAAGACGAATATTGCGGAATAAAGTAGTTAATTTTCGTGAAAATGACAATCCTATTTGATTATCTGCTCTCTCTTTTATGAGGAGCTGCGATTTGTTATCCAAGAGAGCATTTAAAATTTCCATGGGATCTTTATCTACTTTAGCAAGATCATATAAATCAAATGTCCATTTATTATATAATTTTAATAACCTTATAGAGCGATTACTTCTGCTTATATCGTTTAATCGATCACTTAACACTTGTAATTTTTCCTTCATTATTTTCACCCATTTTCTGACATGTTAGATGGTGCAATTATACTATACTCTTTATGGAGAATAAAGAAGTTGAAGAGATATGGTTATGAGGTTAGGTATTCAAGAAATGGATAAAAATAGACCTCACCTACAACGTATTCATCGAAAGAGACCCTTGATAATTTATGTGGATTAGCTATGCAAGCTGTTAATATAGACATAAAAAAGTCGCATATAGCTAAAGTTTGATTAATGTGACGTTCTTTAAATTTATCCATTACCATAGGTTATTTCTTTGTGTATTCTTCTTTACCAATCTGTTTATATCTTCTTTATAATTTCACTCTCCTCCTGTAGCTTGAGCATTTGGTTTTTATCTTATCAATTTTATGACCTGTTATCGTATCACCATCTTCCGTTTGAAAGGATGTATTTTTTAAAAAAACTATAAAAAATTAGCAAGTAAGTTTACAAAAAATGTTTGAAACCTTCTACACACATAATCGTATACATAATAAATACATTAAAAACATTTGAGAGGAGACATTCATGTGGAAAATATAGTGAAAAAGGGAATGGCGAATCTATGGAAAGGAAAAGAAGGCGTTCGGGGCAAACTTTACTTAACGGATCAACAATTAATCCATGAAGCACATAAGATGAATGTACAAAATGAAAAAGTGGAAATTAATCTAGCAGATATTGATTACTTGGAATTCTACACCAATAAAGTATTGGGGATTCCTCTTACGAAAAATGGATTAATGGTTGTTGATAAAGACGGGGCTCAATACAAATTTGTTGTGAATAAAAGAGAAAGTTGGAAAAATCAAATCGAGGAACAATTAAAAGTAATTAGTGTTAATGTTTGATCATATTCAACGCATTTCCTTCAGAATTGATGTTACCTTTCGAAAGAAATAGTTGACATTCACCTTTATTTATGAGAATATATTAAGGTTAACGAAATTGAAGTAACAAATAAGTATAATTGGCATTCTACGTAAGATTTTTGAAGATTCTTATTCACACTGGCGCGACTAAGGGGTCGCAAGGACGTAAGAGCAGGTAGGGCTTGCGTTGCTTAAGTTAGAAAATACACAGTGGAAGATATACCGCGGCAAAGTGAAATTCTAAAAATGAAATTTCCCACCCGAATTTAACGGGATATAAAAATAATAATTCTTATGTGTTACTTTATAAATCAAAGGGGTACTCTTATAGTAAGAGTGCCCCTTTTCCAATACATATAAATAAAGAAAGAAGGTCATAACATGAGTAATCAAATAGGAACGATCCAAACACTTGAAGTACTTAGAGAAATTGATACTGGATATGTTTTAGAAGACGATATACTACTGCACTATAATGAAACGGATTCAGAACTTGAAGCTGAGCAATCTGTTGAAGTTTTTGTTTATCAGGATAAAAAAGGACAAACTGTTGCAACTACACAATTACCAACTATTCAAATCGGTATATATGGCTGGGCTGAAGTTGTAGAAGTCTTACCACACTTAGGTGCATTTGTGGACATTGGTACAACAAAAGATATACTTGTCTCAAAAGATGATCTGCCGTTGTTTGAAAACGTCTGGCCAATAATAGGTGATAAGCTTTATGTTTCATTAGGGAAAGATCAGAAAGGACGCCTTCTCGCACTCCCTGCAACAGAAGTAGTTTTTGAAAGAGGAGTATTCGAACCTGCACCCGATGATCTTTTAAATGCAACCATCAAGGGACACATCTATCGTACAGATAGAGAAGGCTCTGTATGTATAACTGAGGCAGGCTATCGTGGATTTATTCATCACACCGAGCGAAAAGAAGAACCACGTTTAGGTGAGCTAGTAGAAGGACGCGTAATTGATGTGAAAGAGGATGGCACAATAAATGTATCACTGCGACCATTAAAAAAATACAGTATGGGTGAAGATGCGGACATGATATTGGAACGATTAGAGGAAAGTAATGGCGTTATTCCATTTTCAGACAAAAGTGACCCTGAAGATATCCGTGGCACATTTAATATTAGTAAAGCGGCATTCAAACGCGCACTTGGTAAATTAATGAAAGAAAGAAAAATTGAACAACGTGATGGAAAGACTTATTTAATCTCTAAATAACACAAATTTCTTTGAGAATAACAAATTTTTTTCTAACGAAATAGCCTTCCAGATCTAAAATGGTGGATTGATTCTTTATGTCATACCTAGGCAAGATGGCGAACGTGTTAAAGTTGATTCGGTAATTTGCTAAAAACATGCTTTTATGTCAATTGTTGGTAATTTTTGAAACATACAGCCCCCTCATATGGACAAAAGTGTTTATGTGGAGGGACTTGACTAGCCCATATCGAGTAGATAATATTTATTTAATGATTCGGAAAGCCTCCAACAATTTACACAAATTGAAACATCCTAAATATACCTGTGTTTTTTCGAAAACTCTACTAAATCTACCATTCAAAAAATTACAGAAAATGACAGTAATATGCACATCGTACATTGTTTAGTCTTCTCTTTCACTTCGTTTCAGATCATTATTATATGTTTCTGCAATACCAAGGTTGAGTATCTTTCGTAGGTAACTCTACAAAAATTAGATGGAACCTTAAAAGCATGTATATTAGAATTACCATCCAGATATCTTTTCTAAGTACTTATTTAATGCTAATGACACTTTAATTTAATAAGTCGTTATCCCACTAAGTTGTGATACCCATTTAAATTGTTTCAACTTTGAATTTTTTGATTAACTAACAATATATGTAAAAAAACTATAATTCTTCCAATACGCAGTGTAAGGATTTAAAATAGAATTAGGAGGGGGAACTAACGTGAAAAAAGTATTTTTTACATTGATAGTAACCTTGATATTAAGTGTTCAAATTTCTGAAGTAGTAAGTGCTGATACATGGGTAAATGGATATTTCCGTCAAGATGGGACCTATGTTGAAGGACACTATCGCAGCGATCCGGACGAATATTTTTGGAATAATTATAGCAGTTTGGGAAATATAAACCCTTATACTGGAGTTGTAGGTAGTAAAATTCCGGATTTTGGCTATGGTTTTTATAATTTCAGCTATGACTCTGATTGGAGTTATGACTCTTATGATTCTAACTACGACTATGATTCGGGTTATAACTCTTATGATTCCAACTACGGCTATGATTCGGGTTATGACTCTTATGATTCCAACTACGACTATGATTCAGGTTATGACTCTTATGATTCCAACTACGACTATGATTCAGGTTATGACTCTTATGATTCCAACTACGACTATGATTCGGGTTATGACTCTTATGATTCGAGCTTTGACTCTGGTTGGTAAACAAATCGAATAGGAAGGAGTGATCAACTCCCGATTTCTCAGACTAACGTACCTCAGACTGTTTAACAATTATTTCTGATTGCCGCTTAAAAAAGTATATTTATACAAATTTACTCAAATAAATGTTATACATATTAGATTTTCAACGGGATTGTTCTCTGAATACGCATATGAGATCCCTCAAGCGAATTAAATTAATCGCGAATCTTTTTAACACATTAATAGCCACCAAGTAGTTTTCATTTAATTTAAAAACTACTTGATGGCTATATCTAAGCTATAAACTATAATTTATTCTGAAAGCAATACCTCATATTACCAAATCATCTTGATGTAGTGAGGTCACCGATTATTATCGAATCAAAATGGGCCGGACCTGAGGAGTATTTTATACTTTAAATTGGATCAAATTTAAACATTGATGAGTTTCTATTTGCTTAAATTCTTCACCCAGTGAATTTTTCTGCACAATATACATCTTTAATTTCATTTTGGTTTATGAATTCAGTGTAATACCATAATATTTTCTTATACGTTGTGAGAATGATGCACTTTTAACGATATTTAAGGCTTTAGAAGTCGATCAGTGAACAGGAAAGTGTAATCTCCAGAAATCTTTTGTCTATATGACAGGTATGCTAAAATTAATATCTTCAGTACCTGTCGCATTAATTACCATGAAGTTTACGTGAATAAACCACTTCATTACATCGCTCTATCTCTTCACGCAATTCTTTTGGAGCATGCTCCCACCTAATCAAGTCAAATTTTAAAAGAGTTTCCGTATTCTCAATTGAATCTGCAAAAAGGTACCAATCAGCTTCTGTAAATTCTGGTGCTATAACAGCGAGATCAATATCTGATCGTGGCTCATGATCGTGATGAGCACGGGAACCAAATAATAGTATCTTTTCTATTTTGGAAAAACTTCTGGAAATTTGTTGAATCTGTTGATAAAGTTCTTCGATGCTCATAACTTACCTTTCTCCCTCAAATTAAAAAACGTTTGCTTCATTTCTGGAAAATACCCCTGAATATTTTTCACTATTTGTAACGCTAATTCTTCATTGTATGCATGAGATGTTTCATTTCTATCTCGCAACATTTGTAGCCATGCTTTTTCATTTTCTAACCATCCTACTTGAAAAGCTTCTTTTAAAGTTTCCTTGGGTGTTTTGGCTTCTATTCCCTCTGCTTGTAACAACCCTTTTAACGTTTTCCAATAAAATTCTATTGTGAATTCAAAGCGTTGTATCGTTCCATCTACAATCAAACTGTTGTCATGATCGTCATTAAGTGCTTCTTCCAGGCGCAAGAGAGATTTTTCTAAATTCCTTACACTCTGTTTTAACTTTCGATCTTCTTCCATAAAAAACCTCCCATTATTCTTACAAAACTTTGTTTGCCAAACGATTCTTTTGGATCCAAATGATGAAAATTCTATAATTTTAACATGCTGCATCTCTGCTATCATTAATTTCAAAGTATTAAACTTATAAATTATCGTCAGTAGATCTTATTTTCATTTAAAGCATTTAGCCACAACATTTCTTGTATTTTTTACCGCTACCGCATGGGCACAGGGCATTTCTTCCAATCTTTTGTTCATTCCGTACTATGATTTGAGTTTTCTCTTCTGACACTAAGTCACTACTTTTCTGTAAATAATACTTTGGTAGCAAATCTAACTTTTCACAAAAACGACTTTCATTAAATTCTTCATTATTTTTCATGACATCATACATTTCCTCTATCAAAATAGATGCTATAAGTTCCTTAGATTCACTTTCACTGTAGCCAAGATCTATCAATCTATGAAAAGTTCTTTTTGTGCATTTCGGATTATTATCACGTATTTGATTATTGACAACTTCAAACACTTGCGCCTTTAACCTATAGTTAACCATTATCATCCTTCCTTTCTGAAACAAACAAAGGTTACTTATCGTAATAATTATAACCCAATTATTTTTCATAATAAAACTAACAATTTCTCTTTATGGAAAGATAGACTTTAAAAATTAATATAGTATAATACGGTAGAACACTCGTTCTATTTAATGGTTAATTTGTTTCATGTTTATCATACTATTTTATTCAGGGAGTGATTAATTTGGATGAGCAAGAATTAATTAATTTATTAGAGAAAAGGATTTATAAGCATGCCAATCACAAGATAGAAAAGTATCTTCAAGAAATAGCAGTGTGGATTTCAAAAATACTTCTCTCTGAGACAAAAACAGAAATCACATTTGAGTTTGATCCACCTTGGGATTCCTCAGGGCAAATTCTCAATACAAACTTTCCATTTGAAATTAGCGATTATGAAACTTTAGATAGTTTTCTAGAAAATGAATATAATGGATCAAGTCGCCCTTCTTTCATGAGTGGCCATGGGCTATTTCATGATTTTTACTCAAGTGAATTGGACGAATTAACTGATAATTGGATTGCATTACAGGTAACAGAAACGATAAACGTTCTTTTGAAAGAAAATAATCATTTAATTCTTAACTATGCTAAATTAAGAGAAGATGAAGAAAGTCAAAGTCATAAAACTCAATATAAAACAGCTGAGGAAATTTCACAATTAATTTATCTGGATGATATTTTAGGAGATTTTTTAGTTATTGATTACCCAATCGAACTAAAAGAATTTGTTGGTAAAATGGATATCACACTTTTGTTTAAACAAGGACACCATCAAGCGAATAACGAATTAAAACAAGAAAAAATAGCCAGACAAATAAGAGAAAAAGAACAATTGATAAATCAAGAACAAGCTAAGAAGTTCTGGAACTACATTTGCAAACTTCACAGGGTAAGATATCAAAGGAACATACCATCAAAAATTGAAAAGAATTATTATGATCAGTTTCTCTATCCTCTATTAAAAGAGGAATTTAAAGAGAACGAAGATGTTTTAAACATTAGGCTGGTGGGCCAGTATATGGAGCATAAATTCTCTAATTCAGTTTATTTTAAACTAATAAATTTCGAATAACAAAAGGCATGTAAAGTATCTCCGGCAGACAAAAATTAAGTACCTAGAGAGCTTCTTACAGGGAGAACATTACTGATAATATTTGAAATATAAGTGATCATCTAAGATAATTTACACAGAGATTTCTTAAAATAGATTATCCAATATCAAAAAAACATGCTATAAATAATTAAGAAGTAGTTAACTTAGATTTCTGATACAATTGAAGGGAGATTTCATTCATGCAGACAATAATAATAACCGGTGCAAGTGATGGAATTGGTGCTGCATCCGCTCGTCAATTGAAAGCCAAGGGACACAATGTCGTGCTAGTAGGCCGCTCACAACAAAAAACCGAAAATCTTGCAAAAGAAATTGATGCATCTTTTCATTTAGCAGATTATTCAAGACTGACCGATGTGAGACGACTCGCCTCTGAGTTAAGACAATATGATCGTATTGATGTACTAGCAAACAATGCTGGTGGCATCATGGGAAAGCGTGAGTTGACCGAGAATGGGTTTGAAAAAACTTTCCAAGTAAATCACCTTGCACCATTTTTGTTGACGAAGCTGCTTATGGAACAACTTATTGCTTGTCGAGCAAAGGTCATCCAGACATCTAGCGCTGCTGCGAATGCGTTTGGCAAGAGATTTAATGTAACAGATCTTAACAATGAACGATCATACTCACCACAAACAGCCTACGGTTACGGAAAGTTAGAGAACATTCTTTTCACTAGGGAACTTGATAGAAGATACCGAGCTAGCGGAATCTCAACAGTTGCATTTCACCCAGGCGTTGTGCGTTCAAGCTTTGCTAGTGATACAACCCACTTCATGAAGTTTGTCTACCACACACCCATAAAGTACTTGCTTACTATAAGTCCGGAGAAAAGTGCGCGCAGACTTTCTGCGCTTGCAGAGGGTAAACCCGGAGTTGATTGGAACCTCGGGGAAGTCTATTCTAATGGCAAGCCGATGTCAGTTGCATTTAAAGATGATGGAACAGTGGCGCGTGAACTCTGGGAACGCAGTGAACAGTTCTTAAATACGGAACTATCTAAATGAATCATTGCTTACTTGATCGCTCATTATTTGTTACCCCTTCCCGCCCTAATCCGTGGAGCATTCTTTGAAAATCAAGATAATATTCCGTGCGGTTATTTTTCTCGATTTATATACATGCTGTAAATTGATGTGTTTGTGTCACAACTATATACTTAATGAGAACTTTCATTTCTATTTAAAGATTAGATAAGAAAAAAATAACGGGCGATAATTTAACTCACTCACTTAGTGAAGAGTAAAGATGCGCCTCTTTTTTATAACTACCTTCTTTGAAAAATCTCTATTTAACTTCATTTTCTATTTTATATATAAGAAAAACTGCTCTAAGTCTAGCTTTCACAAGATTATTTAAGTTAAGGATGTGAAGTATTTGAATTATGTAGCTATTGATTTCGAAACTGCAAATCAAAGTCGATATAGTCCTTGTGCAGTGGGACTTGTTGTTTTTAATAAAGAAAAAATCCTTGAAGAATATTACACATTAATAAACCCAAACATGGAGTTTGATCCATATAACACAATGATTCATGGTATTACAGAAGAGGATGTAACGGATGCTCCCACTTTTGATGAGATTTGGGGTGAATTATATAGTTATTTAAATAATCATGTAAGTATTGCTCATAATGCTAGTTTTGATATGAGCGTATTGAGGCATACTTTAGATCATTTTGAAATCACACACCCAAAAATAGAGTACTTATGCACTTGTATTATTTCCAAAATTGTATGGCCAGGATTAATTAATTATAAATTGAACACAATCGCCGAATTAAAAAACATAACATTTAACCATCATAATGCCATAGAGGATGCTAGAGCAGCAGCTAAGCTTTTTCAACAAGCACTGATTGATAGTGATGTGGAAATAGCAGACGAGCTAATACAAAAGCATAGATTAATTCCTGGTAAAATATTTGATGGTGGTTACGTTGCTGCGAAATCTCCGAGGAAAGCTCGAAGTAAATCCAGAAAAATAAATCAACTAAATTACTAAAGTGAGCTTTTTATTATAATCTATTAATTTTTTCTTAAATGAAGATTTCAGATTATCAAGATTGAATGATACTGACCAACATCTAGAAATAATACCAACACAAGAATTTCTGGATTTTGTGAGATAGTGAATCATTAACTTGTTATAAGAATAGGGTAACTCTTATTTTTAAATATTAAATCTTGGAGGTATTATTAATGGGATTATTTGATGGATTAATGGGAAATGCTTCAAATGTAGACAAGAAAGACATCATGAGGGATTATGAGCAATTGTTTGTAAACGGAGAAGAAGTAAATGTAGCTTTTAAAGTAATAAGAGATTTGTTTATTTTTACAGATAAGCGATTGATCCTAGTGGACAAACAAGGACTCATAGGAAAGAAAACATCCTATCATTCCATTATGTATAAAAGCATTTCACATTTCAGTGTGGAGACTGCAGGCACGTTTGATATGGATTCCGAATTAAAGATCTGGATTTCTGGTAATCTTGAACCCTTGGTTTCAAAAAACTTTAAAAAAGATAGCAACATATTCGAAATTCAGAAAGTTTTGGCATCAGTGTGTGGATAAAGTTTTATATTTAAGCGGACGCCCATTTGTACTTGAATCTTGAAATGGTGAGTATTATGAAACTTTACAACGTGATAACATGGAGTAATAAAATACTATATTAAAAGCGAGGGGAAAAGTATGGGAATTATAGAAAAAATGCGGCTTGATGGGAAAAAGATATTTGTAACTGGCGGTGCTCGCGGTATTGGAAAAAGTGTTTCCATTGCATTTGCTGAAGCAGGAGCTGACTTGGCAATTGTAGATTTAGATATCGAAGAAGCTCAAAAAACAGCGGATGAAATCGCTAAAAATAATAATGTAAAAGCGATTGCGATTAAAGCAGATGTTACCGACCCAGGAGAAGTGGAAAGTATGATGGATCAATTTTTGAACACATTTGGTCGATTAGATGCAGCTTTTTGTAATGCTGGAATTTGTATAAATGCGCCAGCTGAAGAAATGACTTTTGAACAATGGAAGAAAGTGTTAGATATTAATCTTTCAGGTGTTTTTCTAACAGCTCAAGCAGCCGGAAAAGTAATGCTGAAGCAAGGTTATGGTTCCATTATTAACACGGCCTCTATGTCAGCACATATCGTTAATCATCCCCAACCACAATGCTCTTACAATGCATCCAAGGCTGGTGTGATTCAATTAACAAAATCTCTTGCGGTCGAATGGGCAACTAGAAATGTGCGGGTGAACTCAATCAGTCCTGGATACATGGGGACTGAATTAACATTAAATTCTCCTGAACTCAAGCCTTTAATTGAGCAGTGGAGTGAAATGACGCCAACAAAACGAATAGGAAAACCAGAGGAATTGCAATCCATTTGTGTATATCTGGCTGGCGATACAAGCAGTTTTACTACTGGTTCCGATTTCGTTATAGACGGTGGCTTCACAAGTATTTAAGAGGAATACGCTTATCTTTCTTCTTTTAGCGAGTGTCATTGATTCCCTTACGTCTTGATTAATCAAAATTTACGCAAAACAAACACCTTTCTAATTCTTATTTAATTCAATTAGAAAGGTGTTTTCTTTCATAGATTCATATATTTAAAAGCTATTAATTATTACTATCATTTACTTGCAAAGGAGCTTTTCTAGCTAATAGATAATAAGATAAAAATGCCAAAAAGCTTGCTGAGAAGATAATAATCCCCATTGGAATGGCTGTATGTTCACCTGCTATTCCTACAAGGGGTGCCGTAAATGAACCAAGTAAAAATGGTAGTACACCTAATAATGCAGACGCACTTCCAGCAATATGGCCCTTTGTTTCCATAGCTAAAGAAAAAGCGGAAGTTGCAATAATACTGATGGAAGTAACTAAAAAGAAAATTGGGATGGCAACGGCAATTAATGGTGCGTCTAACAACAACGCTATTAGCAATACAATCGCCGAAGAATTAGAAAGTAGTAAACCAATCTTCAGAAACGTTTTTTCAGAAATAGCCCCCGAAAATCGACCAACAATCTGAGTCCCCATCATTAAGCCGAAACCATTTACTCCAAATAATAAGCTAAATATTTGTGGTGACACACCATAAATATTTTGATAAACAAAAGAAATACCCGATACATAAGCAAAAATTCCGGCAATAGTAAAACCTTGTGTGAAGGCATAACCCGAAAACTCCCGGTCCTTTAATAAAGATGCAAAGTTACTAACAATTTGTTTAAAGTTGCTTGGTATACGTTTTTCAGTTGGTAATGTTTCCTCAAGCTTAAACGATACGACGACAGCTAGAATAAGACCAATGCATGCCAAAACAATGAAAATCACTTGCCAGTTGGCAAAGGTGAGAATTCCAGCGCCTATAACTGGTGCAATAATTGGACCAAGATTTCCTACCAGCATTAATAATGCAAAAAATTTAGTTAGTTCCCTCCCACTATAAAGATCACGGACAATCGCCCTTGATATAACAAGACCTCCAGCTGCAGAAAAACCTTGTATGAAACGAGCAATAATTAACACATAAATGTTAGGAGCAAAAGCACATATTATAGAAGATAATAAGTATAGAAACAGAAAACTAATTAAGGGCTTGCGCCGACCTTGCACATCACTCATCGGTCCAATAACCAATTGTCCCAACCCTAATCCTAACAAGCAAGTGGTTAAACTAATTTGTACTAAAGAAGCATTCGTATGAAATTCGTCTACAATCGTTGGAAATGAAGGCAAATATGTATCAATAGTAAAAGGGCCTAAAAGTGCTAGTGATCCCAATAATAAAGCAACCTGTAAACGTTTAGTCTTGGATAGTGTATTCAAAATTCCTGTCACCTTTCTAGTATAGTCTTGTTGGTTATTTGCTAAAAATCAAAAAAATGTGATTGCATAATTGGTAGCTGATTTTCATGCCACTATTACAGGCGTAAAATACATCACACCTCACATCACTTGAGTTAAAAGTATTATTTATATCGCTTTCAATAGTGTATTACTTTAACGAAATTATTTCACTTATTATGCTTCTTTATTCTTCCTTCTAAAAAAGCTTGTTTTAAGGCAAAGTTTGATTCCGTTATAACAGTTGTAAAAAAGTATTCTTATTTGCATTGTAAGGTCAACAATCCAAAAATTTTTCACCAAAAAAATTATAAGATTTCGTATAAATTAGCACGAATTAGAAAAACTAAAAAAGCTCGATTATGTATTTCAAATAGACCAAACAAACCCTATGGAGGATGAATAATATGAGCAAAAATCGAAAAGGACCGAAACAACAGAAACAACCTAATTTACCGAAAAGCGAGAAACAACCTTATGGTGAACCATTAGCAGGATCACATAAAGTAAAAAATAAAAACCATAGCCGACAAAAAAATAATGCGTCACATGACATGTAAAAATCCGAGTTACTGGTGTTAGAAACCCTTCAGTAGCCTGAACCGTTTGCGAAATTTAACGCCGCTTTAAATCATCTTACTGCATTTGAAGTAGGATTTGCTAGAGATTAATTGTTCAAACATTACAGTTTATTTAAAAAAGTATAGTAGGTGTTTTAGGGGCACACTATTATACTTTTTATAGGTTAAATGGAAGTCTTATATTATACAAATGAAATTATTTGATGGATTGATGAGAAATGCTTCAAATGTAGAAAAGAAAGAGATCATGCAGGATTATGATAAACTGTTTGTAAACACAGAAGAAGCAAATGTAGCTCTTAAAGTAATTAGGGGCTAATGATAAACGATTCATCTTATTACGCATACAAGTACTAATGGGAAAGAAAAAGCATATCATTCTATCATGTATAAAAGCATTTCACATTTAAGCATGGCGACTGCTGGCACTTTCGATATGGCTCCCGAGCTAAAGGCCTGGATTTCAGGTAATCTTCAACCTCTAATTTCAAAAAAATTAAAAAAGATAGCAACATACTCGAAATTCACAAAGTTTTAGCAGCCGTTAGTGGCTAAAATAACTTATGGTAAAGCGCAAATTTTCTTTGCGCTTTTTTTGAACGTGATAGTCTAAAAAAACCTCTCCCACTTTGTGGCAAATTGTCTAAAAGAATTGTATAATACCTGTCACATCTTTTCCCTAATAGTCTTTCTTAATATTTTAATGTTGAGATATTTTCAAAACTCCTTATAAATGAAACTTAACTGTTATCTTAGACTTGGGATTTTGAGGCCTATTTATTATTATTATCAAATTTATATTAAAGACTTAATAGTTACAAAAACATATGTTCCTTATTTAATTTAACTGTTATAATTATCGAGCAACAAAATATGTAACTATTTAAAAAAGGAGATAAAAATGACAGGAAAAACACATTTAATCGGTGGAATTGCTGCTACAACAGTAATCACTAGTTTTACTAACTATGACCCTGTTATCTTTATTGCATCAGGTGCAGTGGGTGGACTAATTCCTGACATTTGCCATGGAGGAAGTAAAATAGGACGTAAATTCCCACTATTATCTAACATAGTCAACATGATTTTTGGCCACCGAACCATTACGCACAGTTTATTATTTTTAATAGGAATAGGCGTGGTTTTATCAATGTTTACGAGCAACTCCACTCTTATTGCAGGTCTTATCATTGGAATCGCCAGCCATTTATTACTTGATGCTACTACTAAAAGGGGAATCAAACTACTATATCCAGTTAATTTCACTGTTCGGTTTCCCATCACTATAAAAACAGGTGGAACTCTGGAAAATATTGTTTTATTACTACTGACATTGGTAACGATATATTATGGAAAAGATATTGTGATCCCTTTTCTTACTTTCTAACATTTATTGTTTAGGTATAAGCATTTCACCAGTCCATAAATTGAGGAAAACATTACGATAATCAAATCATTGGAACAACTCCTAGTTCTATCCTAAACATATCTAAGGCAATCAAGTTTATGCAACACCAACTGAAATCAAGTTAATGAACTTTTAAGACTTTATTCGAATTAATGTTGACATACTAAACGGTATGTATATAAAATGAATCTATTATAAGAAGAAAGGGAGTGAAAATAATGACAGAAAACAAAGAGAAACAAGATATCGAGGAAACAGGAAAAACCTCATCCGGAATGACGGAAAATTTAGCAGGAGCATTAACATATGTTTTAGGCTTTATCACGGGTATTATATTTTTATTCATTGAAAAAGATAATAAATTTATACGATACCACGCTTTTCAATCCATCATCTTTTGGGGTGGCTTCGTTATTGTAAACTTCATCTTAGGACTAATTCCTTTTTTGGGATGGATATTAAACGGTTTGATGGTGCCAATCGGTCTTGCTATTTGGATCTATTGTATGTACCAAGCATATCAGGGGAAAGAATTTGAGATTCCGTATGTTGGTAAAATTGCAAGAGAACAAATCGCAAGATAAAACGAAACTTCAATCAGTGTTGGTTAACTCTCACTGATTATTAACAAAACCTATCAAGAATTTTCCATCCGTATAGCCTCCATAGCGTAGTCTCCACATTATTCGAAATTTGAATTATAGATTTTACGGATGGTTAGCATCATGATTTTCAGCTGCTAACCTTCAGGAAGGAAGTTCTACTGATTCTTCACTCTACAACAAAATTCAACGATTATTCCTCTGGTTAAAGCAAACCTTCTTCTACTAAAATATTTAGCTTTTGTTTAATCTAACGCAATACTCTCCTCTATATATTTATTTTGAACCATTACCATCTCTTGCTTTGTATTTTTATAAGCTTTTTTACTAAAATGATATTTTATTCCTTTTCATGAACATGCTATTTTATTTATAAATCTCAAATTTCTATAGCTTTTCACACAATAAAAACCACCAAATAGTTTTTATTTTTAACGTAAAAACCATTTGGTGGCTATAACTAAGGAATAAGCTCTTATTCCTACTGAGGAAAATTTATCATCATGAACATCTTGCTTGTCTTTTTACTGTACAGCTTAAGCCAGTTGCTGTTCAGCAAAGGATCGATACAAGGCATGATTATTCAAGAGTTCGTGGTGTGTTCCTTTACCTGTAATTTCACCTTTTTCAATAAAAATAATCTGATCAGCATGGACGATGGTTGCCAGACGATGGGCAATGACAAAGGTAGTTCTTCCTTTCATTAATCGATGCAGTGCTTTTTGTACAACTTGCTCGGATTGGCTATCTAAGCTCGCAGTTGCCTCATCCAATAATAAAAGCTTTGGATTACGCAGAAAAGCACGAGCAATATTGATACGCTGGCGTTGTCCGCCTGATAGCTTTGTACCTCTTTCTCCTACCTCGGTATCTAGTCCTTTTGGAAGCTCTTGAATAAATTGATCCGCATATGCCATTCTTGCCACATTCCAAAGCTGCTCATCTGATACTTGATTAGCATTTTCCAACCCATAGGTTAGATTTTCACGTATTGTCCCAGACATCATCGAACTCTCTTGCGACACATAACCAAGCTGCGAGCGCCAAGAGTTCAGTGATAATTCTCCAATTGACTCTTCACCAATCAACACTTCACCTTTTGTTGGATTGTAATAGCGTTCCAATAAGCCAAAGACAGTTGTTTTTCCTCCACCACTCGGTCCAGCAAAAGCAATCATGTCTCCTGAAGCTACGGAAAACGACATGTTCTTGATGATAGGATCGCCTTTTTCATAGGAGAAATCTACCTTATTAAATGTTATTGGCAAACCATCAATTGATCTATCAAAACCTTGTTGCTTTTCTTCTATTTCTTCTTCGAGAATTTCCAAAATGCGACCTGTGGCACCTTTTGCCTTTTGAAGCTCCGTGAAAAACATGGCAAAGCTTGTGATAGGAAAGACTATTTGAAATAAGTAAAGCAGAAAGGCTACCAAGGATCCGGTTGACATCGTTCCTTCCTCTACTCGAATTCCACCATACGCAATAATCACCACAATTACCAGCATCACAATCATGTACATAAATGGAGCTATTACAGAGAATATGCGTGCTTCTTTTAAACCTGTCTTCAGCAGTGCAAGGATCCCTCTATCCCCTTTTCGTAACTCTACATCTTCTGCTGTCGATGATTTCATTAATTTAATTTCACTGACTGTTTGCTGGATTTCCCCTTGGAAAGTAGCTGTCTGATCCTGCAAAGTTCTAGAGATTATAGACATCCGTGAACCTAATGGCACCATCACTAGCACCGTTAATGGCACTGCAATCAACATCATTAGTGTCATACGCCAATCCATAATGAATAAGATAATGACTGCACCAAAAATTGAAATAATTCCTGTTATAAATTGTGGAAAATGCTGTGATACTAGATTCTTCACAATACCAGTATCATTGATTACGCGACTTACCGATTCGCCGCTAGGCTGCTGGTCAAAGTACCTTACAGGTAAGCGAATCAACTTCGACCAGATAACCTCTCTTAAGCTAGCAACCACTTTTTGTCCTACATAGGAAAGAGCATAAGCGGAAAAACCATCAATCAACGCATGCAAAATAAATATTCCCACGATAATGGTTATAAATCCAATGCTGATAGAGGCGATAGAAAAGCCATCAACCAATTCCCTTGTCAAAAGTGGAATAGTTAAACCGACCAAGGTAGTTAATACACTACCTACTAAACCGAGAATTAAAATGAATTTCGGTATTTTTAATGAAAATATAAGCGATAAAAAAGCTTTAACTGATTGTTTTTCCATGTACTCTCTTCTCCTTTTACTTTCTATTAAAAAATTGATCTAACACCTGATCTAGCCATTCCTCTTCTTTTTTTGTTAATGGCACATATATTAATTTATCCATCTCTTCTAAAAATTGATTAAATTTCTCTTGATTCTCTTTTTGTTCATGGTCTATTTTAAATGTTTGTGCTAACTCCTGATAGTTTTGAAAATTTAGCACTTCTAGTAAATCGTTTTGAAGTTGCTCCAGCATCCTTATTACCTCAGGATGGTCACTAGGTTTACCAGCCAATCGCTTCACTTCTTTAAAAAATTGCAGCAGTTTTTGTTCCCATTGCATTTTTTCCGACAAGGAAGCATCGAATAACCTCGACCATACTTCATTTGTCATAATGGGCTTGGAAATTTCCTTTTGCTGTTTCTCTGTTTGCATCGCTAATATTAAACTGAATAAAAAGTTGCTCTCTATTTCTTCTTCTTGATCGATCAAATGAACAGTTCGTTGAATTGTCTCCAATGCGGTATCAATTCTTTCCCTATCCTGTGTTAATTTCGTTTCTTGTAATTTCAAGATATCCATAAAATGTGAATCCAAATTATCTGATTGTATGTATTGTTTGATCTCACTTAATCGAAAACCCAAAGATTTCATTATGGTAATTTGATGTAATCGAATTGCATCGGCTTTATGATAGATCCGATGACCTGTCATTTTATCTCGATCTGGGTTCATAAGATCTTTTTCCTCATAATAATGCAAGGTCCGGATTGAAACACCTGTATATTTAGCAAATTCGCTAACCTTAAAGGATTCTGGTTCCACAGTTACTGCTCCTCTCTCTAATGGATAAATATATCATATCACCTCACGTAACGTTAGGCGCAAGTGTTTTGTTAATTTAAATTCGAGAATTTTGAGCAGTTGAGACAAATTGTTTTATTTCAAAAAATTAGATTTTCAACTCGCTGTTAAACTACAATCCTGTCAAATTATCTAAAACTATTCAAATTCCTTAAAGAAACTTACTTTTTCTATGTATCAAAATACAATTATATCTAACATCATTCTTACTCGAATATGCATTCTTTCAAATATCTATCCAACTAAATATACAAACTGTATAAGTAAAATTTCCTCTGATAGCTACTATCCACGTAATCTATTTAACCCACCATAACACTGCAGTTAATTTAAAAGCATACAAAAAACGTTCCTCGCAAAATGAGAAACGCTGATAATTTAGTATTTGCACGATTAATTGATTTAATTATTAATTAAAAACAAATACCGGTGGTCGGAGTCGAAAAAGGTTTGGGAATACTGATTTAATAGCGTTCTTCTTTGGTGTTGTGTAAGATTTGTGCAAAATGATATCAATTTTAGTTTAATCATCATAAATAAGTTTAATAGTATACTTCTTCTGGCAATTAATGTGTCGATGGAGTATTTATAAATTCCTCTGCTATAATATCACGGACCCTAGGACATGACCACAACATTGACTTGGGTAAATAGCTACCTTAAGTATTGATATGTTAATTCACTTTCATTAATAATCTTTCCATTTTCAATTTTTATTAACGGTGATTTGTATGCGAAATCGTTATGCTCTATATCAAAAACATTTATTTCTATATGTCCTTCCACAGAACAATTTTCTTTAACATGAATTTTTATTGTCAGATTTTCGTATCTTTCAATTTTCTCTCTAACATTACCCCTATGATAACTTCTAACCATAAGACCATTAAATTGGTTGACTATTATTACTCCATCACTGTCCCGAGTTTTTCCATTATCATATAAAGCAACCACTTGCTTCTTAAATTCTGTAGTAAACTTCCTTCTTTTCTGGGACATAGTAGATTTTTCTCTTTTCTTATATTCATTCTACTTGCCCTTATTTTTATTGTCCAACTAAGTGTAACCTATGCATTACATCGATCTTCACCGTTCGAGACTTTAACCCTAGAACGTGTGCACATGCCGGGCACACTAAAAAAGTCTAACCATATTTCCTTGCCTATGATATTCGACAAACGCTATCGTTAATTAAAAATTATCATAAGTCATTAAATTGTGCGCCCTCCTGGTAAGACACAAAAAATAAAGCCTCATTCGATTAAATCCGAATGAGGTAATCAACAGAGTTTTAATTTACATTATTTTTCCTAAACTATTTCTTTGAAATTTTATGCAATAAATACAAGCCATATATGATGGCTGGTATGGAGCCAACCGTCAAAATAATGTCTATTGCTTGGAATAACAAAGCTAAAGGATTTACAACATTATCCATTTATTCCCAACTCCTTAGTTAGATTAATCACTGTAAGTGAACTTTTGCCAAACACTAGCGACTTTTTTTGTCTTATTCAAAGATTTAAGCTGGATATAGCTTGTAAGTACTATATAACCAAAATTATACTTTCCAGTTACTTTGTAGGTTCCTACAGCATTCATATCATACCCTACTTTTTCTGCTTTTGAATCAGTAACCTTACATGAAGCATTTACATCTACAGCATTAATACCGTTCGTTCCCGCTACGCTACAATAACGCATCTTTAAACCATAAGATCCTACGCTGTAATGATTACCTAATTTTAATGTGGCCACGGTAATTCCCAAGGTTTTTAATTTAACCCAAGCAGTATATTTCCTAGCTCCATATTTTTTTGGTTCTGAACGAAATGGACCTTTTTTAACGCTACTTAATGATATATTTTTATTCAATTCATTATCAACTAATTCATCCTCATCAGTTGAGCCAATTTCGACAGTAGAACCATCACTTAATTTTAATGTTTGTATTTCATCGGAATCACCAATAATTTCATCTGCCAGTGCTTTATTGATTTCATTCGTTTTTTCTTTATAATATTGATCTAATGCCGATTTGGATACAGCATCCATAATATTATCAGTTACTTCAAGTCTTTCTTCTTCTGAAAGTATCTTTACCTCTTTGGAGTTTTCCGCATCTTTTAACGCTTCCTTGAGGTCACTTGAATCACTATTTTCACTTAATTTACCAGTAAATGAATTGGATATATTTTGTAAAGAATAATTATTGTTCTTCAGGCTTGAAGCCTGAATCTTATTAATTCCTGTTCCCGATACAGTAATCCCAAATCCCAGAAAACTAATTAATACAACAGCAAATATTTTTTTCATTTAAACTAACCTCGTTTTCGTTTTTTATGGTTTAAATACAAATTAATCCAGCTAGCTTATTTAGTATTATTTATAAATTTAAATAAAGCAATAGATTCGACAAAACATTGCAAATTTTTGTATGATTAATAACATCACTTGACCTCCTTATGCATCTAAATGGTCAGTTTACTTAATAAACAATTATTAAGTAAACATTTGCAATTCTTTAAAATTCAATATCAACATTTTAATAATACACTTAATTATTCATTTCAATATTAATAATTTGAGTAACTGTTCTCCTATGATCAATAAACTGATCTTACTGTGCGCTTATCCCATGCTTCTGTAAGATCATCATTTCCCGTTTTTGAATGAATATCTTCAATTAATTCTTTAGAAAAAATGGATCCAACCTTTACAAGTTCATAATCTCCATATTTGAATTCAGTATTAGATTTATCATGCTTGACACTTTCATATCTTATTATTTCTTTCGTACTTTGGGCAATTTCAGACGTAAGCACATTGCTGATACCGAGTATTTGTGTCTATTATTCCGTATCGTCACGTGAGTAAAGCATAGCATTTTAATGCTTAGCTACACTTATACTTTAAAGTGCAAACATCGTTTTCCATTACCAATTTTTAATTTTCTTTCCGAAGTTTAACTACTTCTTCTTGTTCTGGTGTACGATTGTTTTTTTCTTGAAACGAACCACTATTTTGATACTGTCGAAACCACTTAATCAAAGACGATGGTGTTAACTAATAGTCTTTAATGATTTCTGCGCGGGGCTTACTAGAGGCATAAAGTTGAGTCATTTGTTTCTTGAATTCTTTGGAAAAGCTTCTTCTAACTTTTCTGCCATTTTCTAAAACTTCTTGATTTTTTTTTGAACTAAGTCTAACCGATTCCATCCAAATATAAAGTAGTAAGTAATACGATTGCAAATAAGTTTTAAAAGAGTTGCTATATGAATTAGGTATTACTTCTGTAACGATGCATGGATTAAGACATACGCATGGAAGTGTATTATTGTATAAAAAGGTTTCTATATATTATGTTAGTGAGCGATTAGGACATGGAGATATTGAGACTATTTTGCTTGAATATTCTCATGTTGTCAGGGAATTACGAGTAGAAGGTGAGGCTGCTACAACGGCAACTTTCGAGAATATGGTTGTGTATAAAATGTGTAAAATGGATCTAAAATCTATCGTTTTCTATCTTAAACTCAAAAATCAAAAAAAGCGTTAGAACATTGATATATCAACATTCTAACGCAATATGCTTATTTTTAAATTAACTTAAGAAGTACTAAAAATACCGGTGGTCGGGGTCGAACCGACACTCCGTGAGGAACACGATTTTGAGTCGTGAAGTTATTTTCATTCGTTTGTAAATCAGTGAGAAACCGTGATATTACCGTATATTCTAACGTTAATTGTGGTTTTTCTTTTCGTCTCTATTCGTACGATTTAAATATATTTAACATTGTAATGCAAATTCGATATTTTCACAATAACTTTTAAATTCCTTAAATCGGTTGTTTGGTGAAGTAAATGTAATCCTTATAATCTATATTTAGAGTAGTGATTTAACCATAGTATAATAACTGCTACCAGGAGGATAATCTTTTATTTCACCTACAACTTGATAACCTTTAATTTCATAAAAAGAACGGGCTTGAAATTCAAAAGTAGTTAAGAGTGCCTTAATTGCACCCTTCTCTTTACCAATCGCCTCCGCTTTAGCGAGAATTTTCCCACCTAAACCTTCACCTCTATATTCTTCAAAAAACCAAAAATCGTTAATTTCTAGCCAGTTCCAATAAACATCTGCATTTAAACCACCAATCCAATTCTTATTGTTATCTGACACAATAATATTTATTGGTTGTACTGCTTCTTTTTCCCTTGCTTTTTTATGATGTATAGAATTCTTATTATTAAATTCTCTAATCTTTTGATGTAAAAAATTTGAAAACTTTTCATCATTCTCTAAACAAATATCAATTTTATAGTTCATCTTACTTCTCCCCATGCTTTATTTTGTATTTTATCCTTCTAATCTTAGTTTAACAAATTTTTGTAAACAAACAGTGCAAATTAATACTAACAAAATGCCCCGTCATCTTTATCACTAATATTGTAAATGAAAATTTATCTCTTAATCCTTTTGTATAGAAAGGAAGGGGTGGTTTTCCCCTTCAATTGGTTCTTGTTATTGGTTCTAGTTATATAGTTCTTGTTAAGTATCTATAATAAACACAAGCTAATACATAAAATAGATACAAGTATATCATCAAAATAGATACGGTCAATATATTTGTAACTAATAACTACTCTAAAAAATTGATAGATTCTACATTACCCTTGAAAATTGATATTTGTGATATAGGATGAATCTTATAAACTGAATTATTAAATCCTCGTTCGTTATGGACAATTTTTCTTGTCAATATTGGCTTACCATTTATTCTAAAGGCTAATAACTTTTTAATATGGCGGTTAATTAGATTGGGTGAAGTTCCTGTTCGTTGTGCTAATTGACGTTGTGTTGGATAACAATTACCTTCTTCGTTCATATATGAAGCAATTGCCATTAGAGTTCCTAGTTCTTTTCCTAGCTTAGTAGCTAGTCCGCTTGTATATAGTGATAAATGCACCTTCAAAAATACTCCGTTGTTAATTTTATTTTGTTCCATAACTAGATAACTCCCTTTTCTATAATTGTTTAACCGATAAAGAATCGGTCTATTATAGTTGGGTAAAACGGAAGTATTTTGTGACATGAAATTATTGGAATTAACAAGGAATAAGGTATAAATATACTTTGGGCACTATGTTGAATAACCTCTGCCCCCATTTCCCCCTACATGGGGTATAATATTTAAATAAAATAAAAGCCGAACCGTTTAACACGATTCGACTTCATCCACATTTTTTTCTTAACTATGTCATGCCCACCATATTACACAAATAGATATATTCCCACTTTGTCCTCATATATCCATGACTAACAAATACTTTTCTGCAAGTGAAAATCCTATATTTATGACCCTTTCTGACATAATGGAACCTATGTCTATCTCTTATTTAATACTTTCACCGGTGAGAAGTCTTTGTGACGGTCTCTTACATCATTACCAAATAGGTTTACATAAGTTTTAACAATCTCCATGCTTGTATGTCCTAAGATAGTTTGCAACTCAAATATGTTTGCACCTTGTTGAACACTTAGCTTTGCGAATGTGTGTCGGAACGTATGTGGTGAACAACGAACATCTTTAATTTTTGCTTTTGCCCCGTATATGTCTATTCTTTGTTGTATTGAACGTCTTAAAAGCGGTGTACCATCAACCGTAATGAATAAAGCGTCAGTATCAACAACACCTCGAATAGAGATATATTTCTTAAGTTGCTTCTTCATTTCGCTTTGAATCGGTACTAGTCGTTCTCTATATGTCTTGGCATTTCGAATCCTTAATAAACTATCTTCCCACTGAATATCAGCTAGAGAAAGCCCCGACATCTCATTAACACGGACTCCCGTTTCAAGAAATACCATCATAATTGTATAGTCCCTAACACCAGTGAACGTTGTTAAATCTGGTTGATTAAATAATGTATTTAATTGTTCCTTTGAAAATGTAGGTATAACGTGCTTTCTATCTTTCAATAAAGAAACGTTTTCCATTGGATTATTATTAATATGCTTCTTCTTGTATAGAAAATTATAGAATGAACGTAATGCCCGTAAACGCGTATTAATGGATACAATCTTTGCCCCTTTGTATTTCCTCATATAGCGGATGACATTCTCTTCTATAAGGCTTTCTTTAACCTCATACGGCTTTAATTGTGTAGTATCAATACCTTGTTCCTCTAATTGATTAAGAAAGGCATGTATTTCATTCTGGTAATAACGAATAGTAAACGGTCTTAAATTGCGGAGGTCACAATCATCTACGAAGAGACTTAACGCTTCTTTAAATGATTCTGCATATGATTTGGCACTTTTTCGAACTATGGATAATTCACGGTCATTTAAATTATTCTTACGTCTTGTCATTAACATCTTCCTTTCGTACGTCTGCACACGATTAGTTCGCACGATTAGAGACTATTTATTAAACACAAAATCAACGTATTATTTCTATAAACAAATACAAAAAAACGTCTCCCACAATGTGAGAAACGTTGATATTTCGGTATATTCACGATAAATTGATTATCTTACTAACGAAAAAATAAGTACCGGTGGCCGGGGTCGAACCGGCACTCCAGAGGAACACGATTTTGAGTCGTGCGCGTCTGCCAATTCCGCCACACCGGCATGTATTGGAGGCGGTAACCGGATTTGAACCGGTGATAAAGGTTTTGCAGACCTCTGCCTTACCACTTGGCTATACCGCCTTACTTATTTGGAGCGAAAGACGGGATTCGAACCCGCGACCCCCACCTTGGCAAGGTGGTGTTCTACCACTGAACTACTTTCGCAAAGTGGCTGGGCTAGCTGGATTCGAACCAGCGCATGACGGTACCAAAAACCGTTGCCTTACCGCTTGGCTATAGCCCAATATAAATAAATGGGGCGACCAGTGGGGATCGAACCCACGCGTGCCGGAACCACAATCCGGTGCGTTAACCACTTCGCCATGATCGCCATGAATCAAAAAAACAGGGGTAGTAGGAATCGAACCCACACCGGAGGTTTTGGAGACCTCTGTTCTACCTTTAAACTATACCCCTATGATATGAATATGATGTTTTATAAAAGAAAATGGTGGAGGGAGTAGGACTCGAACCTACGAACCCGATGGGAGCGGATTTACAGTCCGCCGCGTTTGGCCAACTTCGCTATCCCTCCATATATAAATGAGAAAATAAAAAAAAGTGGTGGCTCGGGACGGAATCGAACCGCCGACACACGGATTTTCAGTCCGTTGCTCTACCGACTGAGCTACCGAGCCAATTAAAAGGTATATACTATGATATGTATAAGTGGCGGTCCGGACGGGACTCGAACCCGCGACCTCCTGCGTGACAGGCAGGCATTCTAACCAACTGAACTACCGGACCAAATTAAATATCACATTAGTGAAATAAATTGGTTGCGGGGGCAAGATTTGAACTTGCGACCTTCGGGTTATGAGCCCGACGAGCTACCAGACTGCTCCACCCCGCGATAATAATAATATAAAGTTTAAAGATATAAATGGTGGAGGATGCAGGGCTCGAACCTGCGACCCCCTGCTTGTAAGGCAGGTGCTCTCCCAGCTGAGCTAATCCTCCAAATGGTGACCCGTACGGGATTCGAACCCGTGATACCGCCGTGAAAGGGCGGTGTCTTAACCACTTGACCAACGGGCCAATTATATCATATGTAGTGGCGGAGAGCGAGGGATTCGAACCCTCGAAACCACGTTAGCGGTTTACACGATTTCCAATCGTGCTCCTTCGGCCACTCGGACAGCTCTCCATTGGCTCCACAGGTAGGATTCGAACCTACGACCGATCGGTTAACAGCCGATTGCTCTACCACTGAGCTACTGTGGAATGGATGATATGCCTGGCAACGTCCTACTCTCGCAGGGGCGCAAGCCCCAACTACCATGGGCGCTGAAGAGCTTAACTACTGTGTTCGGCATGGGAACAGGTGTGACCTCTTCGCTATTGCTACCAGACCATTCTTATTCATGTCTTTGTGGTGCTAACATTTTTAGTGACAACAAATATTATACTATTTATCATCAAAAAATCAAGTATAAATTTATAAAAAATATACCTTCAAAACTAGATAAGGTGTATGACAGATCAAACATTTTTAATCCAGTTCCAGCTCCTAATAGCTAGCGTATAGATTATCCATCCCTTGCACAGAAAAACACTGTGCCACAGTCTGGCTACTCTATTCGTACGCTATTGTACAGTCGCTTTCCCTTTATATGTTTAGTTAAGTCCTCGATCGATTAGTATTCGTCAGCTACACGTGTCACCACGCTTCCACCTCGAACCTATCTACCTCATCGTCTCTGAGGGAT